>DATGUU010000081.1:0-97546 GCA_035301085.1 Pseudogracilibacillus sp. | reverse complement strand
ATGAACCACATCGTGTTCATACACTTAGCTTGCCTATATTTATTCGAATTGATTAAGAGGTTATGTGGCTAAAAGATATAATATCTCTTAACAACATAAGTCACTTAAATTCATTCTTGACATTTAATAGTTGTTCTGTTCAGTTTTCAAGGAGCAAATATTATTTCTCTTTCGCAAAAACGCGACTTTTAAAATATAACACTCATTTAATTCTTTGTCAACACTTAAGTTGAATTTGTTTTTTTCATCTTCGATTCTCTTTATGAAGTGAATAATGAATCATAGTAACGAATTGCTTTTTAGCAACATTTATAACTATAACAAATCCATGTTCCTTCGTCAACTAATATGATTTGGAAAGTTTGGAAGTGTTTATTGATTTCTGTTTAAGCCTTTCAAAACAGCAATAATAATCTTACCAATTATTTTAATTAATTACAACTAATAACCCTTATTTTTTATTAAAGCCCTCGTTAACATTGATAACAAGGGCTTTTTCAATTATTTACTTTTCATTTGTGGGAATAAAAGAACGTCTCTGATTGATGCTGAGTTAGTTAATAACATAACTAAACGATCTATTCCTATTCCTAAACCACCAGTAGGCGGCATTCCGTATTCTAGTGCTTCAATGAAATCATTATCCATTAAATGAGCTTCTTCATTACCTGCTTCTCTTTCAGCTACTTGCGCTTCAAAACGTTCTCTTTGATCAATTGGATCATTTAACTCACTAAATGCATTAGCATGTTCACGTCTTACTATGAATAATTCAAAGCGATCTGTAAAACGTTCATCTTCTGGATTCTTCTTAGCTAAAGGTGACACATCTACTGGGTGACCATAAATAAATGTTGGTTGAACTAACGTTTCTTCAACTTTTTGTTCAAAAAATTCATTAACTACATGACCATAACCCATTTCTTCTGTTAGTTTAACGTCATGTTCTTGTGCCAGTTTACGCGCCTCTTCATCATTCATATGCTTCCAAAAGTCAATGCCAGTCTCTTCTTTAATTGCATCAACCATATGAACTCTCTTCCAACGTGGTGCTAAATCTATTTCATCATCGCCATATTGAATTGTTGTTGTACCTAGTACTTCTTTAGCGATATGAGCTATCATATTTTCTGTTAATTCCATAATGTCTTGATAGTCTGCGTAAGCTTCGTATAATTCTATCATTGTAAATTCAGGATTGTGTCTTGTTGAAGTTCCTTCATTTCTAAACACACGACCTATTTCATAAACTTTTTCCATTCCCCCAACAATTAAACGTTTCAAATGAAGTTCAATAGCTATCCGAATATAAAGTTCCATATCTAATGCGTTATGGTGTGTTTGAAAAGGTCTTGCTGTTGCTCCACCAGGAATTGAATGAAGCATTGGCGTTTCAACTTCTAAAAAGCCTTGGTTATTCAAATAATTACGCATTGATTGAATAATACGGCTTCTTAAATAAAATGTTTCTCTACTCTCTTCATTCGTAATTAAATCTAAGTATCTTTTGCGATAACGTAATTCAATGTCCTGAAGACCATGGTACTTATCTGGTAAAGGTCTTAGTGACTTCGTTAAAAGAGTAAATTCTTTCACTTGTATAGATAGTTCACCTACATTTGTTTTAAACATGACACCTGTAACACCAACAATATCTCCTATGTCTACTGTTTTATATAATTCATATGCCTCTTCACCAATCTCATCTTTACGTACATATAACTGAATTTGTCCTGAAGCATCTTGAATATGAGCAAACCCCACCTTACCTTTACCACGCTTTGTCATCATACGACCAGCTACTGTTGTTTTTACTGATTTCTCTTCTAATTCTTCTTTTGTAAATCCATCATATAATTCAACTAGTTCTTTAGTGTTATTAGTTCGAACAAACTTTTCTCCAAATGGATTTATTCCCGCTTCAAGGTGATTTGCTAATTTTTCTCTTCTTACTTGCATTTGATCGCCTATCTCTTCTGACACTATTATCACTCCATTTTCTACTTTTTAAACGACTATAATCTATTTTACTCTATAATAATACTTTTTCATCTATCTTCTCATTTTATTATCTTTTAGTTTAACAAGACGGTCCTTATGTAGCAAGAAAACTATTATCATTCATATTTCAAGTCAATAGTTCCGCATATTATTCTTCTGACCACTTTACTACTTCTCGTTTTACTTTCTCCGATAATTCATCAACCAATTCAGATACCTCTTTACCTGATGTAGGAATAATAAAATCAGGTGATATTTCATTTAGTGGAATTAAAACAAATGCACGTTCATGCATTCTTGGATGAGGAATACGTAAGTTATCAAGTTGTCTATTTTCTTTATTATAGACTAGTATATCTAAATCAATAATACGTGGTCCATTAATAATGGTTTTTTCTCTTCCTAATTTTTTTTCTATAGCCTGACAAGCTTCAAGCAATGCTGCCGGTTTTAAATCTGTCCTTCCTTTAATGACCATATTCAAAAAATGATCTTGTTTCAAATATCCTACCGGCTTTGTCTCATATATAGATGAAGCCCTTTCTATGGTTATCGCTTCGTGATTATTAAGTAATTCAATTGCTTTATCTAGATTTTCTTTACGATTACCAAGATTTGTCCCTAATCCTATAATAATTTCATTCAATCTTGTCTCCTCCTTAAAATCTCAACAGCAACAGACTTATAATGTCCATCAATTGGAGGGTTTGGTTTTTCAACTTGAATAAGGCATTGATTAACTTCAGAGAATTCTTTTAATATTATTTCTGCAATTTTCTCTGCTACAGACTCAATTAAATGATATGGTTCACCTTCGACAATGTCTTTAACAACATTATAAACCAATCCATAATTTACAGTGTCTTCCATATTATCAGATTTACCTGCTTTTTTTAATGACACAAAAAGTTCTACACTCACATTAAAACGTTGGCCTAATTTTGTTTCTTCAGCGAATAAACCATGATAACCATAAAATTGCATCTGTTTTATTATTATTTTATCCAATTGCTGCGCCACCCTTTAACATTGCATCCATCATTGTTGCTAATTCTACTGTTCGTTTAACATCATGTACTCGGTATAATTGCACACCTTTAGTAATTCCTAAGCAAGTTGTTGCGCCTGTTGCATTATCTCTTTCATTTGCTTTTGTAGGTAAAACTTCATTGATGAATGATTTTCTTGACGTTCCTAATAAGACAGGATAGTCCATACTAACAATTTCTTCTAATCGTTTTAATACTTCATAGTTGTCTGCCATTGTTTTTGCAAAACCTATTCCAGGATCTAATATAATATCTTTCTTCTCTACACCTGCATCTAATGCTATTTGAATACTTTCAGATAAATCCTTTTTCAGATCCGTCATTAAATGAGTATATGATTTATCTTTTCGATTATGCATTAAAATAATTGGCGCGTTATACTCTGCTGCCACAATTGCAATTTCAGGTTCCTTCTTTGCTCCCCAAACGTCATTTATAATATCTGCTCCCGCTTCAATTGCTTGGCGTGCAGTCTTTGATTTGTATGTATCAATTGATATCGGAATCTTCAGATGCTTAGCTAATTCTTCAATAATGGGGACAACTCGATCAATTTCTTGTTCTTCTGAGACTCTTTCATGGTTAGGGCGTGTCGATTCTCCACCAATATCTATTATATCAGCACCCTCTGCCTCCATTTGCAAAGCTTTTTCTACCGCTCTTTGTGTGGAATCATATAAACCACCATCTGAAAAAGAATCTGGTGTCACATTTAATATCCCCATCACATGCGTGCGTTTAGATAAGTTATATGTTTTTTTCTTTGTTTCTAGGAACATAGACGTGCCTTCTTTCTTTTTAAATATGCTTGTCGCTTCTTGCCTCTCTTAATTTTAACATAAATCTAACTTAAACGTGTTATTTATAGGTCAGAAAAAAACAATGCCCTAATTTAGGCATTGTTTTTATTCACTTTCTTCATATAAAGCTGTCGATAAATACCTTTCACCATTATCTGGTAAAATTGCTAAAACTTTTTGATCTTTATTTAATTTTGCTGCTATTTTTATTGCCGCGGAAATGGCTGCTCCTGATGAAATTCCACCAAGAATGCCTTGAGTTTTTGCAAGATGACGTGCAGCACTAAATGCTTCTTCATTTGTTATTTTCAAGACTTCATCATAAATTTCTGTGTCTAAAACACTTGGTACAAATCCTGCTCCAATACCTTGAATTTTGTGTGGTCCTGGTGAACCGCCCGATAAAATCGGTGAGTCTTCTGGTTCAACTGCATAAACTTTAATATTTCTATCATGTTCTTTTAAGACGCGACCAACACCTGTAATTGTACCACCTGTTCCAATACCTGCAACAAAAGCATCTATACCATCTGACATTTGAGATATAATTTCTTTTCCTGTCGAAGCTGCATGAACTCTTGGATTCGCTTCGTTATTAAATTGTTGCGGCATATAATAACCATGTTTTGCAACTAACTCTTCTGCTTTTTCAATAGCACCCTTCATACCTTTTGTTCCTGGAGTTAAAATGATTTCTGCACCATATGCACTTAACAAATTACGACGTTCCTTACTCATCGTTTCTGGCATTGTAACAATTAATTTATATCCTTTAGCTGCTGCAACCATAGCCAAACCTATCCCTGTATTGCCACTTGTTGGTTCTATAATTGTTCCACCTGGTTTTAATAAACCATCAATTTCTGCTTGACCAATCATTGCATTTGCAATTCGGTCTTTTACAGAACTACCAGGATTAAAGTATTCTAACTTTACATATATTTCTGCACTATTTTCTGTTCCAATATTGTTTAATTTAACAATAGGAGTTTCACCAATTAATTCTGAAACATTATTAACAATTTTCATAAATAATCTCCTTTTAATTCGTAGTGTTTTAATATGATTATTGTTAATCTTACTTTTATTCTATTCTTTTGTCAATATACTTATTTGATCATTTCCTCTAAGTCTTCTTCAGTAAATGTATAAACTTCATTACAAAAATGGCAAGTCGCCTCTGCACCTTTATCTTTTTCAATCATATCTTTAATTTCCGCTTCACCTAACCCTTTAATTGCTCTTCCAATTCTTTCTTTTGAACATTCACATTTAAACTGAATTGGTAAAGTTTCAAGGTAGTTTATTTTCTCACCGTTAAATAAAATCTGTAATATCTCTTCTGGCGATTTTCCTTCTTCAATCAAACCAGAGACCGCCGGAAAAGCATTAATGTCTTTTTCTAATTGATCAATCATCTCTTCTGTTGCGCCTGGCATTAGTTGAACTATAAATCCGCCCGCAGCTAAGACTGAATGATCAGGATTAATTAATACGCCCGTGCCCACTGCTGAAGGTATTTGTTCTGATAGTGCAAAATAATAAGTGAAATCTTCACTTATTTCACCTGATACTAAAGGAACAGATCCTGTAAAATAATCTTTTAATCCTAAATCTTTAACAACACTTAAACTTCCCTCTGTTCCAACTGCCCGTTTAACATCTAGTTTTCCTTTTTCATTTAATTCAAAATCAACATGTGGATTATTAACATATCCACGTACTTCACCCTTAGCATTTGCATCTGCTACAATTTGCCCAATTGGACCATTTCCTTCAACTTTTACTGTTAATTTGTTTTCCCCTTTTAACATCGCACCCATTAAAACTGTACTCGTCATTGTTCTACCTAATGCCGCTGTTGTTGTCGCCCAAGAATCTTGTCTTTTACGAGCTTCTTCTATTGAATGTGTTGAAACGGCTGCATAAGCTCTCACCATTCCATCATAAAGAGTTGCTTTCACTAAATAATCCATCATGTTATTTTCCTTCTTTCTTTTCAATGTTATTTTGATATATTAAATATAATCCTCTAAGCGTTAAATGTGGTTCCACATAATCAATTGTTTCTGATCCTTGCGCAATAAGTGATGCATAACCACCTGTTACAATTACTTTTGCTTTAGGGTTATTTTCTGCCTTAATTCGTTTTACAATGCCATCTACTTGACTGATATAACCATAATACACACCTGATTGCATTGCGCCTACTGTTGATTTACCGATAACATTTTCTGGTTCTTCAATTTGTATTTTAGGTAATTTAGAAGCTCTTTCATAGAGAGCATCCATTGATATTTTGAGACCGGGTGAAATAATCCCTCCACAATAATTTTGTTCTTCATCAATATAGCAATAGGTTGTTGCTGTACCAAAATCAATGATTATAAGTGGTCCCCCATAAATATCAATCGCACCAATTGCATTAACTATTCGGTCAGCTCCCACTTCTTTCGGGTAAGGATATTTCATGTCTAATTCTAAATGCACGTTATTTTCTCCAACCACAAATGGTTTTTTATGAAAATAATTAATACACATTCTTTCAAGTGCTCGCATAATTGGAGGTACGACAGAAGAAATGATAATACCATCTATTTCTGTAAATTTAATACCTTTAAAATCAAACAAAGACTTCATTAAAATTGCAAATTCATCCTCTGTTTTATGCCTGTCTGTCTTTATTCTCCACTCATGCCTTAATTCATCGTGATCAAAAACCCCTAAAACGGTATTTGTATTACCAATATCTAGAACTAAAATCATTACTTATACTCCCCTTACCTCTTAAAGTTATGTTTAATATAACATAAGCTTAATATAAAGAATAAAAAAGAACCTTTCTTCAATAACAAGAAAGGTTCTTTAGTTGTTCTATGAGTCTTTTTTCTCTGATTCTTCATTAAGATCAGTTTCTACTTCTTCAGTTGTTTCAGTGACTTCTTCATCATCGTCTGATTCAACTGGTTTAATATCTTCTGTCTTTTCTACTTCTGTAGAATCGTCGTTTGTTTCAGAAGCATTATTGTCTTCTTCTGTTTCAACAGCTGGTTCTGGCATAACGCCGTGATCAAATAATGATTTTATTTGTTCAGCATCTAACGTTTCTACTTCTAATAATTTGTTTGCAATAGTTACAAGTTGTTCCTTGTGTTCAGTCAATATTTGCTTCGCGCGATCATAACAGAAATTAATAAATTTCTGTGTTTCTATATCGATTTGATGTGCAATTGCATCACTATAGCCTGAATCATTTTGTATATCACGGCCTAAGAAGACTTGGTCGCCTCCTGATGTAAATTGCGTTGCACCAATTTTTTCACTCATACCAAACTCGGTAATCATTTTATTAGCAATTGCTGTTGCACGTTGGAAGTCATTTGAGGCACCTGTACTGACATTGTCTTTACCAAAAATAATCTCTTCAGCAACACGTCCGCCAAGTAAACCTGTAATTTTATCAAGTAATTCTGGTTTTGTATTAATAAATCGATCTTCTTTCGGTAACATCACTGCGTAACCACCTGCTTGTCCACGAGGAACAATTGTTACTTTGTGAACAGTATCAGCATCATCTAAGACCATACCAATAACTGTGTGTCCACTTTCATGATGTGCAACAATTTGTCTTTCTTTTTCAGAAACAACACGGCTACGCTTAGCAGGTCCTGCAATTACACGATCAATTGCTTCATCTATTTCTGCCATTGAGATACCTTTTTTATTGTATCTTGCTGCTACGATTGCCGCCTCATTTAGTAAGTTTTCTAAATCAGCACCTGAGAAACCTGGCGTTCTCATTGCGATAAGTTTTAAATCAACATCTGGTAATAAGGGCTTATTACGCGCATGAACTTTAAGTATTTGTTGTCTTCCATTAACATCTGGATTATTTACTGGTATTTGTCTATCAAAACGACCAGGACGTAACAATGCTGGATCTAAAACATCTGGACGGTTTGTTGCTGCAATGATGATTACATTTTCGTTTTCATCAAATCCATCCATTTCAACTAAAAGCTGGTTTAAAGTTTGTTCACGCTCATCATTTCCTCCACCTACGCCAGCGCCACGTTGACGACCTACAGCGTCTATTTCATCAATAAAGACGATACATGGTGAGTTTTTCTTTGCGTTTTCAAATAAGTCACGAACACGCGATGCACCAACACCAACAAACATTTCAACAAAATCAGAACCACTGATTGAGAAGAATGGTGTTCCCGCTTCTCCTGCAACTGCTCGTGCAATTAATGTTTTACCTGTACCTGGTGGACCTACTAAAAGCACTCCTTTAGGAATACGAGCACCTAATGCTTGGAACTTACGTGGATCTTTTAAGAATTCCACTACTTCTTCTAGCTCTTGTTTTTCTTCATCTGCTCCAGCAACATCTGTAAAACGAACTTTAGCTTCTGTTGGTGAAGAAAGTTTTGCTTTACTCTTACCGAAGTTCATCATCCGGCCTCCGCCGCCTCCACCGCCACCTTGCGCGCGTGTAAAGATAATGAAGAAAATTAAACCGATTAAAATAAATGGAACAGCAACTGTTAGCATACTAACTAAAGCGCTTGGTTGCTCTTCTTCAGCAAATTTAATAATTCCTTGTTCTTCTGCAGCATTTGATACTTTTGCTACAATATCATTATTATCAGGTATTTGAGTAATAAATGGACGCTTATCCTTTTCTAACTCACCTGTAATGCGCATTATTTTATTCTTTGGCTGCATCGTCATTTCTTTGATTTCGCCTGCTTCTAATGCTTGTGTAAATTCTTTTAAATCAAATTCTTTTGGTTGTTCATTACTATTCATTAACATTGTAATAGTAAAAATTACACCTAAGATTATTATTACGTATAACGCTACTCCACGATTTAAACGTTTCATCCTTTACCTCCTCCCAGATTGGGAAAAACTATAGTACATATTATCACATCAAATTCTTTTTGAATAGTTATTTACCTCTTGTAAAGAACTATTACTAACTCTTTACTTAATTTAAGAAAACATTTATTCTTCTTCTGATTTCTCGTAAATTTCAGGTTTTAAAACACCAATATAAGGTAAGTTACGATACTTTTGATTATAATCTAAACCATAGCCAACTACAAATTTATTAGGCACTTCAAAACCGATGATATCTGCTTTTATTTTTGCTGAACGATTATCAGGCTTATCTAAGAGAGTCACTATTTTTACTGATTTTGCTTTTCTATACTTAAATAGATCCACTAAATAACTTAATGTAAGTCCACTATCAATTATATCTTCTATAATTAATAAGTCACGACCTTCAACTTGAGCATCTAAATCTTTTACGATTTTAACTTCTCCAGAAGATCTTGTGCCGCTTCCATAACTTGATACATCCATAAAATCTAATTCTAAATGTGTATCTATATATTTAATTAAATCTGACATAAATGGCATAGCACCTTTTAACACACCTACAACTAATGGAAACTTCCCTTCATATTCTTCAGTTAATTGTTTACCTATTTTTTTACAGACATTTGCAATATCTTGCTCAGTATAAAGTGTATACTCGATATCATTTTTCATAAATATCCCCCTAAATTATGCTTCTATATACTCTAGTTTAAGATATGGAGGTTTCCCTAAATTTTTCTTAGGTAACCCTTTTATAAGTCCAATCAACCAAAGTACTTCATCATTATTATCTGTTACTATAAGTAGTTTGTCACGTTCTACTCTTGGTATTTTCTTATCAATCAACACATCTTTCACTTTTTTACTACCTTTTAATCCTTTCCAAGTAATTCGATCACCTGGTTTTCTTACTCTAATACAAAGCGGTAACTTTACACTCTGTTGTTCAACGTAAAAAACATTCGGATTATTAGTCTTAATATCAATATCACTCTCTATTAATTCACAAGATAGTGCTTGACCATTATTTATTTGAACAGTTGTACCAACTTCTAACATGATTGGGCGAAACTCTTTTTGGTCCGCTACTGTTTTAAAGTAAAAATAGATGTTTTCGTAAGATTTCTCTAATTTAAGACCTAATGGAAAATCCAATATTTGATTTGTAACTTCTTCATTAATTAATCGCATGAAAATCTCTTCATGCTCATAGGATAACTCTTGTTTATTTTTTGCATAAAGATAATCTAATGTTAGTTTATATACTCGTCTTTGTAAAGGTTTCGCTATTTTTTTAAATTCATTTCTATTAAAGGTCATACTTTGTTCTTTATTTTGTTTACTAAGTATCACCTTAAAGATACGTCGTGCTTCTTCTTCTAAATATTGATTATCTTCTTGTAATTTCTCACTCATGATTTGGGCGGTTTGATACAAGTTAGGGTTTCGTTCTTGTAAAAGTGGCATAATTTTTTGACGAAAATAGTTACGTTCATAGTCAATATCTTCATTTGAAGTATCATAACGAGGATTAATATTATGTAATTGACAATATGATTCGATCATTTGTTTATTAACACTTAAAAGCGGTCTAATTATCTGACTACCATTTAAGGTACGAGTAATAGGGATTCCTGATAAGATTTCTGGACGTGTTACTTTTGTTAACGCCATTAACATCGTCTCAATTTGATCATCAGCATGATGCCCTAACGCTAAATAATTGGCACCTGTTTTTTTGAGTGTTTTTTTATAGACATCGTAACGTGCATCGCGTGAAGCCATCTGTTGACTTGTTTTATTTTTTTGAACATAAGATTTAACATTTACACTTTCTTCGATAAAAGGAATTTGCCAAGTTTGACACATTTCTTTTACATATTTACTATCAGCTTCAGACGCTTCTCCACGCAATTGGTGATCTACAGAGATAGCAATTAGTTTAATACCTAGTTCCTTTCGATATTGATTTAAAAAGTGTAGCAATGCCATTGAATCAGGGCCACCTGAGACTCCTACTAAAACGATTGAAGGGCTTTTAATTAATTTATGTCTTTTGATATATGAAAGAACTTCTTGTTCCATAAAATTCACCCTAATTATTTTTTTATACTTTACTATTGTATCACTAACCACTGATTAGCTTAAATTTTTTTAACTTATTTTACTATTACTTTCTCTATTCATTTTATTTGACTCAAATCAGCTTCTCATGTAGTATAATCAATTGTATTCATCTGGCGGTGTAGCTCAGCTGGCTAGAGCGTTCGGTTCATACCCGAAAGGTCGTGGGTTCAATTCCCTCCACCGCTATTAAAAAAGAACTTAAACATAATGTTTAAGTTCTTTTTTGTTTTCTTTTTAAAAATACTAAAACCCTTTTATAATGAGCTCTTTTAAAAGCTCAATTATAAAAGGGTTTATAGTCATAGTAATCATCTATTATGTTTATTACTTTTTTAAGAACATAATCATGTCAAAGTTTGTTTATAGAAATTACTAGGAAATACAACATGTGCATTTTAGAAGTTATTTAAAATGGATTAACCTCTCTTAGCTCCACGTCCTCCACGTTTTGTTTCTGTTTGTTTCTTTAATGAAGCTAAACGGTCTTCAGAGTCTTTTAAAAAGTCGTTTATCTTAGATTCAAAGTTTTCTGTACGTTCACGTGGACTTTTACGGCGAACTGGTTTTTCTACAGCTTTTTTAATTGATAAACCAATTTTCCCGTCTTTTTCAACATTAATTACTTTTACTACTACTGTTTCTCCAACTTTTAAATGCTCATTAATGTCTTTAACATAACTATCAGCAACTTCACTGATATGAACAAGACCTGTTGTGTTTTTTTCTAACTCCACAAAAGCACCAAAATTTGTAATTCCTGTAACTTTACCTTCTACCTTACTACCTACTTCAATTGACATAAAGAAAATGCTCCTCCTTGGAATGTATATTTATTTTATATAATAGTATAGCTAAAAGCTTCTACTAATGTCAATATGATTGGTTTACCCTTTAATTATTACTGTCATCTGTTAGAAAAATTAATTCGCCTTCTTTTGATAAAAAGTAATTTGTTCGGGCAAGTTCTAAAATATATTCTTCATCTTTTAACAAAGCAATTTCTTCCATTAAATCTTTTTCTTCTTTTTCTAATTGAATCATCTCTTCTTGAAGCTCAGTATATTCATTTTCAATATCAGCTTGAATAGAGCGCTGTTTAAAATGATATATAGTCAAGCTACCGAGGACTAATACAGCGAGTGTAGAAAAAACTACCAACCGTTTTAATATCGCTTTTCTTCGACGTTTTTCTTTACGTTCTTGAGCTTCATACTCTTGAATATAATCTGACTTCATTCGTGTAACAGTATCTTTTGGTGTACGCATAATTAGTCCTCCTTTCAAGTAAATCAACTGAAAAATCCCTACATACTTTCATTATACTATAAATCTACTTAATATGATAATTTTTTTACAGTTTATTCTACATTTTCTTCTTTTATGATTTTGTAAAGATTTGTCGCTTCATCTTTTTTAACATGATCTTTTAATTCCTCGACTTGAATTGTTAAAATCGTTTGACCAAACTTTATTTCAACCTGATCTCCTACTGTTAAATTAGATGATGCTTTTGCTTGTAAGTCATTTATTTTAATGCGACCTTGATCTGCCACTTGTTTAGCCAAAGGACGACGTTTGATTAAGCGCGATACCTTTAGAAATTTATCTAAACGCATATGATCACTCCCTTTCTTTAGCTCGTTCCCAAAACATCTCTTTTTCATCTTCTGTTAAATCTAAGACTGTTTTATTTAAAGGTTTTGCTCCTTGTTCAACAGCCTGAAAACGACTGACAAACTTCTCATTTACTTTCATTAATGCAAATTCAGGGTTTAATTGATAATTATCAGCTAAGTCAGCCAAAACAAATAAAACATCACCGTATTCTAATTCTATCTCATTTTGATTTCTCTGTTGAATAGCTTCTTTAAATTCAGTTAGTTCTTCATCTAGTTTTTCCCATAATTGATTTATATGTTGCCAATCAAAGCCTGATTGTTTAGCTTTTTTTATAATCTTCATTGTTTTTTGTAATGTCGGAAGACTTTTTGGGATATTTTCTAAAACAGATTCTTCTTTTTTATTTTTAGTTTCCTGGGCTTTAATCGCTTCCCAATTTTGATTAATTTCACTCACTGATTCAACAACTACGTCACTAAAGACATGTGGATGTCTTCGAATCATTTTATTATTTATTTGCTCAATAACATCGTCAATTGTAAAGTAGCCTTCATCTGCGCCTATTTGGCTATGCAGCATAACTTGTAATAAGACATCACCAAGTTCTTCAATCATGTTTTCATCATCATTATTATTAATGGCTTCAACTAATTCATATACCTCTTCAATTACATATTTTCGAAGTGACTGATGTGTTTGTTTTTTATCCCATTCACAACCATTAGGACCACGTAGTGTTGCAATTGTCTTTTTAAAGTCAGAAAAAGTATGTCTCAGCGGTGTTTGAATGGGTGGTACGTAAACTGACATTAAGTTATCCAACTCTAATTTGTGATCTAACATATGTAAAGGTACTTTAATAATTTTTTCATTTTGACTTCCCACAGCTTTTACAATGTATATTTCATAATCAGGATTTAAATCTTCTAAAAGCTCTAATTTAACCTCTGACGCGACATAAGCATCATAAACTTGGGCAAAAATAAGATGTTGTTGATAATTCAAATCATCTCTTGTAAATTTTGTTGCGTCGATTAATTGAAAGCCTTCGATTGGATCAATTTTTAAGGTTGTAAATAAATCATCTAAAAAGCTTTTACCTCCTTCAATTTCAACAGAGACTTCATTTTGATCCAATAGCATTTGAACCGTTTGCTCTGCAACTAAAGGGTGTCCAGGCACAACATAAGTAATTTCATCTGCATGACCTTCTTCTAATAACTTACTAGCTATATTAGTATATACATCTGCGAATTGTTCTTGTTCCGTGTAGAAATAATCAAATGATTGAAACTCTACACCTTCTAATATCAAGTCTTGAATGACTGGATGCTCATTTGTTCGACTATAAATAACATTTTCTGTAGTTAATAAATACCTGTATATACCTAAAGGTAATTGATTTATATCACCAGCGCCTAAACCGATAATTTTTATTCCCATCTCACTTTACCTCCTTTTAAATTTAGCAATTTTTTCTATTTTAAAAATAATTGTTGTCAATGGTAAAGTGTTTAATTGGCGTTGTGATAACGCATTAAATCGAAGTAATAAAAGTAAATAAATCATAGCTCCTACACTTACTACTACAATTATATAAATAAATAAGAGAAATCGCCATTCACTTACTAGATTAGCTAATGAGTATTTAAAGGCTAATAAACTAGTACTCATACACAGTGCTGCATAAATGAAGGCTCGCCAATTAATCATTTTTAAAAAAGATTGCTTCGTTATCTTATTTTTTAAAAATAATAAACTTAATCCGCTCAAAAATAATAAACTGATTACCGTTGCCAACGAGCTCCCAATTATTCCTAATTTTGCAACCAGTAAATAATTTAAGAAATACTTTATTGCAAACATACCGATAATATACAACGTAATTTGTTTGAAGTATCCATAGCTTTGTAAAACGGCATTAGACGTTATTGCTATCGATCCTAATAAAATCGATAACATTAACACTTGTAAACTTCCCGTACCTGATTTATTTTCAAATAGAAGTAGATTAGCTTCAGGAAATATTAATATAAGGCCTAATGTCGCACCAGCAGCTAAATAAAAACTAATGGTTAAACTATCTTTAATTATCTGTATTGTTTTTTGCTTAGATTTTGCTTTTTTTTGAGTTATTTCTGGAATTAATGCTAGCGCAAATGATGAACCAAGTACTGCACCAAATTGAATAAGGGGCTGTCCTCGATCAAATATGCCTTTTATTCCCATTGCATCACTTTTATCATGACCATAATTAATTAATTCTGGAACTAATGTAAATATGTCTGCTAATTGTAAAAGGAGTAACACCATGTGATTTAAAGCTGCTATAATCCCAAACATAAATAATACATTAATGAAATAACGCCAAGGAATTTTATTATTTGTTTTATGATTAGTTATACTGGGTTCACGATATTTAAAAAATAATAGAACGGACGTACCAATAATCCCACCTAAAATTGTTGCATAAACAGCCCATATACTTAAACTATATGTGTTAATTAAACCTTTGTTAATTAAAATTGCAGTCACAATAATGATACACACTCTAAATATTTGATCGAGTACTTGTGAATATGCTGTTGGACGCATATCACCCATTCCTTGAAAATAACCTCGATAAAATGATAGTAAAGGAATTAGTAAAAAACTTAAGCTGAGCAATTGATAACTTGGGATTAATTTTTCATCTTCAATCATTTCTGCTAGAAAAGGTGAAAAACTAAATAAGCATACAGCCAATAACAAACTAAAAATAAATAAAATAATTATAATAGGTCGTGTAAAATTTTTAAACGACATATTTTCTCTTTTTATTTTTCTTTCAATTGTTAACTTTGATACTGCTGCTGGAAATCCATATAAAGATAGCATCATAAAGATTCCGATAAATGGATAAATTTGTTGATAGACATAGTAGCCTAAATCACCTGTTAAATTTTGAAGCGGCACTCGGTAAAAAGCACTTAATATCTTACTGATCATACCAGCAATAGATAAAATTAGCGCTCCTTTTAAAAGATAATTTTGTTTATTATTTACCATGTCTTCACCCCAGGGTTTCACTTTTAAGCTTGTGATGTTTCAATAACTTCGGTTCGATTTACATGAGTCATTTCTTTTATAAATTTGCTCAATTGTTCATAACGAGTTGTAGGTTTTTCTGTTTTTCTAAATGTAAAAATAACTTTTAATTGATTATTAGCTGTTCCTAAACGAACTGATCGTCCAAAATGATTAGCAAGTTCAAATAATTTTGTCCCATCAATATCTTTACTTCTTTCATTTGTAACAAGTAACTCAATTTTCTTTTCTGTCTCCTTGATTGATTCAACACGTTCTTCTTTTGCTAACATTCTTAATTTAGAAACTAAAAATAAATGTTCTACTTCATCAGGATAATCACCGAAACGATCGATCAATTCATCTTGTAAATCGGTTATCGCTTCTTCTGAACTAAGTGTCTGGAATCTTTTATACATATCTATCTTTTGTTGTTCATCTTCAATATATGAATCAGGTATATAAGCATCAACAATTAAATTAAGCTCTGGATTAAATGGTTGAACTGCCTCAACTTCTTTGCCTAGTTTTTTTGCTTCGATTGCCTCTTTTAGCATTTGAGAATATAAATCAAATCCAACTGAGTCAATAAATCCATGTTGAGCAGCACCTAATAAATTTCCAGCTCCTCTAATTGATAAATCACGCATAGCAATTTTAAATCCTGAGCCTAGTTCAGTGAATTCCTTGATTGCTTGTAACCTTTTTTCTGCTACTTCATTTAACACCTTATCTTTTTGATAAGTAAAATAAGCATAGGCTACTCGATTAGAACGACCCACTCGCCCTCGCAGTTGATAAAGCTGACTAAGTCCCATTCGATCTGCATCATATACTATTAGCGTATTTACATTAGGAATATCAACTCCTGTTTCTATAATCGTCGTACTCACTAAAACATCGTATTCTCCTTCTAAAAATCCTAACATCACATTTTCAAGTTCTGTTTCATTCATTCTCCCATGAGCGATAGCTATTCGAACGCCATCAACAAGCTCATTTATTTCCTGGGCAATTTTTTCAATGTTTTCAATTCGATTATAGAGTAAAAAGACTTGACCACCACGACCCAATTCACGCTCAATTGCTTCTTTTATAAACAAAGGACTTCTTTCTACTACATAAGTTTGAACAGGAAATCTATTTTCAGGTGGCGTTTCAATCACTGACAAATCACGAATACCTAGCATAGACATATGCAACGTTCTTGGAATTGGGGTAGCTGTTAACGTAAGTACGTCAACATTTGTCTTTATTTCTTTTATTTTTTCTTTGTGCTTAACACCAAAGCGCTGTTCTTCATCAACGATTAGCAATCCCAAATCTTTATAAACAAGATCCTTAGACAATAATCGATGTGTCCCAATAACAATATCCACTCCACCTGTTTTTAATTTAGCGATTGTTTCATTTTGCTGTTTCTTTGTACGGAAGCGGCTTAATAATGCCACTTCAATGGGATAATCTTGGAAGCGTTCAGTTACTGTTTGATAATGCTGTTGAGCTAAAATTGTTGTTGGAACAAGTAAAGCAACTTGTTTACCTTCAGAAATAGCTTTAAAAGCAGCTCGAATAGCTACTTCAGTTTTACCATAACCTACATCACCGCATAAAAGACGATCCATCGGGCGTTCTTTTTCCATATCTTTTTTAATTTCTTCAATACTCGTTAACTGATCTGGTGTTTCTTCATAAGGAAATGAAGCTTCAAAATCTATTTGTAATTCTGAATCTTGATCATAAGCATATCCTTTTCTTGCTTGTCTTTCTGCGTACAACTCAATTAAATCGTCTGCAATATCTTCAACAGATGTTTGTACTTTTTGCTTAACTTTCGACCATTCAGTACCACCAAGTTTATAAAGTCTTGGTTGTTTACCCTCAGAGCCAACAAATTTTTGCACAAGATCTATTTGATCTATCGGTACATAGAGCCTATCATCTCCAGAATATTGAATAAGCATGTAATCTTTATGATTGCCTTTAACAACGAGTGTTTCAACACCTACATATTTACCTACTCCATGATTTCTATGCACGACATAATCACCAATGTTAAGTTCTTGATAATTCTTAATTCGTTCAGCATTTGTAATATTATGTTGTTTTCTAATCTGTCTTTTTTTCTTTTTAAATAATTCATTTTCGGTAATTATCGCTAACTTTGAAGTGGGTAATTCTATTCCCTTATTTAAATTACCTATACTGATAACTTGTTGATTTAATGGTAGTTTAACTTTCTCAACAATCGGTAGTTCTATTTCATAATCGTTTAAGATGGATTGCACCTTTTTAGCTCGTTGTTCATTCTCTACAAAAACAATGACTGAGTAATTAGCCTTACTCCATCTTGTTAATTCACCTTTAAATAAAGGCATTTGACCGTGAAACTCTTGCATTGTTCGTGTCGATATATTAATAATTTGTTCTGGTTTTGTATTAGGAATGTGACGCATAAAAACAGATAAATAAATTTTTTGATGTGACATTTTCTTTCTAATTGATGAATAATCATACGAAAAGTTCATCTGACTCATCAGATGATTCATTTCAAGTGAATGACTGTACCACTCGCCCTCTTCTAAATCTAATTGATTAGCAGATTCTTGAATTCTACTCATTTCATCTAGTACAATAATCGCATCATTGTTTAAATAATCCAATAAATTAGCAGGTTGCTCATAAAAATAAGCATTATAAATTGCTATTCCAGAAAATTTTTCTCCTGATTTAAGTCTTTCAAGATCATGACCAACAGATTCAAGTAGTTTTTCCTTAGCTACTTTAGTTTTTAAAGACGACATTGTTTGATTGAATAATTTATCCAATTGCTGTCCTGCACTTAGTAAGTGCTCCTCAGTTAACAACATTTCTTCTGCTGGATTAATTGTTATTTGATTGACTTGCTCTAGAGACCTTTGTGAATCAGCATTAAAATAACGAATCGAATCTATTTCATCATCAAAAAGCTCTATTCTAACAGGGTACTTTTCTGTCATTGGGTATATATCAATAATACCACCACGAATACTAAATTCTCCAGGTGTAGTAACCATTTGTACCCGCTTGTATCCCATATCGGTAAATGTTTGCAAATACGTTGTTAAATCGATTGATTCACCTTGTGCGAATGTCAGTTGATACTTTTCCCAAAGTTCTTTAGGTGGTAAAATCCTTTTTAGTCCAGCTATTGGTGCAATAATAATCTTCGCATCTCCATTTAAAATGGCAGATAACGTTGTCATGCGTTCACTACGCATTTCTGGACTAGCAATTGCGACTTCTGATGTTATTAGCTCATTAACTGGATATAAATATATAAATGATTCATTTATATATTCAGTTAAATCATCATACAATTGTTGAGCTTGGCTTAATTGATTTGTTACAATAAGCATTTGTTTATTCGATTTTTTTTGAATAATTGAAGTATATAAACTACGTGATGGACCAGTTAATCCAGTTACTAGTTGTTCATTGTAACCTTTTTCTAATCCAGTCATGATTTTTTTAATATCAGCATCATTTTTTAGATACTCATATAATCCTTCCATCGATGTAACCCTCCTTAAATAACATTATAAGACTAAAAAGCTTTGGTTATATACCAAAGCAAGTTTTATATTATTTAATTATATTCATTCATTGTTTTTAAAAACGGATTTTTTAACCAATATTCACAGGCATCACTTGACGTTAAAACACTATGCAATACGTCTTCATCTTGATCTTTGGAAAATGGACGAAGTACATAATCAACAATTGGCATTGAATTGGTTGGTCGACCGATTCCTACGCGAATGCGATTAAATTCTTTAGTCCCTAAGTGTTCAATTAATGAGCGAATGCCATTATGTCCTCCATGACTACCTGTTTGTCTTAATCTAATCTTTCCAGTAGGTAGATCTAAATCATCATAAATAACTAACAAATCTTCTTTTTTCGCATTAT
The DNA here is from genome assembly GCA_035301085.1 of Pseudogracilibacillus sp. Taxonomy (GTDB): domain Bacteria; phylum Bacillota; class Bacilli; order Bacillales; family Amphibacillaceae; genus Pseudogracilibacillus. The sequence goes on along the minus strand of DATGUU010000081.1, from coordinate 78,039 downwards.
AATAATCCATTAATGGTCTCAAAGCTTGTCCTGATAAATTCATAAATGTTTGTGGTTTTACAAACATTACTTTTTCACCATCAATAAATTCTATTGCATAATCTGCTTTAAATTTTTGTTTATCTAAAGTGATTGAATATCGCTTTAATAATTCATCAATTACCATAAATCCTACATTATGTCTTGTTTTTTCATATTTTTTACCCGGATTCCCTAGTCCTACTATAACTTTCATATTATTCTTCCTTTATATATTATTCTCAGAGACAAATACAACAATCCCTCCAAATAAGAAATGTGCTCTTACTTAGAGGGTAGAGTTTTTTTATTTTATTTTTATTCTTCTTCTTCGTCTTCTTCGTCTTCTTCATCTGCGCCTACTAATTCAGGCTCAACACTTAAATCAACTTCTTCAGTTGACTCTTCTTCCTCTTCTTCAGGAGGTAAGACGCTTACGATTGTTGCATCTGGATCATCTAAGAATTCATATTTATCTGAAGCAGGTAAATCACTTACTGAAATACTGTCTCCAATTTCAAGTTCAGAAATATCAACTTCAATTTCTTCTGGAATATCACGTGGCATTGCACGGACTTGAAGTTCGTATGAAGGCTGTTGTACGATACCACCATCTTTAGAACCGATAGCTTCACCTACTAAGTTTACAGTTACATCTACATCCATTTCTTCTGTAAGGTCTACAATATAGAAGTCAATGTGTGTTACTTCTCCTTTTACCGGATCAGTTTGGTATTCATGTAACATAACATCTACAGATTCACCTTCAACATCTAATGTAAGAATTGCGTTACGACCTTCATCACGGATAGTTTTAAGTAATTCAACACCTTCTACTGCTACAGTTGATGGTTCTTTACCTTGACCGTAAATAACTGACGGGATAAATCCTCTTTCTCTAATACTTTTTGTTACTGAAGTTCTTAAATCATTTCTTTTTTCTGCTTTTAAATTAATTGCCATTATAATTTCCTCCATCTAAATAGATATAATTTTTTATTCAAACTACTTTTATGAATCAAATAAACTACTAACTGACTTATCACTATTTACTCTTAAAATTGCTTCACCAATTAAAGATGCAACTGATAATTGTGTAATCTTATCAGATTTTTGAGATTCAGATAAAGCAATTGTATTAGTAACTACCAATTCTTTTATTTGAGACTCTTCAATTCTTTCAATTGCTGGACCTGATAAAACAGGATGTGTACAACAAGCATATACTTCTCTTGCGCCTTTTTCAATTAAAGCATCAGCTGCTAACTTAATCGTTCCAGCTGTGTCAATAATATCATCAATAATGATAACTGTCTTTCCTTCGATTTCGCCAATAATATTCATAACTTCAGCGACATTTGGACGTGGACGTCGTTTATCAATAATACCTAGAGGTGCTTTTAGGCGGTCTGCCATTCTTCTAGCGCGAACAACCCCACCATGATCTGGTGAAACAATTACAAGATCTTCTAATTGTTTCTCAGCAAAATAATCTGAAAGAATAGGCACTGCTTGTAAGTGATCTATCGGCACATCAAAGAATCCTTGAATTTGTGGTGCATGTAAATCTAATGTAATAATTCTATCTGCTCCAGCAGTTACCATTAAGTTAGCCACTAATTTCGCAGTAATTGGTTCACGTGATCTTGCTTTACGGTCTTGACGTGCATATCCATAATATGGCATAACAATGTTTATTGTTGCTGCTGATGCACGTTTTAATGCATCAATTAGAATATAAAGCTCCATCAAATTTTCATTTACTGGATTTGATGTCGACTGCACAACGTATACATCACAACCACGTACGCTTTCTTCGATATTAATTTGAGTTTCATTATCACTAAATTTTGAAACAGTACATTTTCCTAAAGAAATTCCCATATGATCAGCAATTTCTTCTGCTAAAGCAGGATTCGAATTTAACGTAAATAATTGCAAAGGTCGTTTAGATTCATTCTTGCGGTCAGATGACATAAATAAAGCCCCCATTAACAGTTTTAATTTTTCTTTCTGATTTTACTTGCATAGCCTTCTTTATTTTCTTGTTTAGCTCTTGCAATAGCTAGACTTTCTTTTGGAACGTCTTTATTAATAGTAGAACCGGCCGCAACATAAGCACCCTTTTCAATAGTAACTGGAGCGATTAGATTTGAGTTACAACCAATAAATGCATTTGATTCAATAGTTGTTGTGTTTTTATTAACGCCATCATAGTTAACAGTTATTGTGCCACATCCTACATTGACATTTTCACCTATTTCAGCATCACCTAAATAAGTTAAATGTGATACCTTGGTATCATTACCTAAAGATGACTTTTTCAGCTCTACGAAATTGCCTATTTTTACGTCGTCGCCAATACTTGTTTCAGGACGTATATGAGCAAAAGGTCCTACATTAACTTGTTTTCCTATTTTACTATCAAAAACAACACTTTGTTTAATAATTGATGCTTCACCAATCACACTATTGTTTATTTCACTATTTGGTCCAATAATCGCATCAGACTTAATTGTAGTATTTCCATTAATTATTGAGCCTGGATAGATTGTAACATCTTGTTCAATCTCTACATTAGGGCCAATATATGTATTTTCGACATCTATTATTGTGACACCGTTTTGTAAGTGGCTTTTATTTATTCGACGTTTCATAATTGCTTCTGCTTCTGCTAAAGCAACACGGTCGTTAATACCAATCGATTCCTCTTGATCAGTCATTAAGTAAGCACTCACTTTTTCATTTTCTTTTTTTAATATTTCAATCACATCTGGTAAATAATATTCACCTTGTGCATTATCATTATCTACTTTTTCTAAAGCTTCAAACAAAGCTTTATTATCAAAACAGTAAGTCCCTGTATTTATTTCATTGATTGTTAATTCTTCTTCATTAGCATCTTTATGTTCTACAATACGGCTCACATCTCCATCACTATTACGAATAACTCTTCCGTAACCTGTTGGATCATCAAATGCGGTCGTTAAAACTGTTGCTTTAGATGCTGTTTGTTCATGATATTTAAATAAATTGTCAAATGTTTCTTTTGTAATTAATGGTGTATCACCACAAACAACTATTGTCGTTCCTTCTTCTTTAGATAAAATATCTTTAGCTTGCATAACAGCATGAGCTGTTCCAAGTTGCTCTTCTTGTATAACAAATTCACTTTTATTGCCTACTTCTTGACTAACTGTTTCTGCACCATGTCCGACTATTGTCACGAGCTTTTCAATGTTAGAAGGTGCTAATGCTTCTAAGACATATTGAATCATTGGACGCCCGAGTATTGGGTGAAGTACTTTATATAATTTTGACTTCATACGTGTTCCTTGACCAGCTGCTAATATAACAGCAAAACGTTTCATCTTAAAAGTTACCCCCATTCTATCTCCATTATAAAATAATAACTTATTTAACAATTGATTTCAATAAATAACACTATATTTAATCAGGTTTTTTCCTTTAGGTATCATAATTCTCTTTTTATTTCACTTAATAATAGTTTTTATTCATTCTGTTAGTTATTTTAACACATTACAAATAAAAATCATGTTCTTTTAATTAATAATTTTATTGTTTTATCTATTGACCATTAATTAACTGTTATTTTATCAATTTAGCATCAACATCCTTAACATTAATTAATGATGAAATCTGCCTTATTTTCTTATGAAAAGTCGCGCTCATGCTTACACTGTTAACTTAATATTAAATATGTTGTTTACTCATATTTCCCAAAAATAAATATCCCTTACAAAAGGTAAGGGATATTTACCATTTATTCTGATGTACCTAAAATTCGTTCTATTTCTTCCATTTTTTCTGCCGCTAGAACCCAATCTCCATCTGATGTTGCTTGACGATATTCTTCAAATAGATTGGCTATCTCATTTAAAGTTTTTTCTGATTCTGCAAATGCTTTTAATGAGTCTTGTTTTGTTGATTCTTCACTTTTTTCTGCTGGTTCTTTACCTTCAGCATCTTCTTCATCTGGACTTGCTTCATTATCTGGATTGATTAGTTCCATGATTTTATCAAGTGATTTATCAAAACTTTCCTCCATTACAATATGTTCTCCATAAGCCATTACAACTTGTTTAACTTCTGGTAACGAAGATTCATTAGACGATTCAATGTATATTGGCTCTACGTATAACACTGTATCTTCAATAGGAATAACTAATAAATTACCTCGGATTACTTCTGATCCACCTTGAGACCATAAATTTAATTCTTTTGATATCGAACTATCTTGGTTAATTCTATTTTCGATTTGTTGTGGACCATAAACATTTTTTTGTTTAGGATATTTATAAACAAACATCTCTCCGTAGTTATCACCATCATTACGAACACCCATCCATGAAATCATATTTTGTCGCTTCTTAGGTGTATATGGCATCATTAAGACAAATTCTTCCTTGTCTGCATCATCCATCTTCATCGTGACATAATAAGGATCCATTTCTACATCCTTATTAAAATATTTTTCTGTTGGAAATTGCCAGTAATCTTCACGATTATAAAAAACTTCTAAGTTAGACATATGATACGTTCCATACATTTTTGCCTGTGTTTTAAACATGACTTCTGGATAACGGAAATGAGCACGGATATCTTCAGGAACTTCATTTGTAAATAATTCTGGTAACATACTTTGATATGTCTGTAATAGTGGATCTGCTTCATCTACCGGATAAAACATAACTTCTCCTGTGTAAGCATCAACCACTGCTTTGACTGAATTTCTTAAATAATTTTCTGTTCCTTGATGCGCTTCAGAGTAAGGATAACGTTCTGCTTTTAAGTAAGCGTCAATAATCCATACTAAAGTACCATCATCCCGCACGACAATATATGGATCTGTATCATAATCAAAAAATGGTGCAATGCGCTTAACACGATCTTTAATGTTACGCGTGTCATGTAACTGACTTTCTTTTGTCAATTGATCAGAAACTAACATTCGGACCGATCCTTCACTCATAGCAAATAACCATTTTTTATAACCTGTTAATGGTATACCTGTTTCAGCTTCATAACGATTTGTTTCATTAGCATCACTTGTTGGATAATCAAATTCATCTACTTTTGAGTTTGTAATAATATTCGGATATGGTTCTTCACCATAATAAATCTGCGGTCTTGTTATATCTAAATCTCCTTCAGCCGGCACATTTTTCATTAAGTACTCAGGCTGACCTTGTTTAGTTACCTTATTAACATGACTCATTGCCACACCATAGCCGTGTGTGTATCGTAAGTTTTTATTTACCCAAGTTTGAGCTTGGTCTGGCAGGTCATCTGTACTTAACTCTCTAGCACCAATAAATACCTGTTCATATTCTCCATCAATTTCGTAACGATCAATATCCATATCATTAAATTTATAATACGTTCTAAACGTTTGTAATTGATTATAGATATCTAACAAAGGACGTGAATCATTTAATCTCACATTATCTAATGTAAGTTGATTTCTTTTAACCATAGCTTCATCTAAACTCATATTACCTGGATTCTCTTCTTCTTTTATCGTATCTAAATCATAAGCAGCTCGAGTAAAATCTAAGTTATGTTGTAGATATGGTTTTTCGCGTGTGAATTCATTTGGAGATACAACAAAGTTTTGAACAAGAACCGAAGCAATCAGACTAAGAACGACTACACCCACATATAAACCAATTGGTTTAATAATTGCTTCTACTTGTCCTCGAGTGAGTGAAATAAACAGCCATATTGACGCTACTATAGCGACAACAGCAAGTACATAAGATTTTGGAACATTAATTAATTGGTCCGTATAACTTAATCCATGAACAACACTTTTTTGGAAAATATTGACTTGATCGGTCAATAATGTATCATAACGACCTAAAAAGTGAATCCCAGCTAGTAATAAACCAATACTACCTATTGTAATGCCTAAATGTGTTTGGGCTAGACGATTCATTCGATACATATTAAAAACAGAATATGCTGCAATTTGTATAATTAAAAAGAAGATTGCTAAATTAAGTAACGTATAAAGTATAAATTGAATAAATGGTAAAACGAATATGTAAAACGAGACATCTTTTCCAAAGTGCGGATCTGCAATATCAAAAGAAGTAGCATTTAAGAATTTAAGCGCTGGCTCCCAACCAACACCTTGAACAATAAAACTTCCAGCCAAACCGACCACGATTGCCCCAAGTGTCATTGCACTCATAGCAAGTTTTCTATTCATTAAAAAATCTGGCAATTGCGCTTGACTAAAATGGCTTAAATAAGATTTTCTAATCCAATATAAAGTTGTAAATGTTAATATTGCAAATAATAAAAAGCCCACGACCCCTAAAGTTACTTTGCTATATAAAATTGTTGTATAAACAGTTTCATAACCGACCGAATCCATCCAAACATATTCAACTAGAATTTTATAACTAGCAATGGCGATAATAATTAACAATATAACGGAAATAGTTCCAAAACCAATTTTCTTACCTATCTTTTTTAATAATTCTTTTTGATTATTAATTATTCTTTGATTATCCAAAATAAACCTCCTATAATATCATTCATTAGTCCTATAGTAACAGATTAATTATGTAATTTCTTATAAAAAGAACCAGTAAAAAAAGCTATTTAGATATTTAACATCTAGTTAAATATCTAAATAGCTTTTGAATAAAAAGGAGTTAGCTTAACTCTTCTGCCACTACTTTAGCTTTATCATCTAAAAAGTTGATTTCTACTGCTTCTGTTAAAACATCTGCATAACTATAAGATACTCGTTCAAACGCGTTTTCTTCTTGATCTAAATCAACTACAAACACTGCCGGATAAGTTTCCGAAAGAACGCCTGAACGAACCACAGTTTTTCTACGTCCTCCGTTGGCAGTTAATTCAATACGTTTTCCTATACGATCTTCTAGTCCTTTTTTAATTTCTATTAAAGTTTTCACTAGAAACCACCTCACTACAAATAATTATAACATTTTATCATAGTAAAGTCAAATTAAACCAGCCGTATAGTATAACAACTTTGTATTTCACTTGTCAACAAGTTAATTCGATATTTTATAATTTTTTCGAGAAAACATTTGCTAGTATTGCAAAGTCTTGTATTGACAGTGATTCACCTCGTCTTTGAGGATCTATTCCTGCTTCAGTTAAAATGTTTTTCAACTCTGTTTTGGTTAATTCATCTTGATAATGAACACCTAAATTATTTAGAATGGTTTTTCTTCTATGAACAAAACTTGCTCGAATAATCGCAAAGAAAAGCTCTTCATCTTCTACATCAATATCTTTTTTTTCTTTTAAATCTAGATGGAGGACACTTGACATAACATTTGGTTGAGGTAAAAAGACAGTTTTAGGTACATCCATGACAATTTCTGCATTTGTGTAGTACTGAACAGCTATTGTAAGTGAACCATAAGCTTTTGTATTAGGTTCAGCTGCCATTCGTTCAGCTACTTCTTTTTGCATCATAACAGTCATTGTATCAATTGGTAATTGATCGTGTAATAATCTCAACAAAATAGGTGTTGTAATGTAGTAAGGTAAATTAGCTACAATATGAATTTTTTCACCTGGTGAAAATTCATTTTTAATAACTTCTTTTAGATTTGATTTTAATATATCTTCAAAAATGATTTTAATATTATCATATGGTTTTAAAGTCGATTCCAAAACAGGCTTTAATCTTTGATCGATTTCAAATGCTACAACTTTTTTAGCTCTAAGTGCTAGTTGTTCTGTTAACGATCCTATACCAGGCCCTATTTCAATAACATTAGCATTTTCATCAATCCCAGCTGCATCTATTATATGAGTTAGTATATTAACATCAATTAGGAAATTTTGACCTAAACTTTTTTTTACAGAAAAGTGATGTTTTTTCATTATTTCTTTAGTTCTTGATGGTGTAGCAATGTAGTTATTCATTATTTTCCTCACATTCTCTCGCATTAATTACTTCTATTTCTTTAATGAAATCATCTTTTGAAATATTAAACATAGATAATCTTTTTAATAATTGCTTACCATTAGCATAGCCTATCCTTAGACTTTCTCCTAAGGCTTGACGACGTTCTTTAGACCGAGAGCTACCAATTAGACCATACTTTATCAAGTCATTTTTGGTAATTTGCATCTCATTTTGTTGTTCGACTTCATAAACACGACTTAGAGCTTGTTTGATTGTTTCTATCGACGCATTTTCTATTCCTAAATTATTTTTTTTTGATTTTTTATCACGTGCTTCATTTTGAGTTAAAAAGGCATGCTTACATCCCGGTACTTTCTCATCAACAATTCTTCTAATTCGCTCTCCTGGATAATCTGGGTCTGTAAAAATAATGACACCTCGTTTATCCTTAGCATGCGCAATTTGATCTAATGTTTCTTGATTAATTGCTGAACCATTCGTCTCGATTGTATAGGCATCAACAGCTTGATTTATTTTCATTGTATCATTTTTACCTTCTACTACAATGACTTCTTTGATTTTCATATTATGACCTCTTTATTTTTACTTCAGTTTTATTGTATCAAAAAAACAAATGCCCCCGCCACTTTAAAGTGAAGGGAGCATTTACCATTCATTCATTTAATTTAATATTTTTACTGTTACTGAACGTCTACCATAATCAAATGCAGCACTCTTATTAGGAAAATGTAAATCAATTCTATTTCCTTTAATATCTCCACCTGTGTCACCTGCAATAGCTTCACCATAGCCTGAAACCCATACTCTTGACCCTAATGGAATGACATTTGGATCTACTGCAATTACTTTTTTATGACGATTCTTATTTAAATCAATTCCTGTTGCCGTCACACCTGAACAACCATAACATTCAGCTGTGTATGCAGTAGCTTCCATTGTTTTTGTTTGACCACCAGATGGCGCTTTTGTGGATTTATTCTTTGATTGATTCACTTTTGTACCTATTGAAATAACTTCATTTTCAGGTTTTACTAACACTTTTTTGTCAGTTTCTGTTCGCTTTACTTCTTTATTATTTTCATAAACAACTTTATACGTCTTCTCGACGCTTCCATTTTTACCTTTTTTAACTAATTTTTCTTTACCTTTTTCTAAATTATTATCTTTTTTCTTTTCTGTTTTATAATCAAGCGTTTCTTGTTCAGTTATATGTTTTGTTTCTACTTCAGTTACCTTAATTTCTGATCCTTCAGTTATCTTTGTTTGACTGCTTGGCACAACTTTATCAGCTTTTTTGGGTTCTAATTTATTCTCTGCTAAAATTTCTTCTACTGTTCCACCTGTTGTCCAAACTTTTTGTTCTTCACCTGCATAATCAATTGAAACTTGAAATGCTTTAGTAACATTTATAACTAAACCATCTTCTATTTTAGATGATGGTAGATGTGAAACGTCATCTTCATCGATAAATTCTAAATTTTCTTCTTCAAAAAAAGATGCGATATTATCTGCTGTTGTCTGATAAGTCGTTTTTTCACCATCTATAATTACCGTCACTTCTTTTGCTGTAATATGTTCTATCTTCATCCCGTCTTCTAGCGATTCATCAAACGAATGCGATAAATGATCTTCTTTATTTATTTCTATATCTAAATCAGCAAGTAAATCGCCCACTGTTTCATTAGATGATTTGATAACTTCTGCTTTTCCATCTGCAGCATAAGTAACTTCTGCTTTTAAAGCATCTGTTATACCCCAAATAGAAAATACTGTCACAATTAATATACTAAAAATTGAGTAACCAGATTTTGTTTTTAGTGCCATAATAGGTTTCATAAAATTTCTCACTTCAATTTTCTCCCCTTTACACAACTTGAATTATTGTATAAAAGAGAACATTTTAAGTCAAAATCAATTCTGTTACTGTTTCTTTACGTTTTGATTACAACACAACCAACTTTATTGTATAGATATAAATTTATTTATACCATATATATTCTTTCGGCATTTTTCGTTGTAATTTTTGCTAATTCATCGAGAGATATTTCTTTCACACGTGCTATTTCTTCAGCAATTAATTTTACATAAGCAGGCTCGTTTCTTTTACCACGATATGGGTGGGGCGTTAAATAAGGTGAATCAGTTTCAATCAATAATCTATCTAAAGGAATTGCTTTTGCTATCTCTCTTACTTCTGGTGCATTTTTAAATGTGACAGGTCCAGCTAATGAGATATAAAAATTCATCGCAACATAATCTTTAATATCTTCAATTGGACTACTATAGCAATGCATTATTCCCCCAACTTCTTCAGCCTTTTCTTCAATTAATATTTGTTTAACATCTTCACTTGCCTTGCGATTATGAATAATAATTGGTAAATTTACTTTTTTTGCTAAATTGATTTGCTCTCTAAAAATTCTTTTTTGAACATCTTTTGGAGATTTATCCCAGTGATAATCTAGACCCATTTCCCCTAATGCAACTACTTTTGGATGATGACTTAGTTTTTCTAACCACGCTAATTTTTCACTAGTATAGTTGATCGCATCTACAGGATGCCACCCCACCGCGGCGTATATATTTTCATATGCTTCAGCAATTTCAATTGCTAAAGGAATTGTTTCATCGTCAAAGCCAATAATCGTCATTTGGCTAACGCCTGCGTTAAATGCACGCTCGATAACTTCTGCACGATCTTCTTTATATTGTTTTACATTTAAATGCATATGTGTGTCAAATAACATTTTTTACTTCCTTTCATTTTAAAAGAAAAAACCAACAAACTACAGATGAGTGTGTTGGTTTTTAAATTATTTATTCCACAACTGATCCTGCTGGTAAATCTTTGTCTAATGCAGTTAAAACTAGATTTCCTTGATTATCTTTAGCAGAAAGAATCATACCTTCAGACATTTCGCCTCTTAATTTAACCGGCTTTAGATTAACGACACAAACCACTTTTTTACCTATCAGTGATTTAGGATCGTAATACTCCGCAATCCCTGAAATGATTTGTCTTTTTTCTTCTCCTAAATCAATTTGAATTTTGAGTAATTTATCAGCATTTTTCATTTTTTCTGCCTCAATAATTTCAGCTACTCTTAAATCAAGCTTAGTAAAATCTGGAAATTCAATTTCAGGTTTCATTGCCATTGTTTTTGTTTCTTTTTCTTCTTTCTTAACAACTGATTTATTCATAATTCCTTGAATTTTCTCAATTTCTTTTTCTGTATCAAGTCTTGGGAATATCGGATTATCTTTAATAACTCTTGTGCCTGCTTTTATGAGTCCACGCTTATAAAGACTTTCCCAATCAGTAATATCTTGATCTTCAATACCTAATTGATAAAATACTTGATTTGGCGATTCAGTTAAAAAAGGTCTCAGTAATATACCTGTTATTCGTAGTGACTCAGTTAAATGCGCCATCACATTTCCCAGACGATTCTTTTGATTTTCATCTTTTGCTAAAACCCAAGGTGACGTTTCATCTATATATTTATTTGTGCGACTTATTAATTTCCATATTGCTGAGAGCGCTACAGAAAACTGCATCTCATCCATTGCTTGTTCTACTTCTTCAATTACGTGTGTCATTACTTCTTCTAACTCTTGATCTTCTTTTGTTTCATTCGATACAAATGCTGGTATTTCGCCATCAAAATAACGTTCGACCATAGCTACTGTTCTATTTAATAAATTTCCAAAGTCATTTGCTAGATCAAAGTTCGTTCTTTCTACAAACGCTTCTGGCGTAAAGACCCCATCAGAACCAAACGGCACTTCTCTTAATAAATAATAACGCAGGGCATCTAAACCATACTCATCAACTAATTTATCTGGGTAAATGACATTACCTTTTGATTTAGACATCTTACCGTCCTTCATTAAAATCCAACCATGAGCAAATACTTTTTTAGGTAATGGTAAATCTAATGCCATTAACATAATTGGCCAATATATTGTGTGGAAACGAACTATTTCTTTACTCATTAAATGTACATCAGCAGGCCAATACTGTTCAAATTTTCCTTCATCGTCTGTACCATAACCTAATGCTGTAATATAGTTAGTTAAAGCATCAATCCATACATAAACAACATGCTCAGGATTACTAGGAACTTTAATTCCCCAATCAAATGTTGTTCGAGAGACAGCTAAATCTTCAAGACCTGGTTTAATAAAATTATTTAACATTTCATTTTTTCGACTTTCAGGTTGAATAAATTGAGGATTTGCCTCATAGTATTCAATTAATCGATCTGCATATTTACTCATTCTAAAGAAATAAGATTCTTCTTTTACTTTCTCTACACTACGTCCACAATCGGGACAATTACCATCTTCTAATTGGAAGTTAGTGAAGAAAGATTCACATGATTTACAATACCATCCTTCGTACTCATCTAAATAAATATCGCCTTGTTGAAGTAATTGCTCAAATATTTTTTGAACGATGACCTTATGACGATCTTCTGTCGTTCTAATAAAATCATCATTCGTTATTTTTAATTTCTTCCATAATTTTTTTATTTGATCAATCATACCATCGACATACTTTTGCGGTGTTAATCCTGCTTCAGCTGCTGCATCTTGAATTTTTTGTCCGTGTTCATCTGTTCCTGTTAAATACATAACATCGTAGCCACGTAAACGTTTATAACGAGCCATCGCATCACCTGCTACGGTTGAATATGCATGGCCTATGTGTAATTTTCCACTTGGATAATAAATAGGCGTTGTTATATAAAACGATTTTTTTTCTGTCATTAATAAATTGCACTCCTTTTATGTACAAATACGCATTAGTAAATTATTACTATTGTAACTCGTTTATCATGATAATTCCATTATGGTAATAACTGTTCTTAAATATTGACACATTAACTTTTGATTGATACTATAAGCAGCATAAAAGTTTTCACTATGTATAATTATTTTTTATACCGTGGTATGCTTTAAATAGATTTAAAATATAGACGGTTCAATCTCAGAAAGAAAGGAGAGACTGATTATGAAATCGACTGGTATGGTAAGGAAAGTTGACGAATTAGGTCGTGTCGTTATTCCAATTGAATTAAGACGCTCATTAGATATTAAGGAAAAAGATGCTATTGAAATATATGTTGATGATGATAAAATCATTTTAAAGAAATATGTTGCTAATATGTCTTGTCACATCACAGGAGAAAGTACAGATGATAATGTGGCATTTGCTAATGGTAAATTAGTATTAAGTCCTGAAGGTGCACAAGAATTAGTAGATGAAATTAAAAATAAATTTAACCTCTAAATTAAAACAAACACTTAAGTGTTTGTTTTTTTAATTATTCACGTGAATGATTTGATAAATATCCCTACGAGACACACCGCGATCATTCGCTACTTCTTTCATTGCCGCTTTATTCTTTAACCCTTTTTTTTCATAAGATAAGACATGTTCTTCAACTGAAAGATGACGCCACCATAAATCATCCGTTTCTATTTGATCAGCCATTCCTTCAACAATTAAACAACATTCACCTTTTATTTCCCGCTCTTTTATTACTTCTAAAACTTCTTTAACGCTTCCTCTAATAAATTCTTCGTACATTTTTGTTAATTCACGAGCAAGCACTACTTGTCTATCACCATATATTTTCAAAAATTCATTTAACGTATCTTTAATTCTATAAGGTGATTCGTAAAAAATTTGTGTGCCTTTTAATTTAGCTAATCGTTTCATTTCATCGTGACGATCTTTCTTCTTTCTTGGTAAGAATCCATAAAAAAGATATTCATCTGTCGAAAGTCCCGAACTCACTAAAGCAACTAATGCTGCATTTGCTCCTGGTAAAGTAACGACATTTAATTTTTTTATTAAAGCGGCTTTAACAACTTCATAACCCGGATCAGAAATAGCAGGCATACCTGCATCACTTACTAATCCTATATTTTCTCCCATCATTAATTTATCAATAATTAACTCTATTCGAGATTGCTTACTATGTTCATGATAACTAATTAAGGGTGTGTCTATATCAAAATAATTTAATAATTTTTTTGTATGACGCGTATCTTCTGCAGCAATAAGATTAACTTCTTTTAACATTCTTACTGCGCGATATGTCATATCTTCTAGATTTCCAATCGGAGTCGGAATTAAATAAAGTATGCCTGTTTCTGTGGTTTCATAACTTTTTTGAATAAACATCTCATTCACCTCTATTTTTTAAACCCCATAAATAATTCGCTTTGTTTCCTCTGTGTAAGTATCATTTTCATGATAAAGATACAATGGTGGTAAAATATCTAAATCAGCTTTTCCATCTCTAATTCCTTCAATTAAAATCATAATAGCTGATCTACCTACTTTAGAATAAACAAACCTAAGTCGTTTCGGTTCAATCTTATACTTTCGCATTAAAGTAATTACATCTACTAATCTTCCAGGGCGATGAACAAGTGCCACCTTACCACCTGGTCGTACATAGAGTTTACATGCTTTAATAACATCTTCTAAAGAACAACAGACCTCATGTCTAGCAATTGTTAAATGTTCATTTTTATTTTTTTCATTATCATTTGGCGTTTTAAAGTAAGGTGGATTACATGTCACAACATCAAATTTACTTTGATGTAATTCAGGTTGAGCTTTTTTCAAATCACCTTCAACTATTTTTATTTGATTTGATAAATCATTTAACATAATTGAACGTTTAGCCATATCGGCTAAACGAGCTTGTATTTCTAAACCATATATTTGACCATGTGTTCGTTTTGAAAGTAATAAAGGAATAATCCCATTACCTGTACACAAATCTAATATATCACCTTTTTTTATTGGCAAATATGTAAAATCTGCTAATAATAAAGCGTCTAATGAATATGAAAAAATAGTCGGACTTTGGATAATTTTCATTGACTCATCAGCCACTAAATAATCTAATCGTTCATCATCTCTTATAACTGACAAACAACATCACGCTCCTATAAGTAAAAAACTGTCTCCTTAGAATAGTAATCATACTATTAGAGACAGTTTGATACTTTTATTATTAATCAAATAACTCTAAACAAAACAAACAGTCACCATCTTGTCTTGGGCTTCCAAACTGCATGTGACATATATGAAAACCTTCTTCATATATGCGAGCTAAATTATCAAAGCCTTCACCAGGAAGATTCGCATTTGAATTTTCTTTTTCATCTACTTTTACTCGCTTAATTTCTTGTTCATCTAGATAAGAACGCAAATGTTTGTTTTCCATAGACATTCGATAATTTTCCTCAAGCAAATCTGCTAAGTTATCTTTTAGTTCTTCAAGTTGTTCATATAATTCACCTATTTGCGATTCAATATCCGACACTTGTTCGAATACTTTCCTCTTATCCAATGGATTCACCTCTTTATTTTGTTGCTTGAAGAGAAATAATCTTTTGATCAATTAATTCATCTAATGTATAATCTATAATCGTTTCTTCTTCTACGATTTTAATTTGAATAATTTGTTCTAACATATTTAAGTCTGTCACGCGACCAGCACCATATGGTGTAATAATCTTCTCACCTAAATCAGGCATGTCGCGTTTAGCTTGCTCATAATTATCATTTTCGTATTTTAAACAACACATTAATCTACCGCACAAACCAGATATCTTTGCTGGATTTAATGATAAACTTTGATCTTTTGCCATTTTAATTGAAACAGGCTCAAAATCACCTAAAAATGTTGAGCAACATAACATTCTACCACATGGACCTATACCACCTAGAACTTTCGCTTCATCTCTAACTCCTATCTGACGTAATTCTATTCTTGTTTTAAATAAAGCTGCTAGGTCTTTTACGAGATTACGAAAGTCAACTCGTCCTTCTGCAGTAAAGTAAAAAATAATTTTATTTCGATCAAATGTATACTCTACATCAACTAAATTCATTTCTAATTTATGATGATTTATTTTTTCAACACCTATATTAAAAGCTTTACTGGCAAGCTCGATATTTTCTATCATGATTTGTGTATCTTCTTCTGTTGCGATTCGAATAACTTTTTTCAAAGGTAAGACAACGTCTTCTTCATCTACTGTCTTATCTACTACAACAACTTCTCCAAATTCAATTCCTCTAATTGTCTCTACTATAACATAATCTTCTAATTCTATATTAAAATCACTTGGATCAAAATAATATATTTTACCGACTTCTTTAAACCTTACACCGATTACTTCTATCATTCGAACTCACCTCTATAATTGAAGTACAAATTGTTCCATTAAAAGCGTTGGGTTTACATTTTGCTTCAGTTTTTGTTTTGTTTCCAATAAATTACTCATAATCTTAAGTAGTTTCGCTTTTGAAAAATGCTCAACACCGCTTCTTAAGATTTGATCTGTGTGATTAAAAAATACAAGCGATTCTTTTTTTCCTAATTGCATATATAAAATATCTTTAAATCCTAATAATAATAGTTCAAGCCCATAATCAGTCTCTGTACGATCTGTAATCTTACTCAACCACTCTTGATGAAGATAAATATATCGTTTATCATAATTATTTATAATTGTCTCAATCATACCCATTGAAATATTAATTATCTCTTGGTATGTTTCATTTTCACTTAATTCAATCGCTTCATCTATATTATAGGTGATTGCACTCATAAGTCTAGACTGCTGTTTTGATAAGTTTGATTCCATCATCTTGTCTTGTAAAACTTGTGTGTCTAATGGCTTCAAATCGATTAGTTGGCAACGTGAACGAATAGTTGGAATAATTGCTTGTACATTATCAGTCAAAAGTATCGCTGTTGTTTCAATTAATGGTTCTTCTAAAAACTTTAACAAGCGATTAGCTGCTTGATTTGTTAATGTTTGTGCATCATCAATAATATATATCTTTCGTGTTGATTCTAAACTCGAATAAGAAAATTCTTTTCGTAAATAATCTATTTGTTCATTTTTAATAGACTGACCATCTTTTTCAATCCAATGAACATCTGGATGATTTTTTGATTCTACTCGCTTACATACCTGACAAACCCCACATGGTTCTATGCCTTGCTTGTTAGGGCAAAAGATTGTTTGAGTTAATAAAGTAGCGATTTCTACCTTTCCAGTCCCTCTTAAACCTTGGATTAAATAAGCATGAGCTATTCGATCCTTTTTAACACTATTCGTTAAAATCTTACTAGCGATAGGTTGTACTTTTTCAAGTGTTGCCCAATTCATTATTAACAACCATCCTTATATTCAATACTTTAATTAAAAACGGAAAAATGATTCGATTGGTAAAATAAAGACAGTCGCTCCACCAACTTCAACTTTTACTGGTTTGGGAATATATGAATCAGCGTTTCCACCCATTGGTGATATTGGCGCTACCATTTGTTCACGCTGCGAACAATTATCTTTAATAATTGCTAAGGCTTCATCTATATGTTCATTTTCACAACCAATCATTAATGTTGTATTTCCTTCTTTTAAAAACCCACCTGTGGTGGCTAATTTTGTTGTTTGAAAATTACCTTTACTTAAGGCTGTAATGAGTCTATTAGAATCCTTATCTTGTACAACTGCAATAATTAATTTCATAATGTTTGCCTCCTTAATTCATTTAATTTTCTTTAATATATACGTGAGTGTATCTGATACTACTTCATTAATTGCTTTGGATGCGTCTATTCGTTTAATTCTTTCTGGATATTTATTTAAAAGTATATGATAGCCTTCATATACTTTTTGATGAAATGTGAGTTCTTCTAAATCTAATCTATTTTTTTCGCGATCTTTATTTTTTGCAATACGTGCTAAACCTTGTTCAGGTTTAATATCAAAAAACATCGTCAGTTCAGGATATAAATCACCTATGGCGAAATTATTAATCGACATAACTTCTTTCATTCCAATACCACGGGCATGCCCTTGATAAACTAAACTACTATCAATAAAACGATCGCATAAAACGATATCACCGCGTTTTAAAGCTGGAGCTATCACTTCTATTAAATGTTGTCTTCTTGCAGCAGCATATAAAAGCGCTTCTGTTCGTTTCTCCATTTGAGTATTACTTGGATTTAAAATAATCTCTCTTATATTTTCTGCTATCGGAATTCCGCCGGGTTCACGTGTTACAAGCACATTATAACCTAAAGCTCGTAATTCCTGATAAACAATTTCAAGCACTGTTGTTTTTCCAGAGCCTTCTCCACCTTCTACAGTTATAAAATGTCCTTGCACACTTAAATCTCCTTTTATAAAAATTATTATCTAGTAATATTATTTAAAGTTACATATTATCTCTATTCTAACACGTTTATGTCTTTATTTTAAAGATTGTGACATTTTTTGTTAAATTGTCACTTATACAGAAAGAACCTCTGTACGTAGGTACAAAGGTTCTGTTCATTTAAAGATTTAATTTATTTACAGTAAGTTTTACCTATTTATTAATTAATGATTAGACTTCACGACGTCCTTCTAAAGATTTTGCAAGTGTTACTTCATCAGCATATTCTAAATCGCCACCCATTGGTAATCCGTGAGCAATACGAGTTGTTATGATACCCGATGGCTTCACTAAGCGGGAAATATACATCGCTGTTGCTTCTCCTTCAATATTAGGATTCGTCGCTAAAATCAATTCTTTTACTTTTTCATCTTTAAGTCGACTAATTAAATCAGGTACATTAATGTCTTCTGGTCCAATTCCATCCATTGGAGAGATTGAACCATGTAACACATGATATCTACCATTAAATTCTTTCATTTTTTCCATTGCAATAACATCTTTGGAATCTTCAACAACACAAATAACTGATTCATCTCTTGATTGATCAGAACAAATTGTACATGTTTCTTGATCAGTAATATGACCACAAATTGTACAGTAAGTTAGTTCACGCTTAGCGCTAACTAATGCTTTTGAAAAGTCTACCACATCATCTTCATTCATATCAATAACAAAAAATGCGAGTCTGACAGCTGTTTTAGGGCCAATTCCTGGTAATTTTGTAAAGCTATCAATCAGTCTTGAAATTGGTGCAGGATAATACATTTAATAGCCCCCTTAATTCAGGCAGTTAATTAAAACATTCCTGGAACATTTAATCCTTTAGTAAATTTACCCATAGTTGCTTCTGTTTTATCTTCAATTTGTTTCATAACATCATTTGTTGCTGCTAAAATTAAATCTTGTAACATTTCAATATCATCTGGATCAACTACTTCTTCCTCAATTTTTACATCAATAATTTTACGGCTACCATCAGCTTTCACTGTAACCATACCACCACCTGCAGAAGCTTCAAATTCCATTTCTAGTAAAGCATCTTGTGCTTTCATCATATCCTTCTGCATTTTTTGCATTTGTTTCATCATACCACCCATATTACCTTTCATTAATAACTCCTCCTTAAATTTTGAATTAATCTTTGATTTCTAATAATTCTTCTCCAACAAGTTTTTTAGCTTCTTCAATCAGTGGAGAGGCTAATTCTGCTTGTGCATTTTTTTCAACTTCTTGCTCATCCGGCTCGTAACTATTCAAGTAATCAGTCCGTACCTGTTGCCAAGCTTCTTCTGGGAGAGGGATAATCTTATATGACTTTCCTAAAACATCTTCCAGGATAGATTCTACCATATCTTTATGGTCTAAAAACAGTGAACAGTGTATTTCGTATTTAAAAGCAACAATAACGACATCATCTGAGGCTGCCGCAGGCTTACTATCAATGATTGTAGCATGTGCTGGAGCATGCGCATTTTTTAACCGTGTTAAAAATGCTTCCCAATTATTAATAGCCATTTGTAGTGGTTCTTTTTTCGCTTCTTTTAATACTGAATAAATTTGTTCATGAGGTACATGGAATTTATTTTGCTTACTTACATGTGACTGATGTTTTGGTTTTTGAGCTACTTTAGCTTGGTCATTATTGGTCACACTTATTTCTTTTATCTTTTTTTCTAAATTAACTACTTTTTTATGCAATTCTTTTAATTCTACATTATCTGCTAAATCTACCTGGTGAGGTAATTCTAACGTTTGAATTGATTGATTATTTTCTTTCATCTTTTTGTTAGCAATTGATAATAATGTGATTTCAATAAATATTTTAGGACTATTCGTCCATTTTATTTGTTGTTGACAATCATTAAACATAATAATTGCTTCTTGAACCCAATTATTTTCAACTTTATTTGCTATTTGCTTAAAGTTTTCATCGACTATTGCTGTATCTAACACATCTTCTAATTCAGCAGCAGTTTTATAAAATAACATATCTCTTAAGAAATAAATTATATCAAAAACAAATCGAGTTGGATCTTTACCATTTTCAATCATATGTTCAAAAAGATGAAGCACTTCTGTTACTTCTTGTTTATACAGCAGTTCGATCATTTCGGTTAAAACAGATTGTGATACACCACCGGTTACTGCAAGTACATCTTCTAAGGTGACTCGTTCATCACTATATGATATCGCTTGGTCAAGTAAACTTAAAGCATCACGCATACCACCTTCAGCAGCTAAAGCTATTGCTTCTAATGCATTATAATCAATTTCTATCTTTTCTGTTTGAACAATTTCTTTCATACGTTCAACTATAATTTTATTTCCAATCGGCTTAAAATCAAATCGCTGACATCGAGAAATAATTGTTAATGGAATTTTATGTGGCTCAGTTGTTGCTAAAATGAACACAACATGATCTGGTGGTTCTTCTAATGTTTTAAGCAAAGCATTGAAGGCATTAACTGAAATCATGTGCACTTCATCTATAATATATACTTTATAAGGAACTGAGCTCGGTGCATATTTGACTTTGTCACGAATATCTCTAATATCATCGACGCTTGTATTTGATGCTGCATCTATTTCGATTACATCTGAAATAGATCCATTTAAAATACCTAAACATGCACTACATTTATTACACGGTTCTCTTGTCGGAGCTTGTTCACAGTTAATAGTTTGTGCGAAAATTTTTGCCGCACTTGTTTTTCCTGTTCCTCGGGGTCCAGAAAATAAATAAGCATGAGAAAATTTACTTTCTGAAATTGCATTTTGTAAAGTTTGTGTAATATGCGTTTGTCCTACTACATCGGCAAATGTTCGGGGACGCCAAACGCGATATAATGCTTGATAGCTCATTATAATTACTCCTCTTTTTTCTATCTCTTTAATTATATCTTATTTCTCTTATTTATGAAATAAGTAACTCGTTTATTATCATTTTACCTAATGAATTATTTATTTTAAGCTTCCCTCTATGACTCAACTCTTATTTACTATATGATTAGAATAAGAACATTAACAAAATTGAGGTGATTACATGAGAAAAACTTATTTACTCGTTATTTTTATTTTAGGTATTAGTGTAAGTATTTTAGGCTTCTTTATGCTTTTTAATCCTAGTAAATCCTTGACAAGTGTCACATTAATTATTGGTTTATTATTTCTCTTAAATGGCGTCAATGAAGTTCTTGGTTATATTTCACAAGCTAAAATTTGGAATATTTCCAGATGGCATTTAATTGAAGGTGTTTTTTCTGTATTAATTGGAATGGCCACTTTTTTCTATACTAATTTTGCTGAACAAATTTTCGTATTTATGTTTGCTCTATGGATGTTGCTTTCGGCTATTTCACATATCTTTATTTCACGTACTTTAAAAGGATTACCTGGTACAAACTTAATTTTATTATTAGGAATTATCATGTTGATTTTAGGTGTGCTTTCATTCTTCACTCAGTCGATCGCTGCTATTACTGTTGCAATCATTATTGGAGTTTTCTTTATTGCCCAAGGATTTATTTGGATTTCTTTAGGTTTAGTTATTAGAAGACTTAATTAAATTTAAATTATAAAAAAGCAGTCGTCTCGTAAAAACGAAACGACTGCTTTTTTCTATGTAACCGTACACCCAGAATCGATAAAGTGACTCCAAGCGTTACTTAAGTTCACAGCTCTATCTAGGCTACCCTGCGGCACACAAAAGGGTCTACTTACTGCTGCTTCCTTCCGGATCTGACAGGGTTCATAGGTTTCTGTTGCGCAGGACCTAAACGTCAACACTAATTCCTTAAGGCAGACCTTAAAATCACTCACCTCAAAAGGGAATTCAGCCTTGCTATAGCGGATTGCAAGTTATAGGGCACCGCTACCTCCCCACCTAGTACGGCAAATTATAGTATACCGTTTTATTTAAGTAATTGCAATTATTGTCGATTATTTTATTAAAAGTATAATTGTTTTTTAGGAAATGAATCAATTTCATAATTGCTTAGAACTTCTTTGCGATTTGATGCTAATTTTTTAACAGTATATATCAGGTGCATGTAAAAAACGCCATTTCGCCATCGATAAATTATCAGTCTTTTTGCTGCATCGACGGTTAACACAGATAATGGGCATCAATCAATTCGCTAAAATCCAAATAACGTCTAAGAACCGATTTTTAGATGAACTACTAGAGATGCTAAAAAAGAAGATTCACAAAAACTCCTTGAAATTAAAATACTCTTCTTAGTTGTTAAGGAATATGGATGTCATTGTAGTCATTGTTAAATCAGGTTATACACAAATCTAGAGCACTATTAATGATACCTAATCTTAAAGATAATCAAATAATTTCTGCGTTAGTTGACTGTTAAAATGAGGATTGTTATATTTAATAAACGATAGACGAGAATTAATGGTAAGATAAATAAAACAGATAAGGGAGGATGTTTATGAAAGAAAAAGCAAAGCTAGATTCAATCGTATTTTGGCCCTCTATAATTGTGTTGGTTGGATTAACATTCCTATTAATTATATTCCAATCATCTGCCGAACCTTTTTTGAATGCAACTTTGACAGCTATAAACTCTCGAATGGATTGGACTTTTGAATTTTTAACATTTGGACTTTTTATAATCTTATTATGGATTGCATTTGGTAAATATGGAAAAGTCAAATTGGGAACAGGTGCTCCAGAGTTCAGTAATTTTAGTTACGGTGCTATGTTATTTTGCGCCGGTATGGGAACTAGCATTATGTTCTGGTCAATAATAGAGCCGATGTACTATCTTCAAGGCCCTCCCTTCGGACTGGAATCAGGAAGTGAAACTGCTGCGGAATGGGCAGTAGCGTATGGGATGTTTCATTGGGGAATATCAGCATGGTCAATTTATGCGTTTCCAACCTTAGTCATCGCTTATTCGTTTTTTAATAAAAAAAACAATTCATTAAAGATTAGTCAGTCAGTTAAAGGAGCTTTAGGAAAGTATTCTGATGGGATCCTTGGGAAGGCAATCGATATACTAGTTATTTGGAGCTTAGTCGGAGGCCTTGGTACGTCTTTAGGTTTAGGTGTTCCAATGATATCGGCCGGTATAGGTCATCTTCTAGGTATTGAACAATCAGTTCTATTAAGTATCTTAATCATGGTCATATGGGCAGTTATTTATATAACCAGCGCGTCGTTAGGTCTTTATAAGGGCATTAAAAAGCTAAGTAATCTTAATGTATATTTAGCTCTAGCTTTAGCTTTGTTTGTTATTATAGCTGGTCCTACGGGATTCATTCTGACATATTTCACTGATAGTTTTGGAATCATGGCACAGAACTTCTTGCGAATGAGTTTCTATACTGATGCTGTAAACAATAGTGGCTTTCCTCAAGCATGGACAGTTTTCTACTTTGCTTGGTTTGCAGCGACTGCACCTTTTATGGGACTATTCATTGCTCGAATTTCACAAGGACGTACTTTAAAAAGCTTAGTCCTACACATACTTGGATGGGGATCTTTAGGTAGTTGGCTTTATTTTGGAGTTTTTGGAGGATACACTATGAACCTTCAATTGACTGGCAAACTAGACGTACTTGCAAGTATGGCAGAGGTAGGCGATGCTCCGACAATTATTAAAGTACTAGAAACACTTCCATTTAGTTATCTAGCCATATTATTCTTTGTAATACTTGGTTTCATTTTCTTGGCAACTTCATTGGACTCAGCTTCCTATATCCTTGCATCTATTGCATCGGTAAAAGTTGGAAATGGATTGGAACCACCGATGTGGCATACGATTATTTGGGGTCTGATCATGGCTCTGTTATCAATTTCATTACTATTAATAGGTGGATTAAGCGTCGTTCAATCATCAGCAGTAGTAGTAGCAGTTCCTGTTGTAATTATTTATTTATTATTAATCATTTCGTTATTCAAATGGTTGAAAAATGACACACATACTTTTGAAGAGGAGGAGTAAAATGGGCGTATTTGATGTAGATTACAGTAAAATACAAGAAAGAACTGATTTTCCGTATGAGGTGAATACAACACATCACAAATGGATTGAGATGTCAGATGGTACTAAATTATCTGCAAAACTATGGCAGCCAGTAGGAATGGAAGTAACGAAAGGGACAGTATTGGAATTTCTCCCCTACAGGAAAGATGATTTTACAGCTTTAAGAGATGAAATACGCCATAAATACTTTGCAGGTTTTGGTTACACCTCAATTCGAGTAGATATCCGAGGTACAGGTGACTCTGAAGGAATCATTGAAGATGAATACCCACAGCAAGAACAAGATGATGCAATTGATATTATACATTGGATTGAAGCACAAGAATGGTCAAACGGTTCAGTTGCAATGATTGGTAAATCATGGGGAGGATTCAATGGTCTCCAGGTCGCATCTTTACAACCGAAGGCGTTGAAAACAATCATATCATTGTGCTCAACAGATGATCGTTACGCTGACGATGTTCATTATAGAGGTGGGACGCTAATGGCATCAGATATGCTATGGTGGGCATCGACGATGTTTGCATATAATGCACGACCTCCATTCCCACGATTTGTAGGAGATAAATGGGTTGAGATGTGGCTCGATCGAATGGAACACACCCCACCATTTGTAGAAGAATGGGTTGCTCACCAAACGCGTGATGAATACTGGAAACATGGATCTATTTGTGAAGATTATGATTCCATTAAAATTCCTGTTTTGACGATGAGTGGTTGGGCTGATGGATATACAGATGCAGTTTTCCGTCTAATGAAACATCTAAACGTTCCTAAGAAAGGCGTCATAGGTCCTTGGGCACACGAGTTTCCAGATATGGCAATACCAGGACCTCAATTTGGTTATTTACAAGAAGTTGTTGAATGGTTGGATAAATGGATGCAGAAAGATACAGCAGTTGAGCATAAGGATGAATTTTTAGTGTATATCCAAGATAGTGTTAAACCAGCGACATCTTATGACTATCGAGACGGCAGATGGATAGATCTATTAAATGAGAAGCAAGACAAAGAAAATCTCTTTCAGCAATTAACTGGTGAGCATCAATTAAAGAATTGTCAACACCATGGATTATACTCAGGGGTCTTCTGCCCATTTGGACAAGAAGGCGACTTGCCAGACGATCAGACGATAGATAACGCATTAGCTACTTCATTTACCTTAGATCCATTAGAGAAACCAATGAACATCATAGGGAAACCAGTCGTAAAGTTAAAAGTTAAATCTGATCACAAAGAAGCAAATATCCACGTACGAGTGTCTGATGTTCATCCAAATGGAGAAAAAACTCTTGTAACAATGGGACAATTCAATCTGAACCATTACAAAAGTAATGAGTTTCCAGAAGACCTTCCAATCAATGAATATATTGATGTAGAGCTAACACTTGATGCAATAGGATATCAAATTCCAAAAGGTCATTCCATTGAGCTTTCATTATCGCCACAATATTGGCCTCAAATCTGGCCGAAGTCTGAGAGTGCTATGCTGACTGTTGATTTTAATTCTTCTGTATTAGAAGTGCCGGTTGTAAATGATTATATAGAAGTACAACTTAAACATGACCAATCAGAAACCGCAGCACCAATTGATAAAATTGTTCATCGAGAAGGCTCAAGAACCCGAGATGTTATAAAGAAGCTGACAGAAGACAAATGGGTCCTTGAAGATTATTCTGATGAAGGATTAAGAACGCTCAAAAATCTCAATATTACTTATGGAACTGAAAATAGAAATGTTTACACCATCAAAGAAAATGACCCACTCTCAGCAAAAGTCGAGTGTGATTGGAACGTTGTGGTCAAAGATAAAGATATTGACACCGAATTAAGTACAAAAAGTGTTATGACAGCTGATGAAGAGCATTATTATCTCTTTAACGAATTAACAGCGTGGAATAATGGTGAAAAGATATTTTCAAAATCGTGGGATAAAAAGATCAAAAGATACTATACGTAAAGAAAAGAATATTATCGTATGAATAACCCCTTCCGGATATTTCGGAAGGGGTTATTTTATCTGACTTTGATATTGAATCAATAAGGAATGAAAAAATGGGAATTATAAAATTCATTTACGTAGTTTCTTAAAGAAGTTAGTTAATAAATAACTTGTTTCTTTCTGTTTAACACCTGAAGTAACAAGAACCTGATGGTTAAATCTCGAATCATCAAGTAAATTCATAAGCGTACCTGCACAACCTGATTTATAATCTGACGCTCCATAAACAACTCTTTTCAGACGCGATTGTACAATCGCCCCTGCGCACATTGGACACGGCTCTAATGTGACATACAAAGTACAATCTTCTAATCGCCAACTTGACTTTATTTTATTTGCACGAGCAATCGCTGTAAGTTCTGCATGTGCTAATGTTTGATTTGTTGTTTCTCGTTCATTGTATCCTGTGCTAATAATCTCATCATCACATACGATTACTGCCCCAATTGGTACTTCATTGATTGCTTCTGCCTTTTTTGCTTCTAAAATTGCATACGCCATAAATTGTTCATCTTTATTATCTATCATTTAGAATCCCCTTATTTATCTTCCTTTTTCCCAAGTTCTTTAGATCTATTTGTTGCACTTTCTACACAAGCAATCAACGCTTCTTTAAAATTATTTTTTTCTAAAGCCTTAAGACCTGCCTCTGTTGTGCCTTGAGGACTCGTCACATTTTCTCGTAAAACATTTACTGGCAGCTCAGATGTTTTTAACATATTTCCTGCTCCTATAATTGTTTGAGTGATTAATTCTTTAGCTGTTTTTGCATCGAGTCCTTCTTGAATTGCCGCTTCTTCCATTGCTTCAGTTAAATAATAAAGATAAGCAGGTCCACTACCTGAAATAGCGGTAACAATATGCATGTCTTTTTCTTCTACTACGTTTACTGTACCAATTGCTTCAAATAACTGCTTAGCTATTTGTAAATCATTTGTCGTAGCAAATTCTCCTTGACTAATTGCCGTAGCTGAATAACCAATCGAAGCTGATGTATTAGGCATTGCACGAATAACAGGTGTGTTTTGATTAGTTAGTTGTGTTATTTGTGTTGTTGAAATTCCGGCAACGACCGACATAATCAATTGGTCTTTTGTTAAATAAGGTAAAAGCGACTTAATTGCGCTTTTTATATCATGGGGTTTTGTAGATAAAACGATTATATTTGCTTCTGACAATACTTCTTTTTTATCTTGTGAGATAGATATACCATATTTTTCTTTCATTTCGTCTAAACGTGCTTGATTATCTTTATTTGTAACCCAAATTTGTTCACTTTTCATAAATTCTTTATTTATAATGCCAGATACGATGGCTTCTGCCATTGAACCAGCACCAATAAAAGCTATTTTCTTCATTAATTTTTCTCCTTTAAACAACATATTAAAAAACCTCATAACTCATCCTAATAAAAGGACGGAAATGAGGTTTAAATCCGTGATACCACCTAGTTTGACAATAGAACGTCCACTCGCATCTTTTTTTACGCAATAAGGGTTGCGGTTAGGTTAACTAATGATTCAGAATTAGGTTCAATAATATAATGGATTTCTCAGCTAAAGCATCCTTTTTCTGTCATACTTACTATTTACTCGTCTCTTCACTGTATATTGATTTAAAATATAATCGTTTTATTTTATTTTGTCAAGCTAAATTTCATTTATGATAAAGTGTGAACCATTTGTAAGTAATCAGTTGTTTTCTGTTTGATTAATTGACTTATCTTTGTGTCATAGACAATTAAAAAACTCGTTCCGGGACCTGAACTCGCTGTTATATCTAAATGGTTTGGATAAGTAATCAATTGGTTAACTTGTCTATCAATTGCATGTTTAATTCCTTTTGAACTAATCGGATAAATTAAATTAACTCCTGATGTTTCTGAGAGTTCTCTATAAAGAGATAGTGGAGCAACTTTGTCTTGTTCGTCTATTACGGCTTGACCAACAAGTGGTTTACCTATAATCGCAAGTTCTAATTTTTTAGGTATTACCTTACTCTTTCTTTCCCATTTCTTTTTACCTAAAACAACCAGCCCTAAAGCAGATTGATTTAATTTAAAATTAGTTTCAGTACTACCTGTAATTGGTATATTTTCTAAATTAACTTCTTTTAAGCCTTTATTGATACCTTTTATTAATTGATGCCAGACATCTTCATCATTAAAACTATGCAATACAATTGCAAATGGATCACCGCCTGCTGCAATACATTCCATATAAGCAACTCTAAAAGTATAATAACTTACTGTTTCATAACCAACTTTAACATCATCTAATTCTTTCATGCCGATTGATCCACTATTATCAGCAGCAACGACAATAATCTCATCATTTATTAAAATTTCTTCAGCATCATAATGATAATTAAGCATCTTTTGGCAAATCCGATAATTGATTTTTAAAAAAAGGTCTGAATCTTGGAATTAATAAAGCTGCAATAATTAAATTTGCGATAGTTGCGATTACTAATGACGGTAATATACTTAAAAAGAAAGGAAGTCCCATTATAAATATAAACGGTAAGGGTAAAATAAATCCATTAGCGATAATAAAAAATGTATTTGGAATAATTGGTTGAAATGATTGATATAAATTTCCAAAAATCCAAATGACAATCCCCATCCCTAACGCAATCATAAAATGAAATGGTCCGAGAACAAAACCACTTAACAAAGCAGACATTAAGTGACCAACTGTTCCAACGACAGCTCCTGAATTCTTTCCTAACCAAACAGCTGCTATTAAAGCTGGAAATGAATCAAATGCAATACTACCAATAGGAGAAGGTAGCTTTACCATGCCACCAACCACTGATAAGGCAATAAACAATGCTAAAAAACTAATTTGTTTTGCTTTCATTTATCTTTATCCTTACGATCTTTACGACTTTCTCTAAATACTATTGCACTTCTTTCATATTCGACATCATTAATTCCTGCTCGATAATTAACAATTCTTGCCACAGCAAAGAAATAGTCTGATAAACGATTTAAATATTGTAAAGCAAGTTCTGACGTTGTTTCATCTTGCTTTAATAATGAAACCACTTGTCGTTCAGCACGTCGTGCAATCGTTCTAACGATATGAAGCGTAGCAGCTGCTTGTGAACCACCTGGTAAAATAAATCTTTCTAATGCTGGTGCTTCTTCAGTATATCTATCTATTTGCTCTTCTAAATAAGTAATCATATCTGAAGTCATTTTGTCTGGTCGTTTATCGACAACACTTGCTAAATCGCCACCTAAATCAAATAATTCATGTTGAATTTTAATTAAATCATCAGCTATATCTTGATTTTTTTCTAAATCTAATTCTGCATGGGCAAGCGCGACAAAACCATTCAATTCATCAACTGTTCCATAAGCCTCTACGCGCAAATCATCTTTATCAACGCGTCCTCCGATAATACCTGTTTTACCTTTGTCTCCTGTGCGTGTGTATATTTTCATTTTAAATTCCTCCTATTTTAATTGTTTATTTATTCCGTACCAAATAACATCATAACGCTGACTCATTTGAACTAATCTCTGATAGGCCAATCCAGTCATATCACGCCACTCCCTGTCGCTTGCTACTTTAGGAACAACACCTTTAGAAATGTCGTTTCCGATGACAATTAAGTGACCATTTGGATTTGATTTTTCCCAATTTAAACAATTCAAAATAAATCTTTCTGTTTGGCTTGGTATAGAACCCTCATTATCAAAAAAACTTTTGACGTACAGTTCAATTCCTTGAATAATCAAATATTTTGTTTTAATATCTGAAAAATCATTTGGTAAGACATCATTATTATAACTTGAATACTTAATAAAATCAGCTTCATTAGATAATTGATAGAATTCTTTTACAAAATTCCATTTTCCATTGAAGGCACCACCCGTAATGACATGCATGGATTTTCCTCCTTAAATTCAGTTTGTGTACTCGTTAATTGAAAACCACGAGAAAAAGGAACTTCCCATTCAAAAAAAGAATGAGAGTGATTTGTTAATTTTGTTAATAAATAGCGAATCACTCCACCATGAACGACTAAGACGACATGACTTAATTCTTCTTTCAAAATTTCTGATTTTATCTGGGCTAACCCCTTATCAATTCGATTAGTAAATTGGTTAAATGATTCACCATTTGGTAATTGATATGTAAATAAATGATTTAACCATGTTTGATAGTGCGGATTTTCTTTTAATTCGTCATATGTTTTGCCTTCAAAATCTCCAAAATGCATTTCTCTTAACTGTTTATCTTGTTTAATAGAAAAATTTCCAGGAAATAATAACTGAGCAGTTTGGATTGTTCGCTTTAAGTCACTTGTATAAATGCGATTAATGTCAGCGGAGAATGTGTTTTCTTTTTGATAATACTTAGTCATTGCTTTAATTTCATTAATACCAGTTTTACTTAACTGAGAATCGATCCAACCACTATAACGCGATGCTTCGTTATCTAAAGTCCTCCCATGACGTAATAATGTAATAACCACATTAGAAACCATAAAATCAATTCGACTCCTTCTATACCTGCTCCTGATAAATCGCCTGTTAAACCACCAAATTGATTCAAAATAAATCGTTTGAAAATAACATAGAGTATGCCTATTAATCCTAAAATAATTGTAAAGGTAAACATATAATTTAAATTGTAAATACCTAGTATAATAATTATTGGAATAATGTAACCTAAATAATACTTTAAAATATCTTGATCTGATGAGTGAAATAAGTAACCTAAACCTGTTTTTTTTGCAGGATTAATTAATAAAAGTCCCAGACCAGTAAACAATCGACTAAAAAAAGGGATAAAAACGATATAGATATAAATACTCGAATCAGATATTGAAATGATTTCATAGATAAATAAGAATTTAAATACGCAGATAAATAATAAACCAAGAACACCAAATGCACCTACTTGTGGATCTTCCATAATTAAAAGTCTTTTTTGTTTATTTTGATATGAAAACAAAGCATCTGACATATCAATCCAACCATCTAAGTGTATACCACCAGATAATATAATTGTGAAGGCAAGAAAAATAATTGTTATTGCTAGATGAGATAATGGAGTAAACTGAATTAATCCAGCTAAAGCGAGTGCATAAATAACCCCTAAAAACATACCGAATAAAGGTAATGTGATAATCATGCCAGTTAAGTTAGACTTTGTCATTTCAATTTCTTTTCGAATTGGAATAATCGTAAAGAATTGTAAGTTAATTAAAAATCCCAGCCAAATATTAACCATATTTACCATCCTTTAACTTTGCTTCATCAAAACAGGCACACTCGATTCTACTGTATATGCTTGGAAGGCTTCTTTTACAATTAATTGATGAAGTTCTCCTAACATCTGACTATATATGTTAACATAATTTGTTTGATTTATTCCCTCATGAAATATGTCGTTTGAAACAATAATCAACGTATCAACGTGTTGATTAATTCTTTTGATTTCATCAATCATATAGTTTTTTACTTGATGCCACTTAACGCTATTTACGCATGTATCTTCTGTTATTTTTTCTTCATAAAATTCATTATTTAACCACACTGTTAAACAATCTAAAAGCATCACGCTACCAACATGTTCTTTTTTCATAGCTTGAGATAAATTACTCGCAGCTTCAATTGTTTGCCAATGATGACGACTTTTATTTCGTGTATGTTGGTGATGTTCGATACGTTTTTCCATCTCTTTATCAAAACTAATTGATGTTGCTAAGTAATATAATGGGGAATTTCTTCTTTCTGCTAATTGTGAGGCATATAATTCAGCAAAAGAACTTTTTCCGCTTCTTACACCGCCAGATATAAAAATCAATTGATTTCTCGCCATCTTTTTAATGCCTCCAGGAAAGTATTATTTTCTTGTTTAGTTTTCACTGCTACTCTTAACCATTTACCAGCTAAACCAGGAAAGTTAACAGTATGTCTTAAAACTATTCCTTGTCTTAATAAATAAATAAACAAAGGTTGTAAATTAGTTGTTGTTTGATCACGCATCAAATAATAATTAACTTCACTTTCAATAACTTCAAATGATAGCTTTGTTAAATTATTCATCATCCGTTTGCGTTCTTCGGTGATGAATAATTGTGTTTGTTTAACAAAGTCAAATTCATTTAAGCATAACTTTCCCACTTCTAAAGCTATGGCATTAATATGCCAATGAGGTAAATAAGGTTGAATTTTCTTTATAATTGACGGGTGAGCAACTAAATAACCTAAACGCAAACCTGCTATTGAATACATTTTCGTTAATGAGCGAAGAAAGATTAAATTGTTGTATTGTTTGTGTAATTCAATACTTTGATCATAATCAATTAAAAAATCATAAAATGCTTCATCAATAATGAATAAACAATTATGTTTCAAACAAATATCTGCCATCTTTTTTAACAATGATTTCTTTATGCATTTACCCGTTGGATTATTTGGATTACATAAGAATACTGCTTCTTTATCTTGAATGGCTTGTTCGAATTTATTTAAACAGATTGTTTGATTAGGTTGGATTGTATAATAATTAATTTGACAGTGATGTGCCCGACACACTCGTTCATATTCTGAAAAAGTCGGTTGAATAATTAATATTGATTTTTTATGCAAATATAATCCTAATAAACTAATTAATTCTGCTGCACCATTTCCTAATAATAAATGTACTGGATCAATAGCTAATTTTTCACTTAATACTTTAATTAATTCTTTATTTTTTGGGTCTGGATAATCTGCTACTTGATTAATCAAGTTAGGCCAAAGTTCTTTTATTTTATTTGGTATTCCAAGTGGATTTATATTAACACTAAAATCAATCATTTGTTTTGGTTTTTTTATTTGATAATAATCGTATAAATAATTTGGATTAGAGCCATGTGAAGGCAATGACAATCACAACACCACCAATAATAAATAATTTTGTTGCACGATTCATAATCTGAATTGTTTTAATGATATCATCCACTGCTAATTCATTTATCGGATGACCTAATAATGGTGCTTTTGTTATTTTACCTTTATATGTATTTATTCCACCGAGTTGTACATTTAAAATAATAGCAACTGCCGCTTCGTTCCAACCACTATTTGGACTCTTGTGTTTCTTTGCATTTTTAATTAAACTTAATAAATTAGCTTTGTAATTATGAAGCGATGACTTTGTCGTTAATAACATTAGTAAGCCTGTTATCCGTGCTGGTATCCAATTAACTAAGTCATCCAATCTAGCAGATGCCCAGCCAAAGACTTGTAATTCTTCTGTTTTATAACCTACAACTGAATCACATGTATTTATTGCTCGATAAACCAGCGCTAAAGGTGCTCCACCTATAAATGCCCAAAATAATGGTGCTGTTATACCATCAGTCGTATTTTCAGCTACTGTTTCGACTGTTGCGCGCGTAATTTCTTTTTCTGATAAATTGACCGTGTCTCGACCTACAATCCAAGATAACTTTTCACGAGCTGTTAATAAATTATTATTTTTTAATGGATGATAGACAAAAAGCGCTGCTTGTTTTAGACCTTTTTGTGAGATTGTTGTTGCAATTAAGATCGATTCAATAATAAATCCAAGTATATAATCCATTTTATAAAGATAAGATAATAAAAAAATCGTGAAAAAATATACAATAATAAGTAAACTAATTAAACTAACCACTCCTGATAACCGTCTTAATCGACCTTGATTAAACTGACGTTCACAAAAATTAATAAAGCGACCAAATAATTTTACCGGATGTGGCCATTTTGGAGGATCTCCTACAATTAAATCAATATAATAGGCTAATATAATCGTTAAGCTACTCATCATTTTTATTATTTTTTCCATAATAATTTTTTAACGCTTGTTTTGTTGCTTGATAAACTGCTTTACCTATTTGTGACCCTAATGGTGAGATAGGCCCTCCAAATTCTAATGGAGCACCTTCTTGAGTTGCAGCAACTAAAATACTATCAGTTGATGTTCCTGTTGCTAATGTTTGAGTGAGTTGATCTAAAACATTTAGTTCTCGTAATGCGATTGTTTTAGCTTCAGTGGCAGTTACAATTGATTGTAAAAATGCTTCTTCTGTTAATTTACCACTGACGAATATCCATGTATTTATTGTCCCCGGAGTTAATTTAAATTCATGCTTTTCTCCTAAAGACGCATCAGTTGCATTATTAACACCCGCAGTAACAACTACTAATAATGAAAAGTCTATTGTTTCAATTTCACTAATACCTACATTCTCTAATTGAGCCGCGGTCATCATTGCAACTGTTTCTGATTCTTTTAAAGATGATCGCTTCAAATATTGATACATATCTTGTTTATAATTTCTTACGTTATATTTACTATCTACATGACGGTTAATAAAGTGCTTATACCAACCTAATCCTGAATTAAGAACCCCTGATGACATTGTTCGAAGCGGTATAGGTGACTTTAAGATAATATACTCTTTTGTTATTTTAAGAAATATTTTATTAATCTGGATTTTTTTCTTTCTTGGCTTAACTTTATCAGGCTTTAACATAATTTGTGGCTTTGCTATTGTCGGATGTGCAAATTTTTCTACTTCTGTATGATAAGTCTGATTAATTTGTTTAGGACGTAACACTGTATCAGGTGTATCATTTAAAACTATTTCACCATCATTAAGTAACATAATTTGATCACAATATAAACTTGCAATATTTAAGTCGTGAAATATCGCAACAACAGTTAATTGTTCTCTTTCAATATTATGTTTTAATAAATCAAGTAACTCTTTTTGATAAGCAAGATCTAAATGATTGGTTGGTTCATCTAAAATGAGTATTTCAGGTTCTTGTGCAAGTGCTTGTGCGAGCATAACACGCTGTCTCTCACCACCTGATAATTGATCCAGTGTTAAGTGACTAAACGATTCAACTCCAGTTGATTTCATAACACGTTCCACAATTTCTTGATCATTTTGTGTTTCCGTTCGAAAAAAACCCTCTTTAAAAGCATAACGTCCTAACTCCACAGTTTCTTTAACCGTAAATGCAAAATGTTGAGTATTGTGTTGACTTAATACGGCAATTTTCTTTGCTAATGCTTTAGCACTATATTTTTGGATAGAATGATCATGAATATATATTTCTCCTGAATCAAAAGGAAGAACACCACTCATCATTTTTACTAATGTTGATTTACCACTACCATTTGGGCCTATAATACCAAAAAAATCTTGTTTTTTAATATGTAGTGATAAATTTTTTATTACCGGATGATGATGATATCCACCTGTCAAATTTTTAATTTTTATCATGAACTTCTTACTCCTTTAATATTTTGCCTAATTAAAATTAATGCAAAGATAGGCGCTCCGATTAATGATGTAATCACACCAATTGGAAGTTCTTGTGGTTGAATAATAATACGCGAGACAAGATCTGCTGCAATTAAGAAAACAGCTCCAATTATCATTGATTTTGGTAATAAGCTGCGATGTTCTGGGCCAAATAATAATCTAATAAAATGGGGGATGACAAGACCCACAAAACCTATCACACCTGATACACTTACTGCTGCACCTGTTAACATTGAACCTGCAATTAAAATAATCATTTTCTGTCGTTCGACATTAACGCCAATATGTTTAGCTTGTTCTTCACCAAATGAAAAAGCATTTAATTCACGTGCATTAAAAAGTAAGACTAATGAACCAAGAATGAAAAAAGGTAAAATAATTAATACATGTTCCCAACCACGCATAGCAACACTACCTAGTAACCAACCAATTATTTGTCGTAATTCTTCTCCAGTTAATGTAATCATTAAAGAGATTAAAGCACTTAAAAATGAACTGAAAACGATTCCTGTTAAAATAATTGTTTCTACACGCATTGCTTTATCAATTTTTCTGGCAAATGTAAGAACAATAATCAATGTTATAAATGATGCAAGAATACTTGCTAAGGGAAGTGTATATATATTTAAAATTGGAATAGAAATACCAAAAAATATCGTCATTACTGCTCCAACACTTGCTCCTGATGAAATCCCTAGCGTGAAGGGATCAGCTAAAGGATTACGCAATAGACCTTGAAATGCTGCACCTACTAAAGAAAGTGAAGCACCTACTAATCCTGCTATAATAACCCGCGGTAATCTAATTTTCATAATAATATTTTCATGCATACTAATTTCTTCTGGTATGTTTATATTAAATAAAAACCCCTTAAAGATAATCAGAATATCTCTAAGAGGTATATTAACAGTACCAATTGACACACCTAATATGATCGCACTTAGTAAAAGTGCGATTAAGATTAGATAAGTAATGATTGATTTAGTTTGCAAAAAGATCTGGATAGATGGCTTTTGCAAGTTCTTCTGCTCCCTCTACAAGACGTGGTCCAGGGCGACTTACTAAGTCCTCGTTCACGTCATAAATTTCTTTGTTTTTTACAGCTGTTAAATCGCTCCATGATTCTCGATCTGTAATTTCTTTAATCGGATCATCTACATAATTACCATATGTTGTAATGATAATATCTGGATTCATCTCAAGAACAGCTTCTTCATTTACTTGAGGCCAACCCTCTAGGTCTCCTGCACTATTTTCAGCGTTAATTTTTTCTAAAATAGTATTAATAAATGTATTTTTTCCTGCTGTATATGTTTCTGGTGATGGACTAACTTCCACATAGACTGATTTCGGGTTTTCAATTTCAGCAACTTTATCTGATAATGATGCTAATTTTTCTTTCATATCTGATTCAATTTGATCTGCTTGTTCAGTTGTATCTGTTACTTTTCCGATTAAATGAATCGCGTCATAAACTTCTTCGAAATTTTCTGCTGTTTTTACTACGAGTACTTGGATATCTGCATCTCTTATTTGATCTAAAGCAGCTTCATCGACTGATTCATCTGCTAAAACAACATCTGGTTCTAAAGAAATTACTTTTTCTACATTAATTTGAAAATCGCCAACTGTTTCTTTTTCTGCTGCTTCTTCGGGATAATTATCAAGCGATGTCACACCGATAATTTCATCATCCAATCCTAATGCAAAAGCTATTTCAGTATTACTTGGTAAAACCGAAACAATTTTTTCTGCTTTTTTTTCAAAAGTCAGTTCATTATCTGTTGCATCTGTTACTGTTAGTGGAAATTCTGTTTCATTTGTTTCTGCTTCTTGTTCTGATTCACTTGCTTGATCATCATTACTGCTACAACCAATCATAACACTTAAAGCTAAAATTAATAAAAATGCTAAATAACTAAATCGTTTCATTTTGATTCCTCCTTATAATATAAAAAACATCTCGATTTGAGATGTTTGGGTACACAATGATATATGTATCCGTTCTATCCTCCGTAGATCGATTAATAAGCTATCAACCAAAATATCCTGACTTAACTTATATAAGTTTCACAGTGGCGGGACCGTGTTAGATTTGCACTAACTTCCTTTTGGAATGATTTAAATATTCTATTAATTTTATTATACACTAGATTAAAAGTATTTGTTAATTTTTAAATTAATATAAAAAGAAGTCCATTACATAAGGTAATGGACTTCTTTTAGGAAGGAGGAAGAGGGATTCGAACCCCCGCGGGCTTTGACACCCCTGTTGGTTTTCAAGACCAATCCCTTCAGCCGGACTTGGGTATTCCTCCGTGACGACAAGTTCTAATATACAATAATATTAAAAACTTGTCAATTGTTTAACTCATTTATTTTATAAACTCTTTTCCACCCATATACGGACGTAATACTTTTGGAATTAAAACCGAGCCATCAGCTTGTTGATTGTTTTCTAATATTGCTGTAACAGTTCGCCCTACAGCTAAGCCTGACCCATTAATTGTATGCACATATTCAACTTTTTTAGCTGAATTACGATAACGTATTTTAGCACGTCGGGCTTGGAAAGCTTCAAAATTAGAACAAGAAGATATTTCGCGGTAAGTTTCTTGAGTTGGTATCCATACTTCTATATCATATTTTTTAGCTGCTGTAAAACCTAAATCAGCTGTACACATGCTCATAACTCGGTAAGGTAATTCTAATAATTGAAGTATCTTTTCAGCATGATTAGTTAATTGTTCTAATACCTCATATGACTTTTCAGGTTTAACAAATTGAATTAATTCAACTTTATTAAATTGATGCTGACGAATTAACCCACGCGTATCTCTTCCCGCTGACCCTGCTTCTGAACGGAAGCACGCACTGTTTGCGACATATTTTTTTGGTAAGTCTTCTTCTGCTAAAATCTCATCTCGATGATAGTTAGTTCCAGGAACCTCTGAAGTTGGTATTAAAAAGTAATCCCAATCGGCAATTTTAAATGCATCTTCTTCAAATTTCGGCAATTGACCCGTACCAATCATACTTTCGCGATTAACGATAAACGGTGGAATCATTTCTTCATAGCCGTGTTCATCAACGTGTAGATCAATCATAAAGTTAATTAATGCTCGTTCGAGTCGTGCACCCATTCCTTTATAAAATACAAAACGACTACCTGTTACTTTACCTGCACGTTCAAAATCTAAGATATCTAAATCTGTTCCTATATCCCAATGTGGTTTAGGTTCAAAATCAAATGATTTCTTCTCACCCCACGTACGAACTTCAATATTATCATCTTCATCTTCACCAACAGGAACACTCTCGTGAGGTATATTTGGAATTGAATACAATATTTGAGTTAATTCTTCATCAATTATCGTGAGATTTTTATCTAATTCTTTAATTTTCCCACCTAATTCACGCATTTCAGTTATGGCACCTGTTGCATCCTCATTATTCTTTTTTAATTCAGATATTTGCTTGGTTGCTTCATTACGCTGTGCTTTTAATTGTTCAACCTCACTGATTAGAGAACGACGCTTCTCATCCAAGTCACCAAATTTAACTAAGTCTGATAAGTCTTCACCGCGATGCTTTAAACGTTCGGTAATTTCTTTAAAATTTGTTCTAAGTAATTTTTGATCTAACATAAATAAATAGCCTCCTTTTATAAATAATAAAAAACTCTCATCCCAAAAAGGGACGAGAGTTAATCCCGCGTTGCCACCCAAATTGAAGTATAATAACTTCCAACTTTGTCGTTTTAACGAAAAACGGATAACGAGTCAATTTATCAAAGACTAGCTCCGAGATGGATTCATTATCATTTTTAATCGATTTTCACCAGCCATCGACTCTCTAAATAAAAATAAATAATTACTATTTCTCTTCATAGCTTATATAATTAAGTTTAACTATATTTGTTATTTTTGCAAATCTTTTTAATTAATGATTTTTTACTCGCTACGGTCTGCCATTAAATCAGAACCTGAAAGAGTACTCATTTCGATACCTTTCATTGCTGAACCAAGATCTTTTGATAATTCTGCAATTAATTTATAATCTTGATAATTTTTTGTAGCTTGAACA
Organism: Pseudogracilibacillus sp.; assembly: GCA_035301085.1. Lineage (GTDB taxonomy): Bacteria > Bacillota > Bacilli > Bacillales > Amphibacillaceae > Pseudogracilibacillus. The sequence continues at coordinate 38,386 of DATGUU010000081.1, read as the reverse complement.
ATTGCACGCGCAAATTTTTCTGGGTTATTTGATTTAAAAATACCAGAACCTACAAAAACTCCATCAGCACCCAATTCCATCATTAGTGCTGCATCTGATGGTGTTGCAACGCCACCTGCTGCATAATTTACAACTGGTAGACGACCTTCTTCTCTAATTTGTAATAATATATCATAAGGAGCTTGATTATCACGTGCAAAAACCATTACCTCATCAGCACTCATTGACTGTAATTGTTTGATTTCTGCTTGAACCTGACGTAAATGACGAACTGCTTCAACTATGTTACCTGTTCCGGGTTCACCTTTTGTACGTAACATTTTAGCACCCTCACCAATACGACGAGCAGCCTCTCCTATATTACGACATCCACAAACAAACGGAACGCTAAAGTCTGATTTTTTTATGTGAAATATATCATCGGCAGGTGTGAGTACTTCACTTTCATCAATATAATCAACACCCATTGATTCTAATACACGTGCTTCTACAATATGACCAATTCGACCTTTTGCCATAACTGGAATCGAAACTGCATTCATAACCTCTTCAGTAATTGTTGGATCTGCCATGCGTGCAACTCCACCTTCTTTACGTATATCTGATGGAACGCGCTCAAGTGCCATTACTGCTACTGCACCTGCTGCTTCTGCTATTTTTGCTTGCTCTTCATTTACAACGTCCATTATGACGCCACCTTTTTTCATGTTTACCAAAATAAGTCACTCCTATTTATATTATTATTATTTAAAAAAATGGATTATATCGTCTAACATTTGATAAAACCAATTTTTCTTTCCAATGTCTTGTGTTGTTACTAAATCAACGGTATAAGAGTCAGCTTTTTTATCCAAAATAGATGCTAATTTTTTTTCTGAATTAAAAACAACTTCTGCGTGCCCGACAACTTCACCTTTTTTTATTGGGGCTGTGAGTTGATTTTTTTTGTTTAACTGACTTTCATCAAGATTATAAATTAATTTATAATCGTTTTCTCTCCCCTTTTCAATTGGAAGAGATATAGCATCTTTTGTTGCAATTTCAACACTTTTTTCAATTCCTTTTTCTACAGGAATAGATGTATGTTTATTTAATTGATAATTTGCGGGAAATAATTCTGTTTCAACTATTTCGTTAAAACCATAATCTAATAATTTAGCTGTTTCTTTAAATCGTTCAGCTTCACTTTCTGTTTTCATAACAACAGTAATCAGTTGTTTGTTTGCTTTATTAGCCGTTGCAGTTAGTGTGTAGCCAGCTAAATCTGTATGCCCTGTTTTTAAACCAGTGACACCTGCATAATAATATGGTTTTAAATACGCTTCATCATGATGTAACATCCAATTTGAATTTCGAATTATAATACCATCAAAATTAGTTTTTGGCATACTCGATATTTTTAATGCTTCAGGATATTCAGTCATAATGTGATAAGCTAATTTTGCTGCATCATAAGCTGACATTAAATTAGTATCATCAAATTTTGTACTTTTGGGATGTTTTCCTTCTAAAAGTTCATTATCAATACCAGTCGCGTTTACAAATCGAGTATCTTTTAAACCTATTTCTTTAGCTTTTTGATTCATCAGCTGAACAAATTTATCTTCTGACCCAGCAATTAATTCTGCCAAAGCAACAGATGTACCATTATCAGAATTGATTGCCATTGCCTCATAAAGACTTCTGACAGTATACTTTTTATTTTGAGTTAAACCCACCCCTGAAAAAATCACTTTTTCTGATAACCAATGAGCGTAATCACTTATTTCTGCTACAGTTTCCCAAGTTAAATCCTGATTAGAAATTTGTTCTAAGACAAGATATTGTGTCATCATCTTTGTCATACTAGCTGGAGGTAGAGATTCATGGGCATCTTTATCATATAAAACATGACCCGTTTCTACATCAACAATGATGGCTGTTTTTGCTTTAGTTTCAAGCGCATTTGTCTGATTAATATGAAAATTAAAAATAAAAATAAAGCAGACTATTAATGGTAATAAAATGTATTTTAATTGTTTAGATTTATAAATCACATCTTACCTCCAAACTAAGACTCACTTATTCATTTTACCATAAATTATACTTTATTGTCTTATAAAAAAACAAAGAATTGTATAAATACAATTCTTTGTTCAAATAAATTATTTTACTGAATAGTTTGGCGCTTCTTTTGTAATTTGTATTTCATGTGGGTGACTCTCGATTAATCCTGCATTTGTTATTTTTATAAATTGAGCATCATTTCTTAATGACTCCAAATCTTTTGTACCACAATAGCCCATTCCTGCTCTAACGCCACCAACTAATTGTTGAATAGTATTTAATAATGACCCTTTGTAAGCGACACGTCCTTCAATGCCTTCAGGAACAAGTTTTTTAGCATCATCTTCTACATCTTGGAAATAACGATCTTTTGAACCTGCTTTCATTGCACTAATTGAACCCATACCACGATATACTTTATATTGTCTACCTTGGAATATTTCCATTTCTCCTGGACTTTCTGTTACACCTGCAAACAAACTACCTAGCATTACTGCATGTGCTCCAGCGGCTAATGCTTTAACAATATCTCCTGAGAATTTAATTCCACCATCTGCAATAATCGGGATACCATGTTTCTTTGCTTCATTTGCACATTCATATACTGCTGTTATTTGCGGAACACCAATTCCTGCTATAACACGTGTGGTACAAATTGAACCTGGACCAATACCTACTTTAATTATGTTAGCACCTGCTTCTATTAAATCTCGTGTTGCTTCAGCAGTAGCGACATTACCTGCAATAATATCTAATTCTGGATAAGCTGCTCTAATTTCTTTAACTTTTTCTAAAACACCTTGTGAATGACCGTGAGCTGTATCAATGACTATCACATCAACATGAGCCTCTACTAATTTTTCTATACGTGTCATCGCATCAGCCGTTACACCAACAGCAGCACCCACTAAGAGACGTCCATGAACATCTTTAGCTGAATTAGGGAATTCAATGACTTTTTCAATATCTTTAATAGTAATAAGACCACGTAAAATACCTTCATCATCAACTAAAGGTAATTTTTCTATTTTATATTTCTGAAGAACTTTTTGTGCTTCTTCTAAAGTCGTACCAACTGAAGCTGTAATTAAATCTTCACTTGTCATCACTTCTGAAATTAAAATCGAATAATCTTCAATAAAACGTAAGTCTCTATTTGTTAAAATTCCGACAAGTTTTTGCTCATCTATATTATTAACAATAGGTACTCCTGAAATTTTAAATTTACCCATTAAATGTTCTGCATCGTATACTTGGTGTTCAGGAGTTAAGAAAAATGGATTTGTGATTACACCACTTTCAGAACGCTTAACACGGTCAACTTGTTCAGCTTGCTCTTCAATTGACATATTTTTATGGATAACACCAAATCCACCTTGTCTTGCCATTGAAATTGCCATATCAGACTCTGTTACTGTATCCATACCTGCACTAATAAATGGCGTACTTAATTTTATTTTAGAAGAAAGTCTCGTTTCTATATTAACCTCATTAGGTAAAAATTCTGATTTTGCCGGAATAAGCAACACATCATCAAACGTAAGTCCTTCTTTTACAAATTTATCTTTTTCCACTTCTATTCCTCCTGTTTTTTTATCTTTTTTCGATTTAGATATTTCTATTATTATTTACAATACGTCAACATAGTAAGTTTTTCAAGCCAGAGTAATCTAAGATTGATAAAAAGAAAAAGAACGCGCAATCATAGCTCGTTCTTTTTCTTTTAAATTAATTTTATTCATTTATTTCATCATTTGTATCTTCATCTAACACTTCGTTTTCTTCTTCTGTTTCGGCAACTTTTGCTACAGTAGCAACTTCCTCATCACCTTGTAAACGAATTAAACGAACGCCTTGTGTATTTCTACCTGTTACTGAAATACTTTCAACTGGAATACGAATCAGTACACCATCAATCGTAATTAACATAATATCTTCATTACCTAAGACTGGTTTTACTGCGATAACATGGCCCGTTTCTTCAGTTAATTTACTTGAGAAATATCCTTTACCACCACGATTAGTACGGCGGTATTCACTCTCATCTGTTCGTTTTCCTACACCTTTACTTGTTACATGAAGGATTTGTGAATTTTCTTCGACAATCTCCATTGAAACAACTTGGTCATTCTCACGTAGACGAATACCTCTAACTCCTGCCGCATTACGTCCCATAGATCTAACTGCATTTTCTTCAAAACGAATGATATAACCATTTTTAGTAGCAATAGCAATATCTTTATTGCCATCTGTTAAACGAACTGAAATCAATTCATCATCTTCATTCAATCCAATCGCTATTAAACCACCTTTTCTAATATTAGCAAATTGTGGTAACGTCGTTCGTTTGGATAAGCCATGCTTGGTAGTAAAGAATAAATAGGCGTCTTCATCAAATTCATCTACACTTATTACAGCATTAACCCATTCATCTTTTTCAATATCCAATAAGTTAATTAAAGGTAGACCTTTCGCTGTCCGACTAAATTCTGGTATTTCATACCCTCGTGCACGATAAACTTTTCCTTTATTTGTAAAAAATAAAATTGTATCGTGTGTTGAAGTAGAGACTAAGTGTTCAACAAAGTCATCTTCATTTGTACCCATTCCTTGAATACCTCTACCACCACGATTTTGTGTACGGTAGGTAGATGCTGGTAAACGTTTAATATAGCCTTTATGTGTCAATGTAACAACAATTTTTTCTTCCGGGATTAAATCTTCATCTTCAAAGAAATCCATACTACTTGCTGTAATTTCTGAACGACGCTCATCATTGAAACGTTGTTTAATATCGAGTAATTCTTCACGAATAATTTCTAATACTTTTTCTTCATCAGCTAAAACCGCTTTATACTCCTCAATTTTAAGTAGTAATTCTTTATATTCATCATCGATTTTATCTCTTTCTAATCCTGTTAAACGTTGTAGACGCATATCTAAAATTGCTTGCGCTTGTTTTTCTGATAAATCAAAACGTTCAATCAGTCCAGTACGTGCAATATCTGCATTTTTTGATTCACGAATTAGAGTAATTACTTCATCTAAATGATCGAGTGCAATTTTAAGACCTTCTAAAATATGTGCTCTTGCTTCGGCTTTATTTAATTCAAATTGTGTACGACGACGAATAATTTCAATTTGATGTTCTAAATAGTGTTCTAAGCACTGTTTTAATGTTAAAACACGTGGCTGACCATTAACAAGTGCTAATGTATTAATACCAAATGTTGTTTGTAAAGCTGTATGTTTATATAAATTATTTAAAACAACATCTGGATTCATCTCACGGCGAAGTCGCATAACGATTCTCATTCCATTACGATCTGATTCATCATTTAACTCAGTAATGCCTTCGATTCGTTTATCGCGTACATGCTCTGCTATTTTTTCAATTAGCTTAGCTTTATTTACTTGATAAGGTAGTTCTGTCACAATAATTGTTGTTGAACCATTAGGATTTTCTTCCATTTCGACACGTGCGCGAATTGTAATCGATCCTCTTCCAGTTTCATAAGCTTTTCTAATTCCGCTTCGTCCCATAATAATTCCTGCAGTTGGAAAGTCGGGTCCAGATATATGTTCTTCCATTAATTCATCAATTGTTATTTCTGGGTTTTCACTTAATGCTAAGACCCCGTCAATAACTTCTCCTAAATTATGTGGTGGAATATTTGTTGCCATCCCAACAGCGATTCCAGAAGAACCATTTACTAATAGGTTTGGAAAACGCGCTGGTAAAAAGACAGGTTCTCTTTCACTTCCATCATAATTATCTTGATAATCAATTGTATCTTTATTTATATCACGTAAAAGTTCCATTGATAACTTCGACATACGTGCTTCCGTATAACGCATTGCAGCAGCTGAATCTCCATCAACAGATCCAAAGTTACCGTGACCATCGACTAATAAATAACGATGACTAAAGTCTTGAGCCATTCTAACCATCGCTTCATAAATAGATGAATCCCCGTGTGGGTGATATTTCCCCATTACATCTCCAACAATACGTGCTGATTTTTTATAAGCTTTATCAGAATGCATGCCTGATTCATTCATCGCATATAAAATTCGACGGTGTACTGGTTTTAAACCATCTCTTACATCTGGAAGAGCACGTGAAACTATAACACTCATCGCATAATCTAAGAATGAGGTACGCATTTCATCACTTAAGTTAATTTGTTCTACATTTGATTTTTCTTCCACTACTATTGACCTCCTAATGGCTTTTCTTTCGATACATACTTACTTAGATGTCTAGATTTTGAACATATTGAGCATTTTCTTCAATAAATTCACGACGAGGCTCAACTTTATCCCCCATTAAAATGTTAAAGACTTCATCTGCTTCAATCGCATCACTTAATTTGACTTGAAGTAACGTCCTTGAATCAGGATTCATAGTCGTTTCCCACAATTGATCAGCATTCATTTCCCCTAAACCTTTATACCTTTGTAAATTCGGTTTTGGTGTTGCAGGTATTTCAGCTAAAACATTATCCAGGCCTTCATCTGTATAAGCATATCTCAAAGTTCTTCCTTGCTTAATTTGATATAAAGGAGGTTGAGCAACATAAATATAGCCATATTCAATTAAGGGTTTCATAAAGCGATAGAAAAATGTAAGTAATAATGTTCTAATATGAGCACCATCAACGTCAGCATCTGTCATAATAATAATTTTATGATACCTTGCTTTGGTAATATCAAACTCTTCTCCTATGCCAGTACCTAGAGCTGTAATCATCATGCGTACTTCATTATTTGATAGAATTCGATCTAAACGTGCTTTTTCAACGTTAAGTATCTTTCCACGTAGTGGTAAAATAGCTTGGAAATGTCGATCTCTTCCTTGTTTTGCTGATCCACCAGCTGAGTCACCCTCAACAATATATAATTCACTTATCTCAGCATCTTTTGAAGAGCAGTCTGAAAGTTTTCCGGGTAAGTTCGATATTTCTAAAGCACTTTTTCGACGTGTTAATTCTCTTGCTTTACGTGCAGCCATACGTGCTCTTGAAGCCATTAAGCCTTTTTCTACAATTGTTTTTCCTACTGAAGGATTTTCAAATAAAAACTTAGAAAATGCTTCACTAAAAATAGAGTCCGTAACTGTTCTAACATCACTGTTACCTAATTTGGTTTTAGTTTGACCTTCGAATTGTGGATCGGTGTGTTTAATAGATACAATAGCTGTTAAACCTTCTCTAACATCTTCTCCACTTAGATTTTCATCATCTTCTTTAAATAAATTACTTTTACGGGCATAATCATTGATAGCACGAGTCAGTGCTGTTCTAAATCCTGACTCATGCGTACCACCTTCATGTGTGTTGATATTATTAGCAAAAGATAATAATTGACTTGCAAAACCATCATTATATTGAATAGCAATCTCTACTTCAATATCGTTATTTTCACCTGTGGCATATATTGGTTCATGCAAGACATCGCGCGAACGATTCATATACTCTACATATGAACGAATTCCACCTTCATAGTAAAATTCTAGAGGGTCTTGTTTACTATCTTCACGATTATCTTCTAAAATAATTGTTAATTTTTTATTTAAAAATGCTAATTCGCGCAGACGGCTTTTTAAAACATCATAATCGTATGTTGTTGTTTCAGTAAATATTTCAGTATCAGGTTTAAAATTAATTATCGTACCTGTATCTTCAGATTCACCTATAATGTGAATATCACCTGTTGCGATACCTTTTTGGAAATTAATTTCATATATTTTACCATCGCGATGGACTTGAGCAGTCAATTCACTTGATAGAGCATTTACAACAGCCGCACCAACACCATGTAGTCCACCTGAAACTTTATAACCGCCACCACCAAATTTACCACCTGCGTGTAAAACGGTCATAATTACTTCTAATGCTGATTTACCTGATTCTTCATAAGTATCAACAGGTATCCCTCGTCCATTATCTGCAACAGTGATACTATTATCTGCTTCAATACTTACCGTGATTTTATCACAATAACCTGCTAGTGCTTCATCAATACTATTGTCAGTTATTTCCCAAACTAAATGATGCAGTCCTTTTTCATTTGTTGAACCAATATACATACTTGGTCTTTTTCTTACCGCTTCTAGACCTTCTAATATTTGAATTTGTTCTGCATCATATGATTGATTTTCTCTCATTTTATCTTCCATTAATCTATGCCACCTTCAATTTTCAACTAAATTTTTAATAGTTATCAATTTTGTTAATAATTTCAGTCATATTAAATTTTTTCTTTAATGTGACAGGGGAGTAAGAACTATAATATATATAATCATCAGTTATTATAATTGATTTACTTATTGCTGGATCACCAATTAATTCATTTTGATGTTTTTTTTCTTTAAGAAAGTTAGTTAATTTTATGGATGATTTTTTTAATTGTATATCTAAAATGGCAATTAAGTTTTTTGAATATATTACATGCTCATCATCTAAATCAATAAACATTATTTGTCCACCTTTATTTTTTTGTGACTGTCCCATTAACGACTTCAAATAGCGCTGCTTTTTGTATCGTTTCGTGATTTATTCCGTCAATATTTGTTGTTGAAACAAATGTTTGTACTTTACCTTCTATTGCACTTAGTAAATGAGACTGTCTAAAATCATCTAATTCACTTAAAACATCATCTAAAAGTAATATAGGATAAGAACCAATTTCATTATAAATTAAGTCGATTTCAGCTAATTTGAGAGCAAGTGCTGTTGTTCTTTGTTGTCCCTGAGAACCATATGTTTTTACTTCTTTATCATTAATGAAAAAAAGTAAATCATCTCGATGTGGACCAATTAAAGTCGTTCCTCTAAATATTTCATTTTTTTCAATCTTTTTGAATTGATTAGCTAACCTTGTATTTAATTCTTCTAAAGTTGCTTCTTCATTTAATTGTAAAGACGGTGCGTATTCAATTCGCAAATGCTCTAATTCTCGACTTATTTTATAATGAATAGGTATTGCCCAACTTCTTAATAATTTTAAATATTTAAAGCGACCTAGTAAAACCTGACTAGCGTGCGCAATTAATTGTTCGGTAACTACTTCGAGTAAAGTCAAATCTGGAGATTTTTTCTGCTGAAGTTGTTTTAATAAATGATTTCTTTGTTTTAGAATTTTTTGATATTCTCCTAGATGATAAACATACATTGGTTGAATTTGGCCTAATTCCATATCAATATATCTTCTTCTGTTTTGTGGAGAGCCTTTTACTAAAGTTAAATCTTCAGGTGCGAACATAACAATATTTAAAGCACCAATATACTCACTTAATTTATTTTGTTCTAAATGATTTATTTTAGCTTTTTTCCCTTGTTTATGAAAAATCAATTCAAGTGGGAGATTTCTATTTTCTTTATGTAAAATACCTGCTACTTTAGCAAATTCAGCATTCCATTTAATTAATTCTCGATCATTAGTTGTTCGATAAGATTTTGTAAATGCCAAAATATATAAAGCTTCAAGTAAATTAGTTTTACCTTGAGCATTTTCCCCGATTATAACGTTTACTTGATTATCAAACGTAATATTTAATTCATCGTAATTACGATAATCTTTTAGTTTTAATTCTTTTATATACATATATTTGCCTCATTTAAAATCAATCAATTACTTGCCTTTAACAATATAAGTCTCGCCTGAGGTTAATCTGACAATATCTTTTAAATATACTTTTCGACCACGTCTATGATCCAATTTATCATTAACGTAAGCGCCCTCTTCAGCGAGATAACCTTTGATCATCCCACCAGAATCAAATTTATTTGTTAATTTTAATAACTGTCCAAGTGTGATGAATGGTGTTGTGATTTTAATTTCTTCCATTTTTTTAATTCACCTAGCTTCTTTTATATCATTTTCTAAAATCTTCTTATTAACTATTCTACTAAAGTTTTAATCTTTTTGGAAGGTTTACCCCTTATTTATTCTTAATTACGCTTAAAACCCTTTAAAAATGATTTTTAAACAAGTTTCTAAAGAGATATGCTTATTTTCAAAATAAAAACACCTTATTTCTAATTTTAGAAATAAGGTGTTTTTTATCATTAAAATGTTCGAACAGGTAAAATTAATTGTAAGATCGATTCGTTATTAGGAACTTTAATAATAAACGGTCGCATTGCACCTGTGAAATTAATTTGTACTTCTTCATTTTCTATTGTTTTTAAGGTATCTAACATATATTTTGAGCTAAATGATATTTTTAAGTCATCACCATCAAATGAATTAACATTTAATTCTTCAGTTACATAACCTACTTCTGGTGATTGGCTAGATACTTCAATTATATTATCTTCTTTTGTATCAAGTCGGACAACATTATTTTGTTCTCTATTTGCAAGTAATGCTGCTCTTTCAATTGTATGAATCAGTTCTCTTCTATCAACGAACAGTGTTGTTTCACTATGGTCTGGGATTAAACGTGATGTTTCTGGATAATTGCCATTTAATAATCTAGATAAGAAAAATAAATTATTTGTAGAAAACAATATTTGATTTTTCATTAAACTTACATTTATTTTTTCATCTGTATCTTCAAGTATTTTAGAAAGTTCTTGAAGACTCTTTCCAGGAATAACAATATTCATATCATCTATTTCAGATTCTTCAATTTCCAGTGAACTAAGTGCTAATCGATGACTATCTGTTGCTGTGAATTCTAATTTTTTGTTTTCTAATTTCACATTAACACCCGTTAAGATTGGTCTTGTTTCCATAGTAGATACTGCAAATACTGTTTGTTTAATTAAAGTTTTTAAATTATTAATTGATATTTCAAATGTATCATCTGATTGAAAGGGTGGTAACTGTGGATATTCTTCACTACTTTGTCCATTTAAAGAAAATACCGCATGTCCTGATCTAATAGTAGCTTTCAATTCATCATCTACTGTTATTTCTACAAGTTCTTCAGGTAATTTTTTTATAATTTCTGGGAAATGAGGAACAGGTAAAATAATTGTACCTTCCCTCATATTAGTAATTACTTCTTCATCATCTATTTTTTGTGGAATATGAGCTTGAATAGTTATATCTGAATTACTTCCTGTCAAAATAACGTGATTATTTCGAACATCTATTTTCATACCGGTCAAAATGGGAATTACTGTTCGAGATGATATGGCATTGACAACATATTGAATGTTTTTAAGTAGATGTTGCTTTTTTATAACGAATTTCATTTTTAAAAATCCTCCTAAGAATGTCATCTTATGTATATATATTATTATTTAAGTACTTAGTAATAGTAGTAATACTTGTTGATATGTTGATAAGTGATATAACAACAATTATTTAATGACTTAAGCCATGTTATTAACATGTGCATAGATATAACTAAAAAAACAAGTTATGCACATGCGAAAATTTAAAACTTTTTGATTTCCTCCATCAAACTTTTAATTTCGTTTGCTAAATTTTCATCTGTTTCTAATTCTTTAATGATTTTATTATGAGCATGAATAACAGTAGTGTGATCTCGACCACCAAATTCTTGCCCAATTTTTGGTAAAGATAACTCTGTTAGTTCTCTTGTTAAGTACATAGCTATTTGTCTAGGATAAGCAATTGCTCGTGTCCTTTTCTTTGATAAAAAATCATTTATTTTGACATCATATTTTTCAGCAACAATATTTTGAATTACTTTAGGTGTAATCATTTTTGGTTGTTTATTAGGAATAATATCTTTTAATGCTTCTGTTGCAAGTTCTGTATTAATATCTTCATTTACAAGGGATGAGTATGCAACAACTCTTACTAAAGCACCTTCTAGTTCACGTATATTTGTATCAATTTGATTGGCAATATAATGCATTACTTCATTAGAAATATCAGTTAAACCTTCTGCCTTAGCTTTTTTAGAAAGAATTGCTATACGAGTTTCTAAATCAGGCGGAGATATATCGGTAATTAATCCCCATTCAAACCTTGATCTTAAACGTTCTTCTAAAGTAGGAATTTCTTTAGGTGGTCGATCACTAGAAATAATTATTTGTTTATTTTCTTCATGGAGTGTATTAAAGGTATGGAAAAATTCTTCTTGAGTTTGTTCTTTTCCAGCTAAAAACTGGATGTCATCAACGAGTAGAATATCAACATTTCTATACTTATTTCGAAAATTTTCAGCTTTATTTTCCATAATAGAATTAATAAATTCATTTGTAAATTTTTCAGAAGATAAATACATAACATTTTTATCTGGATGATGTTCTAAGACATAGTGTCCAATAGCATGCATTAAATGTGTTTTACCTAGCCCAACGCCTCCATAAATAAATAGAGGGTTATATGATTTAGCAGGAGCTTCAGCTACAGCTAACGATGCTGCGTGAGCAAACCGATTTGTCGATCCAACTACAAATGTATCAAAAGTATATTTAGGATTAAGCATATTAATAATTGAATTATCAGGTTTTTTTATTTGATTTAAATTCATTTTATCTGATTTTATATTATCTACTTGATCATCAGGAATAATAAATTTCACTTGTAGTTTAGATCCAGTAACTTCATATAGTAAAGAATTAATAACTTGTGTATAACGTTGATCTAGCCAATTTTTTGTAAACTCATTAGGAACAGATACGAAAAACATATCATCTTGCAAGTCTCGTGCTTCTGTATGTTTTAACCACGTTTCAAAACTAGGTTTACTTATTTTTTCTTTCATTTTATTTAATATATCGTTCCAAAGTTCATTAATATTATTCAAAACAGAGCACCTCTCTACTTAATTAGATTAAAAAAGCCTTTCTTAACTTATCTCACTAAATAAATGAGTAAAGAAGTGTGAGATGATAGAAAGGTTAATTAGATTTTATTTAAAAGTAACTTATACATAATAATACATATATCTATTTAAATTCAAGTTATTAACATAATTAACATATATATAAAAGATAAATTAACAGCAACTGAAAGTTCTTAACAGATTATCCACAGGTTGGGGATAATTATTAAGATTAATTTACTATCCACAAGCAGAGTATAATAATAATAACAAAATAATGTCGATATAGCAATATTTAAAGTAATTATTAGCTTTATTAACAAGACCTGTATAAAAATAGTTAACATGTGGGGAAGTTGTGGTTAAAGTTGTCAACAAGATAGAAAAAAGTAAAAAAAATAAAATATAAAGTGAATAGAATATAATTAAATTGTTAATAAGTTTTAAGATAATAATTTCACTTAAAATAAAGAAAGATGTAAGAGAGAATATAAAAAGAATTAGTAGATTGTTGACTAAGAGGTTTTGTTTACGTATAATAAAAAATACAGTTTAATTATAAAAGGAACGTTGTATAGTGTTTGATTTTTACAAACAATTGTTGTATAAACGTTAAAGTACGTTTCTATATAGTTAAGTCATATTAGGAGGTGCGTAATAATGAAAAGAACATTCCAACCAAATAACCGTAAGCGTAAAAAAGAGCATGGTTTTCGCGCAAGAATGAGCACGAAAAACGGTCGTAAAGTTTTAGCACGTCGTCGTCAAAAAGGTCGTAAAGTATTATCTGCATAAGCCACTGAATTATGTCAGTGGTTTTTTTAAAGTTTTTTTTAATTAAAAAAATCAAATACGCTAAGTTAAAAGGTGATAAGAGTGAAAAAAGCTTATCGTATTAAAAACAATAAAGAATTCCAAGCTATTTTTAATGCGGGTAAATCTTTTGCTAATCGTGAATTAGTGATTTACTATGTAAAAAAACCAAATCAAAATCATTTTAGAGTTGGTTTGTCTGTTGGAAAAAAAATAGGTAATGCAGTAATGAGAAATAAAATTAAACGGTATTTAAGAGAATCCTTCATATCATTAGAAGACGATATTATTTCGGAACTCGATCTTGTTATTATTGCCCGAAATCCAACAGCTCATATGAATTATCATCAAATAAAAAAAAGTTTAACACATTTATTACATAAAGAGCGTTTATTTAAAGCTAGAAGAAGGTAGAAGCTTTATGTAAGGAGGAAATAATTTTGCGTAAAAAATATCTAGTGATTATAAGTATGATTGGTCTTGTTTTACTTTTATCAGGATGTACAGAAATCAATGTACCAATAGATTCTGAAAGTACAGGTTTTTGGAATAAGTATTTTGTCTATCCTATGTCATGGTTGATTACTTACTTTTCTAACTTATTTAATTCAAGTTATGGTTTAGCAATCGTAGTTGTAACTATAATTATTCGTTTAATTTTAGTTCCATTGAACGTCAAACAAATTAAAAGCTCACAAGGTATGCAAGAAATTCAACCTGAAATCAAAAAATTACAAGAAAAATATTCATCTAAAGATGCAGCAACACAAGAAAAGCTTCAAAAAGAAACAATGGCTCTGTTTCAAGAACATGGTGTTAATCCTTTAGCAGGATGTTTACCTATTTTTGTACAAATGCCTGTATTAATTGCAATGTATCATGCAATCATGAGAACTGAAGCGATAAAATCAGGAAGTTTCTTATGGTTTGAGTTAGGTTCTACAGACCCTATCTTACCTTTACTTGCAGGGGGAGCAACATTTGTACAACAAAAATTAATGATGTCAGGTAGTCCATCAGCAGACAACCCACAGATGAAAATGATGTTATATCTGATGCCAATTATGATCACTGTCTTTGCATTCTTCTTCCCAGCAGCATTAGCTTTATATTGGGTAGTTGGTAATATATTTATGGTTATTCAAACTATATTTATTCGTAAACCAATGATGAAAAAAGCACAGGCAGGGGGAGACAAAAAGTGAGAGAAGCAACAGCAAGTGGTGAAACTGTCGAAGAAGCAATAGAATCTGCTTTAGCTCAACTCAATTTATCAAAAGAACAAGTAGAAATTACTGTAATTGATGAAGGAAAAAAAGGATTTTTAGGAATATTTGGTGCATCACGTGCTATTGTCAAAGCGACAGAAGTCCAAAACAATATTGAAAAAGCAGAACAATTTATTAAAGATATGACAAAGAATATGAATATAGAAACAGAAGTAGAAACAATTGTTTCAGAGAATCATGTTACTTTTAACTTAAGTGGTGAAAAAATAGCTATTTTAATAGGCAAACGAGGTCAAACACTTAATGCAATTCAATATTTAGTTCAACTTGTCATTAATAAAGATAGTAAACAATATTATTCAGTGACTGTCGATGCAGAAGGATATCGAAATAGAAGAAAAGAAACTTTAGAATCTCTTGCTTTAAAAATGGCAGATAAGTCAAAACGAATGAATAGGAAAGTTGCTTTAGAACCAATGCCAGCTTTTGAAAGAAAGATTATTCATAATGTTTTACAAAACGAATCAGACGTACAAACGTATTCAGATGGGAACGATCCTCATCGTCATATTGTAATTAAACCTTGAAACTAGAAAAGCCTTGGAGACTCCAAGGCTTTTTTATTGGTATAAAATAAAAATAATATGATATGATTAATTGTCAATTAAGTCGTTAGATATTATATTTGAGGTGATTAAATGAAAACTGATACAATAGCTGCGATTTCGACAGCAGTTGGAGAAGGTGCAATAGGTATAGTACGTTTAAGCGGACCAGAAGCAATAGAAATAAGTAATAAATTATTTAAGGGAAATAACTTACATGAAGTATCATCTCATACAATTCATTATGGGCATATTGTAGATCCAGTGACAAATGAGAAATTAGATGAAGTTATGACATCAGTTTTAAAAGAACCAAAAACATTTACAAAAGAGAATATTGTTGAAATAAATTGTCATGGTGGGGTAGTTGCTGTTAATCGTGTTTTAAATATTGTATTAAAAAACGGTGCAAGATTAGCTGAACCTGGAGAATTTACCAAGCGTGCTTTTTTAAACGGTAGAATTGATTTATCACAAGCAGAAGCAGTAATGGATTTGATTCAAGCCCAAACTGATAAAGCAATGAGTGTGGCGATGACTCAACTAGATGGTAGACTATCTACGCTAATTCAATCCTTGCGTCAAATGTTATTAGAAACAATTGCACAAGTTGAAGTGACGATTGATTATCCTGAGTATGACGATGTTGAGGAATTGTCACATAAAATGATGCGTGAGAAAACACATGAAGTGCTTCGTGAAATTGAAAACTTATTAGCAGTAGCTAATCAAGGTAAAATATTAAGAGAAGGTATTCAAACTGCGATTGTAGGAAGACCTAATGTAGGTAAATCATCACTTATGAATATGCTTGTCCAAGAGGAAAAAGCAATTGTTACTGATATTCCAGGTACAACAAGAGATATGATTGAAGAACATGTTAATGTAAGAGGCATTCCGCTAACATTAATTGATACTGCTGGAATAAGAGAAACAGAAGACCAAGTTGAAAAAATTGGTGTAGGCCGTTCGCGCGCAGTCTTACAAACAGCAGATTTGATCTTGGTCATGTTAAATAATAATGAAGAATTGACAGAAGAAGATAAGGAAATTTTAAAGGCTGTTCAAACTTTAGATTATATAGTCTTGATTAATAAAGTAGACTTAGAATCAAAAATTAATTTGGATGAAGTAAAATCATTAATATCCGATAATAAAATTATTGAAATGTCGTTAACACAAGATAAAGGCATCAATGATTTAGAACAAACTTTAGTAGACAAGTTCTTTGAAGGAGATTTATCTCCTAAAGATATGACATATGTTTCAAATGCACGTCACATTGATTTATTAGAACAATCTAAATCGGCATTAGAAGATGCATTAAATGGTCTTGAATTAGCAATGCCAATCGATATTATTCAAATTGATATTACACGTACTTGGGAATATTTAGGAGAAATAATTGGTGATACTGCAAGTGAAGGGTTAATTGATCAATTATTTTCACAGTTTTGTTTAGGAAAATAAGAAGGGGTGAAGGAAATGGTTTATAACGCAGGACATTATGATGTAATAGTAGTTGGGGCAGGACATGCAGGATGTGAAGCTGGTATTGCATCAGCTAAATTAGGTGCTAAAACTTTAATGGTCACTCTTAATTTGGATATGGTGGCCTTTATGCCATGTAATCCATCATTAGGTGGACCAGCCAAAGGTATTGTAATTAGAGAAATTGATGCTTTGGGTGGAGTTATGGGTAAAGTAATAGATAAGACGCATATTCAAATGCGTATGTTAAATACAGCAAAAGGACCTGCTGTGAGAGCTTTGAGAGCACAAGCAGATAAACCGCTTTATATTCAAGAAATGAAAGATATTCTTGAAAATCAAGAAAATTTAACATTAAAACAAGCAATGGTAAATGAATTAATTATCGAAGATGGTGTTTGTAAAGGAATATTAACAGAAACAAATGCTGCATATTACGCTGATTCAGTAGTTATTACTACAGGAACATTTATGCGTGGAAAAGTTTTAATTGGAGATTTAGAATATGAAAGTGGTCCGAATAATCAGCGTGTATCAATCAAATTATCAGAGAATCTGGAGGAACTAGGCTTTGATTTAACAAGATATAAAACTGGTACACCACCAAGAGTAAATAGTAAGACAATTGATTATAGTAAAGCTGAAATTCAACCAGGTGATGAAAAACCACAAGGATTTTCTTATGAGACAACTGAATTTATAACAGATCAAATACCATGTTGGCTAACTCATACAAATCAAAGCACGCATGATGTTATCAATGAGAATTTAACAAAATCTGCTATGTATTCAGGCATGATT
Source organism: Pseudogracilibacillus sp. (assembly GCA_035301085.1). Classification (GTDB taxonomy): domain Bacteria; phylum Bacillota; class Bacilli; order Bacillales; family Amphibacillaceae; genus Pseudogracilibacillus. Next base: position 20,645 of record DATGUU010000081.1, on the reverse strand, counting down.
AAAGGAACAGGACCTAGATATTGTCCATCTATTGAAGATAAGATTGTAAGATTTAATGATAAATCACGCCATCAAATATTTTTAGAACCAGAAGGTCGTAAAACCGAAGAAGTATATGTTCAAGGCTTGTCAACGTCTTTACCAGAATATATACAAGAAGATATGTTAAAATCAATTGCAGGTTTAGAAAATGCAGAAATGATGCGACCAGGCTATGCTATTGAATATGATGCAGTAGAATCAACACAATTATTTCCGACATTAGAAACAAAAAAAATACCTGGTTTATATACTGCAGGACAAATTAATGGAACATCAGGGTATGAAGAAGCGGCAGGGCAAGGTATTATTGCAGGAATCAATGCTGGATTAAAGGCTCTGGGGAAAGAACCATTTATCTTAGATCGTTCACAAGCATATATTGGTGTATTAATTGATGACTTAGTCACTAAAGGGACAAGAGAACCATACCGTTTACTTACTTCACGTGCTGAACATCGCTTATTACTTAGACACGATAATGCTGATATTAGATTAACAGAGTTAGGTTATAAATTAGGGTTAATAGATGAAGAACGCTTTAAATCTTTTGAACGAAAAATAGAACAAGTTGAATTAGAGAAGAAACGTCTTCATAAATTAATTATTAAGATAGATGATTATGTACAACAAACATTAGTAGAAGCAAATTCAACACCTCTAAAAGACGCGATTAGAGCGTTAGATTTATTAAAACGTCCCGAAATATCATATGAAACAATTGAAAAAATAACACAAGATGTACAGGATTTACCTGAAGATGTAAAAGAACAAGTAGAAATCCAATTAAAGTATGAAGGATATATTAAAAAAGCATCAGATCAAGTGCAGCGAATGTTGAATATGGAAAACAAGAAAATACCAGAAAACATCGATTATGATGCCATAAGTGGTTTAGCAGGGGAAGCAAAAGAAAAGCTTAAAAATATTCAACCACTTTCAATTGGGCAAGCATCCCGTATCTCAGGAGTGAACCCTGCAGATGTATCTATATTGCTTATTTATATAGAGCAGGGAAAATTTGAAAGAGTTAAATAATTATTTTTAAGGAGCTTAATAGATGAATATTGAAGAATTTATAAAAGAATTGAAAGCACAGAATATTGAAATAAATGAATATCAACTTAATCAATTCGATAAATACTATAATTTACTAGTTGAGTGGAATAAAAAAATGAATTTAACAGCAATAACAGAAAAAGAAGATGTTTACTTAAAACATTTTTTTGATTCAATATCATCAAGTTTCCATTTCGACTTTACACAAATTGAATCAGTTTGTGATGTAGGTGCAGGAGCGGGCTTTCCAAGTATTCCTTTAAAAATATGCTATCCGCATTTAAAGATAACAATCGTAGACTCACTGAATAAGCGAATTACTTTTTTAGAAAACTTAGCAAAGGAATTAAAGTTAGGAAATGTAAATTTTGTGCATGCACGTGCTGAAGACTTTGGGCAAAATAAAGCGCATAGAGAAACCTACGATTTGGTCACGGCTAGAGCTGTTGCAAGAACTAATGTTTTATCAGAATATTGTTTACCACTATGTAAAATAAAAGGACATTTTATAGCTATGAAAGGCGCTTTAGCAAGTGAAGAATTACAAGAGGCAAACAAAGCAATTACAACACTTGGTGGAGAATTAAAAGAAGAGTTGACGTTTAATTTACCACATGAAAATAGCGAGCGTTCGATTATCATTATAGAAAAAACAAAAAAAACACCTAAAAAATACCCAAGAAAACCAGGGACACCTCAAAAGTTACCATTATAATATATAATAAGCCCAAAAAAGAATGAAAAATTAAAATCACATAAAGCAACTTCAAAAACCATACTATTTATTATTAAATATGATAAGATAAAAGAAGCATAATAAATAGTATGGTTTTTCAGTACATTAAAAATAAAATGTTTCACGTGAAACATTTTATAACTTAACAAAAGGTGATGATAGTATGTTGAACTCTTTGAATCGGCTTTTTTTAGGCGAGAGTAAGGAAGATAAACAGTCGATTGAACAGTTTAATGAAGATGAAGTCGTTCAATTAGAAGTTGAAAAAATAATACCTAACCAATTTCAACCTAGAACGATCTTTGATGATAGTAAAATTAGTGAATTAGCACAAACATTAAAGACTCATGGAATTATCCAACCAATTGTAGTTCGGAATTTAGAAGATAATAAATATGAAGTTATTGCAGGAGAAAGGCGTTTAAGAGCCGCTAAGTCTCTAAAATGGGATAGGATACCGGCGATTATTCGTAATTTAACTGATACAGAAACTGCATCGGTAGCATTGATAGAAAATATTCAAAGAGAACAACTAACGGCAATTGAAGAGGCGTCAGCATATGTCCAGTTATTAGAATTACATGGACTTACACAAGAAGCATTAGCCCAAAGATTAGGAAAAAGTCAGTCGACAGTTGCGAATCGAATTCGTTTATTAAAATTATCACAAGACGTACAAGAAGCTTTATTAAATAAAGAGATAACCGAAAGACATGGTCGTTCGTTGTTGAAATTAGACGAGGAACTCCAAAGTGTATATTTAAAAAGAATTATTGATGAAGGTTTAAATGTTAAAGAATTAGAAGAATTAATTAATTCTTCTGATTCAAAAGAGCAACCGAAAAAGAAAAAGAGAAAGAAAAAAGCTAAAATTATTAGTAAAGATGTCCGTATAGCAACTAATACTATTAAAAAGTCTTTGAAAATGATAACTAATACTGGAATAGAAGTTGAATCAGAAGAAGAAGAACTTGATGATTATTATCAAGTGACAATTCGTATAAAGAAATAAAGCGAAAAGAATATTTATAGGGTAGGTGTAATGATGGGGAAAATAATAGCTGTAGCTAACCAAAAAGGTGGCGTTGGCAAAACAACTTCTACAGTCAATCTGGGAGCGAGTTTAGCTACTCTGGGCAAAAAAGTTCTTTTAATTGATATAGACCCTCAAGGTAATGCAACAAGTGGTGTAGGTGTCAACAAAGGAGATCTTAATCAATGTGTCTATAATATCCTAGTTGAGGACTATAATGTAGATCAAGTATGTGTGACAACGGATATAGCTAATTTAGATGTCATACCAGCAACAATTCAGTTAGCTGGAGCGGAAGTTGAATTGGTATCAGCTACATCCCGAGAAGGGAAATTAAAAGCTGCTTTAGCGGATGTCAGGGAATCCTATGATTTCGTTTTAATTGATTGCCCACCTTCATTAGGCTTATTAACAATCAATGCACTTACAGCTGCTGATAGTGTGTTGATTCCTGTACAATGTGAATATTATGCACTTGAAGGTTTAAGTCAATTGTTAAATACAATTCGATTAGTCCAAAAACACTTAAACACAGAACTTATGATAGAGGGTGTTTTGTTAACGATGTTAGATGCAAGAACGAACTTAGGATTACAAGTTACTGAAGAAGTGAAAAAATATTTTCAAGAAAAAGTATATAAGTCAATTGTTCCAAGAAATGTTCGTTTAGGAGAAGCACCTAGTCATGGTAAACCAATTACCTCATATGACCCTAAATCAAAAGGTGCAGAAGTATATCTTGAATTAGCAAAGGAAGTGATTGCACATGGCGAGAGGGTTAGGTAAAGGCATAAATGCACTGTTTCCAGACGTTGATATGGATGAAGCAAAAATTCATAAGATACCTATTAAAGAATGTAGACCCAATCCATATCAACCAAGAAAAACGTTTGATGCGGATGCAATTGAAGAATTAAAAACATCAATTTTAGAATATGGGATTATTCAACCACTCATATTAAGAAAAAGTATTAAGGGCTATGAAATAGTTGCTGGAGAAAGAAGATTTAGAGCGGCAAAAGAAGCTAATTTAACAGAAGTACCGGCGGTAATTCAAGATTTAACTGATCAAAAGATGATGGAAATAGCTTTGTTAGAAAATTTACAAAGAGAAGATTTATCAATTATTGAAGAAGCATTAGCATATAAGAATTTATTAGAAGAACTAAATCTAACACAAGAGGAACTGTCTGATAAACTTGGAAAAAGTAGATCGCATATAGCTAACACGGTAAGATTGTTAACTTTACCAGAAGAAGTTATTACGCATATTAATAATGGTGATTTGAGCATGGGTCATGGTCGTGCGATATTAGGTCTAAAAAACAAAGCACATATCAAGGTAGTTGTAGATAAAACATTAGAAGAAAAATTAAATGTAAGACAAATCGAAAAATTAATATTAAAATTAAATGAAAATAAAGTTAAAACTAAAAAAGTAACACCGAAAAAAGATATTTTTATTGCTAAGCAAGAAGAAGAGCTAAGAAGCGTTTTAGGAACAGCTGTAAAAATACAAAAAAATAAAAATAAAGGTAAAATTGAAATTGATTTTTATGACGATGACGATTTAGAGAGATTACTCACACATCTAAAGAGATAATTAACTCAAGGCTGACGAAACCTAATTTGTCAGCCTATTATTTTTCTAAATGTTCCACGTGGAACATTTAGAAACTTAAAATTACGATTTTTATGCTAAAAATGTTATAATACCAATGGTATAAATAGCGAGTAGTTTGTTAGGGGAGTGTTAAATTGCAATTTTTAAAACAAGAATTTAATAAAATTCTTGAAATATTAGGAAGTGGCGAGTTTTGGTTTAGTATATTTAGCTTCTTTTTTAAAATAGCATTAATATTTATTATGGCATCTATTATAATTAAAGTTTCTAGAAAGATAATAGGACGCATATTTTCCCAAAATAAAAAAAAAACTATGAGAATGACTGAACGAAGAGAGAAAACATTAAAAAAACTAATTGAAAATGCATTAGTGTATACAGTATATACACTAGCAATATTAACGCTTTTAGAAACAATAGGAATTAAAATAGGTCCACTACTAGCAGGTGCAGGTATTGCGGGGTTAGCGATTGGATTTGGAGCACAGAGCCTTGTGAAAGATGTTATTTCAGGTTTTTTTATTGTGTTTGAAGACCAGTTTGCAGTAGGAGACTATGTTTATGTAGCTGGAGTAGAGGGTGACGTTGAGGAAATAGGATTAAGAACAACAAAAATCAAAGATTGGACTGGAGAAAGATATGTTATTCCAAACGGTAATATTACACAAGTGACTAATTATTCAATTCATAACGGTGTGCCAGTTATAGATATTAATATTCCGTATGAAAATGATGTCTATGAAGCAAAAAAAGTTATTGAAGACATAAACCAAAAAGTGTTTCAAACAACTGATATTTTTCTCACTGAACCAGAAGTTATCGGTGTACAGACCTTTGATGTTTCTCACTATGTTATTAGAATAATTGCTGAAACGACACCTGGTGAACAATGGTCTGCAGAAAGATACTTACGAGAAGTTATTCAATCAGAATTATATAGCAGAGGTATTGCTATTCCAGCACCAAGGTTAGTTATGTATTCAGAAAAAGAAAAACTAGATAAAGGAGATTAACTCATGTCCAAAAAAGAGTTTGCCTTAAATGATGTCGTTGAAATGAAAAAAGGGCATCCTTGTGGAGAAAATAAATGGAAAATCATTAGAGTGGGTATGGATATAAGAATTAAGTGTTTAGGTTGTGATCGAAGTGTCATGTTGCCAAGAAAAGAATTTGAAAGAAAGTTAAAACGTGTAATAATCAAATATGAAGAATAATGATAGTTGAAAACTTTAATAACTATCTTGAATAAGCAATTATCGTAAAGAAATTGCTCTTAAAATATAAAAATAATCATTTGAGCTTGATGAACATAAAGAATATAGTTAGTTTGTTCGAGCTCGTAATGAATTAAATCCCTAAGGAGTGGAATTAATAAATGTCATTAACAGCTGGTATCGTAGGTCTTCCCAACGTAGGTAAATCAACATTATTTAATGCAATCACACAAGCAGGAGCAGAGTCAGAAAACTACCCATTCTGTACAATTGATCCAAACGTAGGAATTGTTGAAGTTCCTGACGAACGATTAGAAGAATTAACAAAGCTTGTTGAGCCTAAAAAAACAGTTCCGACATCTTTTGAATTTACAGATATTGCAGGAATCGTTGAAGGAGCAAGTAAGGGTGAGGGATTAGGTAATCAATTCTTATCACATATTCGTCAAGTAGATGCGATTTGTCATGTTGTGAGATGCTTTGAAGATGAAAATGTGACGCACGTATCTGGTAAAGTAGATCCTATTGATGATATTGAGACAATCAATTTAGAGTTGATTTTAGCAGATTTAGAAACGGTAACAAAACGTTACGAAAGAACAGAAAAGTTATCAAGACAAAAAGATAAAGAAGCATTAAAAGAGTTTGAAGTAATGAAAATGTTAAAAGAAGGTTTAGAAAAAGAAATTCCTGCACGTGCACTTGAATTTAGCAAAGAACAAGAAGTGTTTGTAAAGGGATTACATTTATTAACTTCAAAACCTGTCCTCTATGTAGCAAATGTGTCAGAAGACGAAGTCAGTAATGACGAAGAAAATGAATATGTTAAACAAGTAAGAGAATTTAGTGCTAAAGATGATGCGGATGTAATTGTTATTAGTGCAAAAATAGAAGAAGAAATAGCTGAATTGAATCAAGAAGAAAAAGAAATGTTTTTAGAAGAACTTGGAATAAAAGAATCAGGATTAGATCAATTAATTCGAGCAGCATATGAATTATTAGGATTTGGTACTTACTTTACAGCAGGTGTTCAAGAAGTAAGAGCATGGACGTTTAAAAAAGGAATGACGGCACCACAAGCTGCAGGGATTATTCATACAGATTTCGAACGTGGCTTTATTCGAGCGGAAACGGTATCATATGAAGATTTAAAGGAAGCTCAATCTATGGTTCAAGCAAGGGAAAATGGTAAAGTAAGGCTAGAAGGAAAAGATTATATTGTTAAAGATGGCGATGTTATTCACTTTAGATTCAATGTGTAACAAAAAACGTAAATTCTGATCTCATAATGGTTGATTTATATTATTAAATTCGGTATAATGATTGTCTGTGAGTAATTTAAAAATTATTCCTTGCTCTTTTTTTAATTAAAAAGGGCCGCATAGACCAAAAGGAGGTGTATAGGATGACAAAATACGAAATAATGTATATCATCCGTCCAGATATTGAAGAAGACGCACACAACAAGCTAATTGAACGTTTCAACAGTATTCTTACTGATAATGGAGCGGAAATTGCTAAAGTTGATGAATTAGGTAAACGTAGATTTGCTTATGAAATTAATGACTTACGTGATGGATATTACGTAGTTATTAACTTTTCTAGTGAAGCAGTTGCAGTTGATGAATTCACGCGTCAAGCAAAATTCTCAGATGATATAATTCGCCATATGGTAATTCGAATAGAAGAATAAAAAATAGGGAGTGGTTCTATTGATGAATCGAGTCGTTATCGTAGGTAGACTAACGCGAGATCCCGATTTACGTTATACACCAAACGGTGTTGCAGTTGCTAATTTTACAGTTGCATCTAACCGTCCTTTTAAAAATCAGCAAGGAGAACAAGAAGCTGACTTCATTAACTGTGTTGTTTGGAGAAATGCTGCAGAAAACCTAGCTAATTATATGAAAAAAGGAAGTTTAATTGGAGTAGATGGACGCATTCAAACGCGTTCATACGATGATAAAGATGGAAAAAGAGTATTTGTCACAGAAGTTTTAGCTGAAAATATTCAGTTCTTAGAGCCTAGAGGAACATCTAATCAAAGTCAAAGTAGTTATGGTCAATCAAACAATAACCAAGGACAATTCTCTCAAGGTCAAGGACATAAATCTGAATCATTTAGTAATCAAAACAAAAACGAGCCATTTGAAACAGATGGCGAACCAATAGATATTTCAGACGATGATTTACCGTTTTAGAATAAAGTAATAAAAGAAGGAGTGGATCCGAATGGGTGGAAGACGTGGAGGAAGACCTAGACGTAAGAAAGTATGTTATTTCACAGCTAATGGGATAACTTATATTGATTATAAAGATACTGAGTTATTAAAACGTTTCATTTCTGAACGTGGTAAAATTTTACCGCGTCGTGTAACTGGAACATCAGCTAAATATCAACGAAAATTAACAATAGCTATTAAGCGTGCTCGTAGTATGGCATTGTTACCTTTCGTAAGCGAGTAAAAAAAATTCCTTTTCGCTGTCTTCTAGACAATGAAAAGGAATTTTTATTTTATTATTTTCTTTTAGGGTAAATAGTAATAATTTTATAGAGTAAGAAAAAGGTATAGATAAATGAAAACCATAAAAAATTATCGTTAAGATTATAAAAGAATGCTAAAATAGTATAAAGTAAGAAGGGTAAGGTTGTTGAAAAAGCTGTCATTTTCCATAAAATGGAATAGTGTAATCTTCTACCTGAAGAATGTGCAATCTTTGTAGCAATAAACGTAATAATTGAAATAACAATAAAAATTAAGACAACAATAACTAAATAATGAAAAATAAAGAAATAAATCAAATAGAAAAATGATCCGATTTTAATATTTAATGCACTGCTATTTGTCAATTGATCAATCAAATTTGGTAATGAGACAAATGCAAGTATGATAAACATATAAAACACAACAAAATCCATACCAATTCGATTTAACTTAAAAACGGACTTCTTTTTAGGAAGTTGAAGACTTTCGATAAAAATTTTTAAAAAAATCATCCTGTCAAATCCTTTAATAATAGTTTTATAATCTTAAATAACTATACCATGTAATTATTATAAATATAATAAAATAACTTAATTGTACTAAGTTAGTTATGATTATCAATGTAAATTTATTTAAATCTGCTATGATTATAGTAGATTATTGTTAGATTGAGGTGTAATTAATGAATAACTCAAAAAGAGTCACAGATGGTGCTTTACTGATGGCTATATATATCGTGCTATTACTGATGTCAGTGTTTCTACCGTTGTTTATTTTAATTGGTTTGTTTATTTTACCCATACCTTTTATAATATATGCAGCAAAATATAACTGGAAACCAACATTATTAATAATAATTTTATCATTGGTTTTATCATTAATGTTTGCTACAATAGTATCTTTACCACTTACAATATTATCGAGTTTAGGTGGTTTAGCAATTGGTACAGCATTATACAATAAAGAAAATTCTCACCAAGTTTGGGCTAAAGGCACATTGGGATTTATTATAGGTATGATGTTAGTATTTATCTTTGCTCAATTCTTCTTAGGGATTAATTGGGAACAAGAATTAAATACAATGATTGATGAATCATTTACAATGACAGAAGAAATTATGGTACAGACCGGTACGGATAATCAGGTTAATGAACAATTAACGTTAATCAAAGAACAAATGCAAAATCTTACATTACTCATTCCAGCAAGTATGACAATAATGAGTATATTTCTATCAATTGTAACAATTTTTATTAGCTATAAAATAATGAATCGAATAAATAAAGAGAAATATAAATTTATACCTTTTAAAGACTTAAATTTACCGACTTCAATATTTTGGCTTTACTTTATTGCTATTATATTATCATTTTTTAATCCAGATACATCGACAACTCTAGGTGTAATAGTAATAAATAGTGTTGTTATTTTAACAACATTAATGATTATTCAAGGATATTCTTTTGTTTTCTTTTATGCAAATGAAAAAAAATGGCCTAAAGCAATTCCAATAATAATTGTTATTGTTTCATTTTTAATCCCTTTAATAATGATGCTAGTTATTCGACTTTTAGGTATAATTGATATAGGTTTCGGCTTGAAAAAAAGAATAGGTACACAAGCTAAATGATTTATCACCAAATTAGGAGTTGAAAACATGAAAGAGATAAAAGAAAAACCAATTATAACTAATCATTTATGGATTATTTATATCGTTGCACTTTTAGCGATAGGATTTTTAGTGTACTTTAATTGGTTAGTAGGTCTATTAATTGGTATTTTAGTAACATTATCATTTCTATATATGTATATATCAGAAAGAAGTTATCAGTTAGAACAACTCGAGTATATATCTAATTTATCTCATCGTGTTACAGGTGTAGGAAACGATGCTTTATTAAAAATGCCTATAGGCATTATTTTATACAATGATAACTATGAAATTGAATGGATTAATCCTTATATGAGAGGATTTACGAATAAAGAAAATGTTTTTGGTAAATCGTTAGAAGTTATTTCGGAAGAATTGATAGAAAAAATAGAAGAAGAATCTGAAGAAGCAATAGATGAAGAAATTGATAATGATAAATCACCAAAAAAAGAAATAAAAAAGCAATTTAATATTAAAATAGATAAATATGAGTATGAAGTTAATTTAGATAAAAATCGCCAATTACTTTATTTTATTGATAAAACAGAAGAATTAAAATTAAAACGTGAAAATTATAATGAAAAAACAGTTATTGCTTTAATTTATTTAGATAATTATGAAGAAATATCTCGTAATATGACTGATAGTGTTAAAAGTCAATTGAACTCTAAAGTAACTGAAGCATTAAATAAATGGGCTAATAATTATGGTTTTTATATAAAAAGAACAAGTCAAGATAGATTTATGGGAATTTTAACGCGAGAAGTTTTAGAGAGTGTTGAAAATTCTAAATTTGAAGTATTGGATGAGGTTAGAGAATTAGTTATTGATGAAGGTCAACGAAATCCAATTACTTTGAGTATGGGGATAGGGACAGGAAACGTTGCTGTACCTGAGCTTGCTCAACTTGCACAATCAGGATTAGATTTAGCATTAGGTCGCGGTGGTGACCAGATTACAATTAGAGATGAATCAGGTAAAATTAGTTTCTATGGTGGTAAAACAAATCCTATGGAGAAAAGAACGCGCGTGCGAGCAAGGGTCATTTCTCACGCATTAAAAAATTTAGTAGAAGATAGTGATAATGTTGTGATTATGGGACACAAAGCACCAGATATGGATTCATTAGGTGCAACAATAGGTGTTTTAAATATTGCACGATCAAATAATAAAGAAGGTTATATTGTATTTGATGAAGATGATGTCATGACTGGTGTTTCACGAGTGGTTGAAGAAATAAAACAAGATGGAGAAATTTGGAAGCATTTTGTTTCACCAGAAGATGCTGAGGCAGTGATTACTGAAAAAAGTCTATTAGTCGTTGTAGATACGCATAAACCATCAATGGTAGCACATTCACCTTTATTGAATGCAACAGATCATATTGTTGTTATTGATCACCACAGACGTGGAGAAGATTTTATTGATCAACCAGTTTTAGTTTATATGGAACCTTATGCCTCTTCCACAGCAGAGTTAGTAACTGAATTAATTGAATATCAACCCAAGAAGAAAAAATTAAATGCACTTGAAGCAACCTCGCTATTAGCAGGAATTATTGTTGATACGAAAAGCTTTGCCCTTAGAACAGGGTCGAGAACGTTTGATGCAGCATCTTATTTAAGAGCAAAAGGAGCAGACCTAGTTTTAATACAGAAATTTTTAAAAGAGAACTTAAGTACTTATGTTAAAAAAGGTAAGCTCATTGAGAAATCATATTTATACAAAGATTCATTGGCAATTGCTAAAGCAGAAAAAGGAGATGTATTTAATCAAGTGTTAATCGCACAAACAGCAGATACATTACTCACAATGAATGAAGTAAAAGCATCTTTTGTAATATCTGAGCGAGATGATAAAATGATCTCAATTAGCGCAAGATCCTTAGGCGAAGTTAATGTTCAAATTATTATGGAAGCTCTTAATGGTGGAGGGCATTTAACGAATGCTGCAACTCAAATAAAAGATAAGACAATTGATGAAGCAGAAACATTACTTATTAAAGCAATTGATGAATATTTAGAGGGGAGACAATAATAATGAAAGTTATATTTTTAAAAGACGTTAAAGGTAAAGGAAATAAAGGTGAAATAAAGGATGTACCAACAGGGTATGCACATAATTATTTATTTAAAAATAACTTAGCTGAAGAAGCAACACCTGGTAATGTAAAGAAGTTAAAAATGCAACAGAAAAAGGCAGCTGCCAATGCAGCAGAAATTAAGCAAGAAGCAGAAAATTTAAAAAACACTTTGGATAGTATAAAAGTGGAAATTAAAGCCAAATCAGGAGAAACAGGTCAGCTTTTTGGATCAATTACTAATAAGCAAATTGCAGAAGAATTAAAGAAACAACATAAACATGAAGTAGATCGCAGAAAAATAGAATTAGATGAACCAATCCGTACTCTAGGAACGACAAAAGTACCTGTTAAATTACATCCAGATGTGACAGGGACGATTACAGTAGCTGTTGTAGAAGAGTAGAATAAATGATTGTCATCAAATACGTTTAGGAGGTAAAAAAGTGAATGCACCATTTAATGAACGCATTCCTCCACATAATGTAGAGGCTGAACAAGCTGTTATAGGGGCTATTTTTTTAGAACCAGAAGCATTTTCAACAGCTTCAGAACGATTAGTCTCAACTGATTTTTATCGTGCAAATCATCAAGCAATATTTGCAACAATGTCTTCTTTATCAGACAAAGGAGAACCTATTGATGTTATCACAGTAACGACAAGCTTAGCTAATTCAGATCAATTAGAGCAAGTTGGCGGTGTGACTTATTTAACAGATCTTGCTAGTAGTGTGCCCACAGCTGCTAATATTGAATATTATAGTAAAATAGTAGAGGAAAAAGCTCTTTTACGTAGACTAATAAAATCTGCAACAGATATAGTAACAAATACATTTGCTAAAGAAGATGCAGTTGAAGAAGTTTTAGATGAAGCCGAAAAGACTATTTTGGAAGTATCGAGTCGAAAAAATTCTGGGGCTTTCAAACCAATAAAAGATGTATTAATAGATGTTTATGACAATATTGAGCAACTTCACAATAGTGATAACGATGTGACTGGAATTGCAACTGGTTATCGTGGCTTAGACCGAATGACTTCAGGTTTTCAAAAAAATGATTTAATTATTGTTGCAGCACGTCCTTCTGTTGGTAAAACCGCATTTGCTCTAAACATTGCACAAAATGTAGCTATTAATTCAGATGAAAATGTCGCGATTTTTAGTTTAGAGATGGGTGCAGATCAATTGGTACAACGTATGTTATGTGCAGAAGGTAATATTGACTCACAACGTCTTCGAACAGGAGCATTACAAGCAGAAGACTGGGGAAAATTAACTATGGCGATGGGAAGTTTATCTCATGCAGGTATATTTATTGATGACTCACCTGGTATTCGTGTAAGTGATATTAGATCTAAATGTCGTCGTCTTAAACAAGAACATGGCTTAGGGATGATTATCATTGATTATTTACAACTTATTTCTGGAAGTGAGAGTTCGCGAGATAACCGTCAACAAGAGGTTTCTGAAATTTCACGTTCTTTAAAAGGACTTGCACGTGAATTAGAAGTTCCTTTGATTGCATTATCGCAGCTTTCTCGTGGAGTTGAACAACGTCAAGATAAACGACCAATGATGTCAGATTTAAGAGAGTCAGGAAGTATTGAGCAAGATGCTGATATTGTAAGCTTTTTATATCGTGATGATTATTACGATGAAGAAAGTGAGCAACAGGATATTATAGAAATAATTATTTCTAAACAGCGTAATGGCCCGACTGGAACTGTTGAACTAGCCTTTAAAAAAGAATATAATAAATTTGTTGATTTAGATCACACATACGGAGATAGTGGTGCACCACCTGCGTAACAGAAAACGAGCAATTCATAAGTTATTCATGTTTAACTTAATGTCTTGCTTGTTTTTTTGTCTTTAAATTAACTAAAAGACATTTCGATGAAAATGCGATAAGATAGAAGAATAAGAGAACATTCAAATACACAAAATATAAAACAAAATTAAAACTAAAGGAGTTTTATAAATGAAGCAAAAAATTCTTGTTGTTGATGATGAAAAGCCAATTGCCGATATATTAAAATTTAACTTAGAAAAAGAAGGTTATGAGGTAACGTGTGCACATGATGGAAATGACGCAATTGCACTAGCAGAAGAAATAAAACCAGATATTATTTTACTTGATATTATGTTACCTGGTAAAGATGGAAATGAAGTATGTAGGGAGGTTAGAAAAACTCAATCAATGCCAATAATCATGTTGACAGCTAAAGACTCAGAAATAGATAAAGTAATCGGTCTAGAGCTAGGTGCAGATGATTATGTCACAAAACCTTTTAGTAACCGTGAATTAATTGCTCGAGTTAAGGCAAATTTACGCCGCCATCAACACGTAGAAGAAGATGATGGTGTTCCTACAAAGAAGGATATTATTATTGGTAATTTAACGGTTCATCCAGATGCTTATAGTGTTTCACGTAATGGTGAACATATTGATTTAACACATCGTGAATTTGAATTATTTCATTATTTAGCAAGACATATTGGACAAGTAATGACGCGCGAACACTTACTTGAAACAGTATGGGGTTATGACTATTTTGGAGATGTGCGAACGGTGGATGTTACAGTCCGTCGTTTAAGAGAAAAGATTGAAGAAAATCCAAGTAATCCAAATTGGATCGTAACGAGACGTGGAGTAGGCTATTATTTACGTAGTCCAGACGAGGAGTAAAAGACAATGAAAAAAGTTGGTTTTTTTAGATCTATTCAATTAAAATTTATCATAATTTATATATTACTCTTATTAATAGCTGTACAAGTAATTGGTTCTTATGTTGCACGCGAACTTGAAACTGAATTACTTGATAATTATAAAGAGACAATTAACGATCGAATAGATCTATTAAGCTATAATTTAGAACTTACTTTTGAAAAAGATAGAAGTGAAAATAATGACGAGCCTACTTTGCAAGAAGAAGTTCAAGCAATAATTAATGATGTAAATTTAGGGGGACAAAATACACTCCAAGTTATAAATAATCAAGGACGTATTCTAGGAACGAACGATTATAATCAAGATATTGTAGGCAAGAAAATTACTGATGAAATTATTCAAAAGGGAATTAAATCAGGTACATCTGTTGATAGTACTTATATAAAAAGTAAAACTGGTGATCGCATTCTTGTACGTGTTGAGCCAATACTTGATAAAGACAGACAAATTACAGGAGTTGTATATTTAGAAACATCATTAGAAAGTGTTTATACACAACTTTCGAAGATTAATGATATTTTCCTTAAGGGATCGATTATAGCTTTAATTATTTCCGTTTTAATAGGAATCCTCGTGGCAAGAGCAATTACTAAACCAATTATTGAAATGCGTAGACAAGCTCAAAAGATGGCTAGAGGAGATTTTTCTCAGAAAGTTAATGTTTATGGCTCAGATGAAATAAGTCAATTAGCAGTAACATTTAACCATTTAAATGATCGTTTAAAACATTCAATGGCTACAATAGAAAAAGAAAGAAGTAAATTGAGTTCAGTTTTAGCAAATATGTCAGAAGGTGTTATTGCTACTGATAATGAAGGGCAAATTACATTAATAAATGAAGCTGCTGGAAAATTACTAGGTAAAAACCCTAATTATTTAATTAATCAAAGTTTGATTGAACATCTTGAATTAGAAGAAAAAGTTTTAGGTATGTCTGAACTTCAAGAAGGAGGTTCAATCATCCTTAATTTTAGTACAGAAGAAATATATTTAGTTAGAGCAAACTTTTCAACAATCTATGATGATTATGATAAAGTAAGTGGTTTTATTACCGTTTTAAGTGATGTGACGGAAGAAGAGAAAATTGAAAGAGAACGAAGAGAATTTGTTTCAAATGTTTCACACGAATTAAGAACTCCATTAACAACCTTAAGAAGTTATTTAGAAGCATTGACAGATGGTGCATGGAAAGACGAAGAAATAGCTCCACACTTTTTAGAAGTGACTCAAAATGAAACAGAACGAATGATTCGTATGGTTAGCAGTTTATTAGAATTATCAAGGATGGATAGTAAAGCCGATACACTTCATAGAAGACGTGTAGATTTTACATCTTTCTTTCATGAAATTATCGATCGTTTTGATATGAATCTCAAAGATGCTGAGATAGTTTTAAATCGTGATATACCGAATGAAACGACTTATGTCTGGATTGATAAAGATAAAATGACTCAAGTACTAGATAATATTATATCTAATGCTGTTAAATATTCACCAGATGGTGGAAAGATAAACTTTAAACTCGAAAAAAGTAGAAGACAAATTATCGTCAGTATTGAAGATAATGGAATTGGAATAGCATATGATAAACTTGATAAAATATTTGATCGATTTTATCGAGCAGATAAAGCAAGAACGAGAGAAATGGGTGGAACAGGGTTAGGTTTAGCTATCACTCAAGAAATTGTTGAAGCACATTATGGGAAAATTTGGGTTGATAGTAAAGAGGGTAAAGGAACAACAATATACTTTAGTTTACCGCTCATGAATGAGATGCGGAGGAGACAGATATGACATATGAAACAGTAAAATCATATATCTTAGTAATCCTAATCGGATTAAGTATTTTGTTATCAGTTGCTTTATGGACTTATCAACCTAACTACGAACAATTTCAAAACCCAGATTATGTTAATGAAGTGGACATAGGTGGCGAAGTAAAAGAAAAAAAGGATTTAATCAATCCAAGTTCGATTATTTTTCATGATCAACAAAGGTTATTAGGCTTTGAAAATTTAAAAGATCAAATAGAATTACATCAATCTATCAATGAATGGATCATGTATGATTTAGAAGAGAGTGAAAGTAGAGGAAAACCTAATCAAGAAAAATTTGTAGAAATTCTATACCCTAATCCACTCCCAATAGGTGTAGCTTCAAGCTTATTCACTTTTAATAATGACATTGAGCTACCAGATTGGGAATTTGATCGAATTTATTTATCGTTCAACGTTCAAAAGTCATCATTGGAAATTCAAATAATCTCTGTTGATAAAGAAAGAGAGCTTTCAGCGACAATTGATAAGCGTGAGAATTATGATATGTTATTTGATTATGCAGTGAATCATACAGGGTTAATTGATTATATAAGTTTTGATACAAAAAATGGTCAGATTTATATTCCAAGTCGAGATAGGAAGTTAAACTCTAAAACACTTGTGATTAGTAAAATAGCACCAGAAAAACTTGTTAATGCATTATTTAGAAACCCATCGCGAGTAACACCAAATAATGCTGAGGGTTATTTTACAGATGGACAACGCGGTATGAGTGTTTTAAACAATAATAAAATAGAGTTTATTAATCCAATCCAAACGAATTCAGAAGAAATTTCGGCTATAAACGCTCTTGATCAAAGTATTATTCATATTAATGAACACAAAGGTTGGACGAATGATTATATATTAGAACGAATCATTTCTACGCAAAGTAAAGTTAGATTTAGATTAATGTATAAAGGATTTCCTGTTTTTGACCAAAATAATTTGGCTCTCATCGAACAAAGATGGCGTAATATTGAATTATATGAGTATAATCGTCCTTTAATTCGATTAACTCATGAAATTGATTCGACACAAACAAAGTTACCTTCAGGACAGAAAGTAATTAATTACATTCAAAATAAAAGCTTATTTAATTTAGATGACATTAGCCAGATGCAAGTAGGTTATAAGTTGAGTTTCTTATCCGGTACATCAGATAATGTCGTACTACTTGAGCCAAATTGGTATGTAAAAAATAAAAATCAATGGGAATTTGTTGATTTGAGTGAATTAACAGACAAGGGAGGCGAGTAAAGTTGCAGTGGGGACAAATTAAAACATTGTTAATACTCAGTTTCCTAATTCTAGATATATATTTGTTAATTCAATTTACAGAAAAACAACAACAAGCAGATCTATCTGTTTTAGAACATAGTGAATCAACAATAGAAGAGCAATTAAAAGATGAGAACATTAAAGTACCTGCGTTGTCTAATAAGGAATATAAAGAAACATTTATTTCCGTAGAACCACGGTTGATGTTGAAAGAAGAATTAGAAGAACTAGATAATTTAGAAAATCAAGATAATGAAGTGATTCAAAATAAATTAATTATTTCTAAGCTAATTAATCCAATAAGCGTACCAAAAGAGCCTTCAAAAGCTAAGATGGAAGATTTTATAGAAGATTTAACTTTGTTTTCAGATGAATATTCTTTTTGGGAATGGGATGAAAAAGCTAATATAGTCGTTTATTTTCAAAATAAATTAGATCGACCAATTTATTATAATCAAAATGGTTTATTATTATTATATTTAAATGATGAAAATGAAGTTGCCTACTATACTCAAACAGTCTTGGGTGCGCCTGAAAAAAGTAATGATAATAGAAAGTTAATTACACCAATGAGAGCAATTGAAACACTTTATGAAGCAGAAACATTTAATAGTAATGATGAAATAAATTCTGTTGAAATAGGTTTTCATACTCGAGTTCCATTAGATAGTGGGGTGCAGGTATTTGCACCAACTTGGAATATAGAAGTAAACGGGCAATCACATTACTTTGTAAATGCAATTGAAGAATTTATTTTTTCTAGCCAACATCAAGAATTTTTAAAAGATACGTTAATAAATATTGAAGCAAAAGCGAGTTTAATAAAAAAAGAAGAAATAAAAAAAGAAGAATTTATTCAAGAATTAGGTCGAAAAAATGATTTTATTGAGCGGAGTGAATAAGATGAGTTTACAATTTAGCGTACTTGCTTCAGGTAGTACGGGAAACGCTTTTTATATTGAAGCAGGGGAGACTAAATTATTAGTTGATGCTGGATTAAGTGGTAAACAAATAGAAAAGCAATTCATAGAAATAGAAAAAAATATATCAGAAATAACCGGAATACTTGTCACACACGAGCATAGCGATCACATTAAAGGTTTAGGTGTATTAGCTCGGCGTTATAACTTACCAATCTATGCAAATGCAAAGACCTGGGATGCAATGCTACCAAAAATAGGTAAGATAACAACTGATCAGAAATTTCATTTTGAAGCAAATCAAATAAAAACATTTAATCAATTAGATGTAGAATCTTTTTCAGTTTCACACGATGCAGTAGATCCAATGTTCTTTACCTTTCATTATAACAATCAAAAAATAGCATTAGTGACTGATTTAGGATACGTATCTGAACGTATTAAAAAAACAATTGAAGGCGCAAATGCGTATATATTTGAAGCCAACCATGATATAAATATGTTGCAAATGAGTCATTATCCATGGAGTGTTAAACAAAGAATCTTAGGGGATTCAGGTCATATTTCTAATGAAGATAGTGGTTTGGCATTAAGTGAAGTAATTTCAAATGATACTGAACGGGTTTATTTAGCTCATTTAAGTCAAGATAATAATATGAAAGACTTAGCACGTATGTCTGTTGATCAAGTATTGCAAGAACGTGGAATAAATCTAGATTTATTCGATACCGATCCATTAAAACCAACAGAGCTATTTAAAATAAATCAAAAGAATCCTATTTTATAATGAAGTCAGGTGAGAAAAATGGATGAAAATAAAACTGATGAAAATGATGATTTAAGAATAAATGAAGAAACTATTATTGAACGCAATCACTCAACACCTAGAAATAAAGGAAGATTTTTTATTATATTTCTAATCGGAATAGTGATTGGTTTAGTTGTTATGTTTTTTATTAACGACAACCAGACTGAAGAAGTAGAACAAAAGAAAAGTACAACTAAAAACGAATCAATTAATGTAGATATAACAACACAAATAACTGAGATTGTAGAGGAAGTAACCCCAGCAGTAGTCGGGATAACTAATGTGCAAACTTCAGATGAATTTTGGCGTCAAGAAAATAATCAAAGTGCCGAAGCGGGAACTGGATCAGGTGTTATTTATAAAAAAGAAGGAAATAAAGCATTTATTATTACGAATCATCATGTTATAGAAAATGCAGATTCTTTAGAAGTTATTTTATCCAATGAAATAACATTAGAAGCTGAATTACTTGGTAGTGATTTGTTTATGGATCTTGCAGTGCTTCAGGTAGAAGCTGATGAAATAAAAGATGTCGTTAAAATTGGTTCATCAGAAAGCATAAAAGTGGGAGAACCAGTTATCGCAATTGGTAATCCATTAGGGCATATGTTTTCAGGATCTGTTACGCAAGGAATTATAAGTGGGAAAAAGCGTAATATTCCTCAAGACTTTAATCAAGATGGTCAAGCAGACTGGCAAGCAGAAGTTATTCAAACAGATGCAGCGATTAATCCTGGAAACAGCGGGGGTGCTCTGATTGATATTGAAGGGAAGCTTATTGGGATTAATTCGATGAAAATAAACGAAGAAGCGGTTGAAGGAATTGGATTTGCTATTCCTATAGATACAGCATGGCCAATCGTTCAGGAATTAGAACGTACCGGAAAAGTAACACGCCCGTTTCTCGGAGTAGAAATTTATTCCTTGGGCGAAGTACCACAGTCAGAGTGGGGCGACACATTAACGCTTCCGGATGAAGTTGAAGGCGGGGTTTATATATGGAGCATTGAACCATTATCCCCGGCATCAGATGCAGGATTAGAACGTTTGGATGTTATTACGGAATTGGATGGAAAACAGGTCACGAATATGATTGACCTTCGTAAAATTCTTTATCAGGAAAAAGAAGTAGGAGACACGGTAAGGGTCACTTACTATCGCGACGGG
>DATGUU010000080.1:0-3699 GCA_035301085.1 Pseudogracilibacillus sp. | reverse complement strand
GGCATGTTTGTTGGCTATATTATTTTCTTTGAAAATCTCAGATGAAGATAAGAAAGAACTTAAAGCAAATTATCGACAACAAGAATTTATTTTTTGTGAAAATATGGACGAGGCTAAAGAACATATTAGTAAAGCAGAAGCGATTGTGACTTATGGTAATGATTTAAATGAAACGTTAGTTGAACAAGCAACTCGCTTAAATTGGGTATGTGTCCTGTCGGCTGGAGTAGATGGATTGCCATTTGAAGCATTAAATAAAAAAGATATTTTAGTTACTAATGTAAGAGGGATTCATAAAATACCTATGTCAGAATATGCGATTTCGATGCTTATGCAAGTGTATCGCCGTGAAAAGATATTGATGGAAAAAGAACAAAACCATGAATGGTATCGTTCTAGTAAGCCTTTAGAGATATCTGGCAAAACAATGCTTATTGCTGGAACAGGAGCTATTGGCAGGGAAGTTGCCAGACTTGCCAAAGCATTTCATATGAAAACAATTGGGGTATCTCGTAGCGGACGAGAGCTAGAGTATTTCGATGAAAATGTGACAATAGATAAAATAAAATTCCGTTTACCAGAAGCTGATTTTATTGTTTCTGTTTTACCAAGTACGAAAGAAACGAAGCATTTTTATACATATGACCTTTTTGAAATGATGAAAGAAAGTGCGATATTCTTAAATATGGGGCGCGGCGATGCAGTAGAAAGTGATGTTATCTTAAAAGCAATCAAAGAAAAAGAAATCAAGCATGTTGTACTTGATGTGTTTGAAGAAGAACCACTTCCAGAAAATCATCCATTATGGAATTTAGAAAACGTAACGATTACACCACATATATCAGGTATATCGCCAAACTATTTACCACGAGCACTAGAAATTTTGAGGAAAAATCTGGACATATATACAAAAGGTAGAAGTGATTTTATTAATAAAATTGATACATCAAGAGGATACTAATTATTAAATAAGTTACAAGTAGGGGTAAATAGAGACTTAAAAATACTTAGTTATAATAATTATCAAATTATAATATACTTATATTGACAACAAGCTATTTAAGCAGGTACACTAATTATAAAGATTATAAAGTAATAATATTATTAAAATCAAACAACAAATTGAAAGCGAGGTGCATGACGGTGTCCGAAGAGCAATTAGAACATGCAATAGATACACTGAAGGAATCAGGTGTTCGAATAACGCCTCAGCGTCATGCGGTGCTTGATTATCTCTTAAACTCACAGGGACATCCAACAGCTGATGATATTTACAAAGCACTAGAAGGAAAATTCCCGAATATGAGTGTCGCAACTGTATATAATAATCTTCGTGTACTAAAGGAGATTGGGCTTGTACGTGAACTAACATATGGTGATTCATCAAGCCGATTTGATTGTGATACAGCAGAACATTACCATATCATTTGTGAAAAATGTGGAAAAATAGTTGATTTTTATTATCCAACATTAGATGAAATAGAATCATTAGCTGAGCAAGTAACTGGGTTTGAAGTTAGTCATCATCGATTGGAATTATACGGTACATGTAAAGATTGTCAAGAGATGGAAGTATCATCTTAAAATTATCGATAATATAATAATGATAAGCCATGCAAATACAGCATGGCATTTTTAATATTTAATTTGTTGAAGTAAAGAGGTGCTGCCATGTCACTGCTAAGCAAAAAAGAGAGAAGTGCGCAATTAATAGGTAACTTTGAGTCAATGATTTGCCCTATCTGTGAATCGGCAATGTACATAGAAGACTTAAGATTAATCTGTAAAAATAAACACGCTTTTGATATAGCAAGACAAGGGTATGTAAATTTATTAAATCAATCGTTAAACACAAATTACAATAAACAATTATTTGAATCAAGAAAACGTTTGATTACAAATACTGCATTTTTTACAAATTTACATGAAAAAATAACTGAAGTGATTTTAAATGGCCGATTTAATTCAACTATCAATGTACTTGATGCAGGATGTGGAGAAGGATCTCATTTATCACAAATACATCATTCATTAATTGAATCAGAGGCTAACATAAAAACTGCGATCGGAATCGATATTTCCAAAGAAGGAATTTTGGAAGCTGCAAAATATTATCAAGGCCAAATGTGGTTTGTTGCTAACCTATCTAATTTGCCATTTAAAGATCATACTTTCAATATTATTTTAAACATTTTATCTCCGGCTAATTATCGTGAATTTGCGAGGGTTCTAAAACCAAATGGGATGGTTATTAAAGTAGTACCTCAAAAAAACTATTTAAAAGAATTGCGTCTGTTCAATGATGGAGATGATAATCATTCATTTTATTCAAATGAGAAAATGGTTGATTTATTTCATGAGCAATTTACAAATGTACAAAAAGAAAGGCTTCATTATGAGATAAATTTGGAGAAAACAAATATAAATGAATTATTAAAAATGACACCACTCACTTGGGAGTGGTCTAAGGAAAAAGTAGAAAGGTTTAAAAATACAGCTTCTCATACAATAACGATTGATTTTGATGTTTTAATCGGACGAAAAGATAGTTAATAAGATTGTTTTAGTACGAAGTCAGGTATTCATTCATATACACTTAAAATAAAACAGCCTTGTCCACTTAGAAAGGACAAGGCGTTGTTTAATAATTACTTTTTAGCTTTCTTTTTGGCTTCCTTCTTATATCGACGCGTATTATACTTTTCATCGAATTCTTTGCCCTCTAAATCTTTATCAAGGGTCAGTGGCTGTTTGCAATGCATACAAGCATCAACTCTTCCAAGCATTTTTGTAGGCTTTTCACAAGTTGGACAGACAATCGGGATAGCTTTCGTGGATAACATGCCAATCCAAAAATAAACAACACAACTAAAAATAACGGATAAAATGCCCAAAGCAAAAAACAAAAGCATTAGCCAACCAATCTTTTTAGATAATAAACCTATATACATTAAACCAATTCCAATAAAGATAAGACTAAGAGCAAAGGTCCGTATTTTATTGATTTTACTTTTATAAACGATATCAGCCATACTTTTCCTCCTCAAAACATCACTGCAAGTATAGCATAAAAAAGAGCCAAAAATGAATTAGAATACTTCATAAATAAGAGATAGATTGACTAACAAAAACTTTCCCTACATATAATAAAGATTTTTTCTTCTCACATAATATCATCAAAGAGTAGGTTTGTTTCCAATACTGAAAAGCCTCTAACTTCATTTACGATATTAGGTTGTACCTTTAATTAAAAAAGAAATTGACATAATGAAAAATCCATGATACATTATTAACTGTCGCTAAATTAGTATGTATTTAACGACATTCGTCAAAAAGTTATAAAAAACTTCTTGCCTAGTTTAATAGAATGTGCTATATTATAAAAGCTGCGTTTTGAAGCGGCAAGAACCTAAGGAAGTATTGTTTAAAAGATTCACAAAAGATATTGACATAAACTTCCCTTGATGCTATGATAGAAAAGTCGCTAATTGAAGCGACGTTGAGTTCAAAAAAACATTTAAAAAATATGTTGACATCGAACTTCAATGAGTGTTATACTAGAGAGGTCGCTGAAAATAAGCGACGAAATGATTTGCTCTTTGAAAACTGAACAGAACAACCAGTATGTCAAGAAGAATAGAAATCTCTGTTTTTCTTTTAAACCCAGAAGGTTTACCTTTTGGATAACGAAGCTAAGAC
>DATGUU010000079.1:0-14706 GCA_035301085.1 Pseudogracilibacillus sp. | reverse complement strand
TAATTGGATTAGTATATACTCCTGTGATGATTAGGTTTTTAGGTCAAAGCGAATACGGATTATATGCTTTGATTGGATCAATTGCTGCTTATTTTAGTGTACTTGATTTAGGTTTGGGTAATTCCATTGTACGATATTTATCTAGGAATCGAGTAGACAAAAGAGAAGAATTAGAATCAAAATTAATAGGGACTTTTTTATTTTTATTTTCATTTGTTTCAGTAATTACAATTATAACGGGGTTATTAATTACTTTTAATCTGGATAATATTTTTTCAAGTACACTGTCTTCCGAAGAAATATATAAAGGAAAAATTATGGTTTTAATTTTAACGGCCAATTTTGCATTATCGTTTCCTCTATCTGTGTTTAGTTCAATTTTAGTTGCATATGAAAGATTTAGTGTAGAGAAATCAGTTGCTATTTTGCGCATATTATTAGCACCACTCATATCTTTACCATTTCTTATGATGGGATATGGGTCTATTATGTTAGTACTCATTACAACAATTGTAAATATATCAACTCTTTTATATGTAATGATTTATGCAATTAGAAAATTGAAAATTAGTATTAGATTAACCTTTGTAGATAAACAAGTATTGCTAGAGATTTTTGGTTATTCATTTTTTATTTTCCTTAATATTATTATAGATCAATTATTCTGGAAGACAGATCAAGTTATACTAGGGGTTGTATCTGGAACAATAACAGTAGCAGTGTATGCTATTGCTATGCATTTTATAAATATATATAAAAAGTTCTCAACTGCTATTTCTAACTTGTTTTTGCCAAAGTTGTCTATGATGGTGGCTAATGAGGCTACTGATAAAGAAATTTCAGACGTAATGATTAGATACGGTCGTGTACAATATATACTAATTGGATTAATTTTAAGTGGTTTTATTATATTCGGTGATTTTTTCATTGTTAAATGGGCGGGTGAAGATTACTATTTTGCATATTACTTTGTATTAATTATTATGATACCTTTAACGGTTCCTTTAATCCAAAATATAGGTATTGCTATATTACAAGCAAAAAATCAAATTAAATTTAGAGCTATTTTATATTTAATTATTGCTATTATAAACATTATAGTAAGTATTCCATTAGCAAAGATTTATGGTGGTTTCGGTACAGCATTCATAACCGCAATAACAATGATTATTGGTCATATTATTATAATGAATATTTATTATCAAAAAAGAGTTGGGATCAATATTGTTAAATTTTGGAAAAACATTATGCAATTAACAGTGCCTAATGTAATTATTACAACAATTACTTATTATATTTTAACATTTATTGATATTAGTAGTATTATTGAATGGTTGTCATATGTTTTGTTATTTAGTTTGTTATATTTATTAACTTTATGGTTTACAGCAATGAATCAATATGAAAAAAGATTAATTACTTCTATTTTTGATAAAATTAAGTAAGGAATGATAATAATAATGTTTAAAAAAAAAATAATATCATTAATTAAAATAATTATACCTAAAAAAATTTTTAGTAAAATAATAAAGAAAAAACAAAAGAAAAAATTGAAAAAAGAATTTTTAGTAGATTTTAAGAAATATGAAAATAATGCTTTTGTATTTACTCCTCACAAAGAAAAACGTCATTTAGAAGCTGATTTAATATTTTATTATCATAAAATAGAAAAAGGACTAGCCCTACCAAAACCTAGAGTAGGTTTTGGTAGAAAGAATATTAATTATTTATTAAAGGCAATAAAACAATATGAGAAAAAATTTGGATGGGATGAAATATCTGTAATTAGTTTGAATACGTTGTTTGCTTATCATGCATTTAATAAAAAACATGGTGTTAATATGAAGGAACTGTATAAAGATATAGTCAAGTTGAAGGCTACAATACCAGAAGATAGGTTGCTAGAAAAAGGTGGAACTAAGACATTAAAAAATGATGAAATTAATTATTTGATGCCAGAGTTTGAGCAATTTGTCAATTCAAGATATAGTATTAGAAATTTTAGTTCAGCAGCGGTGGATTTAGATGTTATTGAAAAAGCAGTAGAAATTGCACAAAAAACTCCATCAGTATGTAATAGACAACCTTCAAAAGTATATGTATACCAAAATAAAAGTGAACAAGAAAAAATATTAAAATATCAAAATGGTAATACTGGCTTTGGGGATTCAGCCAATTTAATATTAATAGTAACAACAGATTTAAAAGATTTTCGTGGAATTATTGAACGTAATCAAGTATACGTTGAAGGAGGATTATATTCCATGTCTCTTATGTATGCACTTCATGCAGCAGGATTAGGCACTTGTCCTTTAAATTTAACTATGACTAATGAAAAAGAGTTACAGTTAAAAAATGCAGCAAATATTCCAGAGTCAGAAATTCCGATTATGATGATAGCAGTAGGTTATATTCCTAAGGAAATAGATGTGGCAGAATCTCCGAGAAGAAAAGCTAAAGAAGTAATGAAAATAATAAATTAATCTAAAAACCAGTTTATTTTATCTTCTTCAAAAATAAGTATTTGAAAGGATTTTACATTATGAAAATCACAGTCGCCGGCACTGTTTACATCGGCTTATCCAATGCAGTTTTACTAGCATAAAACAACGAAGTAACAGCATTAGATATTATCCAAGAAAAAGTGGATCAAATTAATAACAAGCAATCTCCAATTGTGGATAATGAAATTGAAGATTGCTTAGCAACGAAAGATTTAAATTTAAAAGCAACAACGGATGTAGAGGAAGCTTTTAAAGATGCAGAGTTTGTTATCATTTCTACACCAACGAATTATGATTCAGAACAAAACTATTTTGATACAAGTAGTGTAGAAACGGTTATTCAAAATGTGTTAGACGTGAATCCAGAAGCAACAATGGTCATTAAATCAACCATTCCAGTTGGCTATACGAAAGAATTACGTAAGAAGTTTAATACAGACAATATCATGTTTTCACCAGAATTTTTACGAGAAGGACAAGCTTTATTTGATAATTTACATCCATCACGAATTATCGTTGGCGAACAGTCAGAACGTGCTACACGATTTGCAACGCTTTTAGCTGAAGGTGCTGTGAAAAGTGATATCCCGATGTTATTCACAGATTCCACAGAAGCTGAAGCCATTAAGTTATTTGCAAATTCATATTTAGCAATGCGCGTATCATTCTTTAATGAGTTAGATACATATGCAGAGTTAGAAGGTTTAGATACGAAACAAATAGTTGAAGGTATCGGTCTTGACCCACGTATAGGCGATCACTATAATAATCCTTCATTTGGTTATGGTGGATATTGCTTACCAAAAGATACGAAACAACTACTTGCCAATTTTGAACATGTGCCAAATGATATTATTACAGCTATTGTTGATGCGAATGATACGAGAAAGAATCATATTGCATCTATGATTGCAGAACGTAAACCAGAAACAGTAGGTATTTATCGTTTAACTATGAAAACTGGATCAGATAATTTTAGACAATCTGCCATACAAGGGATTATTGAACGACTTAAAATTGAAGCAATTGATGTCGTAATCTATGAACCAGTCTTAGAAGAAGATTCATTTGAAGGTTTACGTGTCATTAATGATTTTGAAGCATTTAAAGAAGAAAGTGATGTCATTGTTGCAAATCGTTTAGATGCAGATTTAGAGCCAGTAAGAGAGAAAGTATATACGAGAGATTTGTTTAGTAGGGATTGATTATTCTTGTATCTGATATTTTGCCAGGCTCTGAAGAGCCTGGTTTTTTAAGAAAGCATAATATTAATTATGATTTGTATTACTAATAAGTTAACTTTTTATACAAGTAAATAGAATCTGTGATACCTTGTTTCCTACCCTCATCTATTATTATTTCTTGATAATTAATTTGATTATCAATCATAATGAATTTATTTTCAGCTCTAGTGACACAAACATAATGGTTATTTCGTTCTTCTTTGGAAAGTAAGTTGTAGTAGTTTGAAAAACTGATAACTTGATTGAACTCTAATCCTTTAGAAGCAAAAACAGTCATTACTTTATGTATATTATCTGATGATATAAAAGCAACGTGGTATTGGTTGTTATTAATGGTATTAAAGAAGAGTTGTAATTCATCATGTGTAAAACTTTCTTCTAAAAACTCTGCTACCTTTTTCAAGGTTGCAAACAATAAAGATTGATCAAGCTTTGTTTTACTTTTTAATTTTTTAATAATATCTTCTAGCGTCTTTACTGTTTGTAATCTAGCGTCTACGTTAATATTTTCTATTAAATCATAAATACTAAAATTATCATCTAAAATATAACATGCTAATTGGCGTAATAAGTAACTATTTGGTGTATTATCATCTATTGGTGTTCTAGGAATAAATTGGAAGTTGTAGCCTGAACTGTTTAACTTCTCAGTGCAATTTAGAGCTACGTTATTTCTGTTAATTATAATTACAATTTCTTCACTATAGTCAATGTATCCATCCTCAATCATTTGTGAAAAGCTAGATACAAAATTATTTGTAGTACAATGAATGACATGATTAACTGGTTGATTATAATTAAAATTAAAGTAATCACTGTTATGAATTAGATTTGAATAATTAACAATTTCCTCATGACTTCTAAAATTATGGATTAATTCATAATAATTTATATCATCCTGATTTAATAATTCAAAAATATTTCTTTGTGCTCCCCGCCATAAATAAATAGCTTGCTTTGCATCACCGACAATAAAGATATTTAATTTTAGTTCATTTTTTAAATACATAAATAGATGATGCATATCTAAATCAGAATCTTGATATTCATCAAGAAAGATCGTTGAAAATTTAGCTTGTAAGTATTCAGAGGCTGCTTTATTTTTCTTTAAAATATCGTAAGCTAATTGAAATTTGAAATTCCTTTTAATATTATAAAATGTCCCTAATACTCCATTAAATTTAATAGAATCCATCCCTTTTTTATAATTATCAAAGTTATGTGTATAGTCAATTGTAAAGTTATCTTTATATTCAATACCATAAGTGTCAGTAATAAATGGACGAATGATGAATTGTTCTATAAAAGCATCGTTAGTCATAGTAACAAATTCCTTTTGTATATTGATTTCAATTGCTTTTTTCTTTATTTCACTTGCAGCTTTATTCGTAAAAGTTATTGCTGCAACAATTTTATGGTCTATTGTATTATCTAGTACCTGTTTCATTTTATCAATCATAATTGTTGTTTTTCCTGATCCAGCACTAGCTGAAACTACTATATTCCCTGTGTCTCTCATTATGTCATTTCTAATCGCTTGATCTAAGATTTCCATATTAATTTACCAACCTTTTTAATGCAGTAAATAAGTCGTGTTCTATTATTGTTTCACAATCATTTTTATCTAGACCATTTGTTAGTTCAATCATGTTTATCATTTTAGATTGTTGTAAATAATTAATTGGGTTATCTTTATCTAGAATGGATTTCATTCTTTCCCCAATTACGGAAAATAAATCATCTTCTAAATCTACTTCTGATAAATATATATCATTTTCTTCCAATAAGTCTATTGTAGCCTTTTTATTAATGTAAATTTGTTTTTTAGACTCCATTACCTTTCTTTTTTTATCTCCATCTCGCCAAATTATTTTATCATTTTCATCTTTCGTAGAATAATCTATCTCAATATAATTAAATTTATCTATATTGATTAATTCTAGACATCTATTTAATCCAATTAAATCGAATTGGATTTTACTATTCCTTTTAGCTTTTAAATCATTATCTGTTTTCACAATTGTTGTAATATTTAAGGCATTTAAGACGTCAAAATAAGGCTTAAACTTTACACCATCAACCGACAATATATATCCTCCATCCAATTCATATGTAGGATTTGTTTCTTCTAATACCTTCTCAAATAGAACTCTTTCCGATTCACCTTCTATCAATAGAACTTTATTAGCAAATAACGCTGTCGCTAAAGAACGATTTAATTCTTTTTTCATATTTTTGTATTCCTCATCTACGTGGTATATGTGAGAACTACAGTTTACTATTTCCTCATTGTACAATCTAATTAAGGAAGCGTTATCCATTTCATATAAAAGTTCAGGTGAATGAGTAGATAAAAAGAAATAGTCATATACTTCTTTTTCGAAAAGTTGTTTTGATAATGCAATCTGCATAGAACGATGAAGACTGTTTTCTGGTTCTTCAATTAAATAAATCACAATTTTATCTGAATTAAATTCTTTCGTTATATGATTTAACAATGAATAAGCAAGCAACTTTTTCCGACCATCACCAGAAGTAGGGTAATGTTGCTCATCACCATCTCGTTTTATATAAGGAGTTAAATCACTGAAGTAACCTTTTATCGCCATTTCCGATTTCATTTCTATGTTTATATCTTCATCTTTTAATGATTTGTATTCTTTTGTTAAAGTAGATTGAAATTCCTTAATAACATTCATTTCTCCAATTTTATCATTAACTTCTGAAGTTGCTTGCTGAATTTCATTTGATAAAGCTACATCTTCATCACTTAGTTTGCTTTGATCGAATAGGTCTTTTCGATGCTTAGAAAATGTTGCATCCAAATTAATAGTAGCATCAATATACACTACTTTAAAAAGTCTATCTAAATCGGAAATTAAACCTTTCTGTGGTATTTCTATTAGATTGTTTAAGTCACTTCCCCAATAAAGTTCTGGATTACCAAAGTATTCTTTTTCATTATATTTACCTAATATTTTTATATAAAAAGTATTAAGATTTGTTTGTTTTCTACTACCATTAACTTTCGATATAAGAAGTTGGGCATCTTTGCTTGTTTGTCTTTTAGCTATGTCTAATTCAAGGGTTATTTCTATGTTTTGATTCGTATCTTTTTTATGAAAATCACTTTTTTTAAACCCATATTGCCGTATTTGTCTATCCATTAAAAATCTTAATGCATATAATAAATTTGTTTTCCCCACATCATTCATTCCAAAAATCACATTTTGATTTGATAATTCAATGTTAGCATTTTTGAAATTTCTGAAGTTTTTAATTGTTAAATATTTAAGTTTCATTTTTAACCACCTTATTATATTTATAAAGAATTAAAATAGCTGATAATATGATAGAATTATTCCTTTTATTAATTTCAAAAAACAGTTAGTAATTTTTAAAAAATTATAAACTCTTTCCAAGTGTAACACGAACAACATTGTGAGTAAAAATAATTATAATAAAATTAAATCAAGTAAGTATATGGGATTGAATTATAGGTAATATATAGAATTTATAATATTTTTTATAATAAATAATGCAATTGAGAAGACTTTGCAAAGTCATGAAACTATACTAGCATCACTTTAGTGATTATAACATTAGATTTATCTGAAAGACTGACTTTAGGAGAGTTTACAGTACTTTAGCTAGCATTGGTTAGAATTTTTTCAACTGCAAGTCTTGCTTACTTATTATATCGTTTGGAGAAAAATCATGAAAGAGTTATTAAAATGGAAGAGGTAATCCGTGTTATACGTATATTGTCTGTTTTATTGCACTATGGTATTAATAGAGCAACAGAAAGTTTATATGATGATGATGGAATTGTTGAAGGTAAGGCGAAAATAATTTCTGATGAAGGCTACCTCCAATTTGAAGGAATTTTTTAAAAGAAAAGCGTTATTGTGAAGGCATTGAATATCGTTTTAATGTCAAAAAAGCTAAAGAGGGAGGATGGCAGCATAATCAATTAATAAATGGAATGATTTATGACGTTATGTTGGATGAAACAGGAAAAATTATATATTGATGAAATAAATCATGTTGAATACTATTTCAGCTTATACAAACTAGAAGAATATGTATCAGAATTAAAAGTCGGTAACATTAGAGTAATAAACGGGGAAAGGAAAATAGTGACCGATAGCATAGTAGATATGTCTGAATATCTTGAAACTATTGATATTGATTGAGGTTCATAGCATAAAGCAAAAATTAATTTAAAAGTTATGTTAGTTTTTGGATAAGAGGAACAATTTTGAAATTGGTTTATTGTTTTAAAAGTATATAAATGCTTCTTGTTTCATTCGTAGAACAATATGTAAAGAATATAATATTAGCATGTTTTACCTTTAATTTGAACAATTAATTTGAACTGGTAGATTATAATGCATTTCAGAAAGGAGATAAGATTTACTATGGAGGATAAGACAAGTTATTTATGAAATTGCATTACATGTGGAACTGATTTTTTTACGAAGGGAGAAAGAATTTTCTATAAGAAAAAAGGACTTCAAACGCCCAAACGGTGTAAGTCTTGTCGAGATAATAGACGAGCCCATGTTCATTGTAACTTACGCCTAAAATTCCCAAGTAAGTTTCCCAATCTATATATTGTTTATAAGATAGATCTTGCGTAAGCAATTATTGGATTAGAAGACGGTGCATTCTTTTCTTATGATAGTGAACCTTATGAAGAAATTTGTACTTTTTTTGTAGCTGTTTCACGGGTGAAAGAAAGAATAGATTTTACCTTCTCATCTAAAAGAGAATTGGCTAGATTTAATCGTTATCAAACACATCATACAATTGATATTTTGCATAAAACATTAAAACAATCGGAAATAATAAAAGTGTTGTATCATAATGAATCTGATATCACTACCCTTCCTCTTTTAGAATAGTAGTCGTAAGGTGTTTGAGTATCGCAGACGTTTCTCAAAATGCTTGCGGTTGTTTGTACCATACTCTGCATCAATCTCTGCAAATCGCTTTATCATTAACGTAAAAACAGGCCTGAATAGACGTATGGAACGCTATTCAGGCCTTCATAATAAATACAAGATGACTGATTAAAATAAATGAAACTTAATTTCATCATGTTAATTCTAAACTATTCTGCATTGATACCGTCTAATCAATGAAATGTAACTTATGCAAGCGCCACATTTCTCAGCTTTATCTTATTCCTCTTATTAATCAATCTGATAACAAAAATATTCTTTTTCTAAACTGTATCGCGCAAATGCATGTATTTAAGTAGTATTTTGCTGCTTATTTTGGATATTTACATCATAACTATACACCCATAATTAAAATAGTAATCCAGATGATTTTTCATCTATATGATACAACAATTATTTGCTAGATATATTGTTACTTAAGATCTTCCATCTAGTTATAGCACCAACTTATGACTGAGAAAATTTGCAACGAACTTGTACAAAATATGCAGCAGCCGTTGCATTTCCCCCGCATGAAGCTTTTCCGTAAATGCAACATCACTAACTCGGTGTCAATCATTTTCTGTAGAGAACTCTTTCGATACATTTTGGTTAATTGGCTATCTGCATCATACGAGATCTCTTACTCTAAATTTTTTTGTAAGGAATGGTTCAAGCTACAAATAGTTTGTTTAATTTAATCTTCCGTTATTATCTCCCAATCCTGGTTTTTGGTTAATTTGAAAGTTATGGGAAAAATTAGATTGATAAAGAAATAACATCATTTCAATTCCATTCATATGAGGTAAGTTCCTAGAGAATTGTATCAATTCACGTTCTGTTTTAAACTTTATTGATGGTAGCTCACCGACGATATTATAATCTTGATCAGTTTCGTCATATAGTAAATGAAAGATTCTTAAATAAAATTCTCCATCCAATTTTTGTGAGTAACATTTAATACCAAGTGGATTACCTATATCTGTTGGGAAATAGCTATCTACTAACGTCACCATATTTAATAATTCTTCAGGTATTGTGTATTTATGATTATTCATATTCCTGCTCCTTTTTAGTTTTATCTTTTATTATAACATGTAATGGATTCTTACGTTTTGACAATAATAATTTATGAATGTACATAAGGTGGTGCGGATACTTATTCTATATTACTTTAATTAATGAGAGATAATATAGTAGTAAAAACAATAAATTAAATCGTTTTTTAGTACAAGCGGAGTTCCCAGAGGAAGCGGCAATTGGAAAGAATATTTGCGATTCAGATTGTAAACTAAATAAAGATTTATTAGTGAAGCTTTCTACCGGCGATAATATAGTAGAAGGTAGAGATGTTTTGTTTAAAGGAGTTTCTGGTGCAGGTAAAACAAATCCACAAGAACTTGTACGTTCACCGGCTAAGCGTGGTAAAAATAATTGCCAGCCTGGTAAGAATCACCTGTAATACTTACAAATTAGATCGATCAAGTTTAAGGATTTTAATATTTTTTGTAGCTACCAAAAAATCTAGCCATTCTTTTATAGAAGGCTAGATTTATTAAACCATATATCACTTCACTTCTTAATCTTATTCGTAAGAGATCCTAACTTTTCTACAGTTAGTGTGACCTCATCGCCATCTTGAAGCCAAGGATGTACACCTCGTTCAAATTCTAATATGCATCCTGTGCCAACAGTTCCTGAGCCAATAATATCTCCTGGATATAAAGTAACGCCTTTTGATGCACGTTCGATCATATCATTAAAAGAATGGTAGATTGTATTAAAATTACCATTTGAAATTTTATTTCCATTAATCGTTGCCGACATATTTAAGTTAAATCCTTTATTTTCTCGGTACGATTCGATTTCATCTTTTGTAACGATGTAAGGTCCAATAGATGTGGCAAAGTCTTTCCCTTTTGCTGGTCCAAGTCCAATTGGCATTTCCTTTAATTGTAAATCTCTAGCTGACCAATCATTAAATATAGTATATCCAAAAATATACTCGTTTGCTTCATCTGCAGAAATATTCTTTCCTTCTTTACCGATAACAATAGCTACTTCTAATTCAAAATCAAGCATTTCACAATTGGGAGGTCTTTCAATTTCCTCATGGGGACCACGTATTGTACGGTGGTTTGTAAAATAAAAAGCAGGGATTTCATACCATTCTGGAGCGACGTTAATACCACTCGTTGCTGCAGCATTTAATAAATGATTCTCGAATGCCATAAAATCACGTACACTTCCAGGACGTTCAAGTGGTGCATGGATAGTTACATTTTTTTCATCAGTTCCTTTTACTTTCAGTGACTCGTCACAAGCTTTTTGTAAAATAGATAAATTTTTATCCGCATCTTGTACGAACTTTTCCATTTCATTTGGCAATGAACCATCTAACTCCTGTACGGCATAAACTTTATCGTTTATTAATACACCTAATTGTTTATCATTATTTTTACTGAATGTTAAAAGTTTCATGTTCGTCATTTCTCCCTTGAGATAAAATGTTTTTTGCTGCTGGAGTTACAATAACTTCTCTTTTCCAAAGTCCAGCTTCTTTTAAAAACCCTTGCCTAATCAATTTAGATAGCAAAACAGATACTTTTAATGAATCGATTTTCTTATCATTAATATATTCTTGGGTAGCTTCTGGTCCGATATTTAAATAATGTAATAATGTTTTTTCGTCTTCTGTTATATAACGAGTCATATCTGTATTCGTATCTACATTTGTTGTAATATGATTATATCCTATTTCTGTTATGGAAAATGTATAAAATCCAGGTCCGGAATATTTATTCCGCTTGATTAATTGCTTTTTATCTAATGACTCAATTATCGCATTGGTTTTAGAAGAATCAACACTAAACAAATCAGTTATTTCTGCCATTGTATTGTATCCTTCGGCGATATAATTTAATGTTTGAATTTCCTTTTCATTGAGTGCATCGAACGACTCTGCGTGTTTATTCCACTCTTCTTTAGAATAATAATTTGGTTCAGAAAATAAACTAATGATGACAGTAGTCAATACTGTAACTACTAATCCTACAACCCCAATATGTGTAACTTCATCAATATCGTAGATCCCCGTGAATTGAAGTATAGTAAATAATGCTGTTACCGACATACCTATAACTGCCCCATAAAATGCACCTGCTTTAGTCGTTCTCTTCCACCATACGCCTAGGAAAACTAATACAGAAGGAGCACCGAGCCAAGCTGTTGAAAAGGCGAATAAATATAAAGGTCCTCCAGGATAGAACGTTAATAGCCAAACGAGTCCACCTAAAATTAATGTGATAATTTTGGAAGGCATCGTTAATTGTTCACTTGTTGCGTTAGGACGTATAAATCTTTGATATATATCTCTTACAGCAGTACTAGATGCTCCCATTAATGCAGTGGTAGAAGTTGAAATGGATGCAGCTAATGCTCCGATTAAAGCTAATGCCGCTACTCCTATTGGTAAAGCTTTTAAAACGACGCCAAAAGCTGACATTGGATCTGTATCCCCGAACGGAGCAAAAGTATCAGGAAATATCGATGCTGCATAAATACCAACAAACGCTAAAATCGTTATTGGAACAACAACTAGTAATATACCTCCAATAATAAATCCATTTCGAGCTACAGATTCGTTTCTAGAGGATGAAACACGCAACCAATAGTAATTATTTCCCCATACAAGGAAACAAGCAAATAAAATCGTAAATGTCAGAACACTTGGATATTCCAAGGATAAAACTGGTAAACTTCCATCCCCAATTCCTCTAGTCATAAATCCACTGGTTCCTTGCCATTCACTAGTTAAAAAGCTTGAACTACCATATTTCATCACTAATGAAATGATTAATACTGGTAATGCAACTAAGCCTACACACATTTGTAAAAAGTCTGTTAATGTTACTGCCCAGAAGCCACCAATATAAGTGAATAAAAGGAATAAAAAGAAAATGACAGCTAATGTACCCAGTAACGACCAGCCAGTAAATCCGGTTGTAACAATCGCCATGGATACAACGTTATTTGCCATAATCCCAAGTAATCCAAGGATGGTAGCTAGTGTAACAAGAGTTCTAGTCCGGCTATCAAATCTCATTTCTAACCACTCTGATAATGTGTGTGCACCAGAACGCCGGATATAGGGGGCGAAAATAATTCCATATAGTGCTAAGCCACCGATACCGTAAATAATACCAAATCCAACAGATCCCCAGAATCCAGTTATAATAGCTAGACCAGGACCTAATGTGATGATTGTACCTGCAAATCCAATGGCAGCAACACCAAAGATATTGACGATTAAACCAACTTCTCTTCCTGCAATTAGAAAATCGTTCGAGTTTTTCACCCATTTTCTAGTCATTAGTCCGCCACCTAATAGTAAAAGTAAAAAAGCAGCAAACATAATGATAAACACACCATTAAATGTCATATCTTTATCCTCCTTTAATCTTGGAAAATAGCTACTGGTCTTGCCCATCCAGCACTTGCTGATTTAATATTGATGGGAAAACAAGCCACTTTAAAACCTGTTGGTGTTGGAAGTTGATCTAAGTTAGCTAATTTTTCTATTTGACAATATTCCTTTTCTTTTCCAACAAAATGAGCAGCCCATAAAATGTTATCTTCTTTTGTTTTTTTATATTGTTCTGCTTGTTTAGGAAGTGGTATGTCCCATCCCCAACCATCCGTTCCCATCACTTTAATCCCTTGATCGATTAGCCAATGGGTTGCTTCAGCGGAAACGCCAACATGCATCATCGCATAATTATCTTCATATAAATGTTTATCTGCATCAGAACGAACGAGAATGATATCATTTGGTTTTAATGTGTAGTTTATTTCAGTTAATTTGGTTTTAAAATCTTCAATTTGTAACTCGTATCCTGGTTCTTTATCGCTAAAGTCAAACAACACGCCATCACCAAAAAACCATTCTAAAGGAAGTTCGTCAATGGTACGTGCTTTTTTACCTTCGCTTTTAGGTGCATAATGCCATGGAGCATCAACGTGTGTTCCTGTATGCGTTGTTAATGTAACTGTTTCGACAGCCCAAGCTTTCTCATCAGGGAAATCAGATTTTTCTAAGTTCAAAAGAGCAGCTGCTTGTTTTGCACCTTGCTCGTGAGATTCATATTCTATTTTAGCTGGATAAGGTTCTTTTGCCGTATTAATCATAGGTACACTTAAATCAATTATTTTCATGTTAAACACTCCTTGTATAATATAAATTTAAACCGTTATAAACAGAGCCTCCTTTCAAATGAACGGTTAAAAATCATTCAGTAATTTTTCAAGATTTTCTCCATATTTAGCAATAAAAGCATTCTCAAAATCTTGTAAAATACGGTTAATATAAATGTCGTGGCGTATGTAGTTCTCGGCCATATTTACTAATGCTGCGTGATTAGAAATGATACCATGTGCAGGCTCATTGGCATTTAAGATAAATGCTTTATTAGCATCAATGATTGCTATTAATTCACCTAAATGTCTGGCATTTGTATTTTCACCTTCATGGTGTTGGAAATGTTTCCAAGTAATTTTGTTTTTTGAAATGTCATCAAAAGAAATAGAAATGACAGATACACCGCGTGTGTTAGCGTTTTCAATATTAGGTATGGTTTGTATTATTTCACTATTCCAACCACTAAATAAAAGCGAATCTTCTGCCTGATCAATAAGTTGTTGGAACATTTGAATCGATGCTTCATACCCCTCAATATGATAAAGTTTAGACCATTCTTCTTCAATGTTTGGTTTAATATTTTTCAAATGGTCTTCCATCATTTCCATATCATGTTTATGAGAGTCTTCTAGTAGGGCTAACAATTTTTCCCATGGTAACGGGACATAAAATTTCTTGGATTTTTGTTTGCCATCGTTTAATAAATGGATATATCCCTTTTCTAGTAAGCGCGGTAAGTTTTGATACACCTTTGCACTAGGAACACCTGATTCAAGAGATATATTGTTGCCATTAAGTGGGTGTTGTTTTAATAA
>DATGUU010000078.1:0-8875 GCA_035301085.1 Pseudogracilibacillus sp. | reverse complement strand
TATTCGTTTAGCAATGCTTGAAAAAGAAGAAGAATTAGTTGCTTTAAAATATACAGAGGGTGAAGTTGATAAAAAATATCAAATAGGGGTTTTAGCTATTACTTTCCCAATATTATATGCAATTATTGATGGAATAGGGACTTTTTTAGATGGCGTTTATTTAGATGAATTAAAAATTATTCCTGAAGATAGAGCCTTATTAGCTTATGAATTTACCTTCTTTTTAATTGCTATTATCGCTTATATCTATGTGAAATTTATTAAAAAAGAAACTTTTTATATATTTAAAGAACGTGATAGAGGAGCTGCAGCAATTCTTGAAACAACAGGGCAATTCTTTTATGTTTTTGCAATGGCAGGTAATGCGATGATTGCTGCTCCAATTATTGCAGCACATGGAATCTTTTCAGTCTTACTTTCCCGTGTTTTTTTAAGAGAGATATTAACAAAGAAGCAATATATAATTATTGGTCTTGTTATGTTAGGAATTATTCTATTAGGAATATCAGACGAGATGTAATAAAACAGGAGACAACTATCAAAGTAGTAGTCTCCTATTTATTATTTTAATAAGTTTTTTTAAAGGCAAGAGGTGTTTTACCTTTTGCTTTTTTAAAATATTGAATAAAATGACTTTGATTTTTAAATCCATATTTTAAACGGATTTTGTATAAAGATTCATTTGTGTATTTCATATCAAAAATGATTCGATCCATTCGTTTATTTTTTATATAAATTGTAATAGTTTCTCCCATATGCAATTTAAAAAGATTTGAAAGATGGGTAGTTGAAACTCCGATTTGTTCTGCTAGCCAATTAAGACTTAAATATTTATTTTCTATATTTAAAGAAATTAAACTAAGTGCTGTTTCAATATGTGAATTTCCAATAAAAAATACCGTATTCTTTATTAAATTATTTTTTAAATTATCTACAAACCATGAAATTGATAGAATAAATTCTGTAACATTTTCCCATGATTCAATTGTTGTAATGATTATTTTACTATAAGCAAGAATCTCTGGATGGAGGCGATTTGAACGAGCGTTTGGTCGAATAATTTCAGTGACAATACTTGTGAAATAAATTCTTAAAAGGAAAGTTTGATCTTCATCAGGCATATCTAATATATCAAAGGATAAATCGAATAAGTGTTTTTCTGTTTCTTTAAAATTATTTTTGGTGAGACTTTCAAATATTCTTTTTTCGTAGATAGTGAGTATTTCTGGAATATTATATAATAAGATACTTTCAATACTAGAATCAATCGTATTATCATACTCTTTTTTGCTCATTATCATTTTTACTCCCCCTAATAACTTATATTACAACAATTTTCACAAAACAAGATAAGTTTTCAGAATAGTTCGATAATTTTACATAAGTATAACATATTAATTAAAGAAAATATACTAAATCTTAAGTATTGATATAAAAAAAATTTGTATAATGAATTCAATGAGCTGTTTGTTTTAACTCTCTCATTATAAAAAGAAAGGAGGAATTTAATTGAATAATAGTAAAGGATTGTCAATACTATCTATTACTTTTTTGTTATTTCAATTGTTAATACCAGCACTTGGTTTTGCAGCAGGCGAATTTAATCCAACTGAAACGACAAAAAGTGATAATTCTGAAAAAGTAGCAATTAAAGAAATTGCTCAAGATGAAAATTCTATTACTTGGAAAATATGGATTAACCAGTCAGGTACAGAAAATGAAGGAACTGTTACAGAATTGAAATTAGATTCAGGTTTAAAACATGGACAAGTCCTGAAGAGAGATGAAGCAAAAATTGAACAAACAAATCAAGGTTATAAAATTGAAACAGTAGAAGGTCAAGAGAATTATGAGATTGAAATTAAAACACATATTAAAGAAATTGAAAAAGAAAATTTTTCAATGGAAGTGGTTGCCAATTATTCAGGAGAAAAATTTGAAGCATCTGATCGAGCATTAAATGAAGCAAAAATTGAAAGAGATAAATTAGTAGCTGAAGAAAAAGCTGCACAAGAAAAGGCAGAAGCAGAAAAAGCATCTAAAGAAAAAGCTGCACAAGAAAAGGCAGAAGCGGAAAAACAGGCAAAAGAAAAAGCCGAGCAAGAAAAAGTAGAAGCGGAAAAGCAGGCAAAAGAAAAAGCTACTAAAGAAAAAGCAAAAGCGGAAAAAGAAGCAAAAACTGCAGAAGAAAAGGAAGTTGAAGAGAAAGCTTCACAGCAAAAACTAAAAGAAGGTGAATCAAAAAAATCCAAAGAAAAGAAAGACAAATCAACTAAAAAACAAAATCAAGAAAATGAAGAGGATAAGAAAGGGCAAGAAGAAGAGATTCCGCTTGAGCAAGAATTATCAAAATCATCAGGAGATGTTAAATCTTTTACGAGTAGTAAAAAAAGAATGTTATCTACTGCAGGAGAAGCTACAGTAAATCATAATGTCGAGCCAGTTGAGTCTGACAATATGTGTTTAAGAGAAGTAGAAGGAACAATCGATATCAATCTGCCAGCACCAACTGATAAGAAACCAGTTGATATTGTTGTTGTTCAAGATGCAAGTGGTTCTTATTCAGGAAATGAAAATCAAGTAAAACAAAGTTTGAAAGATATTGTAGATATGCTTGATATGAATCAAGATAGGATGATGGTAACAAGTTACCGAGATTTTGATGGTTGGAAACAATACAATAATACGTCAGATTATAATAATGGAATTCTTACAACAGGAGGATGGGGGTATTCAAATCCTCGCTCATCAGGGACATCAGGTTTAAAAACAGTTAATCATAGTGGCTTAGCTAATAATGCGAATAGCTTAAAATCGAGTATTAATGCGATTACATTTGGAGGTGCTACGCCAACAGCTAG
The DNA here is from genome assembly GCA_035301085.1 of Pseudogracilibacillus sp. Lineage (GTDB taxonomy): Bacteria > Bacillota > Bacilli > Bacillales > Amphibacillaceae > Pseudogracilibacillus. The sequence goes on along the minus strand of DATGUU010000078.1, from coordinate 6,014 downwards.
TGGCTTAGAATTTGCAAAAAATGAATATCAATCAGCAACATCTGGAGAGAATTTAAGTGATCGTGAAACAGTCTTTATTTTAATTACAGATGGTGTCGCAAATATACAACTAGACGGTTACATTCATTTAAATCGTCAAATTGGTACTGCGTGGGCAGAATCCAACCAATTTTATCAACAAACTTTTGCTGAAGTAGAAGGTGTTGCTAATGGAATCAAAGGGTCAGGGTATGAAATGATTTCTGCATACTGGGAAAATACCTCAGTTTTAAGAAATGCATATGGTACAAATTATTACAATAATACAATTGGTCCGGCCGCACGTCAAATGTTACAAAATGTTGCATCATCACCAGGTAATTACAGTAGTAATGAAGATTTAGCACAACTCATTTCTAGTTTATTAGCGAATCTAGATACTACTTTAAACCAGTATGATGGATTTGAAACGGAATTTGATATTGAACAAGGATTTGAATTAGTTCCAGGTAGTGTGGAGTTAAATAGAAATCCTGTTACAGCTAGTCAAACTGGAAATAAAGTTACTGTCACAAAAAATAAGATAAAATCTGGTGAAAGTACGTTAACTTATAAGTTAAGAGAAACGGCAGTACACGGTAATCAAACGACACCTGTCACTAATGGTGTAATCTCTTATGATGAAACGAGTAATGGATTTAATGAGACGTTAAATATACCCAATGCGAATCTAGTTGGAAATCCCAATAGTGATCAGTGTGAAGTGCAAATTAAGAAATTAGTTGCTTTAGGAGATTCAAATGATTTTACAACAAACGTAGAATTAGAAGAGTATAGTGATTCATTTACCTACAAACTAGAATATCAATTTGACGAAGCAATAAATCAATTTAGTGCAGTTCAATTAAAAGATGAACTTGAAAGTGTTTTAGAAGTAATTGGTAATGCGAGTGATATCACAATTGATTCAGGAAGTATTCAGAATTTAGGTGAAACAACAACACTCTTAAGTAATCAGAGTGGTTTTACAATTGATATACCAAAGAAAAATGGTTCTTATAATTATCTTGCAGGGAAGAAAATCACAGTTACCTTTAAAGCAAAAATAAGAGATGGTGTCACATCAGCAGATTTAACAAATTATCCAGATCAAAAGATTCCTAACCAAGGATCAATGTTGTTAGATGAAGAAGTGAATAACTCCAATGTTGTTCATGTTCAACCACCTAAGCGTGGAAAAATTAAAATAATTAAAGAAGATACCGATGATTCACAAATCAAATTAGAAGGAGCTAAATTCGACATATATGATTCAAACAATCAAAAAGTCGGAGAACTAATAACAGGACCAGACGGCACAGCATCATCAGAAGAATTGCCAGTTGGTGAATACACATTAGTAGAAGTAGAAGCACCCGCAGGATATCAGATTGATACAACTGATTTAACAGTATCAGTTATAGCAGGTGGAGAAACAAAGAAAGTAATCAAGAACAAAAAATTAAAAGGAACAATTAAAATTATCAAAGTCGATGCAGATAATGCAGAAACACAATTACCAGGAGCAACATTTGAAGTATTTGATTCAGAGGGTATTAGCATTGGAACCTTAGAAACAGGAGAAGATGGAACGATTATATCTGATGAATTACCAGCAGGAGACTATACATTAGTAGAATTAAACGCTCCAGCTGGGTATGAATTAACAACAACAGATTTAACAGTAACTGTTGAAGGTGATAAACAAACTGTTAAAACAATTGAAAATAAAAAGTTAACAGGAAAGGTAGTCATTACTAAAACAGGAGCTGACAACGATACTTTAGCAGGAGCAACCTTTGAATTAACAGATTCAGAGGGGGCAAGTGTAGGCATTAAAACATCAAACGATAGTGGAGAAATTACATTTGATAATCTTGAGTGGGGAGATTATACACTTAAAGAAACTAAAGCACCTGAAGGATATCGTTTATTAGACCGAGAAATTAGCCTATCAATTGATAAAGAAAATTTATTAATTGAAAAAACAATTAAAAATACAAAACAAGGATGGGAAATACCAGATACAGGGGGTATAGGAGCATTAGGATTTTATGGCCTAGGAATATTGCTCATGGTAATAGCGGTTTGGTTTATATTAAGTAAACGAAAAATACAATAAAACATATTATATGGAGGGAAGTTAAATGACAAAGAAAATTACAATATATCATTTTTTAATCGCCTTAATGATATTCAGCTTAGTATTACCGGCAGGACTAACCGGAGCAACAGCTTCAAACTCAGAAGGGTCATTAACAATTCATAAATTTTCACAACCAACAGGAACTGATCCTGGCGAACCAGGAAATGGTTCTATATTGGATCCAAATCCAGATGGCACTCCTGTTGAAGGAGTCACATACACCATTACACAAACTCATGAATTTAATGAACCAGGTGATTGGAGCGAAGTTTCTGGAGCTCCATTTACAATGGTTACTGGAGCAGATGGAACAATTTCAAAAGATTTATCTTTAGGACGTTATACAGTTAAAGAAACATCAGGACCAGCAGATCTTAATTTAAATCCGAAAGAGTTTACAATAGAAATTCCAATGACAGATGTTAGTGGAGAAACAAATAATTATGATGTACACATTTATCCAAAGAACGAAGAAATTCGTGGAGCAGTTCAATTAACAAAAATCGATGGTAAAACTGAAGCAAAATTACCTGGTGTTAAATTTGATCTCTTCGATCCAAGTGGTGTAAAAGTAGACGGTTCACCTTTTACCACAAATTCAAATGGTCAAATTAATATCGAAGGATTAAAAATTGGTTCTTACACTTTTAGTGAAGTTGCTACAATTGATGGTTATGTTTTAGGTGGAGATATAGAGTTCACAATAACAAAAAGTGGTACTGTTAAAGCAGATGGAACGAGCACAGGTGATTTAGTAGAAGTAACAGCTACAAACTATCAAGAACCTGGAGTAGAAAAAGAAGTAGATAAATCGGCGGTTAATCGTGGTGAAGAAGTAACTTATACAATTAATGTGGATTTACCAGCAGATATTAAAGATTATAAGAATTTTGTTGTTAAAGATAAATTACATCCAAACTTAGAATTTGTTAGTGCAGAAACAGTACCAGGATTTACATTCACTCAAAATGGACAAAATTTAGAATGGACAGGTACACCAGCAGACTTAACGTCTGGTTCATTAGATATCACATTCAAAGCTAAAGTTAGTGAAGATGCAGTAGCAAATGAAGCTATTCCAAACAAAGCAACTATTGATTATACAAATCAACACGATACTGATGGTGATAAAGAAACAGAACCAGTAGATATTACACCTACAGTAGGTGGATTAACTGTTATTAAGCAAGATGGTAATACAGAAGATAAATTATCAGGAGCTGTCTTTGAGCTTCATGATAAACAAGGTAATACAGTCGGTTCAGCTCAGACCACAGATGGTAGCGGGAAAATAAATTTTGGAGAACTTAATTATGGTGACTACCGATTAGTAGAAATAAAAGCACCTAATGGTTATAAAAAATTAAGAAATCCAATTGATGTAACGATAGATAAAGATAATTCAATTCAAACAATTACAGTTGATAACTATGAATCAGGTTGGGAATTACCAAAGACTGGAGGGATTGGAACAATAATATTCACGGTTATCGGGTTAATATTTATGGGCATAGCAATTTACCTTTATATCCGTCGTAAGAGATTAGCCATAAAAAATAGTTAAATTATTAAGAGAGAGCAGTTTTAATATGCTCTCTTTCTTTTAATCAAAGATAGAGGTGAAGTGTGTATGAAACGAAAAATTATTTTAATGAGTTTGTTCATAACAGGTCTACTTATATTCTCCTATCCAATTATTAGTAATTTTTTTTCTGAAAAAGAACATCATAGTGTTATGAGTGAACATAATAAAACTTTAAAAGAGATGACTAAAAAAGAAAAAGATAAAGAGCGAAATAAAGCAAAAGAATATAATAAAGAGTTGAATGAAGAACCAATACTTGTTGAAGACCCTTTTGCTGAAAATCAAACAATTACAGAAAGTGATAGTTATCATAATGTTCTTGATGTGGGTGAAACGATTGGAAGTATAGAAATCCCTAAATTAAAAGTTAATTTACCGATTTACCACGGTGTGGGTGAAGATGTTTTACAACAAGGAGTGGGACATATGTCTAATTCTTCATTTCCTGTTGGAGGCGAAGGGTCGCATACAGCTCTTACTGCTCATAGAGGATTGCCAAGTTCAAAATTATTTAGAGATTTAGATAAAATTAATGAAGGTGATATGTTCCTTATTAAAGCTCTAGATGAAACGTTAGCTTATCAAGTAGATGATGTGAAAATTGTATTACCAACAAACACAGAGTGGTTAGAAATGAAACAAGATAAAGACTATGTAACATTAATTACATGTGAACCTTATATGATTAATACACATAGACTACTAGTTAGAGGTGAGCGGGTACCATATAATCCAGATAAAGAAATTACTATTCCAAAATCAGATGATAATTTTAAGATGATTTTAATAATTTCATTAATAATAATAGTTATAGTAGGTATTAGTATAAAGCTATATTTAAATAAACGAAAAACAGCTAAGAGGGATTATTATGAATAAAAATAAATTTATTATTGTTCTTTTTATTCTAGGTATTTTAATATTCTCTTATCCGTATATATCCCAATTTGTTAACAATAAATTACAAGAAAGGCAAGTTCAACAATTTAATCATAAAAAAGAAGAATTAAATATTGAAGAGGCTACAAAATATTTAAAGAATGCGGAGCAATACAATGAATCTATATTTAAAAGACAAGGTAATTTCCAAGATCCTTTTGCAAAAGATTTTAACGAATTTGACTATGAAGACAGAGTTGTAGAAGATGAAAATGAGCTTATTTCAACAATTGAAATTCCGACGATGAATTTATCAATCCCGATTTATTTAGGAACAACAGAAACGAGTCTTTCTAAAGGGGTGGGGCAAGTTGAAGGAACGTCATTACCTGTTGGGGGTAAAAGTACACACACAGTTCTTGCAGGACACCGTGGTATGGGAACAAAAGAAATGTTTCGTAATTTAGATGAATTGAACGAAGGAGATACATTTTTTATTCATACTCTAAAAGATACTTTAAAGTATAAAGTGTATAAGACAGATGTAGTATTGCCACATGAGACAGAAGAATTAGAAGTTTTTGAAGATAAAGATTTAGCGTCATTAATTACTTGTCATCCTTATAGACAAAATAGTCATAGACTTGTGATTTATGGAGAACGTATTAAATAAAAAGTGATTCTATAATTTTTTATAGAATCACTTTTTTATTATTCATTTGAAAATTGTCTTTTACCTAATTCTTGTTCATAAATAAATAGTGCATTCTCATCATGTTTAATGCGTGTAATATAGTCAATATGAGTTTCAAATGTAGCTTCTTCTTCGACTTGTTCATCAATAAACCAGTTAAGGAATGAAATTGTAGCGTGATCTTTTACCTCATAAGCAATATCAGCAAGATTATGAATGCTTTTTGTTACTAGTTTTTCATGAGCTAAAGCTTTTTCAAACACATCAAGTACAGAATCGAATTCATTCGGTGGTGTTGATAAACTTGAATAAACTGCTTTTACTCCCCGATCATTTAAATAATTGTAAATTCTCATACCATGAGAAAATTCTTCTTTTGCTTGTTCCATAAAGTAAGTTGCAAACCCCTCATAACTTTTATGTTCTAAATAAGCAGCCATAGCTAAGTAATTATGACCTGCTTGTAGCTCTTGATTAAGCTGTTCATTTAAAGATGTGATTAATTTTTCATTTAACATATTTTACATCTCCTTTCAATCAACTAATTTAATTGTACAAGAAATGAATTTAATAATCAATCAAGTTTTTAAATCTACTTTAATTAAGTTATAATGAATAAAGAGGCTTTTGTATGTGAGAGGTGAAATTTATTAAATTATTAGAAGCAATGATAAAAAGACGATCGATTAATA
>DATGUU010000077.1:0-5946 GCA_035301085.1 Pseudogracilibacillus sp. | reverse complement strand
TGATTAATAATATGTATTTTGCCGATATTAATGAGCTATCAATCAGGGAATTTAAGAAAAATTTTAAAGAATTTGTTAAGATATATTTCGATATTAATTTAGATAGTAATTATTTCGATAATAGAATTGCTAAAGGCTTATTGGTAAACGTGCTTTCAGATGAACTTTCATACATACCTATCGAAAAAGCATTCCCGACTTCAATAGTCAAAAAGGGTTTCGATATTGTTGTTACTAATCCACCGTATAAAAATTTAAAAGCGGAAAGGAAACATTATGACACGAAGGAAGACTATGATGTTGCAAAGAAGAAATATTCGGAAGTAGGAGCGGTGATTAAAAACGAATTAAAGTATTCGACATCCGGAACCCTTAATTTATATAAATTATTTGTTGAAGAGATTGTTGATAAGTATACAAATGAAAATGGTTTTATTAATTTATTAATTCCCTCTTCGATATTAACTGATAAATCTTGTACAAAACTAAGGTCTTACCTACTTTTAAATCATAAAATTAGCTCGATAAAAGTAATCGATGAAGGTAGTGGGTACGTCAATGCTCAGCAGGCTTTAGCAACAATGCTAATACAAAAGGGTAAGAAGACTACAAATTTAAAAATAACGAAGGACTTTCATAACAATCCAGATCAGGAAACGGAAATTAATATAAAAGATATTATTAATGATAACACGGGTAATGCGATATATGCTGTTAATGAAAAAGAATATCGTATATTAAAGCAGCTAAAAAAGTTTCCAACAATAAAAGATTTAAATTTTATAATCAACCAGCGTGGCGAATTAGATTTAACAAATAATAAAGCTGCTGTTGTTAACCATGATACTGGCTATCCTTTATTGAGAGGGAGAAATATAGGATACTATGAATTAGTAAATCAGAACAATGATGAATTTGTTTTAGAAACTTTTGTTCAGACTACTAATAAATCAGACTATATTAAAGAACAAAGAATTATTTGTCAACAAGTTGTTAACATGAAGAAAGATAGAAGAGTTGCGTTTGCTTTGGTTGAACCAAATAAAGTCCTTGGAAATTCCTGCAACTTTATAACGGTACGAGATAATAAGTATGGAATTGATATCTACAGCTTACTAGGTTTGTTTAATACATCTTTAATAAACTGGTACTTTAAGCTAACCAGTAGTAATAACCATATTAATAACTATGAAATCGATACTTTTCCAATTCCTTTAGAGAATAAAGAAATATTGTTGGAGATTGGAAAAAAAGCTAGAGAATATTTTGATACTAAGAATGAATTAATATTAGAAGAGATTGAAATGTTAGCACTTCAGGCATTTGGGATAGATTCGTTAGCAGTTATGAACAAAGAAAATGTAAGTGATAAAGAACTATTTGAATCATATTATTTAGCTTTAAAAAGTATTTTCCCAGAATTAAAATATGGTGAGGCTAGCAGTATTTTAGAAGGCAACTCATCAATCGATACTTTATTTAGTACAGCGCTAGATAAATTAAATCAAAAAATTGCTTTAGGCATAACAGAAAAATTTATTAAAATTAAAAACAATGAAGTTTTGAATCATACAGATTTTAAATTAAGTGAACTTGATTTAGAAATGATTGGACCAGTTCCACAAGGTGGTAATTGGAAAGATATACCGATTGAAACAGTTAATAAATCTAAACGGCTAAAAAGAATAACTGAAACGGGTGGGAGAACAACGTTATATGGGCGGATAGACTATGATAAGCCTAGTTATACAATAACGACATATTTTAATAGGCCAGGGAACGGTACTTACGTTCATCCTATACATGATAGAGTTTTAAGTGTAAGAGAAGCTGCTAGATTTCAAGGGTTTAAAGATGATTATTATATTTATGGGAATAAATCACAAACATTAAATCAAATTGGAAATGCGGTACCTCCCATATTAGCATATCAGATAGCTAAAAAAATTAAAGAAAAAACAAACTGTAAAAGTTCAATCGATTTATTTTCTGGAGCTGGTGGATTAACAGCAGGCTTCAAAGAAGCTGGCATAAAGTCCATTTTAGCGAATGATATTGAAGAGAGCGCTTGTATCACTTTGAAAATAAATAATCCAGAAACAGAGATATTTCCGGGAGATATAACAAAAAATGAAACAAAAGAGTACATTATAAAAAAGGGAATCGATGAAAATGTTGATATGATATGTGGTGGACCTCCTTGCCAAGGTTTTTCTACTGCCGGATTAAGATTAGCAGATGATCCTAGAAATCAATTGTTCAAAGATTTTATAGATGTGGTTGAAAAGATAAAACCAAAAGTTGTAGTCTTTGAAAATGTTCCTGGTTTGCTTAATTATCAAGGCGGAAAGATATATAGAGCTATATTGGAGCATTTTAATGACATAGGTTATGTAACTGAAGGGAAAACTCTTATGGCGAGCGATTTTGCAGTTCCACAGAAACGAAAAAGAGTATTTATTATGTGTGTTAGAAAAGATTTAAAGATAATGCCATCCGAATTATTTCCGGAACCTATTACGGAAATAGAAGAGTTTCAAATTACAGCAAAAGATACAATCTTGGATTTGGAAAATGTTAGATGTGAAAATAATGCCAAATATGAGGAAACAGGTGATGAAAGTTTGATTGTACAAACTTTAAAAGGAAAAGTTACATTTGAGCAGTATTTAAATGAAATAAAGAATAGGATTATTACGGATGCTGAATTGTTTTTAACAGACGGTGACATGCAGCTAAGTTTAAATCTATAAAGAGCCAAAATAAGCATTAGGAATTTTTAAACTCCTAATGCTTATTTTATAAAAATGTTATTCAGTTGATGCTATAAGGTCATAATCAACCTGTTTTGTATATTTTGAATTAGTTGATTAAGTTTTGCATATGATGATTCAAAGGAATCGGAGTTTGAGATAGATTTGCACAGAATATCTAATTCAAGATACTCTTCTTTAGTTAGGTGAGGATTAATATTCCTATTGTCTTTTTCCATATATTCATAAATAGAATCTATGGCGATTCTTTTATACCTATCAGTTTCATTTTTACTTCTTTCAGTAAAGTTCCTAGGAGTTTCCTTAATAATATCGCCTTTAGAATTAAAAGTATAATCAAAATTAAAGGTTTTATAGTTTTCTTTTAATAATGCTTTTTCAATAAAATTTTGACCATCTTTAGAGCAATTTTCAAGAATATGCCAAATTACATACATGAAATTTGACATATTTTGTTTAAGTGCATTTCTATAAATAGTAGCTACTTTATTTGGGTTTTGTTTATAGTTATTCTTAATATATTCCCATATTGATAAAGAATACCAGGAAATCGGAGAAATTTCAGTTTGATTCTCAATTTCGATTAATAATTCAACATCTTCGACTTGCAAACGGTCTCTTTTTGCAGAATTGTCACTACTGTCCATAGGTTGTATGTATCTCGGGTCATGTATAAAGCCTAAGGAAATTGGTCCAATGTGGTCAGCTGAAACATTATAAAAATACTTACTCCCCATAAATTGATTTGCAGCGTGAATATTTCCATCACTCCAATATTCATATGCACGTCTGTCCCTAGTATAGGACTTTAAATTCTCTTTTGATCGTCCCTTGTCCTGTACACTACGACAACAGCGATTATAGGTATGGAAACCGTCAAAACGATCGGGGAAATTTGACATAGCCCCAGGACTTAATAATCTCTTACCTTTAATTCTGCATAGAAGTTCAATTTCTTTGATTAATTGTTCTTTACTAATTTTTTCAGGCTTTAAGTCTAAACCGCTTTTATCTATTAGAAATTTTGAAATGTCAAAGTTACTAAATCCATTAAGTAGTAATGTGTCCCAAATATCTGAGATGTGATCCGTTTCATTAAAAGTTAATTCAAATTCCATTTCTAAAGATTTTAATAGATTTGCACCAGGGTAGTAATAATAAATAGACATTTCTTCTCCGCAAGTTTGACAAACTTTTAATTTAGTTGGGTGTATTTCACGCATTACTTCTGCGTACACTCCAGGTTGTATAGGATAGCCTAACTCCTTAGCTTTTTCTTCACACCATTTAATTCTTTCCTGACCAATTTTCGTTTTCTTTGTTCCAAACCAAGACCAAGATCCATCCCGTTTCTTTTTAATAGCTAATCCTTTATAAGCAGGATGACTAATTATAAAATCCATATATTCTAAAAAGTTTTCATGCCAATCTCTCGTACTTCTGGACATTTTAATTTCCTCCTTATTAATCTTAAAACTTCTTATTAATATCGACAATCTCCATAATGTCTGAAATATCACATTCTAATGCTGTACATATTTTAAGCAAAACATCGGTGGTGATGTTTTCACCTTTACCTAATTTTGCAATAGAAGCGGAACTAACTTTAGCAACGTTTTTTAAATCCTGTTTATTCATATTTTTATCAATTAACAATTTCCATAATTTGTTGTAACTAATTTTTAGCAAAATACAGCCTCCTTAAATTAGTTTGTTTTGTTCCAAGAATATCCGAAAAGTTCTCCACCACCAGGATATAATTCCAATACCTTTGTCTTGTTAAGAATTTCTTGTGTACCTTCTGGATATGTATTAATCTTATCTAACGAAATAAATACTTGTTTATCTAAAGAGGTATAAATTTCGACGATTTTCTCTATTGCTTCATCTTCGATTTGTTTTAATAGTAGGGAATCGTGCACTACCAAAGGTATAGCTGTAAGAGCAAGCATAGCTATATCGAAGATGATTAATCCTTTATATTGAGCTCCAGTTCCACTATCATTAGGAGTGTGAAATGAGTACCTATTATGATTTTTGATTATCAATTCGGGTGCTGTTTTTGACCCATCATATATAATATCATTCAATTCTTTCATTTTCTTATTAATTTGTTTTTCAACCTCAGATAACACATCTTTCAATAATATGTTAAAGCTATTGGATAACTTTTTAGAGCGATTTTTTAGTTCATTTAATTTTAAGAAGTTGTTGTTAGCATCTTTAAGTTGCTCTATATCGTTTTGCAAGTCAGCATACTGAGTCAAAACGGCTTGAGAAACATTTGGTATATTAGATACTTCTGTTATCTTTTCTTCTAATATAGAAATTTTCTCTGATATTGAATCAATCATATCAAGGAGGTTCTTTCTACTTTGTTTGAACTCTTTTGTAAGAACAGTCCTAACTTGCTTATGAAAACCTTCAATTTCTTCTATCTTTTTAATATTAGCGTTTGGAAAAAATTCTAGCAGAGCTTCAAAGTCTCTTTGTTGAGTAAATTTCAAAAAATTATTATCTATTTCGTAAGATTTCTTTTGAGATTCTATTTGAATACGCTCCCGTTTAAGTATAGATAATTCAGATCTTAATTCGGATATTTCTTTTGCTTGTAGAGAATCAACGTCAGATAGCCCCTTTGAGTTTTCATCCATTAAATGATCGATTTTTTCAATTAAAATGCTGATTTGTTTTTCATTCTTTTTAAACTCTGTTTTATTCTTAACCGATTTAATATGTTTAAACTTTTGAGCATCTTTGAAGGTTTTTTCCTCGGCTTTGGCATTTTTAACTATAGCTTGCTGCTCCATAATTAATTTGTATTTATTGAAAATTTTTGTTAACGCTGTAATTCCATCTTTTTCAGGCTCTCTAATAGCACTCCGAAGCGGAAACTGTTCATCAGTTGTTTCCCTTTGGTAAACTCGGAAGAAGCGTGCTATTGCCCCGCGTAGTGTTAAGTTTGGCAGATTAAGTTTGTATTGTTCTGAAAGAAATTCAGTATATTCGTCTACAGAAATAGTATCAATTGTGGATCTACGTCAATATTTTGGACACAAAAAAGTTAAGTTTTTATTAGAGTTTTGAATATTATTTATATTAAACCGCCTGGGCTTGACATGGAGCCTCTGCGGGCACGATTTCTAAGCCATGAAGCCAGCTAACCCTTAAA
>DATGUU010000076.1:0-2808 GCA_035301085.1 Pseudogracilibacillus sp. | reverse complement strand
ATAACCATTAGCTAACGCCATCTCAACTGTTTGTCTTGCTTTTTCATGATCTGGTATTTGGAAGACGCCTAAACCAAGTAAAGGCATTTTATTGCCATCATTTAATGTAATTGTTGGAACTTCTGTCATTTATAAGTCCTCACTTTTCTACTCATTCTCCTTCATTCTAAGTCTAAAAAATGCAATAAATACAATAATAAACACTGTTTTTAATTATTATTATCATTTGAGCCAAAAATAGTTAAGAATTGCAAAAATAGGTTAACAAAGTCTAGATATAACTGAAGAGCTCCCATAACAGCTAGTCCATTTGTAGAAACTTCTCCACCAAATTGTAAATAGATGTTCTTCATTCTTTGGGCATCCCAAGCAGTTAAAATAGTAAAAATAATAACTGCAATAAATGAAAAGATGTAATTAGCTGCTGAACTTTTTAAAAACATGTTGATCAACATCGCTACAATTAAACCAATTAATGCGGCCGAAGCATATGAGCCCCACCTACTCAGATCTTTTTTAGTAACCGTACCTAAAATGGCCATTACAACGAAGACAGTTGCAGATGCGACAAAGGCAGAAGCAATATCTTGCCCAGTATATGTGCCTGCAATAAAAGCAAAAGTTACTCCATAAATAAATTGCTGTAATCATCAATAAAATAAAACTTGCTACTGGATTTCTCGTAGCTTGAAAATTAATTGCAAATGTTAGAACAATCGGAATTAATAATAAAAGCCACATCGTCTATGGATGATGAACCATTAAAGAAACCATTTGTCTAGCAAATACAGTCATCGTTAAGTAAGCGCTCAGAGCAGATACAAAAACTGCAAGAGCCATATAACCGTAAATTTTACTTAAAAAGCTATTTAGTCCAGATTAGTCAAATAAGTGTCGCCGCTCTGGTTCTTGATCAAAATCATACATATTAAATCCTCCAATCTACCTATATTCTTTCACTTTTAATGTATCACTTAGTAAGGATGAACAGAAATATGAACTATTATTTTATGCACAAAAAAAGCGATCAACAGCAAGAATTGCTGAAGATTGCTTTTACAACATTTTATGCTTTTTCATTCGTTCTTCGAAAATACCGTTTACTATTTTTTTCATTTCTTCTTTTTCTTCTGCACTAGTTTCTTCTTCAAAAGCTTTATATAAATCGGGATGCTCCCTCGCAATTAATTTACAAGTATTTTCAGTTGCGTGTTTACGAAATATTTTAGGTATTTTATTTAAATATTCAGGCTTAATTAGTGCGATAATTTTTTCATTTGCAGTCATAATACTCACTCTCTTCCTTATTGTCTCTCAAGCAAGAGTTTCTATCTTTATAAAAGGATATTTTTGTGGAATTGTAGCATCGATTTTTAACATAGTCTGATAAAAATCAGGTGTTAAAATATGTGCAAATACATCTATTTTCATCATATCACCTTCTTTTCTCTTTCACCTTCATTTTAGCATAATTATTAAAATGACCTACTCTCCATATTCCTTACCATAAATATATTTATGAAGTTTCAAATATTGTTGTTCGAGCTTTTTCTCATTAACATTATCTTTTGCAAAGTAATATCTTTTACCTTCAAGACCTTTCGGCATGTAATTTTGCTTTGCAATTTGAAATGGTTGTGTAAATGGATTGTCTATTAACCCACCACCAGTTATTTCTTCTGAATGTTTGTAATGCATATCTCGTAATCCACGTGGCATGGGATGCTCATTAGGATGAGTAGTATCTTTATCAAGCTTTTTCCAAATTTCATCAAAAGCACCTGACTTAGGGGACAAACACATTAACATAGTTGCAAACATCAAAGGATATTTTGCTTTTGGCATCCCTATTTTTTCTGCTTGATTAGCGGCAACTACTATTTGCGTTACTTGTTCTGGATTGGCTAAGCCAACGTATGTGTATGGAATTTCTCGCAAACGCCGTACTACTGACGGTAGATCTCCGTTTTTAAGTAAGACGGTAAGATAATACAAGGCTGCATCAGTATCGGACCCAGCCATTGAATCTGAATAAGCTGCTAAATAATCATAATGCTTAGTTGCTTTTCTGTCATAAGCAAAATGTTGACCTTTAATAAATTCCTTAACATTTTTAACTGAAATCTCTTCTCCATTAACTGCATGAATAGTCTCTAATAAATTTAATGCTACACGCAAATCTCCATCTGCTGAACGAGCAATAATGTTAATTGCCTCTTTATCTATTTGTTTTTCAGCTAAATTAAAGACTTCTTTTAATGCCCGTATCAAAACTTGCTCAATATCATGGTCGCTTAAAGCCTTAAATTCAAAAATCTGACATCGTGAGCGAACAGCAGGAACAATTGACATAATCGGATTTTCAGTAGTTGCGCCAATTAAAAGAATTTGCCCGTTCTCTAAATAAGGCAGAAGATAATCCTGCAGTGTTGTCGTCATGCGATGAATTTCATCAATTAGTAGAACAAACGATTGGTATGGATAAGTATTAATGATTTGCATCAGCTTTGCTTTATTATCAGTCGAAGCATTGAAAGTGGCCAGCGGATAGTCATACTCTCGAGCGATAATTTGCGCTAGACTTGTTTTTCCTGTTCCAGGCGGTCCCCATAATAAGAGCGAAATTGGAACATGATTTTTGATAATTTGATAAAGAGGTTGGCCTTCTTTAATTAAATCTTTTTGTCCTACAAACTGTGATAAATCCTTAGGTCTAATGAAATCTGCTAATGGCTTTCTTATTGGCATAAAATTCACTCGCTTACTTATAGTAATTCATTACCCTAATTATTATCACATTTGCCAGAT
>DATGUU010000075.1:0-2210 GCA_035301085.1 Pseudogracilibacillus sp. | reverse complement strand
AGAAATCGTATCTACGACATCCACTTCGCTGACATCTAACTTAGGGTAAGAGATTCTGTTAACATAATTGATTGTCTCTGTATCCATGCCATGTTGTGTATTGTACTGCTGCCAAACTTGATAAAGTGCACCATTATTTCTATCTAATGTTAAATGCTTTATTTTATACGAGCCATTAGTGGCATTTGATATATTGAGTTGGTACTCTTTATGACTTAAATAATCTGTTTGTTCATTCGTTGTATAATACGGATTATAATGTTCTGCATCCCACACTACGATTTGAAAATGGTCACTCTGACCTACAACCATGCAGTCTTCGTTTTTAAAAAGCACTTGGTTAAATAACTTTTTAAAAAACATACTTGTAAAAAATGCGGGCCTTTTCCCATCAAATTGATGATATAAATCAATACCATTTAATTCGGAGGTAATCTCATTTGAATTATATTGATGGTGTAATTCATGATTAAGCCAGTAGCCAATTGCATTTATTTGATGATTCATATCAATCAACTGTTCAAAAATAATACCTGCTCTAAAATATTCACCATTTGTAAGACTTGTATTACCTGTTAATGTATTCCAATTAAGTAACACAACCGAAACGTCCTTCCCCTTTATATTGAACACATCAGTAATCTTATTATACTGTTCTATAATATGTCGTTTAGCTAAATCATACTGTTTACTTTCAATTGAATTGAAATTGATAATATCATTTTGATTTGCACTAAACGCTATACTATTAACACTTTCACTTGAATTATCCAAAATATGTTTAGCAGTTGCCAATTCATTGACATCATTGATGTCCGTATTAAGTATAATTTGAGTATGCTCAAAGTATTCTTTAAATAACCTTATTATTTTTAATAGTACATTGGCTTTTTTACCCTTCAAATAAATGACTAATTTAAATTGCTTTCTATTCGGCACTGTATTATAAATATGCTCTAATAAAAATCTTAATTCGTTTGTATATTGTACAAATTGTGATGTTAATGTTGGAGGGTCGATTTCAATTCCTAAACCAATATGCTGTTCAAATAAAAAACTCAAGCATTCATCAACTTTCATATATGGATGCATAGTAGGAATAAGTTCATCGCTTTCAATAACTTTATTTTCAATATAGCCTTTTAAAATAGGATCTTTAATCAGCACATGATCCAAACCTAAAAAATGTTGTACTTCTATCAGTTGTTTTCTGTATCTTTGAAAAAGTAATGTATCCAGGCTACCTATTTGAATCACATGATCATAATCTGACAAAGCATGTATTTGGTTGTAATTTAGCGTAATATCAATAACTTTTTGATTATAAGGCGATTGAATCATAGTACCAAGTGTTTGTTGGATATAAGTATTTAAATAGTACAGATACATTTGATAGTTTTCCGATTCAATTGTTGTTTTGGCAGTGTCCACAATATCTCCAACTTGATACCTTTTTCTATATTGCGAAGGCGTTAATTTGGTGTCTAATTTAAAATATTTCAGCAGCATATTAGAGTTACTAAAACCATTTTTCAAGGCGATGTGAGTAATAGCATCGTTTGTTTGTACTAAGTCGTTTTTACAATGTTCAATTCTAATATGATTAACATAATGATTGAAACCAATTCCCATATGTTTTGTAAATAACTTTGACAAATATGTGTGACTTAAATGCACCTTCTCAGCTACCTCACTTAACGTGATTGGTTTGGTGAAATTTCTTTCAATATATTTACATACAAAATCTAAGCGGTGATCATTAACATCATGTTCATGATTTATATTTTCATAAGCTGGCAAATATCTTACAATCATAAACATTAAGTCAATTAACAGTTGTTCCATATATAATCTATAAAACTTCCCTTTTCGAATATAAACGATACCTATCTTAGCCACAACATTCAGAATTTGTTGATATATAACTTTTTGCAATGTCTGTGGATTTAAAATATATATTTTGTCATTGTAATCACTAATATATTGCTTTAAATACGATTCTTTCAAATGAATGGCGGTATATAAGGTATCTTCCTCTTCTATAAGTCGATAGCGCTCTCGATGATTGACAATAAAAACATCGCCTGCTTGAAATTTATGAATACTAGTCCCACTGACGAATTTCAACTTATTTTTTAACACGAGAACGATACGTACACCATCATTAAAATTAAACACTGAATTATTGTTGTGATTAAATTCGATATTAT
>DATGUU010000074.1:0-4294 GCA_035301085.1 Pseudogracilibacillus sp. | reverse complement strand
GAAAAGACTTGGCACTCTCGTCGCAATTGGTATAATTAGTGGGATTGTTCTTGCTTTATTTTTAAAAATCATTGAACTTATTACTGCTAATCAAGTATATTATTTATTGTTCGATACGAGCTATATCCCGATTTTAAATGAACTTTATCCAATATGGTTAATCGAAGTTACGTTCCATTTCACAACATGCGTAATTAGTATCATTGCGCTTTATTATTTATTACGATACATTCAGCTTGAAAAAAGCATCATCACATATGTCTTTGTCATTGGTATTGGTAGTGGATTATTATATTTTCTAACCTTATTATCGGAAAAAACACCACATATTACTGATATTGCTGCTTGGATTTATTGGATAGTTGGTCACGCGCTATTCAGTTTGACAGCAGGGTATTTAATTAGGAAATGGGTGGAGTGAGGTTTATAATATGCGATCTAGCTAGCACACGACACAATTAAATCCAACCCCAAATCCTCCCAAAATTCGCTCCTCCTTAGGGAATTTCACTCCACAAACGTGCGAGTTCGCTCCATTCAAACATAATTTCGCTCCACTTCTGCTATTCCTTCTATACAGTCACGCTAAAAATCACAATACTCTAAACAAAAAATCCCTTTCCAACATAAATAGACTCACCGTCCGTCTACCTACATTAAAAAAGGGTACATTAACTCACTGTAAGTCCCGTTCTCTATCCTATTTTCTTTAACAGTTCTCTCAATACTTTTTCTTCCTCACTGCCCGTCGTTTTCATCCGTACAATTGGTATTTGATACTTATATAAAATTCTATCTTTCATCCGATCTCTTTCAAGTTGTGCTGGATCATTCGCATGATATTCATGACCATCCACTTCCACGACGAGGATAGGTAGTTTATTCATTTTATTAAAAATAACGAAGTCAGTATGTGTCCAGCTATTCATCGCATATTTATATTCCTCTTCTGATAATAATGAAGTATCTTTAATAAGCATGCGCAAAGGTTGATGTAAAATAACATCTAAGTGCCTGAATGCTTCCTCTGACAACACATTTTCAATCACCATATTCATTAAATTTTCAGATGTATGTTCCGATACTTGATTGATTTTTTGCATCAATACTTCTAATTTTTCTGCATAACAACTATATAAATAGTCAAATACCGAATATATCTCACTAGTA
The DNA here is from genome assembly GCA_035301085.1 of Pseudogracilibacillus sp. Classification (GTDB taxonomy): domain Bacteria; phylum Bacillota; class Bacilli; order Bacillales; family Amphibacillaceae; genus Pseudogracilibacillus. The sequence continues at coordinate 3,124 of DATGUU010000074.1, read as the reverse complement.
ATTACTTCATGATTATGATATTTGACGTAGCCAATCAAATCACCTACATTAGTGTTCCTCCATTGTTCGCTTCCATAAGCTGTCACAATAATTAACTTATCTACCGCTCGAGAAACAGCAACATTAATTAAATTTGGATCATCAGCAAAATCATATTGCTTCATATCATTTACAACAGTCGATAAAATCATGACATTCTTTTCTCTACCCTGATACTTATGTACAGTATCTATTTCCATATCTTGATTCTGCTGCTCATTCGCTTCTTCCAATGCAGTTACCTGTTTACGATATGGGGTTACGATACCAATCGAATCTTCTGTAAGATCGAGTTTTTGTTCATCCATCACTTCTTTTAAAATCACATCAACTTGCCTCTCATTCACCGTACCACGTGCATGATTTCCCATTACTGTTTGATAAACAACAAGTGGTTCATCGTATTCCTGTTCATCCGTTAAAATAACTAATTCATTTTGGTAATACTTTTGATTACAAAATCCAATAATTTTTGGATGACAACGATAATGTTCTTGCAATAACGTTTTTGGAACATCAGGTAATACTTGAAGGAGCGATGTTAGTAAACTATTTTTCGCAAAGTGATATGGCAAATTCATCCCATACCGATCATAAATTTCATTTGTTGCTTTAGCTACATCATCTGTCACCACATTTGGCAACTGTTTATCATCTCCAACAATGACAGCATTTTTCGCAACGGATAATGCCAAAGATCCTGTCACAATATCCACTTGTGATGCTTCATCAATAAGCACATAATCAAATAAATGACTATCTTTCGCACATTTTCTAATCGAGTGTGTTGTACTTAAAATAACAGGATACTCAGAAATAAACCGTTCATAATCCTTCCAAAGTACATCATTAGAAAAAACACTTCGTTGATTCGCTTCGCCAGCATCTTGATGATAACGTCTTGCTAAAGCCGCTTTAAACACCTTCATCGAATCATCACTGAACGATTTCATCGCATCATTAAACTGAAAAGTTTCTAACTTATTATGTAGCACTTTAATTTCCGCTTCTAATTCCGCTATTTTTAGTTGATAAAATTGTTTTTGCAAATAAGTAGTAACCACTTCTCTTGGATGATTAAATATTTTAAAAGAATACATCCCATATGTGAAAAAATATTGCAGTTTCTTTTTGAACGTAAGTTTCCCTTCTACTTGGTCATAATCCACTAAGAGTTGTAAATAGTGATCTGCGTGTAATCGACGGAAACAGCGCACCCCCATCTCAACGTCTTCTAGCCCATTTTCATAATCTAAAAAATATGCATACTCTGCTTTAATTTCTGACATTTCCTGCTTTAACTTCGCTTGTTTTTGTTGATGCGCGAGCATATCATCTAATGTCGCATGCCTTTCTCCCAACTCAAAAATAAGCGCATCGTATACATCCTTTTCCAATGTCCAATCATCCATTTTCGGATAAAATTCATGCTGTTCAGCAAAAAATTGGTCGATATTCTCATTACTTCCTAAAAACGCCGCAATAAAACTTAAATCAGCTTTTTCCAACTTTTCCATCACATTTTTCGTCGCAGCATTATTATTCGAAACAATTGCAACCGTCTTTTGATTCAAGAGCGCATTTGCAATAATATTTAATATCGTCTGCGTCTTCCCCGTACCAGGTGGACCTTCAATCACACTAATTTGTTCTGTCATCGCTTTAATCGTCGCTGTTTTTTGACTAGTATTAAAACCAAATGGATAAATAACTTCATGCGACTCTTCTTGATATGGATATTGGGGTTTTCCTCCTAAGTAAACAGATAACACACTCTGCGGACTCAGATGGGTTAACTTATCAAACTGTTTTTTCAATAAAGAAGTCCCGTCATCTAATTTTAAACCTACTTTTTCAGAAAGCTCCGTTAAATAACGTAAACCTTGTTTCACACCCGGAATCGAAAGAGCTGTCGCCTCTAGTGTTATCGCTTCACTTGGATAAATTTCATGACGTTCATTTTGAAAAATCACACGATAATACTGTTGAAAGAATAATATTTTGTTCACACGCTGGAGCGGAACCCCATTTTCATACACGATGTACGTATTACCATCAAACACTTCTGGATTATAAAGTCGCACCACATTATCTTTGTTATAAGAATATACCGTATCATTTCCTGGATACTTCACATAAAATCTATTCTCTTCTTCACGACAAAATTCTACTTCTGTTGTTTTATCCACATTTTTGATTATAACTAAATCTGTTTCGATATTCATAAAAGTAAATCCCTCTTTTTTCAACATCGTTGTCAGCAAAATAATAAAATTTATATTATAGTAAGTATAGCAGGTTAATGATGAATATTTCCAATCGTAATTTTTCTTAATATATATTCACTTAAAACCAGATATAAACGTAAAAACAAACCATATAAATAAATTCAAATATGAAAAAGGACTAGTTTATACTAATCCTTTAATTAAGAGTATCTTATATAAGATGTTTTTTAAAAAGATAATGAAAACACTGACAAATATACATCCACTTTAAGTATAACAGCTAAAGACAAAGTATATATTTATTATTTAACATGAACATATAAAGTTTAAATATATCTTTTAATTACATAAAGATATATTTCTAATTAGCCCATAAATCCTTATTTACTAAATATCATACTCACTACACAAACTTGTTATGGATCGATCATAGTTATATATAGCAACAACTATTTTACAGGAACAGTCATTGTATGACCGTTATTTTATTTAAAAACTAGTATTTAAAATTTCTATTGTGTGTTACTACTTATGTATGAAACCATACCAAAAACAAAATATTTTTTAAAATATTTATTAATAGATTACATATTATCTTTTCAATATGTATTAATCTATTAATAAATCAGCCCAAACTGATTGTTAAAAATTTGAGCTGGTCTATCTATTACTTATAAATACAATACTTATTTTTTGAATATTTCGATTTCTTCTAATGTAGGTAGTCCTGGTATTACATTATGTTTAGTAACTACATATGATGCTACTTCATTTGCAAATATAACTGCTTTTTCAATTGTTTGACCTTCTGATAATGCGACACTAAGGGCCCCTGTAAACGAATCACCAGCTCCTGT
>DATGUU010000073.1:0-4772 GCA_035301085.1 Pseudogracilibacillus sp. | reverse complement strand
GGAAGAGCAAGTGGATATTCGCCAACGAAAAATTTTACATTAGAGGATGCTTTATATGAGATATTCGAGGATAAAATTCCAGTTATATACGATGCTGATATAGGTCATATGCCCCCACAGAATATATTTGTAAACGGAGCAGTTGGACAAATAAGCTATTTCGAAGGCAAGGGTACTATAAAAATGAAGTACATTTGATTTCCACTAATGGGCGCGATTGTTGGATAAAGTTGTGCCAGATTGTTGAATAATCAATGATGTGCTAATGTATAATATTCCGAAAAAATTTATTTACTACTGATAAAAATAAGTAGCAGAAGCTTTCTGTTACTTATTTTTATTGTACGTTTCATTAGTCATTTTGACTATTATACTTGTCAAAATGACGAGTGTTGTAGGTTACACTACGTTCAGGGTGATGAAATGAAAACAAGAATCTCTAGGCAAACCGTGAGTTTAATCGAAAGAAATGAGTATATGCCTTCTTTATTAATTTCAGTAAGAATAGCAAATGTATTTCAGGAACCAGTTGAAAATGTATTTTTTTTAGTGAGGAGGAATTGTCTTGAAGATCTTGGTTGTGTATATTGTTATGTTTTTATATGGGCTATATAAATTGTTTGCTGGTCTAAAAATCCAAGAATTTGAATCCAACATATTAATGATTGCCAATTTAGTTGCTATCATTTGTTTAATAGTCGCCCGCTTTAATTTTTGGAAAACCGAGCAAGGGAGCTTAATGGAGTAGGAATGGAAGAGGAAGATATTCATCAAGTAACGACCGAAAGAAAAGCCTAAACTGCTGTAACTTATGTTCAAATAGCTCTTTCCATATCCTTTATCGCACTTCTTGTAGGATTTTTATTATTGAGGGATACTCAGCCTAAAGTTGTTTTAGCTAGCGGTATATTGATGATGATTTCATCTACTGGTTTATTTCCAAACCAAAAAATTATTAATGTTACAAATCCAAATTTTAAATTCCCTGATCCTCAATCAAAAAAATTTAATGAAGAGTACTTTGACCAATTTGATGGCGGAGAAAAATATGTGATGTTAAAAGGCTTATATAAAATATATACATTAGTTACTTGGGGACTTCTAATTTTAGCATTTGGTCTTATGTATTATTCTGCGTTTACTGGTGATTCGCGATTAGTTAGTATTATTGGTATTGGTGTATTGTTAATGCTTATTCAAGTGAGCTATACAATTAGTTTAAGGCCAAAATAAAATAGGCCTTTAATGATATGCCACAATCGGGTGCATTAGTCATAATAACGTATTCGTTTATCGGGCCAGATTATTGCATAACGGGTTAGAGAGCAAAAAGATTGTGAAAAATATATTGGCTAACAAAGTGGAATAGTTGGATAGGAAATAATAGATAAAGATAAAAGAATAATAAAAAGCCATTTACGGAGGTAATTTATGAAATTTGTACTTATATTTGGTCCCCAAGCAGTTGGTAAAATGACAGTAGGGCAGGAATTAGAAAAGATAACTGGATTGAAACTGTTTCACAACCATATGACCATTGAATTACTCGAGCCATTCCTTGGATTTAGCTCAGAAATGTGGAATTTATCAAATCAATTTCGGATGGAAATATTTAAGTCAGTAGCCAAGAGTGAACAGGAAGGCCTGACATTTACCTATGTATAGGCATTTGACCAACAAGAGGATTGGGACTTTGTAGACGGGGTATGTGAAATTTTTGAATCCGAGGGTGCAAGTATTTATTTTGTTGAATTAGAAGCTGATATCGATGAGAGACTGGAGCGAAATAAGAATCCACACAGGCTTGAACACAAGCCTACAAAAAGAAACGTTGAGTGGTCTGAAAATGAACTAAAAGAGACAATGAAAAAATATAGATTAAACTCTCGCAAAGGTGAAATAAAAAAAGAAAATTACATAAGAATAAATAACACTAATTTAAATTCGGTAGAAGTAGCGAAAATGATTTCAGAAAAATTAAATTTATAATTTTTATCGCTATGTTCTTCAGCTATCGGACGCTATTCTTTAATAAGGATTAGCGCTTCTTTTCCCCTTTAATGGCTAGGTTACAGAACATCTTCCCTAAGGTAATTAAAATATCTACGTTGAAATAATTGAACATTGTGAATGAGTGCATTTAAACTAAGCAGAAGATTAGTTGAACAAGAGCAAATTAATATAGTGAAAAATCAGTTATTTATGGAGGGATAGTATTGATTAGAAAAGCTGTTCAAGAGGATGTTAGTCAATTAGCAGTTTTAATGGGGGAACTAGGGTATCCAACAACTACTGATGAAATGGAACATCGTTTTTCAAAGATAAACTCTAATTCTTTATATAACACCCAGATAGATGAAAAAGATGGAGTTATTGTGGGTATGATTGGTATGATATTGGGATTTCATTATGAAAAAAATGAGAACTACGTACGAATTGTTTCATTAGTTGTTGACTCCAAATATAGAAAACAAGGAATTGGTGAAAAGTTAATTGAGAAAGCAGAAGAATGGGCAAAAGAACAGGGAGCCAATAGGATAGTATTAAACAGCGGGAATCGTAGTGAAAGAGATGATGCTCACCATTTTTACATCAGACAGGGGTTCGAAGGAAAGGCGATTGGTTTTTATAAATCATTATCCTAAATTACTCACATCTTAAAAACGGGCCTGATTATAAGAGAGGTGTTTATATGGGGAAGCGTGTCTTATATGGCTTAGGTGTAGCATTGTTATTAGCAATTATATCTCTAGTTGTTAGTTCCATAAAAGGGGAAATGGATTGGAGTCATTTAATAGGTTCATCAATTGGAGGTTTTATTGTTGGTGCTTTGGTTATTCCTTTTATCCAAAATCAACCCCGAAAAAAGATGTTAGATAAATCTTATTGTACTAGCTATATTATTCAAGAATCGGGCCATTATGTAGAATAAATATTTTGAGGTGATGTAGTTTGTTTGTACAAGGGCTTAATCATTTTTTATTTTCCGTTTCTGATTTAGATAAATCCATTAAATTTTATCAAGATGTATTTGATGCTAAATTGCTGGTAAAAGGGAGAAGCACTGCCTATTTTGATTTTAATGGGATGTGGCTGGCACTTAATTTAGAGCAAGATATTCCTCGTAATGAAATAAGCCAATCATACACGCATGTTGCTTTTACGATAGAAGATGCCGAGTTTTACAATGCATATGACAAGTTGGAGAAGTTGGGAGTAAATATCTTAACCGGACGCCCTAGAGATAAAAGGGATAAGAAGTCTATATATTTTACTGATCCTGATGGTCATAAATTTGAATTCCATACTGGTACATTGCAGGATAGGTTGGCTTATTATCAGCAGGATAAACCACATATGAAATTTTATGATTAATAGCATCTACTGCAATCGGGCGCAGTTGTTGAAGAAACACTGTGCCTGAATTGGGCCAGATTATGGCATAACTTATTTCGAGTAAGTTAAGGAGTTGTTTATATGTTAAATTTCCCGAGGGTTTCAGAAATTCGATTTGTTAAATTAATCATTCACTACGTTTTACTTTTGATTATTTTAACGATATTAACCAATTTCGGGAAAAACTTAGTTGGTTTATCGCCTGGATATCCTATTGAAAAAAATATGAACTATGTATCTTCAACTATATCTATAATTTGGCTTTTATTTGCCATACAAAGTGGTAAATATCAAAAACAAGGTAGCAAATGATGAAAGGCTATTTAAACAAATGAGCGCAGAAATTGAACAACTACTTTCTGGAATTGGGCCATTATGTTGCAAGTACAATGAATGAAAATCAAATCTTCGGTTCATGAAGGGAGAACAAAGTGTGTTATATTTCATTGCGCCTATCGTGATAGGGCTAATTGTTACTCTTATTTTATCTATTGTTTTTAAAGATTCCTCGAAAGTCGATAGAGGCGTTGAGTTAAATTATTTTAGATTATCGTATAGACGAAAATTGATTAGAACACTTATGAATATTCCTATAATAATTTTGTTTCTCATCGTTATTTATAGCTTTTCCGATTGGGGTACGTTGGCAAATACACTAATGGGGCTACTTTTCGCTTTAATCTTTTTAATTCAATTAGCTTATAACTTTTTTATGTGGAAGAAGAATGAGGCTTTATAGCGCTATGTATAGTCGCGACGGGAATAAATTCGGTATACAGCAATCGGGCGCGTTACTACAGTAAATGGGTAAGGTTATTTTTATTAACTGGCAGTAATTGCTGAAGGTGGATAGTACTTCAAAACAATCTTAAGAGCCTGTTTTTATATAAAAACAGGCTCAATTATATTTAGAAGATGAAAGTATAAGGAATAAACCTGTTGTTATCTCTATACAAGATTAACATTTTATTATCCATGTTTATTCGATTTTTAATGAAAAGCATTAATTTCTTAACGTAATCAGGGGGGAAGGGAGCGATAATGTCAAACTCTTACCTAACTGCATAATAAGGATCGGCGGGCATTCTTGAGGAATAGGGAGATTATCTAGAAAAATACTTTTGAAAGTAGTTTACAAAAAATGTTGATTACGAAAGAGATAGTGATTTTGCCGTTTCTAAATTATCTGAAATAATCAACCCATTTAATTGAGAATCGTTATCACTTGTGCTATGTTAGATAGTAACGATACATATCATTGAATAAGGAGAATATAAAATGCAAATATACTGGACTAACATAAATAAGATTATTGAAGAAACGCCTGAGGTTAAAACGTACCTGCTCGACTGTCCGGAAGACTTTACATGGGAAGA
>DATGUU010000072.1:0-16292 GCA_035301085.1 Pseudogracilibacillus sp. | reverse complement strand
AACTAAAAATGAACCTTATGAAATCCGTCAGTAAGTGAAAAAATAATGTTTTCTAATGCTTATTTGGCATGCACTTATTTCATTCATTTCTTAATAAATTATTTTGTTTTTTCACTTGACTTTATATAGTTAGTCTTTCTTCAGATAGCGAGCACACTTATATGGTATTTAGCCCAAGATTGAGTTCTACTAAACTTTTTCCGACCATTTCATTTGGTATTTTTATTTCTTCTAAAGAAAGTTTTTGTGATAATTCAATATAGTTAATCACATTGGAATAAAACAAGTGATTAGCAAGCCGTAATCCTATGTCTTTTCTGGATAAATCATGTTAGTAACACCAATTGACTCTAGAATTTGTCCATGTCGTTTATCTGCCGCTTTTGCAATAATTTGCTTCACACCAAGATTTTTAAGTAACATGATAGTAAGTATACTTGATTCAATATTTCCCATCGCAACAATAACATAATCAAAATTATCAGTTTCTAATCCTCTCATGGGCTTTTCTTCAGTTGCATCAGCAATCACAGATTTTGTTAAGAACGTTTCATCATCTTCTACAACATCTTCATCTAAATCCACTCCTAAACCAATCTACTGATTGTGTTGATTTTTTTGTATGTAGTAATGAAACAAATCGAACATTAATAATTCTGTAGTTGCGAAGCCAAGACAACATAAAAAAGCTGGATTTATCATCCAGCTTTTAGTTTATAGATTATTTAAATTTTAATAAAAATAAATCCGTCTCTTCAATTGCTTTTAAATCATGCTTTTCATAGGGATCCATTTGTAAAATACTTTCGTTCGTCAGCTCTACCGTTTTTCCTTCTACGGTAAACTCTACTCTTCCATTGCGAACGATAATAAGTGTTTCTTCTTTTGCATGATGCGATCCCATTTCTTCACCTTTTTTCAAATGGATATGCACAACATCAAATTTATCTTTTTTCATCACACGATTTGCATACCTGTCTTTTTTTGAGACGTCATGCCAGATATCAACATATTCCATAATGCAAAACTCCCTTCCAATTATATATTTCATTCAGTAAGGCGTTCACAAACATTTACTCTTTCATCAATTCTTTCAATTCATTTACGTACACTTCATAAGACCTCTCGGAAAATAAAATAAAAGTAACATCTCCAAAATCTTCTTCTTTTAAAAAATCAACAACAGTTTTAAGAGCTACTTTTGCTGCAAGATTAATCGGAAAATGATAAATGCCAGTTGATATAGATGGAAAAGCAATACTTGTTACTCCGTGTTCTTTTGCAAGACTTAAACAACTTTGATAAGTATCAGCTAATTCTCTTTGCCTTACTTCTTTTTCTCCATTCCATACAGGACCTCTTGCGTGAATAATGTGTTTAACTGGTAAATCATAAGATGATGTAATAATCGCTTCTCCTGTTGGTAGTTGTTCGCTATTAAGCTGATTTGTAAAAATATCAGTCAATGCTTTTTGTAAATCTTCTCCTGCATGACGTCGAATGGCTTCATCTACTGTACCACCACCTGATAATCGCCCATTTACTGGATTGACGATAGCATCTGTTTTCTTTTTTGCAATGTCTCCGACCTCGAGAATAAGTTTTTGATTACCGATTGTTTGTTCCACACATATACGCCCCTTTCTGGTAAGTTAATAAATACGATTTACTTTAGATCTTTATTCTTCTTAAAAAATAAATTAGATCTTATCTAGATTGATTTCATTCTAACATAATACATTTATTTATATTACACTTATTTTTATCAACACATTAAAAATAGACATAAAAGAAGAATCCTCTCCTTCTTTTATGTCTACTTCAAACTTTTTATTTAATTTTTAGGTTCAACGAGTAACCCGCCATCACCTTCTAGGTATTCAATCATCCCTTCAGTCACACGGTAAGCTAAAGCACCCACTGTATTCGTCGGGTTAGATGAACTATTATGCGGGAATGATGAAGCCCCAAGTACGAATAAGTTTTCCATATCCCATACCTGTGAGTAGTTATTAACTGCAGACGTTTCTGGATTCTCACCCATAATCACGCCTCGAGCTGAGGGGTCTCTACTAAACACTGTCATATCAGTGTTATTAATCTAATAGTAATGGAATTGGTAATGGTTTAGACTAAAATTCATGCATACGTCTATGTTTTATAATCCTTATTAAGTAAATCAAATTGATAATTACAATTCATCAAACTTGTACTCTTCTTTCCCTTTTGAATATACCACAATTGTAATATTTACTTTTTGTTCAAAGTTATACATCTCTAAAGCTGTAATTAGTAATTTCAATCTTTTTTTGTCCGATTAAAGCATTTGTTTCACTTCTAAAACGGACTTGACTACCTATAACTGGTATATAAAACTCTTGACCTCGTTCAATATCATTAATCATATCACAAAGTGGATTAATTAATTCATCAATAAAAGATCCAACTGAAGTCAAGTATATTCGATCATTTTCATCTAAATCTACCATATTAAAAAGTCTAAATCTTTGATTGTTATAAACATATAGCTTGTTATCATTCTTTGTATTTTTTTCGTCTGCATTATGATAAATCTTACGCATAAATTGACTTTGTACAGAATTTTTTGGGATAGGATCAATATCAGTATAATCATGACTTTTAAATTTTGAATCAACTGGAATAATAATGTCTCCATCACTCTGTTAAAAAATATCTCCTTTAATAATAGTTAAATCTAAATTTCCCCTCTTAATTTTGTGTTTTTTATTAATCATATACACATCAAAAATAGTCCTAATTATTGAGATTAGTATAGATAATATTAATATAATAATGAAAACAGAAATTTTTTGTCCCATAATATATGGTTCAGATAAATTATCAATATATAGAGTTAAGATTATTGGAATAAAGTTGTTAAAAAAGTTTTCATAAAAAAACGAAATCTTTTTTTAGTAAACATGTCACTCATTCTCCCACTCCCATCCCAAATTCTTATAATAATATTTCGGTGGATTCTGTTTGTAATCTTCATTTAAATTATCACGTCTTTTATATGCAATTTCTTTCAAATTTATTCTTGAAATATCAACATGTGTATTATTAGCTCCTTTATGAGCAGCTACAACACGCTTATATCTTTTAGAAAATGGAACATAAACCAATGTACCACCAAATTCAGAATAATTAGTAATAGTAATAGCTCCCATAATTTCTCTAGATAAATTGATAGCTATTTTTTCAAAATATTTAGTGTCTTGATTGTTAGTAATTAAATGAGTAATTAGCGGTTCTTCTTCTGAAAGTTTAAATTTTGTTTCTAAATCAGTTGCTTCATAACAATTTAATATTGCATGCTTTTTACCCAAATAATTAAAAGTGATATTATCAAAACTCTTAGGATTGGGTATATAAATTTCTCTACTTCGATGTTCACCTTCATATTCTGTAGAATTATGGAACATACTATATTCAAGTGGTGCGGGATATTTTTTTGGTGCCAAATATATTTTCGCATCATTATAAATAATTTTATTATTAAGAATATTATTAGATATTGCTTGATTTGGGATAATAGCGACTGATAAATTTTTAACAAATTTATTTTTTAAAATAAAGTCAAATCCACCAACAACAGCAATTTTATTTTTAGCTACTTGTTTTGCAATAAAAGGTAAATTTTCAAAAGTCAGCCCTTGCTCTGGAAATACTAATATATCTGCATTCTCTTCCAATGCTTCGTTAAATATTTTTGTGAAATCTGATTGCGTTGATAAGTTCTTTGAACATTGCATAAAATGCATCTTTCTTTTGTTATATGAATGAATATTAGCTTGCCCTATAGTAATCTCATCTTTTGCAGGATAATCCTCATTTTTAAAACTATCTCTTTCACAGTTTCCTCCAGAGTCTCCTCCAGTTCCACCTATTTTTAATAATTGAACAATAGAGTCATCTACATTTTTATATTTTTCCTTGTACCATCCCCAAATATCGTATAATTGTCTTTCATAGTTTAAAAAATATTTTTCAAAAGATTTTATTTTAAAACTCGGTAAGCTAAAATAATCTTGAAAATCATTTAAAAGCAAGTTTTCTTTATTTAAATTATTCAATAAGTTCTTATACAATATTAAAAATGATTTAATTTTCTCGTTCTTATCGTATTTTCCTAAGAGTTCATTAATTTTAATGTATGTTTTAGTTTGTCCAAAATCATTAGTATCTTTTATATCTTCAATATAAGATAACTCAATTACTGCTAACTGATACCAATAATCAAATAATTCTAAAAAGAACTGATCATCTATGAGATCAAAAAAAGTGTTTATGAAATGTTTAGCTAACTCTTTATTTTTATTAACATCATTAAATGTCGCAAAAAGCGAATAAAAAATTGTTGAGATTATTCGACTGAGATGTTTCTTATCTCTTTTAATATCGAACATTTCTGCTAATTTAGTTGGTGATTCAGATATTACATAGGATTTCTTTAATTCTTTTTCAAATCCTACAATATCTATTAATCGATAATTATCACTTGACAATGCATGAATAGATTTTTCAAATTTCTTTAAATAATTTTCATCACTATTTCTAGTGATTATAAAATACACTGTTTTATTTTTGTTCATTTTTAATTCTTTACTATATATTAATTTACAAAGTTTTTTCTCTAAATCCGCTATTATTTCTTTTCTATTACTACTTTTTATATTAGTACTTATTAAAAAACCTATATCATCTACATATCTCCCATATTCTACAGGATGGAAAGTATTAATTATTTTGTCGTCCAAATCACTTAAATATAAATTAATTAAAATATTACTAGGCAAAAATCCAATGGGTAATAATTCTAATTCTTTATTTTCTATTTTGTTATTATAACCTTTAATAATTTCAAATACTTTTTTATTAATGGCTAAATGTTTGTTATTATCGCCTATTATTTCCTCTACTTGTTGCTCGAGTTTTTCTATATTTATATGATAGAAACATTCTTTCAAATCCGTCTGAATATATATTCCAGTTTTATTATTTTCAGTAAAAGCTTTCATTGCTTCAAAACTATTATTTCTGAAATTAGAGTATCCATTGAAATAAGGCTTAAAAACTGAATTTTTATCACTTAGGCGATTAGCATAAACATTATCTTCAAGACTATTATCAATTTTTCTACCTACTGTCTCAATCCAAACTATAGATAATGCAAGCGTATCAATATTACTGTGGAAAAAATAATTAAATTCTATATCTTCTTCCTTAATTTCATAATCATTATCAAACGAAATTATATTCATATGATCCTTACTTGATTTCTCTTTTATTTTTTTAAAAATTGGAACAGGCTCATAATCGTAATTCGGATTTTCAGATCTATTTGTTTGACTAAATGAATCATAAACCATCTTAATTTTGTGAGAAAGTAGACATAATAAATTGTCGGATGGATAACTTCCATCAATATCTTTACTCCATCGCAACCAGTTATATATGTATCTTTTATTATATTTTATTTCATTTATTAGTTTATACGCTAATCTATTACTATAAATCTTTTCTTCATACATTTATCTTTCTCCTTTAAACCTGAATAAATTATATATATATTCAAAGCTGTTCTTAACTCATTATTCTCTGTCTGTCCGTTTTTTTTAAGCTCTTCATTGCGTCTTCAAATTCTATTATAAGCATGAAGTAGTGATTTCGATTATTGTAAATTCCTATACTTCTTTTAAAAATTATTAATCTACTGATTTATGTTTTTCAGCATCAGCTCATGTTTTATGATATGATTAGCAATTTTTTGAAATCTGTAATTGTATGAAACACTTTATCATATATGCTATAAACTTCTTTCTCATTCGAAATTAGATTCTGCAAATTCTGTAATTAATTTAATTATTTACTGATTATGTGTATTTTCTTCTATATTTTTCTTCTAGTTCCTTAGCCCTTTTATTCATCATTCCATACAGCTCTCTCTCATTATCAAATATATTATGCTCTATTCTATTATATAGATTTTCTTCATCTTTTTTTAGATGCATATAGTCTCTTTCATGATTTCTATTAATCTTAAAATAAGTTTCCAGAATATCCATATCTACATATTCTATATTCTTCTCATTAATTCTGTAAGTTCTTCAGCCAATTTCCCAGACAATCCATCTCCTGTAAACTCTATGGATTGAGAATCTCCGTAGTCCCAATAGTAATTTTGTTTTGCATAAATATTTAATGTGGTTTAAGGAATATGTTTAATTTCTTTAATTCATTTTTCCTTGTTAATTTTTTTCAATTCATATTTTTTCAGTTAATAATATATTTGATATGCCGTTATTGATGATCCAACCATAACACCTAATAGACCTATCATTGTTACGCATGTATCGTTCATATACAATCTCAACTCCCAATAAAACCTTTGTTAGAATCCTTGAATTTCTTAATGTTTAAATTCATTTAAATTCACCATAGATTATTATAATTTAACTTCTCAACTCGTTATACAACATCTTTGCGATCATTTCTTCTGCAGTACCATAAAATTCTTGATCTTGAAAAAAGATTTCAAAGGCATTTTCTTCCTTTTGATGTTCTTTCAATAGCTCAAAAGTAATATCACTAAAATCCTTAGTGAAGATGCTGCGTTTAAATATTTCACTATTATTTTCTTCGATTAGTTTTGAGAGTTGCTTTTCGCTTCCCTTTACTTGCTCGAGTATAAATTATCCTAATTAAACCGCGCACCCGATCATCTTCACTGAATTCCTTTTTTAATCTCACAAAAAAACAATATTATTGCTGTAATTTACCTGCTGTATATCCACCGTCTACTGGGAGAGTAACGCCACTGATTTGTCTTGCTAAATCAGAGCATAAGAACATGACAGCATTTCCTTGATCTTCTGGTGTAGCCATCTCTCCTGAAGGGATTGACTTCAAAACACCCTTGTATTGTTCCGGTTGACTCTCAGCCCAACCTTCAATGGCTGGTGTAATTGTTGCACCTGGGGCAATCGAATTAATTCTAATGTTTTGTTTACCATATTCTAAAGCAACAGATTTAGTTAAGCCAACGACACCATGTTTTGATGCGATATAAGCTGCCATGTTAGGTGATCCTTCTAAGCCAGCACCTGAAGCTGAATTAACAATCGAACCCCCACCTGTTTTAAGCATGGCATTTACTTGATGTTTAATACAATAAAAGACACCATATAAATTTATCTGAATTGTTTTATCCCAATCACTTGTCTCCATCTCGCCTATTTTAACTTGACCAGCGTTAATCCCTGCATTATTATGCGCAAAATCGAGTTTACCAAAAGCATTAACTGTTTGATTAACTAATGCGATGACCTGTTCTTCATCACTTACATCACATTTAAAGAACTGTGCATCCCCACCATTTTCCCTAATCATCTTAACTGTTTCTTCTCCAGCTTCTTCATTAATATCTGAAACCATGACCTTACCACCTGCATTTGCTAGAGCAATTGCACTCGCACGACCAATCCCCGAACCAGCTGCAGTGACTAAACCTGCTTTATCTTTTAATAATTGTGTCATCATTAACATCCCTTTCGAAAACTTCATTTAGTAAAAAATATTTTAATTTAAGTATTGAAATCATTTTACCATATTTGTATTTGTGTAGAGCAAATCTTCATCTATAAACAAAAAATAAGCCTCTCTGATAACTTTCAAGAGAAGACTTATTTTTATCATTTACCTTATTCTTTTTTAGCTAAGACAACTAACTGATCGCCTTCATTTAATTCTAATGTCACTAGTTGCGTCATAAATTCAATCGACCCATTCTTTCTTTTTATTAAGAGAGGTGTTGTTTCTTCAGATAAAGATTCTTTTGTAACTTGGTTTTCTTCTGTCACATTAATAATCTGTATGGAATGTGTCGTATTAATTTTTCGGTTTAACTCTCTAAACGTTTCTGATTTATCAAATAATAAATGCGACCGGACTGATTTTGGCATATCTTTTTGATAAATAGTTGACCCTGGTGGTGGTGTTAACGAGAACGTGTCTTGATAACCGAACTCAGGTGCAAATGACTGTGTAACGAGCATATTGTAAGATGCATCAATCGTCATCACAAGCATTTTCGTATAGGGTGTTAAATCCGCTTTATAGCGTGCATGTTCTGCTAAGATTTCCCCTTGATGCGTATTAATTTCTTGCTTGATGGCTGGTCGTAACCTACCACGTGAAGAATCAGTTATTAAAACAGGGAACTCTAATTCTTTTAACACATTGGCAAGTGCAATCGCAAAACTACTTGCACCAACAATTACAATTCCTTCGGAATCCTGATTAGAAAGTCCTAGTTTTTTAGCCAATGGCCCGAGTGTAAAACCATGCGCACATACCGTAATAAAGACGAGCGCAAATGTTAATGCCGTTAAGATATCAGCTCCTGGATATCCTTCTTCTGCGAGAATACTCGCAAAGTATCCCGCAACAGTTAAGGCTACAATTCCTCTTGGCGCAATCCAACCTATTAAGGTTTTCTCCTGTTTCGTTAATTCAGTTCCAATCGTTGAGATCCAGATTGATAAGGGTCGAACAACAAATAACATAACGATTACAAAGATAACGATCGGCCATGAGAATATTTGCATAATCGTCTCACGTGTTAGTGAAGCAGTTAATAAAATAAACACCGTCGAAGTCAGTAAGACAGACACGTCTTCGATAAAGTGACTGATATTTCCCATCGAAGAAACATTCTTCTTTGCCCAACCGAGCGTCAGCCCCAATACTGTGACTGCAAGCATACCTGTTTCATTCATAATTAACTCTGCTAAAGTAAAACAAATTAGCACAAATGATAATATAATTGGTGACTTTAAATATTCTGGGAAAAGTCCACGATTAGCTAGTGCACTTAAACCAAGTCCAATCACTAAACCTAAAAGGCCTGCTAATAAGGCTTGTCCAAAAAAACTCACTAAATATTCAAACCCCAACTCCGCACGCGTAAACACTTTAACGACTTCATATGAAAATAAAGCAAGTAGCGGTCCAGCTGGATCGACAATAATCCCTTCCCATTTCAAGACAGCAGCGGTTCTTGGTTCTAATTTCGCATTTCTAAGTAAGGGAATAATTACCGTCGGACCTGTTACGACAAATAGTCCACCGATAATAAAGGCAACTTCTAAATTTAATCCTGCTATGTAGTGGGCTGCTAAAGAACCTAAGATCCAAGCAATAAATGCCCCGCCTGTAATAATTCGAACAACCGATTTAGACACGCCTCTAATTTCGCGCACATCTAAACTCGAACTACCTTCAAATAAAATTATTGCTACAGCAAGTGAAATCAGCGGACTATATAAACCACCCAGCGCTTCTCCTGGATTAATCACTCCAATGACTGGTCCAATTAAAAGACCGACAATTGACATAATCACAATAGATGGCCACTGAATCCGCCAAGCAAACCATTGTGAAAATACGCCAAGCGCTAATATTGCTACAATAATAACAAGACCAATATTTTCCATTTTCCCACCTCAGAACTAGATGTTTTTTATATTTTATCACAGTCATACAGACTCAAGGAGAATTCATATACTTGATTTAAACATGTATTATAAAGACTGCATCTTTTAGATACTTCATTTATTTTATACTATTTATTATCTTTTTAATTTACCATTACTAGAAAGAAATAACTAGTCCTATCATATAATATTATGATTCAGATAAGTATGTAAACATGATTTATGCAACAAATCCCAATAATTCATACAAGTTTCAACTTTAGTTTATATTATTTCATCTTTATTCTGATAATGATAGATGTAAAACTTATTATAAAAGGCGTTAAATAATAATATAGTTTTATTAAAAAAGCACCATCATCTCATTAAATGAGATGATGGTGCTTTTTTTCTGTTTTTCGCTTATGGATTTAATAATATTTCTGGCTTTTTACCTTTCATTGGGTCAGTCTGTTCAAGCGCATATCCGGCATTTAAGATAGCCGCTTCACCAAATGCTGGCCCCATAAATTGCATACCGACTGGTAAACCTTTACTAAAGCCACATGGCACTGATAAAGCTGGAAGTCCCGTTAGGTTTCCAGGCCCCATGAAACGAATGATATTATCAATTAAATCTACTTTTTCGCCATTTAAATCAGCATAATCATCACCTATATCATTTGGCAAAATAGGTAAAGTAGGCATAGCTAGAATATCAACTTCTTGAAACACTTGATTAAACTCTTGTTTTAATTGTCTTCTTACTTGTTGTGCTTGAATATAATCGACTGCAGAAGGCAATTCACCTAGTTCAAATAACATCCGGATGTCATGTCCAAAATCTTCAGGTCTTGTTAGCATGTCACTATGGTGAATACTTGACGCTTCTGATAAAGAAGTAACTAATTCCGCCCATTCCGCATATTTTAGTGAAGGTATTTTTACTTCTTTTACTTTAGCACCTTGTTCTTCGAGCTTTTTAATCCCTGCTCTCACAAGCGCTTCAATTTCTGAATCCACTCTATTAAAGAAGTAATTTTCTTCCACTCCAATTACAAGACCTTTGACGTTACCTGTTGTTTTACCTAAGTAATCATCGACTGGTGTATTAATTGATGTCGGGTCATTTGCATCGAATCCTGCAATCACACCTAATAATCCTGCTGTATCCTTGACTGTCCGTGTCATTGGCCCCACATGATCTAAAGTAAAGCCTAAAGGATAAACTCCATATTTACTCACGCGACCAAATGTTTGTTTTAAACCGACAATTCCATTAGCTGAAGACGGAATACGGATTGATCCTGCTGTATCCGTTCCTAATGTAGCAACACTTGAACCCGTTGCAACTGCTGCCCCAGATCCACCACTTGATCCACCAGGAATTTTCTCAGTATTCCATGGGTTTTTAACAGCTCCATAGTGCGGGTTATTATTTGTTATCCCCCATGCATATTCGTGCATACTTAATTTACCAGTAAAAACAACGCCTGCATCTCGAAGTTTTTTTATCACCGTAGCATCATAATCAGAAACAAAATCTTTATGAATCTTAGATGACATCGTCGTTACTTTATCTTTAAAATACACATTATCTTTTATTGCCATAGGGATTCCATGATACATCCCTCGATAATTTCCATTATTAATCTCTTCTTCTGCTTTTTTAGCATCAGCTAAAGCATCTTCTTTATAAACTTCCATATATGCATTAATCCGACCTTCTGTTTTATCAGCATGGTCTAAAACAGCCTCTGTTAATTCAACAGGAGATAGTGATTTATTTTTGATTTGCTCTGCTAATTCTTCAACAGGTTTTCCAATTAAATCTTTACTCAACATGATCGCCTCCAGGAATATTTCTTAAAGCTATATCTGCGTCATCTTTATTAATCCCCTCTAAATCGCCTCTTAATTCGGCTAAACCTTTCCAACGCGTTTCTAAGATTTCAAGATCTTCTTCCCGTGGTTTAATCCCTTTATTTTCTAACAATTCTTTAATTGATAAACTCAAATCAACCACTCCTTTTATTTTTATAAAAGTAAACGCTTTCACGATTTAGTATAGCAAAGAAAAAGTAAATGTCAAAAACTAAATAAGCAATTGATTTCAGTGATTTCCTCAGATAGAGTAATCATGCTTGCTAATCGTACTTGGATATAATCTTATGGGTGACGGATTACGTGATGCAATGAATCCAAAATGAAAAGCTACTAGTAATATCGTAAAATTTGTTCCTTTCATTATATGAAAGGAACACTTTTATGTTTAGTATTATAATCCTTATAAATAATTACTTGAAGACCTGCTATTATAATAGAGAAATTACACTTATAATTTGTCAAATGAGTATATGTAAAATCAATTTTCTTAATGTAAACTTTATTTAAAAATTAAGTTTCAATAATATGAGGTTTTAGTTCTTTTAAGCCTACTAATATCTATTTCATATCTCGTGTTATATATTCTTGTTTTTGGTATTTCTTCTTTAGGTCCATAAAATAATAAATTAAACTCATCGTTCTTATATTGAACAACAAAAAAGTCGTCAAATTGATTATATGTCGCTATATTAATTGAAACGAAACCCGTTGTTTGAGCAGTTGTTTTAACACTTATTCGTTTTCCATCCTTTTCGACATCAAAACCTGTTTGGTTTACTACTTTAGTAAGATTACCTTTTGTGTAGATAGCACAATAAAATTCGCCTAAACGACCGATAAGATGTCTCAATTCTGTTGGTTTAAATCCAAGTATATCTATTTCAAATCGTAAAATCTCAAAATATTCTTCATATAACTTTTTAATTTGTGCATTCCCTATTATATTTTTCTTATCAATCACGCTATGGGGATATAAATGATATTGTCCGTTATCCCACTCTCCTACCACAGATGCATGGTTGGAACCTAAAGGTTTATGGAAGATAAATCCTGTATAAGGGTAATTTTCACCTACATATTTGTATGTACTTCTATCAATATAGATAAAGAGATGTTGATTAAAAGCGATACCTTTATTATATCTATTATAACAATAGTCAGAAAGAATAATACTACTCGGATTAGTATTGTAATTTGAAATTATTTTTTCTTTTATCTCTTTATACGATAACGTCTCTCCTAAATAATCTTTTAAAGTTTCTTTAATTTGTTCATAAATAGTCATTTAAATGCTCCTATAAATTCTTGAGTTTAAAATCATATTCATTATTTATCAATTTATATTTAGTAATTATTTCTCAGTGAATATTAATTTTGCTTCATCTGCAGAAGATTCATAGTCAATATTGTCATAAAACAACGAAATAATTTCTCCTTCTTTTAGACTAACGAGTACATCATCATTAGTAGCTGTAAACATTTGATCTCTTTGTTTACCTTTTTCATCGTTGTATATTGAAATATTCCATCCTAAATTTTCAAATTCAGGATCCATTTCAACATTTGTAGAAAGCTTATAATCTCCAGGCATTATATCTCTACCTACTATAAATTCACCTATACCTAATTCATTTGAAGGATCTACCTCTTCAGGTACAGCATTAAATTTAACTTTTGATATATCACTGAATTCAAGTCTATCTTCTTCAAAAAGGATAATTCTTATTTTTGAAGGATCTCCCATGTCATTTCCTTCAGTGCCACCTATCCAATTAATATCTAAGAACATAATATCTGAACGCTCACCAAATATATTTCCTGAACCGCCTGTAATTTCTAAATCATAAATTCCTGGTTTAACCTCTTCTTCTTGACCTACAATTATTTCGTCAGTAATATATATTTCTTCTGTATCAGTAGAATTCCTTGCAAGTTCATTTAATGCAGCTAAAACATCATTTTCATCTTCAGATTTTTCTTCTTTCTCTTCATTATCAACTTTATGAACTGTATTTTCACTTTCTTCTGATTCGCTTCCACAAGCAGTAATCACAAATAATATTAATAATCCGATTAATATAATACTTTTTTTTATAAAATTTGTTTTATTCATGATATCTCTCCTATTTTTTCTGTTTTTCTCCAAACAACTCTATCCATTCTTTTTCAATATCTTTCTCTAGTGCAACGATGTTTAACCCACTTTCTTTATACAAACCTCTTATTTCGATCAATCCACTAAACGCAAATCTTGACCAAGCTACTATATTAGTTCTTTTAGCGAAGAGTAACATGTTTCCACCTGACCTTATACCCGCATCTGTTCCATCAACTAAACACAGTACACCATGTCCAACGACTAACATACGTCTTAATACAGGCTTATTACCTACTGGCAAAGAATCTTTTAAACTATTTCTATGATAGAATCTACTTTTCATTGACCACATTAAGCGAATAATTAATTCATTGAATGCGACAGGTATTGCCATTGTCGTACCAAATCTCGCTTCATAACCTGATTCAAATATTGTCGTAGAAAATTCGGCAATCGTTTTATTCACATCTCCATCAGGAATGGATCCAAAATCAAACAATTGAAGCATTGAATAAAACGGTATCGGAATACCTGAACCTCTTCGTCTATCCATATGTCCGCGTGTACCACTTGATCCACTAACATCTGAAAGTAAATGACCTAACCAATTAGAAAAACCAGCAAATAATTTAGCGATTAAAGTATCTCCACGTAGCTCAAATTTTGTTTTACGTTCAATTGGTTCTAATCTTAAAATTTTTCCATCTGAAATAAAGCTAGCTTTACCTGTAAATTGATCTAATAAAGAAAAGAATAAACCAACAATATCAGGTGAATGACCTAATGATTTTAAATGATGGTTACTTGCACTCATGTTTAATAACTCTTCACCCATTTTTAAATCCTTTGCATATCTTGCATCGTAATTGACTGGGTGTCTTCGTTCTAAGTAACCAATCGCTTGAGCGATACTTTTAGGTTCTTTTTTAAGCCTTGCACCATTCTTCTTGTCAGCGTGCCAGACTGTATTAGCAAATTTTATGACTACTTGATCAATTTTTTTATCTGTCCAATTTCCAAGTTTACTTTCACCTGGCATCCCGAAAAAAAAGCTGTCTATCATACCCGTGACTACACCTGAAAATGAGGCAATGAGATAATCGTATTTATCACAGTCAGGAGTTGACATCTGATAATCTTTTCGTATTTTCTTTGTTAATTCAATCTTTTCACTTCTGCTTAATAAACTATCAAAAGGATCCTTCTCAAGGTTAATACCATGAGAAAATGCAAATTCAGTTGTTTTTTCCATAAATCTTTCCCATGATTCATCATCAGAAACTAAAAGAGTATCTAATTTGTCATAATGCCTTACATTTAAGTGCGTTTGATCAGCTTTAGCCTTTAATTCATCAAAATCAAGTTCTTTATTTTCTGTTTTTTTAGATTCTACCATTTCTAGCAGTTCATCTAATAGTTGATTTTGTTTTTCATTAACATGACTTAATTTATTTAAATCTTTTTTTACTTCTCCTAATGTTTGATTAGCTCTATCTGTTATTTCTTTTTGAACGACTAATGACTTTGCGCTATCATCTATCAACTTTTTAGATAAATCTTTTTTACTACTCATTGCTTGCCTCTAAAAATGTTTTTAGCTTTAGCAGAAGCTGTTGCAAAAGACGCTTGAACAACATTGTTATATTCAATCTCTTCTAAACATTCTTCTAACTTTTCAACTTCTTCAAGTAATAAATCTTCTCTTAATCTATACTCTGTCTTTTCTTGATTATCTTCAACAAAGTCTTCTATGTAACATGATAGAACAAATTCTTGAATTTTTTGTAATGTCGGTTTATTGGTTAATTCAATTAATCTTTCCTTATCTATGGTTAATGGTAGATGCGTAATAACTTGTTCAATTTGTGAAACTTCTTGTTTTTCTGCACTAAGTTTAGCACCTTGACTCGACTTTTCTAATAAATTAAATAAAGTATTTATTTTTTCAGTATTTTGATTCACTTTTTTCATTTCTTCCATCAATTGAAATGTAATTGCATTAATATCTTCTATTAAATATGTTAAAGATTTTTGTGAGTTTCGTATGATTTCTTGGAGCATATATTCTCGTTGTTTATTATTTTGCAAGTCGCCAATACCACTAATCTTTTTAAGTCCTTGATATGTGCCTAACCCTAATAAGACCAGAGCACCAATACCTGTAAACATACTTGAAAAACCTAATAGTCCACCCATACCCATTGCAGCTAATCCTGACGTAATTCCCGCAGCACTTAGTCCTACTACTGATCCCGAAAAGTAAATAGCTGTTAAAGGTAAACCTATTGCTACTGCTTTAGAAGATATGTCTTTAATGGATTTTTCAATTTGTGTATCATTTTTACGATACTTCAAGATATCTTCATCATTTTTAATCGCAGCTATTAAAACGTTAATCTCTTCTTCTCTGATATTTAAATAGTCGAAAACTTCTTGAATAAATAAATTATTTGACCAATTATTTAGGTCTTCTTTAATTCCAAATAAATAAAGGATATCTTTAGATAGAGATTGTGTTAATATATTAAAATCAACATCATCTATCATTTTTTTAATTTCTTCTAATAAAATATCATTTTGATCAATAGAATCTTTATCAATTAAATAAGCACGGACACTTAAACGACTTTCTGATCCTAATTCAATGCGTGAAATTAGCGACATAATTTCAGTATACTCTTCTACGTCGACTTGCTGTTCATACGAATATGCAAAATTGGCAATTATTTTAATATAATTAATTTTTACTTCTTCTGACATTTCCGATAAAGGAGTTACTTGTGATTTGCTAACATATTCTCCACCACTTT
>DATGUU010000071.1:0-10259 GCA_035301085.1 Pseudogracilibacillus sp. | reverse complement strand
GATGTAAAAAACTGCTGTTCTATAACTTTGATTTTCGAGTTTTTGAAAACTTCCATCTTAAATAAAGTTTGGGGCACTGTTTAAATGACATTAAACGGTGCCTTTTTCTTTATGTGCATAAACATTAATGCCTTATTCCTCAAAACGTTAATAGGTTTGTTGATATACCAACGTTTACAAAGGTTTTTTGGTTCAAGTTGGTTCAAATTAACGTTAATCTATAAAGCATTTAACAGATTTAAAGCATCGGCATCTTGCTGATGCTTTTTTTCTGGCATTAATTCCAGATAATAATTTTGTGTTGTTTGGATATTTATATGTCCTAACCGTTTCGATATATATGCAATATCAATATCCTGTGCAAATAGGAATGACGCATGCGTATCTCTTAATCCGTGAAACGTCGTTCTTTTAATGCCTAACTCCGTTAATAGTTCGGCTAATAGTTCAGACTGCTTAAAACCATCGAAATTAAAAATATAGCCGTTTTCTTTAACAGGAATTTGACGAATAAGCTTATACACCTCTTTGTTTATAGAAACATCACGTTTTGCATTTTGCGTTTTTAATGAAGTATCATCAGAAGTGGGACTAATCGAATTTCTTACTTCAATTCCATACTCATAAAGGCTCTCTGGTCTAATTGCAAGTAGTTCTCCACGTCGCATACCTGTTTCTAATGCTAATAGTACAAGTAGGTTAAATTCATCTTCAGGGTGTTGTAATACATAATTACAAAGCCTTTTAAAATCAGTAATTGATAATGCTTTATTACGTTTAGGTGGATTCACACCACGAGTTTTTACAAGGCTTGCAAAGTCATTAGCAATATAGCCACGAGCATATGCATCGCGTAAAGCTGTTTTAATCTTTAACAATACTTCATGTGTCGTTTTTCGTGAATGTGTTTCAGCATATTCATCGATTTTCTTTTGAACAACAATGTCATTTAAATCTTTTAATTGGATATCTTTAAATAGATTTCGTATAATTCCCAATATGCGAATATAGTTTTGGAATGTCGTTTCTTTTACATCATTTACTTTCACTAGGTATATCCAATATTCAAAGAAGTCAGCAAATGTTGTTGTTCTTACTGCTAGCTCCTTTCCTTCACCTTTTGCCAATTCCATTTCTAATGCCCACAATTTAGCTTCTTTTTTATTCGCAAATGTTTTGGATAACTTTTTATGTTGTCCATGTTTATACAGCGAAACTTGTGCTCTGTATGATTTACCACGTTTTATAATACTAGCCATACTATCAATTCCTTTCAAAAAATAAAGTGATAGATGCTAGTTGAATACACTTGTATTGTATTCTGTAGCTAGCATATTATCAACTTTAAAAACGTTAGACTAAATGTTTTTCGATAAAGTGAATTAATGATTTCTTTGTATATCGTTCATGCCGTCCAAGCATGAACCTTTCAAGTGAATCACTTGGACGAACATATTTATCAAAAGAAGTTGGATCGATACCTAAGAATTTAGCTGCTTGTGCACGAGTTAATAGATAAGGATAATCTTTTATATTATTATCCATATAGATCACCTACCATTTCTTTATTAGTTTAGTATCAATCTTTCCAAGGCTTCCCCTCAACCAAATAAACTTTTTTAAATTTATTGACCCAAGACATATGGTCATCATTAGGAGTAAAACTTACTCGATATTTATTATATAAATAATTGATAAAATACTGTGCTGATTCATCATCCCATATTTGACTTATTTTCCATAAGATTGGAAATAACCCAGACCCTTTCATTAAATGATCAATCGATTGTTCTAATGAATTGTTACGTGGAGAAGGTGACTCAAAATAAAAGTCCTTCTTGTCGAGTAATTCAAGCATTAGTCGTGTTAATTTATGAGGGCGATTTGAACTGACATAAAAGAGCATGTAACGATCTAGTATAGAACTGATGATAATATTTTTAAGTTGCTCATCCGTTTTACAATTTTTAATTGCTTCAGTTAATTGATGCGCATATTTACCAGAAAATTGTGCTTCAACTCTTGTCCAATCATCAACTTCTTTTGCAATATGTCTCATATGCTTCTTCATGATAACTGCTCCTCCTTTTTATCATATATGCGTAAATGCACTTTGACATTTTTACTTTTCGCACCTACATACAATGTTTGTGCGTTAAAGTTTTTTGATATATCGGAAATCTTAGAGTTATTTTTCCTATATGGTTTTTCTTTGTTTTCATCAATAACTTTACGCAAATAGTTATTAATATTTTCCATAGCGAATTTCAGTCCTTCCATCTTCTATAGAGCGTTTTAATTTAGCGATATTAATGTTTTCATTGAGAAAGTCACAACATAAGTCGATTCTTGATAATCTGAATGTGTAATGATTGGAATCAATCATATTAAAGAATGAATGAAGATGAATCCTTTTATTGAAGTAATCTTCATATCTTTTTTGATATTCATGCCATGCATAAGCACTAAATTTAACGATAACCCCCATTTTTGCAAAAGCCTCATGATAAGCGATGCAAAAATAAAATGGTGCATTCAAAAAGGAATAACCTTTTGAATAACCTTCAGGTAGCACTATGTCAGCATTACCAAAATTGTCAAATAACTGTAATAAACAAGATTTTTCAAGAAACTCACTGATAATCTCATCAGCGAAGCCATTTATCCAATCATCAAAATCAAAGTCGTGTGTTGATTGTAATACAAGTGTAAATTGATCTATATCTGGTTTAATCATATTTTTCACTCCAATATTTTTCACAAAATAATTAACATCCTAAAGCCAGTTACGATAAGCCTTTTGAGTTGTTTTTCACCTGACAGGAGCTGGGGTGATTACCATCCCCCCAGCTCCTGTTTATAAGGAATCTACTGCTTTCAGTATGTCAAAATTTAAATAACTAAAATGACAAAATTTTGGTGTGTTAGCGATAACTGGACAGGTAAAGATTCCTTGTCCTAAATTAAAGTCTTTAATAGGAATATCTGCGCCAGCACCAAAAGTAGTTATATAAGTTTGATTTTCAGCATTTCCTAGTACAAATTTTACTGGTAGATTTTCACGTAAATTTGTTGGCAACAAAGAAGCATCTGATTTTTGCATAACTATCCATAAAAAAAATCCTAGTTGTCTTCCTTGCAGAACTATTTGCGATAATAATTTCATTATTTTATCACGTTTCTTCTTTTCCATTGCTTGAATAGTAGTTTGAAAGCTAGCAAATTCATCAAATATGAATATATGAGGTTCATAATTAAAATCTGCATAAGTAGCTTCAAGTTTGGTATTTAATTTTTCTTTGATTTCTGTTTTACGATAATTCATTTTTTTATTAAAAACCTCTAGTAATTCAATAATATTATCAACATCATTAGCAGTGTTTTTAGTAGATATTTTTTCACCTAAGACTGCTAAACTTGAGTTTTTAGGATCCGCAAAATAAATATGATAAGAAATGTTTTTATTCAGCATTTGTAAAATTAGGGAATAAAGAGCATAAGTCTTTCCTGAACCTGTCTGTCCAACAATTAATGCTCCGTACAAAGGCATAGAAGTATATTTATCCACAAATAATGTATAGTCATCAAATTCTTTGGTTTTTTTCACAAAATCCTCTAAATAATTAAAGTGTAATTGATGATTAATATTGCTGTCATAAATTTCAAAAATATAATAATTTTCATCGTTTGATAGATATGATCTATCAACTATAAAATTATTTAATGCGAACGAAATATTGATCTCACCTATATCTTTGTTTATATTGATGTTTTCTATGAATAATTTTCCTTTTGAAAAACAATCATCAAATTCAATTTTAATCTTAGGTAAATTCGCTATTTCCTTATTAAGATAAATTCTCTTATTAAAATAATTAGCATCTAAAAATGCCTGCCTAATTCTTAGCATGGTAATATAATGAAGATATGAATATTTAATACCTTTAATTAATTTATTACGAACAGCCCAAGCAATAAACTGATATATATATACTCAATAAAACAGAAAGAACTGATGAAATGATATAATTTGAGACTCCCAATTGTAGTTGGGAGTCAATGTAATATAATGTGAAAGCGAGAAGAATAAGAACAATTTGGATGCTAAAAATAGTAATTGTATTTTGTTTTCGCTGTGTTCTTAACTTATTTTGTTTCATCATTAATTTTTTTAACCTCTTTGAAACGTAATATTAAATCAAACCCTATAACAAAGGATTTTTCAGGAATGAAATCTATTAATTTCACTTCATCCCCTTTGTTAAGATCAAGAGACTCTTTACCATTTAAAATGGTAACGTCAAATGAGTTTAAAGTATTGTTGTCTCTCTTTAATCCGGTTTTTTTATCAAAACCATAATCAGTACTATCTTTAATGATGAGTAAAGTAATG
Organism: Pseudogracilibacillus sp.; assembly: GCA_035301085.1. Lineage (GTDB taxonomy): Bacteria > Bacillota > Bacilli > Bacillales > Amphibacillaceae > Pseudogracilibacillus. The sequence goes on along the minus strand of DATGUU010000071.1, from coordinate 5,866 downwards.
GTAACCCCTACATCTTCGGGATTTTTTTACTTACATAAGGTCTTTGTGATACAAACCTATAAATATTTTTAGTGTTTGCTAAAAATTCTTCTGCTTTGAATCGGGTTTCTGTAAAAACCCATGCGTTACTAATTGGCAAATTAATTACCTACTTTCTTTATTTTAAATTTTCATCAACAAAACTTAACCCACGTAATGTGCGTACTGCTTCATCAATACCTTTTATTTCCAAAGTTAGCTTTCGGAAGGTTAATATAATAGCATTTCGTTCATGACTATCTATATATTTCTTTAGAACACGGATGCTATAATTAACATTGTCATAAGTTAAATGACTCTTAAAGTCTTCTAAGAAATAATCGATATTAAGTATATCGGGATATTTCCAATTACGTCTTGAAAGATCATGTTTAAGTCTTTCCATAATTTATCACTCCTTTCTTGAACCTAATTCCATTATCGTTGAAAACAACAGGTTAAAGGTGGTATATTAATTGTATAATTTAGGTGAATTATCTACCACATTATGAAAAGGTGATAAAAATGATAAATTATAGAAAATATTTATTTAAAAATATTGGCAAGAGGATCAGAAACTATAGAATAAACACAGAGAAAAAAAATCAAGAAGTATTTGCTGATAATTTAAATCATAATTATCATATTCATTTTGATAGATATAGACTCTCATCTGTTGAAAATGGAAAAACAGTAAAATTAAAAAATCCTCATTTGTTATCACGAAATCTAATTGATGTTATGTCCTTACATATGGAAACAACTCCTAAAAAACTAATATTCGGGGAGGAACAAGAAAGAATTGATTTCATCAAATTAGTTCTTTTAGGAATCATCATGAATGGGGAAAGACATTATAAAGAACCAAACAAAATAATCAATCCTATTATTGATGTTGGAGAAGCAAAATCTGACATTGTCGAATTTGCAAGAATCGCTATGTTTAATATCCCAACAAATAATAAATGTCAACAAGAAATCGAAAATATATTTTATGAGAAAAATACAAGCCCATCGAAAAAGCTAATAAATGAATGTCTAGTTTGGTACAAAGAAAATTTTGGTTTTTTTGCTGAGTCTATTCAGTATCAAAATATGAATTATTTGCAAGGAGAACATAACTTAGATTTAGAACACCTCTCGACTTTACTTATTCAAATATTGTTTAGTAATACAGAATTTGCATCAGATTTTATTAATCGCAATACTGGCGATGCACAAATTGGTTTGGATAACGTACCTAAGGAAGATAGATATATAATTCAGCTAATGTATAACAAAGGTAAACATGGTGGAAGTGCTATTGATTGGAAGGAATTAAGTTATTCAAAGTTTATAAAATCTTTTGAAGAAATGTGGGAGAGAAATAAGGATTATTTTATTAAATACTTTGAAAATAACCTATTTAATATTAATGTTGTTGAAGTTGGCTTGAAAGATCTGACTGATTTATTTTTTCACCAACTAATTATAGATTCAGAATTTAAAAATATTCTATATAATATTTTAAATAAGGAACGAAATAATATTAATACATTCTTAGGTCATCGAAAAGCTCAAATTTATGTTGATCAGTATAATATGAGAATGTTAGATGTAAACGATGAAGAGCTTAAAAAAGAGACTAGATATAATGATTATAAGCTCATTTCTGATGTAGTACACTTATATCAAGTGCATAATATTATGCGCGAAAATTCAAAGAATAATAATTTTAACAAAGAAATATCTTATAATAGAAATTTATATTTATATATAAAATCATATGTTGACGGTATAAAAGAAATGTAAAACTACAAAACAATAATATGAGAAGGGTGGGATATGAGTCTTTCCTTTTCAGCTCCTCTAATTTTAATCTCCTAAGTTGTATTTAAAAAGGGATCCTTTTCCCTTTTTATTCAACTTATATTGTATGTATTCCAGGTATGCATAACTAAAATGTGTGATAGAATTAGATTAGAAGAAACGCAGGTTTATTACTAAAAGAAATAATAATAAAAGAGGGATTTATGAATGGATAAAAGAATAACACAATTGATGATAGAGTCAGACTATAGTTTAGAGCAATTTACTAGTGACGAAATTAATGAGGTTGAAAAGCAAATTAGCTTTAAAACTATTGAAGAAGAAGTTAGTTATTACATACATTGTAAAATAAGGGATAAAGAATTAAGACTAACACCAGAAGAGATAGTAAGACAGTTGTATTTAGTAAAATTGATAGATACGTACAATTACCCAAAAGAAAGAATGGAATTAGAGTACTCGGTAAGCTTCGGAAGAGATAGAAAACGTGCAGATATTGTGATTTTTGATAAAGATAATCCTTTAGCACCTTATATAATTGTAGAATTAAAAAAACCAAAATTAAAAGACGGAAAAGAACAATTAAAATCATATTGTAACGCAACAGGTGCTCCTATAGGAGTTTGGACAAATGGAGAACAAATTTCTTATTATAACAGAAAAGATCCAAACTATTTTGAAGATATTCCTGACATTCCAAATGCAAATGAGAAGTTATCTGACATTATAGCTGAAAGATGGAAAATACAAGACTTAATATCTAAAGATAAACTTGTCACAGAGAAAAAGTCATTAAAAGATCTTATCTTAGAAATGGAAGATGAAGTATTAGCTAATGCAGGTGTTGATGTGTTTGAAGAAGTCTTTAAACTGATTTTTACAAAACTATACGATGAGATGGAGAGCGGAAGAGATGAATCTAGAACGTTAATATTTAGAAATTATGGTGATACAGAAATCGAATTAAAAACAAAAGTCCAAAATTTATTTAATGAAGCAAAATATAAATGGGAAGGTGTTTTCTCTGAAGATAGTAAAATAAACTTAACACCATCTCATTTATCTGTTTGTGTTGCAAGTCTTCAAGATGTAAAGTTGTTTAATTCAAACTTAGACGTGGTAGATGATGCCTTTGAGCATTTAATGGGGAAAAGTAGTAAAGGAGAAAAAGGGCAATACTTTACACCAAGATATGTTATAGACATGTGCGTGAAAATGTTAAATCCAAATAAAACAGAATCAATTATTGATACAGCTGCAGGTAGTTGCGGGTTTCCAGTTCATACAATATTCCATGTATGGCAGCAAATTCTAGAAGAAAGAGGAATAGAATTAAGTCATCTTTTTACTTCACAAGAAAAACCAGCGGAATGTATTGATTATGTAAATGAAAAAGTATTTGCCATAGATTTTGACGAAAAAGCAGTCAGAGTAGCTAGAACGTTAAATCTAATAGCGGGAGATGGACAGACTAATGTTTTGCATTTGAATTCTCTTGATTATGAGCGATGGAACGAAACTACCCAAGACGAAGAGTGGCAAGATAAATATTACGAAGGTTGGAGAAAGATTAGAAGATTTCGAAAAGAGAAAAATTTAGATTATGAGTATCAATTCGACATTTTAATGGCTAACCCCCCATTTGCTGGAGATATTAAGGAATCAAGAGTGATATCAAAGTATGAATTAGGTAAAAGAGCTGATGGGAAGTATTACAATAAGGTTGTTAGGGATAAATTATTTATAGAAAGAAATCTCAACTTTTTAAAACCTGGTGGCAGAATGGCAATAGTATTACCTCAAGGAAGATTTAATAATTCAACAGATAAAAAAGTTCGGGAGTTTATTTCAGAAAGATGTAGAATACTTGCTGTAGTCAGTCTTCATGAAAACGTGTTTAAGCCTCATACAGGAACTAAAACATCAGTATTATTTGTTCAAAAATGGGATGATAAATTATGTCCGCAAAAAGAAGATTACCCAATTTTCTTTGCTACTATGGATAAACCTAGTAAAGATAATTCGGGCGATAAAATATATTTAAAGTCAGAAGACGGTAGTTACAAATTAGATAACCATGGACATTTAGTTGTAGATCATGACCTTTATAATCATAATGGTGAAACAGAAGATGGAATAGCCGAAGCTTTTATTGAATTTGCTAAAAAGGAAGGACTATCTTTTTTTTAAATAGCCCACCATTTGATCAAGATAAATATAATTGTCTAATGAGTGGGCTTGAGTGTAGTGAAGTAAATATTAGTGCTATTAAAAATGACGGTCAAAAATTTAGAATAGATAGTGAGTATTATAAAAAGACGTATCAAAAAGCGTATAAAACAGTCATGAACTTAAACTATATAAAAATGGAAGATGTAACCAACACTTTAACAGATTTTCATGCAAACGGAAGTTATTCAACGATAGCTAGAAATTTTAAGTTGTTAGATGAAGAAAATTACGCATACATGATTAGAAGTACAGATTTAGAAAAAAGGGATTTTGAAGTTGATGTGAAATATATTGATGAACATGCTTATCACTTTTTATCTAAAAGTAAATTATACGGGGGAGAAGTTCTAATAAACAAAATAGGAACACCGGGAAAAACTTATATAATGCCACACTTAAATAGAAAGTCATCTTTAGGAATGAACTTATTTATGTTAAGCTCCAAAATAGATCAAATTAGTAACGAATATATATATGCTTATCTTAATTCAAAAATAGGAAAGCAAATAATTAGTCGGCATATCAATGGCGCTGTACCATTAACTATAGATAAAGACTCTATAAATAATTTAGTTATTCCTGTTTTTAGTAAACATTTTAATAATGTCATAAAAAGTGGTATAAAAGATTCTGAAATATTATTTCAACAAAGCGTACAAACCTATAAATTGGCAGAACAATTATTATTAAAGAAATTAAATTATGATAAACTAAAGAAGAATGAAAGTAATGTATCGATTAAAAACTTATCGGAGAGTTTCTTAGACTCTGGTAGATTGGATCCCGAATACTACGAACCTAGGTATGATGATCTTCTCAATTTGATTAAGGAAAATAAATATAAAAGATTGAATGATATAGTAGATATAAGGCAATCTATTGAGCCTGGCAGTATGGCATACGAAAGTGAAGGAATTCCATTTGTTCGAGTATCGAATTTATCCAAATATGAAATAACCCCTACTTCAATATTTCTTAACAAAGAAGATTTTCCGGTTGAAGATCTAAAACCAAAAAAAGATACAATTCTATTAAGTAAAGATGGGAGTTGTGGTATTGCATATAAAGTAGATGAAAATATGGATATTATTACTTCAAAAGCTATAATTCATTTAGATATAACTGATTCAGGTGTTTTGCCGGAGTATCTAGCTTTAGTATTAAACTCAATCATTACACAAATGCAAGCAAAAAGAGATGCAGGAGGTTCTGTGATTAAACATTGGAAAATAGATGAGATAAAAAATATTCTTATTCCTATATTATCATTAGATATTCAGAAGGAGTTAGAAGAGAATATAAAAGAAAGTTATAAACTCAGAAATAAATCAAAGGAAATAGTAGAATATGTAACAGAATCATTTAATATAGCGATAAAATCAGGAGAAGAAAAAGCACTAGAATATATTGAAAAAGTGAAGTAAATTAAATGACTTTACTTAAGTATTTCTATTCCTGATAATTAGGGTAGCCACTTAGGTTTGAAATATGATTATATAATTGTATTCAACTAACATCTATAATAATGGTTCAAATTGGTTCAAATCCTATCAATTATAGTCGATTTTATTCAATCTTTATCCATTTATAAAATTGTAAAGTATTGATACAGATGGATCGAGAATGATCGAGTATCTATACATATAATTTGATATTTCTCAAAACGTTAATATTACGTTTAAAACTCCCTAGTAAAGTGAATTACCGTTATTAGAACTTACTAGAAAGGAGTTATTCTACCGTGAAACGTGGGATATTTTTATTACTCTTAGTTACTTTAATCGTTGGATTAGCAGCCTGTGGTGAT
>DATGUU010000070.1:0-4494 GCA_035301085.1 Pseudogracilibacillus sp. | reverse complement strand
TTAATTCTAAATAAAGTATCTGAAATGAAAGACTTCGGATCAATTAATTTTGTGAACCTATATTCAAACATGATAACAACCACAAATATAAAGCATATAGAAAATAGTCATGATAAGCACACTGACATTCAAATCATGAAAGCTGTTAAAGAAGCAGATGAAGTTATATTAGCTTGGGGTGCATACGCTAAAAAATCAGTTGTTGAGTCTAGAGTCAATGAAATATTGGAAATGTTAAAACCACATAAAAAGAAAGTGAAACGACTCATTAATCCAGCCACCAATGAAATCATGCATCCCCTTAATCCGAAAGCAAGACAGAAATGGACTTTGAAAGCGTAACCTATATATGGAGGATGGAGGTAAATTATGAAAGAAATCAATATCGTTTCACTACAAATGATAAAAACAAATACATTAAGTTATCTAAAAGCTCGTATTTCAAACCCTGAGAATGCGGCAGAAATCATGCGTTCATTCATTGGAAACAGTGACCGAGAGCATCTCATTCTTATATGTATGAACAGTAAAAATGAACCTACACATATTCAAACACTATCGATTGGATCTATTAACCAAACAGTGATTCACCCTAGAGAAATATTCAAAACAGCACTGCACAGTAACGCCAACAGTATTATTTTAGGCCATAATCATCCAAGTGGAGATCTGACACCCTCTCCTGAAGATATCAATGTAACCGAACGGTTAATGCTCATCAGTGAAATGATGGGCATTTTACTTTATGACCATATTATTTTCTCAGATAGTCATACCTATTCCATTAGACAACATGATTTCAAGGTAGAGGTATAGCCGTATTTTGTCACTACCGTTACTTTGTCACTTTCCAACATTTATAAAATCCCTTTATATCAATGTTTTTATCTGAAAAATATTTTTCACAACTTTTAATAAATATACGGAGTATTGACTTATTGTGACAAACCTATTTTGTAATATATAACTTAAAGGAGGTGACATATTGGATCGTGCATTTCGAATATTAACAATATACAATCGGTTACTACAAAATAATTCCGTCAACAAGCAATCACTTACATTAGAACTTGAGACAAGTCCTCGAACGATACAAAGAGATATCGATGATATCAGAAACTTCTTATATGAAAGTAAATCATGGATAAGTGCACCTAAAGAAATTACGTACGATTATAAATCAGAAAGTTATAAGTTCGAACAAAATAAAAGTGAAAATATGTATTTTATGTATGATATTTTGACTGCTTTATACCTGACTACACCAAAATTAAGCCATTACTTTTATCAATATCTTAAATTATTAATCATTAAACACCACTCAGATCATCGAACTACATTATTAAAATATCTTGACCGCTTTGAAATTGATAAAAATCAAACAGTTATTTTGACGTCATCATTAGCTGTTCAAGCAATGAACGAAAATAAATATCTTCAATACAATCAAAAACTATTATTACCTTTATCGATGTACTATCAAATGTATACTTTTTACTTAGTATATCGAATGGATGATGAAATTTATATCGATGATATTAATCAAATGAATCTGAGTTTGTCTGAAAAATCTATGGACCTACAAGAAAAATCAAAGGTACTAACCTATATTACTTTTGAAATTGCTAAAGATGTGTGGTTAAAAATGCATCGATATTATCAAATTCATGTGATAGAGAAATATGATGCACATTATCTTATCGTCACTTTTAAGATGACAAGGCCCGAAGCTATTCAACTCTGTTTTATGTATCGATCCAATATACGTATCATTTCACCCCCTGATTTGAGAGAACAAGTGATTGATGAGTTACTTTTATTGCAGTCAACATATTTAAAACAACAGGTTCAAGAATAAACACAATTTACAATATTTTATAAATTATTAAATACGAAAGGAATGGGAATCATGAGCAACATAATAAAAACGATAGGTAAAGGTATTGGGAAAGGTGTCGGTGCAGCAGCATATTATTCAGTTGCGACTGTTGGCGCTGCCATCGGTGCGATTTGGGAAACAACAGGCGATAGAGGTTTGATGAGAGACGCTTTAAGTGATAGCTCTAACCAAGACTTAATGGAAATATATGAGATACAGAAGAAAGATGATGGGGATTATGATACTTATATTGCGGCTAAATCCTTATTACAAGAGAGAGGATTTACTTATAATCACGAAACGAACAAATGGGAAAAATAACAGGGAGTGAAATAAATGGAATTTGCATATTATGAAGCGAAATCTTTAAATGATTTTGAAAATGAACTAAAAACACTTGCTTTAAATAAAAAATATACATTTAGTAAAGAAACCGAAGTCCTTAAAGAAGAAGAAATTCTTGAAAAATCGAATAGCCATGAGCGCGAACTATTAAAAGTATTTAAAGATAATGCACAGATAACAACTCATCATTTTAAGAGTCATAAAAGTAATTACTTAATTATTATAGGAGAAACAAACACGCCTAATATTATTGGATTAACAGTTATATTTAACAAAAAACCTTTTAAACAATTGGGGAAAATTGCATTAGGATCGCTAATTGCTTTGACTTCTGGTGGAAGTATACTAGCCATCGGAGCCGTATTTGGAATACTTACCTCAGTTGTAAGACGTACACTTGTAATCAAAGGTCCATTAGGAAAAGAAATTTCACAAATTATAGAAAATGAATTGGGAGAACCAATAGAAATTAAAAAATAATAGAAAAGTAACTATTTTCAAAGACACATTGATTTCAAAATACGTTCTTTTTTCAATTATTTTAGAATAAATATAGAAAAGCGTAGCAAAATAGATTAATATAAAAATAGAATAGATACAGAATGGGGATAGCAATGTGAAGAAAATTTTTGCAAGTTTAGGTGTTATTTTATTAGTTGCAGTTTTAGGAGTTGCAGTTGTATTTGCATATGGAAGTTACAAAGATTTAGAACTTAAAAAAGAACAAACTAAAGTAACTGAAAACAAACAAAAAGATAGTAAAAACAAAACTTCCAAAAAAGAACAACAAAATCAAACTACAAACCAAACAGAAATTCAAGAATCAACAAACACAAATAATAATTCTAATGAAGAACTCAATACTAATGAAGTGCGAACAACAGAAGATGGTGAAGAAATTAAAAAAACTAAGAATGGCGTAGACTATACTGGTGAATTTGATTCTCCTGAAGAAGAGGAAGAGTTTGAAAAAGGTGTTATGGCCCAATCTGGTGGTGGAGCTACAAATGGAGAAAATACAGAAGAAAGCTCACCTAAATACACAGCTGAAGATGCTAAAAACATGTCTGATGATGAATTTTTAGAGGCATATAAAGAAGGCATGTCAAGCGAAGATGCTGATGCAGTAGATGAATTATCTAAAGATCCAGCTTATAAAGAATATTTAAGAGGTCAAGTTGAAGCACGCGCCAATGGTCAAGGTGGCAATTATTAAATTTAAGGATGAATAGATTATGAAAAAATTATTAAGCACAATAACAATAATTGCTATTGTTGGCATATTAGCAGCTGTTGGATTTTTTGGATACAACAAGTATCAGGAAGTAGAATTAGAAAAAAATAAATTACAAGCTCAGAAAAAAGAAAAAGACGACAGTAATTCGCAAAGTAATAGTGAAACATCTGAAAATGAGAATAAATCAAATGAAAGTCAAAGTAATAATCAAGAACCAAACAATGATGGTAGCCAAACAGTAAAAGTCCATGAAGGAAGTAGTGAAAGAACTGCGACTAAAGATGAATTTTCAGATTTGAAAGTGAATAGAAATAATGTGTTTGATTATGTTATAGAAGCTGTTAATCAAACTGATGGAGGAGATGCTTCTTTAATCAAATTCCAACAACCTGAATTTTCAGCACAAGATGATGGCATATGGAGAATAGCAGCAAATAATAAAAGCGGGCACGGTTCATATACTTTTATTGTGACTCAAGATGGAACTGTTCAAATGTGGGACGGTTTGATGAATGAAAAAATTGAAGAACAAAAAGTTACATTAAACTAAAGCAGCTGTAAAAAATATAAAGAAAAACATTATAACTAAAAATGAGATTTATTGGATAATATAAAGGAGTAACGCATATAGCATACTCCTTTATATTATTTTGCTATTAAAAAGTATTTAAAATATATTAAATGTCTCTATATTTTTACTATTAAATTTTGTTATACTAAAACAAGGGTGATTTTATACTAGTACATTTTAAAGTATGCTTTATTTAGTACTATTCTAAAATCTATTGATAAAAGTATAGGAGCTTTATCAATGATTTGAAATATTAGTTGGAGGATGTAATTTATGAAAATTAAGAAGGCTATAATACCAGCAGCAGGTTTAGGGACCAGGTTTTTACCAGCAACTAAGGCGATGCCTAAAGAAATGTTACCTATTTTAGATAAGCCTACTATCCAATATATAGTAGAAGAAGCAGTAGAAGCGGGAATTGAAGATATTATTATAGTTACAGGTAAGCATAAAAGAGCAATC
>DATGUU010000069.1:0-3548 GCA_035301085.1 Pseudogracilibacillus sp. | reverse complement strand
AAATTCCAGCAACGGGTCTTCGCTTTTTCACCGTTTACGGACCGATGGGGCGTCCGGATATGGCGTATTTCGGCTTTACGGATAAATATTTTGCTGGTGAACCGATTAAAATTTTTAACAACGGTGACTTTGACAATGACTTGTATCGTGATTTTACATATATTGATGATATCATAATCGGCATGGAGCGACTTCTTGATCAACCACCACAGACAGATGGAGCGCCACATGTTGTATATAATATCGGCAATAACAATCCAGTAAAATTGATGACATTTATTACGACCTTAGAGAAAGCTTTAAGCAACGCCTTAGGCCGAGATATTGAATTTGAAAAGGTGTATGAGCCCATGAAACCAGGCGACGTGCCAAAGACATATGCGTCAACAGATGCACTTCATAAAGCAGTCGGCTTTAAACCGAATACACCACTCGAAGAAGGACTGCAGAAGTTTGCTGAGTGGTATGTGGGGTATTATGGGAAGAAATAAAGATATGAAAGACATCCTGAGCGATTGGGATGTCTTTAATATATACAGGGTGTATCATGATTAATTTTTCACATATAGTACAAGTAAGTGTAATTGTTAAAGGATGAAGTGATTAAAGGGGGAAACTTATAAATGTTTTTTGGAACAAAGAATTGGTTTAAGTTTTTGTACTTTGTTACTGCCATGTCCCCCGCCTATATTTTGTACAGTTTACATCTTTATTCACATAACAAATTTCCCTTTACAACGATTATGAATGTTAAAATTCCTATTATTACGTTGGGAATCCTTCTCGTTTTTTTATTTTTAGGATGGATCATGAAGGTTGTTATGATAAAAGTAACCAAAGATAACGAAAACCCTTATTCTTTGCAAAATGCTTACAACAAAATTACAGGAAAAAACGGAACAAGTATAATATTTATGCTTGGTGTAATTATTCCTTCCGTTATATATTTAGATGCCCCTTTATTTATAAATGTATTTACTTTTATATTTGTCCAATCATTATTATATATTTTAATGAGTCATAGTTCTGCTTTGTTTCCTAATTTATTGTTTATTATTTATGGTATGCATACATTTGAGTTAACGAATGGAAAATACCTCATCAGCGACCAGCCGATTGAAAGGAGAGATAATCATGAAGAAATTAAAGCAACTTTGATTGGTGATCATTCAAATACTTTATGTTATGTAAGGGGGAAGAAGTAGATGAATATCGACGGAGTCTGGGTAGTAACATCTAAGGATGGTAAATTACATCAAATATATAAAATTATTATGAAAAATCGCGAAAGAAAAAAATTCAATGAGATTTTAAACTTTGAAAAACATTTGAATGATCTTAAAAAAAGAAGATCAGATATAAAAAAAAGAGAACAAAGATGCTTGATTGAGGGTGACGAATATTACATACCGAATCGTGCCGATGAAATCGAAAAAGCAAACATTGAACAGTTCTTTAAGATAATAATTAATAACCGAGAACAATTATACGATAAGGATGTTTTAACATTTAAACAAAAAACTAAACAATTCCATGATCGAGAACGAGAACGTTTTTTTGTATTTTTGATAACTGTAGGTCATAAACAATACATTTTATTTAGTTTTATTGATTCTAGATATATAGTGAGGAAAAGAACGTTTCTTAATTGGGATTATTTATCATTAAATAAAAATTCAACTATTATTAATCTTAATAATAGTGTTCCTGTTCCAGAAGAAGTAACAGCGACATATGATTGTCAAAGTGAAGAGTTATTTGTTCATAATGTATTTCAATTTGAGAGAATGTTACATTTATACGATTCATATAAAGAGAAGGCTAAAAGTAATATAGAGGATTTTATACATGGGACTCATAGTGTTGGTAAAGAGGGATACAGAGTTAATGGTTTAGACAAGCAAGAAGTAAAAAACGCTATTATGGGAAGCGTAAGAACTATGAAACGAATTGCTAACTTTGAGCGTTCAGAATTTTATATCGAAAATATTGAAAGGGCTGTAAATATGATTCCTGATGAAAAACAACGTGTAACATTTGATCATCAAACAAAAGAAATCAAAGTTAGCCCAAATAACGTAAGAACTTTTGTTGCTATCGTTCACGATAGTATTGTACATAGAGTTATATCAGGAGAAGTTAAGATTGTTTAAGGTGATTTTTTAATAAAAATCTAATAATCTGCCCTATTTAATCAGGGAGGTGATTTCGCTTTTTACACTTCCATTTTGAATGTTTATATTAATGCTTCAATTTGTGAACATCATTTATCTTTCTCAAGGAAACTTTTTGATGCAGTTAAATAAAGGCGTGACAAGGATTAGGGGAGGGGTTTTAATGAATTGATACATATTGAAACTTTGAATGGAACATAACTTTCAACTTGTGTAGGATATCATTATCATTGTGAGAGTTGAGATTAGTTATTGATATTGTTTATAAAACTATGTCATTTTACTCAGATCCATTATTTTTTAAAAGTTAGGTATATTTTGTTTTTTACTATCATTATAAATTTGCTTTTCTTGCCTTTTCAACAAACCTATTCAAAATGATTCGTTAATTCCTCAATATCACCTTTAGATAAAATTTTCCATTTATCTACTTCTAAAATATATGGATGATCGATTCCTAACTTCTCAAAGTGTTAGATAACCTCTTGGAATTGTTTATATTTATTTTCAGAGTCTTCTTTAGAAAATTCTTTTCCTCTTAGGATGTAGTCTAAAGAAACATTATAGAGGTCGGCTAATTTAACGAGTGTTTCGAGCGAAGGTCTCCGCTCGCCTCTTTCATATGCCCCATAAACATTTTCCGTAAATCCTAGTTTGAAGCTTATTTCTTTTTTTGAATATCCATGTTTATCACGTAAATTTTCTAATCGACGTTCAAAATCTTTCATCGAAAACACCTCATATGAATTTAAAGTAACACAACATGAAGTTTTATTTACAAAACACTCAAAATGTGTTTATAAACTGATTGTTTTGTTTTAATATTCTCATTAAACACACAAATTGAGTGGTTAATGGCTCGAACACCTTCATTAGGAGCTATTATTAAACAATTGAAAATTAAATATTAGCTTTAAAGGAGTATTTTTGATGGCTGTTTCAAGCGCCATGGATTCACTTGCAAGGGATATTCCACACATGAGTTACCTTAGATTATTTTAATCAAACTTTGTAAAAAATTATTAAATAAGGGAGTGATGTTTAGATAAATATCTTTTATAGCATTTGTAGAAGTTGAGGAAAAATCTATTAACTGATCATAGATCTTGTAATTTCATGAACATGAAATTAATAAAAAGAAGATCGCATTAATTTGTATTAATTAAAAGATAAAATCAGGAAAAACTCTGTGACTTAGATAAACAGGGGGGGTATTAGTAATGAAAAATAATATAATTAGGGTTTACTGAACAATAGAAATTTCCACGAAAACAAAGGATTTGCGCCCCTTTTTGTCGAAATAAAGTGCAAGGCACATTAAAACGAAAATCGATATTTATGCACTTGGAGGTCATCTCATGTACGGACATAATG
>DATGUU010000068.1:0-2072 GCA_035301085.1 Pseudogracilibacillus sp. | reverse complement strand
AATATCTCTTACACAGAGAAAACTGGAATCTTCAACCAAATATTTATAGATCACCCAGATGTAGATGGTGTATTCGCTTCAAACGATGTAGACGCGTTACTTATCATGCAAATTGCTAAAAAGTTCAATAAAAACATTCCTAAAGATTTACTTATTGTCGGATATGATGGTTCTAAAATTATGCGTAATATGTTTCCAAACTTAACAACAATAGTCCAACCTATTGAAGAAATAGCCAATAAAGCACTTGAAGTCTTAAATCTAAGGCTTGAAAAACAAGAAACACTATCTGAATATATACTTCCTGTTTCAATTTGGAATGGAAGTACATGTTAATAGGAGAAAAAATCTAAAGCTCCTTTCATTAGAACGTTTTCTAGTGAAAGGAGCTTTAGTTTTGAACTATTTATTAACTTTGTCGTTTTCTACTTCTCAATAGAACTGGTATGCTACAAATAGCTATGATTGCACTTATCCATGTTATATCTTTAACAACTTCCCCTGATTTCGGGAGTTCTTTTTTAGATGCATCTTTTTTATCTTCGGGTTTTTTAGCTTCTTTAGGCATAGCTTTTTGATTATCTTGTGATTGATTAGACTTATTATTATCTTCTTTCTTCACTTGCTTTTGTTCTTTATTAGATATTATTGCTTCTTTTTTAGGTACCGTTACAACTTTTTGTCTATCTTCAGCCTTTTTAAGTTCTTTAGAAGTAGTTTTTTGATTATCTTGCTTTTTATCTTTATCCTCTTTATTTGATAAAGTTGCTTTATTGTCCGCTTCAACTTTAAATCCTATTTTAGATAATTCCGGTTGTTTTGTAACGCCTTCTACAAGTGCGACTGAATTACCAAATTCATCTACGGCACTGACATGTGCAAATTGATATGATGTATTAATATTATCTTTTGGTATTTGTAATTGTAGTGGCACTATCCATTTACCTTCTTTATCACGTGCCGCTTTAGTCACATCTGCAAATTTAGATATTCCTGCTTTACCATCGAAAGGTTCTTTACCAAAGCTTAATGATACTTCTCGTAATTTACTTATATCTTCCAACATTACTGTAGCATTTACAGTTTCGCCTGGTTTATATACATTTTTATCTACTGAAACATTCTTAATTTGTGGTGCGACTGTATCTATTTTATCTTGGTTTACTTTATTTTTAACGCTAAATTTAAGAGCTTGCACATTTAAAGTTGTTGGTCCTAATTGTGGAGCAATTGTATCACCTCCACCATTCACATTATCTACAGTAGCAGTTGAAAAACTAAATGAAGTGTCCCCTATCTTTTTAGGTATCTCAACGTCCACATTGACTGTCCAAACACCATCAGCTGATTGTATTGCAGAAGGATTATCTAAAGATTCAGCTAGTGTTGTTTCACCTACTGCTGTATCGTTTGAAAATCCAATTGAAACATTTTCCAACTTATTAATATCTTTAATTTTAAATTGGACTTTAA
The DNA here is from genome assembly GCA_035301085.1 of Pseudogracilibacillus sp. GTDB lineage: Bacteria > Bacillota > Bacilli > Bacillales > Amphibacillaceae > Pseudogracilibacillus. The sequence goes on along the minus strand of DATGUU010000068.1, from coordinate 599 downwards.
CTACTTCTCCTGGAGCGTATTCATGTTTATCTAAAGTAATAGATAAAATTTCGGGGTTTGATTCTTTTTCTTTCTTCTCTATCTGATTAGTTGCTGACATTGTATTTTCTTGATGATTAGTATCCCCTTCTGATGCAAATGCGATATCACTTGTATTACTTAAAAATAAAACACTTCCTATGCAAACTGACATAACACCAAGTGTACATTTTTTAATACTAAATTTATTAAACTTTTGTTGACTGTTCATCGTTGACCTCCATCAATATTTGATAAATTATATCTATATTGTAAATATATTCCAATTTATTTTGGCAGTCAACTTCGATTATTAATTTTTCGTATTCATCAAACCTGATAAATGATTTCTTTTAAATGTTGCCAAACATCATATAATTGTAGCCACATCGCAACGTGCAACATGATGACTAATATACAAGCGATAATATGAATAATAACGTATTTTTCTTTTATATTTATTATTTTTTCAATTATAATCACAAGTGCGCATATCATGATAACGATAGATAAATATGGTGCTATGATATAAATCATATCTAAAGCTGTATTATATAAACTTACTTTCCATGTGTTGAACC
>DATGUU010000067.1:0-2623 GCA_035301085.1 Pseudogracilibacillus sp. | reverse complement strand
AAATATGCAAAAACAATAGGGTACCCAGTTGTCGTAAAGCCCTTAGATGGAAGTATGGGGCGTGGAGTATTTGTAAACATTAAAAATAAAAAAGAACTAAAGGAAGTTATAGCGCATTACAATACTAAATTATCATATAAGCGTTTTTTAATCGAAAAGCATTACTTTGGAAAAGAATATCGATTTTATGTTGTTGGAAATAAAGTAGCAAGTATAATTCATCGAATTCCTGCGAATGTTATTTGTGATGGACAACGTACTATTGAACAACTCATTAAAATAAAAAACGAGCAACGTAAATCTAATCCATACTTAGCATCTAAACCAATTAAAGTAGATTATGAAGTTGAAACTATGCTTAAAAATCAAAATCTTAAACTGACTAGTATTCCAAAGGAAAATGAGCAAATATTTTTACGACAGTTAAGTAATTTATCAGCAGGTGGAGACCCAATTGATTGTACAAATGAAATTACCAGTGAGGTGAAACAGTTAGCAATTGATACATTAAAATCTTTACCTAATATACCTCATGCGGGGGTTGATATTATTGTTAATCCGAAAGACCCTAAAAAAGGTGTGGTATTAGAAGTTAATGCTACAGCAGAGATAAGTTTTCACTCTTATCCTTTATCAGGTGAGATTCATGATGTTCCCAAAGCAATTATAGACTATTACTTTCCAGAAACAGCAAATCAAGCAAGAACTCAATATTATTTTGATTATAACAGCTTATTACCACCGTTGAAAACTCATGCTGTGGATAAAATTGAAGTAAATCAAGCCCCGATGGGAAAGCTATATGGAGTACGATATGAGGTTATAGGGAGTTTAGGCAAAACTAGATATATGTCATGGATAAGAAGACAAGCATTGACTGATCAATTAAGTGGTTATATTAAAAAGATTAATGATAAAAAGATGTTGGTATATGTTTACAGTACAGATGAAAGTGCTGTTTTAGAGTTTAAGAAGAAGTGCCAACGAGGTTCAAAGAGATCGAAGGTAGAATTAGTTACAAGTAAAGTTTTAGATTTAAAACATTCAAAATATGTCAAATTAGGTTTCCGTATGTATACAAAATAAAAATCATCTTCTCTCAAATTTGAGAGAAGATGATTTTTATTTTTTTAATTTATTAGCTTTTGCAATACCTTGCGCTGTATTTTTACCAATTTTATCTATCATTTTTTGTTGTTTTAATAGACTTGAGTCAGATTTGTTTGTAATAAATAAATACTCAGCCAACATTGATTCCATATTTGATTCTCTTAACACATGAAAGTTAGCAGTCTTAGTGCCACGATTAATCACATTAGTTGAAAAGGACTTCATAATTTCATTGTGAATCATTTTTTGGCTATCTTTATTTTTCGATGTAGTAGTTGGATGAACAAATGTTTCAAATCCTCGAGCTGTACTACTAGTAAAGCTATTAATGTGAACGCTGTAATAAAAATCAGCACCCCATTTATTAGCCATATCGGTACGTTCTTTTAAAGATAACGTTTTATCAATTGAACGTGCCATCATAACTTCTACATTTTTATATTGGCGTAAATGTTTTTCGATACTTTTAGCTATTTTAAGAGTTAAATCTTTTTCTTTTAACCCATTTCCAGAAGCACCTGGATCTTTCCCTCCATGCCCAGCGTCTATAAAGATTTTAATTTTATTACTTTCTAATTCAGAATGTATATTATTTAATTTTTTTAAAGTAACTGGATCACCAATCCCATTCACAACTAACTGATGTTTTTTTTGGAATGCTTTGACGCGTTTCTCAGTGAATGAACCGTATAAGTTAGTTAAGCTAATGCCACCAAATTCAGTCGCATTTAGTTTTTCTTTAAACGGAATAATATCTTGATGTCTTTTCCCAGGCAAATAAGGACTATTTAAAATATCTTTTATAATTTTTAAAGTATCTTTATCGGCCTTGCCCGTTTGTTTAATGCCGTAGTACTTTTGTAAATCTTTCACTTTCTTAGTTGTATAGGAACCATAATAGTTTGTCATCGACATACCGTTAGCAAACCCGAGTGTCTGTAAGTCTTTTTTGAGGGTAAGCACATCGTTATGCCTAACCCCTTCTTCTAATGTTGAGGCATTATTCTTTTTGCTTAATTGAAGTTGATTTTGATTTTTATCTTTAGTCACATCAGGATTTTTAGCGTCACTCGGTTCAACATCATTGATAGACTCCTTAGATTCAGTTGGTGCACCTTCAACTTCATTCTCAAGCAATTCCTCATCATCTTGATTATTACTGTTATTATGATTTTCCTCAATAATATCATCTAAATCATCATTTGATGTTTCCTGGTTTTTGCTATTATAATCAGACTCACTGTCTGATTCATTCTGGTCATTGTCACTATTATTGGAAGCATTGTCAGAAGTCTCTTCGTGATTATTAGAATCAGTTACTTCTATGTTGTTTGTTTCATTATCATCTTCATTTGCCACTACAATTTGTATAGTCACACTATGAAATAAAAACATAAATAAGACAAAGATTAGAAAACTTTTTGGTAAGCTACTATTTTTTTGTGTCATAATCAATTCCCCCTAATTTATAAGCCGTTCATTATTATATAATTTTATTCATTAAATGTACATA
>DATGUU010000066.1:0-6730 GCA_035301085.1 Pseudogracilibacillus sp. | reverse complement strand
CATTGGTGCAGGTACTCCGATGTTTACCCCTAACATTCCAGCGTCAATTTCTTCGCGGAACTGTTGTACACTGCCGCCATCATTTGTGAAAATACAAGATCCATTCGCAAAAGAGGATTGATTCGTTAACGAGATTGCTTCATCTAAATTTTTCACACGTGCAATTGATAAGTGGCAATATAAAAATTAACAGATATTACAATTAATACTTTTTAAATTAGATTTTTTGATTGCTATGATTTAAATTTATAAATTTTATAATATAATTCCTTAAAGATTTATTATCATAAACAATAATTTTAATATAAAAGATTAATATTCATCAAGTCTAGTTTAAATATCATAATTTAGTCAATTTCAACATTTATTAATTGTTATTAGTTGTCTATACATTATTACGTAAAATCAATTAAAAAAAGCAATGCTGGTATGGTTAAAAGAGAAACGATAGTAGATATGACTGTAACAAATGCACCAAAATTCTCATCCCTTGAATGTTTTGCAAATAAGATAGATGATAAGGTTAATGCTGGCATCATAGACTGTACAATCAATACATAGGAAGTTAACTCATCCAACCTAGTAAAGAAAACAATTATTACTACAAGTACAGGCAATAATATTAATTTAACTACCACTGGTATGACAAGTTCGAAATATGATATGCTTTTACTAAAACTTTTATATTGATTCATTGTTGCACCTATATAAAACATAGCTAATGGTACTGCGAATGCTGCCAAACTATCAGACAGATCAATTATCATTTGATGAATAGGTATTTTTAAAGCCGCTACTATAAGCCCCATAATAATTGCTATTAAAGGGATATTAATCATACCCTTTAGTGTCTGTAAATTAAATGATTTATTATTTTGAATAATAAATACCCCGAACGTCCATATTGTAAAATCAACACCAGCATCAAAAATAGCAGCATAAAGCGCCCCTTCAGCTCCAAATAGAACAGCACACAAAGGTATGCCAATAAACCCTGTATTTCCAAAAGCTGATAATATAACGATTTCGATTCTTTTTGTTCTTAATTTAAAAATTGAACTTGCTATGAAACCTAAAATTAATCCTAACAAATTAATGAGTATAGATATTAAAAATATCATAGCTAAAATTTTAAACATATTGCTATCTATATCAACTTTAAAAATACTTGACAAAATAATAGATGGCATGGCTACTTTAATGATTAAAGTCATATACATTTGTCTTGTATCGTTATTAAGTTTATATTCTCTAGCAGTAATTGCACCTAAAATAATTAATAAGGCAATTAAAATTATAGAATGATATACAACTGCAATATCCATTAAATTCATCCTTAATCTATAAAATAAAGCAGAAACTTTATCTAATTGACATAGTGATAAAGTTTCTGTCTTTTACTAAATGTTCATTTAATACAAATTTGCTTTACGATTTTCTAACAAAGGTAGTTTTTCTCTCACTCTTTTTGTACGGTCCAAATCGATTGTAGCTGTAATTAATAATTCTTCTTCCCCTGCATTTGCAAGTTGTATTCCCATCGGATCATATATCATACTAAATCCAGAAAAAATATTATCCACTTGGTTCGCGCCAACAACATATATTGTATTTTCAATTGCTCTAGTTGCTAGCATATTTTCCCAATGGAACTCTTTCATTGCACCTCTTACCCAAGCAGTTGGAACAATTAAAACATCTGCCCCATCTAAGGTTAAATTTCTAGAAATTTCAGGAAAACGTATTTCATAACAAATAAGTAAACCAATCTTTCCTATATCTGTTTCAATAACCTCGGCAGGCTTATCTCCAGGTATGACTCGATCCGATTCTTTAGTAATAAACGCATCATATAAATGCGTTTTTCTATATGTGTAAATTACTTCTCCTTCCCTATTTATTAAAACAATTGTATTATAAGCTCTCTTCTTTTCACCTGGTTTTTCTTCATACATGCCAAATGTTAAATAAATTTGATTTTCTTTTGCAATACTTGACATCCGATTTACAAAATTTCCATCAATTGGCTCTGCGATATCTGCAAGCTTAATTCCTGACTTAACTGGGACAAAGATCATATAAATTTCGGGAAATACAACAATATCAGCTTTTTCTTCTTTTGCTTTTCTCACATATTCTTTAGCTTTATTAATATTCACTTCTTTATCTTGACTTGCTTGTAATTGAGCTATAGAAATTTTCAACCGATTACACCTCATTCTAGTTTTTCTTAAACATTTATCTTAAATCTTGAATTTCTTCATATACTCCTTCTCCAAACGCCTCAGGAGCAATATCTTTCCATACATCTTTCGTAGCTTTCATAAACGCTTCCTCATCAGCTTCTATTAATTCCATTCCTTCGTCTAGTAACTTTTGTTTATCTTCTTCTAATTCATCCTTATATGCTTCTTCTATTTTTAAAGCGTGTTCCTCCCATTTGTTTTCAATTAAGGATTGTTCATCTTCTGACAATGAATCATAATACTTTTCATTCATTATTAGCCATCTTAATGGCATAGCATGATTCGTCTCAATTAAATAATCTTGAACTTCATAAAAGCTACTGCTTCTAATTAAATCATAAGGATTTTCTTGTCCATCAATTACACCTTGCTGTAACCCTGAAAAAACTTCTGTAAATGCTATGGGGGAAGGAGATGCACCTAATGCTTCCCATGTTTCAATCGATATTTTATTGTCAGGAACACGAATTTTTAATCCTTTTAAATCTTCTGGTGTTTCAACTTTTGTTTTTTTAGTTGTGAGATGCCTTGGTGCGAAATAAACATAACCTACCACCTTTACACCTGCATCCTCTTCAATTTGATCTATTAGCTTTTCTCCAATTTTTCCATCCATCACCTTATGCATATGATCTGAATCCTCAAACAAATAAGGTAGACTCATTGCTTCAGTTGCGGGAGCATCTGGTAAACTTCCAACCATACCAAATTCTGTCGTTCCTATCTTGACACCTTCGATAATTTCATTTTTGTCTCCTATTTGTCCATCTGGAAAATGTTTAATATTTATTTCTCCATCAGTTTCTTCTTTTAACTCTTCATAATATTTTTCTAAACCTTTTGAATAGGGACTATTAGAGGAAACATCATCAGCTGACTTTAATTCTTTTCCCTTGTTCTCTCCTTTATCTGAAGAACCACAAGCAATTAATAAGACAGCACTTAAAATCAATGTAAAAAATATTAATACTTTTTGTTTATATACCTTTTTCATAATTTTCGTCACCCTTTCAATAAACAAGCAAATTTTATAATAAACTAGGTAAAAACAATGTCAGTGGTGGTATAAGTACTACTAAAACAACAACGCAAACAATAATGAGCCAAAATGGAATCGCGGCTCTCGCAACAGATAATATTGGTACTTGTGCTATGGATGAAGTTATAAATAAACTTAAACCTACTGGTGGCGTTAACAAAGCCGTCATTAAAGTAATAATCATAATAGCACCAAAATGTATCGGATCGACCCCAAGATCTATTATTATTGGATACAATATTGGAGTCACTAATAGTATTATTGGATTTACTTCAATAACACACCCCATAACAATTAACATAATTACAATTATAAATAAAACTACATACATACTTGAACTGATGCTTAATAAAATTCCTTCTAGTAAGCTCCCAATACTGTTATAAGTCGCAACCCATCCAAATAAATTTCCAGCTCCTATAATTAACATAATTAAACCACTTGATAAGGAAGCTTCCAATAATACATGGTATAAACTTTTTAAGTTAATACTTCTATAGACAAATGTTGAAACAATCAGAGCGTATAATACGCCTAATACAGCAGATTCAGTAGGACTAGCAAGCCCTGTAATAATACTTCCTAAAATAATGATAGGAAGACCTAACGGTAAAATAGCGCGTTTCGTAGTATTTAAAACTTCTTTAAAGGACGCTTTATCTCGCTTAGGTAAATTAATCTTTTTTGCATAAAAATAAACATATAACATCATAAAAAGTCCCATTATAACCCCTGGTATAAGTCCAGCTAAAAATAACTTCCCAACAGATATTTCTGCTATGCCACCTAGAATGATGAACGGTATACTAGGTGGTATAACAGGTCCTATTGTACCAGAACCGGCAATAATTGCTGCTGCCTTTTCTGGAGGATAGCCTTCCTTTTTCATCGCTGGAATCATAACCGAACCTGTTGCAGTGGTATCAGCTACAGCCGATCCTGAAACTCCTGCCATAAACATATTTAATAGAATACTTGATTGTCCAATACTACCTCGAATATGTCCCACTAATTTATTTGAAAAATCAATTAATTTATCCGTGATTCCCCCGCGGTTCATTATTTCCCCAGCAAGAATAAATAATGGAATAGCCGTAAAAGTAAAACTATCAATACCACCATACACATATTGAGAAATAACATCATATGGGATTGTAGATCCATAAAAGATATTCGATGAAACGATAACTAGAGCACAACTAAATAACAATACTAGCATTAAATCCATACCTAGAAATATCATGACAAATAACGATATAAATAATAAAGCTATCAATTAATTCACCCTTTCCTCATTTAGTTTTTCTATTGCTCCAGTCGTTTTACTGATCTAATATAGTAGTTTGAAAATCTTTTATTAACCGAATAATAATAAGGATATAACCAATTGGCATTGAGTACAGAATTAAATTTTGAGAAATATCTAATAAAGGTGTTGTGCTACTCCCAGTATTAGAAATATATAAAAATATTGAAAATATAACAAAGCTTAGTAAAACAATACTAATTAATAGCACTATTGATTCTACAATTTTTCTTAATTTTGGTGGAAAGGAATCAACAAGAATAGTGATTTTAAATCCTCTACCCTTGTAATAAGCTAAGGCTCCACCCATAAATGAACCGTAAAGTAAAAATATTCTTGTTAGTTCTTCACTCCAAATAATAGGATTTCCTAGGAATCTTGAAAAAACTTGGATAGAAACCATTATTACCATAAGTGTTAAAAAAAACACTGCTGCTATCTCAAATATTTTAGCTATCCACTTCATCTACATCCCAGCTTTCTTTCAAATATGATACGATTCTATCTACCGTACGCTTTACAAGTTTTTCACCTTTTTCTTTGCTAGCTATTGTCGCATCACCTAATGTTCCAGTTTTTGTTTTATGTGAAAAATCAATATATTGAATAATATCAGGATAATTATCTGTAATTCTAGGTGGTTCGTTAACAACATAATCTAAATCACATAGTTCCGGATGTAAATGAAGCATTACTGACGTACCTGCCTCACTAGCATGACCGTGTGCAAGTTTACCTGATTCAATAATTCCATCACAATGACTCTGTATAAATCTCCAATAATCAATCTGTGCACATACAATTGATGAATCATCCTGTAAATCTCTAGATATTTGCGTAATGATAGGTACATTACCTGCGTGTGTATTCATAAACAAAAACTTTTTAAAACCCCATTTTTCTAAACTTTTTACAGTATCCCACAAATACTCTTTAAAACTCTCTGGTTTAATAGTTATTGTTCCAGGAAACTTTTCAAGCGCTTTAGAATCCCCAACTTCTAGAGTTGGTCCTATAATTGCATTAACATCTTCCGCAATTAATTCTGCAATTTTTTCAGCTACTATAGTATCAGTACCTAAGGGTAAGTGCTCCCCGTAAACCTCAAAAGCACCAGTTGGTATAATTACAAAATCAGTCGTTTTACTTCTTTCTTTAAATTCTGTCCAGCTCAATTCTTTTAAAAAGTTTGTTTCTTTTTTTGCCATTTTCAATTCCTCCTAAAATATTGTTCTTTCCCTGCATTTAAGTGTTTAACTAATGTTTCAATCGCTAATTCAATCTTTTCCTCTTTTAAATAATTTACAATGGATTGATGGTCCGAAATTAATTTTTCCATTTCTTGTTTTGTTGTATGCCTTTTCCTAGCAGTAAACTGTAATTCATAAACTTCTGAAAACATTTTCATAAAGTAATAGTTGTCATTTATTTCTAATAAATAATGATGGAATTCTGCATCTTTTTCACGAAATGTAAGAATATCATTTTTATTCGAAGCCTTTTCCTGCTCTTTTATAATACTATCTAACATCAATAAATCGCTTTCATTCAATTCAATAAATGCCTGTCTAAGAGAGAAGGATTCTATAGCAACCCTCATATCTATTAAACTTTCTAAACGATTAATAGACATATTATTTACAACTATTCCTTGGTTACTTATTATTTCTAAAAACCCTTCATGCTGTAACTTAAAAAGAGCTTCTCGAATAGGTGTTCTACTCATATTTAACTCTCGAACTAAACTATTTTCAGTCATATGTTTTACTTTTTCAAACAAAATTTTATTTTTAATCTTCTCATAAGCAATATCCTTTAAAAATACCTTTTCTTTATTAATTTTAATTACACCTCCTATATGAATTAATAAATCATTCAAAATTGATCATAAATCTATTGTATACATCATGTATACAACTTGTATACAAGTTAAAAGTAATGTTACAATATTAAAAATTGTTTGTCAATATTTTATAAACATATTCTTTCGAATTATTATAATCTTAAATTGCAATAATAAATGCAACACTCTTTGTGAACCACGCTAAATAAGGTATTCTCTGCAATTTGTAGATTGTGTGGCCTAGGCCACACAATCTACAAATTGCGCAAATGCTTCGTTTGGGGCTTGATAGCCCA
>DATGUU010000065.1:0-9893 GCA_035301085.1 Pseudogracilibacillus sp. | reverse complement strand
TCTTAAAGACTAAAGGTGATAGCGATGGAGTTAGAAAAGAAATCATAGAATATTTAATCGCAGCTAAAAATTCAGAATACTATGGTCCAATTAAGTTTGAATTATCTAAGATTAAGGACAAAGAATATAAGGCTAAGTTTGAAAATCTTCCTTGGTATGCAGAAACTCAGTTGCCTGAAAGTAACCAGAAATTTTATCGTAAATTTACTAAGATGATTGAGCAGAAATTTAATGAAAAAATAGAAAAACGTAATTTCTATGTTGTTGGTTCGGATGGAAAGAAATTCATTGATATTGTTGTTTTAGACAAAAATGGCGAAAAAGTTGAAGGAATTATTATTGACGAAGAATTACTGAAAAAAATAAACTTATATGAATGTTATTTCGCTAGATTGGTACCTAAGAAAGTGAAAAAAGCTGGAATGAAACCACGCTTTGAATTGGTGGGCGATGTAGAAGAAACTACAGATTATACATTTAAAGTGAAGTTTATCCAAAATTATGAGGGTGTTTATAAGCAAGGTTTGGATCCTTGGGATAATAGAGATCTCATTGTGACAGATTATGAAAATAAACGTATTCCAGCATGGATGGTTGAAGAATATCATTTACAAAATGATGATAAAGTGAAGGTAACCCAAAAGATTAAGCAAAAGAAAAATAAACTACTGTGGCAGATTGTTGATATTAAAAAATTAGAGACTGAGTGATAGTTAGATTTGATATAATATCTTATGTTAATGATAGTTTTTGTGAGCAAAGGGAATTAATTAAAAGGGAGATGTATGTATGGTACAATATCCGCAATTTATTGATAATAAAAGAAAACATTTAGCTGATACACTCAGAGAAATAGCTCCTGAATTTCATGTACTTAGAATAGCTACAGGGTATTGGGACTTGCCAGGAACTTTAGAGATAATAAATGAATTAAAGGATTATACAAAGATATGTTTATTAATAGGTCAAGAGCCATTGTCACACCACCTCCAGAAAAAATTTGGAAATCTATTTGATAATGAAGATATATTTCCAGATAGCTATATCAGTTCTGACCTTGAGAGTTATGGAACATCAAAAGAAATAGAAAAACTTAGAGAGACTGCTAGAATTTTAGTTGAGTTGATTAAAGAAAATAAACTACAAGTTAAAGTTTTTAGAAAGCCAAGATTACATGCAAAAGCTTATATTTTTGGAGAATTAGGAGATGGAAAATCGGTTGGAATAATAGGTTCTTCTAATTTTACTAAAGCAGGATTGACAACTAGTCAAGAATTAAATTTTTTAACAGATAACTATAAGATTATCGAATTTGAACCTAAAACTGAAAATCAGGAAAATGGTCATATTACATGGTTTGACGAATTATGGAACAATCCAGAAGCTGAGAAATGGACAGGAGATTTTACTGAAATTATAGGAAATAGCCCTGTTGGAAATAAAACTTATGGACCATATGATGTTTATATAAAAACATTAATGGAAGTGTTTCCAGATGAATTGGTTGAAGTATCTCCTTTTGATGCGGATATAGAAAATATTTTGCATGAGTTTCAAAATCAAAATGCTTTAAGTTTGAGAAGAAAATTAGACATAATGGGAGTAGCAATGCTGTCAGATTCAGTTGGATTAGGTAAAACAATCACAGCAGCTGCCATAATTAAACAATATATTCGCGATGGTAAGGTAAATATCGCAATTATCCCACCAGCATCATTAAAGCAACAATGGGTTGATGAATTAGAAGGGGAACGCTGGAATTTAGTAGAACATAGAGATTTTGAAATTTATACACAGCAAGATACCGAAAAAATAGAGAGTTTAATAGAAAAATCTGAGAATAGAAAAAATACTAGTAATGAAATAGATCTTTTTGTAGTAGATGAAGCACATAATCTTAGAAATGCGAATTCAACACGATATAATCAAGTTTTAGAATTATTTCAAGAAAATCCTAATGCAAAAGTATTGTTATTAACGGCGACACCAATTAATAATTCATTAATGGATTTTGCAAATCAAATTCAATTAGGGTCTAAGGGAAGTTTGACATCTGTAAGTGTACCATATAGTACTGAATCTAACAGTACTCTTGAATACATAGATTTTTTTGAAGCATTAAAAAGAATACAAGCACAAATTACACGTGCAGAAAAGTCTGGTAAAAAGCTAGATTGGAATGTTTATAAAAAATCATTAACAGCAGGAATTAGACATTATTTAGTAAGGTCTACCAGACAGGGAGTAATGAAGAGAAATGCAATGAAGCCTATTAAAGAGGGTGGAAAATTATTTCCAGATACTAGAGTTGAACAATTTTCATATTCATATGGAGAAGATAATATTAAGTTGGTCAAAGGTGTTATAGAAGCAAAAATAACCCATATATTTGAAGGGTTAGATCCAAGAAAACTTAATTTGAATTTTGCTAGTGAGATAACACAAAGAACTTCACATCCAATAGATTTATATAAAAAAATAAAAATAAATCAAGAAAACGGTAATGTGCAGCAAATACTTACAAACAATAATATTTCAGATAAATATAGATCTATAAAACTATTTAATGATGATATATCAAACGACATGATAACATTACTGTTTCAATTGATTAATTTTATAGGGTTTGTTCCTTATAAGCCTGATTCATATTTAATTAATCTATACGACAAAACAGTTCCGGATATTAGAAATATGAATGTTAAAGGACCGTTAAGAACACAATTGGCTATCCATAATATGTTACATGTAACATGGTTAAAAAGATTAGAATCTTCAATGATGGCACTATATAAATCAGTTTTAAATTACCAACATAGAATAAAGTTGTTTGAAAAATGGCTGGAAAAAGGGTACATAATTTCTTTAGGCGATGTAGGAGTGCTGGAGAATGAATATGATGAAGATATAAATAGGGCATTTGAAGAATATGAAGAGTATTTAAAAGAATTAGATAATGCTGATGATGAAGAAAAAGAATTTATCAAGAAAAGAGGAATTGAAAGAAAAGAAGCAGATCCTAAAGTATATAATTTGAAGCAAATGAATAAAGATATTGAGAGAGATAAAAATATAACTAATATTATAACTCAAGTGTTGCAATTATTAACTAAGGAAGGAAAAGATGAAAAAATAAATGTTTTTGCAGAAAGATTAGCAAAAACTATAAAAAATAATGAATACGGAAAAAAAGTATTAGTGTTTAGTTTCTTTTCTGATACAGTAGATTACTTAAAGGATGTATTGCCGTCGATATTAGAGAAAAAAATACCTGGATTTAGTAAACAAGCTGCTTTTGTATCTGGTAATAGTAAAGAAGTTGAAAAAATAGCAAAGAGATTCTCACCAGTTAGTAAGAAATATAAATTAAAGAAAGGAGAGCATGAATTAAATTATTTATTTGCGACTGATGTTTTATCTGAAGGACAAAATTTACAAGATGCTGGAATTTTGGTAAATTATGATTTACATTGGAATCCTGTTCGGATGATACAACGTAATGGTCGTATAAATCGTTTAGGATCAACCTATGATGAGGTTTTGATAGCTAATGCTCGTCCTAGTGATGACTTAGAAGCTTATTTGAAACTTGTTCGTAGATTAGAAAGAAAAATAGATACGATTAATTCAACTGTTGGAAATGATCAAAGTATTTTAGGAGAAGAAGCAAATCCAATAGAATTTAATGATATGCTCGACTATTTTGATAATAATTCTGAAATAGCTAGTAAAGCAGCTGAAAAACTTCAGCTTCAAAATGATCCTTTAGATTGGACAGACGATTACTCATTAGAATTAAGAACATTTTTGGAAAAACATAAAGATGATGGCGAAATTACAAGAGTCAAAAGTATACCTAAAGGTAAATGGAATTATCTTCCTAAAAAAAATGAAATGTTCGATCCTACTGAAATTTTAGGATTGTATTCAACTAGTAGAAAAGTGACTAACACAGGAGAAAAAATAAGAGATGTTGGTTTTACAAAGATAAGTTCATCTGGAAGAAACAGAGGACCGTTTAGCTCTATTAGAGCTGAATATGTTGAAGAACAAGATGCTCTAAAGATGATAAAGACAACTCCTGATAATAATAAGACTAATATAGATACAATTAAAGTTAATAGAGAGGAATATATATCTAAAGGGAAAACCGAAATAAAAGTACAATTTGATACTGATAAAGAACAATTTAGATTAAAACCTGCACAAAAAAGAGCTTTAGAAGTTGTAGGAAAATATTTTACTAAAGATGTTTTAGGAATTGTTCAAAAGGGAATAAAGCTTTCAAATGAGAAAAAAGAATTTGAACAATTAGTAAGAAAACTAAATTCAGAAGTAAAAAATTATGGAACACCATTTTCTACAACGATAAGAAAATTTGAAGTGTTTATTAATAAGCTATTAGATAAGGAAAATAAAAAAGAAAAATTAGATGAAATAGAAGGAGTGCTATTTTATGCTCACAACCAATAGTATTGATAAAGTTGATTCTATGGTAAGAAAATTATCAAAAGAATTAGATAAGTGGCAGTCTTTAGCAATTGCTATTGATTTGGCTGATGAAATACTGAAAATATTGTTACCAAATAATAAAGAATGGCAAAATCAATTGGATAGAGATACACAAAATACAGGTAGTTTACCTCAGCCTTTATCATTGGACACCTTTAAAAATCAAAAACAAGTAAAATGGTTCAATGAACATCCCGAATCAGCTTCAGCCAGGAGTGCATTTAAGTTATTTTATGCAGAAGATTGTGCGTTAGAAAGTAATTTTTTTTGGTTTAGTGAATCAGCAACAAAACAAAGAATATCAGTTGCAACAGAGTATTCACAGAATTGGGAAGATTCAGAATTAACACGAAAGCCACAGTATAAAGTTGGGATAGACTTCTTTTTGACTCCTGATACAAATGGGGTATTGCTAGTTATATCAAATCATCAAAAATTAAGAGTTTTAGAATTAAGAGATCATTTGAGTAATACTCAAAAACTTATTTTCAAAGATAAGCTTGATGGTGCGGCTGCATATACAGGAATTGAAAATGGAAAACAACTAGAATTTGAACCTCAAAGGACAATTCATACAACCTTATGGAATGCATTACAATTAAAAGAGGTTAATAAGCAATTCTATAACTATATCGCAGCTCATTTTGCAGAATTAGTGACTTCATTGGAAGCAATGGGTAAAGGTGAAGATGATGCTAAGCAATTTTCTTCTAGATTACTTGGACGATTACTATTTGTATGGTTTTTAAGAAAAATGGATGTTATAAATGAGGATGTAGGTTATTTTGATGTAGAAGAATTAGATGCAACAGAATATTATGAACAAAAATTAAAAGTATTATTTTTCAATACTTTAAATACAGAAATTTCAGATCGTAGTAATGGTGATTTGAGAACTCCATATTTAAATGGGGGATTGTTTGAAGCAAAAGAAAATGATTTTGCAAAAGAAAAATTGGTTTTTCCAGAAGGATTTTTTGAGAGATTATTTGCTCACTTTAACGAATTTAATTTTACAACAGATGAATCAAGCGCTGATTTTGAATTAATTGCCGTTGATCCTGAAATGCTAGGTCAAGTATTTGAAACTTTACTTGCTTCACAGATAGATGAAAATGAATCAAATGAACGAAATAAAACGGGATCATTCTATACACCACGTGAGATTGTAGGATATATGGTTAAGGAAACTTTAAGACAATATCTTTATTCAAAGCTAGATGCAAATGCACACGCAGGGATAGATGAATTATTAGATTTATCAGATTCACAATGGATTAGTCGTAAGAGCACATCAAGTGTAGATGTATGGGGTGTAAAGACTAAAAACATAATTTCAAAAATAAAGTCAGCACTTGATAGCTTTAAAGTTATTGATATAGCATCAGGTTCTGGAGCATTTCCAATGGGAATGATGCAACAACTTTTAAAGACATATGAACGAATTGAAACTAATTTTGATCCTTATAAACTAAAATTATCAATTATTGAAAATAATATCTATGGTGTAGATATTCAACCTATGGCTGTTGAAATTTCAAGATTGAGGGCATGGCTGTCTGTAATTGTTGATGAAACGGATAAAAATAATATTCAACCATTACCAAACTTAGACTTTAAGTTTATAGCTGCCAATAGTCTTGTTAAGTTAGAAAAAGGTCAAACTAGTTTATTCGATGATCCTGACTTAGATTTAAAGCTTAAAGATTTAAGGGATAAGTATTTTAATGCTAGGAAGCCAAGTACTAAGAAAAAATATCAAGAGAAGTATTACAATCTAACTCTTGGACAAATTAGTATGTTTGAAGATGAGCGAACAAGACAATTGAAGACTTTTGATCCGTTTAAAAATAGAATAGCTGCTGATTTCTTCGATCCATATATAATGTTTGGAATATCAGATGGATTTGATGCTGTAATAGGGAATCCACCATATATACATTTACAAAAGATGAAATCAAGAGATCCAAAATCTTGGGAATTTTATAAAGAGAATTCAAAAAAATTAGGATTTGAAACTTATGAAGCTAAAGGGGATTTATACACACTTTTTTATGAAAAAGGTATGGATCAAATTAAGAAAGATGGGCTTTTAGCGTTTATTACTTCTAATAAATGGATGCGTGCAGGATATGGTAAAAAGTTACGAAACTTTTTTATAGAAAAAACGAATCCACTTGAGCTTATAGACTTAGGAGCAAATGTTTTTGATTCTGCAACAGTGGATACCAATATTTTAATATTGCAAAAGTCAGATAATAAGCACCAATTAAGAGCATTAGCTTTAGAAGAAAATAAGATAGAAAATATGAGCGATTATATTAAACAACATGCAATAAATCTAGATTATCACACAGGAGAATCTTGGATAATTTTAAATGAAATTGAACAATCCATAAAAAAGAAAATAGAAGCTGTAGGAACTCCATTGAAAGATTGGAACATATCTATAAATTATGGGATAAAAACAGGTTTAAATGAAGCTTTTATAATATCAAAGGAAAAAAGAGATGAGCTAGTCAAAGCCGATCCTAAGTCAGCTGAGATTATACGACCAATTTTACGTGGCAGAGATATTAAAAGAAATAAAATTGATTTTCAAGACATATATATAATAAATTCTCATAATGGTTATATATCAGAAGATGGAACAAAAATTCCTCCAGTCAATATAAATGACTATCCAGCAATCAAGGAATGGCTAGATAATGGAGAATGGAATACAAAACCTGAAAAAGGTTCTAATTATGAAAGATTAGAAAAAAGAACCGATCAAGGCATTACACCCTATAATTTGAGAAGTTTAGCTTATATGGACGATTTTAATAAACCTAAAATTATATATCCTGAAACAACACAAGGTGCATATTTCGCATTAGATAATAAAAAGTTTATGTTAGATAAGACATGTTTTATGATAACTAACTATGAAAATTTAATTTATTTACAATGTACATTATCTTCATATTTATTTGAATTTGCTTATAAAAGAATTTATGCTAGTATCGAATTAGGAATAAAAGGGTACCAATATAATAAGTATGCCCTTACTAAATTACCAGTTAAAAAATATAGCAAAAATGTTGCGCTGAATAATGATGATATTTTTAAATTATATTCTTTAACAAATGAAGAGATTAATTATATCACATCATCTTTAGGTATTTAGTTATTACTGTATATAAATAAAAAAGTTGATAATAAATCCATTTTTAGGATAATTATTATCAACTTTTTATTTTAATATTGTTCCTAGTTATAGGACGATTTTAATAAACCAAAATTAGTTTGGACTCCTGTAAATTCAGAATATAGATTCGCGTATGTTGATGAACACTTTTTTGTTAATAATGGTGTTTTTTTAATCACAGGAGATTCATTATATACTTTAGAATCCTTTTTAAACTCTAAAATTTTTATTAGATATTTAGACATACTTACCGGATATGGAACTTATCAATATGGTTCTAAAAAATTATTTGAAAATGTACCTATTCCTAAAAATTTGCCTAATAAACAATATTCAGATGCTGAAATCATGAAAATTTATAATTTTTCTGATTCAGAAATTACTTTTATTTCTTCAGGTGAAAGATCATAATCTTTGAATATTTTGTTATTCAACTGTTGTTCTAAAACTGAAGTACTTACATTATTTTTTCTGTAGTTTTGAATTTTATAAATTAATGATAAGTATGCTTTTTCAGAATCAATAGTTCCTCTTTTCACTTGAATATTTTCAAAAAAAATCTTACTCAATTCTCTAGTACCACCTTGTAATTCTGGAAAATTATTAGAAAATGCGTATCTGAATAGAGCAGAACTTAAAAATGCTATTAAGCTGCCCAAATTATTTCCTGTAATTATGAAAGCTTTCTGATTGACTAAAAAATTATCTTTATCTAGGTAAAAAGGTAAGTATTTTGTCATATTAGGATATATAATTTTAGGTTTAAAAAAATCGTACCAATATTGTATACTATCCTGTATTTCAAACCATTTATTTGTAGTTTTCTTTCTAGATTTAAATTTTACACCTTTAAATGTATGTGTTTCCCCTGTTTGTTCTAGTCTCAATTTACCAGAACCAATAGGAGTCGGAGGATTCGTTTTTGTTTTTGCAGTAACCCAATCTCCATTAAGTAACCAGTCTTTGATAGCAGGAAATTTTTCTATGTCATAATTTTTAGATGGAAATAAAGCAATTAAGTATTTATCTTGAAAATCAATTTTGTTTCTTTTAATATCTCTGCCACGTAAAATTGGTCGTATAATTTCAACAGACTTAGGATCGGCTTCGATTAGCTCATCTCTTTTTTCCTTTGATATTATAAAAGCTTCATTTAAACCAGTAAGAATACCACGATTGATTTTAATGTTCCAGTCTTTCAATGGAGTTCCTACAGCTTCTATTTTCTTTTTTATGGATTGTTCAATTTCATTTAAAATTATCCAAGATTCCCCTGTATGATAATCTAGATTTATTGCATGTTGTTTAATATAATCGCTCATTAAAAAAGGACGAGGTGAAATTTTTATGATTTATGGATATATTCGTGTTAGCACTGATAAGCAAACACTAGAAAATCAAAAGTTTGAAATTTTAGAATTTTGTGGAAAGAGGGATATAAAAATTGATAAGTGGGTTTCAGAAACAATAAGTGCCACTAAAAAATTAAACGAAAGAAAATTCGGAAGATTAATGAAAAAATTAAAGAAAGGAGATGTAGTAATTGTTAGTGAAATTTCGAGGTTAGGTAGAAATTTACTACAAATAATGGGAATTCTTAATGAATGCATGGAAAAAGAAGTTATGGTTATCACTGTAAAAGAGGGGTACGAGTTAGGAAATAATATTAATTCTAAGGTTTTGGCGTTTGCTTTTGGCTTATCTGCAGAAATAGAAAGAAGTTTAATTTCACAGAGAACAAAAGAAGCATTAGCAAGAAAACGCGCAGAAGGAGTTGTATTAGGTAGACCAAAAGGAACTAGTAAATTCACTTCATTGAAGCTATATCCAAAAAGAAAGAAAATACAAGGAATGTTAGAGGAGGGGAGATCTTATTCATATATTGCTCGAAAATTAAGAGTTCATAGGATAACTGTTTCAAAATTTGTTCATCGAATGCAAGAAGAAGATAATTAATAAAACGCTATTATTAAAAAATAAATAATGGGAACTAAGGGATGGTTGAGTTTGATATAATGTAAATGGATACTATAGAAAAGGATAGATTGCTTATGAAAAAACTCACTATCATTAGTTCAGTCATACTAAGTTCATTACTCATATTGACTGGTTGTGGATCTAATTCTAGTAAGAAGTCAAATGTAACTTCTAAGGTTAAAGTTGTTAAACAATCATCAAGTAAGAAAAGTCA
>DATGUU010000064.1:0-23506 GCA_035301085.1 Pseudogracilibacillus sp. | reverse complement strand
TCTATATAAAAAGAACCGCAGGTCTCTTCAGATCTATGGATTTTCGCCATGCCACGAAATTAGCATCATGCTAGCAAGTTAAGCGAACACTCACATGATAAATTAGTGGTTAGCTATATTTTTTTACTTTGCAACAGAACCATAATTTTTTAAAACTTTACTTGTTTTATCTACTCCATTTTCTTAGACTTTATTTCCGAATACAAAATGATTTATACCAATAAATTCAATTTCAATGGTTGATGGTGATATTTTAAGTATTTCTGCTACTGAATTTCGCATATTCAACGGTATATTACAAACGCCAATCACTTTCTTGTGAGGTGAATGCTTCAATAATGCTTCAGTAACAATTCCAGCTGGATTGGTAAAGTTAATAATCCATGCGTTAGGACAAATATTATGAACATCGTCTGCAATATTCATTAATACTGGTATCGTTCTAAAAGCTTTTAAAATACCACCAGCACCATTTGTTTCTTGACCAATGTATCCATGACTTAAAGGAATAAATTCATCTTTTTCACGTGCAGCTAAACCACCTACACGAATTTGTGTAGTTACAAAATCAGCATTTTGTAAAGCCTTTTTCCTATCAAGAGTATATGTAAGATTGATTGGTTTATTTGAATTTTCTATCATTCTTTTCGCTAATGAAAATACAACTTTTAATTTTTCTAACCCCTTTTCAATATCAATTAAGCTTATATCAGTTACGGGAAAGTGATCATAACGATTGATAATACCTTCAATAATTTCTGGAGTGTAACTAGAACCTCCTCCTATAATCACTACTTTTAATGACATATTTTAACCTCCTTTTTTGAAAAGTATATCTAATAAAGAAATCGCTTACATTTTTAAAGATGTATACTCAGAAATATATTAATGAAAAAGGAATGAAGAAATGTCGACGAATAAAAATAAATATCAATATGCATATGTTAAAAAACAAATTATTAAAAATATTGAGAATGGTAAATATTCTATTAATGAAAAAATTCCAACTGAACATCAATTATGCGAAATGTTCAACACTAGTCGTGTTACTATACGGAAAGCTTTAGATCAACTAGTACTAGAAGGTTATTTAGTAAAACGACAAGGTAGTGGAACTTTCGTAGCTGAAAAAAAAACACGGCAAACACTTTCATATACAGCACATCAATTTAAAGAGCAAGCAAAATTACAAGGTAAAAACCCAGATATTACTTTAATTAGTTTAAACGTTATTCCAGCAGATATTTTTTTACAAGAACAGCTATTAATTAATCTTGGAGATCCTGTTCAGCGAATTGAAAGAGTACGTAAAATAGATAATTCTCCAGTACAATATGAAATTTCTTATATACCTTGGTATATAGCCCCTGGTATCAGTAGTCAAAATGCTGAAAACTCAATATATAAAACTTTAGAAAATAGTTTTAATGTAACAGTTAGCTATACAACTAAAAATTTAAATATTATGATGGCTGATAATCAATTAAGTTTTTATTTAGAATGTCAATTAGGCTTACCATGTTTTTATATAACGACAATTGCCAAAGACGATAAAGATAGAAGGATAGAATTTTCTAAAGCATATTTTCGAGGAGACAAAAATGACTTTACAATAGAACGTAGTTTTCCATGATAAAGATGATGTTAAGCTATTAAAACAAAAAGCATAAAGATATATTATGACTAAAAGATTTTAAAATATGACTACTCTAGAAGAATTAAAATAGGATATTATAACTAATGAAAGATGTACAATACTTTCTGAAAATGTTTACACTAGCAAACACAACAAATGATGAAATAGCTCGTTCATTTAGATTTGTTAAAAGAAGCGGTGCTCCCGCTTCTTTTATATATAGTTTTAATAAGTTGTATTTTCTTCTAACTCATATAAGCATTCTGTATTCTATATGTAGAATGTAATATGCCTAACTATAACTAATTTTCCTTCTCCATTACCGCGTCATCTTCAATGCCGTAAGTCATATAATCTTTTTCCACTTCTTTAGATTATAGTAGTTATTATTTATTACTATTAATTTTTTCATTCGTTTACCCTTATCAACGTTTTTAACTATAACGTATTAATAACGCAATTACTTTTGGAGGCCTTGTTAAATTAGATTATTTTTATTTTACTGTGTTCATACTTATGTTACACTTTGTGTACGTCATACTTCACTTACACTTATAAAAGACACTTTCCTTTTATATAGAGGATGTATTTCTATCGTATGAAACACTTTGATTTGAAGCGGATATATTCCGCTTCTTTTTTGTTATATACCTATCTTATTTAACCAAATTGAGACGGTATATCATTTTTTTCTAATACTTCATTCAATAAAGTAAAGTTGTATTCTTTAATATGATTACCTTTTGAACATCTTTAAGTATTTTATTATGTAGGATTCTTTTTAAACATGTATTAACCGCTTTTATGTGTCTATCTTCAGGTGCTTCACTGTAGTTCTCATAAACCTTGATTTTTATTTCTGCTAGTATACGGTTGATCGATTTTTCCCAATAAGCAATAAAGATGTTTATTGCATTACTTAATTGTTTTGCTAAGTCTTTCCACTGTCTGTGATTAGCTTGATTACCGTTATCCACTTCTATTACGTTATTATTTCCTTGTGTTGCATCATTTTCAATTTTTAAAGGGTTAAACAAAGGTAATTCTGCTTGATTTATCATCTATAGCAATCGTTTAGCAATGCTGTAACCACAAATGAATGTGTGTTGTTGCTTTTGGCCTTTTTTATTATGTAAAAACATAGGATTAATATCATGTGCTTTAATAAACTTCTCTTTATTTTTTCTCCTCTTAAATTAATCATTATAAACCTCCATTTGTTTTATTGGTTATCTGTGATATATTAGGTGTACACAATTATTACAATACTTAATAATGATGAAATGGTAAGAAAAGAGGCACATTCCCTATGTGTCTTTTTTTGTGCCTTACTATCCCTTTTATAAATTATAAACTTACTAGCTTTTGCAATTCCTCAATATTCACGTATCAATATTTGAGATTAATTTTTTAAATTACTGGCTATGTTCGTTAATACGTATACTATCTCTTAATTTGTTCTTGGCTTATCGTATCTCTTACTATGGTATGTCTGATAGATGTTCTATCATGCATGGAAATTTCCTCATTTTTAATATATGATATTTTTTTATTTTTAGTAAATGTTTAAATACAGAAAAGAAGCGGAATGACCGCTTCTTTTCTAATTATAATATCTGCTTTATTATTTTGACTAATCGTTACTATTTATAAGATTTACCGTTTCAATGTTACACCATAATTTAAGTACTTAAGATTTTCTTATCTAGGTACTTTTTGAATCGTCTATTCTTTTAGCAATAGAGCGAAGCAATTTTATGAAGATGATCTGTAATTATATTCTTTTACTAGTTTATTTATTTTTAAGTATAATTCCTTGCAACTTGTTTCTTCCAAGTTTTACTGAAACATTTCTCTTCGTTATTATAAGCTGACATTATGTTAGTTAAATAATAATAATTTTCATCGCAAGACATGATACTTTTTGTAACTATCTCAGTATCAATATCATTGTCTTTTACTATAACTTGCCAATCGCATTCTACTTTTGCTGATAACGGGTCATTTTCTTTAATAGTATAAACATTATGGTTCTTTGTACCATATGTTATATGAGAATCTGTCAATGTTCTTAACCCTTCATCAGAAAAATCATCAAGGATCCATTCACCTGTGGTTAATATTTTTTTTATCTCACGTGTTCTCGAACCGTCTCTATGGATAATCTTATCAAGAGGTGCAGCCGTTTCTGCTTGTTCATGCTTCAACTTCACTTCTTTGAATTCATTTATAGTAGGTACAATAAGTTTAGATGCTGACATATCAACTGTTAACCCGGCAATTTCTTTTGATGGCCAAACCTGAGGCCAATAGGTAGGAGAAATAGAAATTTCTATTTGGTTTCCTTTTGGAATTTGGTAGCCTATCACATTAAGTGGGACATTAACATCTATGTATTCATCCAAAGGTAAATCTTCTGGTGACTCACAGCTATTATAATGATTCAAATTAAATTGTCCCATTGTAACTAATGTTTTTGTCCCATTTGGATGTACATCGGAGATTCTAACATGGACATTTGCTTCTTTTACATCAGATTTTATTCGTAAATTTACAACTGGTTGTCCGACAAAGTTGACCGCTTCTTTTTGAGGTTCAAGTTTAAATGAAGTTGCTAATGTATTATCGATAGTTTGATCATCAGGCAAATCTCCATCCTGCCCAAACGGACAAAACACCCCAGAATAAAGACCATGACACTGTATATTCTTAAGAATCCTTTCTCCATTTAAGGTTTCGAAAATATCAATATTTCTCTGTTTTTCATCATATAGGTTCAACCATCGTCCTTTTCTGTAATCATAAGAAGTCGCCGGTTTCACACTATCTTGAATATATACAAGAAACTCGTCTTTATGCCCCGTATCACCTTCATTAGTCATCCATTTATCTAACCATTCAATCACTTCCTGTAAATAACCTATCTGTGGCCCAGGTATCGCAGTATCCGGAAATTCATGCGCCCATGGACCTACAATACCTTTTTTGGGTACATTAAGGTTATCCATGAGTCTGAACAAAGCATCTGTATAGCCATCTGCCCAGCCACTCATAGTCAAAACAGGAATTTTAATATCATTATAATTCTCACAAACCGAACCATGTTTCCAGTAATTATCCCTTGTCTGATGAGATACCCACTCTTCAACGAATGGTGGCGTATTTTGCATCCTGTCGATCCACATGTCATACCATTGATCACCCACAAACTTTGGGAATGGTGGCCTTGCATTATAAGCAAACATCGTGGAGGCCCACCAGAGCATATCAGATCCCATCATAGTGCCACCACGGTAATGTACATCGTCAGCATAACGGTCATCAGTTGAACATAATGTGATGATCGTTTTAAGGGCGTCAGGTTGAAGAGCAGCAAGTTGTAACCCATTAAAACCGCCCCATGACTTACCAATCATAGCAACTGAACCATTGGACCATTTCTGTTTTTCAATCCATGAAATGATTTCTAAAGCATCATCTTGTTCCTGTTTCGGGTATTCATCTTCTATAATACCTTCAGAATCTCCGGTGCCCCTTATATCCACACGTATTGATGTGTAACCACATCCTGCAAAATATTTATGTCTTATTTCATCCCTCAGAGCTGTAAACTCATCTTTTCTATACGGTAGGTACTCAAGAATAGCACCTTTTGTTTTTCTATCTATATTTTGAGGTTGCCACAACTTTGCTGACAACTTTACACCATCAGACATTTCTATCCACGTGTGTTCTGTAATTTCAACATCATAAGGAAAATCTTTTTTTTCTTGAATCATACTATAGTCAACATCAAAAGCTCCCATTCTTAATCCTCCTCAATTTTGTGTTTAAAATCTTCTCTAAGCCATTTCATTAACGAAACGATTAACAGTATATACATTATGACTACTGGCACTGCAACTACAACTGCAGATGTTTGTACCACATTTAGCCCTCCAATCAGTAACAGTGAAATAGATAAAGCCCCCATAATCAGCCCCCATACAATTATATGCCATCTAGGAGGTTCAATTCCTTCACCCACTTTTACAGATGCCGTAGACGCGAGGATATAAGAAGCCGAATCCAGTGAAGTCGCTAGAAATATAAAGCCTAAAATGACGAAGCAAAGTATCGCAATATAACTTATCGGCAATGTTTCTAATACACTGATAATTGTTGACGCATCGCCGATTTCTTTCATACTTTCAACTACATCTAATTTACCAGTTTGCTGAAGGTTCATTGTATAGCCACCGAAAACCCCAAAATATAACCAGCTGCCGACTGAACCCCAGCCAAGGATATTAATTATCAAACTTCTTAAAGAACGACCTTCGGAGATTTTGGCAATAAAAAGCCCCATAAATGGCGCTGTAGCCGCAAACCATGAAAAATAAAATACTGTCCATGATTGAGGGAATTTCCCACCACTGATTGCGTCAGTATAAAAACTCATTCTTAAAAAATTTTGTGTCATAAGGCCGAAGCTATCTGTAAAATAAGTTAGTATAAACCCAGTTGGTCCAGCAATTATGACAAAAATAGCCAGACCCAGAGCTAAGTATACGTTTATATTACTTAGCCTACGAATACCTTTATGTACACCAAGTGAAGCACTTGTAATGTATATAATTGTCCAAATCACCATGATAATTATACTCAGCATAGTTGATTGTTCAATATTTAATAAATATCCTATACCTGCAGAAACCATCGGTACGCCAAGACCAAGTGAAGTACCCAATCCACCAACCAAGCTCCAAATAACAAGAATATCAATGAGTCGACCAATGTTGCCGTCTGAATACTTGCCTATAGCCCCCTTTACTGCCTGGCTGATTTTCAAAGACTTATTCTGTTTGATAAAGAACGAATAAGCAATAACTAACGTTGGAAAGGCATATATGCACCATGCAGAAATACCCCAATGGAACATGCCATATGTAACTGACCATTCTGCTGCAGCGTCGCTTCCCGGTTTCATTCTAAATGGCGGACCTGTAAAGTAATACATCGGCTCAATAATAGACCAGAACATGATGCTCGTACCCATACCAGCACAAAAAAGCATTGCTCCGTAACTGAAGTTACCAAATTCTGGTTTACCACTACCTAGCTTTACCTTTCCATATTTGCCAAAAGCAACCCATAACAATAATATAAATAAAGCAAATGTTAAGAATTGAAAAACCCAATCCATGCGTGTATTGATGGCAGTCAGTAAACCATCAAGCACGGGTTCTACTGATGATTGAAAAATTACAAGAGAAAGGGTAATAATAACTAAAACAACAATTGCCGGCCAGAAAATTAGATGATCTAATTTTGCTTTCCCCTTCATTCTATCCCCCCTTAAATAAACCCTTTACAAACTAAAAATATTATTGTAACGATTTTGTAAAGGGTTCCTTTAAAGTTACCAAAGATGTTATATCATTTCAAACCGACGTATTCTTTAAGTTTGCCGATTTTCTGCTTTTTACATGCCCTCTTAAGTAGCAAAGAACACTTGTCTATTATTTTTATCAAAATCAGGAGTACAGGAAACACCTCTTCTTTAACTGAGCAATAAGCTGCAATCGTAAATTCTCCGAGAGATGGATTTTTGGTGTTATTTAATTACAGTTTAAACCACTATTATCTGAGAAGAATAAGTACTTTATAGTAGTTTTTCATTTTATAGCTTTATAAGTTGATATGAAGAAGTTAGAAAGGATTTGATCTGACACAAAGATTTATTTTAACTCATCATAAAATTGTTGATTATGGAGATGCTGATGTAGTAACTGGTGATATAGAAAAATCATTTTCAAATATTGAATGGGCTGTTAAGTCTATTAGAAAAAAAGGAATTATACCTGCAATTATGGGGGGAGATCACTCGATATCTATACCTATTTCTAGAGGGTTAAAAGAAGAAAAATCAGTTACAGTTATTCAATTAGATGCACATTTAGATTGGTCAGACTCTCCAGGCGGACAATCATATGGAAATGGTAGTCCAATGAGAAGAATGTCTGAAATGGATCATATTACAAATATGGTCCAAATTGGATTACGTGGTTTAGGAAGCAGTAGAAGAGAAGATTTTGAAGACGCATACGAATATGGTAGTGAAATTATTTCAGCACGTGAAGCTCATGATTTAGGTGTTCGAAAAGTATTAGATAAAATACCATATTCTGATAAATATTATGTAACAATCGATATTGATTGTTTTGATATCTCGCTTGCTACAGGGACTGGATCCCCTTCTCCAGGTGGATTATCATTTAACTTTTTAAATGATATTTTAGTAGGAATAGCTGAAAAAGGAAATGTTATTTGTTTCGATTTAGTCGAAGTAGCTCCTCAATACGATCCAACAAACGCAACTCCAAGATTAGCGGCAATGACTATGATAAATTTTATGGGACGTATTTTAAAAAATAAAATTTAAATAAATTTTTATTTTGATCGAGGTGATGATTTGATAGAACAATTCCGTTTAGAAAATGACTTAATTGGTCAAAAAGAAGTACCTCTTGAAGCTTATTATGGTATACAAACCATAAGGGCAAAAAAATTTTAATATAACTGGATATACTATTAATTCAGAAATAATTAAAGCTATAGCTACAGTAAAAAAAGCTGCAGCAATTGCAAATGTTAAAGAAGGACATTTAAATAATCTAATTGGAAAATTTATAATAAAAGCTGCAGATGAAATCATAAACGGCAAACTACATGATCAATTCATTGTTGATCCCATACAAGGTGGGGCTGGCACATCAGTAAATATAAATGCTAATGAAGTTATTGCAAATAGAGCTTTAGAACTATGGGGGAAAGAAAAAGGAGATTATAACCTAATACATCCTAATAATCATGTGAATATGTCACAATCAACAAACAATGTATATCCTACTGCTAATCATATATCGATATTGCGACATTTATCCCGTTTAGAAAACACTATGATTGCTTTAAAGGATACTTTTGTAAAAAAAGGGCAAGAGTTGGACGATGTTATAAAAATGGGGAGAACGCATTTACAAGATGCTGTTCCAATAAGGTTAGGACAAGAATTTAAGTCCTATAGTAGTTTGTTGGAAAGAGATTTAACAAGAGTAAAGCGTCTATACAAACCATTGTTAGAAATCAATATAGAAGCTACAGCAGTAGGAACTGGATTAAATGCAAATTCTTCATATGTAGATAAAGTTGTTGAAACTTTACAAAAATCAACTGATTACAAATTTATTAGAACAACAAATTTAATTGATGCAACTCAAAATACAGACGCATATACCCAGATATATCCTGTACTGAAAATATGTATGACTAATATGTCAAAAATAGCAAACGATTTAAGGTTAATGGCTTCTGGGCCAAGAGCAGGATTGAATGAAATTTCCATTCCATCAGTGCAACCGGGATCTTCTATTATGCCCGGAAAAATCAATCCAGTAATATGTGAAGTAGTTAACCAAACTGCATTTCAGGTTATTGGAAATGATCAAACAGTTATGATGGCTTCTGAATCTGGCCAATTTGAATTAAATGTAATGGAGCCAGTTCTGTTTTATAATATTCAACAATCTTTACATGTTACTAACCAAGTTTTAGATAGATTTAATAAGTATTGCATTAAAGGAATCCAAGCAAATACATCTGTATGTAAATCCTATGTAGAAAATAGCATTGGTACTATTACTGCAATTAATCCACACATAGGTTATGAAAAAGCAAGTAGTATAGCAAAAGAAGCATTACCAAATAATAAATCAATTAAAGAAATTATTTTGAGAGATAATACAATCTCAGAAGAATATTTAAAATAAATTTTAAACCTTTTTGAAATGACGAAACCAGGCATTGCAGAAAAAGCGTGAATTTTTAAATCTTGAAATAAATATATTCAAAAATAAATGATTAATTTTTGATTTTTCTTCTTAATTTTATCTAAGTTAGGACTTTTACTTTTTGCACCATTAATATGATTGCTAAATATTTTTTACATCTATACTGATTTAGTCGATTATTAAAAATACAAAAACGCCTCACAAGTCAATGTGAGGCATTAATTATTGTTAGAAAGCTAGCGCTATGCTAAATCACTATAATAGTTCCGTAACATTAAGAGTTAATAAGCTTCACCAGAAGCTTTATACATTAACGGTTGTTTTTAATAATTCGACTAGGTTAGGAGCTAAATATAAAAACAACACATCTTCCTAATTTACTAAGAGGATGTGTTTGTTTAAACAAAAATATTGTTATAGCGATACAAAAGACTGTTAAGTAAATACAGAACTATAAAATAATAATATGTGCGAAATCCTTTGTATTACGAGACTATGGTCTTTCTTCGTTAAAATTATTTTAAAATAATTTATACTAAATTCATGTTATTTTTTGCTTGTTTTTGAATTTTAGCAATTGCTTCTTTAACTACTTTTTTATGCTTCTTATTTTCCCAATTGATTGTTTCGATTGATTCGCCTTCATATTCTTTATACTTATGAAAACGTGATAATACTATAGCCCCCGAAAGGATATTACATTCTTGAATAGTACCATCTTTTTTTGTTACTAGAATAACAATTTTTCCAGGTCTTAATGATTTTTTCACTATACCGACCCCTAAGTAACCTTCAGCATATTTATCAGTTAAATTTTTAATTTTCTTTTGATAATATTGTCGATGAGTTCATTAATCCTTCAGTAAGTGATGTCATAAAATCTGTAACGTCTGCTGGGCTATCGCCAGTAAAATGAAATGTCCCGGGCTGTAAAACTTCTTGTCCACTTTGATTGGTTGTACGTTCAAATTCCCCTTGGGGGATAATATATCTTGCTAATGCCCCCAAAATAATCATGCTATACAAAATGACATAAATATGTGGGACTTTATTATGCTTTTTCTCCGAGTCCGTTTTTTTGACCATGCTATATCCCCTTTACACATTAGTCTCCTGAAATCATAAAAGTACTTGAATTTTTTAAATAATATATTACTAAAATAAGAATATTCGCTTTTATTTTTAGTAAATAACCAATTCACAAAGGTAATTTTGTTTACGCAATATTAATTGGTTACATTGTTTTAATATTTTAAGTATTACTCTTTTTCGTTTAACCTCTCGATTAATAGGTAATGGACACGTTATTATCTTTAAAAAGCACTTTTGAAATTTTGAAATTTCCTATATAAGTGACACATCCGTTACATTTCTTATTATGTCTTGGTGTTGGTACGGTTATTACTGGAGTAACATTAGCCATATGGAAACCTATTGCAGCAGAAGATGAAAAAGTCAATGATGAGGAATATGATACAGCAGACGATGAATTAGATAGTATTGATTTTAAAACAGGCTAATAATTATCACCTTAATCATAACAAAGCACTGCATCCTAGGTTATAAATTCTAGAATTTATAACCTAGTTTTTATTGGATTATAATTTTTTATAACGTTAATGATGACATTCTAAACATTTGGCTTATATAATTATGAATGGTTAGAGTGAAATAGATCATTAGCGAGTTATTTATTGCAAGAGCTGCTGCATTAACTATACCTAAATCTATTCCTAAAACTTCGATTTGTTTAGTGCATATTGCTTAAATTCTTTTGATTTATATCGCAGATTTAGAAATCATTCACCTGAATAAATAAGACTCCATATAATTTTTTGGTTCCCTTCTTTTTATTTTCATTCTTACAGGCGGTTTAAAGCGCTCTCTTCTACTCAAATAATTATGAATTTGTTGTCTAGCGTCTATTTTGTTTTAGCAGTTACTTGATAGGAATCAACGCTACCTTTTAATAAACGAGCTCTCACCTAAAAGATTTTGTAAAACTGTTTTTTTATCTATTTGTCTTTTGTCTTTATTTGTCATAACTTTCTCACCTTTCAATATATCTGTAATGATAAAAGAAAAATACTATTTAACGATTTATTACACTTTAATGACATCGAACATTAACAATAGTTTCAAGGGTTTGTAATAATTTTTATCAGTATAGTGTTCTCCATTATGATAAATATATCTATTTAAGTAAATAATTTTAGCATTACTTCCGAGAAGTTCTCTTTCTATATCGCTTATGTATTTATCAAATATAGTGAAGACATCGACATTTCCTATTTCTTTATATTGCATTTCTAATTCGCTTATTCTTTTTCGATCTTCATTTAATATAGCTCTAATATATTGTTTATATATTCCATTGCTAATCATTGATTCCTTTTGCTTATCTTTCAGTTTTTTAGATAGATCTTGCTTAACTTTCTCTAATTTGTTGCTCCAAGAAACATCAAAATTATTTAATTCTATTAAATCTTCACCTTCCATAGCATTACTATTTTGCGATACATAACTTTTTAGCAACTTGTCTTCCAATTCTGTCAAATCATAGTCTTTTATATGTAGAATATCTTTTTCTTTTAATATATTAAGTTTCATAAACATATTTAAGCGATAATAAAATGGGCCTTCGTTTTCTTCTATATTATGAATAGCTTTTTCTTTTGCATTTCCGATTTCACTTTCATCATACAAATAGAATTCACCCAATATATTTATCGAGTTGTCTACGTTAACATTTATACCTTTAAATTTAATTACTAGGTGGCGATTATATTTACTTACTTCTATAACCCCTTTTTGAATATAATTTTTTAATTCGTTCGAAAATAAGACATACTTATTAGCAGTTTTATTCTCCTCAAAATACTTTTCATAAATTAATTGATTAATTGATTTTGATTCATTTTCTTTGGGGCTTGTAAAAGAATATATATCTGGCACTCTCAAATTTTCGAAGTCTTCTTCTGTCACCTCATTGTTTCTATATATATTATGAAGTATAAACAATGAAGTAAACATAGACATACGCATGTTTGTTTTAACATCATATTTCTCTAACTTATTACATATATGTTTAAAATCAGTTATAACTAAATTTAGCGTTCTTAAGTTTAATACGTTTGATTTAGAATTTGATAAGGATAAATCGTGAATAAATGCTATTAACTCTTGAATTTCACTATCTTTAAAATAACTTTCTCCCAAATCTTTTTTTATTATTTCCTCTCCTACTTTTAAATTACTTGGAAATTTTAACTTTCTACTGATTACTTTTTCCCAGTAATCATCCACTTCATCTTTACTTTCTCTCACTATTGCTTCTTTATTACCTACTATAATCACTTTACAGTTAAAACTATCTAATAAAACATTACGTATAAATCCTAAAAATTCTTTTAAACTGATCCCATCACTTAACCTTTCTATATCGTCTATTATAAGTACGAATCTCCCTCCATTCTCATTAAGTTTAGCTTTGATGTTGTCACGTGCTTTTGATTCCAAATAGTCATCTATTGAAGCGGTCATATTTTCAGTATTCATAAACTTTATATCAAACATTTTTAAAATATTGCTAATCCCTTGTTTTAAGCTTCCCTTAATTACATCATCATCTACATGACTCAAAATTTTTGTTACAATTATGCCTTTTGTATTTCTTTCAAACTATGCTTGCCATATACACTAATATATTCTTTCTTATAGCATTTCTTATCGTGGATTTCTTGAATTTCATCATTATCTTCTTCTACTTTATTTAAAAAATAATCATGCTCAAAGAAATGTGTTTTACCTGTCCCCCATTCTCCGTCAACAAACACTGCAAAATTTTCATTTTTCTCTATATAATTTGTTATAGCTTCTTTAAAATTCTCCATTCTATCACTCTCTTTTATGTATCTTTAATATAAAAAAACGCCCAACCAGCTTATCTCAACTGTGTGGTATGTCAACAGTAAACTGGACAATTTTTATGTGGTACTTAATTTATAATTCACTGGCGTTTGATAGTTCAATGAACCATGGATTCTATGATGGTTAAACCAATTGATATAATCAGATAGTTGTAAATTAAGTTCCTCTAATGTTCTGAAGCGATTTGGGTATACAAATTCTGTTTTCACAGCCTTAAATGTTGATTCTGCTATCGCATTATCATAAGGAGATCCTTTTAAACTTAATGATCTTTGTATGCCAAACGTTGTTAAAGCATCTTCGATGCACTGATTATCAAATTCTTTTCCTCTATCTGTATGAAACATGGATACACGATGTAAGTTTCCTTTAATGCTCGATAATGCTCTTAGAACAAGGTCTGTACTTTTATTCTTACCCGTGCTCATCCCTATAATTTCTCTATTAAACAGATCAACAAATAAGCATATATAATGCCATTTATTCGCAACTTTTACATAAGTTAAATCACTTACAATGACTTCCATATCATGTTTCCTGTTGAACTTCCGGTTAAGTTTATTATCTATCAATTGTTCATTATAATTTTGTTTTTTATTTTTATATCGTGCTTTGTTATATAAAGAAATGAGACCATTGGTCTTCATAATCTTAATGATTTTTCTTCTTGAAACAACTAAACCCTTGGTTTTTAACGCTGCTCTAATCTTCCCAGACCCATAACATTTTCTACTTTTATTAAATGTACTTATGATTGCTTCTGTCAGTTGATGTTCACGGGCTTCTCTCTTCTTTTTTCACGATATTTATTTCATAATAATAAGTACTACGACATATTTTCAGGGTTTTGCACATGGCTGATACCGAATATTGATCGCTATTTTGTCTAATAACTTTTATTTTCGTCCCATGTTCAGCGCTGCTTGCTTTAAAATATCTGTTTCCATCCTTAATTGCTTATTTTCTTTACGCAATCTTTTTAACTCTTTTTCATCTTCACTTAGATTATCATGATGCTTAAAAGAACCAGTTTTATCATAATCTTTAATCCATTTATCTAGTGCTGATGGTGTTAAAGTATACTCATTAATAATATCTTTTCGAGATTTTCCATTTTTGAACAATTGAACCATCTGAAGTTTAAACTCAGGACTGAAAGTCCTTCTCTTTTTTCCATAAAAAGCATCGCCTACTTTCTTAATTTAAGACTAACCTTCCTTATAAAAGTTGTCTAGTTAAGTGTAGCCGATCCAAAGTTAATTCTAAAACCTACCATGATGTCTCTCTTTAGATCTTTTACGTTCAACGTTTTCTATATATATCATAACCTCTGAAACGCTGTATCCATTTTTAATACACTTGCTTTACCCCTGTTATTAGCTAAAACAATAATAATCACTTTAAATCCTTCCCTAGATAACTTGTCATCTTGGAAACCCTTTTCAATCAATATATCTTAATACTGACTTTAAAAAATCCTTCACTTTTTTCTACTATCAAAGACCTTTTAAGAACATAGGTTTCGTTTTGTTCCTTTGGACTCCGTTTTTGCTATAGTTATTAGCTCTACTGGACCAATGGCTGAGTATTTGGAAATTTAACACGTTCAATGAGAAGTTTGTTCATATTAATCTTCTAGGAGCTGTGTAATAGCGTTTAGTAATCTACTTTAGCTTATCGTTAATTATGTTTCACTTTACTTTTGTTATTCTCCTTAAGTTCTCCGTTGTTTATGGTATTTAATTATAAATAACCTGTAGTTGTGCTACAGCACATAAATGTTTAGGCTCCCGTTCATATAAACCAAATCAGTATTTTGATAACATAACCATTAATCAACACTAATTTTAAAGATTTAGAAAGGATAATTATAATGATTGAAAAGATAGCAATACTAGGAGCAGGTAATGGTGGAATTACAGCAGCTGCAGATTTAAAAAGTAAGGGTTTTCACATACACTTATATGAAATGCCGCAATTTAAACATAATTTGAAAGGTGTCCTCCAAAATAAAGGTATTATATTACAAGATGAAAACGGAGAGGAAACATATTCAGTTGATCTTGTGACAACTGATATAGAAGAAGCCGTTCACGGAGTAGATTTAGTCATGTTAACGATACCAGGCTTTGCAATTGAAAGTTTTGCTGAACTCCTAGCTCCAGTTATGGATGAAACCCAGCCCATCTTATTGAATGGGGCAAGCGCTATGGGATGCATACGTTTTATAAAACGTGCAAAAGAATTAGGTATTAATAAACAATTTAATATTTGTGAGACAAATTCACTTACCTATGGTACAAGAGTGATTCCAGATGAAGCACGTGTGGAACTATCATTAAGAGCTAAAAGTATATTCTTAGCAGCATATCCTAAAGAAAACACAATGAAAATGACGGACATCTGTTCAGAAGTATACGACTGCTTTATTCCAGCTAAAAATGTTTGGCATGCAGCGCTCGAAAATGGTAACCCTGAAGTACATCCTGGTCCATCGTTGTTAAATGCAGGTAGAATTGATTATTCCAATGGAGAGTTTTATCTGTATAAGGAAGGTATTACGGAACATACCATAAAGGTGTTAAAAGCAATTGAACGAGAAAGAATTGCCATCGGACACGCATTTGGCTTTGAGTTAGAAAATGCGATACAGAGTAGATTTCGTCGTGGTTATTTCCAAAACGAAGAAGAAGATTTACAAACGCTATTCAATACTAGTGAAGTCTTTACTGAGATTAAAGGCCCTAATAGCGTTGATTCTCGTTACTTTACAGAGGATATTAGCGATGGCCTTGTGCTATGGTCTAACTTAGCTAAAGTAGCAGGAATTGCAACTCCTGGCATTGACGCTGTTATTACGTTAGGCGGAATTATGCTAGAGAAAAACTTTTTTAAAGAGGGATTGACGTTAGAAAAACTTGACTTTAAAGATTTGGGGGTAGACACCTTGATTAAGAAAACCTAATATGTTAGGGGCGTTTATATGAAAAGAAAACCAACTATTTGGGAAGCAGTTTCTACTATTTTATTTTTAACAGTAGTAGTTGGGATAGGATTTGC
Source organism: Pseudogracilibacillus sp. (assembly GCA_035301085.1). GTDB lineage: Bacteria > Bacillota > Bacilli > Bacillales > Amphibacillaceae > Pseudogracilibacillus. The sequence goes on along the minus strand of DATGUU010000064.1, from coordinate 7,051 downwards.
TTACTTAAAAATCCCTATTCAACCTCTGCTCATTTTAGCAGCGGCTTATGCGGCTTTTATTGCTTTGAGGACAGGTTTGACATGGCAAGATATGGAAGATGGAATTATTGATAAACTAAAGTCTGCAATGCCAGCAGTATTCATCTTATTTTCTGTTGGAACTATTATTGGTACATGGATTTTTTCCGGCACAGTTCCAATGATGATTTACTTTGGTCTAAAAATCATTGATCCAAACTTTTTTCTTGTAACAGCTTTTGGAATTGCTGCGTTGCTTTCTATCGCTACAGGGTCAGCTTGGGGTTCAACAGCAACTGCTGGCGTAGCACTAATAGGTATAGCAGCCCAACTTGATATCCCTCTTGGGATGGCTGCAGGTGCGATTATTTCAGGCGGGGTGTTTGGCGATAAATTGTCCCCTTTATCGGATACTACCAATTTAGCGCCGCTCGTAGTAGATGTAAATTTATATGACCATATTAAACACATGTTGTTCACCACATTACCTGCATCAATAATAGGTATTATTATTTGGGGGGGGCTAGGGTTAAAGGTTAGCAGCGGTACAGATACAAACAATACCGCAGTTAATTCAATGCTTACACAATTGGACTCTATCTTTAATTGGAACGTATTTATGCTACTTCCATTTATTATTATTCTTTGGGGCGCATTTAAGAAACGACCGACTGTGCCATTTATGCTTTTATCATCTTTTGTCGCCATTTTTGTAGGCGTTTTCTCAAATGGTTTTAGTTTTGTTGATGGGATGGTTGCGTCAGCAAACGGTTTTGATATTTCAATGATTAAACATCAAGGATTTAACTCAGATAAGTTAAGTGAAACAGTGGTTAGTTTGATTAACCGAGGCGGCATATTTTCAATGACAACAATTGTTGTAACTATATTTTGTGGTTACGCTTTTGCTGGTATTGTTGATGTTGCAGGTTGCCTGCATGTTATGCTTGAAAAATTTTTTGGTAACGTGAAAACGCCAACACAATTAGTTGGTACTACAATTCTTGCAAGTACGATTATCGTCTTCACTTCAGGCGTAGCTACGATTTCAATTATTATGATCGGTGTTTTATTAAAAGATAAGTACATTGAACAAGGATTACATACCAAAAATTTATCTAGAACGTTGGAAGATGCCGGTACAATGTTACTTCCGTTTGTACCTTGGGGTGTTTCGGGGGTATTTTACCTAGAGATTTTAGGGGTTAGCGTGGGAGAGTACTGGATATGGGCAATTCCATGTTACTTATGTATCGTGTTTGCCATGATCTATGCAAAAACAGGTATAGGACTTGCCAAGGCAAAAAAAGCGTAACCTTATTTGATATAAATACTATAACACTTTTCAGTATACTTATTTTTCTAAAAAGCGAGGGGGGGCGACGTGTGTCAATCCAAGAATTATTATTTTTGTTAGTCATTTTTATTGCTAACATATTTGAAGCGATGACAGGTTTTGCAGGAACACTACTAGCGCTCCCTCCTTCAATACTGCTTATCGGAATATACGACGCCAAAGCGGTTTTAAACATTTTTGCATTAATCACTTGCTCAATTGTTGCAATATTAAATTATAAATATATCAATAAAAAAGAGCTATTGAAGATTTTACTTTTTATGTTAACGGGCATGGGCATTGGGATATTGCTTTATGAAAAGTTATCAGTCGATTACTTACTTAATATATATGCAATTTTCATTACTATTATTGCTCTTAAGAATTTACTCGGAAAAAAAGTAATTAAAAAAGCTCCAATCTTTATCTATGTCTCTATTCTCATACTTGCTGGTATTTTACATGGAATGTTTTTATCCGGCGGCTCGCTTCTTGTAATCTACGCCATCATGGCACTAAACAACAAAAACGAATTTAGAGCAACACTTGCAGCAGTTTGGGGAGTGTTAGATTTGTTGTTACTTATTAACCAGAGTTTTTTAGGCTATGTTAATAGTAGTACTTTAATACTTTCTGTGTACGGCTTCATCCCACTAATTCTAGCCATTAAATTAGGAAACTATTTGCATCAATATATCAAACAAAAAGCATTTTATACGATTACTTATATTTTACTGCTTATTTCCGGAGTTTCTTTATTGTTGTCTTAAAGCAATTGGTATTACCTGAACAGTAAGTTATGATAAATTTATTATTAGGGGGAACAAATTTGCCAGTTTTATTAAGTGAAATCTACAGAAGTGTATCCAGACAACAACATATCGAATTGGTGGCTGGAAAAAAAGGACTAAGTAATGAAGTGAAATGGATTCATGTTGTAGAAAATAAGGAGATCGCTTCCTTTCTAGAAGGTAAGGAAGTAGTTTTCACTACAGGCCTCGCTGTTCAGACGGAAGAAAAATTATCTGGATTAATTAAAGAAAACATAAAAAATAATGTGAGTGGAATGGTTATTAACATCGGGCCTTATATCAGTGAAGTGTCTAACAAAATAGTAGCATATTGTGAAAAAAATGACTTCCCATTATTTATAGTACCTTGGAACGTTAAAATAGCTCGTATAATGAAAACGTTTTCTTCTTATATAATTGACGACGAAAAGAAACAGTTAGAGATAACGAGCGCTATTAACAACGCCCTTTTTTCATCAGAACAAACTAGACTTTATATACCAACTTTAAAGAGATACGGATTTCAGATAAATAGCCAATATATAATTGCTGTCATAAAATTTTATAAAAACTTAGATAATCTCACCATTACTAATATTAAAAAAGAAGTAGAGTTTATTTTAAAACTATTATATAACCAAACAGTTGTCACTCAAATAGACAATGTTTTTGTTATATTGTTTACTGGTCTGTCCTCTAGCGAAATCAAACACACAGTGAAAAAAATTACGCTAATGATAGAAACAAAAATTACTGGAACTGCTTATTTGATTGCTGTGGGCAATGCGACAGATAACTTGACTACTATAAAATCAAGTTACCAAAAAGCTTTGAAAATTATTGATATGTACGGAAATAAAATGACACCTATTAACGTAATATTTTATGATGATATGGGCATATATAAAGTTTTACTTGAAATAAAAGATCCAAATGTGGTGCAGTCTTATATCTTAAACACCATTCAAGTTTTGTTTGATTATGATCAGTTAAATGGCACCAGTTATACAAAAACCCTCCGCCTGTATTTGGAATATAATGGAGCAGTTAGCCGATTAGCGGAAGAACTATTTGTACATAGAAACACAATAAATTATCGTATTGATAAAATAGAAAAGATTACAAATAGTGATTTATCTGATTTCAATAAAAGATTAGAATTAGCATTAGCGTTTAAATTGAAAAGCCTATTTTTTGATTAATGAGTATATCTAGCAAGAAGCCACGTCTCGCGATTGAAGCGGTTATGATAAATTAGATAAGTTAAAAGAAGACAATGAGACATCTATTAGTTCTATGATAACATTTAATAAACAATTTAAATGGTAAGCTGAAAAATGGAGAATTAATGATGAACTTTAAGTGAAAGAAATATCGAAACAAATAAGCATCCCTAAAATTTGTTTTTTACAAATAGATAGATGGATATGAAAAATATTGAGAAAGTACGGCTAAGAAAACGATGCCGTTCTTTTTGAAGTACAAATATGAAAATAAAAATTAGAAAAAAATAAAGCATCAAAAAGTGAACTGGTTTGCTAAAAAACTTCAATTATTCTTGGGAAAAAACGAGAATAATTGAGTCAGAGAATTTTATGTCCCAGACTCAACTATGCTAAGTAGTATAATTTGTAAATTATTGTTTTATAAAGTTTGTTGTTTTGTGTTGTTAAAATCTTCTAACATTTCATACCATGCTTCTTCAATATTTTCATTTAAGCCAAAAAGGCCACTCCTTCCCAAAATGTAAATATCAGGTGCTACTTTTTGAATTTTATTAAATGTTTTTTTATTGGAAGATCCATCCATTTCTATCAAATAATTAAAATTATTAGTATACCTTAAATCGCGTAAATGCCTTATTTTCTCTAATGTACTATCAATGAATTTTTCACCTGCAAATCCAGAGTCTACTGTCATGATAGTTATTTTATCTACTAAACTTATATAAGGTGTTATTACGTCTACTTTCGTTTCTGGATTTAATACCACTACAAATTTGAGACCTGCATCATGAACCTTATTAATCAAACGATAAGCAATACCATTCATTACTTCTGCGTGTACGCAAATATATTCACTACCAATTTCAATTAATTGATCTTACCCATTGAGATGGGTTGGTTACCATTAAGTGTGTTGAAATCGGTACATTAGAAATTTTTTTTAACTTGTTTTATAAACCATGGTGATAAAGTAATGTTAGGTACATAATGTCCATCCATAATATCAATATGATAAGAGTCTACATGATTATTTAAAAACGTTATTTGTTCTTTAAATTTGTCTAGATCCATCGTCATTAATGATGGAGAGAATTTCGCTGTATTCAAAATTGTTCCTCCTTAAGAAATTTTTATGTCATTTAAATCGATATCTTCTTCTTCTGTTTCACTTTGTAATTCTTCTGTTTCATTAATTGGTCGTTTTAATATAGTTAAAACTATAGCAGTAACGATCACATTAGCTACTACAGCTATAACAAAAGTGAGTGGTTGAGACATTGTAGGTAATACGAGAAAACCTCCAAATGGAACTTGTGCATCTCCACCCAATACCATTGAAAGGACACCACCTACAGCGCCACCTATCCCTGTAGCAATAACACTGCGTATAATATCATTTAAGGCCAATGGCAAGACTCCTTCAACAATTTCAACGAGTCCCATAGGAAACGCAGTTTTTAGTGTTTCTACTTCTGCTTGTTTATAAATGTGTTTTTTAAATAATTTTGCCATCCAGTAAGCTAAAGCAAAGCCTAATGGTGTAGCAGTATTAACAACAATCAATGCAGTAATAGGTTCGTGAATGCCTTGCGCCTGTAGTGTCAATACAAAAGCAAACACAGTTTTATTAATCGGACCTCCAAAATCTATACTGGCTAGAACACCAATTAATAGACCATATAATAATTTAGAAGTACCACTTAACGACTGTAAATATTCTGTTAACCAATGTGTAAATGCACCTATAGGCACACCAATAATATATACCATGATAAGCCCACCTATTAGTGAAGCAAGAAATGGAACGACTAACATTGGCATAAGACCTTTAGCCCAATTTGGTAATTTGACAAATTGAATAATAAGCAACACAAGGTACCCTGCTATGAACCCGCCGATAAGTCCACCTATAAAATCTGCTCCAACAGCGTTAGATGTTAAACCTATAATTACACCAGGGCTATACCAGGTTTATCAGCGATAGAATAAGCTATACCAGTTGCAATAATAACAGGTAATAGGTTTAGTCCTTGCCCTCCAATTACTGCTAAAACATCCCAAAATGAATATCCTGCTTTTGTTAAATCAGTTGAGCTATCTCCACCAAATGCCATTCCAATTGCTATTAGAAACCCAGCGCCACAAACTACAGGGATAAGGTAAGAAATAGCAGTTAATAAATGTGTTTTTAGATTGAGATTACCAAAAATAGATTTCATGAACGCTCTCCCCTTTAAGATGTAAGTATTTGTATAATTTCTTTTTTATTTTGAGCGCTTAGTAGCTTAGTATTAACTTCATCGTTCCCTAATTTTCTAGCTATTTGAGATAGTAGCGTTAGATGATCTTTTGAATTTTCTGTACCAATTGCAATTAAAAATACAATTTGCGCTCCTTCATCATCTAATGATTCCCAGTCTACTTTGCTATTTAATGTAGTGATTGCAACTCCTGGACTTTCAACACTTTCGCTTTTTCCATGAGGAATAACTAATAAATTACCAATACCGGTAACTCCTTCGTTTTCCCGATTATATACAGCTTGTAAGAATTCTTGTGTATCTCTGATATAACCTTCTTTTTAAATAAATCAGCCAATCCATTTAATACTTCTTCCTTACTTGTATAATTTGCTTTTGGAAATATAATATTTTCGTCTAGAATATCGGAAAGTTCCATAATTTCACCTCATTAATTTTTACTTTTATTTATTTCTTCAATTTTTTCCATCAATTTATTTGGTGATTTTATAGCCAAATCGGTTGGGACTTCAATTGTGGTTTTTCCTTCAAAACGTTCTTTGTTTGATATTTTTACATCTATTGCGAGTAATACAACATCTGCACTATTTATTTCTTCGTCTGTTAATTCATTTTCAGCACCAATTGTTCCTTGAGTTTCAATTTGTATTGTATGACCATGTTTTTTTGCTGCCTGTTCTAATTTTTCTGCTGCAATATATGTGTGGGCAATACCTACTGTACATGAGCAAACGCTTACAATTTTCATAATTATATTACTCCTTCTGTATTAGTTTTTTAATATATTTCTCATCTGCTAAATTTCTCATAAATGTTCTAATTGCTTTTTTATCATCAGACTTGGGTGTATCAGGTAACAATATTAAAATAATTAAGTCCAAGAATTTGTTTTCCCATTCCATAGAATACGCATTATTTTTTACTAATATGATGCGTGTCTGTTTAACATATGTTTCTTTAATATGTGGTAATAAGACTTTAGGAAAAATTTCTAAACTCCCTTTTAATTCTCTAAAATCGATATCTCTCAATATAGTATTTTCTTTAGTGATAATTTGTTCTTTAATTAATTGATTTTCTATATCTTTTAATATGGTTTTTTTGGTTCTGTTGCAAAGTGAAAAATATAGCTAACCACTAATTTATCATGTCAGTGTTCGCTTAACTTGCTAGCATGATGCTAATTTCGTGGCATGGCGAAAATCCATAGATCTGAAGAGACCTGCGGTTCTTTTTATATAGAGCGTAAATACATTCAATGCCTTTTAAAGTATTCTTTGCTGTATTGATACTTTGATACCTTGTCTTTCTTACTTTAATATGACGGTGATCTTGCTCAATGAGGTTATTCAGATATTTCGATGTACAATGACAGTCAGGTTTAAGTTTAAAAGCTTTAATTACTTTAGCTATTGCTAC
>DATGUU010000063.1:0-3279 GCA_035301085.1 Pseudogracilibacillus sp. | reverse complement strand
CATAAATGATGCGGTTTTTATAGAAAAAAATAGAGAAACTTATTCGTTTGAATAAGTTTCTCTAATGTGGTGAAAGCTAAAGAAAAGTTAAATCTTGAATTTTAGTTGTAGGTTTTCAGTAATTTTGTCAAATTCATGTTGCTCGTATCCATATTTAATGAGCAAAACCTCATTTACTTCATTTCTATTTTTTTCGCTAGAGCCCAAATGGTAAAAATGATTTATACTTGCTTCATAAGCATCCCAGTAATTTATATAGTTGTTGCATCTATACTTATTAGATTTCCACATTGATAATGCCCAACCTGCCTTACTTTTTTGTACTATTTGTGCCATTTTCATTGCTTCATTTACAGTCCAATTATTAAAGTAATCAGTACTTCTACCTATATATGGAGGGTCTAAATATATAAAATCATTATGGCTTGCATTTGCAATTGTATCTTCCCAATCTGTATTTATAAATGTCCAGTCATTATTTTGTATTATATGCTGGACTTTTTTTGTTTGGTTTACGATTTTTGTAATGTAAGCTTGTCGAAATCTGTCCGGTTTTTTACAAAATGGAACATTAAAGTAACCCTTTTTATTAAATCTAATCATACCATTGAAGCAACTTCTATTTAGAAATAGAAAGTCTAATGAATTTGGAGAGGAATTAAACCTTTCTCTTACTTCATAATAATATGCGCCATCGCTAGTTTTTAATTTTGCACCTTCATTGAATAAAAAAGTTTGTATCATTTCTGGAGTTATTTTATTACTTTGCAAATCTTTATAAAAATTTATGAGGTGTGGATTAGAATCACCAACAATTGCTTTAGAAGGTTGTATATTAAATAACACACTTCCAGAACCTAAAAATGGTTCGAACCAAGTTCCTTGATTGTGTTTCCAGTTAACTGAAGAATTAATAAAAGGAATTAATTTACTTTTAATTCCTTGAATTTTTATTGGTGGGACGATGACTTTATTAAAATTTTGATTTATACTCATAATATCATACTCACTTTCATAGTTGGAGGGAATTTAAAATGTATAATTTCGATAACTTTATTAAAGATTTAAATATTGAAATTTCAAACTCAAACCCCATATGGGATATAAAGGGTTTAGTTGATGAAACTGGTAAAGTATATTCTTTAGGGACAGATACTAAATTAATTGGAAGAGTTTTTGAATTAGTTATAGCGCCTAGCATTAAATCCTTTTGTGATAAAAACAATCTCGATTATATCATACCAGAAGGTCAAAATATATACCCAGACTTTACATTAGGATATTTTGAAAATGGTATAAAAAAATACGTAGCAATTGATGTAAAAACAACTTATTTGCAAAAAAATGCAAAAGGCATAATAAAAAAATACAATATAACTCTCGGTTCTTTTAATAGTTTTATGAGAAATAATACTAAAAACATTTGTTTCCCATATGATCAGTATACGCATCATTTTGTAATAGGTTTTGTTTATGAGCGAAACCCTGATGCAATAGAAGGACAAGTAGCTTCTTTTGATAATATAGCAGATATTATACCACCATATATAAATAGTAAGTATTTTATACAAGAAAAACATAAAATTTCTGGTGATAAACCTGGATCAGGTAATACGGAAAATATTGGTAGTTTTAAATCAAATAATATTAATGATTTTATTGAAGGTAATGGGCCATTTAAATATTTAGGTAAGGAAATATTTGAGGTTTATTGGCAAAATTATCCAAGAACAAGAAGTGCAAAGCATTATTCCTCTTTGCCTAGTTTTTTTGAATGGTTGAAAACCAAAAAGATATATAGTGAAGATGAGATTGAAAGATTTGAAGAAATCTATAATAAATGGAAAAATGATTATCCATACATATTATAATGTAATTGCTAGCTTGTATCATTGTTTAGTTAATGAATCTAAAGGGAGTGATTGTATATGAGGAGGTTCTTTTGACCATTCATATATATAAGCATGAGATGTTTTGGGTCACTTTTCACAATGAATGATTGCATGGTTTCTGCAGCGTCCGTAGGACTTGAAATACAATTTTTTAGATAACTTAATGTATCCGTTTTTATCATTTGTAGTGAAACAATATTGATTTCTTACATCGTTTACCTCCATATATTCGTTATGCTTTCAAAGTCCATTTCTGTCTGGCTTTTGGATTAAGGGGATGCATTATTTCATTGGTTGCTGGATTCACGAGTTGTTTCACTTTCTTCTTATGTAGTTTCAACATTTCCAATACTTCATTAACACGTGCTTCAACAACGGGCTTTTTAGCGTAAGCACCCCATGCTAATATCACTTCATCTGATTCTTTCACTGCTTTCATAATTTGAATATTTGTATGATTATCATAAGCATTTTCTTCTAAATGTTTGAGATTGATAGGTGTTGTAATATTAGAGTATAGATTCACAAAATAGATGGACCCAAATGCATCCATTTCTGAAACTTTGTTCATAATGAGTTGGGTTGTTAGGTCAATATTGATAATGCCATCATAGTGCGGATACATCGTGATGATTGTAAGTGTTTGTTTTTCACTGTCCCATGTTTTCTTAAGTAGATAACGATGTTGTTGGTCATCACTGAATATGGCTTCAGTTTCTAATGTACATTGTATATTCTGCATGATTGATGCCTCCTATTAATATTCTTCAGGTAGTAACATGACGTAATAAGAAAGGTCTACATCATCTTCTCGGATAATATAGACCTTATTTATATTGATAGCTTTTGAATAATTAGCTTTATGTGTTTTGATGTACTCAGGACGTTCTTGTTTGTGTTTGATACATAATTGATCATTATGCATGTTGAACTGGAAGATATGAAAATAATCCAATGATTCATTGTCATCGAATTGTTCATGTTCTCGTTGAGCTACGAGCTTCCATAATTGTTGTTGTAAGATGATAGGTAAGTTATTGTCAATACCTCGAGTAATATATCTATTCATAAGAGACTTCCTTTCGTTCTGATTCTTTCATCCAAATAATAACTTCACTAAGAATTGTAATGACTAATTGTGTAATTTTGATATATTTATGCATATTATTGTCCTCCTGTTAGTAAGTATCGTTGATCCAAAAGGGGCATGACTGTGTTGTGTAGATATAAGAAATCCATATCGTGATTTTCATCGATAAAGCCGATAGCTATGAGTTGTTTCTGATAATAGAGAATGAACGGATAGATATTGCTTTTGTGAAGTGTATCAGAGTAGTAGGTATAGGTTTGAAGTATTTTATTACTGAGTGGCCCAAGCCTTACATAT
>DATGUU010000062.1:0-5723 GCA_035301085.1 Pseudogracilibacillus sp. | reverse complement strand
TTAAAAGAGAAATCGGAGAAGGAGTTGCCATTACTGGATTAACTTTAAGTATCGTTGGATTAGTTTTACAAGCGCTCATCATTTTATCTTTCCTTTTATTCTTTTTTTTAATGACGCTAGACGTGATGTTCTATTAATAAATAGCATTAATAACAAAAACGAATCGATTTCATAATATTAACGATCAAGTGAAAAATATGTACTGAAAAGCACAAAACATAACAAAGGAATTTTGGCGTTTTTTCTAAAAGATATGTAGTAATATATCAACTAAAACGGGTACTAAACCTATTGTGATTTAGTACCCGTTTTCAGATATTAGTCACACGTATTTGCCTTTCAAGAAAACCTCTAGCCCACTCCTTTATGTTTCATAGGATAAAAGTCGTTTCATTCCTTCATGACTAGCAACAAATCCTAATTTGTCATAAAAACGATGAGCATCGACGCGCTGTTTGTCAGTTGTCAATTGCACGAGGCCACATTTTTCCGACTTCGCAATTGCAATAGCTTCTTGAAATAACTTTTCGCCAACTTCCTTTCCGCGATAATTCCGTTCAACGCGTACCCCTTCTATTTGCGCTCGTTTTGCTCCTTGTCTAGCCAATCCAGGAATTATTGTTAGTTGATAGACAACCAATTACCTTCTGATTCTCTACAGCCAAAATAATTTGATTTCCAACCTGTGATTCCATTACATTAAATGCCTCATAATAAACCACAGGAAGTGGTTCTTCAAAACGTTCACGCTGTGCTCCCAATTCATCATCAGCTAGTAAACGAACAATTGCATATACATCTTCTTTCGTTGCTTTTCGAAATTCCATTTATATTCACCTCATTTTTTAAAAATTTATGCTCGTTAATCACATCATCAATTTTTCAATGATATTTTTTTGCAGTAGCTTGTGGAGGATAGGAATCCATTATATAACCATCAATCCATACTTCTACTTCGTCACCTTTATTAAAACTTTTTGTATCATCATAAGTTAAATCAATTAACTCACGATTAGTATCTCCTCATACATCTTCGTTTTGTATTTCTGTTGCTGTTTTCATTTTTTATTTTTTCATATTCCTTAGAAGAAAGCCCTTGAGCAAGTTTGATTCCATGTTCATTTACTTCTAAAACAATACCTTGCGTGTCGGCCTTTCAGCAACTGCCAAAAAGATTACCAACGATAAACTTATAAGGATATATGTTTTTTTTCATTCACCATCACGCTCCTTAGTGAGAAATTTCATTAAATAAAATGTTCTATTCTGACAAGATTTTCTCTGTATAAATAAAATAAATAGACTTCATCATATTGTTACCTTTCTTAAAGGATCCCAAAAACTTATATAAATTTTCTAGAAGTCTAAAAGTTAGTTATAATTTTATTCAAACATAGATTATGTGAATTACACCATTTATGGTAATATTTTTTAAAACGACTGTCATATCAGACAAACCTTTTCTCGAAAAAGTTTATTCTGTTAAACTACTTGTAAAATTGGGTATCTTGTTTAAGTATGGTTCCATTAATACTTATAAATATCACTTGATAAACCAATAGTCAGAAGTAATCTTCTTCACTCATGAACAAATCCTTTTTGTTTTGGGAGGACTGACAATAATTTAAATGATAGCTTTAGACACCAATTTTGTCATTTAGCATTTTTAAATCCTTATTAATGTATTAACCTTAAAACATATTAACGTTATTATCCCGATTAAAATTCAACTGTTTTTTCTAAGTTGATTTTGGCTTCTTCTTTTCATACGCCTTACACCTAATATTAAAAGCAATATTAAAATCCCGCCAATAATCATCATTTCAAGCACCAATCCCTCAGCTAATCCCGTTATTTTATCATTGTAAACGATAATAGGAGGCCAATCAGCAATTTGAGAAAACTCCTTTGTAACTGTAAATCGTTGAGTAATTAAAAAAGCTAAATGAAAACCTATACTGCTCCATAAACTCCCTGTCCATACTCGAATCAACTGTAAAACAATACCAAAAAAGAAAAGCAAGACAAAATAAAAAATGTTAGCATTCACCCCTACATCAAAGCCAAAAATACTCTGAATTAGAAGAAGGACAGCTGGCCCTAATGTAAATAGTAAGGTTTGTAATAAAACGGCTGTCCATGTATGCAGACGATGCGATAGAACATCATAAATAAGTCCACGGAATATCAATTCCTCTGGCAGAGCTTCAAATAAAAAAGCCACAAGTATATTAAGAAGTACCGCACCTAACCAAACATTTGGTGATTGCCATTCAAGACTTGTTCCTGCCAGCATAGCCAGGATGATTCCTATAACAACTAAAATGATAACGAATATAATTCCTGTCAAAAGATGATTCACTCTTTTAAGAGAATATACCGGATTTTCAGGCCTTCCATTGGTTTGATAATAAAATTGTTGATATAAATACAAACCAATAGGTACAGCTATACAGCTCAGCACAATGCCTTGAATTAATACCCGGTAATCTCCAGTTAAACCAATATGTTGAACTGCAGGTCCTACTATATTTCCAGATACAAATAGCCCTATCTGAAACGTAACCCAACCTGCAAACATAATAAAAATCCATTTTCTATTCAATTTGAAAACACCTCATTTATTTCTCTTTTTCATCTATAAAAACGTTAAAAATATAGAAACATATTAATTCAAATAAATCGTAAAGTTAAAATGCTTTATGCTGATAAACGAGAGTTGTTGTCACCCAAGAAATTATATAGATAATGGCAATAATGATAGCTACACTTGTATATAAAACTATATTCGATAAGTTCAACATAAAGTTTGTTATGTAGGGTACATATTCAGCTAAATAATAAACAGTCGGTGGCACAATGCCTACTAATAAAATGAAGCTAATCATGATAATCAATGTAATATTACTTTCAAATATATAAAAAAGCGGAAACGCCAGCGCTACGAATAATAAAAATAAGCTACTTCCAATTGCTATATCTGTTAATGTAAAAGACTTGTTGAAGGCTAATAAAGCAAGACTAGTTAACCCAACGGCAAAAATCATATAGACAATCGCGCCAATATAACGAGCCGCAATAATTTCTCGACGTGTATAGGGTAATGAATTTAATAAAATATTCGTCTCTGCCTTTTTGTCATAATCAAATGTGTTAAACGGAATAAAGATACTTGCGACTAGAAACGTTAATGTAGGATGTGAATTCATAATAATAAAAAACAAAACAAATGGTATAAATACAAGCAGATTTCTTTTTTGCATAATCACATCACGTCTAATTAAGTTAATCATGTTCTGTACACCCTTTTAAATAATACATAATATCTTCCAAAGAAGCCTCATCGATTACAACACTTTCTCCAAAAATGTTTTTCACAGTTGATATATCATTTGTCAACGCTTCAAAACCTGTTGCTAGCCGCTGAACATGAATGAAAGGTTTTTCCGTATCTCTATCTAAAAGATCAAGCCCACCTTTGATAAGTGCATAATTTTCCTTGACTTGATGAACAGGTTCGTTCAACAGTAATTCGCCATCTTGGATAAAAGCGATATAGTCGGCAATTTTATCTAAATCTGTCGTAATATGTGTTGAAAAGAAAATTGTTCGCTTACCATCAATCATAATTTCTTGCAATAAAGTCAGTAATTCTCTTCTAAAAATAGGATCAAGCCCTGCCGTCGGTTCATCCATAATAATAAGCTCTGCATCATGCGATAATGCAATCGCCAATGATGCCTTCATCTGCATGCCTTTTGAAAATTTTTTCATCGGCTTATTAAGCGGTAATTCAAACTTCTTAATATAATGATGAAACAAAGTATCATTCCAATGTTTATACGCAGGTGCTACAATCCGCTTAACATCTTTCAAGTTCATTCCTTCAAAAAATACATTCCCATCAAAAACAAATCCGATTCGTTCCTTTATAGCCTTTTCATTATTTTTATAATCTTGATTAAAGACCTTTACTTCTCCAACATCAGGCTTCAATAAATTCATAATTATTTTAATAACTGTCGATTTCCCTGCACCGTTTGCACCTATAAATCCAGTTATATAACCTTGCTTAATATGTAAATTAAGTTGATTTACAGAAAAATTTTTAAAGTTCTTTGTCACATAGTTTAATTCCACAACGTTTCCCAATCGTCTCACTCCTCATATAAAATCTGCAATAATTGTTGTAATTCATTCAATGGCAGACCGATTTCTCTACTATTCCTAATAACAGCACTAAGTTGTTCTTCAATCACTTGCAATTTTTTCTCTTTGATCATTTCTAGATTTTGTTCTGCTACAAATGAGCCTTTACCAATTATCGTATACGTAAATCCAGCATTTTCTAGCTCCTCATAAGCTCGCTTCGTTGTAATAACACTCACTTGTAAGTTTTTTGCTAATTGCCTAATCGATGGTAAAGCAGTCCCTTCTTTTAAATCTCCAGATAAAATAGAAGATTTAATTTGTTTGGTAATTTGTTCATAAATCGGCTCCTTTGTGCTGTTCGATATAATGATTTGCATAGTAATCCCTCATCTAGATTTTTTATATTTTTTTAATAGTGTCATAACCTAATTGAATCAATAAACATAGTCTAATGATTATGTATTGGCTGTTTTATAAAATCCTTTAACTTGGAATCCTTTTTATTCTTGTTATAAATTCATATTTTTACACACAAACTTTGTATAGTGTATATATATACTATATACACTTATCTTTTTTTGCAAGTTTTTAAATACATAAATGTTTATATTACCTGTATTAACGCCATAAATTTATTTTGTGCCCCATTCACGATTCGCTTAGATTCATAGCATTTTATAATAGACTTTATGATTTCATCACAAACGGTAATATTTTTGGTGACTTAGATAAATATTGAAATAACAAACAACGGTTATTTCGTCTGAATTAATAGGATTATATGGTAGAAAGATAATATATATTTATTATGTCATCATTCTAATTATCAGCAAAAAATGGTTGACAGAAGTTTTTCCCACACTTATACTTATTGCAAGTAGTCACTTACATTACTGAATAAGGGAGGGAATCTACCTGAAACTTTCAACAAAAGATAGCATTATTGAAGCAACAGTAGAACTTGTTAATGAAAAAGGATATAAAGGAGCAACAACAAAAGTAATTGCTGAAAGAGCGGGGGTAAATGAAGTTACTTTATTCCGTCATTTTGGAAATAAAAAAGGAATTGTAGAAGCGGCAATAGAAAAATACGGATTCGTTGACTCGTTCGAAAATATATTTGAAGAAAACGTTATTTGGGAAATAGAAAAGGATTTAAAAATGCTAGTAAGAGAATTCCAAGCTTTACTCGAGCAAAAGAAATCTGTCATTTTACTTAGTTTAAAAGAAGCAGGTAAATTCCCAGAATTAGATGCATTAATTAAGCATATACCGCAGAAATATATAAAAGTATTGGAATATTATTTTGAAACAATGATTAAAAAAGAAAAAATTAAAGAAGTAGATCCTTATACGATGGCGACAAATTTTGCCTTTATGAACTTTGGTTATTTTTTAATGAGAACAAGAATAAATCCAGGAGAAGATGATTTTCCGATTGATGATTTCATTGAAAAAAACATAGATTTTTTTATCCAATCACTTCAATAATTTTTTTTACACATAAGGCAAGTAAGTACTTGCTTTAAAAGGAGGAATAACAATGAGATTACTAAAAAGTTTTTTCAAAC
>DATGUU010000061.1:0-2713 GCA_035301085.1 Pseudogracilibacillus sp. | reverse complement strand
CTTTGATTCAATTCGTGCAAATCAATCATTCCACTAGGAACACCATCAACTAAGATAACTAAATTGAATGCCTCCCCAGCAACCATCTTTTCTTGAAACATTTTAATTGATGCAGCTTCATCTTTAACAGACTTAATTTTTTCAACCCACTCTAAGTATTTAGAAAATTCAACAAAATTCTTTTGAAGTTGATCAAACAGAGAAGCGGCTTGCCAGACTTCTGGTAAAATTAATTCAATTTTCTTATTTCCAGTTGAAAAATTATGTAAAACAAATGCGATATGTTTCATATACGCAGCTCCTCTTCTCTTAACGGTTAAATTACATTAAATTTTACTTAAGTGTATTTAATATTTCAAGAGCAAAATCATAATAATTATTCATAAAAAAATAAGCAGAGATTCACTAACTAATCTCTGCTTATCGTAATAATATACTTTTATTTTACTAAAAACTCACTAAAAGTTAATTATAGTTTATAACTTAGGTTCAGCGTAATTACTAACGATTAAATAGACGAGAAATAAAACCTTTTTTCTTATTTTCTTGCTCTTTTTGCTCAGTTAACTTTTCAACTGCTTCTTGCATCATCTTGTTCTGTTCAACTTGAGCTTTAAGTAAAGCAGTCACATTATCTTGCTGCTTTTCATCTTTATGCATTCGTTCATAATGCTTTCTAATTAATGGCTCACCAATGAACTTATCAAACTTATCAATATCAAGACGCATTCCATTACCGTATTGCTCAATTGCAATACCGCCTTCTCGTGGGAACATATTAAAGTAATTATCTAGAGTTTGATTAATATTCTCATATCCATTAGCTTTAAAATCATTAAAAATAGCTTTTGAAACATGGAAATACTTATCATCCCCATCAGTAAACGCAATATGCTCATAATGATCATCAAGAATTAACATTTTCCATGTAATACGGTTGCGATCAATTTTATAATCGTAGTTAGCTCCTAAAATATTCTTTAAGCGATTATAATAGCCATATTTCTTCAAAAGATTTCCTAAGATTTCTTTAGTTAGGCTCAAATAATCTTCGATTAGATTTGCCTCTTCTTCACCTGTCAGATGTACTAAACGCTTATTGAGTTCGGAAACTACATAGCGATAAATATGATCATTATTATCATTAATTAACATATTATAGTTAATTTCTTGTTGATTTGATGGAAGCCATGGAGCTTCAAAGGATAAGTAATATACACGCTTGGTAATTTCTTCAAGATTATTAATTTCTTTACTACCTGCATTATGGTTCATCGCAAAGATATTAACATTATGAATTCCTTTAATCGTATTAGACCATTGCTTAATTGCATTCAGGGCGACTTTACTATGGAGGAAATTACTATTCAATTCATCGACAATCATCGGAGAAATAAAACGTTGAGAATGCAAATAATTGTCTAAAAATCTAACTGCTTTATCGGTTCTAGCACCATTACCATCATTAATTTCAGTGTATTGCAAACTATGAGACTTGTCTCCAGTAAACTTTTTAAAATAGTCTCGTACCAATAAAGTTTTCCCAGTAGTTCCTCGGCCAATTAACACCATAGAAAGAGGAATCTGATCAGCACTTTTTGAAAAATTAGATTTACGATAAATTTCACGAATTTTCCAAATCATTGGAGCAGTCATCAGATAAATAAATGCAGAAAGTGCCTGGTGACTTTCATCTTTTACCTTATTCAATTTAAAGCTTTCAATAATTCTAACAAAAGTACGAACATCATCCTCACTAACTATGTCCGAATTAACTTCAAGCGAATGAAATAAATTAGTGTTTGTATCTTCAACAATAATATTATTATCTTGATAAGCCCAAACTGGTTTAGGATATAGAGTGCTAGCTTTTATTACACGGTTTTGAGATGCATCACTAAAGTCTTGATAGACAATTTTCTTAACTTCTTCACGGACCTTTTCTTCATTTCTTCGTTTATTGCCCTTTTCCGTAAAGAGTTGCTTAGCTACTTTTTGAACAGTCTCAGGATGGAGCTCATAAGTTTCTTCTTTTCTAGCAGCATCCTTAGTAATCTTTACAATATCCTCCGGATTTACTTCAACAATATTTTGTTGAACTTTATCTACTACTTCATCTGCAATAATTGCAGTAATTTGCTTTTTAGTTTTACCATATAGATTATTGATAATTTTTCTATCTAAGTAATCAACACTATCTTCTTCGAAATTTTTCTTAAAAAGCTTTTGATGCTCTTCATAGATTTTTAAATCCTGTAAATCATTTTTCTTACCTTCATACATCCAAAGCATTTCATGATTCTGTTTTAAAGCTTTTTTAGTAAGATTCATTGAACCATTGAAAATAATGAAATCAGTATTATTTTCAATAATGAAATATTTACTATGAAAAAGTTTATCCTTAGTGAATCTTAAATTTAAAGTTTGATTTTCAATTCGATCTAAAAAGTCTGAATTCCGACTTAAAGACAATAGCTGCTTTACTTTATTAGAGACATTTAATAATTGATCTAAATTCTTACCAGTTTTCTGATCTTCCATCCCTAAAATTAGATCAATCTGTTTAAAGCGTGGCAAAAGCTCTTTCTCTATTATTTTAAAACTTCCAACAAAACTAACTCCCTTAAAAGAGTCATATCCTTCGACCAACTTAAAGAAATCTGGTTGTTTAAGCATTACATTATTCTTTAAATCATAAATTGTTAGCATATTT
>DATGUU010000060.1:0-4620 GCA_035301085.1 Pseudogracilibacillus sp. | reverse complement strand
GTATGATAAACTTTTTCATCTTACATATTTTCTACACTTTTTGGCAATAATGAAAAAAATAGATAGGAGGCAGAAGAATGGCAAGGATAAATTTATATAGTTTAGAATCTGTAAACTTATAATGACATAATAAAACCTATTTTTTAACATTAAAAAAATAGGTTTTATTATGTTGTTCTTTAATACATTACTTAATAGAATTACTTTCTTATCTACGTACTCTTTTATATCTTTTTATCCAAAACATAAAAAATAAGATAAAAGGAATTGGAAACAGAATTACTAATCTTGCATAATATTTAATCGCCTCTTCAAGACGGAAATGTTCTATTGCAAGATAATAAGTACCGATAAAAGTAATGATTGCTAATATAGTATAAATAATACGTTTTGTTCGCTTAGATGAATTTTCTGAAACACAAAATTCATAAGCAATTCGAAAAAAAAGGCTACAACGTATATACACTCCAAACGTCATTAATATCATCCCATAAATGTCAAATCGATCGATAAATCCTAAATTTATTAAGCGGACAATTTCTTGAGCTGGATAAGTAAAGTTCTCGGCTTGACTCAATCCGAATATTGTAATAGAGCCGTTTGCCGTCGAAAACATGGTAAGTGCAATAATTAAAATCCCGACTCCCCACATTAGAAAGAAACGTTTTTCATTAATGTTTTTAATTGGTACACACAACAAAAATAACAATTCTATCCAAATACTTGTTAAAATTAAGCTCCCCCATAAAGGAGGTCCCCAACCAAACTCCAATAGAGGTAGCATTTCAGACCAATCTTTGAATTTTGAATCCATTAACGTAATCGTATGTCCTGTCACAACACCAATTAATGCTAATATACCAGCAGTTAACGCAATACCCTTATATCCTTTAGAGCTAGCATAAAGGAAAAATATTAAAAACCAAATGATAAGTACAATAATGGGTGTTTCAGGAAAAAAACCAATATATACAAAATCTACTAAAGATGCAAACGAGAGTATTGTCAGAAATAAAAAATAAGCAATAAACAGACATTGAATAAATCGGCCTCCCCATTTACCCAATAGATCAGTGAACATTAATTGGACGGCGACACCGTTATAGTTACATCGTAATCGAAAGATTATATAAGCAAATAAAAAAGCAACTGGCAAGGAGATGATAATCGATATGAAAATATCCCTTCCAGCCACATCGAGCATAAGTGGAAGGATAACGACATGACCCATAATTGGTAATGTCATTATTAATAAAAATAATGTTTGCCATTTAGATAGCATATTTATTCCACCTTTATTTATTACTTTAAAAAAAGATAAGGATTATTATGAGGTTTCGGTTGACGATTAATATTTTTATTGATTAATCCTTGATGAAAGATGTTCACTTTTGCTTCAATCGATACATTCGCTTTAGCAAAAATGTCTTCGTCCCACTTTGACTGAATATCCTTCCATTCCTGTGGATATTTACGATAGGTTTCTAACCCAATCTTAGTAATGTCAGTCTTATATTCCTGTTGCAACTTATTTAATGTCGACTGAATTGTAGCTTCAATGTGTTCTGAAATTTTCCCCTCAATTATTTTAAATAACTTTTCATCTATCTTGTTCGGTGTCATATTGTCACCTAGTGTTCCATTAACTTTCACTTCTACCATTACATCTACCTTATCACCAGTTAATTTCGGTGTCGTCTTTGTCTTTAATTTGCCAATCTCTATAGATACTTTTTCATTTTCATCCAAATCTACTTGAATACTTCCACCCTGTACATTATTTAAAAGCAAATTTAAACCGGCTGTTTCCTCTTTATCTAATTCCCCTACCATTTTATCTTTTTTTATTACTGCAGTTCCATCTATTGCAGTAATTTCTTGTTTATTATTCTTATCTAAATAAATAATAGGTATATAAGCATTTGAAATCGGACCTTCGATTAACTTGTAAAATTCCCGTAAAGTGATAGGTGTGTATTCGGCAATAAATTTTGTTTGTGGTAAGGAAGATGTAAGTTCGCCTGAAACTAAATGTTTATACAACGTTGGCGTATTTAAAATCTCTGCAGGATCATCTTTCGTAATAAACATATGACCACTTAAACGAAGCATTTGATCTCTCCGGATAATATCAAGCAGCCTTATGAAATTTTCTTGAGCTAATTCTTCTCCTATCATCCATGCTTCTGTGTGTCCAAAATCCAGTCTTCTCTTTGTAAATTTAATTAATTCACGTGCTCCTTCTAATAAAGTTTCAGTGGTTTCTTCTAAGACAATATGTTCTCCATTTCCAACTGAAGTTGTTTCCTCATTATTTTCCTGTCCACCACCTGGTTTGACAATTTCAAAACTTACACGTAATTTTTCAGCTGAGTCGTCTGACTTAGCCAATCCGACTCCATGAACAATAGCCGTGTTATTAAGCTCTTGATTGCTCCAGCATCCTGTAAGAAACACTGAGACAGTTGTGACTAAAATAAATCTCTTCAATGTTTATCCTCCATGTCTGGTATTGAATCAACTTTTTCTTTGCGTTTATTCGGCATGCTATTGGATCGTTTTTTTAATAATCTTGTAGGAAAACGTACAAAAGAATCTTTCCAATCATTAATATAAAAAGGAGAAAATGGGGCCATATAAGGTACACCAATTGATGTTAAACTAACCATGTGAGTAAAGATTGCTAAAAGAACGACAGTTAGACCATACGATCCAAAGAAACTAGCTGCGGTAAATATAGCCAACCTAAGCATAGCTGTCACATCAGCAATTGGAGTAAGCACAAAGGCAGCGATATACGAAATTGATACAATAATAACTGTTGGAGCACCGACTAAGGACGAAGCTACTGCAACATCCCCAAGAATAAGTGGACCAACAATACTTATAGCAGTACCAACCTGTTTTGGTAGCCTAACTCCAGCCTCACGAACCACCTCAAACATGATAATCATTATTATAATCTCTAAAGCCAAAGGAAACGGAACAGCCTCCCTGGCTACAGTAAGTGGAACAATTAAGTCTGATGGTATTAAGGCTTTATTAAAATTTACTGCTGAAATATAAATAGCTGGAAGAGTTATACTTAAAGTGAATGCAAAAAAGCGAATCAAACGTATAAACGACGTATAATAAGGTCGAGAATTATAATCTTCAATATTTTTAACACTCTCAACAAATAAAAATGGAGCAAATAAACTAACAGGATCACCATCAACAAAAATAACTATCCTTCCTTCCATCAGCAATCTGGCTACCTTATCAGGACGTTCAGTATTCCCCATTGTGGGAAAAATTGAATATGGATGGTCTTCAATCAGTTGTTCAATGTCTCCAGAACTATTTATATGATCAACTTTAATCTGATTAATTCTACTCCTGACATGATTAATTATTCTCGGATTGGCAATATCTTTTACATAAGCAATAATTACACCTGTTTCACTATATTTACCTATCTCCATTGTTTCGAATCGCAAGAAAGGACTCGCAATCCTTCGACGAATCATGGATAAGTTTACACTAGCTGTCTCAACAAAGCCTTCACGTGATCCGCGCACGATCTGTTCTGTTTCAGGTTCTTCAATACTACGAATTTCAAACCCTTCAATAGAAATGAGCAACCCTTTTGCAAATCCATCGATTATAAGAAATGCCTTTGATTTTAAAATATTTTGTAATGCTTTTTGAGGATTTCCCTCTATAATTGCACTTTTAACAGCTAGTCTTTCTCGAATAGATGCTAGATCTACCTTCGACTTTTCTTGTAATGTTGGCTCGATAAGTGGCCTAATGATATTATTGCGCTTTGCTTCTTCATCAACTAGTCCATCAATTGCGACTAACATAGCGTTCAAATAAGCACCATTATGTAATTTAATATTAAACTTAGTAAACATTACATCCTGACTTGCACCTAATTGTTCTGATAATAATTGTTCATTTTCATTAATATCTGTGGAAAAAATATAATTATTATCATCAAAATTAGATGCTCTTTGACCGTCTAAACTCTCTCTATTATTACTTTTGATTATTCTTTGTATGTAATAACGTTTCAATGGATAGATACCTCTTCTTAATTTTATAGGTTTAAATATATATTGACTATTTTATGGGATTCAAATGTATATACAATCTACATTTATTAGAGTATACATATAGATTATTTTTATACATCCCCAAAAAATATGAGGAAAATTAAAATTTTTCTCCGTCAAAAAAACTGTTATCCTTGATAAATCCTTCATGCGTCATACGTATTTTATTTTTATATTAATCAGGTGGAACAAGTATCAATAAATGATCAAGTTCCCATCTTGAAGTATATTTATTTCCCTCTAAAAATCCATCGTTTTTATTTTGATAATCCAATACCTAGCAAAATATTTCCTCTGCTAAAATCATACTTTTCCACCTTGTAAAATCCTATATATCTTTGTTGAATTGCTTACTTTAACATAATAAAAATATACTCTAGTATGATAAACTTTTTCATCTTACATATTTTCTACACTTTTTGGCAATAATGAAAAAAATAGATAGGAGGCAGAAGAATGGCAAGGATAAATTTATATAGTTTAGAATCTGTAAACTTATAATGACATAATAAAACCTATT
>DATGUU010000059.1:0-2065 GCA_035301085.1 Pseudogracilibacillus sp. | reverse complement strand
AGATCCATCATTGGATCAGACATTGAAAAATAGTCGCTTAGCCGTTCAAGTATTTCTTTATCATCCAAATAACTCACTTCCTTGTCGTTTTTACTAATTCACTAACTAATCTATCTGTTAGCTCTTGATCATCAATTTCATTTAAAACTTCATATAAATTATGAATGTTAATCTTATTTCTAAATATCTGCACTAACATGTTGTCATCAATATTTCTTACACCAATCTTAGCGTGAAATATATGAATTAATTGATTAAATACTGTTTCATCTAAAACCTCTTTGATACGGAAAGTGTCATCGCCATAAAAATATTCTAGTCTTTCCTTAGACGTAAAACGTTTTTTAACACTATCACTTTTGACTTCTTTTTTTGCTTCTTCTTTATTTTCTAATACATCTTTAATTTCATTCTTTATTGTTTCTATTAAATGTAATGCGTTCGGTGGACAGTTTTTTTGTAAGTTATCGTAAAATGTTTCCTTATCTGGACTATCCATAATTTCTTTATGAATGTTTTCATTTTCTTCTATCTCATAATAATGTGTAATCAGTTCAGATACTTTTGATATTTGAGCTGGACTGAATTGATTTTCAGACGATAAATAAGATGACTTGATTTTTCCACCTTTAGAATTAAACATCGCTTTAAAATCAATCGCATTATCACTCAACACTAAATTTCTGTGTTTAGATGGAATATTAAAGCGACTTAATGACTGACTTGTGTCAAAATCTTCTAAAACCGTTTCAAATGCTCTTGGCATTTGTGTTTTTCCTGTATTTAATATCGGGAATGGTCGTATATCTTTCCTTGATTTATCGCTACTCTTTAGACTTCTAATAACCATTGTTTCTCCCATTACAAAATTTAATAGTTCATCTGGTCGTATTAATGGTTCTGCTTCTAAAGATCTTGATTCATTTACACGTGTATCAAAACGATCGGATGATAGGTTTTTATTGATTACAGTTTTAGTACCTGCTAACTTAGACATCGTTTCTGCTGTATTCATTGTTGTTGATTTGATATACACTTTGTTTTGACAGTTACTGATAATCGTATTTGTTTCGGATTCATTGTATTTAGATTTAATTTGATCTAATTCTTGAACATATAATTCCCAAAGTATGTTTCGTCCTAAAGATACAGTTAAGTTCTCTGCCATATCTTGAATTGTTGGGAAGTTACCAAACTCATCAAGTCTAAATTTCACACGTGTGAAACAAGAACGCCCCTCGACAGTTTCACATTCTCTTGCGAGTTCTGAATACATTTGTGATATAAATATACTTGCGATAAAGTGTTCTGATGAATCATAATCTGGAACAACCATGAATATCGCAATTGGCTTATCAGAATATATCATTTCAATGTCCTCAATAAAATCTGTATCAAAGAACAAATCAACTTCATCATCATACACATACTCATTTGTGTATGGATCAAGTTCATAAGTCAGACCATTTGATTTAAGTTTTCTAGTCGTTTCAACGATTATTTCTTCCTCTGAATTAAATTTAAAATAAATTTCATCATGTTTTTCTAATTCAGTATTAAAGTTTATTTCTACTGCACCTGTTGAATCTAATTTAAATGGGTATTCATCATCTTTTATTTCTAATACTCCACGTTTAGAGGCAAACTCTTTTGTAAATTGAACACGTACACTTTTATTAAAACCTGGTCGTTTAAAGTTTACTGAATGTCGACTCATCATTTTAGCAATAGAATCTTTGTTAATGTCATCTAATTTGCCTGCAACAGTCGTAAAAATTGATGAACGTGTTTTACCCTCAGCAAATTCAACTGTTCCATAAGCAATAACTGCTGGATGTTCTGGATTTTCTGCTTTAAGCATCTGCATATACTGATCGAGTTTGTTTACTTCTTTTGTTGGATTATCTGGATCTTCTTCCATAGTTCCATAAGCAATTAGCATGTTGTATACATTTCTAAATGTGATTTTTTCTTTTTGATTTGTCTTAACACAATAATCTACAACTGCTAATATCAATGCTTGTGTCATTCCAGATGCAAAATTAATCCATGTTTTATCTTCTAC
>DATGUU010000058.1:0-3908 GCA_035301085.1 Pseudogracilibacillus sp. | reverse complement strand
ATCATATTCTAAACCTTTACTTTTATGAATTGTCATCATAGGTATAGTATCTTTACCAGTAAATCCATTTAATGCATCAGTCCAATTATCATACTTAGTAAATTCTTGCCAGAGTAATTCAGCAGTACTAGTTAATATTCTTTCAATATTTTCCCTCTGATTATATTACTCATAAGTCGCAGCAAGTTTATCATACCCAATTTTATCTACTAACTCTTCCATCAGAAACAACAAATCATCAGATGTATTTATAATTGTTAATCTATCTAATCCTTGTTGACTGGTTAATAAAATATCCTCAATGAATATATATTTTTCTATTGTATTATTTGAAATAGTGAAGATAATCCATTGTAGTTTAATATTTACAAACATCTCTCCAAAAACTATATACAGTGATTAATCTGTATCACAACACAACATATTGAATTATAACTTATTTACCATTATAATGAAATTAAATAGGTAAATAACATAATTTTTGATATATTAACATTAAAATTAGGTTAGCTTTAACGTGTTGTAGATGAATTATATTAGACCAAATGAATATAGAGGTGAAATAATTGATTACACAAGATCTAACTTATAAACAATATATATACTCGGACACTTACTGGAGAAATTTAGGAGTAAGTTACAATGCAATAAATGAATTAGAAGAAACGAAACAAATAAGTTATCTTAGAAGTTTTTTACGTACTATGACTCTAAAAGAACTTGAAGAGTTGACAGCACAACTAGATATTGATACCAAAGAGGAAGATAAAGTTATAGATTTAATCAATAAATTATTAGATGTTTCCGAATCTACACGATTAATGCTTTTGTTATTGAACGATTTTCAAAAAAGAAAGAAGATGACGATTACTCTTTTTTATCAGCGGAATATTACAGATGGGGATTGCAAAAACACTTTTGCACAATTACTGGAAATATTCAAAATAGATCCACATTATTTTTCTTTTATTTTAACGTATCACTATTGGTTATCACGTGCTTCCGGTCATGTATATCATTTCGATCAAAATATTAAACCAACTAAAGCAAAAGCATTACTCACAGAAAGTGAATATACAGAAAAGCTCGGTAAACTATTAAAGACAAATTCTACCCACGACAATAACTATAAACTATTTTCATATTCTATTATACAAGACACGCTATTTATTGGTTTATTATATAAAGAAGTTAACGACACCTCCATTCCGGACTTTGACGATGCTGTTCGTAATAAACAGGTTGATATGCGACTCTTTGCAATCGACACCTCAAATCGTACTATTGAAATAAAAGCAAAAGCTAATTCTGAATATATAGCTATAAAAAAGTTTGTAGAAGAAACTTGCCATTGTACTTTAGTTTCTCTTACAGAGGAGGTCTTTAAACGATACGAAAAATCAAAAGTAATTAATACTATACTTGGTGAAGATACAGCAACGGGAAGAATAGTTGATGATTTCCTTGTTGATAAAGTTGTCTTTCGTTCAAGTCCACTTAAAAATTCACCTGAAATTACAATACAAACAACAAATAAAAGTGTATGGCCTACCGTTGCAGATGCTCATGATAAAAACACCATAGATATAAATAGCCTTAAAGATTTAAAAACAGTATCTTTTAAATCTATGGATGTAAGAAGAATTATATATTCCCGTGTTAAAGATAATGGAAATATCATTTTTACAATGAACGATGCCCGTATGGATAACAATATTTTAAAGGCAATAAAACAAAAATTCATGGACAAGTTTGGCATTCCTTTGTTTCAAGAAATTAGTAATCAACAGTTTAAAGATGGAGAAATAGATAGCATTGATTATGTTTTAGGGCATTGTCATGATCTTACTCATGACCAGCATATTCAAGATATACATGACAGATTACTAGATGATAAATTACTTGAAAAACATTCTATCATCTATGCGGATTGCAATGATCCAACTTGTCTTTATCAGGCAGTTGAACATAATAATATAAATGAAGAATTAAAGTGTACTATTTGTTATGAAGACATTTCATTTTATACTGTAGAGTCAACTGATGTAAATATGAAGAACATACAAAAGTATGTAAAAAATAAAATTAAAAAGTGGTGTTCAGACTATAATTGGATTTTACATTCTAACTCGCAACTAACTTATGGTAAAACTACTTTAGAATTAATAAAAGTAAGTAATATCTATCAAGGTAAAATACTGCAGTTTTTCATTGCTGATAAGACTATAAACAGAAATCTATTAAATAAATTAACAAAAATGATGGATCCTATCGTTGTAATATTTGTTGGACAACGAGAAGATTTAATAAAAGAATATACAGAGAATTGTATTGAAGCAATAACGTTTGGCAAATTGTATGTACATGAAGATGATAAGATGAATAATCTTATCGAAAATTTATATCAAGATTTAGCATTACGAACTAAAACTACAATCGCCGCTGCAGCTACAAAAGCTTATCAATCAATGCAGGTACTAAGAAACACTCCATCAAAAATAAACAAACATGAGTACAGTTCTATTAATTTAGAAGATGATGGTTTCACTTTAATTAAAGACATATTTATGAATGCTGTGAAGTGGGGGAAAGAAAAAAGCGGAAAGGCTGTTCCAGAAGGTTTGTTTTCAATATCATTTCATAAAAAAGGTAAGAGCAAAGAATCTTATGCATTCTCTTTTGATTTTAAATTAACCCTTCAAGACACAGGATATGACCTAGGTATAGATGAACAACGAAAGGCAGCTGATTATGTCAACGACTTGAATAACTCAGATGAGTTAACAAGTTTCACTCATTTAAATGAACTAACAGGACATATTTTTATAAGTAATCACTTCAAAAATACGCAAAAGGAAAACATCAAAGAACATTTTGAAAAGTACGTTGTTGATGATAAAAGATCAAAACCCATTTTGATTACTACGGACACATTAATGTACCTTCATGCAAAATATAGAGAACACTTTGAAGAAATAGAATACAAAAAAACATACTTTTACGAGTGTTTATATAATGTTTTAGTAAATGACACTAACATCGTAACAAACAATGATATTGATTTTCTTATTTCAGATGTTTTAAACAGGCGATGGCAAGATACTGATAGTTTAGATACCCATCGTTTAACAAAAGAATTAACATAATTGCTTTTTGCATATCCAGAATTGATCGTATTGCAATAACAATATGAAATGTTTCAATGGAGAAAACAATACCAAATTAAGGTAGTGAATTATTATTCAATAAAATTGATTATCTTTAATCCGATGAACTTGATTTACAGAGAGAAATAGGCCCTTCAGGGCCTATTGTGTTTCTTTCTATTAATCTCTACTAAACAAATCTCTCGTATATACTTTATCTCTTACTGGCTCTAAATCTGCATCTAAACGATTTGCAACAATGACATCACTTTCTTCTTTAAAAGCTTCAAAATCATTAATTACACGTAAACCTTCAAATGAATCTTCTTCTAACACTGGTTCATAAATTACGACATCAATTGCTTCAATTTTAAGTCGTTCAATAATCCCTTGTATGGCAGATTGTCTAAAGTTATCTGATCCTGTCTTCATCGTTAAACGATAAATACCTACTGTTTCTGGTTTACGTTCTGCAATCATAGATGCAATATGATTCTTTCTCGTATCGTTCGCATCGACAATGGCTGTAATAATATCATTAGGTACATGTTCAAAATTGGCAAGTAGTTGTTTCGTATCTTTTGGTAAGCAATATCCACCATAGCCAAATGAAGGGTTATTATAATGATCGCCTATACGTGGATCAAGCCCAATTCCCTCAACTATTTGCTTCGTATCTAAACCTTCTAACTCTGCATATGTATCTAACTCATTAAAGAATGATACGCGCATTGCTAAATATGAATTTGCAAATAACTTAAT
>DATGUU010000057.1:0-4963 GCA_035301085.1 Pseudogracilibacillus sp. | reverse complement strand
AGTTGCAGGTATTTTAAGAGGTTATTTAAATACGAATATGCCAGATTCTGCGCTCATCCAAACTGGTTTGAATTTTGGAATACGTGGTGATAAAAAAGTAGAGTCTATCACTTTACCTGTATCAAACACTTATCAAGATATCCAGTCACCAATGGATGGCAGCGCACTAGAAATCGATAAAGCCAAAAATAAAGAAGAAGTACAGAAATTTTTAAATGAATGATGATTAAAAGCATTCATTTAAACGTAAATGAAATATAAATCTCATACTTAAAAAGGGCTAATCCGTTTTCAAAAGGATTAGCCCTTTTTTTATTTGAAAACTTGCGATTTTGACCGTGCATGCTTGCCTGGGGATATGGCTCGAGCCTGTAGTCTCTCGCTCATATCATTTCCCCGGGCGTCCGCACGATGCAAAATCGCTATAAGTGAAGTGTTTTAATACAATAGAAAAAAGCTTCGTATTATTTAACTTATACAACTAATAGAAAGTCATATTTTTACTTAAGCAAAAGATATAACTTAATATGAAAACACATGATGGATGAGTCCATTTTATATAAAATATTACGATTTTGATCGTGCATACTTGCCTGAGATATGGCTCGAGCTTGTAGTCTCTCACTCATATCATTTCCCCGGGCGTCCGCACACTATAAGTGATGTTGTTGAAAATAATTTTATGTACCTATATGTATCATTCGTTTCTTTGGTCATATCATTGATAAGTGAATGAATTTTTGAAAAGTAAAAAACATCAATCTCTAATATGTTTAGAATAGAAATTGATGCTTATGTTCTAGCTTTTTGATATGTAATTTATTGTTGATCTGATTTTCTAATTCCAGCAACACCATAATGAGAGGCTTTCATTTCTTCTATTACAACCTGTATAGCATCTTTGTTAGCACCTGTGGTTTTCTCTACTGCATTAGTAACTTCTGTGACTAAATTTTTTAGTTGTTCATCAGAACGACCTTCTAATAGTTTTACATTTACTATTGGCATTTAAATTCCTCCTAAAGCTATTTTTATATATTATAGCATGAAAATTCACAAAATTATAAAAATATAAATAAGAACATTTGTTCCTATTTATATTGAAATAGAACGTATGTTCTTTTATAATGTAAGTGATTAAGGGAGGAATGTTATATGTATGAATTTTATGATTACAATCTGTTAGAGGAAAGAGATATATTGTGTATAGACCAAAAAAGTTTTTTTGCAAGTGTTTCTTGCATACAAAAAGGATTAGATCCAATGAAAGAAAAGTTAGCAGTTGTTGCGGATACTAAGAGACAGGGATCGGTTGTATTGGCTGCTACGGGTCCACTAAAAGCTATAGGTATTAAAACAGGGTCAAGATTATTCGAAATTCCTCATAGAAATGATATATATATTATCAACCCAAGCATGAGAAAATATTTGGAAGTTTCAGTAGCAATTTCTAAAATCGCTTTACGTTATGTTGCTCCAGAAGATTTACACCAATATAGTATTGATGAATTTTTTATGGATGTAACAAATAGTTATCATAGATTTAGTAGTACAATTCAATCTTTTTGTAAAAAATTACAATATGAAATTCTAGAAGAAACAGGTATACATTGTTCAATAGGGATTGGATCAAATATGTTATTAAGTAAAGTTGCAATGGATGTAGAAGCAAAACATACTGATGATCTCATTGCTGAATGGAGATATCAAGATGTTTCGCACAAACTTTGGCCTATTTCACCATTGAGTAAATTTTGGGGGATTAGTAGAAAAACAGAAGCAAAAATGAATAAAAGAGGTATCTTTACTATAGGTGATTTAGCTCATTATCCATATCAATATTTAAAAAGAGATTTTGGTACTGTAGGTGTGGATTTACATTTGCATGCAAATGGTATTGATCAAAGTAGAATAAGAGACAAGTATAGTGTAGTTAATCCTTCAATTTGTAAGAGTCAAATATTGATGCGTGATTACCATTATGATGAAGCTAAAATAGTGATGCAGGAATTAATTGAGGATGTAGCGAGTCGTGTTAGAGCAAGAAATAAATTAGCTAAGACGATACACTTTTCATTTGGTTATAGTGATCAAGGAGGGGTTCAGAAACAATACACATTAGAAGACCCAACAAATTTAGATGGTACTATTTTTAAGGTGGTTGAATATTTAGCAGATAAATTATGTGATCCAACAATGTTGTACAGAACGGTGAGCATTTCACTCACGCAGTTTATAGATGAGCGAAATACACAATTGAATTTATTTATAGATGAATACGAAAGAAAAAGGAATGAAAAATTGGCCAAAACGATTGATGCGCTGCATCAAAAATTTGGTAAAGGTATCGTATCTAAAGCAATCTCCTATACAGATGCAGGCACAAAACATGGGCGTTTAGGACTTATGGCAGGGCATAAAATGTAAAAATTAAAATAATAAGCTGAACGTTTAATATAGTCATAAATCAATTTCATTAGCAATATATGGAACGGAGATGATTTTAAGTAAGTTTATACGGTGCAGCCCGTCCCTAAAGTAGCTGTTGAATCAAACTTAGTTAGCTTTTTAACAAATACAATTTAAATAACGTACCTATAAACATAATAGATGACTTGTCTATGCTAGGTAAGTAAAAAATCTAACGTACATCTATTAAACGTATAAATATCATATTGGTATGATAAGGAGGATATAATAGACTTTACATTACTACTATGAGTTATTTAAAAAAGTATGATGTCTTGATAGCAATAAAGCATAAATTGTATCTAGATGAGGTGTTGTTAATTTGTACTTTCGAGCTTGTCGATATAGAAAACCTTGTATGCCATCGATTTCTAATGGTGTATTTGAAAGTACATCATAATACATGCTTGTTCCCATATCGTCTGGATAACCTTGATAAATTGTCATTATTTCTTCAATAACGTTATCAGAAAGATTGATACCAGAATGTTTAGCTATCATATAACCTTCATTTAATAACGATATGCATAATGATTTAATATGAGGTTGCTTGAGAATAGATGCAGGCTGTATTCCAAGCGCTGTAACTGTATTGATTGCTAAATTAACTAATAGTTTATACCAGATTTCCACTTCAATATTTTTATGTAACACAAGCGAAAGACCACTTGGAGCTAATATTTTTTTCAATGACACTGTGTTGTCATCTTGTTGTAAATGCAGTATTTCATCTCTAAAGTGAATCACATGTTGAGCGGTCTTTTGACCACTAATATAAGTTACAGCTTGATATATATTTGGTAGAGGAAGTTTTAAGTGTTGTCCATATCCATTTTGAGCTAGTATAACAATAGTAGTAGCTTGTGATAAATGCTTGATTTGTTCATATAACCCCTCTAAGTGTGGAATTTTAACAGCGATGAATATAATATCTAATGGTTCAGTAATATCTGATGCTTTAACAACATTAAGTATTATATTTACATTATTCGAAGCATCTTGATAGGTAATGTGCTCATTACGTCGACCAATTAAATAGACTTTATGTTCTGTTGTTAAAAGTTGAACTGTAATACAGCTACCAACAGCACCAGGACCAATAACACCTATCTTTTTCATTTATAGTTGACCTCCGTTTATTTAGAAAATAAAATTATAATAGATATGTTTATGATAGTAATCAATAACGAAGTGTTAATTAACTAAAAATGTAAAATTATTTTTGAACAGGAGCATAAATCAAATGATAAAAACTATGATGAATGGAAAAATACATCGTGCACGTGTAACAGAAGCTAACCTTAATTATGTTGGTAGTATCACGATAGATCGTAATATTTTAGATGCAGTAGATATATTACCCAATGAGAAAGTTGCAATTGTTAATAATAACAATGGAGAAAGATTAGAAACCTATGTGATTGAAGGAGAACGTAACAGTGGAAAGATATGCCTAAATGGTGCAGCTGCTAGGCTTGTTCAAGTAAATGATATTATTATTATTATGTCTTATGTACAAGTTACTGCAGAAGAAGCATTAAATCACAATCCAAAAGTCGCGCTTATGAATGAAAAAAACGAAATTATAGAGATAATACAAGAAGAAGAAGGAAAATTGCTGAATTAGTTATGTAAAACAACATTTGAAATATAAACAGTCCCATCCAAATTATATCGAGATACGAGAATAAAACGATATGAGCCTAGCGTAGCTTTCTAACAAAAAAACTACGCTAGGCTCATATTTATATTTGGTAATATATTGAAAATACTTTTAAATTTAGCGTTGTAAAAAAACAACAATCATTACCACAGAAATGAGTGGTTAGCTTAAATATGTTCTTTACGATTTATGCAAACAAAAACTAAATAAAATAATAACAATTAAGTAATTAAACTTTTTGGAAAGATAAAATCTATTCAATATAAGTATCAAAATCACTTAATGCTTCGACACCTTTTTTACGGTCTTCTGGATTTTTAAAGCTAATACGTAACGCACCATAAATATCTTCACGGACTTCTAATATTCTTAAGTTGCTTATAGAAATATTATGTAAACTAAGGATGTGTGTTACTTGGCTAATCATACCCGGTTTATCCGGAATATCTACATAAAGATCATACTCTATAGATAGTGCACCTTGTGATTTAAGGGGGAGTTCATCTCTATATACTTTTGCATCATTATAAAAATGATATAAAGCGTCCGGTTTGTTTTCTTCAACGAGCGTAATGACGTCTTCCATTTGTGATTTCCATTCTTTTAATATATCAACAATAGTATTTTTATTTTCAATAGTAATATCACGCCACATAATTGGACTGCCACTAGCAATTCTTGTAATGTCTCTAAAACCTCCAGCAGCAAGTGTTTTAACTAATGAAGAGTGAGATGCATGGTTTGCATTTAAATGCACGAGACTCGACGCAATGATATGAGGGACATGACTAACGATGCCTGTCACAAAATCATGTTCTTTTGGATTAGTAG
>DATGUU010000056.1:0-3042 GCA_035301085.1 Pseudogracilibacillus sp. | reverse complement strand
TTTTTCTATTAATTTATCGAATTGTTTGAGATAAGCCTCCATTAGTTCAGTTGTATGTTCATGTTGTATACGAGATTCGTTATAACCAATTGCGTAAGTCATCATTTCCTCTTTAGTTGTTAAATCTCTTTTAGTGAACATTTCATCACCATGCCACACATGTGCAGTTATCACGTCATCAATTTTTTCTTTCAATAATTCAAATTCGCATATTAAATCTTTCTGATTCCAGTTCATCGTAAAACTCCTTTATTTATAAAAATTAATGTAATTTGGTCTGTTTCTCTCAATTGCTTTGATTAACTTTTCTATTTCTAACTTAGCAAGATAGAGATTGTTTAGGTCATCTTCCCGTGAGAAGTAACTGATTTCATTTGCTATATCATAATTCTTGACCTGCATTTGCTTTAAGATATTGGTAGCGTATACAGACATTTGTATCATCGTTTCAAAGTCTTGGATCATATCCAAAATATCCAACTCGCCAATATATTTATCGTTCACACCTTGACGTTTCATATAAGCTTGGATGAGTTGCATTTCTTCTACTTGTCTGTCATCTTTGCTTAAACCTCTATTATTAATACGCTCACTTATAAGCATGAGTGCAATTTCTCTGCCATATTTGCTTTTAAATTCTTTAATTTTCATGTTATTTAACTCCCTTTTCTAATATTTTTCATTTGCATTTTTAAATCTGTTAAATCGATGGTCAACTTGTTGTTTAAATTAAATAGCAATTCTCCTAAATCTTCGCTAATTTCTTTATCCAGTGGTTTTGAATTACAGTAATCAACTAACCATTGCATTAATTCGTTTGAGTAATCACTTTGACCTAAAATGTGATGTATTTTTTCTGTTTGTTCGATATATTCATCTTTTGTCATCTTATTCCACTCCTAATTTAAATTTGTCTTTCAACGGTATTGCTACGACTGCACCAATAATATATAAAGCTAACGGTACAAACACATCGTTCATTGCTATTGATAGTAAAACAGTAAATATTGTTAGCAATGTGATTAATATTGCATAGTTTTTCATGTTCTCACCCCGTATTTATCGTAGATCGCTTTGCTAACCTTAATATCTAAATTAAATTGATTTTTAGATTCCGTAAGTTTTACAACATCATCAAGTATCGCTTGTCGTACTTCTAACATTTCTGGTGTCATTTTATCTTTGCCTATCTTCTTGCTATATCCAAATGCAGTAGATACTGCTTTATTAGCAATGGAATTAGCTTTGATATAATTAATTGGTTTATCTGACTTATATGCCTTTTGAATAATTGCCATTGCTTCTTTTTGCTTTTGTTTATCCAACATACGGAACGCTTCATAGCCTTTAAGACCAGTATCTTGTCTTAATTCAACAAGTACATCACAAATCCAGTCTTGAAAGTCTAACGCTTCAGGTTTATTAGATCTCATTACAAGTCGATAGATACCTTTTTCGTTAATAATAGTTACTACTTGCTCACCACCAAGGGTACACACTTTATGAGTATCCTTTACATGGTTTGGTAATACTCTAGTAGCAGTATGTGCATCTCTAAAATCTAAAATTTTTGCAACATCTCCAGCGATTGCCCAATACTCACCGTCTTTTTCTATAAAACGGATTTCTTTATCATTGAAAATCTGTTTAATCATATTATGCCTCCTATGATCCAATTTTAATTTCGTTGCTAAATAATTGATCGAGCGTCATACCGTATAACTCCGATAAAATCTTGCCTTCTTCTACGGTAAATCCAGCTTTGCCTGATTCCTTCAACTGAAACCTCTGTGGAGATATACCTAATTTTTTTGCCACGTAAGCCTGTGATTGCTTTGCTTCTTTTCTAGCAATGTAAATATTCCAATTCTTTGTCATGACATTTTCCTCCTAAACTTTTTATTCACTTACATTATTTATGATTCAAATGAATCGTAAATATAAATATTTGAATCATTAAAGTCACTATAGCAAATTTTTTGTTATATTGCAAGTAATGATTCGAAATTAATTCATTTGATTCATATTAAAACTAATGCATTTGATTCCTTTAAATGTTACTATGTAAATGAGGTGAAAATAATGTGCAAATTAAACCAAGAAGAAATAGCAAATTTAGGGAAATTTTTAAAAAAGTTAAGGAATAACAAAAAGAAAACTACAAGAGAAGTTGCTGAATTCTTGTCATATTCACAAGGTCATATAAGCGGTATCGAAAATGGTAAAAGAGGCATTCCTTCCGAAACATATATTGAAGATGTGATTACATTTTTATCCGATACGTTCGAAGAATATAATTTTAATATTGATCAATTAAAAGAAGTTACTAATGATAAAATTCAGCTATTAAAAAGTGATGTAAATGAGAAAATTAAAAATAACTCTATGCTTGAAAGTTTTACTGATAATAATGAGGCACCTAATATAATGTATATGGAAAACAATTTAGGTTTAAAAGAAAACACTTTTTTCAGTATTCCTATTAATGATTTAAATTTTCATTTAAACGATATATCTAATTCTAAATATTATCGTAAACTAAAACTTACAGACATAGATAGAAAGCATATAAACGACTATATAAACAACTACCTTATAAATAAGATTCGTATACAATTAGAAAATGTTCAAAACTTATATAAACAGAACCTTTTAAATAAACAGACATATTCTAAATATTCTAAAGAACTTAAAGAGTTGATTAAAAAACTAGAAAACCCTAATGACCTTAAATATTAAAGAGGTGATATTTATTGAATCACGATTTAAAACTTTCACACAACATCTATAAAGATGCTAAACGAGGTACATATTACTTCCGTATCACATACTATGATAAGACGAATACAAGAAAAGAGATTAAGCGTACAGGATTTAAGCAACGTAAGGAAGCTGTGAAGGCTTGTTATGCTTATATGGATGAATTAGAGGGTATCGGACAGATTAATAAATTGCCCTTTGATAAGCTAGTGGAAGAATATATTGATTGGTACACAGCAAGACGTAAATCATCAAGTGTGAAAGCATTAAAGACACATACTA
>DATGUU010000055.1:0-23069 GCA_035301085.1 Pseudogracilibacillus sp. | reverse complement strand
TTCTGTACCTGCTAGTTTACTAGTATATCCACTTAAGAAATGGTACATTGCTTGTTCTTTAGTTAATTTACTAATCGGAGGTAATGTTCCGAATGCATCTGCTGTTAAGAAAATGATTGTATTAGGATGACCAGCAACACTAGGTTGTACAATATTATCAATATTTTCTAAATTATAAGCAGCACGCG
This sequence comes from Pseudogracilibacillus sp., assembly GCA_035301085.1. Taxonomy (GTDB): domain Bacteria; phylum Bacillota; class Bacilli; order Bacillales; family Amphibacillaceae; genus Pseudogracilibacillus. Next base: position 22,881 of record DATGUU010000055.1, on the reverse strand, counting down.
TATTTTCAGTTAATGAAATATCTTCATAAAGAGGTTCACGAGAATTATCATCTAAAATGACATTTTCTAATACGGAACCAAAACGAATTGCGTTGTAAATTTGTGGTTCGTTTTCTTCTGTTAAATCAACTGTTTTCGCATAACATCCACCTTCAATGTTGAATACACCGTTTGGGCTCCAACCATGTTCATCATCACCGATTAACTTACGGTATGGATCTGCGGACAATGTTGTTTTTCCTGTACCAGAAAGTCCGAAGAATAATGCAACATCGCCTTCTTTTCCAACATTTGCTGAACAATGCATAGATAAAACATTACGTAATGGTAAAATGTAATTCATTACAGAGAAAATAGATTTTTTAATTTCACCTGCGTATTCCGTACCACCAATTAAAACAACTCGTTCTTTAAACGAAATTACAATAAATGTTTCAGATGTAGTCCCGTCTTCTTCAGGGTCGGCATAGCAAGTAGGAGCGGATAGTACAGTGAATCCTGTTTCATGTTCTTCCAGCTCATCTTCTGTTGGTGTAATGAATAATTGTTGCGCGAATAAATTATGCCATGCATATTCATTAATAATTTCAACAGGTAGACGGTGCTTTTTATCTGCTCCTGCAAATCCTTTGAAAGAGAAGATATCGTCTTGTTTATTTAAATGATTAATAACTTTTGTATAGAGTCTATTGAAAGATTCTTCATCAATAGGCTGATTTACAGGTCCCCAATCAACGAGTTCATCTGATACTTCATCACGAACGATGAAACGATCTTTTGGAGAACGTCCAGTATATTTTCCAGTTGTTGCTCGAACAGCACCTTTTTTTGATAGTACTGCTTCACCATGAGAAAGAATCTTCTCAACTAAAACTGGAACAGATAAATTTCTATGCACATTATTGTTTGTTGCAAATTCTTGAGTAACAGCAGCGTTTGTAGTATCCATGCACTAACCATCCTTTTTCTTCATGTTCTAATAATCTGATATATAGTATAACACATTGAAAAGAATAGTCCATACTAAATCTAGTTGAATTTTTTAAAAACAAACAGATAATACAATGTTACCGCTTTCTTTGTTGAGTTGTCAACATTTTGAAAATATCACGAAATTGTGAATGAGTTCACATAAAAACAAGTATACAAGATTTAATGAAAATTAATCAGATCACGAGAATTTTAATGAGGGTGACAAGCGTAATATAATTTAGAGATAAAATAATACAAAACTCGTCTAAATAATGATAGACGAGTTCATGACGTTTTTCATTCCTGTTGTAAATATGTTTGTAACCAACGTACTGCGTCATCTTTCGATTTAATTTCATCATTTAATATAGCTACATCTAAATATAGTAATATTTTTGAAAAATAACTTCCTGGTTGTAAACCTTGTTGAATTAAATCTTTGCCAGTTAGAAATTTTTCTAAGTGATAACGTTTATAAATATAGGTAATGATAATTTCCTCATTTTCAAATGAATACTTACTTATATAAAAAAGGATAGCTTCATCAGAGTAATCTTTTAATGCAAGATGGCAATTCCCAGGGGTTTTAAAGTTTTCCCACTTTTGATAGCTTTTTAATAATGAAAGTTCTTTTAGGAATTGAACATGGTCTTTTGTTAAAGCAAATTTTTTTATACATTGATCTTTGCCGTCTTCATAAAAGGGTATTATAAAATAAGCAAACCAATTAGGTGTATCGTTTATTTCTAATGTTGTAGTGTAATTTGTATAGAGCTTTGAAAATTTTGTTGCATGTTGTTTGCTCTTTACGGCTGTTGTATCATTCACTTCAAACTGTTGCCAAAATTGCAAATCAAATAAACGTTGGATAGCATATGCCGGATTATTTTCTGTGAAGATTTTCGCAATGTCTTCTAAAATTCGGTATGCTGATAATTGTTTTATTTTATCCATCGATTGAATAGCTAATTGCTCCGTTTGGTCGTCCATCGAAAATTGGAATCTTTTTTCGAAACGAATGCCTCGTAAAATCCGTGTCGGATCTTCTACAAAACTTAAGTTATGGAGTACTTTAATTTTTTTGTTTTGTAAGTCAGTTTGTCCTTGAAATGGATCGACGATTTTACCAAATTGCTTTGTATTTAAACGAATGGCCATTGCATTTATAGTAAAGTCACGACGTTGTAAATCTTCTTCTAAAGTAGATAATTCAACACTAGGTAGAGCTGCAGGACGATCATAATACTCTAATCGAGAAGAAGTGATATCAATTTCTACATGTAAAGGATGTGTCCATGTAGCAGTACCAAATTGGTCATGTATGATGATTTCACCACCGTATGTTTGTTTTAACGCTTTAGAAAAATCAACGCCATTTCCTTCTACTACAATATCTATATCATCATTTTCTCGTCCTAATAAAATATCACGTACAATCCCGCCGACTAAATAAACTGGTATATTTAGTTTATTTGCGACGTTTCCGATATCAGTAAGGACTTTATAGTTATTATTAGAAAGCTGTTTTTTTATTAATTTGCGTATATCTTCTTCTGTATTATCTCGATTTTCTGGTTGAAGACTTTCATTTATATGTTGGTTTTGTAATGATTCAATAATATTCGTTCTCGTCACAATACCGACTAATTTTTTATCTTCAACAACAGGTAAACGTCCAATATTATGTTTGATGATTATGTCCAGCATTTCCTCTTCCGTTGTTGTTGGTGAAATAGTAAATAGATTAGTTGTCATATAAGCTTTAACAGGTGCATGACCTAATCCGTGATGGTTACCTTTTTCTAAATCACGTCTTGTTACTACACCTACTAGTTCCTCGTCTCGTACAACGGGAAACCCACTATGGCCATAGCGATACATTAAGTGGCCAGCTTTTTCGAGCGTTGTGTCTGGTGAAATTGTTTTAACAGGACTCATCATAATATCATTAGCTGTAATAGCAGGTTGAATCATAATTTCTAAATGTTCGTTTATATCCTTTACAACATGTTGAAAATCACCTTTTTTAATCATTGCAGATCCAGCTTGTTTATGCCCACCTCCTTGCCATCTATTTAAAAGTGGAAGTAAAGTAATCCGTTCTGATTTGGCGCGTCCTACGACGAGAATTCGATTGCTCATTTCGACAATCGTTAGTACTGCATCAGCGTCATTAATTTCTAATAGCTTTTCTGTAACCATTGCAAGTCCAGTTTGAAATTTCTTTTGTTGATGGGTGCTTACTATAATTTGTAACCCATCTTTATAAAATGTATTAGAATGTTGAAGTAAAGTATGTAGTAACGTTTGTTGCTCGGGAAGTAGTCCAACGTCTGAAAAGCGTTGAATAATGTTTACATCCATTCCTTGCTCCATAAGATAACTTGCGGCTTGTAAGTCTCTTGCTGTTGTATTGTTATAAGTAAATGAACCTGTATCCGTATAGATACCAAGGCCGAATAAATCAGCTTCAAATGGAGTAATGGATAAAGATTGTTGTTTTATTTCTTCGATTAATAAAGTGACTGTAGCGCCCACCATCTCAATTACAGCATAATCGGCTTTAACATCACCTTCTTTTGATGGATGGTGATCAAATAATGTAATCGATAAGTTGTTGTTTTCTAATAAACGAGTTGCAAAATTTCCAACTCTAGACAGGGAAGCTTCGTCAACTAAAATAAGTTCTGTTACTTTGCTCCAATCGATATGATTATCTTGAACAATATCCAGTGTGTCACGATAAATGGTTAAAAATTGCCGAACAGGAAGATTATGTTTATCGCTAATCACCATTTGTGCATTGGGATATAACTTTTTTGCTGCAACCATGGATGCTAGTGCATCAAAGTCTGTATTTACATGGGACATAATAATTTGCAAAGTAATTCCTCCTGAAATATTGATTCGTATTAATATTCATCATGTAAAATTAAATGTTATGTATCTTTATCATTACATATAATTGGTTATTCTTATCATACATGATTTTTTTAATTTGGACGATGTTTTAATATCTTCTGTTTAAAAGTTGTTTTAATTGATTGACACTTTTGTAATCATCATGTAGACTGTTTTGCATAAAGAATCATCAAAAAGGATTCTTGATAAGTTGTGATTATTAGTATACCTATTTGCAACTGATACTTTTTAAACATGATAACTAATAAACGGACTCTCTTATTCAGAGTAGGCGGAGGGACAGACCCTGTGAAGCCCAGCAACCGACACTATGGTGTAAAGGTGCTAAACTGTTGCAAGGTTTATTTGAGATGATTTAGTTGATTTTAGTTAACTATATAATTTATGAAAACGTTGATGTGAATGTCTTTCTTTCATTTCTTTAACATTAAATTTTTGCGTGTGATTTGTTTGGTTTTAAAACTATTATGCACAAATTATGCACAAAGATTTTTGGTTTTATAAATTTATTAATCTTTTTAATTGTTTTGTGAAAAAATATTAACAAATGTATTAGTCACTTTTTTATCATCTTGCTTTCTAATTTCATTTAAAACATGTAAATATTTTGAATAAGTTGTTCGAACATCTGCATGACCTAAACGTTCTGATACATAATTAATAGTTGCTCCTTTATAGATACATATACTTGCGTGTGTATGCCTTAATCCATGTATTGAAATGGTATTTAACCCTAACTTTTTAAGTTTTCTTTTCAAAGCCTTATTTGAAGTGCTATTAGCTAATGTTTTGTACGGTGAATGTGGCACATGAAAAACAAGTTTTTCATCATTTAAAGTATTGTCTTGATAATTTTTATCGAATAATTCCTTAAATAGCTTCATTGTTTTTTTATCTATAGCAATAGTTCGATTAGATTGTATATTTTTAGTTTTATTAAATCCCTTTCCCTTTAAAATAGTGTAACCTCTTGTTTTATTAATCGTTAATAAATTTTCTTTGAAATCAAAATCATCTATTGTTAATCCCACTAATTCAGAAAATCTAAGACCAGATACTAAACCAAGCAGTATTAAATAATCAGTTAATTTTTTATTTTGATCAAAATAAATATCTTTTAACAATTTTATACTTTCTTGATAATTTAAATAATTAGGTGTTTCTAATTTGTTTTCTATACCTGATATTACATTAACGTTTCGAGTGAAATCTCTTCTAATAATCCCTTCATCTATAGCTTCTCTTACACAACTTTTAATATGAGTATTTACTTTTAGAATAGTTTCTTTCGCTTTATTTTTTCCGTATTCATTTAAAAACCTTTGATAATCTATTTTACTTATTTTTTGAATAGGAGTATTTGGAAAATACTCTCTTATTACTTTTAATGTTGTTAAATAGTGATACCTAGTTACTTTTTCTATATTTGTTTTATAGGTATTCATATATAACTCAAAATAATCCCCAAATATTATATCTTTAAATACTAATTGTTCGCCCGATAAAAGTTTTGTTTCTATTTCAGAAGCTGCTATTTGAGCTTCTTTTTTTGTTCTAAAACCTCCTTTCCTTATTTGCTTTCCTTTGTTACTAATTACATATTGCCACGTTTTACCTCTTTTCTGGAATGAAGCCACACATATCTCCTCCTGTTATGATCTTTTATAAAATACAATTATATAAAATAATTCCATATGTCATTCAATAAAGTTACTAATATCCAATAAATATTTATCATATTCTTCTAAAAAATTCTTAGCTTTTTCAAAATCATTATTAAAATTTTCCAACAAAACTTTGGAAAGAATAATATTTAAATGAACAGTAGTATACCTGTAAGAATCAAGTAAACTCTTTATTTCTCTTAATTTAAGTAAATTACACATTTCAGATAATAGTTTATCCTCTGTGTTTAGCATTTCCTTTGTTCCTTTATTTGATAATTGTTGTTCATCTAATAACAGACTTTCTTGTGTATCCAAAGTACGTCCTCCTATCATGATGCTGAGTTAAGCCCATAATTTTTAGTAGAAATTATTCTAAAAAAATATTTAATAAATTAACATAGGTATTTTGTTTAACCTTTTTAAAACCCCCTTTATTTAAAATACTTTAGGAAAATATGTATATAAGTCATAATAGAACATATGTTCTATTGAAAATCAAATAAAAGTACCGCTTCACTCATTTTTCTACCTATAAAATAAAGAGAATAGAGTGAAGTGTACAGATAAACTACTATAGATTTATATACTAAATAAATTTAATCATCATTATTTCTAGCCTTAATTAATTCCCACATGTTTTTTAATGTTTTTAAATCTTTAATGTTTTCTTTTGGCAAACCTTCCCACCATGTTCTTAGATCTTTATCTTCGATAATTTCTACGTAATCTGTGTGATCTAATCTTCTTAACACATTTGTTAATCCTAATAAATAATCAGCAGAAACATTAAACAATATAGCTAATTTTTTTAAGTTCTCTGTATCAGGATCACGATAATCTCTTTCATAATTTGACACAACGCTATTACTTACACCGATTTTAGCAGCAACATCCTTTTGTGATAAAAAGGAAGCTTCCCTCGCATTTTTTAATCTATTCCCTAAAGACATTATAACCACCATTCCGTTTTTTAATTTTTTATCTTTTTTTGTGAAAATTCCATCTATTCTATATTTATGTAAAACAATAGAAAGTTGTCGGCTTTCTTATACTATACATTTACGCTATTAAGCTTCACTATCCTCTTTTCTTTTATTATTTATTAAATATAATACTTCACTTTAAGTTGAATGTCATAATATTAAACGATAAGTGTAATAATTATAGAAATGATTTTGACAATCAACGTAAAGTAATTTAATATTGAATGTGTAATTACTCTACGTGTACTTTTATAGGATATTTTTAAAGTGATTACACTTTACGGCAATCCAAGAATATAACATTAAAAAGAAGAGGTGTTTTAACAATGCAAAAATTAAACGTAGCGTTAAATATTCCTATTCCAGAAGATTTAGTATTAATTTCTAAAGTTGAATTTGAAGATCTACAAAAAGAAAGTCTGCAAGGTGTTTGGTGGTCGATGAAAGATCTAGAAAAAAGATTGAATAAAAAACATGGATGGATCAAAGATAATATTTTATATCAAACTCGATATAAAGAAATGTTGGATGTGAAGAATGGAGGTTTTGTTTTTTATCCTGAATCGCAAGGACAAAACTGGTCATTTCATGCAGTTAAAATGACTGATTTTTTAGATAAATATTTTACAGAAATATACAGAAACGTAAAATTATAAAAAAATAAATACAATTTTTCCCTACATATAGGAATTGACTTTTTTCATTATAAGATAAAAATGAATCAACTTTCAGTACATTTTGGTAAAGAAAAAGTGAAACATGCAAGAGAAATTAATCCGTACCTTTTTATTCAGTAATTAATTTCCCGATTATTGGTGCGTCCAACCAAATAATCGAGCGATACATCAAAGTATTCCGCTATACTAACCAATCCTTTAAAATCAGGGAATTTTTCATTACGTTCATAATATTGAATCATTCTAACCTTTATATTGAAAACTTCCCCAATTGACTTTTGCGTATGACCACTTTCTATTCTTAAACTCTTAAATCTTTCTCCGAATGTACTGACTGTTATCATCCTTTAATCATAATTTTATAATTTTTTAGGAAATTTAATTGACACGCAATAAAAGTGCGTGTATGATAAAAACATGCACTAAAATTGCGTAGGGAGATTATTATTATGTTATTAAAAAAAATTAGACTATCAAAAAAGCTAACACAAAAAGAAGTAGCCGAAAAAATTGGACTTCAAATAAGACAATATCAATATGTTGAATCTGGTCAATCTTTCTTATCACAAGAAAAAATGAACAAGTTAGAAGATTTGTTTCAACTTCCTCAACGAGTTCTCTTTTCAGATAGTAAAGAGAACATACCAGATATATACAAAGAGTTTGTCAGTGAATTATAAATAAAAAAAGGTACGGATTAAGTATTAATTATATCACATGTGCTTGAATCAAGGATTAAATAAAAACATTTAATGTTTGCTTGAAGTACATGTTTAATAAAAAAATTAAAAAAATTAAAAAAGGAAATGGAGTGTTAAAAATGGGAGCAGTCTTTGCGATTTCAGTCCAGTCAGGTCAAGAAATATATAGTAAAGAATTGCTAAAAAAACGTTTAGCACAAACAAATATTAATATCGTTAAAGGTGTATTCGCCAGTGAAACGTATACCGATTTTATTAATGAAGATAATAATTGTGTTGATACTTCTGATTCAATTAAAGAAGAAGATATTACTTCTTATATGAAAACACAACGATTAAGAACAGCTATCAATAATCGCAGACTACAATTAGAAGTTTTATCTCGATACAATGGGGTTCAATACGAAGAATACAAAACAGAGGCTAAAAAAGAAATAAATCAACTAGAAAAAGAAGTACGAGAAATTAAGAGATCATCAAAATCACTAAAAAGTGTGATTAGAGGATATATCTTAATCGAATTAACAATGGACTCCATTTATTTACCTGATTACCTATGGAGTTTTATTAAAGATTTAAAAATGGGTATACCATCTAAGTATTCCATTCCGGAGTACGAATTAGAACAATTCTTTAATACATTAAGTGATTATTTAGAATCCGAAGTGGTAATGAGTTTTGAGAAAGAAAAAACTTACGAAGAAGTAGAAGCAGAACAAAAAGAATTACTAACACAACTAAACAACAAAGAAATAGATGAAGAAGAAAAACTAGAAGTAGAAAACAAGTTAGATGAGTTACATGTAAGTATAGTAGATAAAATTAATGAGTTTTTAGCGAATAAATCCGTAAATAATTTCTATAAAAAAGTAAATGCCTTTATTAAACGTGGAAAGAAATTAGTTTCTTTACCTAGTTCATTATATTCCAATCTCTATAATGAAAATGAAAAATTGCAGATAAGTAAATTTCTGCAAGAAAGGGATTTTTTAAAACGGTTTGAAAAATACACCTATCAAAATAAAGCGAATATAGGATTGCGATAACATGGAACAAACGGGATATGTTGATGTTGTCAAACTTGAAGGTGAAATTAAGAAAATATTTTTTACAAAAGATGAATTTATTATAGGTCAATTTCAAACAGATACAGATAAAGAAAGATTTAATTTTAAAGGCAATTTTTACGGAATAGAAGAAAATGAAAAACTTATTATTTACGGTAAATGGGTACAGCATCCAAACTACGGAAATCAACTAGAGGTAACTCAATGGGAAAGACCAATCCCTACGACTGAAGAAAATATCATTTCATTTTTAGCTAGTGGATTGATAAAAGGCGTTGGTAAAGCAAGAGCAAAACGAATAGTGAATACATTGGGAAGTAATGCAATAAATATCATCAAAAATGATGGAATAAAATCACTAGAAGGAATAAAAGGTATTGCTCATAAAACTGCAGAAGGCATAGTTGAATCCGTTAAAAATACATTTGAAGTACAAGAGATTGTTAAGGCTTTAGCACGATTCGGAATAAGTGCTAATGTGTGTATGAAATTATATAAGTTACATGGTTCAGATACAGTAAGATTAATAAACCAAAATCCATATCTATTAACAGAAGTAGATCAAATCGGATTTTTAAAAGCAGATGATATAGCTAAACAAATAGGAATTAACCCTACATCTAGCTTTAGGTTAAGATCTTGCATAATATATGTATTGAATAAGTTGTGTAATCAAGGTGGACACACTTATATTAATCAAGATTTATTAATTAATGAAACATTAAAGGTGTTAAATGCAGACACCTATGAAATGCAATATATTGTTCAAAAAGATGAACTTGAACAGGTTTTATATGATTTAGAAGAAAAATCAGTTATGTTCGAAGGCTCAAAAGTTTATAACAAAAGGACGTACACCTACGAAACGTACATTGCCCGAAAAATTTCAATTTTGAAAAGTGCTTGGGGTGGCGAAGCCTTGCCAAAAATAAAAAAGCAGCTAAAAAAGTATCAATCTAAAAACGGTATTATCCTTGCAGAAAAGCAACGAGAAGCGGTTTATAAACTAATGAGTGAGAATGTAATGATATTAACAGGTAAGCCGGGAACGGGTAAAACTACTACTTTAAAGGCTATCATTGATGTTTATAAAAGCATAAACCCTAAATCAGAAGTATTATTATCCGCTCCAACAGGCAGAGCAAGTAGAAAAATGCAAGAATCAACTGGATATAAAGCAGTTACTGTTCATCGAATGCTCGGATACCAACAAGGTAGTATACCTGATTATAATGAGGATAATCAATTAGAAGCGGATTTAGTGATAGTGGATGAATGGTCAATGGCTGACTTGAATTTAACATATTGGCTACTTTCAGCATTAAAAAGAGGTACTAAAATACTCTTTATAGGCGATACTGATCAATTACCTTCAGTATCACCAGGAAACGTCCTAAATGATTTTATTGAAGCTGAATTACCTACTGTTAAATTAGATGAAATATTTCGACAAGCTAGAGATAGTCAAATCATTCAAAATGCACATCGGATTAAAAATGGTGAGTATTTAGTTATTGATGATAGTAAAGAGGACTTTTACTTTATTCAACAATATAACACTTACAAGGTTGCTAATCTAATTATTAAAAGTGCATTACGATTCATGGAAATTGGCTATTCTTTAGAAGATATATTGATCCTTTCTCCAATGAAAATGGGAGAAGTAGGTGTTGAAACACTGAATGAAATGTTGAGAGATGCAGTCAATCCAAAATCGCCATTAAAAAATGAAATATCAATAGGTAATAGTAGATTTTTTAGAGAAGGCGATAAAGTAATGCAAAACATTAATAATAAAGATAAAGAGGTATATAACGGTGATTTAGGTATTGTAAAGCGTATCCAGTCAAATGTTAAGGATGAAGATGGTAAAACTAAAGATATTATTATTTGTGATTTTGAAGGCGTAGAAATTGAATATAATAAAAAAGAATTAATTGAATTGGAATTAGGTTTTTGCATGACTATTCATAAATCGCAAGGTGGAGAAGCACCTGTTGTTATTATGCCGATAGTTATATCACACAAAAGAATGTTAGCTCGAAATTTATATTATACAGCAGTTACAAGAGCGAAAAGTAAAGTCGTTTTAATAGGTACTCACGAAGCAATGAATGTAGCTATTAAAAACAATAAAGTAGCAGAAAGAAATAGTATACTAGATCAACGTATAATGTTCGAAATCTATCAAATAGAACGTTTTGTACAAGAAAACTAATATCTATTAATTAAGAGGACACTATCTAGTGTTCTTTTTATTTTGCTTTAATCATTAATAAAGGGGGTGATTAACATAAAAGTGTAGATTACACGAATGTTCCAAATCTTTATAATACACAATACCAATCCCAAAGAACACCTATATATAATAAGTGTTCTTTTTTATATAGATATTACATCTAGATTGGAGGTTAAACAAAGTGGGGCTAAAAGAGAGCTTAGATCGTGCTGAAAGTAACGCTAAAATACGTGATGAGCAAATAGAAGAAGAGAAGAAGGTTAACTTAGAAGAAATAAATAGAATGGCTCAAAAAGCAGAAGAGCAAGGTTATACACTCATTAAGAAAAATAATAAGAACCAAGCTAATTTCACACAAAACATTACAGATAATTTACTGATAATTATTCAAAATAACCATCTTAAACAAAATGAGTGGGAATTTCTCATAACTATACAACCTTTATTAGAGTATCAGATTAATGCGATTATGAATAAAGAAAATAATAGTTTCATGACTATAACGGAAATTGCAAAGTTTGTAAATAAGTCGAGAGAAAGCGTTAGTAGAACTGTTTCATCCTTACTTAAAAAAGGGATTCTTTTTGAGTTTGTAAACGTAGATGAAATAAAAGAATTTAATCGCAGCGTTACATCTCGTACATTATTTCTGAATCCTGAACTTTTTTATGCGGGTGACAAAAATAAAATAGATAGTACCCTAGCAACTTTAGTTTCTCGATATGATCGATTAGAGAAAAATAAAATAAAACTAAAATGGAAAGTTTGGAGAAAAAAGGGGGATACTTTCGGAAAGCTATATCATAGAAAAACATACTTAGAATTTAAGAAAAATAAAATTTGAATAAAAGGTGTGATATTTTTGTCACACCCTAAAAGCTTAATATATAAGAAGTTTATACAGTAAAAATATAAAGTGTGATTTTTTTATCACACCTAAAAAATGGAAAAAAGTATAAAAAAGGGGTGTGATGTTTTCATCACACATGTGTGATTTTTTTGTCACACCCTAAAAGTCGTACAAACATTGTCATATCAAGGTAAATCGGAAAAATGGCTAAGTCGTCTTATCTTACTCTCTATATATTAAGCAGAAATAATAAATTTAAAGGAGTTTTTAAAGTATGGATAAAATACAATTATTAGAAACTAAAATACAAGAACTTGAAAATGAACACTCTTTAAATGTAAAACAAATAAATAATCTTGTAAAAACGATTTATATAATTACTTATAACTTAAACAACCTCATGGACACTGTAGGTGGTGAACCAAACATTTATCAACAAAAAATAATAAACAATATCTTTAATTCGATAAAACTAGTAATGGAACATAAGGATATTGAAGAGTTTTGTCACATTAATGATATTATTGACGGATATATCTTGTGTAAAGAGCTTTCTTCAGAAGATAAAGAACAAATTTCATATACAGAATATGAAGTTTATTCATCAGAAGCATCAGAAGTAAGTGACGAAATCATAGGTATGCTTAATAATATTTTTCAAAACCTTTCAGAAAACGATGATCAAAATGACACTTCCGAATAAATATTACAATCTGTATTTAAAATTATTACGCATGGACTGGATACATTAGCACTTTTCTTTGAGCTTGTTATTAATCCTTAGATTCTCCAGTCCGATTGAGCATAACTCCATGTGAAACCAAACTATTATAGAAAGGAGTTAAGTATAGTAATTATGGAAGTTATATCTGCTAAAGATTTTTTGAAGTTAAATACAAAAAAATCAAGAAAACGTAAATATAATAATAATTTCGTTGAACTAGATGGTTATATTTTTGCATCTCAATTAGAAGCTGATTATTATGCGGAACTTGTATTCAGACAAAAGGCAAATGAAATTTCTTCTTTTGTAATACAGCCACGATATTTACTGCAAAAATCATTTGAAAAGGATGGTAAAAAATATAAAAAAATAGAATATGTTGCAGATTTTGAGATAAAACATTTAGATGATTCGATAGAAGTAATTGATACAAAAGGTGTTAAGACTGATGTTTTTCGTATAAAAGAAAAGATGTTTCATAAAATATATCCGTATAAATTAACTATTGTAACTAAATAAGATAGATACAGAAACTTCTAATTTAAAGTTTCTTTTTTATTTTGAATTTGAAAGTTGGTGATTTCATGGAGTGGTCAACACATATGTTGTCTGGTGTAGTTGCGGGTTACTTAGTTACAGATGATTATAAAGGTGCGATTGTTGGAGGTATTGCAGGTGTAATATCTGATCTTGATGAACCAAAGTCAAAATTTGGTAAAGTGTTTTTTCCAATATCTTATCCGATTAATAATTTAGTAGGTCATAGAACATTAACTCACTCATTACCATTCGCATTAGTATTAGGGATGATATTTTATATTTTTACTAGCTCGTTGGTAGCTTATGCTGTTACAGCCGGTATATTAGCACATGCAATAGGTGATATGTTGACAGGCAAAGTTAAATTTCTATATCCATTGGATAAATCAATTGGTATAAGAATACCGCATAGTACGTTTGTGTTAATCGATAGGTTATTTCGTTATTCTTTATTAGTTTTAATTTGTGTTTTTGTATTTAGTAAATTGAATATTGTTTTTTGAGGAATATATTTTATTTTGGGATGTTTTGTTAGTGAATAAAACAAGTTATTGAATCATTAGGAAATATAAGATTAGTTCTAATTATAGTTTACAACAAAGGAGAATGAGAGATATGTCGAATTTAACAATGTTAAAAGAAGAACATGATCTTAGAAGGGAGGAAATAAAAGAAAGGGAATATCGAGATAAATTGTTAATGCAGCGTAAATTAATTTGCGAAAAGATACATGAAATAGAGTTAGTTTATGATGACAAAACAAAAGAAGAGCAAAATGAATTAGATAAAACATTGCTCGAATATGGAGAGTTATTAGTTGAGTTAGTTCCACCTAGAAAGTCAATGGGTTATTTGATTAAAAAAAATAAATAAAAAGTTTTATTAGGAGAGTGTATAGATATATGAGTTTAAATGAACAAGTTGAACATATTGCTGTTGATGTTGGTTATGGTTATGTAAAAGTTATTTCTTCTTTAAATAAAAGAATTATCATCCCTACACTTGTTGGAACAGCTGTAGAGAATAATTTGGGAAATCTATTTCAAAATGAAAATGATATGAATCATATTCATGTAACTTATAATAACGAAGATTACTTTATAGGTGAACTTGCGAAAGAATCAAAAAAGGCTTCACGAATTTTTGAACAGAAACGATATGAACATGATTATTTCAGATTAATCTTAAATGTTGTAATTCAACTAATGACAGAGGGACGAACAAGTGATGTTAATCTTTCTACAGGCTTACCATTATCTTTTTATAAAGCTCAAGCAAACGAAGCAAGAGAGTCACTTATGGGGTTACAACCTACGATTGAATGGAAGTCGGGAACATTAGCAGGTAAATCTATTACAAATAATATTAATAACGCTGTTTTATTTCCACAAGGTGCTAGTGCTATTTATACTGCACTTTCTAATAGAGAAGGTAAATACAATTATCCTGAGTTAATGATGGATGGTACTTTAATAGGGTTAATTGATATAGGTTATAGAACAACAGACTTTATTGTAGTTGAAATAAAGGAGGATGGTTCATTTGCTCCGAGATTGGGTCTTTCCTCAACTATTGACAATATTGGTGTACATTCTTTAATGCACGAAATTAAAATGCACTATAAAAATGAAACAGATGGTGCAGATTTAAACGAGTATCATTTAGCAAGAATCTTAAAACATGGATTTATTAGATATAACGGCGAAAAAATAGAATTTACTGATTTTATAGAAGAGAAAAAGGCAAGTCTATCAACAAATATTGCTGAACAACTAAAATCTTTTTGGTCAGAAGAGTCGAATTTATTTGATGCGATCTTTTTAGCTGGTGGAGGTGGAGAAATGCTAGAAGAAACCTTACAACCATATTTTAATAACAGATTACAGCTTATAAAAGAAAGCCAATTTGCTAATGCGATAGGATATTATCGTTATGGTAATGCGTTTTTTAATAGAAAGAAGGTTTAAATATGTGCGTTAATTACTATGATTCATACCACTATTCAAACTATGAATATATGAGTAGATTGGTGGATTGATAATATGGTTAAGGAATGGCATGAGAAAGTTTATACATTTCGTTTAAAAAGAGAGGAAGATGATGAAGAGTTATATAAATTATTAGAATCAATACCTAAAATGAAAAAAAGTGAAACCATTAGAAATATGCTTATATTTGCAATGAATTATATGAATAATCCAGAAGAGTTAGTTCGTTCATATAGTAATAATAGCAACGATTCGAAGGTTGTTTTAGATGAACTGAAAGATTTGCTAGAACAAAACAATATATTAAGTAATGAAATAAAAGAAGATTTATTAGAGTTAAAAAGTAAAACGTTTATTAGCCAAGAAACAGGGATCCGTAATGAAGATGAAGCCCAAAAGATTGCTGATACTGAAGATACAGATACAGACGATAATGATACAAGCATAGATAATACATTAGACAATATGTTTAATATGTTTGATGTGAAATTCGATTAATCATTCCATTATCCATTAAAGGAGGTGAGTAAATTTTGTCGCTTATAATTTTGCTGTTTATTATTAGTATCGCACTTAATGCTGTTTTCTTTTATATGAGCAAAAGTTATAAAATAAGCTTTTTTGAAAAATTAAATCAAAACGATTTTTTTGAAGAAGATTCAGTACAAGTAGATATACAAAGGCACTTTGATAAAGTATTTGTTTCAGTTAAATCTGAACAGTTAAATTTTAGTGTGGCTCATGATATGAAAGAAGAAGATAACAGTACGCCACTTCCAGATAAGGGGGTGTTTAAAAGACGTAAATAACTTTGTGTGGGAGGTGAGGAAAAAATGAGATTAATTCTAAGTTTAATTTTTGGTATTTTTGTCATTATGTTTGTAGGAAATATCTTATTAACAGAGTTCCCTTCTCTAAATCCTATTTTTGAAGAAGGAAAAGCTTGGTTATCGTCTATGTATAACATGTCTGTAGTGAAATATGGTGCAGCAGCAACTGGAATCTTAATTATCGGACTTCTTTTCTTGGTTGGAGATAAAAAGCGTTAATTCAAAAGAAAGAAGTGATTAAGATAAAATGAAAAAAGAAAAAAGAAATATCTTAGATACAATCAAAAATGTATTTAAGAAACAAACTCAAATTGAAAAAAATAAAAGGCAGGATAAGAAAAAACAAAAAAAGAATAGACCAAGGGGTTATAGAGCTAGGAGATTTGGAGCAATAACTTTTTGGGTATTGTTTAGTTTTATGTTTCTGTTTGTTTTCGTAAACATGTTTAGCAGTTCAAGTAGTGGTGACGAAGAAATTATAGAAACAAAAGACACAAAGGTTACCAGTCAAGAAGGTGTTGAGTTCACTAAAAGTTTTGTATTAGATCTTTTTAATACTGTATCAAAAGAAGATACGGAAAAACGTGAAGAAAGATTAGAGGAATACGTTACTGAAAATGTCGATATAAACGAAGTATTAAAATTTGGTGATGATACTAGTATTGACTTAAAGAAAGACAACATTGTTTTAAAAGATGTTGAAGAATCAGAAAATGAAAAAGCAAGACATATATATAAAATTAAATTAACAACAAGTACAAAATTATCAAGTGAAGAAATTGATAGAATTGAAGATGCGAAAGATAAAGACAAAGTAATTGACGAAATGTTATCAAATGATGAGTCAATTTTAGAAATTAAAGATGAGGAAAAGGTAAGAGATATAGATTTATATATAGTTGTACCTTTAGCTTTTAATAAAGATTTTATTGTATATGATTATCCATCTTATACTTATTTAAAATCAGAAATAGATAACGAAGAAGAAGATACAATTGAAAATTTATTAGATGAATTAAAAGAAGTTAAAGATTCTGATCAAGAAGCAAACATGGAAGCTTTTCTTGAAACGTTTTTTGTATCATTTTCTAATGATACAGAAGATAAATTGAGCTATATTTTAGAAGATGAAAAATATAAAAATGGTTTAAATGAATCTTTAACATTTTCTGAAATTAAAGAGTTAGATATTTATGAAGGTAATGATTCGGATTTAATCATTGATGTAGACGTAGAATTTGTACATGAAGAAACAAATATTGAAACTGTTTCAAATTACGTTTTAGTAGTTAAAGAAAAGGAACAGAGGTATGTTGTAAAGCATGTAAATAATGATCAATATTTATATGAGTTTATTTATGGTGTTCAAGAAGCTGAAGAAACCGAAGATGATTCAGAAAAATCAGAAGAAGATTCAAATAGTGAGAAAAAATCAAATGAAACAGATATAGATAATGAAGAAGATGAAGCAGAGGATGAAGATATAGAAGGAAATGAGAACGATGACGAGGAAGATGAAGAAGACGAGGAAGACGAGGATAGCGGAAAAGATGAAGATAAGAAAAGTTCAAAAGCATAATTATTAAACTCTTTTATTACATTTAAAGGGGGTGAATAATAAATATGCGGTAAAAGGACGGTGATAACTCAACTTTACGTGTATTTTATGTTACAATAAACATAATTAATTTCGTAAAGTTTATTTATTTTGTTGTTTATTTAATTTTTAATAAGAACATTAGTAATATAAGGTGGTGGAAAATACTGTGATTGAATTATTATCAAGTGGTTTAGATGTAAACAGTTTTTTGTTTTTTGAAGTAGGATTAGAAGGTTTTTTTGATTGGTTTAAATCTCAAGCTAGAATTATCTTGTTCATTATTTTAATCGCATTATTAATTGTGACTATTGTTAAAAGAGCTTGGGTTTCGGCTGTTGCTGTTTTAGTAGGCTTGTCTTTAATTGGAGTATTCATCGTAAATCCAGAAGCCTTAATCAATTTATCAACTTGGTTAGCTGATAAATTAAGTATTGATTAATTGCAAAAGTTGTTTTAAAAGGGTAGATAACTATTTTATGTTATCTACCCTTTCATTATTTAATAATATTAATCTATTAAAAAAAGGGGTGAATTAAAATTAGTAATAATAATGAGCAAAAAAGAATTCCGTTATATGTTTTAAATAATTTTATAAAGTTTGAACGTAAAATTTATCAATTCGCTGGAATTCCTTTTGGAAGATCAATCAAATTAAAAACGGCTGTATATTTTTTAGTATCATCAGTTATTTTGGTTGTTTTATATTTTACTCCAATATTAAATATAACCATTCGTTGGATGCAACCAGGGTTTTTAATTATGATTCCTGTAGGTATTGCTTGGTTATTAAGTGATTTAGGGACAGAAGATCGTTCTCCACTTAAATTTTTTGGTTCATTTATAAAATATCATTTAAGAAAAATTAAAGGTAATAATTTGTACAGAAACAAAAAAATACCTAAGTTGAAAACATATTCATTTAATGACCATTTAACTTATGCAAAACAATCTCATAGTTCAGATACAAGTTTAGCAAAAAATAAAAAAGAAAGTAAAGAAAAGGGTTATATCATTATGAACAATAAAAAAGATGATTCTAATATTGGTAATGATGAATTAGAAGAAAAAGAAGCTGCATTATTAAGTGAAAATGACAAAGCAAATGACGAAGAAAATAATGAAATAGAAAATAAAAAATTAACTCCTTTAGAAAATGGTAGTTCTGATTTAGCAAGACATTTATTTGGAACAGATGATCATGTTCATGAAGGGGTTACTGATAAACAAAATAAACCTTTATTGACTGACCAACCGGAAGGTTCAAGCAGCAAGGACAATTTAAAGAGTGAGATAAACAAGGTTGATAATACAAAAACAAGAAAAACTAACTTTATAGATAAATTGAAAGATCCAAAAAACAATAAGACTTTAACATACGGTATGGTAGTTGCTACTGTACTAGTTTTAAGTGTATTTGTTTTATCCTTATCCAATGTGTTAGGAACTGAAAGTAGTGTAGCAGAACAAGGAAGTAATGCACCGAATGAAGAAGGTGGAGCGGTTGTATCTGAAGAAGAGCACGAAGAAAACTTATTAAAAGGTATAAGACACTCTTCAACACAAAATTATGAAGAAGCAGTAAAGTATTTTGAAAAAGTCAATTTTGATTCTTTAGATCATGAAGATAAAGAAATTGTCTTATTGGCTTATCTTTTTACAGATCAACCTGAAGTAGCGTTAGATTTAGATTCTGATTTTGATGAAGTTATTGCTAGTTATTATGTAGCAAAAGAAGACTTTTCTGCATTGAAATCACTTGAAGAACGTTCTGATGAATTTAAGTTTGAAATTGCATTAAATGATGAAGATTATGAAAAAGTTATAGATTTAAGAAACAACGTATACATGGACGAAACAAGAGAGGAAGGTGTTGTTAAGGCGTATATTGAGTTAGAAAAGTTTGATGAAGGTTTAACATTTGCTGAAAAGATGGAAAAAACTGAGTTAGTAGACAAGGTGAACGAATCTAAGGAAGCACACGAGAAGGAGCAAGAGAAAAAAGAGAAAGCTAAGGAGAAAAAGAAGAAGGAGAAAAAGAAGAAAGATAAGAAGAAGAAAAAGAAGAAAAAAGATAAAAAGGAGAGTAAATGATGGTTGCAAATAATAACGGTAAAAAGAAGTTGATTATACCTATTGCAGTGTCTACTGTTCTTGTAGCAGGTGCAGGTTTCGGTGGTTGTAAGTATATGCAAGTTGCTTCAAATGATGATACAAAGCAGGAAAAAGTAGAAGATGTTGACGAAGATAAAAACGATTTTAGTTATTCTATTAAAAATAAAGACGATGATAAGAAAGATAAAGGGGATAAAAAAGAGAAAGATAATGATGATGATGTAGAACTAAATCGTAACGAGGATGGAGCAATTCGTTTCTCCAAGAAAGATGAGGATATAGATAATAGAAGAGAAAAAAGATATAGTCATTTAAGAGAAGAGGCTAAAGATAAAGCAGCAGAAGATGATTCTGTCCGTATAGTATTAGATGATAATGATAATACTCGCTTTAAGAAAGATGATAAAGATGAAAATGAAGGTAGTTTATTAGCTTCAACAGATGACAGCATCGGTACAACTACTTCAAAAGACAAAGATACTAAAAAAACAGATGTAGATGAGAATAAGGATGAAGATACATCTTCTAGTGGTTCAAGTTCTTCAACAGATAATTCAACCAATACAGAAGGTTCGACAAATTCTTCTAATGATTCAGAGGATAATCCTTCAAATTCTAATAATTCAAGTGAAGAAGAAAATGAAGATAACTCTGATGAAGATGAAAGTTCTTCTAATGAAGATACAAATGGGGAGGAAGAAGATTCTGATATAGAAGATGGTTCTAATGATAATAATAGTGGTAATGGAGGTTCAGATGATAATAATAACGGAAATGATGATAATCAAGGAGAGCCGACTGACCCTGAAAAACCTGTAGAACCTGAAGAACCCGGAGATCAAGATGGTGAAAATCCCGAAGAACCAACTGATCCAGTACCACCAGTTGTAGATAAAACGGAGTTAAAGGATATTATCAATGAAGCTGAAAAATTATTAGAAAATAGATATACAGATGATAGTTGGAATGCTTTGCAGCAATCGTTAAATGAAGCAAACGAAATTGTTCAAGACAAAAATGCTACACAAAATAAAATTGATAAATCCAAAGATAATTTAAAAGAAAGTATGGATAATTTAATTTTATTATCTCCGGTTATTGAAGTTGTAGGTGTAACTGATGTTGTATATGAAAAAGATTTAAACATTACTGTTAATGCTAATGATGTAGATGGTAATAAATTAGAATCAGTAGTTACGGTAAACGGTACAAACATTGATTCAAGTAATGGTACGGACTATGGAATAGAGCTCAATGAAGGTAATAACTCGATTCAAGTTCAAACAACAGATCAATATGGTAATACTACTACAAAAGAGTTTGAAGTTGAATACGTTGTTGAACCTGTGATAGAAATTGGTGTATCAGGATTAGATGAATCTAACATTGTAGATGGTTCATTATCATTTACAGTTCATATATCAAGTAATCAAGAAGGTGAAACACCAACACCAACAGTAACTAACAATGGAAAAGAAGTAACTGGTGATGGAGAAAACTTTACACTAAACTTAGATGAAGGTAGTAATGTTATTGAAGTATCTGTAGAAGATGAAACAGGAAATATAACAACACAATCTTATACTATCGAATACACTTTAGAAGATGAAGATGACGAAGATGAAAAAGATGAAAGTGAAGAAAATGAAACAGAAGACGATAGTAATGAAGATAATGAAAATAATTCAGATGAAGAAAATGATGAAGAAACAGAAGATGAATCTGACAAAGAAGAATCAGATAATGAAGAAGAATCTACAGAAGAACAAGAAGATGATAAACCTGAAGAAGATGAATCTGATCAAGAAGATTCTGAAGATAACCAATAATAATATAGTAACTACGGAAGCACTCATATTAAATTATGAGTGCTTTTTTTATGTCTATTTATATTTACTATAAGTAAAAGGGTTTTTTCAAAAGGAGGAAGCAAAATGGATTTAGAATTCCCTTTAAGTCATATAGAAAACAACTTATTATTTAATGTTAACGGCGACGTATGGTGTTATTTTAAAACAGATATTTTTAATTTATATTTACTAAATTATAATAACAAAGATATTCATGTATATACTTCAAACTCATTTAAAGAAAGAATGTATATAGTAGGTTTTAAATTAAAGGAAGTTGTAGGTGAAAAAACTTCTTTTAAAGTCAATCTGAAATCTTTTTTTGAGGGGTTAAATTCTCCAGTAAATAGTTCAGTTGGATTAAATACTCAATCAATTATTAGTGATGATGTAATAGATTATTTATCACAAACTAAAAATATAGAAGATTTTCTTTCTAAAAGAATGGAAGCAAAACCATTAGAGCCAATTGAATTAATCGAATTGTTCCAGTCCATGATGAACCTAGAAGTTAATTCAGATATAAATATAGGTGAACAAGGGATATTGAATTTTAATAACCTGAATATTGTTCCATATAACGAAAATACATTGATGTTAGAAAATAGTTATACAAGTGAAGAAAATGAGAAGGAAAGTAATATAAGTACGCTGTATATACAGCATCTTATTGTTAGAAGTATAGAAAACGTAGAACACATAATATCACTATTAGAAATAGATTTTCCTATATTTATTTCAACTCGTGTTAATTCAGAGTATGGATCATCTATTATATTAAGAATTGAATCAGAAAGTTATAAGGACTTAATGACAAAAGTAGATAAACTTTATAATTATGTTGAATTATTAAATATAAATATATTTACACCAATTGGTGAACAGTTCAAATTATTTTATGAAGGTTTATTTGGAACAGATAAAATAGACAATGATTACTTTTTATCGCTAATTACTAAAGAAGAAAGTGAGGTATTTTAATATGGAGTTTCCATTTAAATATATAGATGATAACTTGATTTTTACTGATAACAATGAAGTATGGGCTTATTATAAAATAGAAGGTTTTTCATATGATTTCTTAGATTTTAATCAGAAAAAAGAACCGTTTTTAAAACAATTTAGTTTTCTTAGTAATGTAGGATTGGATTTGCATATG
>DATGUU010000054.1:0-37828 GCA_035301085.1 Pseudogracilibacillus sp. | reverse complement strand
GTTTCAAGTTCAGAATCCAACTGCATATCAGATCCTTTCTCTTTCCGTTCCGGAATGTCTAAATCCTTCCTTTCGTATTTCACTTCTTTCAATTCACTTTCATTATATTGATTCAATATATTTTCTATAAACCGTCCATTCGTTTCTAGAACATCTAACATTTGTTTAAGATGCTCTTGGGAAAGTATGTCCCTTGTTTGATTTTGTTTCAAAGCATTCCCCCCCTTATCGTACAGTCACTATAACAAACTTGACGTCATTTGTAGACTATAGTCCGTAGACCGTTAGTCTCCCTAACCTAAAAATTATTATCAGACCATTCAGGGAGACGATCATTTATGGAATTAAATCGAGCATTTGGAGTTGTTCTAAGAGAAGAAAGAAAAAAGGTTGCCATTTCACAAGAGGAATTAGCCCATCAGAGCGATTTGGATCGAACTTATATTAGTTTATTAGAGCGAGGAAAAAGAAATTCAACACTGAAAGTACTTTTTAGTTTATGTGATGCTTTAAATATTTCCCCAAGCGATTTTGTAAAGGAGATGGAGAAATACATAAAATCTAATCTGGATCAATAATTGCGTGAAATTTTATTTAAAATGTAAAAAACCATCTCTTCAGAAGAGATGGTTTTTCCTTATTAAATTGCTTAAGACGATTAAGTAATATCTTTTTGGCCGTCTGTTTTAAAGACCTAACTATTACAAATGTCGGGTGTAAAGAAAATAATGGTATATTTGGACAGGCCTTTTTATTTGCTTTTTTGACTCACCACTCAATTTTTAATATCCATATTTGCTTCCTAATATACAGAAATTAAATTTGACACACTATTCGTAAAAATATATCCTTGTACCCAAGGAGGTGAAACTATGAATGTATGAATAATAGAGTTATATCAATAATCATAGCAACCACAATTTAGACCATTTAGTTTTATTCGTATCATCATGAAATAAATAACGTAGAATCATCAACAATATCACACACCACGAACAATCACGCAAAACAAACCTCTCAGGAAAATCTTTCAAATACTAGGAAAAAGTTGGAATTGAAAAAGACATGTGTTTTTTCACCATGAAGGGTTAATGGAAACGTATTTGATCAATTTTGTTTGTTAAAGTCATACAAAACCAACTAAATCTAATAACTAATAATAAGGAGTAGAGTATATTGAAGAAAGTTTTGTTCTCTTTTTTAAGTGCAGTTATTTTACTTCCGAGTGTTTTTATGCCATACGACAACTTCGTTAATGCAGAGGGGGAAAATGGAGAAGAGAGCGTAACTGCTGATTCAGAAGTTTTGGATGAAGAGTTAATTAAAAAATTAAATGATTATGTTTCGCTTAACGGTAATTTAAAATATACCGTTGATAAAAAGGAGGCTAAAGAAAATCTATCCGAGGAAGAATATGATATTCTAATCGATACTGTTGATAATACTAATAAAGAAATAAAGGAAATTGACGAAAGTGAAAAAAACGTTAATAATTCAGATGATATAACAGTAGAGGAAATTGAATATGTTGATCCGAAAAAAGAAGATTTTAATAGTAATAAAAATCGCTTAGCATATAAAGAAGGAGTTACAAAGTTAGAAACACACTGGTGGGGACTAAGGGTTTATTTATCAAAAACATCTGTTGAAATGATAAGCGGCGGTGTTGCAATTGGTGGGATTTGGGTTCCCGAGCCTACTGTTTCAAAAGTATTATCTACGCTAGGTATAGTAGCTGGTACCTTTGTTCCCGGAGGTGTCGTTTTTGACTTAAACCCTATTCCTCCACATGGCGTTCCGACAAACATTCACTTTCAATAATAATAGAGAGGGTGAATTTAAATTACCAATTCAGTAATTTTGAAAATTATTACTACTATTTTGTTAATTATTATGTTTGTTTTAAATTTTTCCGATGTGATATCAAGTAATATAAGTATAGCAATTATTATACTTATATTTATCATATTTTTTATAATTGAACCTAAAACCAGAACCAAATAGAAAAATAGTAGATAATTCAAAATTTAAGCAGGTTGTGTCGTTTGTATTTAAGGTATAAATTTGGAAATACTTTAGCATCCCAACTAAAAAAGTCTACCGATTTTAGGTAGACTTTTTTAGTTGGATCATAACTTAGGAGTATTGACACCTTTTTGATGATACTGATACAATAACATTCACAAGGTGTCATAACCTAGACTCATATATGAGGGGGTGACTTTTAATGAAATATGGATATGCAAGAGTGTCAACTGTACATCAGGATTTAGAGAGTCAACTACAAGCGTTGAAAAATGAAGGCTGCGAGGAAATATTCCAAGACAAATTAACTGGAACCAATAAAAACAGACCGCAATTGCAACAATTGTTGTGTAATGTCCAGACTGGCGATACATTAGTTATTACAAAATTGGATCGGCTCGCCCGTTCAGCTATGGATGGTATTAAAACCATAAAAAAACTTTTTGAGCAAGGAGTTAAAGTACATGTTCTAAACATGGGATTGGTAGAAGATACACCAACTGGACGACTTATATTAAATGTCATGCTTGCTTTTGCAGAGTTTGAACGAGATATGATTGTCGAGCGAACGCAAGAAGGGAAATCTATCGCTAAACAAGATCCGGATTTTAGAGAAGGAAGACCAAAAGTGTACAGTAACAAACAGATAGAACATGCATTGAAATTAAAAGAGACACATACTTACAGGCAGGTTGAAGATAAGACTGGTATTTCTAAAAGTACATTGATTCGAGCAAAAAGAAAAAGGGATGCTTTGAAATAGATAGATTCATAGATTTTAAAAAATAATTGATATTGCATCGCGCGCACGCGCGCTTACTTATTTATCTTTTAAATACTTAATACCTTTATACCTTTATGGCATTTGTTGAAGACTGTCATATCAATAGTTTAAGAGATTTATTGAACTTTTTGTATCCCTCTATTAAACTTTTTGTATCCCTGCGCTAAACTTTTTCTGTCCTTCCCGTTGTACTTAAGTAATTAATAAAGTACAATGAGAGTAATGTACTTTATTAATTTTCAAGGTATATAATGAGGGATACTTTTTGTTCAAAGGAGGGGGAAGACGATTAGAAAGAATGATAAAAGTCTGTCTGTTGATTATGAAAATAGTATAAAAAAAAGTAATGAAATATCGATGGCTAAATTAAATCAAGGCTTATCCTTAAATCAAATGCAGCTATTGGCTTATGCAATCTATTCTACACAAAAAGACGGAAAGACAGAGTTCAGAAAGTATGAGTTTCAAGATAAATTTGGTATAGAAAAATATCAAACACGCCATGCAAAAGAAGATTCACAAAAACTATTGGGATTGCAGTTTTCTATTGAGGATTTGGAAAATGATTATTTTGAGTATTGGAATGTATTTGGATCAATTAGATATAAAGAAGGCTTATTTAATTTTAAATGGAATGAAGAATTTATCCCCCATATCTTGGAGCTTAAAGAGAAATATGTAACAACTGATTTAACAGTTACTTCCCAATTTAAAAGTAGCTTTAGTTGGATTTTATATGACTACTTAAAAGCCCGCTATGGTTATTGGAAAATCAAATTATCAAAAAATGCCTGTATGCGTTTATTTGGCGTAGAGGATAAAAAAACTTACCAGAATAATACTGGAAGATTTAAAGTATCAGTCCTTGACACTGCAATTAATGAAATTAATTATTTTACAGAATTAGAAGTATGGTACATGGAACTCAAAGAAGGGCGTTCTATTGTGGGGTTTGAACTACATTGGTCTACTGGTATACATGAAAAAAAAGCCACAGAAAAACAATTAACTTTGTTGCGTGACATTCATGATGAAGTAGATAAAAAAATGTTTGACTATATCTCCCTAAAGGATACTAAGGATATTGAATTTGCCCGAACAAATATTATGAAAATCAAGGAAATCAATAAACAAGTGAATGACAGGTTGACTTCTGAAAAAGCGAAGGATTTGATTTGGGAAGCGAAGTTGCTTTATGAACAGTTACAGAAACTTCTTGAAAAGGACGGGAAAACAAGAGACACTTCCGTTTATTTCAATTGGTTAGAAGGCGAATAATGATGAAGGTGGGTTACCAAATATGGCAGAAACAGCACTATTACAACAGATAAGACAAGTCATTGAAGAGTTTCCAGAGTACTGGGAAGATAGCACGTTACTGAAAAGTAAATTAATCGATGATATACGTTCCTATGAGGAAAGTATTATTAAGGCTTTGCTGGCTAATCAGCTTATCAAAGATACATATTCCCTTAAATTAGATAATGTGACTATTTTTAAAGTAGAAGATTTTATAAGTATGCTTCGATATAAGAATTATTGGGAAGATAGTTATACAAAGTATAGTAATGAAATTGGGCTGACAAGTGAAGGTAGATATTTAAAATATAATAGTGATGTGGTTCTTGATTTCCCCCATAAAGATGGAGTTTTAGAAGGTGGAATGACGAAAGAGGACGTTGGTAAAAAAGAGATATACTATCATAAAGTTTTAGCGAAAGAAGAGATAGATACACTCTTGATGCCAAAAGTGCTTTCTAACATAAAAAAGTATGATAAAGATGGAGACTATGAAGTTACTAGTTTTAGTGATTCTGATAACCTTATTCTAAAAGGTAATAATTTAATTGCATTGCATACATTGAAAGAAAGGTATGCAGGGAAGGTTAAATTAATTTATATTGATCCACCTTATAATACAGAAAATGATAGTTTCAAGTATAATGATCGTTTTAATCATTCTACTTGGTTAACTTTTATGAAAAACAGGCTAGAAATATCAAGAGAAATTTTAAAGGCTGAGGGCTCTATTGCCATTTCCATAGATAATAATGAATTAGGTTACTTATTAGTATTATTGGATAATATTTTTGGAAGAGAAAACAGAAAAAATATTATTACAGTAAAAAGGGGGTCTGTAACTGGTGCAAAGGTGATAAACCCTGGAGTAGTAAATATTACTGAATATGTTGTAATTTACTCTAAGGATGTAAATTATTGGAGCCCTAATAGAGTATATATGGAAAATATCGATGGTTGGGATAAAAGGTATAATCAGTTTATAAAACATTATGATAAAGGTATTGAAAGTTGGTCATTTACAACAGTTTTAGAAGAATTTGCTTTAGAAAAAAATATTAAAAAATCACGTTTAAAAAAAGAACTTGGAGAAGATTACGAAGAGCTTCTTAATGATTTTGTTTATAAATATTCTGATAGAATCATCCAATTAGCTACATTGGATGAAAATAGTATAAGTTATAGAGCTGTTGAAATAAAAAACAAATCTATAAAAAATCCTAATAAGGTGTATTATATGGAGAGAAAAGATAAAAGGCCTTATTTTGTTATAAAAGGCAAACTTATTTTATTTCTTAGAGATAGAATGGTAAATATAGATGGAAAAGATACTTTTGCTCAACCTGCTACTGATATATGGGATGACGTTTTACCAAATGATATTCATAATGAAGGAGGGGTAGTTTTACGTAAAGGTAAAAAGCCCGAAAAATTAATTTCTAGAATTATTGAATTGTGTACTAATGAACAAGATATAGTAATGGATTTCTTTGCTGGAAGTGGTACAGCCGCTGCAGTATCCACTAAAAAAAATAGACGTTTTATTGCAATTGAACAATTAGATTATATACATGATTTAACTGTTAAAAGATTAATAAATACGATTAATGGTGAACAAAGTGGTATTTCAAAAAACGACGATTGGAAAAGTGGAGGAAGTTTCATTTATGCCGAATTACATCCATTAAATTACCAGTTTGTTCAGCTTATTCAGTTAGCAAATTCTGATGCTGAACTTTTTAAGGTGGTTAATCAAATGAAAGAAGTATCATTTTTAGACTTTAAGGTAAATATTGAACGTATTGCTAATGATGATGAAGGATTTGTAAATTTATCGTTAGATGAAAAGAAAAATGTGCTTATAGAAGCTTTAGATGCGAATCAGATGTATCTTAATTACTCCGAAATAAATGATGCTACTTATGGTATTAATGATAATGTAATAGCTTTTAATCGCTCCTTTTATGGAGAGGATGTGGAATCATGAGTGAACTTTTACATAGTAGAATACAAAAAAAATTTAGCAGTTTTATTGATTTGAAAAATGATTACGCCAGTGTGTCTGACGTCGTACCGGATATACCAGAATATATACAAAAAAATTTGCGTTATAACCTACGCCCTTATCAAGCAGGGGCGTTACGCCAATTTATTTATACGCAAAGATCGGATGTGGCTGATGTTTCTTATAACCATTTGCTTTTTCATATGGCAACTGGTTCAGGAAAGACATTGGTTCTTGCTGCAACGATTCTTTATTTCTTTCAAGAACATGGACATCGAAATTTTATTTTTTTCGCTGATAGTGATGCAATAGTTAAAAAAACTAAAGATAATTTAATATATGAATCATCATCAAAGTATTTATTTGCTCGTAACGGTATAGAAATTAATGGAGAGAGCATTCAAATACAGACAGTAACTAATTTTCCAATTAGCCCTGTAGATAATACTATATATATTAAAATAACAACGATTCAAA
This sequence comes from Pseudogracilibacillus sp., assembly GCA_035301085.1. Classification (GTDB taxonomy): domain Bacteria; phylum Bacillota; class Bacilli; order Bacillales; family Amphibacillaceae; genus Pseudogracilibacillus. The sequence continues at coordinate 31,238 of DATGUU010000054.1, read as the reverse complement.
AGTTACATGAAGATTTAGAAAGACCAAAAGAAAATGAATTAACTTATGAAGATTTAAAGCAATATAGTGTAGTTATGCTTGCTGATGAAGCACATCATTACTTTTCTAAAACAAAATCAGGAAAAAGAAACCTAAGTAAAAGTGAAATTAAAGTACAATCTTGGGAAGAGACAATCAATAATATACTCAAACAGAGTTTTGCTAATCGTTTAATAGGATTTAGTGCTACGTTTAATTTAAAAAATGATTTGTTATTTGAAAAGTTGAAGGATAAGATTGTTTACCAATATGATTTAAAACGTTTTATGCAGCATGGATACTCTAAGAATGTTGTCTTGCTTCGAGCTAATGAAGATGATAACCAGAAAATGCTTTATGCCATGTTACTCAGTCAATATCGCAAATACATAGCTAGAAGTCATGATATTGAATTAAAGCCGATTATCTTGTTTAAATCTAATAAAATAGCGACGTCTAAAGCAGCTAATACTCAGTTTTTTAATATGGTAGATCAGTTAGATGTAATACATTTAGAGAGAGAAATAGCGCATGGATTGGCGGTTAATCAAAATTCAAGCAGCATTTGGAATAAAATGTTTCATTATTATAGACAGCAAAACTTGGCTGATGTAATTCGTGATTTACAGTGGGATTTTACTGAAGAAACAACTATAAATGCTAATAGTCAAGGCTTTTTAGAAGAACAGAATGCGTTGAGACTTAATACACTTGAGGAACCAAACAACCCGATTCGTACTATTTTTGCGGTAGCCAAGCTGAATGAAGGATGGGATGTGCTGAACTTATTTGATATTGTGCGAATAAGTGAAGGGGCATCCAATACAAAGGCAACAACGGATAGTGAAGCGCAATTAATTGGTCGGGGCGCTCGTTATTACCCGTATGATTATGAGGGAGAATCTTCATTTATTCGGCGGTTTGATGAGGAACCAAGTGATTTAAAAGTGATAGAGGCATTGCATTATCACACGATTAACGAGAATAATTATATTAATAATCTTGAGAAGTCGTTAGAAGCCGCTAATATTGAAGTGAAGAAAGATGAATATAATAGGTTGCCAGCCCGAGTGAAGCCTAATATTAAACGTGCTGATTGGTTTCAGAACGGAAAGATTTACATTAACAAGGTTATTCCAACAACGTCTGAAGATTATAAGGGATTAGCTGATTATAATATATCTCAAGCCTTTGAAACAGAATTGGAACGTTCTGTTGAACAAAAGTTCGGGTCGGGGGAAGAGACTATTTCCAGTAGAAAAAGACATGAACAACAATTAAATATAGATAAACGATTGCTTCAGAAAGCCATACAGTGTAATAAGTTTTATCATTTTAATAATTTAAAGCAATATGTTCCAAGTATTGCTAGTATGAAAGAGTTTATGGAAAGTGAAAACTTCTTAGGAGGTATATCTATATGGGTTTCACTGCCGTCTAGTTTATCAGTTGATGAGTTATCGCCTGTTCAAAAACTGAAAATCGTAGAAAAGTTTCTTTCCTATACAGCGAAAAACATTCGTTCTAATTACATGAAGATGAAAGGTACTCCTATTTTTGAAGGTATATCAATGCCCCAGTTAATTGATGATTATGTTGTAGAATTGAGTAAGGTAACGACGTCTACGGAAATAGTTAAAAATAGAAATATGCGAGACCATGATTGGTATGTATATGATCAAGCAATTGTAAATAATTTAGAAAGTGATTTTATCGACTTTATTAATGATTACATGGACGAATTAAAAGAGACTTATGAAGATGTTTATCTTATTCGGAATGAACGCAAGGTAAAAATCATTGAGATTGATGGAACAAGAGGGTTCATGCCTGACTTTCTATTGTATATGAAAGATGCAGATTATACTTATCAAGTCTTTTTAGAGCCAAAAGGAGACCATTTATTACTTCAGGATCAATGGAAAGAAGAGTTTTTACAGTCACTTTCGAAGAGAAAAGATATAGAGGTATTATCCGAAAATGAAAAAGTACGTTTATTAGGCATCAAGTTCTTTGCGGAAACACCTGAACGTAAAGCAGCATTTAGAGAAGATTTTATGGATAAGGTTATAAAAGAGCATTGAACAAAGAGACTGATTTCTACTTGAAATCAGTCTCTTTGTTTTAATTAAAAGACGTATTATTGAGGCTTATTGGATTAAGTAGCATCAACATTTCAATCCCATTTAATTGAGGTAGTTTATCGAAAAAGTCTACTAAATCTTTATGAGTTCCAAAAGAAAAAGCCTCTAATTCCTGTACAAAATCGTGCGTATTTGTGAAGTGGTTATATGATAACTGATAAATCCTTAATATATGATCCCCACCATTTTGTTCTGAAAATCCTGTAATGATAACATCAGTTTTTGCTGTGCTAAAGATATTCCCTTCAAACTGCATTTTTTGTAGTATTTCATCTGGCATGTTGATTTTTACATCGCTATACATATTTACACAACCTTTTGAGTTATTTATTGTCTATATCATAAGGGGAAAAGCTTGTGAAGGCAAAAGTGTAAAATTCAAATTTAACCCCATACTATCCTGCTTTATATTGTCATGTATATCAGTGCCAGTTGATTCATTTCTATTATACCATAGTACTACACCTTTAACGGATTCATCTAACGTTATACCCCTATCTTTTAGCATCACTAACATCAAACTCTTGTTAGAAAGTTCGCTTTCACCTTTTTTTTGTGCAGCGTTATGTATTTTTACGCTGCATTACTATGTACTTTTATATTGCCATATACATCTTCCTTTATTTCCATCCTGTGTTAGAAGGTAACCAAGAATTTGTTTTGGATACTCCTCCTTTTTGGAGTCCTAAAGTAATTACTTTTGCCATTTTATTTTCTCCTTTATTAAGGATATATCTGATTTACATAAATTATATCAAATATAAAGTTGTATATATATGTGTACATATACATACACATATGGATAAGCGTTATTGTTTAAACTTTTATATAAATTTCCACATACCAATCTGTATGTGTTTACACTAAATAAATTTGATTGGTTTAACCCAACCCTTCTAAATAATCTATTGATTATATTCAATTAAATTATAAACGGTGGTTTGACAATCTGTTCTCCAGCTACGATATGTGCAAAATTCTTTCATTGGTAATCGGAACATCCCAATATTCGAAATATTTGCTAATCGTATTAATAATACTTAATATGTTAATAATACTTATAGTATAATATTTATTTAGGGAGATAGTATGAGTAGCTATAACCATGATCATACTTTTATGACTATTCACGACTTTGATAATTATAGCCATATAGGATGGGATAATTCTTTAAAACCAATTGCCGAGGTAGATTCAGGACAAACAGTATCTTTTAAAATAGTAGAATCATCTAATGGTCAATTTACCAAACACTCAACATTGGCTGATGTTAAAAATTTAGACTTCTCTAATGTAAATCCTATGATTGGTCCTTTATACATAAAAGGAGCGGAACCCGGAGATACTTTAGAGGTAGAAATGCTAGAATTTCATCAATTAGAGTGGGGATGGACAGCAATTATTCCAGGATTCGGTTTATTAGCTGATGATTTTAAAGAGCCTGCTATTAAAATTTTCGATTTAAAACGAGATAATACTACGGAATTTTTAGATGGAATTAATTTGTTTATGAAACCTTTTCCTGGGTCCATTGGTGTTGCATTGCCTGAAAAAGGAAAATTTGATGTTCTCCCCCCAAGAAAAAATGGAGGCAATATGGATATCCGCCATTTAACTAAAGATACAAAGTTATATCTCCCCGTTTGGGTGGAAGGGGCTTTATTTTCCATAGGAGACACCCATGCTGCACAAGGAGACGGAGAAGTTTGCGGAACAGCTATTGAAGCTTCTATGGAAACAACAATAAAATTTAAGTTACACAAGAGGAAAACAATACAAGAACCACGCTTTGAAATTCCTGGATCTCCTACACCTGAAGTTGATGTTGGAGGTTATTATGTTACAACAGCACATGGACCAGATCTATTTAAAACATCCCAAAATGCTATTCGATATATGATTGAACATTTAGTAAGAGAATACAAGATGACTGAACAAGAAGCTTATATGCTGTGTAGTGTTACAGTAGATTTAAAAATTAACGAAATTGTCGATGCTCCTAATTGGATGATTTCTGCATTTTTGCCTAATGCTATTTTTAAATAAACTATAATTCCTGAAAATATTTATACTTAAAAATGAGGAGAGCGAATAAGAATTATAGCGTTGAAATGTCAACACCAAATTAAATCTACTTTCTTGTGGAAGGAAAACATCATTATATCCGATCCGAGTATTTCATTATTATATAATTCCACTAATACACAAATAATAATATTTCCGAACCACCCATACTTACGTTAAATCAATTATAGCCTTCTCCAAGTTCCAAGATAGGTACTTTATATATCATATTCTTGACACACCCTAATTCTCTGTTAAAATAACAGAAAATTAGAATTATTTATTGCATCACCTTTTATATTCTATATCCATATATTAATTAAATGATTTTTAAAAATCATAAAATGTATCCGTTTTCATTACGTGTCAATAATAGTATTAAAACTAAGGGGGAAGAAGACAATGAAGAGAATTGGCAGTTTTGTTATCGTATTGATTATTATAATGGGGGGGTGTTCATCTAATTCTGATGAAGATTCTGAAAAAGAATTGACTGTTGCGACTACTACCACAGCTGATAGTTTAGACCCTCATAACACAACTGATACGGCTTCAAAAAATATTTTTGCTGTTTCAACAGAAACATTGGTCAAATTGGATGAAGACGGAGAAGTAGTTCCATCGTTAGCTAAAGATTGGGAAGAAAAAGATGATGGAAAAACATGGGTATTTAAACTTGAAGAAGATGTTACATTTCATGATGGCGAGCCATTTAATGCAGAAGCTGTAAAAACTAACTTTGAAAGAGTTACTGATGAAGATAAGAATTTAGCAAGATATTCATTGCTGGGTCCATATATCGATGAAATCATTGCAGATGAAGATAATAATGAAGTAACTTTTCACTTAAATAAATCATTGGCGCCTTTCTTAAACTTGTTGGCACAACCGTCTGGATCGAGTATTGTTAGTCCAAAAATGATTGAAGAAGACGAAGAATCAATAAAAGAAAACCCTGTAGGAACAGGTCCCTATGAAATTAAGGATTGGTCTCCCACAGGAGATACTATTTTTGTTGCAAACACGGAATATTGGGGAGATAGTCCTCAAGTAGATAAAATAACATGGAAGTCAGTTCCCGAAAATTCTGCACGCGCTACTATGCTTGAAAATGGAGAGGCGGATATTATAGTCAATGTGCTTGATGTTGATATTGATAGACTAGACAAAATGGATGGAATAAGTGTAGAGACCGAGCCATTGAACCGTGCTCTTTATGTTGGTGTCAATACTGAATTTGAGCCGTTTGATAGTAAAGAAGCACGGCAAGCACTAAACTATGCTATAAACAAAGAAGAGTTGTCAGAAGACCTGTATAAAGGAGAAGTCACCGTAAGCACTGCTGCTGTATCAGAGCAAGTTAGTATGCACAGTGATGTTGGAGCTTACCCATACGATAAAGAAAAGGCAAAAAAGTTATTAGAAGAAGCAGGAGTGGAAGAAGGAACTGAAGCAAGACTTATAGCAGCAGAAAATGTAACTCGAGATCACAGAGCAGGTGAATACGTACAGAACAGCCTACAAGAAATAGGGTTAGACGTTAAATATCAAGAGGTAGAATTAAGTGATTATTTATCAAGATTGGAAAACCCGGAAGAATATGAGCTTTTTTTAAGAGGTTCACTTCCTTCCTCTAATGATATACACGACTTATTCAGCGATGAGCTAGATTCAGAAAGTGACAACAACTATTCTCAATATTCAAGTACTAAAGTAGATGAGCTTATATCCAATGGAGCTCAGGAAATGGATGAGGCGGCTCGAAAAGAAATTTATAAAGAGGCGTTAGAAACTATAAAAGAGGATGCTCCTTGGATTTTCCTTTATGACGATGTCGTTAGCACAGGCATAAGTGATGACGTAGAAGGGTTAATACTAACGCCGGATAATACTATGTATTTCGATGATATAAGTAAAAAAGAATAAAGTTACCAACTTTTGCTGATTAGTAATAAAAGGTATTAAAGTTAAGTCAATGCATAATTCAACAGAAAAATGGGCTAAAGTTCACTTTGACAAATCTATATATATTCATAAAATGACTTAGTCTGCGAAAGGTGAGGTGGATCTGGATGGAACACAATAATATTATGAAATCTTAAATATACTATATAAGGAGTGAGGTCATGAAAAGTAAAATAGTAATGGCTCAAATAGGGTCATCGAATGATAAGCACGAAAACCTAAAAAAAGCAGAAGAATGTATATCAAATGCAATAGCTAATTACGGTGCAGAAATGATATTATTTCCAGAGGCTTTTATGAGTTATTTCGAAGTAGGTACTTCTTTAGAGACAAAAAGAGATGATGCAGAATTTATAGATGGTCCTTTTGTAAACAGCATGATTAACTTAGCTAATAAATATGGTATATGGATAGTATTTAATATGCGTGAAGCGACAACCAACCCAAAGGACAAAAGAGTTTTTAATACTACAGTTATTTTAAATAATAAAGGGGAAAATAAAGGTTTGTACAGAAAGACACATTTATATGATGCATTTGGAGCAAAAGAGTCTGAGGGGGCTAAGCCGGGCAATTCATTGTTTGAACCGATAGACACTCCTTTTGGAAAGATAGGTTTGTTTGTTTGTTATGAGCTTAGATTTCCTGAGGTCGCCCGATATCAAGCGATACATGGTGCAGATATTATACTAATTCCCTCCGGATGGGTCAAAGGACCTCTAAAAGAACATCATTGGAAAAACCTCGTAATATCAAGAGCTTTAGAAAATAATTTATATGTAATAGCATGCAACCATGTTAATGACTATTACATAGGGCAAAGTTTAGCTGTTGATCCAATGGGAGTAGTTATATCTCAAGGAGGAGAAGAAGAAAGATTGATTCCATGCAATATTAATTTGGATCGTGTAAAAAATGTAAGAAATATTCTTCCATCCTATAAACATAGAAGAACTGAACTTTATTCAAACTGAAGTAATTATTGAATTACTTCAGTTAGGGGGAGGAAATAATGAGAAAATTTATCTTAAAGCGCTTTTTACAGTTAATTCCTACTTTGTTTGGTGTAACAATCTTAACTTTTCTTATTATTAGTGCAGTACCCGGCGATCCAGCTCTTATTATAGCCGGAGAAAATGCTTCTTCTGAAGAAGTAGAAAGTATTAGAGAGCAGTTAGGTACAGACGAACCCCTGATTTATCAGTATACAGATTATATAAAGGGTATTTTTAAAGGAGATTTCGGTACTTCTTTACGAACTGATACCCCTGTATTACAAGAAATTTTTTCACGTTTACCTGTATCAATGACAATTATAAGTTTTTCTATAATTATTATGAGTGTTGTAGGCATAACGGCCGGAATATTGTCAGCAATTAAGCCAAACGGCTTTATAGATAATATAGTAATGTCTTTTGCTTTATTCGGAATTTCAATGCCTACCTTCTGGATAGGTCTTATGTTTATTATATTTTTTTCAAGTTATTTACATCTGTTACCTTCAGGAGGAGATACAGAGATAAAACATTTTATATTACCTACTCTTGTATTAAGTATTGCCACATCAGGAATTATAGCTAGACTAGCCCGTTCCAGTATGCTAGAAAAAATAGATGAAGATTTTAATCGTACTGCGCGAGCGAAAGGAATTAAAGAAAAAGTAGTTATATATAAACATACTCTCAAAAATGCTTTAATTCCTATTGTCACAATTATAGGAATGGAGTTTGGTACATTATTAGGAGGAACAGTGCTTGTAGAAACAGTTTTTTCTATGAATGGCATTGGTAGATACATTGTTGACGCCATTCAATATAGAGATTTTCCAGCTGTTCAAGGAAGTATATTGTTTGTTTCATTAGCATTTGTTTTAGCCATGCTTATAGTAGATCTTTCTTACATGATAATAGATCCTAGAATTAGACAAAATAATTAAAATAAAAAGGTGGGGGAGTAAATGGAAAATTTAAAAGAGGAGCAGGATTTATTATCAGCTTCCCAATCTGAAAGTCAAATAGAATCACCTTTGAAATTAAGCTTTCTTCGCTTTAAAAAAAATAAAAGAGCTGTTATTGGCTTTTTTATAACCCTTTTTTTTATAGCTGTAGCTACATTAGCTCCTTGGCTATCACCTTATAATCCTTTTGAATATAATTTACAAGATGCACTTCAGTCACCTAATGCGAAGCATTTCTTAGGTACTGATCAATTTGGAAGAGATACGCTAACTAGGATTATTTATGGTTCTAGATATTCCCTAGCTATAGGTTTTATAGGGGTAGGTTTGGCAATATTTATTGGAGTTATATTAGGAACGATAGCAGGGTACTTTGAAGGAATTATTGATGTTGTGATTATGCGAATAATAGATATATTTATGGCGTTTCCTGGATTTCTGTTAGCTCTTGCGATAGTTAGCATACTTGGACCGAGTATTTTTAATCTTATGTTAGCTATTAGCATATTTTCCATACCTGTATTTGCAAGAATTATGAGAGGAGAAGTCTTATCTGTAAAAAACAATGAATTTATTGAATCCTCAAAATCTATGGGGGCAAAACACTTTTTTATTATAATAAATCATGTAATTCCAAATTGTATGAGTTCAGTTATTGTGCTTGCTTCAATGAGGATAGCTACTGCAATATTAGCTGCTTCTGGATTAGGTTTTTTAGGATTAGGTGCCCAGCCTCCTTCTCCTGAGTGGGGATCTCTGTTAAGCGAAGGTAGAGATTATATAGGTACAGCTAATCATTTAACCACTTTTCCGGGATTATGTATTATGTTAGTTGTTGTAGGTTTAAATATGTTCGGAGACGGTTTAAGAGATGCCTTCGATCCTAAAACTAAAGTATAGTCTCTCTTATACAATTTATTCTAATTCTTTTAATAACAAAATCTAAGTTGTTTATAAAGAGGTGCAAAATATTGGAAGAGATGTTGCTTAATATTAGAAATTTAGAAGTGAAATTTAAAATGAAGAATGAAGTAGTTAAAGCTGTGAATGATGTTAGTCTTTCAGTAAATAAAGGAGAAACTGTCGGGCTTGTAGGGGAATCAGGTTCGGGAAAAAGCGTTACTTCATTAACTGTTATGGGATTAAACCGAGAAGCACTTACTGAGGGGAAAATTGAATATAAAAGGGAAAACTTGCTAGGACTATCTCCAAATAAAAGAAGAATGTTCCGTGGCAAAGAAATAGCTATGATTTTCCAAGAGCCCATGACAGCTTTAAATCCAGTTTTCACAATAGGAAATCAAATAATTGAAGCTATCAAAGCACATAATAATTTAAACAATAAGGCAGCTAAAAAGTTTGCTATTGAGTTGCTCACTAAGGTTGGCATTCCTCGACCTGAAAAAATCATCAAAGATTACCCTCATAAATTATCTGGAGGTATGCGCCAACGTGTTTTAATCGCGATAGCTATATCTTGTAACCCGAATCTTTTAATTGCTGATGAACCAACAACTGCTTTAGATGTTACTATCCAAGCTGAAATATTAGATTTAATAACTGATTTAAAAGATAAACAAAATATGTCCATGTTATTAATAACACATGATTTAGGAGTTGTGGCTAATACTTGCGATCGAGTTTATATTATGTATAGCGGGATAATTGTAGAAAAAGGAACCGTTTATGAAATTTTTAATGACCCTAAACATCCTTACTCACATGGGTTAATTAAATCAGTTCCTACCATTGAAACTAAAGAAAGAAGTAGATTACATTCAATTAAAGGTAATGTCCCTTCCCCCGGCGATATAATGCAAGGATGTCCTTTTGCACCTCGATGTGAATTTGTTATGGATATTTGTCATAAAAAAATGCCGCGTTTAGAAGAGTTATCTCCAGGGCATTCAAGCCGCTGTTGGCTACATCAAGAAGATAAAAATAATAGGGGGGTAAATAATCATGAAAAAGCCCTTGGTCAAAATAAATAATATTAAAAAATATTTCCCCGTAAATGATGCGTTTTTCAAACAATCAGGAAGTAATATAAAAGCAATTGATGGGGTTGATTTAAATATATATAAAGGGGAAACACTAGGTCTAGTAGGAGAAAGCGGTTGTGGTAAATCAACATTGGGAAGGGTTATTTCTCAATTACTTTCACCTACCGAAGGTAATATTATTTATGATGATATAAATTTAAGTGATTCAAATAAAACAAAAATACGGGAAGTTAGAAAAAATATACAAGTTGTATTTCAAGATCCTTATAATTCACTAAACCCACGTCACACCGTCGAGAAGATAATATCTGAACCTTTTCGAATACATAAATTGTATTCGGTAAAAGAGCGAAGAATGCGCATTCAGAATTTGCTTGAAAAAGTAGGATTAGATTCCAAGCATATGAAAAGATACCCACATGAGTTCAGTGGTGGACAGAGACAAAGAATAAGCATTGCTCGCACATTAGCTTTAAATCCTGATTTTATAATAGCAGACGAGCCAGTATCGGCTTTAGACGTGTCAGTACAATCACAAATTGTAAATATATTCCAGGACCTTCAAGAAGAACTAAATATAACATATTTATTTATTTCTCATGATTTAAGTATAGTTAATCATATATCCGATCGAGTAGCCGTTATGTATTTAGGAAAAATTGTAGAACTCACAGATAAAAGAAACCTTTATGAAAAACCTTTCCACCCATACACGGAAGCATTGTTATCAGCCATTCCAATTCCTAACCCTAATGTTAAAAAAGAAAGAATTACTTTAAAAGGGGGAAAACCAAGCCCGGTAACCCCCCCACCAGGATGTCCTTTCCATCCTAGATGTCCATATCGTATGGATATTTGTGAAACTGTTGTCCCAAAATTAAAAGAAAGAGAAGGTCGTTTAGTATCTTGTCATTTATACGAGTGAACTTGTTTCATATCTGATTTTAATACAGCTATCTTTAGGAGGTTTATATTTGAGAAACGAACTTAACATAGATACAAATTTAATTCATAAAGTTAGAAAAAGGAAAGCAAATCCAGGCCCAGTAGTAGATTCTATAACTCCTGCAGTAGCTTATAAATTTCCAAGTTGTGAAACAGCAGGTGCAGTTGTTTCTGGAGAAAAAGAAGGAATATATTATGGAAGGTATGGGAACCCTACTTTGCTTTCTTTAGAAGAAAAGATATCTTATTTAGAAGGCGGAGAAGCAGCCTTAGGAGTAAGCTCCGGTATGGCAGCGATATCTATCGCATTAATGGCTTTTTTAAAACAAGGTGACCATGTTATCGTAACTAAAGATATATATGGGGGAACTTACAAATTCTTAACAAGTATCGCTGCTCGTTATGGAATTGAATATGACTTTGTAGACTGCAAAAATACAAATGAAATTCATAAAAATATTAAAAATAACACAAAAGCAATTTTCATTGAAACTCCATCTAATCCCCTGTTAACAATATTGGATATAAATGTTATCTCTAAAATTTCTTCATATTACAATATATCACTTATTATTGATAATACTTTTATGTCTCCATATTTACAAACTCCTATTGAATTGGGAGCTGATGTTGTAGTACATAGCGCAACTAAATATTTGAATGGACATGGAGATGTGATCGCTGGTTTTATTATCAGTAAGGCAACTAATATTAATTATATGAAAGAAAATCTAATGGGTAATCTTGGACAAGTATTGAGTGCCTGGGATGCATATTTAATTTTACGAGGCCTTAAAACTTTGGGGATACGTATGATGCGTCATTGTCAAAATGCGTTAAAAGTAGCTGAGTTTCTCGAAACTCATTCTCAAGTTAAAAAGGTTTATTATCCTGGTTTACCTTCTCATCCACAGTATGAATTAGCACAAACACAAATGAGAGGAATGGGTGGAATTGTTTCTTTTGAATTAGAGGGGGGAAAAGAAGCGAGTAAAAAATTCGTCAATGCTCTTCAATTAATTATTATATCATTTAGCTTGGGAGATCCAGAAACGTTGATTCAACATCCCGCATCTATGACACACTCTTCTATCCCACTTGAAGAGCGTGAAAGATTCGGCGTTAAGGACGATTTAATTCGAATGTCCCTTGGTCTTGAAGATCCTCAAGACTTAATAAATGATCTTAATAAAGCACTTAATGCAAAATTTGATTAATTAAACTAATTTATGTGAACCTTTGTTTCTATCAATTATAGAAACAAAGGTTTTTCCGTGGGAGTTCAACATTAATGATATGTTGTGTTTAATCAAACAAATTATTAATGGTAGTATATTGATTGTCTCCTTGTGGTATAAGTCCTATATTCTGTGTTGACTTGAAAATCAAGTGTACTATATTTATCTTTTATATTATTTTATATCTTAATTACCTTTGTAAGAGTTTTAAATACTATCATATCAATAGTTTATAAGATTTTTTATGTAAAAAACCCCTCTGCGCTATGTAAAAAACCCTTTTGCATTGTGTAAAATACAATCAAAATGGTATGTATTAAGTTTAACACTTTACATAATTGTAAGTACTGTGTTAACATATTACTTACAAATTAAGGGGGAAAATACATATGAAGGGTTCTGTGAATAATGGGAAGAATGAATCTGACAAAACATTCGATTAACTATAGAAATACGATTAAAAAAAGTAATGACTTTTCTATGGCTAAACTTAATCAAGGTCTAACGCTAAATCAGATGCAATTATTGGCCTATGCTATTTTTTCAACGCAACAAAACGGTGAAACACATTTCAGGAAACATGAGTTCCAAGAAAAGTTTGGAATAAAGCATTATAAAACTGAAGATGCCTTTGAAGATAGTGATAAGATTACTGCACTTCGCTTTAGCACTCAAGACTTAGACAACGATAAATTTACTTTTGTGAATGTTTTTAGTGCGATTGATTATAAAGCTGGAAAGTTTACTTTTGAATGGAATAAACGAATGCTTCCTCATATTTTGGAATTGAAAGAGAAATATGTCTTAACGGATTTGACTATTACTTCCAAATTCAAAAGTGGATTTAGCTGGATTTTGTATGACTATTTAAAAGCACATTATGGTTATTGGAATAAGGAATTATCAAAAGATTCACTTATGAAATTATTTGCTGTAGAAGATAGAAAAACGTATCAAAAAAGTAGTTCTGAGTTTAAAAGAGGAGTTTTAAATATTGCAATAGGTGAGATTAATAAATTTACTGAGTTAGAAGTTTGGTATATTGAAAAAAGAATGGGAAATAAGATCATAGGTTTTAACTTACATTGGTCTACTGGAAAACGTGAAGCAGGAGCAACCGAAAAGCAGTTAACTTTATTGCGTGAAATTCATGATGAGGTAGATAAGAAAGTGTTTGATTACCTATCTATTAAAAATACAAAAAAACTAGAAATGGTAAGGAATAATGTTATGAGAATTAAGGAAATAAATCAGGAAATTAATGAGAAATTAACTTCTAGACAGGCAAGTGATTTCATCCAAGAGGCAAAGATATTGTATGAACAATTACAGACGTTACTTGAAAAAGATGGGGAAGTAAGAGATACATCTGTATATTTTAATTGGTTAAATGGAGAATAAAAATGAAAGGAATATTTTAAAACTTTATGCTGTTATATTCAATAACAATATTTGTTTTTGTTGATTAAATGTTATTGAAATTGTTGTGAAAATCCGCGGTAATATACATATATTTCGTAAATAATTATATTGATTTATTACCAGTGCTTATTGCATCAGGGATCCTACATACTTAATGTGCACGTCAACACCTAACTCGTGCACATTAAGTATGTAGGAGATATTTATTGTTTTGGTACATTTCTATACAATTGGTGGTAAATTCTCATGTTGCGTTGGTCGTTATGTGAATATTTATGCATACGTTAAAGTATATGTTTATTTAAATTTAAGTAACACTATCTACTGATGAGAACTTTAAAATCATCTCCATTTATTATCTAAAGACAATTGAATTGATTAGCCGGCAACGCTATATTTCGAATTAATATTATTCCAAAATATTAATTAGCAAAGTCTCTCCAGCTACAGCTGTAAGTTCATTAGTAATATGAACCTTTTTGTTGTTTGTTACAATTATAGGTGTGATTAAATCCTTTCCAGTACTTTTTAAGTAATCAAGATTTAAAACTATTAATGGTTGTCCTCTACTTACTTTATCTCCCTGTTCTACTTTTTTTGTAAATCCTTCTCCTTTCAAATTAACAGTATCTAATCCAATATGAATCAAAACTTCATTTCCACTTTTATCGCTTAATCCGATAGCATGATTAGTTTCAAAAAGTTGAATAACATCTCCATCAAACGGGGAAAGAACTACATCACTAGTTGGTTTTATAGCAATGCCTTCTCCCATCATTTTTTGATTAAATACAGGGTCGTTAACGTTTATAAGGTTGTTAATCTCACCACTTAAAGGGGAATATAACTCTACTCCACTTTCCTTTTTAAATATTTTTTTTAACATATTTATCTTCCCTTCTTATCTTAAAAAAATTATATTTTATTAACATCGTTGATATATCTGTAAATTGAAGTTTCTGAAGTACATAAAATTTTAGCTAACTCTGGAATAGATCCTTTTAGAAGAAAAACCCCTTTTTGATCTAATAATTGAACCAATTCTAATTTTTCAGTATGTGATAGCCTTTCTGGAGACACTCCAAATTGCGATATAGTACTTTGAATTGTTTCTTCCATTAAATCAGCAAAGGAATGATTGAAACTTTCTTGGAATTGTTCTTCCTCCCTATTTTCATTACTCGTTCCATTAATAAGTTGATTTAAGGTATGTCTAAATTCAATTAATTTATCAACTTTATAATTTATAGTAATTATATTTGTTAGTTCTCCTGAATGTTTTTTTACAAAATAAGAAGAAGACCTTAACTTTTCTTTACTTGATGAAAAGGCTCTATAATTAATAATAAAATCTTTTTCTTCAAATAACTTTCTTTCAATAATGTTTTTCTCTATTTCTGGTAATCCATCTCCTATTTGCTTATAATCAGAAGAATTATATATGAAGGCTATCTCCATTTTTTCCACATTGGACACTATTATTTCCGCATCATCTCCCAAAACATCTCCTAAAAACTTTAAAAATGTACAAATTTTCCCGGAATTTAACATAATTATCCTCCTTTCATGCCTTAATAGTTAATATTATTTTACAAGGATATGAAGATAAACTGAAATATTTAAAATAATTTAAAATTTGAAAAAATAATAACTTATGTTAAAATATTAACACAGTGATAAAAAAAAAACAAAGAGGTGTATTAAATGGATTTTATGAAAGCGGAACCATTTCGTATTAAAGTAATAGAGAAGATTAAAAAATCTACGAAATCTGAAAGACAGCAATGGCTTAAAAACGCTGGGTATAATGTTTTTAAAATAGAGGCAGAAAACGTGTATATTGATTGTATTACCGATAGCGGGACCTCAGCAATGAGTGCAGAACAGTGGTCAGCTATAATGTTAGGTGATGAATCTTATGCTGGATCAAAAAGTTATTATAAATTGGAAAGGTCAGTAAAAGATGTATTTGGGATGCCGTATTTTCAACCAACTCATCAAGGGAGAGCAGCTGATTACATTATGGCGAAATTATACGCTAAAAAAGGGAAGTACGCTATTGGTAATATGCATTTTGATACGTTTAGAGGAAACGCGGAAATATTAGGAGCATTGGCGGTCGACTACGTAACGGATAGCGGAAGAAATACAAATAGTCCTGCAGAACCTTTTAAAGGTAATATTGATTTAGAAAAAATGAAAAAGCTTATTGAAGAAAAAGGTGCTAGTCAAATTTCAGTAGTGATTATTACTGTAACTTGTAATAATAATGGTGGTCAACCAGTTTCTATGAAGAATATACAAGAGGTTAGTAACTTAGCTAAAAAACATAATATTCCTGTTGTTATTGATGCGGCTAGATTAGCCGAGAATGCTTACTTTATCAAGCAGAGGGAAGAAGGCTATAAAAATAAAACTATTAAAGAAATTACTCGAGAAATGTTTTCTTATTGTGAAACAGCTACTATGAGCTCTAAAAAAGATGGAATGGTTAATATAGGGGGCTTATTTGTTACTAGTAATAAAGATATTTTAGAACAAGCTCAACAACTAGCAATCATACATGAAGGATTTATTACTTATGGAGGAATGGCTGGACGAGATTTAGAAGGGCTAGCAGTAGGGTTACAAGAGGGGTGTGATGAGCAATATCTTGAATATCGAATAAACCAATCAAAATATCTTGGGGAGCAATTAAAGGAACGGGGTGTACCTATTGTGGAGCCCACAGGAGGACATGGGGTATACGTTGATGGGAGAAGATTTTTCCCTCATATTCCACAACATCAATTTCCTTCCCAAAGATTAGTCGTAGCTTTGTATGAGGAAGCAGGAGTGCGGGCTGTAGAAATAGGGGCTTGTGCATTCGGTTCAAAAGACCCAAATACTGGCGAGGATATTTTTCCGGAAATAGAGACTATGAGGATTGCTCTATCAAGAAGGGTTTATACAAATGACCATATGGATGTTATTGCGAATGCTTTGGGATATATATATAAGAACAGGGATAATTATAATGGAATGAAATTAGTTCAAGAAGGATCGGTTACATCTTTAAGGCATTTCACGGCAGGTTTCGAGTTATTATGATATTTTAAAATTAATAAGAACACAAAGAAATTATGAAGTTAATACGGATGGATTAATAAAATATAAGGAAGGAGATAATATGTCTTTTCAATTTTTTTCGCCTACAAAAATTCACTTTGGAAATAGCTACAGAAGAAAAATTGGAGGTATAGCTAAAAAATATGGTGGAAGGTGTTTAATTGTTCGAAGTGAAAAAAAGCAAAAATATAGAGAGGTTTTTTTTCAAGATATAGTAAATGAATTAGAAAAAGAGGGCATAGAGTATATAGTTTACGATGGTGTGATTTCTAATCCTTCGACTAACATTGTAGAAAAAGGAGTAGACTTAGCAGTTAAAAAAGAAGTAGACTTCATTATAGGGTATGGGGGTGGATCTGCCATAGATACAGCTAAAGCCATTTCTTTACTAATAAAAAATAGACAAAGCTCTTGGGAATATGTATTTGGTAATTTATCTGATCCTTTTATTGATCATAATCCTTTTATTAAATCTATTCCGTTAATAGCTATTACTACAACTTCTGGAACAGGATCGCATGTAACACAAGCATCTGTTATTTCTGATTTGAAAAATAACGAAAAAGTAACTTTATTTCATTCAACCTTATTTCCTAAAGAGTGTATTGTAGACCCAGAGATAATGAATACTGTTCCAGTTCATGTTACTTCATCTACTGGATTTGATGCTTTGTGTCATGCCTTTGAAAGTTACTTAAACCCTAACGCAAATCGATTAACTAAAACTTTGTCTTTGCAGTCCATGGACATTATTATTCAAATCCTTCCAAAGTTGATACGAGATATTAATAATAAAGAATACAGAGAACTTATGGCTTATGCAGATACCATATCGGGAATGTGTCTTTCTAATGCTGGAGCTGAAGCACCACATCCTATAGGGGAAATTATAAATGGTTACCTTAAAGATTTATCTCATGGAGAAACCTTGGCTTTCGTATATCCAAGCTTTTGTAAATATATAATAGATGTTATACCTGAATGTTTTGAAGATATTTTTAGACTGTTTAAATTTTACATCCCAGAAGATAAAACATTGCCAAAAGGTGATCAAGCATATTACATGATGAAAAACTTTTTAGAAGATATTGATTTTTTAGTAACCCCATATTCAATAAACCTAGACGAACAATTAAAGGCTAATATAAAAGATAAATTAGTTTTTGACCTACCGCTTACAACTGCTGATGGACTAAAAGAAATATTTGAAAATAGCGTTTAAAATATACAGAAAATGTGGAGGGTCAATTATATGAAATCTCTATATTTTGATCTTTTAAAGATAACTGAAAATGCTGCAATAGCTAGTTTTCCTTGGATTGGGGCGGGAGATGAGTTTGCTGCAGATTCAGCAGCAACTAGTGCTATGCGTGATACATTAAATAGAATGAATTTACAAGGTACGGTTGTGATAGGAGAGGGGGAAATGGACAAGGCTCCAATGCTTTTTAATGGAGAAAAATTAGGTAAGGCCACTAAACCACAATTGGATATTGCTGTAGATCCTATAGATGGAACAAAGGCCGTTGCCTCTAACTATTATAATGCAATCTCAGTAATAGCTTTCGCACCAAAAGGAACATTGCTTCATGCTCCTGATATGTATATGGAAAAAATGATTGTAGGTCCCGATTCTAAAGGGAAAATAGATATGGAAAAGCCATTTCTAGATAATTTAAAAAGCATAGCGAAATCTAAATGCAAAAAGTTAAAAGATTTAAATGTATATGTTCAGAATAGGCCCAGAAATAAATTTTATATTGAACAAATAGAAAAGGTCGGTGCAAAAGCACATTTGTTTCAAGACGGAGATATCGTATATTCGATAACAACATGTATGAGCAATACAGATATAGATTTATTTGTCGGCATTGGAGGAGCTCCTGAAGGAGTTTTAAGTTCTGTTGCTATAAAATCTTTAGGGGGAGATATGAAAGCGAGGTTACTTCCTAAAACCAAACAGGACCTAAATAGATGTATGCAAATGGGAATAAATAGACCCGATGAAATTTTGTATCACGAAAGATTAATTAATTCCGAAAACGGTGTTTTTATTGCAACAGGTATAACTGACAATAATTTCATGCAAGGAGTTAAAAAGAACAAAGAAAACTATTCTACACACTCTATATTAATCAGTGGACAAGAAAAAAAAATACGCCATATTCTAACTGAATAAGTTAAAGAGAAAAGTTAATTTTATTATTTTGAATAAAAGAAGTGTTTTACAAATGCATAATGATAATAATGGTAGAGTTTTAATATACAATACATTACAGAAAGGGAGAAAAATATGAAAAAACAAATTAAAATCGCTGCTGGTTTAGCTCATGTCGACTATGGTCATATTGCTGATATCGTAAAAGAAGCCTCCGAGGCAGGAGTGGATTATATTCATTCAGATGCTGCAGATATGCATGATTTAAAAAACATGCAACTTATGGGGGGACATCAGATTATTGAAGGAATTAGACCTATAACCGACAAACCAATTGAATGTCATATTTATACTAAAGAATGTGATCGATTATTTATTGAAAAAATTGCTGAAGCAGGTGCTGATATGTTAATAATTCCTGCTGAACATTTTATCGGAGCACCTTTAGCGTATATTATCAATTATTGTAGAGAATTTAATATGAAAATAGGTTTAACTATCGGATGTTATACTCCATTATCTTTTGTAGAAGAATCTATTTATGATATTGATCGCCTTCATATTGTAACACATGGAGTAGATGATACTGATGGAAAAGATAATTGGGGATGGAGACGTTCTGTTATTGATTTAATTGAACGGTCTAGGGTTCTTATAAATTCAAAAAACCCCCATTGTGAGTTGGCAATTGATGGTGGATTAAGAGCAGATAATTTAGATCCATTAGTTAAAGCAGACCCCGACGTAATAATATTATCATCAGGTATTTTTAAATACCCTGGGGGTATTACTGAAGGGGTTAAAGCCTGTAAGAAAGCAATAAACACATCTAGGATAAAACATTTCGGATAAATATTACTACATTGTTTTAAAAGGTGATGAAATTTAATGCTCTATTTAATCGATTCAGCAAACCAGCAAGAAATTGACAATGCGTTAAAAATAGGAGTTTCAGGTGTTACAGCCAATCCAACACTATACCTTTCTGAAAAAAGAAGCTTTTATGATTTTTTGGAATATAACAATCAATTTAGCAGTTTTTTAACAGCCGAAGTTATAATATATACAGAATCTCAAGCAGAACAAGAAATTAAAAAGATAATGGAGATATCCTCCAACATAATAATAAAACTTAATTATTCATTTGAAGGTTTGAATTTAACTAGAAAACTAAAAGAAAAAGGAATAAAAGTAGCTATGACCTTAATTTTTGACGTCAATCAAGCAATGCTAGCTATAAACGCAGGTGTTGATTTTCTTTTTTTATTCATATCCAGAAATGAAGAAATAGGTGAAGATGGTTTAGAATTTGTTCGTTTAACTTCTAAGATTATTAAGGAAAAAAAATATAATGTACAAGTTGTAGCTTCAAGTATAAGAAATGTGTATCAATTAAGGCAGGTGTCTTTATATGCTGATTATGTAGCATCTCCATACAAACTTATCAGACAAAGCTTTGAAAATACACTAACTCAAGAAGGAATTACAACATTTACAAATGATATGCAAGGAGTGAAGTGAATTAAATATATGCCTGTGCTTTATATACGATAAAAGATATTACAAGGGGGAGTGTTGTGACTAAGTACAAAGATACTTATTTTAAAAAAATAAATGAATATGAAACGCAATTATTGACTGATTTAGAAAGTTTAATGAAAATTAATTCTGTGCGAGATATAAATACAAAATGTTCATATGCACCTTTTGGAAAAGGGATAAGAAGAACATTTGATCAAATGATTTATTTTTCAAAAAGAGACACATTTTTTTATGAAGATTTTGATGGGTATGCTATGCATATAGTTATGGGAAAAGGTAAAGAGGAAATTGGAATTCTTGGACATTTAGATATCGTCCATGAAGGAGAACAAAATGAATGGATGTTTCCACCTTTCAGTCTTTCAAAGGATGAAAATTATCTTTATGGGAGAGGGGTTAATGATGACAAAGGGCCTGTTATAGCAGCATACTATGCTTTGAGGATTATACGTGATCTTAACTTTCCGCTAAAAAGAAAAGTAAAACTTATACTTGGTGGTGCCGAAGAGACAACTTGGGAATGTATGGAACATTACTTTAAAATAAATAATCAGCCTACCATGGCTTTTTCCCCTGATGGGGACTTTCCTATCGTGAATGGAGAAAAAGGTATAGTAAAGGGGAATTTTGTATCTAATGCATCGCATAATGTAAATGAAAAAGACTCTGACTATTCCCATAAACTGCTGTATATAGATAGTGTAAAACAGTGGAATTTTGTTTGTAAAAATATAAAAGTACAATTTTACAGCAAATGTCCTCAAAATTTAAAAAGGAATCTTACTGAAGCAAAAAAAGTATTAATAAAAAATAACTTTGTAACCGCTTTCTATGAAGGGACGAATATTTTATCGAGAAATCCTCATAAAGGAAATAATATATTATTTAATTTTATCGAAGACTTATCCAAGATAGAACAGGACATAGATTTATTTGCAACTAATTTTTTTAAAATAGTTAATGACTATTTTTGTAATGACGTGTACGGAAGTAAGATTGGTTTATATACAGTGGATAAAGAAATGGGGCATACAACTTTATGTTTAACTTATGTACTTTTTAATTCAAAGGAATTCGAAATAGGTTTTGATTACAGATACCCAAAAGGCATTACAAAGCATAAAGTACTTGAGACAATGGAGATATTTTCAAAGGATAATAACATAGTATTAGAAATTAAAGATTCTAAAGAATTACTATATGTTAACCCGGAGTCAAAATTAATTCAAGGTTTAAGTAAAGGATATAAAAACATAACAGGTGAAACAGCATATTGTCTAACAAAAGGAGGAGCATCTTATGCGCGCGTATTAGACAAGGGCGTTGCTTTTGGACCAAGTTTTCGCCAAGATCTTCCTAACTCCCATAAGCCTAACGAAAAATTACGTATTTCAACACTAAAATACGCTATTGCTATTTATTGCGAATCTATTAGAATATTGGCAACTTAACATATTAAAGTTTTAAAGGAGAATTGCTAATGAAGGGAAAAGTACAAAAGTTTGCTGGGTCCATGATGATTCCAATTATACTTTTAGTATTTGCAGGTATTTTAATTGGTGTTGGATCTGCTTTTGTGAATATGGAAAATGTTAGAGTTTTACATCTAGATTGGTTAATTCAAGAAGGAAATCTATTTTATGTTTTCTTTTCTATACTTAGTGATCTGGGTTTTTTAGTTTTAAACTTTTTACCCGCCTTTTTCGCAGTAGGTCTTGCTTTTGGATTAGCTAGAAAAGACAAAGGATGGGCAGCGCTTGGCGGTTTAGTTTTTTTCTTAGGAATGAATACTGTTATTTCAACCATGATGACAGCAAATGGTATTACTCCAGAGTCAACAACAATAGAATCCTTAATGAATTCTGGATTAACAGAATTAGAAGCACAAAATTATAATTCACTTTTTGCTGAAGTCTTAGGTGTTTTTACATTTGACATGGGTATATTTTCAGGTATTCTGTCCGGTTTAATTGTTAGTCTTATCCATAATAAATTTTGTGATACTCAATTACCTAACGCTTTATCTTTTTTTTCTGGTCCTAGATCTGTACAGTTTATAATATTTATTGCAGTTATCCCTTTTGGAATGCTTATGTATTATGTGTGGCCAACTGTAGGAATAGGGATAGGGAAGATAAGTAACTTCATTACAACAAGCGGACTAATAGGGTCGTTTACCTTTGGTATATTAGACAGAGGTTTACTTCCGCTAGGCCTACATCATCTAATTGCGTTCCCCATAGAATATACTGAAGTCGGGGGAACTTTAGAAGTCGGTGATAAAGTGTATCAAGGCGTTCGAAATATAATGCTTGCACAAATGGGATCTCCAGATGAAACTGGCTATATTACTAGGAATTTTACAACTGGGAAAGTACTATTTCACTTTGGTGGTCTTCCTGGAGCAGCCTTAGCTATGTATCATACAGCTAAAAGTATAAATAAGAAAAAAGCAGCTAGTATATTGATTCCAGCCACTGTTACTGCTTTCTTAGTCGGAATTACGGAGCCTATTGAATATACATTTTTATTTGTTCAACCTTTATTATTTTTTCTTATTCATGTTCCTATGTCTGGCTTATCTTATGTCTTGACCGAAGCCTTTAATATTTCTATTGAAGGTGTCGCAGTTCGTGATATGTTTGCAAATTTATTACAGCCAGGTAAGGTTCACAATTTCATGATTTTAATATTATTAATTGTTATTTATTTTATAGTTTATTATGTTCTTTTCAGATGGGCGATTCTTAAATTCAATATCAAAACACCTGGTAGAGGTGATAGTGATGAAGAAGTTAAGCTTTATACAAAAAAGGATTATCATAAAGAAAACATTCCAGATTCGGAAAAAAGCCTAGAGAAAAACATAATTGATGCATTAGGAGGGGAAACAAATATCGTTGAACTTACTAATTGTGCTACTAGATTAAGAATAAAAGTTTTAGATGAATCTAAAGTAGCTGATGATAAAACATGGACTAATCAGCTAGAGGCTATAGGTGTAGTTCGTAATGATAATTACTTTCAAATCATATATGGGGGTAACGCTATTACAATAGCAAGCAAAGTTAAAGAGACTTTAGGAATAGAATAGATATTGGATGTTTTTGCCGAACGCCTCGAAAAGGCTCAATTCAGAATGTTTTGTTAACCAATTAAGCATGTCAAAGTGATTGTGGGTACTTTAACATACTTCATTATTGCATATGTAGTACATTTGAAATAATAAATTTGTGCTGATATGTCCTTTCAAAAAGTGTACCTTTTGAAATACGAATTTAATGCATTGAGTATTTACCTTTTCGAGGGGGCGGGCAAAGATGCCCATATTATATAATATCGAAATTTTTAGTTTGTGAAGTAAAAATTGAGCGAGCTCTTATAAAGCCATGATATCTAAATGACGAGTAGTTTATCAAAGTGGATTCGGGCCTCCAAGTATTTACAATAGATATTGTTATTCCTTTAAAATGGATTAGAAAAAAGATACTCTGTCCATTATAAAGGAATTTTTATTAAATGAAGAAATGGGTTTAATTGGAGTATTACAGTTGATACTCTTGCATAAAATATTTCACGAAGAAATCTATTGGAAAGTGGGACTTATAGGGTGGCCTATATTAATCTTTTAACTGATCTAACTCATCTAGCCCTTTTTCTAAAATATAATTAATAAATGAGGTTTTAAAACCTTTATTTTCTATACTCTTTGCTTTTTTATCCAAACGTTCTAATAATTCATTTTCTATCAAAAAGGTTCTCCTAGTATGAGTGTCTTCCATCTTCTTTTTAGTTTCAATCATCTTTGAAAGTTCATTTTTTCCTTCCTGATAATCTTCGTCTTCGCCCTCATTATGAACGGGATTCATAAGCGCGGAAGTAGGGGTTAGTTTTTTGTTATTAAAATCACTAAGTTTATCTTCAAAGTCTTGCATGCTATTTATTTTCTTCTTTGTCATAACTTTCACCTTCCTTAATTCTTTTTAGAAACTCACTATAGAAGTCCTTATATTGTTTAAGGGCGTCATTTAATTCGTTATTATTTTCAAATCCACTCAAAGATAGTCTACCAGTTGTAGCCTTCCTAGGAATCAATGTTTCAAATACAAGATCAGCATAATCTTTCACAATTAGGTCATTGAAAAACTGAGTGTCTTTTCTTCTACCGTCACTTAATGTTCGCAGAATTCCTAGCATTTTTAAATTCACTAGGCTTTGGGCATGTTCTACAGTCTCTATAAAATTAGGTATAGCAGTGTAACAAAACTTAGATGGCTCAAAAAGAACTATTACATAATCACTTGCTATCAAAGCGTTGCTAGTTTGCTCCGAAAGAGCTGGAGGCGTATCGATAAGGATGTAATCGTATTTATCTTTAACTAAAGCCAATGTTAAATTTAATTGATTGATATGAGCCCCCTCATATGGTGCGTTTACTTCTATTTTTTCAGTATGAGGTATTTTTCCTTTGTATAACCAACGAGAAAAAGAAGCTAGAAAGTTATTTGCCGGGAGGATATCTAGACTATCTGTTATGTTATATATATATTTTTTTGGTTTTTTATATGCTATTGCTTCAAATACAGATTGATCAAAAAAATTATTTGCTGATTGATTTGTTAGCAATTCTGTTAGGTTTCCTTGGGAGTCCATATCAACTGCTAACACTTTATTTCCGCTGCGCTCTAAAAGATGAGCAAGCACTCCTGTAGTGGTTGTCTTAGAAACCCCTCCTTTTTGGAGGCCTAAAGTAATTACCTTTGCCATTTTACCATTCTCCTTTACTCAATACATAATCTATTGACATGCTATTTATTAGACACCTTATCATTAACCTTTTATAGATAATTATATTACATAATTCATTATGTGTACATAAATGTAAAGGTTTTATGTTTGAAATACACATACTAATCATCCGAATAAATTGCTTTCAATTTTAAAACGAGGTCATGCCGCATATTATTCATCACTTTGTTCTAAATTTATAATATCTCTTATATTTGTCAATTCTAACTAGTTTACAATTTTTTCAAATGGCCATAATTCAAAAACGTTCTAGTTCCCCTTACAATATCACTAATTGTTGATTCCCTGATCTTCGTCATTTTAGCTAGTTCTTTTTGTGTTCCCCCTACCATTGGGATTTTCTGATTTTCCAAGTGTTTCGGCATCCTTAATTTTGATGTTTTAATCATGTAAGTAAACTTCCCGTTATATTTTTTCTAAACATCTTACCCAAATAGTTAGATTGCTTAGGGCATATCACAAATCTTTAATAACGCAATCGTTATTAGGTTTTAGTTTGAACACTAAAAACCAGATATTTGGACATATAACATACTCTTCCCAATATCTGATTCAAAGTTTATTTACAGCTTTAAAATCCATTATCTCAAATGTACTTTTGTATATAACTATAACCATTTTGTATATGTTGTTTCATATGCGCTTTTGCAACTTCTTTATTTTTACATTCAATAGCACTAATAATTTTTTGATGTTCTATATATATTTCTTTTTTTCTTTGTTCACTATATGATGAAACATTTCGATTATGAATAACAACTTCTCTTATTTGCTTCATAAAATCGTTTAGTAGTTTATTATTAGCGCAATTAAGAATAACATCATGAATACATGAATTTATTTCTACATATTCCGAGTGTGTAGAAGCAATAGTTGATTTTTCCAATAAAAACTTTAGTTCTTCAACTTCTTCACTCTTTATATTATCTATGGCTAAATCAAGGGCCTTTAATTCTAGTGCTTCCCTACATTCATAAACTTCCGATATTTCCTCGTAAGAGAATTCTTGTACTATCGTTCCTTTATAAGGTAGCATTTTTATTAATCCTTCTGATAATAATCTGCTAAATGCTTCTCTTATTGGAGTAGCGCTGACGTTCAATTGTTTACTTAATTCAGCCTCAATCAGTCGAGTTCCGGGCTTAAGATCACCTATAATAATAGAATGTTTTATATTTTCATATACTATATAACTCAACGGGGCTTTTTTAGCGACTTTAATTTTTGAGATATTATTCATTTTGTTACCCCTTCTTCATAAGAGTCTTTTTAATATAAGGATAAGCAACTATAATTAAAATTACAATTAAAAGCGCCAACGAAATCGGACGTGAAAGGAATATTCCCAATCCATTATGAGAAGCGATAAGCGATTGTCTTAGATTATCCTCCACCAATGGACCTAAAACTAAGGCTAAAACTAAAGAAGCTGGGGAATACCCGTAATGTTTCATAAAAAAACCGATAACGCCAAAGATAAACAATATCCAAATTTCCATAATGTTATTATTTAAACTGTATGTCCCAACAGTACAGAGAATTAAAATAATGGGTATTAATAAACGATAAGGAGTTTTGATAACGTATAGAAACAATGGGATAGCAATTATATTGACAACTAATAAAGCAATATTTCCTAGATACATACTTGAAATAATACCCCAGGAAAATTCAGGGTTATTTTTCATTAATAATGGTCCTGGTTCCAAGTCAAACATTAAAAAAGCACCTAATAATACTGCAGTAGCCGCAGATCCTGGTATGCCTAACGTTAGTAAAGGAATCATAGACCCAGCTGTCGCAGCATTATTAGAGCTTTCTGGAGCTATCAATCCTGGTATGTGTCCCGTACCGAATTTTTCTGGTTCTTTTGAAAGTTTCTTTTCAGTTGTATAAGTAAAAAAAGAAGCTATAGTTGCCCCTGCACCTGGTAAAACACCTGTTACAAATCCTATAACAGAAGACCTTAAAAAAGACCAGGTAGATTGTATTAACTCTTTTGGTTTTGGCCAGTTTTCCTTACTTTTAAGGGATAAGTCCATTGTTTTATCCTCAGTACTTTTATGGGATCCATCATAGATTCGATATAAGATTTCGCCTATACCAAATAAACCTACAGCTACTGGGACAAAGTTAACTCCATCGATTAATTCTGGCGAGCCAAAAGTAAATCGAGGTACACCTGTGATAACATCTACACCTATAGTTGCTACACCTATACCAATAAGTGCAGAAATAAATCCTTTTAATTTACTTCCTTCTGTCATCCAAACAAGGGTAAGTAGTCCCATAACCATTAACATAAAATACTCTGGCGGTCCAAACTTCAAGGCGAACTCCGTAAACATTGGGGCAAAGGTAAATATTAAAATTACACCAATTGTACCACCAATAAAAGAAGCAATTGCTTGAACAATCAAAGCTTTGCCTGCTTTCCCTTGCCTAGTCATTGGATAACCATCAAATGTTGTTACTACCGCAGCTGAATCCCCAGGGGTATTTATCAATATAGAAGTAGTAGCCCCCCCATACATTGAACCATAATAAATTCCAGCAAGAAATATAATAGCGGAAATAGGCTCTAACGAAAAGGAGAAAGGCAGCAAAATAGCAATTGCTGCCGATGCCCCAAAACCTGGTATAATACCTACAACCATTCCAATAAGTGCTCCTAAGAACACTAATAAAACGTTTATAGGAGAGATAGCTTCGGAAAACCCTTGAGACATGTTAAATAAAATCTCACTCAATATGACCATCCCCATTATAAATTAAATTATATTTTCAAATATACCCTTAGGCAAGTGGGTATTTAAAAAGTAATCAAACATAAAAAATACAAATGTAGTAACGATTATGCTAAAGATAAAGTTTGTTTTCCATTTTCCTTTATTCAAAAAAATAAGTATTGTGATTGTAAATAATAAAGTTGATAGTAAAGCCCCTAGTATATTGAAGAGCAAAACATAAAAAAAGGTAACTAGTATGACTTGTAACATATTTTTCATATTATCTTTTACATATGATTCTTTCACATTACCTCTTAGGTCTTTCACAAGGTTATAACCAGTCATTATTACTAATAAAATACTTGTTATTATTGGTAGAAAACCACCACCAGGGATGCCATTGGATATAAACTCTAATTTTAAAGATAAACTTAAATAAAAAGCAGAAATTAATAATAAGAGTAGTGAAAAAATTTTTCTCATCTAACTATCCCCTCTTTTAAACATAAATGTTTCTTACTCCGCTTTTGATTCATCTACATCTGCTTCTTCCAAACCTTTTTCAAATTTATCACTTGTTTCCTCCAAGAACTCTTCAAAGTCATCCCCAAATAAGGTGCGATCTGACATTCCATTAGTTTCAACAAATTCTTTCCACTCATCAGTTTCGGAAACCTCTTTCATTGTATCAATCCACCATTCTTCAACTTCAGGGTCAACATCATCCGGGAGAATAATTCCTCTTGGTTGAGACATATTCACATCATATCCAGATTCTTTAAAAGTTGGAACATCCGGTAACCCTTCAAAATTATCTTCCCCAGAGTATGCTAATGCACGCATCTCTCCTCCTTCAATATTGCCCAAAGATCTTTGTGGATTGCCTACTATCGCATCTAAGCTACCAGACAAAAGGGCACTTGTGAGTTCTCCGGCGTCTTGAAATGGAACATAATCATAATCAAAATTTGCTTCTTCTCCAAATTGTGTATTCACAATCATTTCATCACTTACTGCTCCATCTCCACCTAATTTCATAGTTTTCCCCGCTTTTGCTTTATCTACGAAATCATCAATATCTTCATAATCTGAATCTGCATCGACTAAGAAGAACAAATCATCCGCTCCCATTAATGCAATAGGTGTAAATGAGTCATATTGGAAATTTGTGTCTGAAACTATAGGGGTAGTAAAAAAGCTACCACTTGTTGGTCCGACAAAGTAAGGGTCTCCTTTTTGAGAAGCCATATATCCCCATCCTGTGGCCCCACTACCTCCTTCTTTATTTTCAATTTTTATATCTCCATCATATAAATCTTCATCTTCAATAATGTCCATAATTTTTCGCATGTATAAATCTGTTCCTCCCCCAGATCCAAAAGGAATAATCACATTTAATGTATCTTCGGGGTAGTCTTCAATATCTACTTCTGCTGTCTCTTCTGAACACCCAATTAAAATTATTAATAAACTTGCTAAAAGCAGTAAAAACTTAGCTCCTTTCATCGTATATCACCTCTCATATTAAAAAGATTATTTAAACTAACACTTCTCCATTTTGTATAATTGTTGTAGCATCTGCTGTTAAAGTTACCCCCGTCATTATTAAATCATAATGACATGCTGCCTTTACATTTCCTCCTAAAGTTATACTTGAACCAATACCAATATGAACAGAGCCGAATACACCTTCATCCTCTAACATCAAACCTATAAATTTACATTTTGGGTTTAGCCCAACACCAATTTCGGCAATATTATATACGTTTTCGTCATTTTTTGATTTAAGATTTTCTTTTAAAATATTTGCTTGGTCCCCTCCTTCTATAGAGGTGATCATTCCATTTTTTACACTCACTTCAACATTTTCCTTTAATACACCAATACCTATATATGGAATACTAGCATTACACACTATCTTTCCATTCGCACTTCCTTCCAGGGGAGATACGTTAGCTTCGACAGTAGGAACAGGTGCAAATTGTCCGCTTTCTACCATCCCTGTCATCGCGTTACTTTTTCTTCCTTCAGCAGACATTTTCAAATCTGTTCCATAAGTTGTAGTCAAGTGTATCTCTTTGGAATTTTCCAAAATTTCTGCCACACTTTTACAGGTAGAAGCAGCCTTAGGAAAGTCAGCAAGAACACCGCTATCAACAAGCATATGTTCATCAAATTGTGTTAACATAATCCCTCTTGATCCATTCTCTACAGCATTTTTCACTGCATAAGTATGTGTGATGGAAGTATGAACTGCACTTATAAATACATCGCTCTCTTTCATTGCTTCAGCGATATTTGTAGGTGGTTCTTCACCATCAGATAGTCTAGGTTCCATAATAGTTATAACAGGTTCGGCTTCAATAGCGTTAACTGCCGTTGCCACACTCTCTGCGATAGACATCATTTTAGGCTCCGTTATGATTATTACTTGTTCTCCTTTTTTAATTTGGGCACAAACTTCAGCCACTTGTTTAGCACCTTTTCCCATTAATATTTTTTGCATTGATGATACTCCTTTCCTGATACCGATATATTCAATATGTTCATAATATTAAAAAAGCGCTTTCATGTCAATGCATAATATATAATATATAGTCTGATTATTCAGATAAATTGATGTATTTTAAACACTTTGAGTGCAGGGAAACTATTGGGGTTTACATCAAATGGTGTATGATTAACTAATATATATTGCGTATTTACCGAGCTCTTATTTTCTCAATATCTTTTAGGGAGAGCGTGCTATTTTTGATTCATCATTTCGAAGATATTCAGAAAACAATTCTACTTTCCCTAATTTAACGCCTAAGAAAATAAAAAAATACAACAACTATAAATCAAATTGTTGTATGAAATATGAGATATTTAACTTTTAATTTTCAAAGGCATCTAAATCATTATTTTAATTATAACTCTCTTCCGTCTGCTCCCCGTCTTCGATATGTTTTAGTTGAGTCACTATTTTTTCTAAACTTGTCGTTTTCTTTTGTGAGTAACATTTCTTCAAACATGCTCAATAAACCATCAACAATTCTATCGTATTGGTTTGCAACATCTTTATAAGCATCTTTCTGCTTACTGTCATGATCCAATTCACTCAATTGTTGTGTAACTGTATTATATTGAGATTCTT
>DATGUU010000053.1:0-3895 GCA_035301085.1 Pseudogracilibacillus sp. | reverse complement strand
CTCAATGCATATCTTAGATAGTAGCCAACGGCTACAGTGATAACATCCTTGTTAAATTGTTTATATCTGAAATAGTTCATACAGAAGACTCCTTTTTGTTAAAATTATACTATAAATTCAACTTTGCAACAGAACCATTTTACATATGGCAAACCATTTTTTACTTGATAATTAGACTATTGTATAAAAGATAATTTGTTTGAAAGCCAATAGATTAAGTTAGTAGGAGCGTTTACTATTGAATTTAGGACATAATATATTAAAAATAATTCGAAAATTTTACCCTCATTATCAACAATTGTCTGTATTTAGGGTTTTATCTTCATTTCGATATTAGATATATTTGCGTAGAACAATATAAATGTCAAAAAATTATTTTGACTTCTCTTCAGGCATAAGATAAGATGTATTAACACATTGTAGTAAGCGCTTACAATATTTTTATAGGGGGAATTGTATGGATTTACTTGTTAGTTTTTCCATGTTAAGTTTCTTTCTTATTATTGGGATGATTTTAAGAGCGAAGCTTAAATTTTTGCAAAAAATTTTTTTACCAGCTTCAGTTATTGGCGGATTTATCGGGTTGATTTTAGGCCCTATAGTTTTAGGTAACCATGCAATTTTGCCATTGCCTAAAGAATGGATAAATACATATGCATTATTACCAGGCATTTTAATAGTTCCAGTAGTAGCAGCGGTTCCATTAGGTATGAAATTTAAGTCTTGGAAACGTAAAAAAGGCGCTACTATTAATAAAAATAATAGCAAACCAAGTAGTCATGTATTGCGAAATATAGCTGTTATGACTGGCGTCTTGTTTATTATAAGCCAAGGCCAAAATTTTCTTGGTGTATTTATGAATTGGCTATATAAAATAACAGGATTTACTACTGATGCTTATCCAACATTTGGTATAGAAGTGGGCGGTGGTTTTTCAGGGGGTCATGGAACAGCTGGTGTTTTGGGAAGTTTACTTGAATCAATGAATCAGCCTTATTGGGAAACAGCCCAAGGTATTACAGTAACAACTGCTACGTTTGGTATCATAGGCGGAATTCTAATAGGTGTATTTATTATAAACATGGGTGCTAGAAAAAAATACACAAAATTTCTAGATTCACCTGGAGACTTTCCAGAAGAAATGAAAAAAGGATACCAAAGTGACGTTGAAAAACAAGATTTATTTGGAAAAGAAACTACATTAAGTAGTTCAATTGATACATTAGCATTTCATTTAGCTTTTGTTTTAGGCGGCAGTGGGTTAGCGTATGGTTTGCTACAAATAATTAAATATTACAACGTACCTATTATTAGTGATGTCCCAATATGGGCATATGCAATTATTGTAATGTACTTGGTTTGGTGGATTGTTTGTGGATTAGGGTTAAGTTGGATTATCGATGACAAAATTACTTCTAAAATTTCTAGTATGTTCACTGATTTTGCGGTAGTAGCTGCAATTGCAAGTATGCCTGTACAGGCAGTATTAAGTTATTTCACCCCCATACTAATAATGATGATTATTATAGGAGCCTTTACAGTATTTGGCACATATTGGTTGAGCAAAAAATTCTTTCAAGATTATTGGATTGAAAAGTCTGTCGCTATTCTTGGAACGAGTTCTGGTGTTTTCATTACAGGATTATTACTTTTGAAAATGGCAGATCCAGAGTTTAAGTCTCCAGTGTTAAACGAATTTTCTATAGGATACTCTATTAATTCAGTAGTGGCCTTTATTGTATACCCATTTTTATTTGGTTTACTAATAAATAATGGATTATTCCAAGGCATATTAATACCAACGACATTAATTATTATCGGTGCTATTTTAATATTTATAGGCAAACCAAAAAAATTAAATAATGTAAAAAGTAGAGGTGCTTTATATGACTAATAAACAACAAACATTTGTATATAACATTTTAAAAAACAAGGAAAATTATTTAAATAATGTAAGCGAGTATATTTGGCATCATCCAGAAACACGATTTGAAGAATATAAATCTTCGAAAAAATTAATTGATACATTAAACGAAGAAGGATTTAAGGTTAAAAAAAACATAGCAAATATTGAAACAGCGTTTGAAGGAAAGTATGGAGAAGGCAAACCTGTTATAGGATTTTTAGGAGAATTCGACGCACTTTCTGGATTAAGCCAGAAACCTTTAACAAATAAAAAAGAAGAGCTAGAGGAAAATAATGGTAATGGACATGGTTGTGGCCATAATTTATTGGGGGTAGGATCATTAGGAGCAGCAATTGCAACGAAGGAATACTTAAAAGAAAATAATTTACCAGGTACAGTTATTTATTATGGATGTCCAGGTGAAGAAGGTGGTTCTGGCAAAACATTTATGTCTCGAGAAGGTATATTCGATGATGTTGATTATGCGTTTTGTTGGCACCCTTCTCCAGTTAATGCAGTTATGAGCAATAAAACGTTAGCGAATTATCAAGTTTATTTCAAATTTCATGGAGTTAGTTCCCATGCAGCTAACTCTCCTGAATTAGGTAGAAGCGCTTTAGATGCTGTAGAATTAATGAATGTTGGCGTTAATTATGTAAGAGAACATATGAGCGACAATTCACGTATTCATTATGCAGTTACCAATACAGGAGGTATATCTCCAAACGTGGTCCAATCAGAAGCAGAAGTATTGTATTTGATACGTGCTGAAAATTTAAAAGAAACCAAAAAGCTATTTGAACGTGTTAAAAAAGTTGCCCATGGCGCTTCTCTAATGACGGAAACAGAATATGAAGTAATAATCGATAAAGCATGTTCTGATTATTCACCCAATAGAGAAATAGAACAAATTATGTTTAGATATTTAAAAGAAGAGGAGGATGACATAAAGTTTACAGATAAGGAACAGCATTTTGCTAAAAAGATATGGGGTTCGTTATCTGATGGTGAAAAAGATAATGCGCTGAAGTCACTGGGTAGCTTTGGGGTAATAAATGATAAAGAAAAATTAAATAACAAGTATTTAAGTGATATCGTAAATGATTATACACTAACTGAACAGCCAATGTTAGGTTCAAGTGATGTTGCAGATGTCAGTTGGGTTGCGCCGACAGCACAAGTAACTTGTAGTACAAGTGCTATTGGGACTCAATTACACACTTGGCAAATGGTGTCTCAAGGTTTATCAGATTATGCGTTTAAAGGTATGCATCGAGCAGCTAGAGTTATGGCAAATTCAGCTATATACGTTTTGAAAAATCCAGAAACACTCGAAAAAATTAAAGAAGAACACAAAATAAAATTAGAAGACCATCCTTATGAAAACCCAATCCCTAAAAGAGTTAAGCCTTCTAAACTCAATGGATAAGTTTCAAAAACCAAAATGAAAAAGAGAAATATTTAAAATATTAAAACAATGTAACCAATTAATATTGCTTAAATAAAATTATCTTTATTAGTTTTTTATTGAGACAGAACATAATTTAAAAACTATAAAAAGACTCTTTCATTTAGGCACTGCACCCTTACTAAGGGAGCTCAATAAAAACACTATTTTCTAGGCTGCTAATTCCCTATATTCTATAGGGGATAAGTAGCCTAGTTTTTGTTGAATTCTAATTTTATTATAGTTTTCAATGTAATTTTCGACAATATCTATTACAATGTTATTAGAGCTTCTAAGCTCACTGTTTAAATAGAATGTTTCAGACTTTAGTGAGGAATGAAAACATTCTATTGGGGCATTATCAGCTGGCGTTCCCTTACGGGACATGCTTCTGGTAATGCTTTTTTCTGTACATAGGGCATAGTATTCATAAGAGGTATACACACTTCCTTGATCACTATGTAATATAGTCCCTGGTTCCAATTGAAGTTGTTTTAATGTCTCATTTACTAGTTCTTGATTTTGGTTTTTACCAATTTTAT
>DATGUU010000052.1:0-2086 GCA_035301085.1 Pseudogracilibacillus sp. | reverse complement strand
GTCGTGCAAAACGCAAGATGTCCAGTGTTAGTTATCAAATAATACAGTTTCTATATTCAGCCCCAAGTTAAGGCTTTTTTTGTTCGCCCATGCTGGGCGAACAAAAAAAGAGTGGACAATTTTATCCACTCTGGCAATTGATATTGTAAAAAGTCCTTAATTAGTAATTATCTAGAATTAGATTGTAAGATGTAATCTTTCGATGATTATATCTTTTAGAGACTACTAATATAGAATCTAATTTGATTGACTGTTTTAAAATATATTGTAATATTTAAAACTTAGCGCCATACATAACTTTCCATATCGGCCAAATTAGAATTATGATACATACGATCAGTCTCCATATAAGTAATTGGTCCAACAACCTCATAAGCTACCTGATTTGCATAATTTCCTAATTTATTGGTACCAACTGAAAAAGGGTTATATTGGCTTATAATTACGGTTTTACATTTAGTGCATTGACTAACTTGGCCATTATTTAAGACTCTTTTTCCATCTATATCCACAAATCCAGTACCCTTCCTACCATGGTGTGTTTACCACCACCAGGACAAGGTACATACTGTAATGAACTTTCACTATTACTGTTGTTCAACTTACTAACATTATTGTCATTATAATTGCTATTCGCACCATCCGCATAAGCCGGTGTAGAAACTGTAAACATTAAGGCCAAAGTAACCATAAAGAATAAATAAGATGTTTTCTTCATTTAAATACCTCCACAAATAAAATTTTAATGATTATAAAACTCTAGTAATCCATTATCCTCCAAGATTTTGACTTTACCTACCTTTCCTCCCTTCATTTGTACTTTGCCATCTATGTTTAATTCATCGCTGTTTCCACCTTTAAGTAAATCAAGGGTGACTGTAAATTCGTAATGGTTCTTATTCGATTTACTTTTTCCAATATCAATATTGCTCACCTTCATTCGATAATCAGCTACATAAGCTGCGATCAAATACTCTAAAGCAATTGTTCCTATATACTCATCATACATATTATCAGCAATGTAAGTTCCAAATTTCTTTTCTAGATATTTGTCCAATTCAGTTTGTTCAATACCAGTATATGTATCTTCTTCTCCGTTTTGTCCAATGAAATCTATATTGTCTGTTGAATCTATTAATTCTATTAATTCATCTTCTGGGCCATTAAACTGTTCATTTAAAATAGAATTGATATTTTTAATTTGTTCTTCATCACTTGTATCGCACCCCATAAAAAGCATGGATATACTTAAAGTTAAAATTACTAGCTTTTTTGATAAACACCTCATTCTAATGCTATCTCCTTTCTTATACATAATAAGTTTGTTTCAATTAACATAGAATTAATTTTTGGTATCATATTATCATTATTAATAATTGTTGTTAAATTCAAAAAAGACTGTTTATTATTATTACTTCGGCTTGGAAATGTGTTATTTAACATTGTTGTTTTATTTGGTCGAATTTTGAAGTTTTTCAACGAGTGCTAAACTAAATTTATTATACTTAGTTGGCAGGTGATGGTGTCGGTGGTACTTTGTCACCTGCTATTCTGATGACATTTTTTGGAAAAGATATTCGAGTACGGGACTTATCGCTACAATCATTTCGGGATTTCTCTTCACGGTGTTCTGGATCAGTTCCGGCCTTGATGAAGTGATGACATCTCGATTTACAACCTTTTTCGTCGCTGCGATTTTTGGTATCGTATTCAGCTACTTGTTCCAGATAAAAAAACAAATGACACTTAATCTAATTTACACTTGAAAAATATAGAAATCTCCTCAATAATGTTTATAGTAGGCGGAATAGTCAACCTATTAAGACGACAATTACATTATATTATAAAGTAGAGGAGGCATAAAATGAATACACACAAACCTGCAGGATTTTGGATAAGGTTTTTGGCAACACTTGTGGATGGTATCCTTTCATCTGTATTAGCATGGATTTTGTCCATTCTTATGAATGAAAATGCTAGCCAATCGATTAATAATTCACTCACTCAGTCACCCGACGAGATGGCACTTACATTCGAAAATTTAGTTTCACCTTCTGATTCAATTGCTAATTTGCTCTACGCTATT
>DATGUU010000051.1:0-2101 GCA_035301085.1 Pseudogracilibacillus sp. | reverse complement strand
TCGTTCGTTAAAATATCAACGAGCACACCGCCAACTACATCTGTATCTTTTAAAAGATTACTTTTTTTATAGTTTTTAAAATTTTCAACTTCAATAAACGCTTCTTTATCTTTTTCTCTTATATGCTTTTGCATGTCAGTATCCATCACACCAGGACTAAAAGCAAATATTTTATTATTTGTATTTAATTCACTTTGTTCTTTACCAACAGTAGCCGTATAGGCATTAATACTAGCTTTAGCACTGCCATACGCACTCCAACCATAAATAGCCTTATTAGCTGCTCCACTTGTAATATTGGCGATAATAATTGATTTTCCTGATGATTCATTTAATTTTAAAAATGTGTTTATAATCATCATCGGTGTCAATGTGTTTATTTGGTAATGTTTAATTAACTTTTCAGAATCAATTTCTTTTGCTTGATCCATTGGTTCTAAAACACCTGCATTATTCACAATATAAATAGTTGTGACATTATCTTGAGTTAAAATTTCATTTGCTTGATTAAGCATCTGCTTTACTTCATTTGGATCTGTTAAATCAGTACTTAAATGATAATATTTCATATTTAATTCTTTTGCTTTCTTTTGTAACTTTAGATTTTCTGTTCGTGATACGCCTATTACATGAACATCTGATTCTAATAAAAAGTTTGCAATTGACTCTCCTAGTCCTCTTGATGTACCTGTTACAAGTGCATATCTCATTTTATCTCCTCCTATTTAAATGTATTCCAGTAATGAACGATTGTTTCCATACCTAAATCAAAACTACTTAAAGGAAAACTTTCATTTGGTGAGTGTAGTCTATCTTCTGGCGTCCCAAATCCTAATAATACAATCGGATGGTTATATAAGTCATCTAACCATTCAACGACAGGAATCGAACCACCCATTCGAACAAAAACAACCTCTTTTTCAAATGCTTTTTTATAACTTTCAGCAGCTCGTATGATTAATTTATCAGTCGGCTCTACTTTATAAGCTTTAGCTGAAAGTTTCTCTTTTTTCACTTCAACTTTAACACCAGCTGGCTTATGTTCTTCAATATGTTGTTCAAGTATGTCTTGAATTTTTTTTGGATCCTGGTTAGGCACAATTCGACACGTAATTTTAGCGGTAGCTGTTGAAGGAATGATCGTCTTAGTCCCTTCTCCTTGGTAACCACCGTATATACCATTAATTTCAAATGTAGGACGTGCCATTGTATGTTCTTTTGCTGTATAACCTTTTTCAGATACAGTTTCAATAGCCCCTGTTGTTTCTAAATAATCTTCACCTTCTACATTTTTAATGAGTTCTCTTTCATTTTCTGTTAAACCTTCAACGTCATCATAGAATCCATCAACTGTTATATATTCATTTTCATTTTTCATTGTAGCTAACAATTGAGCAAGTGCCATAGCTGGATTCTTCACAGCTCCTCCATAAATACCTGAATGTAGATCTTGACTAGGTCCTGTTACTTCAATTTCAATACCGGTAAAACCTTTTAAGCCATAGAGTATGGTTGGTTGTCCTTCTGCAACCATCCCTGAATCTGAAATGACAGTGAAGTCAGCTGCAAATTTTTCTTTATTCTCGTTTAAATATTTATAAAGATTTTCACTTCCTACTTCTTCTTCCCCTTCAATACACACTTTTACATTTAATGGTAATTTACCTTCTGTTTTCATAAAGGCTTCAAACACTGCTAAATGCATAAATACTTGCCCTTTATCATCACTCGCTCCACGTGCATATATACGATTATTTCTTTCCTCAGGCTTGAATGGATTACTTAACCATTCTTCATAAGGGTCTGCTGGTTGAACGTCATAATGACCATATAATAAAACTGTTGGAGCATCTTTACCAGCTTCCATATAATCAGCATAAATAATTGGGTGCCCCTTTGTTTCAATGATTTCTAAATTTGAAAACCCAATTCTTTCCAAATAATTATAAACATATTCACCTGCACGTTTTACATCCTCTTTATATTCAGAATCTGTACTTACACTTGGTATTTTTAAAAAATCATATAACTCTGATAAATTTTTATTTCTATTTTCTTTTAAGTAGTCTAATATATTTTCACTCATTTAATTTCTCCCTTT
>DATGUU010000050.1:0-4606 GCA_035301085.1 Pseudogracilibacillus sp. | reverse complement strand
AATAGCGTTATTTGTTCGTGTAGCACAAGGTTCAGCAACAGTCGCAATGGTTACAGGAGCAGGATTAGTATCACCTATCATAGCCGATATGTCAGTGTCACAACCAGTATTAGGATTAATTACAATTTCTATCGCAGCAGGTTCTACAGCCGTTTCGCACGTGAACGACTCAGGGTTCTGGTTAGTAAATAGATTCTTTGGAATGACAGAAAAACAAACCCTTAAAACATGGACAGTTATGGAAACAATTGTAGGTTTCGTAGGATTTGCTGTTGTGATGATTTTAAGTTTGTTTATTAAATAATTAAGTTGTTAATTAAAGCTACTAGTTTATTTGAGACTAGTAGTTTTTTGTGATTTGGATAGTAAATTTCTTAACCAAACCATTAGTATTTGTAACAAGTCAAACGACTATACTAACCATGAGCAATCTCCTATTTATGAGAGATGTAAGTATTGGAGGTATACTGTTACTACTTAATACAAACACGTATGTTGGACTTATTAAGATTACTAAAAGTATAATATGTTGACAAACTTGTAAAAAGTGATAATGTATTATGAAAGCGATTACGAAGGAGGAATGGATTTGATAAAAGGCCTTATTTTTGATTTTGATGGGCTTATCCTAGATACAGAAACAGCTTGGTATGAATCTTATTTTGATGTTTTAAAATCAAAATATAATTATGAATTGGATCTTAAAGACTTTGTTAAATGTGTCGGAGCAAATAATGAAATACTTTTTAAAATTTTAAAAGAAGACTTAGGTAATAAGTTAGATGAAGACCAAGTATTTAAAGAAGTTCAGGAAAGACATCAAAATATAGTTTCAGAGAAACCTCTTAGAGAGGGTGTTCTAGATTATCTTAAGGAAGCTAAAAATTTAGAATTAAAACTTGCAATTTGTACAAGTTCAAAAGAAGAATGGATAAATAAACATTTGACTAATAAGGGAATTATTGAGTATTTTGATTGTTTTGTGACTGCAGATGATGTAGAGAGAATAAAACCGCATCCAGACTTATTCAACCAAACAATAAAAAGTCTAAACATTGATAAAGAAGAATTGTTAGTATTTGAAGACTCTTTAAACGGACTTTTATCCTCAGAAAAGGCGGGAATAAAAACAGTAATTTTCCCTAATCCAGTAACTGAACATTTAGATTTCACAGGTGCAAATAAAATTTATAAGAATATGTCAGAAATTGCTTTGGAAGATTTATTGAAGCAATTTTAAAAAGGACTAAAATGGAGCAAAAATCCTCATTTTTATAAAAAAGGGATATTTAATCTATAAGGAGCAAATTTATGGATAGTTATAAATTAAAGTTTCAAAAACATCTACATGAATTAACAAAGAGTGAACAAAAAGTAGGGAATTATGTACTAGATAATATGGAAAGTGTCGTCCATAAAACAGTCAAAACTCTTTCTCATGAAGTTAATGTAGGAGAAACAACAGTATTAAGATTTTGCAAAAAACTCGATTATAAAAGTTTTAGTGATTTTAAACTGGGGTTATCTAAAGATTTATTCAATTTAGAAGGTATAAAG
The DNA here is from genome assembly GCA_035301085.1 of Pseudogracilibacillus sp. Classification (GTDB taxonomy): domain Bacteria; phylum Bacillota; class Bacilli; order Bacillales; family Amphibacillaceae; genus Pseudogracilibacillus. The sequence continues at coordinate 3,049 of DATGUU010000050.1, read as the reverse complement.
AATACAAATGAAATGGGGCAACTAGAGAGTTATATTTACCAATCTATGTTTAATATTCAAAATGCAATTGAACAAACATATAAACAATTAGATTTTAATACAATCCAAAAAGTTGCTGAATTATTAAAAAGTGCAAAAAGAATTTTATTTGTTGGATCATCTGCTTCAGGTATTACTTCAGAATATGCTCAAAATAAATTTATTAAAATCGGCAAAAATATTGAATATTATTCTGATAATCATATGGAGTTAATGAATTGTTCAACTGTTACATCTGAAGATGTTGTTGTTGCAATTTCTTCAAGTGGATTAACGAAAGATACTGTTAACGCTACATCTTTAGCTAAATCTGCCAACGCAAAAATAATTACTATTACTAACTCTGAAAACAATCCTTTAACTAAGTATGCGGATTATCGCATATTCACTATAGGTAAAGAAATTTTGCTTCAAGGTGGTTCAATAGAAAGTAAAGTTTCTCAAGATTTTATTATAGATACAATTTATCAAGCTATGCTCTTTGTTGATGAGGGAGAGTATAAGCAAGCAATAGAAAAATCATCAACATCTATCGTAGATAAAATATATTAGGAGGCTCAATTATGAATAAACTTAAAGTTGGTGTCATTGGTTTAGGTGTTATGGGAGAGCAACATGCAAAAATTTTGTCTGAATTACCTCAAGTTGAATTATTAGGTGTATGTGATTTAGATAAAAATTTAGCAACATCAATTGGAGAAAATTTAGATACAAAAGCGTATTTCGATACAGATGAATTATTAAATTTACCTGATTTAAACGCAGTTTTAATTTGTACTTCTGACCATTTACACAAAGATATAGCTCTTAAAGCTATAGAAAAAGGTGTGAATATCTTTATTGAAAAACCGCTTGCTGATACAAATGAAGATGCCGAAGAAATTATTAAAGCGTATGAAAAATCGAACGTTCGATTAATGGTAGGTCATACTTTACATTGGGATCCTCGTTATTTTGAAGCTTCCAAACAATTTGAATCTGGTGTTATCGGGGAGCCGATTCATTTATTTGCCCGTAGAAATAACTCAATAGAAAATGGCGAACGATTAAAGGGAAGAACTTCCGTTATTAAGTTCTTAGGTGTACATGACTTAGAAGCTATCGAATGGATTACACAAGATAAAATTATTGAAGTCTATGCTACAGCTGTTTATAAAAGACTTAAAAAATATAATACACCAGATACGATTATTACTAATTTCAAACTATCTTCTGGTGCTATTGGAAGCTACGAAACAACATGGGCTTTACCTGAAAATCACGTTAATTTAGATGCTAAATTGGACATCGTAGGCACATCGGGGGTGCTAAACATTAATATTGTTAATCAAAATATTAATGTGTACACAAATGAAAGTATAAAATATCCAGATCCAATCACTAATATTGACTTATATGGCAAACAAGCAGGAATTCTAAAAGAAGAACTTTCTACTTTTGTTAATAATATAATCGAGGATAAAGAATTTCCAATCAGTGTTAACCAAGCACATAGAGCCATTAAGATTGTTGAAGCTGTCGAAGAATCCATTGAATTAGGACAACCAGTTAGAATAGAACCGTAAATATAGAGGGGATGGTTTTATGGCAAATAATACAAATTTGCGTGTTAAAGTTCAAAGAGTCGGTAGTTCGCTAAGTAATATGGTTTTGCCTAACTTAGGTGCTTTTATTGCTTGGGGGTTATTAACTGCAATTGCTGTACCTACAGGTATAAAATTATTTAGTGACTTTGTAGATCCAATGCTTCATTATTTACTTCCTCTACTTATTGCTTTTACTGGCGGGAAAATGGTTTACGAGTTTAGAGGAGGAGTTGTAGGTGCTGTTGCAACAATGGGTGTCATTGTTGCAGCCGATATTCCAATGTTTATTGGAGCAATGGTGATGGGGCCTTTAGGTGGTTTAGCAATTAAAAAGGTAGACCAATTATTGCAAAAGAAAACACCTACAGGATTTGAGTTGTTAATAAATAACTTCTCAGCAGGAATCACTGGTGCGCTTCTAGCGTTAATTGGTTCATTACTTGTAGGGCCAGTTGTTGTACTTTTAACATCATTTTTAGAGGCTGGCGTTGACTTAATGATTAAAATTCATGCGCTTCCTTTAGTAAGTATATTTATTGAACCAGCAAAAATATTATTTTTAAATAACGCTATTAGCCAAGGTATTTTAGCACCTATTGCTACAGGACAGGTAGCTGAACAAGGAAAATCTATGTTGTTTTTACTTGAAGCAAACCCAGGGCCAGGTTTAGGTGTACTACTTGCATATATGTTCTTTGGTAAAGGTTCATCTAAAACTTCTGCGTACGGCGCAAGTATTATTCACTTCTTTGGAGGTATTCATGAAATATACTTCCCGTATATCCTAATGAAACCTAAATTACTGATTGCAACTATATTAGGTGGTATGTCTGGAATTACGATACTAATGCTGTTTGATGCAGGTTTAGTTAGTATTGCTTCACCAGGTAGTATTATACCTATAATGTTGTTAACAGCTTCGGATAGTTATCTTGGCGTTATATTAAGTGTACTTGTTGCTACTATTGTTTCCTTTGTTATAGCTGGATTACTTCTGAAATTTGATAAATCTAATACTAATGATTTATCTGAGGCGACGAAAGAAATGGAACAAATGAAAGGGAAGAAAAGTCGTGCAACTCAATTTTTAACTAGTGACGAATCAGAAGAAGAACCTTCTTTAAATAATGTAAATCATATATTATTTGCATGCGATGCAGGAATGGGTTCAAGCGCTATGGGTGCTTCAATTGTAAGGAAAAAATTGAAAAAATCTAATTTAGAAAATATTGACGTTAGTAATGTAGCAATTAGTAATTTGCCTCAAGAAGGAGAAATTATTATTACACATAAAGATTTAACAGAACGAGCTCGAGAAAAACAGCCAGAAGCTTATCATATTTCTATCGAGAATTATATGAATACTCCTGAATATGATAATTTAATTGAAAAGCTTAGTGAACAAGAAAAAAGTAATAATGAAG
>DATGUU010000049.1:0-4377 GCA_035301085.1 Pseudogracilibacillus sp. | reverse complement strand
CTTTAGTGACAGCTGATCTTGTAGCTATAGTAGGAGTACTAACTGATCTAGCCATTCTTAATTTTGGTGTTGCATCACTTTTATAAATTTGACCCGTTTTAGCTGAAGTATTTATATCTGAATCTAAAGTATTAACCTTTTTAGTTTGTGCTTCTTTGTCAGACTCATTTGTAGTAGTTGAATCGTCAGAGCTTACCTCTGTATTAGAAACTTCTGAATCATTATCATTTTGAGCAACATTAGTGCTGTCATCTTTATCATCTGCAACGTTAGTGTTATTATCTTTGTCTTCAGTCTCGTTAGAAGCATTATGAGTTTCATTATCAGTATCAGAAGTTGAATCGTCAGAACTTACCTCTGTATTAGAAACTTCTGAATCATTGTCGTTTTGAGTAACATTAGTGCTGTCATCTTTATCATCTGCAACGTTAGTGTTATTGTCTTTGTCTTCAGTCTCGTTAGAAGCATTATGAGTTTCATTTTCAGTATCAGAAGTTGAATCGTCAGAGCTTACCTCTGTATTAGAAACTTCTGAATCATTATCGTTTTGAGTAACATTAGTGCTGTCATCTTTATCATCTGCAACGTTAGAAGCATCATTATTTATATTTTGCGAATCAGAAGTTGGTTGTTCAGAATTTATCTCTGTATTAGAAACTTCTGAATCATTATCGTTTTGAGCAACGTTAGTGTCGTCTGTATCTTCAGAACTGTTAGACGCAACATGATTTTCATTTTCGGAATTAGATGAAGGTGCCTCTGTATTAGAAACATCTGAAGTATCGTCATTTTGAACAACATTAGCATTATCATCTGTATTACCTGTAACGCTAGAAGCATCATTACTTTCATCTTGAGCACTTTCATTTTGAGCGTCAGTTGCTAATTGTTCAGTATGAGTCTCTGTGTAATTATTGACGTCAGAATTATTTTGGTCTTCTTGATTCTGAGTAAGATATGTATTTTGACTTGATGTGTCTTTATTAAGTTCATCTAACTGTGCATCATAATTTTCAGGTTCATCAGATTTAAGCTCTTGCACTTGACTTGGATCATTGTATGTTTGTGTTCCTGAAATATTTGTCGTTGGTTTACTTACTTCAGATTTTATTTCTTCGCTTTGTTTTAAGGTATTTTCATCATTTAACACATTTTTATTTGATTTCTGATCTTGTGTACTATCAGCTGCATGTGCATAATGGGTTGTCAAAGCTGTACCTGCTAATGTCAATGCAAATATTGAAGGTACCTTATAATTCAACTTTTTATTAGTCATTTAACTGCCCCTTTTATTATTAATATTTAATACCATTATAATACGAAGATAATTTAATTGAATTGATTTCATAGATTTGTAATATAAAATTAATCTTATTAAGACACTATAAAAGAAGATATAATTTAAAAAAAGGCGGAAATACGCCTAATTTTAAATATATTAAAATATTACACTCTTTAGAATATTACATTGTAAAGATGTACATTAAATACAACTTTATTAAATCCTTTAGCTTAAATTGTTTTATTCATTAAAATATGTTCAATATTTTCCTCTAAAAAAATATCACCTGAAGCTTTATAACCTAAGGATTCATAAAAGCGTTGCGCATGACATTGGGCGTTAAGCGATAACGTTTGATATCCACGATTTTTAGCTGCTTCTTCAATAAAAAGCATTAATGCTTTGCCATAACCTGACTTTCTGTGTGTCGGTAAAATTGCTACACGCTCAATTTTCGCTCCATTTTGATAGGGTCTAAATCTTCCAGTAGCAAAAGGGGAGTGCTGTTCATCATAACCAATAACATGAGTGGCGGATGATTCAAATTGGTCTATTTCATTTTCAACTGGCACACCTTGTTCACGAACAAAAACTGCTTTTCTAATTTCATATGCGTCATCTAACATTTCAGATGTAGTAACTACTTCGAACATGATAAAACCTCACTTTTTTAAATATAATAAAACTACCCTATCACAATTATAATGTAATAGGGTAGTTATTTAATGAATTATTGAGCTTCTTGACGTACTAATGCAGTATATTGCCAAAAAATTCTCATTTGTGCAATATTCCAATTGTTCATGCCCATGGTAAAACCTGATGGTCTAAATAAATTAACATCTGTTACTTCAAGCGCTGCTGCAATTAAATATTGTAGCGGTACACTGAGTTCTTTCATTGTTTCAGTTATACCATTTTGATCATAAACCCAAGAAAAAGGTAGTTCTGATTCAAAAACATCAACTTTATCAAAAATTTCAGGTAGGGCTACGATATAACATGCGCCATCTACAACAGGATTGGTTTCACTATCCTTGTAGTAGATTCGTAAAGCTTCATAGTTTTCACGATGTGCGTGATTAACATAGAAAAATTCATTTCTAAAAAGTGCCATATCTTTACTATGGATTAATTGCTGTTCTAAAACGTTAAACATACCGTTTATATTTGCTAATTTTTCATATGTTTTTCGTGACATGTCGCGATCTCCTCTCTACAGCCTAATATAAATTTGTTTGTAACTCTTGCGTGTTTTGTTGCTGGTTTGGATCCTGTTGCTGTTGATTAGGATCTATTTGTTGGTTTGAATCAGGTTGTTGATATGAATCGTTTGGTTGCTGTGTCGTTTGATTATTGTCTTGTTGATTCATATTGTCTTGTTGATTTTCATTTGTTGAATTATTTTGTTCTGATTGTGAATTTGAATTGTCTTCATCTTGTTCAGAGCTATCTTTTTGATTTTTACGTAATAAGCTACTGTCAATTTCAGTTTGTGGTACGAGTGTACCATAAAAGTCGATAACACGTTTATTCAAGAAATCGTCTGTATCCTTAATTTTAGGTAAATTTAAATCGCTGCGCAAAAGATTTGCAGTATCTTTTATATTTTTAATATTAGGATTATAGTAATAAACACCATTCAAATAATCATCTTGACCTTCTAGTTGTTTACTTTTAATTTCAACATCATCTTTTAAGTAAGAAGTGGCTAATGCTTTTACTTCTTTATAACTTAAATTATGTTTAGCATTTTTTCCTACTATTTCAATTACATCATCTAATTTACTGAAAGAATCTGCCTTTTGAGCTTTAATAAATAGCTTTTTGATTAAATCCATCTGTCTTTGACCACGTTTTAAATCTGAATCTTGATGACGTGTTCTAGCAACTGCTAAAGCTTCATCTCCATTTAGCTTTTGATGTCCTTTTTTTACTTTAATTTTCCCAGTATCGTTTGTATTTGGTTCAGAAATATTATATGGCACATCATATTCAATGCCACCGAGTTCATCAACGGCATCTACGAATGCTTCCATGTTAATTCTTACATAATAATCAACAGGAACATTCAATGTAGCTTCTACAGCATCCATAGAAGCTGTAGGTCCATCGTATGCATGTGCATGTGTGATTTTATCATAATAGCCAACTTCTGGAATGTAACTAATCGTATCGCGTGGAATACTTAGCATTCGAATTTGTTCTTTATCTGCATTAAAAGTAGATAATATCATTGCATCAGTTCTTGATTGTTCAGTACTTTGACCATTTTTTTGACGACCACTATTATCATCGATACCTAAAAATAAAATAGAAATTGGATCTTTAGACGGGTTTATTTTCGATTCACGAATACTTGATTCTCTTGATGTATCGCTCGTATTCAATGAATGTTCAAATGCACCTTGTGACGATTTAAGCAATAAAATGGCAAATATAACTGGAACAACTACAAGAATTAAAGATAGAAATATTAAAAAGTATTTTAAAAATTTATTCATGTATGAAGCTCCCCATCGTATATGATTTTGTGTATATTACAATATTGATCTAATGTTAAGTTTTTGGTTGTTTCATTAAAATATTGTAAAGAGAAATTTGTACTATAACTTATAATTTTATAACTAACATAAAAAAATATCAACTAAGAATTTATCCTACTAAAGTTTGAATTATAAATTAGCATACAGATTAGCATTAAAATATTCTTAATGATAATAATATAAATAATTATAAGAAAATCAACATAGCTAAAAATGATTTATTTAAGAACATACGATATAATTAACATATGTTAAATGTTATTGATCATTGATAACATTAATATTTTTATTATAGTAAAATTTTTAAACAGAGATTTTAAATTCAAAACGATTTTTGGTATTTATTAAATCAATTCGATGATGAGATAATACCTTGTGAATAATTGTTTAATATATTGAAGTTTCAAGGAGGATATAACCATGAAGTCAGAATGGTTGGATAAATTAGATGAAAGTTTAGTAAAAACATTTTATGAAGCACAAACCGACAAAGAAATAGAAGAAGGGTTTAGTGGGAATTTAACGTTTGGCACTGCAGGTATACGTAGT
>DATGUU010000048.1:0-12093 GCA_035301085.1 Pseudogracilibacillus sp. | reverse complement strand
ACAAATGTATCAATATCTCCATAAATTGAACCATACATTAATGCAATTACACCATCAGCTAGTAACCAAGAAATAATAGTAGATCTATTTAAGTAAAAGAAAAATCCTAGTGGTGTAGCTAGCCATTTACTAGCTTTAGTTTTACCCTTTTTTGGAGCAATTGTACTAGATCCTAAATCTCGTGAACTTTCAAGCACCAAGCCAATACTAAATACAACTAAAATTAATAAGAATAATCCTATCAAATAATACCAATCATTTTGATAAAAAGGATGACCTAAATAAGTCCAAGCTAGTGGATTAAACTTAGATAATGTCAAATTACTAACATCAGTACCTGCTCTAAGTACATATAATATTCCCACTATACTAAAGAAAATTCCACGTGTTTGTGAGCTTGTAGCAAAGATTTGAGCACAAAGATAAGCTATTGATGCACCTAACAAACTAGCTAATCCTAATGAACATGCAAAATACAAACTACCTTTAAGATCTATAGAACTAACATTGTAAGATACTAAAATTCCACTAACTAAAATAATTGTTAAAACTGTATGTAAAAGTACCAATAAATTTGTTGCCATACTAGAGGCTTGCGAACCAATATGCAACGAATTCAATATTTCTAATTTCCCGTTTTCTTCCATATACTCAAGCGATGGTTAACGGCTTTTCCCAACCTGAAATATATCAACAAGCCCTCCCTTTTACTAAAGAATGGACTGAAGTACTGTTAAAAGGCATCGCTCCAAATCCTAATATAATTATGAAAGATAAATAAAAATTACCCAGGCTTTAAAAATCTGAGTAATTTTTATTTATATTAATTTATATTTTTCTCTGACATTTTTCTTAGATAGCTCCATATCTGACTTCTATATCTTCTAAGTAAAAATAATAATACGAGATAAGTTACTAAGCATAACCCTATCCAAAATGGATTTTGTGAAATAAATGCCGCAAATACCACTGCATTTAATGGTCTGGCCATTAGATTAAAACTTGTAATCAAAACTACACCAGTTGGAATTGTAGCACCATAATTTGATACTGCTTCTGTATAAACTGAACCTAACCAACTTGATGCATATAATCCTAAACTAAACCAAATAATTCCATTTGCAATTATTTTTAAGATATTACCTCTAGTTATTGCAACTATTGACTCAACCATGAAAGGTAAAGCTATTAAATCTACTACTGGTAATGTCCTATTACCTGGTAATACAAATGCTAGTAGTACCATAATTGGAATCAATATCATCCCAGATATTATAGTAGCTGGTTCTCCATAACCTACGCCATCATCAATACCTAAGAACCATCTCTTAGGGTGTGTTTTCTCTTTCATTTCCTCTTTTTGTCTACTATCAATCGCATCAGCCAAAGGAATAAATGCTTTAGCGAAAACGTCTGTAATTAATGGAAAGATTGTCATAACGGCAGCAAGTTGAATTGCAAACTTTAATATCTCTCCCCAAGCATCTATATCCGTTAAATTGTTTAAATTACCTAAAATTCCTATAATTATTCCTAATATTACCCCTAAACTCGTTGGCTCCCCAAACACTCCTAATCTATCCTTGAAAACTTTCGGAGTTAACTTCACCTTATTAAATCCCAACAAGTTCCATAAAGGATCCAGCAAAATTGCAGGAATAGTCTGTTCTATGTTATGCAATGAAGCTACTGTTGCATTCTTTATTTCAAAATATTCCGACCATCTATCAGCTTGAATTTCTGCAATTACCAAAGTATACAGTAACATGAAAAAAGATAGGCTTAATGATAACCAAAAATTGTGAGTTACATAGTAAGCTAAAGTTCCCCAAATCATAAATCCAAAATTATTCCATAAATTAGATGCCATAAAAACCTTAGTGATACCCAACGCAAAAATAATTAATTCAAAAATTAAGCCAAATACAAAGAAAGTTATTCCTACAGATGAGCCAAAACTTGCTAAAGAGCCAGCTTGCCATCCTATATCGACCACTGGTAACTTAATTCCAGTATTATTGACCATTTGCCTTACAATCTTGGTTACAATTGGTGTGAATTCAGCAATAACCCAGTTGAACCCTGTTAAGCCAACACCTGCATAAAAAGCACTCATTATAGATTTGGAAAATTTAACATGTAAAAATAGAGCAATAATGAAAATTATTATTGGTACTATGATGCTGGCACCAAAAATAGTGAAAAAATTATTCAATGTTTCTAACATTTGCTTTTGTCATCCTCTTTTTATTAAATAAATTACCGTAACCGAATTCTTTTATATTATATATGATATTAATATAATACTAGGAATAAAATGCCTTAATATAGCAATCTTTTGCACGTTGTCAACTCTTGACAGTCTGTCTGATAGTCTGTATCTAGTTTAGATTGATATATTTAGCAAATTCATCGCCTATCTTGTCTTGTTTGTCTTTCATAGCATGAGTATATATATTAAGTGTTGTCTGTACATTGCTATGACCTAATCTAGCTTGTACTTGCTTAATATCCATACCAGACGCAAATAATAAAGTCGCATGAGTATGCCTAAAACCATGAGTAGTTATTGGATGGATGCCGGTTTTTTTTGCTATGGCTTTAATTGCTTTTCTAATCATATCAGAATTGATATATTTATTTTCACGATTACTAAAAATTAATTGCTGCTTATTCATTGAGTTAATGCCTAGCTTTAATAATTGTTTTCTTTGCTCAAGCTGCCACATCTTTAATACTTGCATTGTTTCAGTATCTAGACTTATTACTCTATTACTTGCTTTAGTCTTAGGCGTTTGAATCTTAACGCCGTTTTTAGTTCTAGCAAGTGTCTTATTAATATTGACAGTATTATTTTTAAAATCTAAGTCATGCCACGTCAACGCCAAACATTCGCCTATACGCATACCAGAAAAAGCAAGCAGCCGAAAGATAGCATACTTTTTTAAGCTTGTATTCTTAGCAGCAGCAAGGAATCTTTTTAATTCATCTTTATTATAAAAATTGTCGTGCTTGTCTGATATGCTAGCTTGTTTCTTAGGTTTAATTACATAAAGCATTGGATTACTTTCAATCATACCAAGCCTTAAAGCATAGTCAAGAACGCTTTTTACAATGCCTATAATTTGAGCGTATGCAGCAGGAGCAGCAGCAAAAGCCTTATTAGTAAAGTCTTGACATTGTCGCAGCGTGATTTTATCTACATACATATTCTTAAAATAAGGCTTAATATGATTAGTAATATAACTGTTTTCACGTACTAACGTTGACGCCTTAACGGTCGTTTTATGCAGCTTTAACCATTCATCTAAGACATCGCCAAATTTACCACTTTTAACATCTTTAAAATATTGGTTTGTACTGACTAAATACTCAATCTTTAATAATTCATCTTTAGCAGCTTTCAAACTGGTAAACCCTTGACGCCTAATATAACGTTGCTTACCAGTCAATTCATCAATACCAGCATAAAAACGGAATCTATAAAGTGTTTCATTATCCTTATTTGTGTATTTAATTATCTTAGTCATTATAATCAATCCTATCTTTTCTTGTATTCTTACCCCTCATACAAAAATTAGAAAGAATCATGATAATTGAACACTGTAATTATTGCCAAAAATTGCCGGATTTGAGGACTTTTTCAGAATAAAAAAATAAGCTCAAAAGCCGTTATATAGATGATTGCAAGCGATGCAAGAGTTGGAGCAATGGAAATTAATTACTTGGTAAAACTTGGTAGAATGTTAACAAATGTTAACGCTAAAGCCGTAATTTTTAACTGGTTAGATGCTGACATTTGATGACATAAAAACCTACTAAAACCTAACAAAACCTAACAAAACCTTACATTTTTTACTGGTGGAATGCTAAGAATTACTAAGGTTAGAACTTATCAAAACTTAACATTTTACGAACGTTAAAATTGTGGCCAAGCTTGATACATCAACAAAAACCTAACATTTACAACATCAGAAAACCTCAGTTATTACTTTCAAAAGTCAGATTGTGCAGACCTTAAAAAATGTTTACAAAGAAATTCAAAATGCAATTCTTTATCAGTAAAGAAAGTCAATCTTTATCAGTCGTTTCATCGCTTGTGTTATTCAATTTTTTATCGTAATTGCTGATATTCTTTTTTGTTTCTTTCAACATATCTATAATTTCATCAAGTAACTTTATTAATTCTTTTTTATCGTTGCTTGTGGATGCACGCATAAATTTATTATCAATTTCAGAAGATAATTTAAACAAATCAACACCACATAAAACAAAATCACTTGATGCCTCAGACCCTTGTAATTCATTGAGTGATACGCCTAAATAATTAGCTATATTCACGCCGTCGTATACTGGTATTTCTTTTCTATTACTTGCATAATCCACAATCTTAATTAATGGAATATGCAAATCCTTGCTAATTTGTTTCTTGCTTATATTTTTTTGTTTCAATAATTCATCAAGCTTATTTGTATTAACGTTACCTTGTAAATAAGCAACTGGAACATCAAAATAATTTGCTAATGAAATAATCTTGTCTATTTTAGGTGTACGGACGCCCCTTTCATATTTTGCCAAAGCGTCAGGGGAAATATTTACGCCTTTTTCTTTTAATTCATCACTTAATTTTTTAAATGACAATCCTTTTTCTTTTCTTAATTTCATTAATCTATCTTTTAAAAATAAATCCTTAGCATTCATATATAACACCACCTTACAACAACATAATAACATAAAAACATAAAAAAGAATACAAAAGTCTTGACAATACAAAAGTATTCAATTATTCTTGAGTTGTCTTTTTCAAGACAAAAGTATTCAAAAAATAGAGGTGCATATTATGCAAAAAACAGAATCAGAGTATTTAAGTTATAAGCAAGCGATGGAAATATTAGGCTTGAGAAATTACAGGACTTTAACGGCGTACATTAAAGCAGGTTTACCAGTAATCGAAGTTGCCGGCTCAAAGCGTATTAAAAGAACTGATTTAGATGATTTTATGACATCGCATTATGTAAATACTGAAGATAAATAGAACACTGGAGGACTGGAAACATGACAACATTTAAAAAATTAAAATACGATAGCAATTTAAAGCCAAGATTTAACAAAGGAAAAGCGCCAAGCGATGACCGAGATATTAATTACTTACATCAAAGACTAGACCAATTAAAAGAAATCAATGATTTACAGGAATTGCACAAGGAATTAAAAAATATTGCTGAGTTAGCTCACTCAATGAAGAAAAAACAGGAGGAAAAAGACCATGATTAAAGTTGAAAGATGGTTAAACCATGATATTAGATTTGTAAGCAATGGCAACGAATGGCAAGCAATAGCGAAAGACATCGCAGACGCTTTAGAGTATTCAGACGCTAACAAAATGTTAAAACGAATAGAAAGAAAGTATCAAGATAGTTACAAGCCAAGCGATAAAGATATATTAAAAATTAAAGATGACCACCAAAACGGCGGACAGTTTGAAAAATTTAACAATTATAATTACACAACATTAACAGAATTAGGAATATATAAAGCAATCATGAGAAGTAACAAGCCACAAGCTAAAGCATTTCAAGACTGGATATATACAACTATTCAGAAGATGAGACAAGCTCAAGGGCTGGAACAATACCAAGCTTTTAAAATGCTGGATAAAGAGCATCAAAGAAAAGCGATGCAACAGTTAAAAGATGGACTAACTAAACCAACTAAAGCACATTACATTAAAGCTAATAAAATCACTAATAAAGCACTGAAATTGTTTTACAAACTGGATAAAACACCAAGCAAGAAAGATTTAACTACTGAACAACTTGCAAAACGTGAAGAAATATTAAATGCAACAATCAAATTAATCATAACTAAAGAGACTTTACAACTGGATAATTTACATGTTTCTAAAGTTATCTATCAAAAATACAGTAACTAACCCCACTAACAACCCGCTTAAATATCAACGTAGAGAGGAGCTTTAAAAATGGAATCCACTACATCGCCAATTATTAAAGTCTATTTGACGGATGCACAATTTCAAGAGCTTAAACAGGATTTACTAGATAAATTCAGTATTGACCTAGTTAATAACTTGATTGATGAACGCATTCAACAGGAGCAAGCCCCTTACTTAAAGCAAAAAGATTTTGCCAAGTGGATAGGCGAGAGCGTAGCAACAGTAAACGAGCTAAAGGCTCAAGGCTTACCAGTATCTTATGCACTAGGTACGGTAAGATATGGAAAGCAAAGTTATATAGATTTTATGAGACAACATGAAAGATGAAAGGAATTAAAAACATGATGGATATTGATGACAAATTGGAAATTATAGCTAATCAACTAGATAACATAAGCGATTTAATAGAATTTAATTTAAATACATCAAATATTGAAAAAAGCGATGAACTAGATAGAATTTATTTTCTGAATGACTATATCAAACAACTAACAACATACCTTAAAAATATAAGTGATGATATCAGAAAAAAGGATGATGACAAATGATATTAATTAATGGAATACCAGCATCCAAAGAGCTAATAACAATCTTTAGCATGGTAAAAGGTGCTACTTTAGAGCATCCAGTTAAAACAAAAGACCTTAAAAATGCTACTGGATTAAATGAACGCATGATAAGAGATGGAATTAATAACCTAAGATTTACTTATAGTGTACCTATCGGAAGCATTAGACACGCCACAAATGCAGGCTATTATTTCATACGTTCAGAAACTGACTTAATAGCATGTATCGCACCAATTAGAGCGCAAGCAAGAGAAGAGTTAAACGTGGTAAACAAATTAAAAGATAACTTAAAAGACTGGAGATGGTAACAATGCCAACATACACATTAAACATTATTCAATACATCACATTGATATTTTTGTCTGTTGCTGCTGGATATATATTACATGGAATAGTTAGAGCGATTAAGGACGGTACTTTTTTTGATTAAGACAATAAAAAAAGCTAGGTAAATAAATACCTAACTCACTAGAGAAATTTTAATTTAATGTTGCTACTGGAAAACACGCACCACACAAAGCAACTTTATTTACATTATAGCATACTGGAGGACGTAAGACATGGAATTAAAAGAAATTATTGCAAGATTAAAAAGCAACTATGACAACATTATCGAGGATAGAGACAACAAGGAAAGATTAAAAGATGGATTAAATGAATATCAATATCTTATTCAAGTTTTACAACGTCAATACAACGACGAGTACAACATGAAAGTAGCTAGACAATTAACAGACATCGCCGAGAACATCCAAGCCTTAGTAAAGTTAATGGCTTTAGTCTCAATCAGTAATAGCGATGAGACAAAGGCTTATTTCATGAATGAAACATTATCACACGTATTAAATAGCTTATGTAATTCTGTTGATGATATTACTAATTTAAGTAATAGCTTAGTAGATTAAGACGATTAGGAGACGTGAGAACATGGCAAAAGATAAAATTAAACAACTAAATAAGAGCTTAGTTAATTATATAAACGCATTAGATGCAATAAATAAAAATTATGTTACATTACACAATCTAAATAAAGATATTGATGATTTAGAAAATGAAATTGACCGACTAGAGAAATTAGACGTACCCACATACCAAACAAGCAAATTAAAAGATGACTACAACATTAAAGCATCAAGTTTTAATTCATTACTTGAACTTAATAACTCTAATTTAATTGTGTTGTGGAAATTAGCAAAAGCAACATTGAAACAATTTAATCATTTTTCAGAAGATGAAATAAAACAATTAGGATATATCAAAGAAAAAGCAATCCTAGAAAAACATTATCAGAAGTACAAGCCAAAATTCATTGATTTATTGAAATACGATATTACACACATAAAGGACTGATAACATGAACAGACTAGACCAAGTAATTGAGATGGTGCAACGTGGATTATACGTTTATCCTATTGTACCTAATGGAAAGCAACCAATAAAAAATTATAGTTACTTAAAAGCCACGCAAGACATCGCATTAATAGAATCCTGGTTCAGACAAGAGCCAAATATAAATATCGGAATTAATTTAAGTAAAAGTAATCTTGTTGTAGTTGATATAGACAACCATAACAACGATTTACAAGCACCATTACAAAGCCTTAGTAACTTAGGTTATAACTTGCCTTCTGATTATGTAGAACGCACCAAATCAGGCGGTTTACATTTTTATTATAAAAGCGATGGTATACCAGCCACACGCAAGACCAAATTTATAGATGGTGTTGACTTACTGAGTGATTTTGTAGTTACATCGCCAAGTAATAATTATAAGGTGCTGAATGGTGCTACATTATCAGATATACCACAAGCGCCAAGCTGGATAATTAAAGCATTGGATAATAGAGCGATGCCAAGCGATAGGATGCAAGACAACCCCACGCCCTACCGTAGATATTACACCGGCTATTTAATTGATGAGATAGTAACCGGCGTGGATGCCGGCAACAGAAACAACTGGATAGCGTCAATTTTTGGAAAACTGTTAAGAGCTGGAGCAAGTCCTAAAAATGCTTATAGTCTATTGCAGTTAATTAATGATAATTATGTACAACCACCCTTACCAAGTAAGGAATTAGACAACGTAGCTGAAAGCATACTTAAAAGATTTATTAATGAGTGATTGAGGAGTTGAGACAATGACACAAAATGATATGGTTGATTTGATGGATAAAGCAAGCGAGAAAATCAAGAAACGACAAAAGCAATTAGAGAATCTACCTAGTTGGGCTTTTGTTAATAGTCGTGATATAGTTCACGCCAAGCCGGATAAATTAGGGCGTGAGATATTAAAGACTGTAAAACTAATGTATGTTAAAAATGGTAAAGACCTAACCTTATATCGTTACAACTTAGATAATGGCTTGTGGGAAATTATGACAAAAGAGGAAATAGAAAAGATTGTAACTAATAAGATTGATGGTATTAACGCTTGGAATGCTAAAGACGTATCAGACACAAGAAAATATATCATGAATAAGGCTATCATTAAGCAAGCAAGCGAAACAATAGACAATATAGACCCGTTCAAAGTGCATTTTAAAAATGGTGTATACAACTTTATTACTAACAAATTAGAGCCAAACAAGCCGGATAATTATATTTTTCATGGTCGAAATTACAACCTTGATACAAGTAACACCCCTACCCCATTAACTGATAATTGGTTAAATGAAAGCGTAGGCGATGCCAAACAGTATATTATGGAATTTATCGGATATATCTTTTACAGAAGTTATGAAAAGATACAGAATTTCACTATTTTATTGGCTGGTGGTGGAAATGGTAAAAGTACATTTTTTAATTGGCTATCGGATGCCGTAGGAATTGACAACATTAGTAACGTATCTTTACAGGATTTAACAGACAATCAAAGGCGATTTACTACATCGCGACTTTATCAAAAGAATATGAATTATTATGCTGATATATCTAAAGGCTTAATCAATGATCCAGCCTTATTAAAAAGCATTACAGGCGATGACGCTTTAGACGTTGAAAATAAAGGAAAAGACCAACGCACCATAAAACCATTTGCCAAATTATTCTTTGGTGCTAACGAGCTACCACCTTTTAAAGATACATCAAAAGGCTTTGGACGTAGACCAATGATAGTACCATTTGAGGCTATCGAGGATTTTAACGAGCGTTTTAAGATGCAAGAAATCAAAAAAGAGATACCAGCATTCATATATAAATGTTTGCTAGCATTCAGAAAAGCCCTTGACCGTGGTTATTTATCAGAAACACCAGAAATGATAAAGCTAAGAAATGAATGGCTTGGTAGTAATGATATTGTAGGGTTATTCATTGATGACTATTGCGAGTTAAACGAGAATTACAACATCAAGAAAGTATATTTATATGACAGTTACAAACAATATTGTTTAGAAAATGGCTATCGTGCTATGAGTAATCAGAAATTCAAGCATGAGTTAAAACGATTTAAAGTATTCGATAAATACGCCAAGAAAGATGGCAAAACGGCGAGAGTATTTGACGGAATCAGATTAAAACCAATGAAAGAAAATTAAAATTACTGTTTAGGTTACTAAAAATCACAATAAAGTTACTATTTTGACACCTTGCAAAGACTAACCTAATAAGCAAGACACTTAATACACTACTTTTTATACTATTTAATAAAAAATAAATAAATAATATATATAGGAAGAAAAAAGAATTATTTTTTATTTTTTTCGGAGTAATACGGCAAAAAAAACGTAACTTCTGTAACCTTGTTGATATGACGCCGTTTATAGTGTAGTAAAAACCGTAACTAACACAATTCAAAACCGTAACCACATAAATTACTGGAGGATTTAACATGAATGAATACGGATATTTTAAAGAGATATTAGACGGATTAAGAAACATTATTAAGATAGATGATACTAAAAAGGAAATCCAGCAACTAAAAGACAAACTAGCTGACAAAGAAAAGCTATTAATTGAATTACAGAATAAAGATGATAAATATAATAATGTTGCCGTTGTAATTGCTGATATGCTAAAAGATCGGACTATTAACACAAAGTTACCACCTAAAGCGATGCAAGATGAATTTAAAAGCTTAATAGCTGAATTAATCAAACTTGGATATATTAGCATTGTGGACGTATATTAAATAATACTAGCCCTTGATTTAGTCTTGAAAATAAATAATAAAGGCGTGGTATGACTTGGATTTGATGCAATTATCAGACTTATTAGACAACGATAATAGAGAGATTGATGGTAAAAAGACCAGACTTAAAGTAACTAACTTTATGGAAAATCATTATCAACAATTAAAGTATCTAGCTAATACAAGCCCCTTACATTCAGTTAGCTATGATAATATCAAAGTTCAATCATCGCAAAGTAATTCTATTGAATCTAAAGCAATTAAACAATTACAGGCTAAAGAATACGTTAGAATCATAGATGATTGTATTAATTCAATGGATGAAATCAAAATAAAGATATTTAAATACAAATTGATTGATAATAAACTCACTTGGCAAATAGAGGATTTAACTGGATATGGTAAAACTGCTATATATAATATATATAAAAAATCTTGCATAGAATTTGCTAAACAACTAAGATTAGTTACTGACATTGATTTACTGGAATACAAGGAATGATAAAATATGAATGCAGGTATTTATTTACACTGACTTAATGAGTGCTATTAATTGGCACTCTATTTTTTTACTTGTAATTATAATACATGTATTATATAATATATATAGGTTATGAAATAGGACTAGCTACCCTATTGATTAACTTAGTGGAATGTTGTAAGGCTGAACACCCTTCAAACATTAAGCATTTACCGAGGTGATGAGTCATGACAACACGCGAAAGGCTAGAGGTGTAAAAGGCTATGGCTTGGGTTATCCTTGCATTAGGTGAGTTTGTAATAGATATCGCCGTTGCGTATTGGATAATAAAAAAGGCTAATCATGATTTTAAATAATCATAACTAGCCTGACACCTTAAAGCCTTAAGCATTCACGCTTGAGGGTAAACAGGTTGCGACTGTTTGCCCTTTATTCATATACAATAATACATGTAATAGATTTAAAAGTAAAGTAAAATCATTAGAGGAGCGATGAAAGATGACAAACAAAACCACTGACAAAATGAAAAAGCAAGTTGCTTATAATAAAAAATGGTATGAGAAGAACAGAGAACATAAAAGATATTTAAGTAAGAGAAGTACGGCACGGAGCTTTTTAAGAGTTGCCACTAAAGAAGATATACAAGCTATTATAGACTTTGCTAATGAACAACTGAATGAACGCTTTTAATTACATGTTGCCACTTGGTAGCATGTTTTTTTATTTTAGATAGCTTTAACAAGCTAAATATAGTTATCAGACACGCCCTTATTTAATCCAGTAATACAATTACATCTATCCAAAATTGGACACATCTTTTAGGTAGTATCTATAGATACGCCCTTATTCAATCCACTAATACAATTACAAGCGTAACTATAATTACATTTGCTTAGAATTAACATGACAAGAGCCAAATAAGCACGTTTTAAGACATTTAACCCCTATCCAGTATAATTACACT
>DATGUU010000047.1:0-2000 GCA_035301085.1 Pseudogracilibacillus sp. | reverse complement strand
GTTAAAAACCAACCACTTATAAATGCGTGTGTTCGCCCTAGACTTATGAAAGCATAAGCAAATTCTCCACCTGAGACTGGGAAACTACGAATTAAAAAACCATAACTCACTGCAATCAGCATCATCAATAGTGCACCGATTGCAAAGCCTATGATTACACCGAGTGGACCTGCAGTTGCCATCCAATCGACAGGTTGAATAAATGCTCCCCAGCCAATAGCCGATCCAAGAGCTATCGCCCAAACCCAATGAGGCTTGAGCGTTTTATTAAGTTCTGTTCTATTTTCCATAAGTTAAGCTCCTAGTACCTTTAAACAAAAGTATCGATTATTTTATTATGCCATGATATTTATAGAATCTTTTGACTTTTTCATTGTTTAATAAAGGTTGATGAATTTGCAATATATTTACATCACTATAGTTATTTCCTTCAATTACTTTAACACCGTCATCTGTCACTACTGCATCCCATCCTACATAATTTAAATAACTTAATTCATTCGTAAGATTTAAAATAGTAGATTTTACATTCTCCCAATTCGGTATAACTGTACCTTCTATTTTTTCATTTGTATCAGGGTGTGTTTCTTTCCATTCAATTTTTTTATTATTGCTGTGATGATATGCAGCTTGCTGTAATACACCTGTATCAAGATCTACTAAAGCAGTCATACCACCCTTCCATACATTATCCACAGGTTTAGTCTTTTCACTTCCAAACTTATGTACAGCTGTAGCAATAAAAGCCTCTTTTGTATCTGGATCCCGCATTGTCAAAATTCTGATTGTATTAATTGTCCCAGAATAAATATTATCAGAATAACTTGCTTGAATGATATATTGCTGAATAATGTGTTTCTGTAAACTTGAGATAAAACTTTCAAACTTCTCATATGAAACTATCTCATCATCAATATAAATATCATTATTTAAATGGCTGATTTTAAAAATTTCTTTACCGCCACCACCTTCCATCTTCTTTATAATGATATGTTCTTGGTCTTTAACGATTTCCATTAAATCAGCTAATTTACTACATTTATTATTTAAATAAATTTGTCCATTCTGAACATATCCATAGTTTTCTGCAGTGATATCGTCATTTTTTAACAACTTTTCAAATAAGTTTTTATCGTTAATTACTATAGAATGACGTTTATTAATAGTTGACGTTTTTCTTCTTTGAAAATCTGATAAATACAATTTATAGTTATTTTCAGCTAAATTATATAAACGGTATTTTTCACTACTAAAACCACGTGTTAGGTACTTTATTCTTTTACCAAAACCTAATTCAGACATACTTGTTTTCTCTTCATTCATTAAATACTTCAAACAGATATAATTTGTATGCATCTTTCTTAAAATACTCATCTATTCATGTCCCTACTATTAATAATTTATTAATCCCTACTAAACAAATCCCTCGTATACACTTTCTCTCTTACGGGTTTCAATTCTTCATCTAAACGATTGGCAACAATGACATCACTTTCTTCTATAAATGCTTCAAAATCTTTAATTACACGTAAACCTTCAAATGAATCTTCTTCTAAAACTGGTTCATAGATTACGACATCAATTGCTTCAATTTTAAGTCGTTCGATAATCCCTTGTATGGCAGATTGTCTAAAGTTATCGGATCCAGTCTTCATCGTTAAACGATAAATACCTACTGTTTTTGGTTGGCGTTCTGCAATCATATGTGCAATATGATTTTTTCTCGTAACGTTCGCATCAACAATGGCTGTAATAATATCATTTGGTACATGTTCAAAATTTGCAAGTAGTTGTTTCGTATCTTTTGGTAAGCAATATCCCCCATAACCAAATGAAGGGTTATTATAATGGTCACCAATACGTGGGTCAAGACCGATACCTTCGACTATTTGCTTTGTATCTAAACCTTCTAATTCTGCATATGTATCTAACTCATTAAAGAATGATACGCGCATTGCTAAATATGAATTTGCAAATAACTTAATTGCTTCTGCTTCTGT
>DATGUU010000046.1:0-4131 GCA_035301085.1 Pseudogracilibacillus sp. | reverse complement strand
AATATCAAAGTCTTCCTCTATTTCATTTTCAGCTTTAAATGCTAAAGAACCACTTTTAGCAATCGTTCCTAAGTTCTCCTCTAATTCTTCTTTCGTCATCCCGATTCCAGTATCTGTAATCGTTAACGTATTTGCTTCTTTGTTCGGTGTGATTTTTATAAAATAATCATCGCGATTAAATGTTAATGTATCGTCTGTTAAAGTTTTGTAGTACACTTTATCGATTGCATCGCTTGCATTCGATATTAATTCACGTAAAAAAACTTCTTTTTGTGAATAAATCGCATTGATCATTAAATCAAGTAATCTTTTTGATTCTGCTTGGAATTGTTTTTTCTCCATAAATAGTACCTCCTAATTGATTCTTCCACTTATTATTGTAAAATGAAACGATAAAAATTCAACTAACATGTACGGTTTTTAGACTAGAAAAAATCAAAATAGATAGTCGTTAATATCCTCTAATATAAAAGTAATAATTTTCCTCTTTATATATGGTTAAAGTTTCTAAAATTAACCAAGAATAAGAATGGAAATCAATATTGCTTATTTCATATATTATCAATGAAAAGATGACGGTGATAAAAACACATGCTTATGTTACTCCTTTAATGACGTTAAATACTTATATAAATTGTATGTAAGTGAGTTTTTAAGCTTTAAATTCATTTTTACAACTGGTAATTCCTTTTCTGCATCAACCATTGTCGTTTCTACAATTGTATTGTTATCAGGTTCAGCAGTGCCCAAATAATAAAAATCAGTTCCTTCATCATCATCCTTTTTAACAAAAATATGAATATCAATACCTCTTTTTTTAGCTTGTACAATTTCTCGTACTTCTTTTGAAGCCAAGGTGCGATTGTTTTTTGTGAACCATCTTAATGTTTCTCTGTTTAATAATTCATCTCCATAATTAATGCTATCTTCAATTTCTCTTTTATGATAAGTAATAAAAATAGGGCATGTACCGTGTTTTGTTCGATACCCATACATTGTACCTTTTTCGTCTTTATGCCAATTTAATAATCGACACACATCCTTTTTGGTATATTTTTCATGTATTGTTAAGGGCTTATTAGAGTGATACTTTTGATGTTTTAAAAATGCCGTTTCAATAATATCTACAACAAAAGATTTAAATGTTGCACTTTCCTTCAAACGCTCGCGAATTAAACTATTTAACTGAATCTCATCTTGATCAAATATGACAATTGGTTTTTCACCATATTTCTTAATGTCACTTCTTGTAAAAAAAGATAATTCAAATACTCTTTTTATCGAATTATATGTATTTTCATCTATATAACACCCATATTCTTTTAAAGATTTCTTATATTTAGTTTTACTAACAGATTCCTGTTCTAATAATAATTGTAACAATACGATCTCATGTAACCTTTTTCCATTCAAGAACTCTAAACTAAACATTGTTAAAATCTGATTGTCATACTCTTGAAGAGGAGCAACTTCCTCCTTTAGTTTTATTAAAAATTTATAATAGTTCCCTTCACGTTTTACAATGTTTTGTGGATCAACAGAATTATGATTAATAAAATCCATCAAGCGTGGTGTTCTTCCAACTCTATTTTTTAATTGTTCATATGCCTCCCGCAAAATCCTTAATTGGGTTAAATTAGTTGTATCAATTGATTTATAAATTTGTTTTTTTGCAACTTCTTCAAAATTAATTGTAGATACGCCTTTAATATAACTAGTATCTTGCAAATGTCTTCGTATATTATCTTTATTCTGTGACCCGTCGCCAGATAATGCAACAGGGATTAAGTAATTACTTTTATAATTTCCAATAAAATCGATAATTGTTACATAATCTTTAGAATGATGTTTTCTTAAACCACGACCTAGTTGTTGAATAAATATAATACTCGACTGTGTTTGTCGTAACATAATAATTTGATTAACACTAGGAATATCAATTCCTTCATTGAAAATATCAACTGTAATGATATAATCTAGGGTTCCATTTTCTAACCTTTCTACTTGTTTTAGTCTTTCTTCTTGAGAGTGGGAACCTGATAACGCTACTGTCCGATAACCTTTTTCATTAAATAAAATAGATAATTCCACAGCCTCTTCATTCCTGCTACAAAAAATTAATCCTTTTAATATATCACCCGAATAACCATAATAATTAATTTTTTCCAAAATGTGTTTGAATCTTTCTTCAGTAACTAAATTTGACAGTGTAACAGTGTCATCCATTATTTCTCCTTCTAATATATAATCTGTTACACCAAAGTAATGAAAAGGACAAAGCATACCATCTTCAAGTGCTTCCTGTAAACGAATTTCATAAGCAATATTATAATTAAATAGACCATAAATGTTAAAATCATCTGTTCGGTCAGGTGTAGCAGTCAATCCAAGGAGAAAGTTTGGTCGAAAATAATCAATCACTTTTAAATAAGACTTTGCACCAGCCTTATGCACTTCATCTATTAAAATATAGTCAAAATAATCCTTTACAAATGTCTCTAATACCTTATCCTGGGAGATAGTCTGAACAGTTGCAAATAAATATTTTGCATCATATTGCTTTGTAGTACCAGATAATATACCGTAATCTCTATCATCTCCACCTAATATTTCCATAAAATCGGCTTTAGCCTTTTGTAAGATTTGCTCCCGATGAACAATAAATAACATTTTTCTTGGTTGATAATTTCGTACATCAAAAGCAGCCAAGTACGTTTTTCCAGTACCCGTTGCTGATATAACTAATCCTCGATCAACCCCTCTATTTCTTATTTTATCAATACCTTCTAATGCCACTTGTTGCATTTTATTAGGCTTAATTCTCAAGGCATTTATAAGTTTATTTTCATTATATTTCCCAGGAAATTCTACAATCTTCTGAATTTCATGTGTTGGATTTATCGTAACATAATTTATAGCATACATATCAATCCATTTCTGGTCTAATGAGATTGATTGTGACCAAATCTTCTCAAATTGTTCTTTAAAATGATGGATAACTTCGCCATTTTCATAAGATGTTAACTTTATATTCCACTCAAAGTTAACTTTTAATGCATTTGCAGTTAAGTTCGAACTACCCACAATGAAAGAATAATGCGTGTCATGTTCAAATATGTAACCTTTTGAATGAAAACCTTCCATATCGGTTAAACGAACCTCAATATTGTCAAATTTCAATAGTTCTTCAAACATTTTTGGTTTATTGAAGTGCAAATATGTAGAAGTTAATATTCTTCCCTTAATCCCTTTGTGTTTCAAATCATGTAAAAGAGTCTTTAATGTCGCTAGTCCACTTTCTGTTATAAAAGCAACCGAAAATAAAAATGATTGACAGTTCTCTAACTCCTCTAGTAAAGAGTGCAATACTGTTTTATCATTTTCATTATTAATAAGTAATTCGGGCTTAAATTGACTATTTCCAACTATATCTTTATTAATAAATCCTTTATGTAGAGCACTTTCTATTTGTTGTATGATTTCCAACTTTATCACCCCATTTTATCGAATAGTTAATTATAAGCTCATGTGTGATAGTTTATTAATTGCTGGTATATCTGCCGGCGCCCACTCTAAAGTATGAAGTTCCTTTGGATTTAACCATTTTATTGCTTGATGTTCTAATAAGACAGGTGCATCATTCAACAAATAACATAAATAAGTTGTTAAATGGACGGTTCCAAATTCATATTCATATACCGTATGTTCCACCTTATCTTTTACTATAATATTACAATCTAGTTCTTCAATAATTTCACGGCGTAATGCTTCTTCCGGTGTCTCTCCATCCTCAATTTTCCCACCGGGGAATTCCCATAAATTAGGTAATGAGGTGTTTTCATTCCGTTGAGCACATAAAATTTTCCCATTTTTAATGATAACTGCACCAACAACATATATATTTTTTTTCATTATGTTCACCTTTTCATCATTTTAGATCTATCATACCTAATTCTGCCTTTGTTCGCAGCAAATATATATAACATTCATCCTTGTCACATTATCTTCATAGTTTGTTCATGACTATGTTGAGATTTTTGGCATATCGTATGCTATGTTAGAAGGGTAGACATTTTCTAATCAAATTTTATGCAAATTGCGGCATAACATGCTTAAATAGAAGGTGATAGC
>DATGUU010000045.1:0-2008 GCA_035301085.1 Pseudogracilibacillus sp. | reverse complement strand
TAATTAAGGAGAGTTATGATGTTAAAAAAATTAGGAATACGTTCAATAACATTAGATCTACCGTTTAGATTAAATCATGTCAATTGTTTTTTAGCAGAAGGCGACAATGGCATGTTGCTTATTGATGCAGGATTAAATGATAAAAAAACAAGAGAACGCTGGAATGAAGAATTAAAAAATATAGAACTGCAAGATATTATTATTACACATCACCATCCAGACCATGTCGGCGCAGCAGGATATCTTCAGAATAAACATCATGCAAATATTCATATGGGAAAAATTGAAGAACAATTAGCTCTGACTCACGTTGATGAGTCTGCTGTTAATAAACTTCCTGAATATTATTATAAATCAGGCGTTCCAGAAGCGAAAGGAAGGGAAATGTCTGAAAACACACGTGAATTTACTTTAGTGGTTACCCCCTATCCAAAAGTCACAAATTATATTACTGAACAAAAAGAATATAAAATCGGTAATGGAATTTATAAACCATATGTGGTACCAGGACATTCTGACGGATTAATTACTTTTTATAATGAAAAAAATAAAGTACTTCTGAGTACGGATCATATATTACCAAGAATTACACCAAATATTTCTTATTGGTATCAAGGAGATGCTAATCCTCTTCAATCATACTTTAATTCATTGAATCGAATGAAAGAGTTAAAAATAGATTATGTCATCCCTTCGCACGGAGAACCTTTCTATGATGGAACAAAGCGAATTAATGAATTAATCGCTCACCATGAAGAAAGATGTGATTTTTTATTATCTATTTTATCGCAAAAAAAATTAAATGTTTATCAAGTATCTGAAGCGCTATTCCCATTTGAGTTATCAGTCCATGAATTACGTTTTGCAATTGGTGAAACAGTGGCTCACTTAGAATATCTTCGTAGAAGGGGAGATTGTAAGCGAGATACACATGGGGGCAAGTGGTATTATTATTTATAAATGTAAAGTTTAAGGAGTGACTGTAGTGGAAGTTAAAATATCTAGACTAGAAGAAGAAGAGGCCAAAATAACTTATCAAGAAAGTGGTGGTATTGCGATTATAACAATTCACCGTCCTCAAAAAAGAAATGCGCTTTCTCAAAAAATGTGGAAGAAACTTTATGATTTAGCAGAAAAAGCAGTCAAAAATACTAAAAATAAAGTATTGCTATTAAGAGGAGCAGGTAGACATTTTACAAGTGGCTCAGATATATATGAATTTAATAAAATGACAGTGGAAGAAGCGGAAGAAGCATTTAAAGTAATGGAACAAACAATTACTTATTTTGAATTATTACCAATGCCAACACTTTGTGTTATTAATGGACCCGCAATGGGAGCAGGATTGGAACTAGCTTTAGCTTGTGATATGCGTATAGGTTCAGAAAATACAAAATTAGGTATCCCAGTAGGGAATTTAGGAATTACATTAAACAACCGGTTCGCACATCGACTAGTATCTTTACTTGGGCCAAGCAAAACAAAGGAATTAGTTTATATGGGTAAGATTTATGATGGAACACAAGCCCATCAACATGGCTTGTTAAATGAATTAGTCGATTCGAATGACTTAAATACCCATTCATTAAATATGGCTTCACGTATTGCATCACAATCACCTAGATCATTACTCGCTATTAAAAGAGCAGTAGCAGAAAGTACAGAAAGTGCTCCAGAATTATGGGAAGGAACGACTAATTTTGTTGATCCTGAAGACTTTCCTGAAGGTGTGAGTGCTTTTGTAGAAAAACGAAAACCACAATTTAAACCACGTTAATTTTATGTTAAATTAAAAACCAGCAACTCGATTTGTTAACGAGTTGCTGGTTTTAATGTTTGTATTTTTTTATATTGTAAGATAAAAAACGCTTTAAATTCATTTTTAAGATAAATTAAATTATCTTTAATTTGATGTATCCAGTAAACAATAAAGTTTTCAATTCGGTCAATAAGATCATTCGTACGATTATTAATTAATTGTTTTAAAATAATTAAATCAATTTTAAAT
>DATGUU010000044.1:0-213082 GCA_035301085.1 Pseudogracilibacillus sp. | reverse complement strand
AACTAAAAATGAACCTTATGAAATCCGTCAGTAAGTGAAAAAATAATGTTTTCTAATGCTTATTTGGCATGCACTTATTTCATTCATTTCTTAATAAATTATTTTGTTTTTTCACTTGACTTTATATAGTTAGTCTTTCTTAATATACATACAACTATATGTTAACGTTTTCAATAAAGCAATTTAAAAAGAGATAAAATCTCTTTTTAACGTCCAATAATTATATCATAAATGGGTAGTAAATCTTCGATAGTTTCTTTTGTATAATTAAAAAACTCATCTTTACTCATTTTAATTGCATCTTCACGAGATAGGTGTCTACCGACTAAAAATTCAGCTTTTTTAACATCATGAAGCCGATCTAGAATTTTAGTGAGTCCATTTGTGCCTATTTTATGAATAAATTCGGCATCTGGTTTAGTGTGATCTCCTGAGACAATGAAATCAGATTTGAGTGAAGTAAGTGGTTCTAAATTGTTTTTAAAACGCTCAGCAATTATTTTTTTATGAGGGTTTTCATAAATAACAGCAACAATGATAAATAAATGTGTACCCCACAAACCGATTTGAAAATGTGGTAATGCTTTATAACCACGTTTAGCAGGTGCAAATGCAACCCAACTATCAGTTGGTGGATTAACAGTACGACGGGCATGTTTTGCTACGTGAGGAAAGAATTCACCTGTACCATGTCCTGATAAAACATCTGAAAAATAATCACCCAATTGATGAAATTTAGGTTGAACCTTATCTTGTAAGGCAGTCATTCTATTTTTTAATCCATCTATGTAAAATACATCAAAATCTTCTTTATTCCAATAACTTTTTGACATAAAATCACTCCTTAATCATTTTATTACTATAATCATAACAGATATGAAGCATAGATAAGTAAATAACATCTATAAAATAAGTGTTTATTTAAATACATTTTGTTATACTAATCGAGGAGGTGTTTTGATGTCTGATTTACAGTTTTTTATTCGTCATCAACCTGATTTTATTCAAGATAAATTTATTCTTGTATTTAAAAGCGATGAAGCAAGAGATTATTTTAAAAAAGCAATAAAAAATAGTTATTTTGAAGAGATATCCAGTGAAGTAGCTGAACAAGCAGCTCGTATAGGCATTCAAGGGAAAACAATCCCTTACGGTTATACGTTAAAATTAACAGATGAAGAAATGAATCAATTGAGTACAGCTAATTGGTCCTTAACTGCTGAACTTTTAGCAGAAGGAAATGAAAGATTATATAAAGAAGCTGGGGGTAATAAAAATGAAGAAGCTTAACGTCGATGGTTTAGAGTTAACCAAAGAACAAATCCAGTTATTACTAGCTGAATTAAAAGATGAAAAAGTAAATGATGTAGAAGATTTAAAAAAATATCTAAAAGGTTATTGGTATACAAAAGATATGGCTCGAAAAAGTCATTTATTAATGAGTGACAAACCAAAGAAAAAAAACTTTGCGTTACCTTTTGATGAATAATATTTAAGACTGAGTGAGTTTTTCAGTCTTTTTTTTATATTTTAATTATAAATATAAAAAATATGATATATTAAAGAAAGAGATAAATACAATTAGTTACACGATGAGGAGGATTGAGTATCGAAACAAATAGAATTTCAAATCAAATTATGATACTGTGGATACCACTCAGTGCTTTAATTGCGTCTAGTGTCTTTTTGTATACAGATCGTGAGACATTTGCAATAGGCCTTATCTTACTGGGTTTAGGGTTAGATGGTTTTATGAACTTACGCTTACTTGGCAGCAATCTACCTACGGATGAATTTTATTTAAGTGTATTAGAAAAAGGTAGAGATATTGGATTTAGAATTGTTTACTCGATGATTGTTATTTTAATAATTGTTCATTATGCCTACCAACCATTATTTACAAGCTTTGTATTAATTACTTTATTATATACAGCTTACGCAGCTACTACTTTAAGTACAATGTTTTTCATAATTAAAAATAAATACATTGATTAAGTGTGCCAAATCAAGTTAATAGCTTAGATTTGGCGCACTTTTTTTAAAATTAGAATCTAAAAAAACGTCTTTGCTAAAAAGCAAAGACGTTTTTAAATTAAACTTTTAATTTATTTACGAGCTTTACCTAAAATAAAGCTTAAAATTAAAATTAAAATTGCTGAACCAATAAGTGCTGGAATAATAAAGAATCCGCCTAATTCAGGTCCCCATTCACCTAGCAATAATGAACCAAGCCAAGCACCTATAATCCCTGCAAGTATATTACCTATAATTCCACCAGGTATATCTCTACCTAGTATAAGACCAGCAAACCAACCGATCAGACCACCAACTATTAGTGTCCAAATTATACCCATTTTATTCACTCCTATATGTTTAATGTAATGTTAGTTATAACTAAATTAAGTTATGTAGTAATATAACCAATAAATGAGTTAATTAAACATTTAATAATAGATATTTTTCACATTATAAAAAACAAGCGAAAAAAACAGTTTATTTATTAGCTTCATTATTATTTTTATAAATAATAATGTCTTCTTTTTTCGGTGGTGAAACAATAAAAGTCCAAATAGCTTTAAATATTCCTGTTTCATGCAGTGTTATTACAAAAATATAAGTAAGTGGACCTAAAATAATACCTAATACACCAATGAGTTTAAAACCAACAAACATGGCAAATAGTGTAGCTAGAGGGCTGATTCCAATACTTGAAGAAAGGATTTTAGGTTTTATTAATTGTCTTTGAGCAACGACTAATCCATAAAGAATTGATAAGCCAATACCAAGAGTGATATCTCCCGTAGTAAAGCTGAAGATAATCCATGGTAAAAATACTAAAATAGCTCCGATATATGGTAGGAAATCAACAATCCAAATAATTAAAGCAATTGTTAAAGCATGTTCAACTCTTAAAATTAATAATCCAATTAAAACAATACATGCCGTAAGAAAAGTAAGTTTTAATTCAGCTTTTAAAAAACCAAGCAAAGCTCTTTGTAAACTAGAATGAATTTGATCGATTTTATCATGAACTCTATCAGGTACAATTTGGTGCATCTTTTTAATTAATCGATACCAATCTTTACTTATGAAAAAAGTAGCGAGTAATGAAATAACTAACAAGGTAGCCATATTAGGTAATTTTAAAATAAGTGTGTATAAACCATTGGCAGTTGATTGAGTTAAGTTACTAAATGCATTTGTTAGGTTAGAACCGAGTATTTGTACGCTATCTAAAACAGTACTTCTTTGATCTTGATCTAAATCTTTAAACATTATGAGCAAATTATTATAAACTGGAATGATTTTCGTGCTGTAAAAGTATTCAATGTTAATCGTAAATTGATTAAATTTTTCAGGTACAATTTTAGAGAGATATGCAAATCCGGTAATAATTTCATTGACAAGTAATGTAATCGCAGTTGATATCACTCCTAATATAATAATAATAGAAGCGAATACAGATAAACCGCGTGACAGTTTTGCTCTTACTTGAAAAAAATCTACTAAAGGATTAATAATTAATGCTAAGAAAAATCCTATAATAAAGGGTGCGGTTAGTTTACTTAGATAGATTAATAAAACAACACCTAATATAGCGATTGCAATTACCATTAAAAAACGAAGTCCTTTAAATATAAAATCACGACTCATTTAATCACCTCTTTTGTGAAAAATCTTACTTCCATAATACAACATTTATAGACTGATTGTTAGATGAATGGAGTTGAATATCGTAAAAAAACTGATAAATCTAAAAGTTTCTTTGAGTTTTTAAATAATAAATGATTCAATAGAGGTAGCGAAATATAAAAGGAGAGATTATTTATGAGTATACACGAACACAATTATCCATATAAAACAATTCATGATTTTCACTCACACTCACATTTTGGTTGGGATCGTTCAATTGAACCAATAACTGAAGTAGAATCAGGACAAATTGTTAATTACGAAATAATAGAAGCTTCGAATGGGCAATTCACAAAACATTCAACACCTGAAGATGTAGCAAATATAGATTTTAACGAGGTGAATCCTGTATCAGGACCAATATATGTAAAAGGAGCTATGCCTGGTGACACACTTGAAATAGAAATGTTAGATTTTCGCCAATTAGACTGGGGTTGGACGGCTATTATACCAGGATTTGGTTTATTAGCTGATACATTTACAAATCCTGAAATAAAGATATTTGATTTAAAAGATAGAAATCGTGCTGAATTTTTACATGGTATTGATTTTTTCATTAAGCCATTTCCAGGAACTATGGGAGTAGCATTGGAAGAACCCGGGCTTCATGGAATCGTTCCACCAAGACAAAATGGTGGAAATATGGATATCCGTCATTTAGTGAAAGGAACAAAATTATATTTACCTGTGTTTGTTGAAGGCGCCTTATTTTCAATTGGTGACACTCACGCAGCGCAAGGTGATGGAGAGGTTTGTGGGACTGCCATTGAAGCATCGATGGAAACGACAATTAAATTTACACTTCATAAGGGTAAGACAATTCAAGAACCACGTTATGAAATTCCAGGACCGCCAACACCTGAAGCTGATAGTCAGGGATATTTTGTCACCACAGGTCAAGATCCAGATTTATACAAAGCATCACAAAAGGCGATTAGTTATATGATTGAACATTTAATAGATGTCTATGGTCTAAAAGATTCAGAAGCATATATGTTATGTAGTATTTCTGTAGACCTTAGAATTAATGAAATAGTTAATGCACCAAATTATTTAGTTTCTGCCTTCTTACCAAACTCGATTTTTAAATAATAAAAAAATAGATAGGTAGTGATTTTAATTAAAATAGGTTTAATAGGAACAGGTGTTATTGCAGAATATTTATTAAAAGAAATCAATGAAAAGTCAAACTATCCAATCAAGATAGTAGCAGGTGTTGTAAGGAATAAAGATAAGTACAAGCACTTAGAAGACAAATATAATATTCAAATTACTGAAGATATTAATCGCCTCTTAGAAAAAGACATTGATTTAATTGTTGAAGCAGCTACAGTATCGACAGTGAAAAGATATTTACCTAAAGTGATTAAGCATAAAGATTGTCTCGTCATCAGTGTGGGTGCATTTTCTGATGAAAAATTCTTGAAAAACATTTATACACTTGCATTAGAAAATAATCATTCAATCCACTTGCCCTCAGGTGCAATTGGTGGATTGGATTTAATTCAAAATGCTGAAGTTACTTCAGGTCTTAAAACAGTAAAATTAACTACAAGAAAACCAGCCCATACTTTTAACGAAGGAAGTATAACTAAAGATAAGGTCATTTATCAAGGTTCAGCTGCGCAAGCGATTGAAAAATACCCTAAAAATATCAATGTGGCGATTATACTCTCTTTAGCAGGATTAGGTGTAACAAAAACAGAAGTTGAAATTATTGCATCTCCATTTATAAAAGAGAATGAACATACAATTGAGGTAAATGGAGAATTTGGAGAAATGAAGACAACAATAAAAAATAAACCAATGCCTGAAAACACAAATACAAGTTATTTAGCGGCTTTAAGTGTTTTAGGAGCAATCTTACGTCAAACGAATAAAATTAAAATAGGCATATAAAAAAACGAGTATTTCTACTCGTTTTTTTCTTTAAGAGCATCTCTAATTGATTTAGTAATTCCGAGATGTATTCCTTCATGCCAAGTTACAAATTGTAATGAAGCATCTTTAGTATCTAATAGAGTTTTATTGATATCTCTTACTACATCAGCATCTTCATTGAGTTTGTCTTTGAAAAATGCTTGAATGTATTTGTCTTGTTCAATCAATGCTTCGATTATCTCTTCTTTTGTTGGAACGTCACCAACCCATTCTGAAGGTCTTGTACCATCAGCAAAAAACGTTTGGTAGTGTGGACGTGTTACTTCATAATTTTTATCTGCATCTTTTAAAAATGCATCAGCTTCAGCATAGACATGCCCTGCATTCCACCGAATTGTATTTGGAAAACCTTCAGGTTGAATATCCCAATATTTTTCTTCTAACTTTGGAAGTAAAATAAGTGT
The DNA here is from genome assembly GCA_035301085.1 of Pseudogracilibacillus sp. Classification (GTDB taxonomy): domain Bacteria; phylum Bacillota; class Bacilli; order Bacillales; family Amphibacillaceae; genus Pseudogracilibacillus. Next base: position 207,044 of record DATGUU010000044.1, on the reverse strand, counting down.
TGATGTGCGCGAATAATTAAACATCTTCATTGTTCCTGACATAAAAAAACCTCCTTAAATATTAAAGCTCAAATTAATTATACTATAAATGTAAGCGCTATTCATATTATATGATTATGTAATATAAGATTTATCAGATAGAATGGAAGTATCTAATGAAAGAGGTGTATTGAGATGAATGAAGAAGTGTTTCATAATAATCAAAATAAAGAGAAACCAAAATTACTAGGTATGTTGATGCAACCTTCAACAGAATTTATAAAAATCAAACAAAATCCTGTCATTTGGAAGCCATTAATTATAATAAGTATATTGATGATGATTGCTGGTGTGATGACAGCATTAAATATAGATTATACAAATGATCCAGAAATTCAAGAAGCGATTCAGATTTTGGGAATGGATGATCGATTCATGCTAAAGATATCTGCTTTGCTGGCAGGTGTAGCAAATTTAATTATTCCAGGTTTAACAGCTTTAATAACAACAGTTATTTATCTTGTAATTGCAAAAGTAATTAAAAAACCTATTTCATTTAAGCAATTATATTCAATGAATACATATATTTTGTTTATTTCAGCGATCGGGATGATTGCCAACGGTTTACTTTCAATGATAATTACAAAAGACCCCTCAGTAGTGTTAACAAGTTTGGCTGCAGTTATTCAAACGGATAATATGATGATAAAAAATGTACTTATCATGGTAGAGTTTTTCGCCATATGGGGCTTAGTCTTAACAATCATTGGTCTACAAAAAGTTGCTGGATTTTCGAAAGTTACTGCTACTAGTTTTGTTTTAGGATTTTACATATTAAGTTTACTGTTTAATTTATTTGGAGGATGGGTTACGACACTAAATATCTAAAGGAGTCAAAAAATGCGTTTATTAAAAATATTGAGTTTATTGTTTGTGTTAATGATGTTAGTGAGTTGTTCGAATGACTCTAAAAATAAAGACGAAACAGAGTCAGAACAAGTAACAGAAGAATTATCAGGCTATGTTCTGCAGGTGGAAGAAAAAAGATTCTTAATGATCGATAATGAAGATGGAGAAGTTTATGAAGAATTAAAAGATTTGAGTATGGAAAAGATTCTTCAAATGGATCCAGATACACCTTTAATCTATGTAAATTATTCAGATATAGATAGCTTAAAAAAAGGTGACCAGATTAATGTTGAATATGATGGTGTGATGACATTTTCAATCCCTGGACAAATCACTGCAGCAAAAGTAACAAAAGTAGAATAAAACAAACCGAGTTGATTAGATCAACTCGGTTTGTTTTATAATGCATTTTCAATTGTAAGAAGTTGTCTTTTTAAATTAACTCCAGCACGGAATCCAGTTAAAGAACCATCTTTTCCAATCACTCTATGACATGGAATAAAAATTAATAATGGATTAGCACCAATCGCATTTGCAACAGCTCTAGTTGCATTAGGTTGATTAATTTGTTGTGCTATATTTGAATAATTAACTGTTTTACCATAAGGAATTTCTCGTAATGCTTCCCAAACAGTGAGTTGGAATTTAGTTCCATTAATAGCTAGAGGTACATCAAACTCTGTTAATTCACCTTTTAAATAAGCGTCAAGTTGATGGATATATGGTTTCATAAATTGATAATCTTCAATCAAGTTAAATGTAGGCATACTTCGCTTAACCCAACTCGTTAAATCAGTCAGCGTTGTTTCAGAAGTATCAACATAACATAAGCCACGTCCAGTAGCGGCTAAAATAAATGGACGTTCTAAAAGAGTCACTGTCGTATAAAATAATTGTTTATCGTTCATTTTTTCACCTCGATAATTTCCCAATCACGCTCAGTAGCTATCTTTCTTAATTCTTTATCAGGATTAACAGCAACAGGATGACCAACTCGCTCTAAAACTGATAAATCAGAAATGCTATCAGCATATGCAAAGCTGTTCTCCCAATCAATATTTTTATTCTTAAGGGATTCATTGATTTTGATGTTTTTCATAGTCCCTTGAATATGCTCGATTTTTTCAGTTTTATTAACTTCATCATTTAAAATAGGAATGTCTGTTCCAATAATCTCATCAAAGGGAAATTCTTTTTTAAAGTGAGTTAATAATTGTGTATAAGCGCCTGATACAAGCATCGTATGAGTGCCGTCTTGAAAATGTTTTTCTAAGCGTTTAATGACTGCTGGATTAAAATCCGAGCGCATTTTTTTGGCTAAACTACCGAAAAAATCATTTAATTCTTTTAATGAAAGTCTATCCAAAGCACTCATATATAGTTGCATTGAATGTGCACGCATGCGATGTGTCGGATATATCTTTAATTTATGTCCAAGATAAGGTGGGATGATCCTTCTATAGAATTGTTTATATTCTTTTTGATAATCTGAATGTCCTTTTAAATGCTCCATTAAACTATTGAAAGTTTCTTTTTTATATAAAGTACCGTCAAAATCAAATATTGCTACTCGCATTACATCACCATTTCTTATATGTCTTATTTAAATAATACACCTCTCTTAATATTTAGGCAATAAGAGGAAAAATTTAATACGCATTTTTCGCTGAAGTAATTAAATGAGGCGCGGTTGAAATAAGTAAAACAAGTAAAACAGAACAGGAAATAGCTGCGCCAATAAAAGTAATTCCATTTGCTATCAATGAAAAAATAACAGGTCCTTGTCCCGCTTCAAGTGCGTATTCACTGAAGAAAACGACCCCGGCAATAAAATGCCAAAAGTAGCGTGCTGCTGCTCCGACTATAACGGCAATAACAATATAAATAGCTGCTGTTTGCTTTTTGTTATTCAGTAAATTATTTTTAATCTTATTAGCAAATAATCCAGCAAATCCAACAAAAGAAAAGGCGACAAAGTATTCAATAAAAGCTTGTAAAGGTGTTAAAATCCAAGCATCTCCTAAAGCAATTTGTAAAATCCCCCAAATAAATCCGGAAATAAACCCTGCTTTGAATCCCCATCTAAAAGAAATAATGAAAATAGGAATCATTGCAAAAGAAATGGACATCGAAGGATGAAGCTTTATGGAAGGTAGTAAATCAAGTAACATTGCTAAAGCTGCAAAATAGCAATTTCGAGTAAAGTTTGTAATTTAAATTTTTTTTGCATAAAAAAATCCTCCTTAAGTGTGTTCTAAACAAATAGGAGAATGTGTAAATAAGTCAGAAATAATCTGTTATTTACCACATCCCTACGTAAGTATTAACTAAACAGGTTTAAAGGGTCAGAATAAAATCTTTCTCAGCAATTACGCTCCCCTTGTGGCTTACTTTATTTAATTTAACAATATCAGAATAACATATTTATTAAAGGATTACATTTAAATCTAATCCTTTAATAAAATGGCAAATTAATTAGTTCAATCAGATCGCTTTTGATAAAATACCTTAAAGAATAAAAATTCATGATTACCAAGCTCATTATCTATATCAAAGTCTTACTATAAACATCAGACAATATTAGTCATCCAAAATGTTAATAATAAAACCTAAACGATTGTCTTTTTCACTTTAGCGTGATAAAGTAATGTACGTGAATAATTTTAAAATAAAAGGATGGGTTTGTTTTGTTTAACGCAGTAGTTATAAGTGTTCTTGTGATGGTTGTATTAAGTTTACTGAGAATTAATGTTATTTTCGCCTTACTAATGGCAGCATTGACTGCTGGTTTAATGTCTGGAATGAGTTTTAGTGAAGCAACAGAAATTCTTGTCGATGGGATGGCTAATCAGTCAGGTACAGCGCTAAGTTACGTGCTGTTAGGGATATTTGCAGTTATGATTGGAATGTCAGGTATCACGACAATTTTAGTTAATAAGATGTTGACACTTTTTTCAGGTAAAAGAACGATTCTTGTTTTATCAATTGCAGGTATAGCAATATTTTCACAAAATTTAGTACCTGTTCATATAGCATTTATTCCAATTTTAATTCCACCTTTATTAGGTTTATTTAATAAATTACAAATTGACCGTCGCGCTGTTGCATCAGCGTTAACATTTGGATTAAAATTTCCATATATAACATTGCCAGTAGGCTTTGGTCTTATATTCCAAGGAATTATTAAAGAAGAAATGATAAGCAATGGCATGGAGATTACTTCAAGTGAAGTGACACAAGCAATGCTTTTCCCTGGAGCGGCGATGATTATTGGTTTACTTGTTGCTGTCTTAATTACATATCGTAAAAAACGAATAGCAAAACCAGTCATTGATTATCAAATGCAAGATGTAGATATGGCAGATAGTATAGCTGAAACAAAGGATGTAACTTTTAATTATTTACATTTCTTTACTATCCTTGCAATTGTTGCAGCGCTAGTTATTCAATTAGCAACAGAATCGCTAATCTTAGGTGCATTAGGCGGTATTATCATTATGTTTGCTTCAAGAGTTGTTAAGTTTTATCAAGGTGATTTAGTAGTTAATGAAGGTATCGGCATGATGGGGATGATCGCATTTGTCATGTTAATTGCTTCAGGTTATGCAAAAGTACTTACCGAGTCAGGTGCTGTTGATGAATTGGTTGAAATAACGTTAAGTTTTACAGGTGATTCTAAATTTATTATCGCTCTATTATTACTATCAGTCGGGTTGGTAATTACGATGGGCATTGGTACATCTTTTGGTACAATCCCTATCTTAGCAGCCTTATATATCCCTGTATTAACAGCAACAGGTATGTCTCCTTTAGCAAGTGCAGCTTTAATAGGTACGGCAGCTGCTTTAGGAGACGCAGGAAGTCCAGCTTCTGATTCAACATTAGGTCCGACTGCAGGTCTTAATTATGACGGGAAACATCATCATATTTGGGATACGTGTGTACCAACGTTTTTACACTATAATATTCCTTTGTTTATTATAGGTGTTATTGCAGCAGTAATACTTTAAGAAAAACCGCTTATTTTAATTAATAAGCGGTTTTATTGTTTTTTATTTATATTTGACTTTTTGTGGTTGCCAATTAGCAAAGAAAATTCCAAGGAGAATAAATCCACCACCTAAAATAACATACCAATGAATCGATTCATCTAAAAGTAGTGCACCAGAGAGAACGCCAAAAAAAGGTGCGAGAAATAAAAAAGCGCTTGTTTTACCTGGATCTCCTGTTTGAATTAAATAAAACCAAATGGTAAATTGCACGATAGAGGCCATAATAACAAGCCATAAAAGAATAAAAAGAGAATTCATATTAACTATAAGAAAAGCGTCTTCCAAGAAAAAACTTCCGATAAATAATAATCCACCGCCAAATAACATTTGATAGGCAGTTAACACCCAAATATCGATTTTCATTCCCCATGTTTTAATTAACAAAGTTCCAATTGCCCAAGATACAGCAGAACCAAATCCAAGAATCGTTCCTGCTTTTATTGATAAATGGGCCCCAAACGTAATAAAAACACCGATAAAACCTATAATAACGCCAAACCATTGTAATTTACGGTAATGATGTTTTAAAAACAAGGTTCCAAAAATAACAACAAGAAGCGGATTTATAAATGTTAAAATGGAGGATTCGCCAGCAGTAATCGTTTTCAAACTTACAAAAATACATCCCATGACTCCGGCTGTTTGAAAAGCGCCTATCACAAAAATTTTTAGCCATGATTTCACATCTTTTGGGTGTGGTCTACTTAAAAAGTATACAATCATTCCCATCACGATACCTGCCATAATAAATCTAATCGCAACAAGCATAATCGGCGAAGCATAATCTAAGCCGATTTTTCCAATTGTAAAGGAAGAACCCATAAGTAGTGTCGTTAAAATAACTAAAAATATATATAGGAATTTGTTTATCTCTCTTCCCCTCCTAATCTAAATAGATAATCCGGTGCATAAGAATTATTAATACTATATCAAATAGATTTAAACAAAGATATGACGAAAAATTAAATTGAATAACCTAATCGTCATGTGTCTAGGTGTAATTCGTTGAAAGAGCGTATCTTTGCAGTTATTATTAGTAATGTTAGATAGAAAGATGATAATTAAAATTTGATTGTTTCATTAATAGATTGTCACACTTTACCATGATACAATGTAGGATGGTTATTAAAGTGATATTTAGAAAGAGAAGTGGTTTAAGTTGGACTTAAATAAAGAAAACTTGTCATATAAAGAATTTTTTTCGGACTTGAAATTACTTGTTAAAGGTAAAGTTTTATTAGCCAATGTATCTCCTGTCATATTGGGTTATTGGTTAGCATTACATTTCACTGGTGCAGATTTGATTATGCGCTGGGAAGAGCTAGTTATTGTAACGATTGGAAGCTTGTTTGTTATAGCAGGTGCATTAATATTAAATAATTGGTATGAAGTTGATTTAGATACTGCAATGATGCGTACACAAGCTAGACCTACAGTTACGGGGAACTTTCCATTAAAGATGGTTTTCTGGTTAGGGATTGGATTATCTGTTCTTGGTATGATAATTATAGCAATGACAACATTAGAAGCCGCAATCTATGCTCTATTAGGATGGTTTACTTATGTCGTTTTATATACATTTTGGTCAAAAAGAAAATATACATTAAATACTGTGATCGGAAGTATATCAGGGGCATTTACTCCTTTAATTGGTTGGGCAACACTCACACCAGCTAATCACATTGTACCGATTACTTTATTTATGATTTTGTTCTTATGGCAGATACCACATACATTTGCAATTGCTATGAGACGTCATGATGAATATAAAGCTGCTGGAGTACCGATGCTTCCAGTTGTTTATGGTGCTGAAATGACTAAACGTCAATCATTGATTTATATTTTATTATTATTTCCGTTGCCTTTTTTCTTAGGCGAGTTAGGAACATCGTTTTTATTTATATCAACAATCATGAACCTGATCTGGATTGTAATCTCTATTAAAGGGTTCTTTGTTAAAGATAATATGAAATGGGCTAATCAAATGTTTTATTATTCACTGACTTATTTAACCGTTGTTTTTGGTGGAATGATAATTGTAACATTATGGTCATAAATATGGAGGAATTAATATGAAGCTTGTATATAAAGGGAAAACTAAAGATGTTTATCGTTTAGAAGATGGTACTATCCAATTAAAATTTAAAGATGATGTAACAGGAGCAGATGGAGTGTTTGATCCAGGCGCTAATACAGTAGGTTTAACATTAGCAGGTGCTGGTAAATCAGGATTAAAAGTGTCACAGTATTTCTTTGAAAAATTAGCGAAAAAAAATATACCAACTCATTATCTTGATGCAAATGTAGAAGCTTGTACAATGCATGTCAAAGATGCTGAAATGTTTGGTGAAGGATTAGAAGTTATCTGTCGTTATAAAGCAGTTGGTAGCTTTTACCGGAGATATGGCAAGTATTGTGAAGAAGGGCAAGAGTTACCTGAATTTATAGAAATTACCCTTAAAGATGATGAAAGAAATGATCCGCCGATATCAAAAGAAGGGCTTACCATGCTAAATATCTTAAAACCGAAAGAATATGATCGGATTAAAGAATTAACAAAAGAAATCTCGAAACTTGTAAAATCCGACTTGAATGAAAAAAACTTAGAATTATATGATATTAAATTAGAGTTTGGCAAAGATTCACAAGGAAATATTATGCTTATTGATGAAATTTCAGGAGGAAATATGCGCGTTTATAAAGGAGATAAATATATTGAACCTTTAAAGCTAGAACCGCTCCTATTTGAATAAGAGAAAACGTTTGCATTTTTTAAGTAATCAAGGCATAATTAAATTTACCATGTAATTTTTTACATGAATAAGTAATTTAAAGCGTAAAAATGTTCATTTAACAGTTTATCTCATCTTTTCATCCAAAATATTAAGAATTGTTAGTTTTATCTTGGTATTATAAAGTGAGATTAAATTATTTCCAAAAAAATTCAGAGGTGATTATAAAATGGAAAATAAATTAAACGAAAAAATTAGAAATAAGGATTTTTTAGACAAAGTAGTTTCAGCAGAAGAAGCAGCATCATGGATTAAAGATGACATGACAATAGGTATGAGTGGTTTCACATTATTTGGTGAACCCAAAGTATTTCCACAAGCATTAGCTAATCGTGGAAAGGAAGAAAACTTTAAGGTTAATCTATTTACAGGTGCCTCAATGGGGCCTGCAGCTGACCAGTCAATGGCAGAAGCAGATATTATTAAATTACGTTTCCCTTATCAAGGAAACCCAGTACTTCGTAAGAAAATTAACGCAGGTGAAGCAGGATATATTGACCAGCATTTATCACATAACGCAGAATCAATTAGACAAGGTGTTTTAGGCAAAATTGACTATGCTGTCATTGAAGCAGCAGCAATTACTGAAGATGGATTAATCATTCCAACAGGTTCAGTAGGTAACTCACCTATATTTGTTCAAGAAGCAGAAAACGTCATTATCGAACTTAATTTAACTGCACCGAAAGAATATGAAGGATTACATGATATTTATATTCCAGAAGTACAAGGTGAAAAACGCGAAGCTATCCCAGTTTACAATATAGAAAAACGTATTGGTGAAATTGGAATTAAAGTTGATCCAGCAAAAGTTCGTGGAATTGTTCTTTCAGAAGAGCCAGATATTCCATCACCTTTATTTGATCCAAATGAAGAAACACAACAAATTGCTGATAACTTACTAGGGTTTTTTGATAAAGAAGTAGCAGAAGGACGTCTAACTAAAGAATTGGCACCATTACAATCAGGAGTTGGATCAGTTGCTAACGCAGTATTAAGTGGAATGAAAGATTCACAGTTTAAAGATATTGTTGTAGCATCAGAAGTATTACAAGATGGTATCTTTGATTTAATTGATGCAGGTGTTGTTAAATTTGCAGCAGGAACTGCTTTTTCATTATCGAAAAAACGTGTAGATTCTCTAGCTGAAGACTTAACAAAATATAAAGATAAAATTGTCTTTAGACCACAAGAAATTTCAAACCATCCGGAAGTTATTCGTCGTCTAGGTGTTATTTCATTTAACACAGCTTTAGAACTAGATATTTACGGTAACGTTAACTCAACTCATGTAAGTGGTACACGTATTATGAATGGTATCGGTGGTTCAGGTGACTTTGCTCGTAACGCACGTATTGCAATATTTGTTACACAATCAACAGCTAAAGATGGTAAGATTTCAACAATCGTTCCATTTGTTACACATGTTGACCATACGAACCATGATGTTGATGTTATTGTTACAGAACAAGGTGTTGCAGACCTTCGTGGTTTAACGCCAGTACAAGCTGCAGAGAAAATTATTAATAACTGTATGCATCCAGACTTTAAAGACCAAGCATTAGATTACTTCGAAAGAGCGAAAGAATTAGGTGGTCAAACACCTCATATCTTATCAGAAGCATTCTCTTGGCATGAAGCTTTAGCTGAAAAAGGTACAATGAAAAAATAAAAAAATAATAAAGAATTTAAAGCAGCCAATTCATTCAAATGAATTGGCTGCTTTTTTAGTGTGAATGAAATATGGCTTGAATTTTTTTAGGGTTTTGATATTTAAGCAATGAAACCATTAATAATATCCGAGCCTTTTGTGGGGATAAATTATCACTTGAAATAAATTGTGTAGACTTAAAATTATTAGTTTCAGTAACGCGACCATTACCAACATGACTACTTCTAACAACAAAAATACCAGAATTTTCGGCTTTAATTAATGCAGTTTTTTCATCTGGACTCATTAATCCAGCACCAGTACCAGCAATAACGATACCATGGTAATTATTTGATTGAACAAGATAATCAATTAAATCACCCTTAGCACCAGCGTGTGAATAAACTATTGCGACATCAGGTAGTTCAGTGATATTTAGATTTGAAAACTCACTTTTTGTTGTATGTTGTTTAAGGGGTTTAAGATAGTATTGAATTGTATTATCTGGTTCGACAGTTCCTAAAAGTCCAAAATCAGATGAATTAAAGGCTTGTACTTGATATGTATGAGATTTAGTCACTTCTCTTGCACAGTAAATTTCATTGTTTAGACTGACTAACACACCCAGATCTTTTGAATAATCACTACTCGCAACTTTAATTGCTTGAATTAAATTTAAATGTGCATCTGATGATAAGGCAGTATATGGACGTTGAGCACCAACAAGTACAACAGGCAAGTTAGTTGGCAGCGTTAAATGAAGAAAATAAGCCGTTTCCTCTAATGTACTCGTCCCATGGGTAATAACGATGCCATCATAATTTTGTTTATTTAAAAAATATACGATTAAAGATCGTAATTTTAACCAGTGTGTTTGATTGAGTTCAGTACTACTCACGTTTGTAAATGAAAAGAAATCAACCTCAGCGATATCACGGATTTCTGGAAGATCAGCAAGGAAGACATTCCCATTATATATTCCACTCGTATAATCTTGTCTATCTAATCTGTTTAATCCTTTAGCAGAAATTGTGCCACCCATTTCAATGATTTTAATTTTTTTCAAAAGATCAGCTCCTTATATTAAATGAGTCTCTTCTAGATTAACTAAATAAAAACAAAAAACAAGAGAATTAAAAAAATACATAATTATGCGTAATAAGTGCATAAAAATACAAAAAATGCTAAGGTGTTTTATAAGAAGCTTATTATCTAAGAAGATTCTAAAAAAACAAATAACTTATAAATATACTGTTGACTTTATAATTATACATATTATAATAGAGTAATACGAAAAGGAGCGGAATTATTATGAAAGCAGCAATCATTGGAGCAACAGGTTATGGTGGAGCAGAGTTAATCCGTATTTTACAGAGACATCCTTATGTTTCTATACATTCAGTTCACGCAACTAATTTAATAGGTGAATCGTTAAAAAATTATTATCCGCATATGCAGACATTTATTGAAAAGAATATAGAAGAAGTAAACATAGAAAAAATAGCTCAAGAAGTCGATGTTGTATTTATGGCAACACCATCTGGTGTCGCAAGAGATATGGCTGAAAGTTTTTTAATTAAAGGTGTTAAAGTAATTGATTTATCAGGTGATTTTAGAATAAAAAACTCAGATGTTTATACGCAATGGTATGGTATTAATCATGCTGAAAAAAAGTTGGTTAATCGAGCTGTTTATGGATTGACTGAGTGGGTGAAAGAAGATCTTGAGAATGTTAATTTTATTGCCAATCCGGGTTGTTTTCCAACATCAATCTTACTTGGCTTAGCTCCTGTTATTAAATCAGAACTTATTGATTTAAACTCAATTATAATTGATGCTAAAACAGGTGTCAGTGGTGCTGGAAAGGGACTGTCTCAAGCAACGCATTACTCAGAAACAAATGATAATTTTAAAGCTTATAAAGTGAATGAACATCAACATACACCTGAAATAGAAGAAATTATTAAAGAATGGGATGAGCGTTTAAATTACGTCACATTTACACCTCATCTTGCACCAATGACGCGCGGTATTATGTCGACAATGTATATGACCGCAACAAAAAAGGTGACAGAAGATCAATTAATAGAAATGTATAAAGAGATGTATAAAGATGATTATTTTATAAGAATTCGAAATCAAGGAGAATATCCGACAACAAAAGATGTTAGTGGTTCTAATTTTTGTGATATATCTATCACTTATGATGAGCGAACAAATCGGATAACTATTATTAGCGTTATTGATAATTTAGTTAAAGGCGCATCAGGTCAAGCGGTACAAAATATGAATAAAATGTTAGGGTTTGAAGAAGAGGCGGGCATTGATTTTATGCCTCTATTCCCGTAACTAGAATATATAAAAAGTTTATGAGGAGGATAAATGTGGAAATAATGAAAAAAGAAAATGGAACAATTGTTTCACCAAAAGGATTTAAAGTTGGTGGCCTTCACTCAGGTGTAAAAAGAAAGAAAAAAGATTTAGGGATTTTATATAGTGAAGTTCCGGCACAAGCCGCAGCTGTATATACATTGAATAAAGTTAAAGCAGAGCCAATAAAACTAACCCAAGAATCATTAAGTAAAGACGGCATTCTTCAAGCAGTAATTATAAATAGTGGTAACGCAAATGCATGTACCGGAAAACAAGGTATGCATGATGCTATAAAAATGCAAGAAGAAACAGCAAAAAAACTCAACATAAAAAAAGATCATGTAGCAGTTGCATCGACAGGAATTATAGGGGTAGAAATGCCAATGGATAAGATTATTCCACATATTAGTAAATTAGAATTAACCAAAACTAAAGAAGCTTCGTTAGATTTCGGCGAAGCTATCTTAACAACTGATACATTTATAAAGTCAGTGAGTTTTGAAACGGAAATAGATGGTAAAAAAGTTATTATGTCGGGTACTGCAAAGGGTTCAGGAATGATTGAACCTAATATGGGTACAATGCTGAGTTTCATTACAACAGATGCAAATATTGAAGCTGATGTTCTAGATAAAGCTTTAAAAGATATAGTAAATCAAACATATAATTGTATAACAGTTGATGGTGATACTTCGACAAATGATATGGTGCTTGTTATGGCAAATGGTGAAGCCGAAAATAATTTATTAACAGAAAACCATCCGGAATGGGAGAAATTCACTGAACTTTTAAAACAAACAAGTGAAGAACTATCTAAGATGATTGCTAGAGATGGAGAAGGTGCAAGTAAATTAATTGAGGTTACTGTAAATGGAGCAAACAAGGTAACTGACGCTAGAAAAGTGGCTAAATCTGTTGTTGGATCTTCATTAGTTAAAACGGCTATTTATGGAACAGATGCTAATTGGGGAAGAGTTATTGTGGCAATAGGTTATAGTGGTGTGGAAATCGATCCAGAACAAATTGATTTAAATATTGGTGGTATTCAGTTATTAGAAAAAAGTGAACCAATTACTTATTCAGAAGAATTAGCCAAAAAATATTTAGAAGAAGAAGTAATTAATATAGATATAAATCTTAATCAAGGGCCTCATTCAGGGAAAGCTTGGGGATGCGATTTAACTTATGACTATGTAAGAATAAATGCGAGCTATCGTTCGTAAAGGAGATAAACATGGACAATATAATAGTTTTTAAATGTGGTGGTAGTTCTGTAGACGACTTATCAGAAGAATTTTTTAATAACATACGTTCACTTCAAAAACAGGGCAAAAAACCAGTTATCGTTCATGGTGGTGGTCCGGCTATAAAAGAAAATTTAAGTAAATTAAATATAGAATTTGAATTTGTAGATGGTTTGCGAAAAACTACACAAGAAATTATTGATGTTGTCGAAATGGTTCTCTCTGGAAGTGTAAACTCGTCATTAACGCGTAGGTTTAATCAAGCAAATTTAAATGCATTAGGTATTTCAGGAACAGATAATAACTTAATCACTGCCAAGCCAATCGATTATGAAAAATATGGACTTGTTGGTGAAGTAGATGAAGTAAATGTGAAGTTATTAAAAGTATTATTAAAAGAAGATTATATACCTGTTATATCACCACTTGCAGTTGATAAATCAGGAAACAGATATAACATTAATGCTGATACTGCTGCTGGAGCAGTGGCAAAAGCATTAAAGGCTGAACAGCTTATTTTTGTAACAGACGTGGCAGGAATCTTAAAGAATGATGAACTTTTAAGTGAAGTTACGGTTGATGAAATTGAACAATTAATTAATGAAGAAGTTATATATGGTGGAATGATACCTAAAGTTAAAGCGGCTTTAAATGGTTTAGAAGGTAATGTTAATCAAGTAAGAATTGTAAATGGAAAAAAATCTGTTTTAACAAAAGACAATCATTTACTTGGGACAACAATTAAGACAAATGAGGAGTGAAAAAATGAGTTCGATATTTCCGACATATGCACGTTTTGATGTAAAACTTAAAGAGGCAACAGGGATGATGATAACAGATACTTCAGATAAAACTTATTTAGATTTCACTTCAGGTATTGGCGTTTGTAATTTAGGTCATCGTCATCCAAACGTCCAAAAACATATTGAAGACCAATTAAATAAATACTGGCACGTATCTAATTTATATCATAACCCAATCCAAGAACGAGTAGCTAAAGCCTTAACAGAAAAAAGTTCAGGGGACTTAGTCTTTTTTTCAAATAGTGGTGCTGAAGCAAATGAAGCAGCCATTAAACTAGCAAGAAAGGTAACAGGGAAAGAAACAATAATTACATTTAATCAATCATTTCATGGTAGAACATTTGCTACGATGGCAGCTACAGGACAAGAGAAGGTAAGAGATGGTTTTGGTCCAATGTTAAAAACATTTGCTTACGGTACATATAACGATAGTGAGAGTGTTAAACAATTAATTGATTCAAACACAGCTGCCATTATGTTTGAAGTTGTACAAGGTGAAGGTGGTGTGTTACCAGCTAGTCAGTCATTTATTGATGAAATCGTTGAATTAGCAAAACAACATGATCTTCTAATCATTATAGATGAAATTCAAACCGGAATAGGCCGAACTGGTAAAGCTTTTGGCTATGAACATTATGGATTAGATCCAGATATTATCACAGTAGCAAAAGGACTCGGAAATGGAATGCCTGTTGGAGCAATGATTGCTAAAGAGAAGTATAAAGGTAGTTTTGGTCCAGGTAGCCATGGTTCAACATTTGGTGGAAATCCGCTTGCGATGTCAGCAGCTGAAGCTGTAATTAAAAATGTGTTTAATGAAAGCTTTTTAAAAGAAGTAGAAAATAAAGGAAATTACTTAATCAATAAATTAAAAAAAGAACTCGAACATATCGATATGGTTAAAGATATTCGAGGCAAAGGGTTAATGGTAGGGATTGAATGTAGTAAAGAAGTTACACCTAGTGTCCAAGGATTGATTGATAAAGGTGTACTAACATTGAGTGCAGGTCCATATGTTCTTAGACTACTTCCACCATTAATTGTGACTTATGATGAAATTGATAAAGTTGTTGAATTAATTAAAAATCAATTAAGTGAGTAGGAGGATTCTAGTGCCGAAAAATCAATCAATCAATACCGTGTTAGTCATTGGTTCAGGTCCTATTATAATAGGTCAAGCAGCAGAATTTGATTATGCAGGTACTCAAGCATGTCTAACTTTAAAAGAAGCTGGTTGTAAAGTCATTTTAATTAATAACAATCCAGCCACAATAATGACAGATGAAAAAATTGCAGATGTAGTTTATTTTGAACCTTTAACAATAGAGAGTATTGAACAAATAATTAAAAAAGAAAAACCAGATGGCTTACTTGCTACAGTCAGTGGCCAGACTGGTTTAAATTTGGCATTCGATCTATCAGATAAGGGAATAATTGACAAGTATAATTTAACAGTTTTAGGTACAACGATTGATTCAATTATGCGTGGGGAAGATCGAGATAAATTTAAGCGACTAATGAATGAAATTGCTGAGCCAATTCCCGAAAGTGAAATTATTGCAAATTTAACAGAAGCAAAACAATTTAGTGAAAGAGTAAGTTTTCCGATTATTATTCGACCAGCATATACATTAGGAGGATCTGGTGGAGGGATTGCAAGCAATGATTCTGAATTTGAGAAACTTGTTACAAGCGGTCTGAGAGCAAGTCCGATTAATCAGTGCTTGATTGAGAAGAGTATAGCAGGTTGGAAAGAAATCGAAATGGAAGTTATTCGCGACAATAGTGATAATTGTGTCGTTGTTTGTCATATGGAAAATATTGATCCTGTCGGTATTCATACAGGTGATTCAGTTGTAGTTTCACCTGTTCAAACACTTAATGACGATGAACTTACAATGTTAAAAAAAGCATCTAAAAAAATAGTTAGTGAAGTAGGAATCGTTAATGCGTGTAATGTCCAACTTGCGATAAATCCTAATACTAATGATTATTTTGTTATCGAAATCAATCCACGTGTGAGTCGTTCAAGCGCATTAGCATCAAAGGCAACAGGTTATCCCATTGCTAAAATTGCAACAAAATTAAGTTTAGGTTTTAGTTTAGATGAAATAATCGATCAGCGTACTGGTAAGTCCCTTGCAACATATGAACCTGACTTAAACTATACAATCGTTAAATTCCCTCGTTTCCCGTTTGATAAATTTAAAAATGCTAATCGCTTTTTAGGAACACAAATGAAAGCAACGGGAGAAGTTATGGCTGTTGGTAATAATTTAAAGGGAGCAATTCAAAAAGGAATTCGATCGTTAGAATTAAATATTAATAATCTATTTATGAAAGAATTAAAAGAGCTTTCAAATGCAGAGCTGAAAACTTTAATAAGTACGGCTGATGACCGTCGTTTTTTTGCATTATTTGAAGCATTTGACCGTCAATTTAGTATTGATGAAGTTCATGATTTAACGCAGATTAATCATTATTTCTTAAGAGAAATAGCAGAACTTGTTGAACTGAATACAGAAATGTTAACTACTGATATTAACAATCTTTCAAAAGAAAGTTTGTTAGTCTATAAACAAGCAGGCTTTACAGATCAATCCATTGCAAATAACTTTAAAAGCAATCTAACAGAAATAAAAGGATTAAGAACAACTTATAATATTTATCCAGAAATTAAACAAGTGAATGCTATGTCAGAAAAAGCTGAATTAGCAGCTTGTTATTATACGACATGGAATAATAAACCAAAACAAGAAACTTCAAGTAATAAAGACAAAGTGTTAATTATTGGTTCAGGACCGATAAGAATTGGTCAAGGAGTAGAATTTGATTATTGTTCAGTACAAAGTATTTTAGAGCTGCAAAAAAACAACTATGAAACAGTCTTGATTAATAATAATCCATCTACAGTCAGTACAGATTTTGAAATAGCCGATAAACTTTACTTTGAACCCATTACTGTGGAGGATGTTTTAAATATTATTGAAATCGAACAAATTGAAAATGTATTTATTCAATTTGGAGGTCAAACATCGATTAATCTTGCATCAGGTCTTGAAGCGGCAGGTATTAATCTAATAGGTACATCTAACGAAGCGATTAATCAATTAGAAGATAGAGATTTATTTTATCAATTTATGAAAGATATCGATTTACCGCATATACCTGGTCAGACAGTCAATTCACGTAAGGATTTGAAAGCGAAAGTGACTCAATTTGGCTATCCTGTTTTATTAAGACCTTCGTTTGTTATTGGTGGTCAAGGAATGATTGTTTTAAAAAACGAACAAGACTTAAACGATTATTTAACTCAAATTAAACAAACAAATATCTTTCCGATTTTAATCGATGCGTATTATCCAGGACAGGAAATAGAAGTTGATGTATTAACAGATAATAACAATATATTGATACCTGGTATATTTGAACATTTAGAATTAGCAGGCGTTCATTCAGGTGATAGTATGGCTGTAACACCTCCAGTGAATTTATCAAACGAACTAAAAGAAAAAGTAGTTGCTTATGCTAAAAAAATTGCAATAGGTGCAAAATTTAAAGGTCTTTTTAATATTCAATTTGTTAATTACGAAGGTGAACTTTATGTTTTAGAAGTCAATCCACGTGCATCTAGAACTGTGCCAGTAATGAGTAAAATCACTCAAGTTAATATGGTTGGACTAGCAGTTCAGTTAATTTTAGGTAAGACGTTATCAGATTGTATCTCACAAATTAATTTAATGGATGAAAAGTCATTTTATACAATAAAAGCGCCGGTCTTTTCAACACATAAATTACCAGGAGTCGATCCAAAACTAGTACCTGAAATGAAATCAACAGGTGAACTTATTGCTACAGATAATGATTATGAAGTTTGTTTAAAGAAAGCATTTATTTGGAATGAACCAATCAGTAAACAATTTAAGCAAACAAAAAAAGAAATTTATATCGCAAAAGAGTTTAATTATTTTAGTGAATACCATGAATTATTTAATAAATTAAATATCGAGCTAATCTATGAATCAGAAGTAAAAGACATAGCCGAATGGTGTAAGCGTACTGAAGCTTTCGCGATTTTTAGTGACAAAGAAAGTAGCATGGATAGGAATCACGGGCTAATATATAATCTTATGGTTATTTCCGCAAAAGAAACACTTGAAGCTTTAGCACATGCGAAAATAACAATAAAAGATATTTTATCGATAGATGAAACAAATAAAGTTCAAAGGAAAGAAGGCATTTTCATATGAGTTATTCACAATTAGGTTTAAAATTAAAAAAACAATTTAAAGGTCAAGACTTTTTACAAATAAGTGATTATACAAAAGAAGACTTAACTAATTTATTAAATTATGCAAGTGAATTAAAGCAATTGCAACAAGATAACATACCTCATGAATTATTAAAAGGTAAAACATTAGCGATGATTTTCGAGAAATCATCTACTCGTACGCGTGTATCATTTGAAGCGGGAATGTTCCAACTTGGTGGAAAAGGTATGTTTTTAAGTAAAGAAGATATTCATTTAGATGAAGCTATTTCAGATACAGCAAAAGTTTTATCAAGATATGTAGATGGCATTATGATTAGAACTTATGGTCATGAGATAGTTGAAGAATTAGCAGAGAATGCATCAATTCCAATTATTAATGGCTTAACAGATGATTCTCATCCATGTCAGGTATTAGCAGACCTTCTAACAATTTACGAATATAAAGGAACATTTGACAATTTAAAATTAGCTTATGTCGGGGATGGAAATAACGTTTCTCAATCATTAATTATGGGTTGTGCAATCATGGGAATCGATTGTCATGTTGCAGTTCCAAAAAATAATGAAGTAAAATCATCAGTAATTGAAAAAGCACAGACAAGAGCAAAAAAATCTGGTGCAAAAATTATTGAAACACATGATCCTCTAAAAGCTGTAAAAGATGCTGATATTATCTATACAGATGTATGGGCAAGTATGGGTTGGCAAGGAGATAAAGAAAGTAGATTAAAAGAATTTGAAGGTTATCAAGTAAATGAAGCATTAGTCAAACATGCCAAAGATGATTATATTTTTATGCATTGTTTACCAGCTATTCGTGGTGAAGAAGTAGCAACAGAAGTAATCGACGGGGAAAATTCAGTCGTTTTCGATCAAGCGGAAAATAGACTACACGTGCAAAAAGCTGTATTAGCAACATCAATGTAAATAAAAAAAGACTGAAATATTTTTCAGTCTTTTTTTATTTTATTAATCTATTTTGACAGTCCAATTAAATATATCTTCAATCTCACCATACTGAATACCAGTTAGAGAATCATAAAGTTTTTTAGCGATTTCACCTGTTTGACCATTGTTAATAATCATGTCTTCGTTATTCCAAGTGAGTTGTCCAATTGGTGAAATAACAGCGGCAGTTCCTGTACCAAATGCTTCTTCTAATGTACCATTTTGATGAGCATCATATACTTCTTGCATTGAAATGCGACGTTCTGTAACAGGAATATCCCAATGTTCTAACATTTTAATAACAGAGTCTCTTGTAATCCCTGGAAGAATACTACCGTGTAAATCAGGTGTGATAATCTCACCATTGATTTTAAAGAATACGTTCATACTACCGACTTCTTCAATATATTTTTTTTCAACACCATCTAACCAAAGTACTTGAGCGAATCCTTTCTCAGCAACAAGCTCTGTTGCAACTAAACTAGCAGCGTAGTTACCACCTGTCTTAGCTTCACCTGTACCACCTTCGACTGCACGAACATATTCGTTCTCTACAGCGATTTTTACAGGGTTAATTCCTTCTTTATAATAAGCACCGACAGGAGATAAAATAACGATGAATTTATAGTTTTTAGAAGGCGATACGCCGAGATGTGCTTCTGTTGCAATAATAAACGGACGTATATATAAAGAAGTTCCTTTTTCTTTTGGAACCCAATCTTTATCAATTTTCACAAGTTCTTTAATTGCTTTTGTTGCGTAATCAACATCTAAATCAGGAATGCGAAGTCTTTCACTCGAACGATTTAAGCGAGCAACGTTTTGATCAGGTCTAAATAGTTGAACTTCATCGTTATCAGTTACATATGCTTTTAAACCTTCAAAGACAGTTTGTCCATAATGAAGAGAAGTTGCAGAAGGGTCTAATTCAATTGGACCATAAGGTACTATTCGACCATCATGCCAACCTAATTCTTCTGTATAATCTAAAATAAACATATGATCTGTAAATAAAGTTCCAAACTCTAATGTAGTTGGATCAGGTTTTTCTTTAAATGTTGTTGCTTTCTCGATACGAATATCTTGGTCTCTCATGATGATATCTCCCTTAATAATAATTATGTATAATGACTACTTTCATTATAACTGAAAAACATAGATTTGTGGTCAAATATAATTAATTTTTCAGATAATTCATAGAATAGTGATATATGAACTCAATATATAATAAATTGAATTGATTATCTACTTAAAAGATTGAATTATTAGAAAAATAGCAATATAATAAACATTAAGGATGGTGTATAAAAATGACAAAAGATTTGCGAATAAAAAGTAATGTTTTTGATGGAACAAGAAAGTCACCTAACCGTGCGATGCTACGTGCAGTAGGAATGACAGATGAGGATTTTAAAAAACCTATTATTGGTATTGCCAGTACATGGAGCCAAGTAACACCTTGTAATATACATATAGATGGTCTAGCCTTAGCGTCACGTGAAGGTGCTCGCGAAGCTGGTGGAGTACCAATGATATTCAACACAATAACAGTATCTGATGGAATTTCTATGGGAACAGAAGGTATGAAATATTCATTATCAAGCCGTGAAGTTATCGCAGATTCAATTGAAACAGTTGTTGGAGCAGAAAGTATGGATGCTGTCGTCACAATCGGTGGGTGTGATAAAAACATGCCAGGTTGTATGATTGCAATTGCACGATCAGAAGTGCCAGGTATTTTTGTTTACGGTGGAACGATTTCACCAGGAAAATTAAATGGCAAAGATATCGATCTTGTATCAGTCTTTGAAGGTGTTGGGAAACTT
The DNA here is from genome assembly GCA_035301085.1 of Pseudogracilibacillus sp. Lineage (GTDB taxonomy): Bacteria > Bacillota > Bacilli > Bacillales > Amphibacillaceae > Pseudogracilibacillus. The sequence goes on along the minus strand of DATGUU010000044.1, from coordinate 186,194 downwards.
AATAAAGGTGATATTACTGAAAGTGAATTAAAAGAAATCGAATGTGGAGCATGTCCAGGAGCGGGTTCTTGTGGTGGTATGTATACAGCTAATACAATGGCTTCAGCTATTGAAGCGATGGGTATGAGTTTACCAAGCACGGCGTCTAATCCTGCTGAATCTCAAGATAAGAAAGCGGATTGTAAAGATGCAGGTAAAGCGGTTTACAACTTACTTGAAAAAGGTATTTATCCAAAAGACATTATGACAAAAAAAGCATTTGAAAATGCAATTACAGTCGTTATGGCTTTAGGTGGTTCAAGTAACGCAGTACTACATTTACTGGCAATTGCACACGCTGCTGATGTTGATTTAACAATCGATGATTTCACACGTATCCAAAAACGTGTTCCTCATATTGCTGACTTAAAGCCAAGTGGTCAATATGTAATGGAAGATTTATATAATGTGGGTGGTATACCAGGCGTTATGAAAATCCTTTTAGAAGCGGACTTACTTCATGGAGACTGCTTAACTGTAACAGGAAAAACTATTGCTGAAAATTTAGCTGATTATCCAGAATTAGATATTGGGCAAAAAATTATTACTGAACTTAAAAACCCTAAACGTCCTGATGGACCGCTAATTGTTCTTAAAGGTAATTTATCACCAACTGGGGCAGTCGCTAAAGTGTCGGGCGTTAAAGTAAATCGCCACACAGGGCCTGCACGAGTGTTTAATACAGAAGAGGAAGCAACGCAAGCTGTAATTGATAATAAGATAAAAGAGGGCGATGTTTTAGTTATTCGTTATGTTGGTCCTAAAGGTGGACCAGGAATGCCAGAGATGTTATCAATTTCAGGTATTCTAGTAGGAAAAGGCCTTGGAGAAAAAGTTGCATTATTAACAGATGGACGCTTTTCAGGTGGAACGCATGGTTTAGTAGTTGGTCATATCTCACCAGAAGCACAATCAGGTGGGCCAATAGCATTACTAAAAGATGGTGACATGGTAACAATTGATGGGAAAAAACAAGAAATATCTGTGGATGTTTCAGATGAAGAATTAGAGCGTCGTCGTAAAGATTGGGTAGCACCACCACTTTATTCAAAAGGTGTGATGGGTAAATATGCAAGACTCGTTTCATGTGCCTCAATGGGTGCAGTAACAGATGCATTTGAAGATTAATAAAAAAGAAGTCACAATTAATTGTGACTTCTTTTTTTATTTACCTGTTAACCCAGCATGGATTTTATCAATATTATACTGTAAGTATTTAACATACGTATCTGCTTCTTCACCTAGTGCACCAATTTCATCAGAATAAAGTTTGTCTTCGTAAATATCTACACCACTTTCATTAGAAACAGTTTCCATTGGACGTGAATCAACATTTGATTCAACAAATAACACAGGTGGTTCTTCTTCTTTAATAAAATTAACTAATGTTTTAATTTGCTTAGGTGTTCCATTTTCTTCAGTATCAACTTCCCAAATAAAGCCTTCTTTTAAATCATAACGATCAGCCATATACTGATAAGCCCGTTCACTTGTCACTAAAACACGATCTTCTTCTGGGATTTCATCAATACGTGTTTGATATTGTTCATCCATTTCTTCAAGAGTGGTAAGATAAGCTTTAGCATTTTCTTCTATTGCTTCTTCATTTTCAGGTGAGATTTCAATTAAAGCATTTTTAATGTTTTCTGCCATGATAATTCCTATATTAGGATCAATAAACGAATGTGGATTTATTTCTTCTTCAGTACCGTCCTCTGAACTTAAATACATTGGTTCAACTCCGGCTGATACTTCATATATGATTGCGTCATCTTGTCCAGTTGATTCAGTTAATTTTGTAAACCAACCACCATCTCCACCTTCAAGATTCAATCCATTAAAGAATAATACATCTGCATCTTCAGTTTCTTTAATATCTTGGGGAAGAGGTTCATACTCATGTGGATCCGTTCCAACTGGGACTAAATTATAAGTTTCCACATATTCGCCACCAATTTGTTTTACTATATCTTCAAGTAAGGTAAATGTGGTAATAACCTTTATTTTTTCATCGCTTCCAGTTTTTTCTTCATTGGAATTTTTATCACCACTGCCACAAGCAGCCAGTAAAATGACCGCTAAAAATGAAACAGCTATAAGTTTAATAAAATTTCTCATAAAATAAACCTCTCCTTAAATATAGACTTTAAAAATTATTAAATCGATTTTGCTTTTTGTTTCTGAATTGCACGCCATAAGACACCTTGTTTAGGTGCAAATATAAATGCTAAAACAAATAAAAGTGTTGCAACAAGAACAATAACTGCACCTGATGAAAAGTTATAAACAAAACTAAAGTATAATCCAACTACAGATGAGAAAGCACCAATTAAAGCGGATAATAGAATCATAATCGACAGCTTATTTGTTAAAAGATAAGCAGTAGAAGCAGGTGTAATTAACATCGCAACTACCAAGACAACACCAACTGTTTGTAATGATGCAACAGTTACTAAAGTAAGTAATACCATAATTAAATAATGAATTGCTCTTGTAGGTAAGCCGTATGCTTGTGCCATAGTTTCATCAAAGCTACTCACTAGTAATTCTTTATAAAAAAGCACAACAGTTAGAAGAACAATCCCACCAATAATAAGTGTAATCCACATATCTGATGAACGTACAGATAAGACATTACCAAATAAAATTTGTGTTAAGTCGGTTGCTGTTTGTGCTTTTGAAATAAAAATAATCCCTAGTGCAAAAAAGGCTGTAAAAACAATACCGATTGAAGAATCATTTTTAATTCGACTGTGTTGTGTTACCACTCCGATAGCAACAGCTGCTAAAACACCCATTAGGACGGCTCCATAAAAATAATTAATCCCTAACATAAATGAGATAGCTACACCAGGGAGAACAGCATGAGAAATGGCATCTCCCATTAAAGCCATTCCACGAAGAATAATAAAACTGCCAATGACACCAGAAATAATTCCAACCATGATTGAAGTGAAGAAAGCTTTTTGTAAAAATTCATATTGCATTAAGTCATTAATGAATTCCATTTAAACGCCAACCCCCATTTGGTTGAGTAAACCAAAGTCCATATTATAGGCTTTGTTTATTACTTCTGGTTTGATAACTTCTTGAACGGGACCTGCCCCAATTAATTGTTTATTAATTAAAATCAAATCATCAAAATAATTAACAACCTTTGTTAAATCATGATGGACAACGAAAACGGTTTTTCCACTATCACGTAATTTTTTTAGAATAGAAATAATTGTTTTTTCACTTGCTACGTCAATGCCTACAAAAGGCTCATCTAAAAAGAAATATTCGGCCTCTTGAGCGAGTGCTCGAGCTAAAAATACACGCTGTTGTTGCCCACCTGAAAGTTCAGCAATTTGCCTATTAGCAAATTCTTCCATATTAACTTGTTTTAAACATTCATAGGCAAATGCTTTATCAGATTTTTTAGGACGTCTAAATAAACCTAATCTAGGATATCTACCAATTAATACTGTGTCAATTACTGTAATTGGAAAATCCCAGTCAATATCACTTCTTTGAGGTACATATGCAATGTTTTTCCTAATAAGTTCTACACTATCTCCATCAAAAGAAATCGTTCCTTTATCTTTAGTGATAAGATTAAGTACAGCCTTCATTAAAGTAGACTTACCAGCGCCATTTGGACCTATAATTCCGATTAATTTGTGTGAATTAAATTCAAATGAAATGTTTTTTAAAACTTCCTTGCCATGATATGAAACGTGTAAATTTTTAACGCTGACAGTTCCTGCCATTACTCTCACCTTCTCTATATATAAGTTATAATTTATAATTAAGTTAGTCATACACGAAAAAGTTTACCTAATGCAACTTATCGATAAATACAGTGTATTACATACAAAGATATTTGTAAATAGATTCGTAAAAAATGTCATTTTAATTTGACAAAAAAATAAGTCGTTGATATATTTAAAGTTATGTTTTAAAACAGAAGAAGCAATCCTCGTTAGGTGAGGCTCTTATATGGAAGTAAACTACTACCCAGAAACGTCGAGAGACACCAATGTGTCAGCAAAATTAGTCGAACAAGGCTTGTTTTAATGTAGCTGGTGATAACTCTAAACCAATCCATCTAGAGCTAAAACTCTACAGTGGAGGATGATTAATCATTCATAGATAGACCATTGTGATAAAAACACCTTTCTTGGTTGAAGGGTGTTTTTTCATTTATAATTATATAAGTTAAGGATAAGGGGGTTACTAATAATGATTAATAAACAAGAATTCAAAATAGAAACAGCTGGATCATTGATGAAAGATGAGTATGTTTCTGTTACAAAAGACGTTACAATTGAAGAGGCAGTATCTATATTAAGAGAAAATGTAAAAGATAAACATAATATATATTATATGTATATAGTCAATCAATTTAATCAATTGATTGGTGTATTAACAATTAGAGAATTACTTGCAGCAGATGGAGAAGAAAAAATTGCTGATGTTATGGTAAAAGATATTGTAACCATACCAGTCGATGAAGACCAAGAAGAAGTAGCATCTGTGTTTCGTGATACTGATCTTGTTTCGATGCCTGTTACAAATGAAGACAAACAAATATTAGGTGTTATTCATGTTGAAGATATTTTAGATGTTATGCAATTAGAAGCGACAGAAGACTTTCATAAAATGGCATCAATGGGTACGACACCAGCCGACTTTTCAGAAATGGGTTTAATGAACGCTTCGATTGGCCTGTTATATCGAAAAAGGATTGTTTGGTTGGTAGTATTAGTGTTTATGAATGTTTTTTCAGGTGCAGGTATTGCATATTTTGAAGATATTATCGCATCAAACGTTGCGCTTGTATTTTTTCTTCCATTATTAATTGATAGTGGTGGAAATGCAGGTTCGCAATCGGCAACACTTGTTATTCGAGCAATGACAATAGGTGATGTAAAAATTAAAGATTGGTTTAAGATGTTTACTAAAGAAATCTCTGTTTCTGCGTTGATGGGCTTTACAATGGCTGCGGCAGTCTCAGTTATGGGTGTTATTCGCGGTGGACTTGACATTGCGGTGGTTGTTGCGTTAACAATGACAATCATTGTTATAATCGGAAGTTTAATCGGTATGTCGTTGCCTTTTGTTTTTGACAAATTAAAATTAGACCCAGCAACAGCAAGTGGTCCGTTAATTACATCAATTGCTGATATCGTAGGTGTTCTTATATATTTCAGTATTGCTTCATGGTATTTAAGTTTGTAAACTTAAAAGGAATCAAAGAGCATTTGCTCTTTGATTCCTTTTTTTAATGTGCAATACCAATCCGTGTTTTAAGGAAAGTGTTAGTAAATAAAAGCGAATAAGCAAAATTTGCCGTATCACCCACGGAAATACTCTGCGCATTTGCAGGTAAGACGTTTATTTCTGTGCGATATTTACCAGTTACTTCACTATCAGGCAAATAAGTAGGGCAAACAATCGTCCAATTTAAATTTGAACTTTTTAAGATATGATACGCAGATAAATGGTCTTCTGCAGCGGTTGTCGATCTTCTTTTTGATTCATTAGATTGAAATCGGTAAAGATTAGGTTCGCTACGACTATTTAAAATACCAGCTGTACCAATGGTGATAATACGTGATAAATCATAGTGAGACATTGCGTCGATAATTAACGGCATGCTTTTAGATAAAGTATCCTTCTTATCTGTGTTTAAGGCGCTTATGACAACATCACATTGTTTCATTGAATTGATTAAGTCTATTTTATTTAAAACATTACCTTGATAGACGGTAAGTAAAGGTGATTTTATTTTTATTTTTTCAGGTGACCTGACCAAAACGCTTACTTGATGGCCATCATCTAAAGCGTTTTGTAAAATTTCCTGTCCTACTCTGCCAGTAGCTCCAAGTATATAAATATGCAAAGGCATTCCCTCCTAGTTAATTATTCTTTAAATTGACTTCATTATAGATTTTTTGAAACTGAGCGTTTATTTCTATCTCTAATAAGTTTGTAATGCACAAGGTAAAGTGATGGAATCATAATGAGTGTAAATAAGCTTGAAAATGCGAGACCTGCAATAATAGTAATTGAGAGAGCTTCGAATAAAGGATCACCTGAGACGGCAACTGGAATTAAGGCCGCAATTGATGTTAATGAAGTTAAAAGTATCGGCTTAATTCGAGCATAACCTGATTCAACAATTGCGTCAATAATATTTACATCACTCTCAAGACGACGCACTTCAACAAAATCAATCAAGACAACTGCATTACGAACAACAATTCCTGTTAATGAAACAATCCCCATAACACCAAGGAAGCTTAAAGGTGTTTGTGTTATAAAGAGTCCTAAAATTGCTCCAGAAATGCCTAGATATACGGCAAATAAGACAAGGAATGGTAAACTAAACGATTTAAATTGAAACGCTATAACTAAGTATACAAGTAGTAAGACAATTAGGAATAAAACACCTATTTCTGCAAAGAAATCTTGTTGATCAGAATCTTCTCCACCAGTTGAAATCGTATAATCTTCAGGCAAATTATTTTTTTCTTTATCGGCTATCTCTAACATGTCGGCTTTAAATTTATCTGTATCACCGAATGCTTTTAATGTAATTGCTCGTGTTCCTTGTTCGTGAGGAATTTGAGCAATTAGTGAACTTTTTTCAGGTGTTATAAGCTGATCTAATGAAACTAATGTTGGTGGACCTTCGGTTGTTAATGAAGGGATCATGCTTTGTGAAAGATCAATTTCTTCACCATCTATTATACCAGCTTCTTTTAAAACGACTTGTTTAGAAATATCGTCTTCATAAATATCAAATAAAGGCACACCTTGAGTGAGTAATTGTAATTGATTAGTAACGATGCTTAACGAGATGTTATTATCCTCAAGAGCTTGCGAATCGGGTGTATATTGAATTGCTGGAACTGGTTCGTTTAAATTATCAGTCACAATATTAGCACCTTTTTTAAGCATTTTTTCTTTTAAGTCATCACGTATCATTGAAAGTTTATCAATATCTTCACCGGCTATAGTGACAGTTACTGGCGCACCAACAGGTGGACCTTGAACGATTGTATCAAGAAATATTTCAGCATCAGGATATCGTTTGCGTAATTCAAAAGCCCATTTATCAATAAAATCAGGAGCACTTATTTTTTTACGGTCAATTCTAAATACTGCTTGTCCTGTATTCTCACCTGTATTATCCATTGAAGCGGTAAATAAATTAGGTAAACCGTCGCCTGTGAAGATAGAGGTTTGTTTTACATTCTCATCTTCATAAGAAACTTCATTAACAATATTTTGAAGGATCGTATTGGTCTCTTCAACTGGTGTACCAGCAGAAAGTCTAACGTCCATTGTTACTTCTTCTTTATCAGCATCAGGGAAAAATTCAAAAGGTGTTAAAAAAGCGAGTAAAAGTAGTCCTGTTGCGATAATTAAACCACTAATACCTACAAGAATTGGTCGTTTTAATACTTTACGTAAAACTGTTTCGGAATAAAATATAGCTATTTTTTCTAAAGGTTTACCTAAAAATCCTGGTGTGTTTGAGATTTGTTTATTATAGCGCTTTGTTTTGATATATTGCATCATTGGGACCAAAGTAACTGAAAGTATCGTTGAAGCTATAATCGTTGTAATTAAAATGCTTGGAAGAGCTTTAATAAATGCTCCATTACCACCAGATAAAAGTAATAAAGGAGAGAAAGTAACAACAATGGCCAAACTAGAAGAAATAATCGAAGTGTATACTTCTTTTACTCCATTAATCGCTCCATTCATTGCAGAATCTCCTAATTTATAACGTCGCTGAATATTATCATTTACAACAATACTATCATCAACAAGAATACCAATCGCGATAATGAGTCCAATGACAGAAATTAAGTTTAAATCAACTCCCATGTAAGGGATTGGTATAAGACCAATCAGGACAGACGCAAGCACTGTTAAGGCTACAACAAATGAACCAAATAGTGTTAAGCCAGCAGTTGTAATAATTAAGACAGCAATCACAGCAATTAAAAGTGACACGTATAAACTATCAAAAATTGAATTTACATTATCAGCTTGAGATTCATATGTGTGAGCTGTGACATTACTAGGTAATTTATCGATAAAAGTATTCATTTTTTTATCGATTTTCTTATCCATTGATGGAATATCCTGCTCAGTTTGTAGGAAAATAGTATAAGAAATAGCCGCTTGATCCTCAAAAGTAACAATATCTTTGGCGTCTTTAGCAACTTCATTAATGTCAGCTAATTCAGCTAATGGGATAGCGGACTGGCCTATTTGAAGTTGCTTTAATTTCTCAATTCCTTCGTTTTGTTTAATTGAGAGAACAACGCGCTCTTTTCCATCATTATGGGTTCCTAGTGAAATAGGCTGATTAGCTTGTTGTAATGAAGTTAAAACATCATTTGCTTGGAGTTGGCGATTGGCTAATTTTTCAGGATCAAGTGTAATCATGATTTGTTTTTCTGGGAAACCTTTAACTGTTGTTCCAGCAATACCATCAACAGATTGAATATCATCCGATAACTCGCTAAAAGAAGTTTCTAGATCAGCAAGTTCTTTTTCATCCCCAGTAAACATATATGACACGAGTGGAAATGCTAAATCTAATTTTTTCACCTCAGGTGTTTGGGCATTCTCAGGTAATTCGCTAGTTGTTCGTTGGACTTCTTGTTGTAATTTATTAATAGTTTGTTCATTGTCAATATCATCTTCTAACGAAAGCGTAATAATAGATGCTGAATTTGATGAAACAGATTCCATTGTATCAATACCATTTACTTTTTTTATAGCACGTTCTAATGGATTAGTCATCGTTCGTTCGACTTCAGCAGGTTCAGCTCCTGGTAAAATAGTAGACACCATGACCAAGTCAACAGGCGTTTCTGGAATCTCACGTTTTGGTAAAGTTAAAAATGTATATGAACCAACTAACATGAGTATAAAAATTAAAAAGATAAATAATTTACTTCGCTTTAAAAGATATGCCATAAACAATCTTCCTTTCTATTGTGAAAGTAATAACTTCTAGTAGATAACGAGCTAGATATTTAATTTAAAATATCTTTTAACGAATAAGAAACATTCATATATTTTGGTTTTATTATCTCAGTGTATTTCCACACGCCAGTGCCTCCAATGTAAAATGAAATATCATTATACTTTTTTGCAAGTTTATCAAGATTATTTAATAAGTTTACGTCTTTTTGAAAAGGTTGAATTGTAGAACCTGATAATAAAACTTTTTCTGGTTGAATTCTTTTTATAAGTTGTTCGATAGCAGAGAATTTAGGAGAAGGAGCGACTCTAATCGTTCGCCATCCTCTTATTTCTAATTGTAAAAGTAAAATTTGTAAAGGGATTTCATGTCGTTCATTAGGTAAACAAAAACCTAAGACAATTGGAGCATCAACATTAATTGGAAAATTTCTATTTAATTCAGTTAAAAAATCTCTAACTACGAGACTAGAAATTGTTTCTTGGCTTTCATCCCATTCTTTACTTTTCCATAGACTACCAACTTTTCGTAAAAAAGGTTGTACAGTGTTTTTTAAAAATAAATCTAAACCGTATTGCTGATTTGCTTGTTTTAATAAAAGAATTAAATTTTCCTCGTCATAAATAGCACCTGCTTCAATAAGTTTAGAAACATATGGACTAGCTTTAATAGAAGTATCTAGTTCACGTTCATTTTGATTTGATATTCCTTTTTTTGCTATAATATTTTTTGCTTTTTTTAGAGAGTAACCTTGATCACGCAACTCTTTAAGTGTTTTTAAAGTGAGAACATCATCATGATTATAAATTCTATAACCATTAGCTAATCGTTCGGGTTGTACTATATTGTATCTACTTTCCCATTTACGAATAAGCTGTTCAGAGATGCCGATTAAATCAGAAACTTCTTTTATATAATAGATATTTTCATTTATATTACCCATTATCGTCCACCCTTTACATAAATCTAGTCTAATAATAACACAACATTGTACAATAAACATAATAAATAATAAAAAGTGCATTTTATTTAATAAAACCTTGTACAAATAAAGAAAAAGGTAGTACAATGTTTACAATCAATAAAAATAAGAGCGTTTTAAGGAGTTTGTATAATGAAAAAAACAGTAAGCGTAATTGGTGCAGGTGTGGCAGGATTAGCGAGTGCAATCCGTTTGCAGCATGCTGGCTACGATGTTGAGATTTTTGAAAAAGAAAGTATGCCCGGTGGTAAAATGCATAAAATAGAGCAAGATGGTTATACATTTGATTTAGGACCAACAATTGTTATGATGCCAGAGTTGTACAAAGAAGTATTTGAATTATGTGGACGTAATCCAGATGACTATATTCCAATGGAACAAGTTGATCCGATGTACCGCGTTTACTTTAATAATGAAATTGACAATCCATATGATATTTATAATGACTTAACCAAACTAATTAAGACAATCGAAGAAATAAATGAAGATGATGTTGAAGGATTCATGGCTTATTTACAAGAAATTTACAAACGATTTAGAATTGCGAAAACAGATTTTTTACAAAAACCATTCCGTCATAAAAGAGATTTTTATAATCCCTATATGTTAAAACAAGGATTAAAATTAAAAACATTCGATACAGCAGACCAATTTCTAAGTAAATATATAAAAGATGACCGTTTAAAAAATATGATTAGTTTTCAAACATTGTACATCGGTATCTCGCCTTATAACGGACCATCGCTTTATTCAATGATTCCAATGATTGAATTTTTATACGGCATTTGGTTTATCAAAGGTGGCATGCATACAATGGCTACTGCAATGGAAAGATTGTTCCTTGAGTTAGGTGGAAAAATTAACTATAACGTTGAAGTTGAAGAAATATGTATTGAAGAAGGTAAAGCAACAGGTATTTTAGTAAACGACACAAAAGAAACATCAGACTTTGTTATGTGTAATGCTGATTTCCCATTTGCAATGAAAAATCTTGTTAAAGATAAAAAAGCAAAAGGCAAATATACTGATAAAAAAATCGATAGTATGAAGTATTCATGTTCATGTTTCTTAATGTATTTAGGGATGGATCGGAAATATGAAGAAGTAGAAGGAGTTCATAACTTTGTATTTGACAATGATTTAAAAAAGAATTTACATGACATCTTTAATGGAAATAAAATGGATAGCGCATCATTTTACATTCATATTGCGTCAAAAATAGATCCATCACTCGCACCTGAAGGAAAAGACGGTTTATATATATTAATGCCTGTTTCAGAATTATCAACAGCAAAGTATGAATGGAATGAAGAAACAATCAAACATTATCGTAATTATATTTTAAATTCGATGAAAGAAATAAAAGGATTTGAAAATGTTGATCAAGAAATTGTTACTGAATCTTATATGACTCCAGTTGATTTCGAACAGAAATTCAATGCATATAATGGTGCAACTTTTGGTCTACAACCGACACTTTCACAAAGTAATCATATGAGACCACAGAGTAAAGCTACGCATTGTGAGAACTTATACTTTACAGGAAGTAGTACGCATCCAGGTGCAGGTGTACCAATTGTCCTATTATCAGCAAAAATTGCTACACAAGAACTTATCAAAGATGACCAAAAAGTGATTTTTAGTAACTAAACATATTGGAGTGATAAAAATGGACACCAAGCAGGGAGCAGCAGACTTTCTATATTGTGAAGAAATTATAAAAAAACATTCTAAAAGTTTTTATTATGCATTTTCACAACTGCCTGAAAAAAAGGCAAAAGCAATCTATGCAATCTATGCTTTTTGTAGATCAGCTGATGACCGCGTTGATGAAAATATAGATTCAATTAGTCAACGTCGTGATTTAGAACGGTTAAAACATGAATTAGATTTATTTAATCGTGGTGAAGAAATTAATCATCCATTATGGCGTGCACTAAGACATGTATTTAATCATTATGATATGGACATTCAACCATTTTATGATCAATTAATAGGTCAAGGTATGGACATTGATTTTAAACAACCCAACACCTTAGAGCAGTTAGAGGATTATAGTTATTATGTTGCTGGCACAGTAGGATACATGTTGCTTCCAATCATTGGTTCAAAATCAATGACAAGTTTAAAAGGAGCGGCAATTGATTTAGGCGTTGCCATGCAAATTACAAATATACTAAGGGATATTGGCGAAGATTACCAAGAAAAAGAACGAATCTATTTACCAAAAGAAGATCTAGATTATATAGGTTATTCAATAAATGATTTAAGTTCCGGTGTAATTAACGAGTCGTTTATAGAGTTATGGGAAAAGCTAGCTTTAAGAGCGGAAGTTTTGTATGACAGCTTTACAAAACACATTCATCATTTCGATTCTGATAGCCAAATGCCAGTAGCTCTTTCTGCACAAGTTTATCGCGGTATTTTAAATGCAGTAAGAGATAACAATTACGATTGTTTATCGATGCGTAACTATGTAGCTAAAGAAGAAATGGAACAAATGAATTCTGTAATAAGCAAGTGAAATTCATTTTAGAAAGGTGTTTATAATGAAAGAAAATAAAACGATAATTGTTATTGGCGGTGGGTTAGGCGGCTTATCGGCAGCGATTTCATTAGCACAAGAAGGTTACACTGTTTCGTTATATGAAAAAAATGATCACCTAGGCGGGAAATTAAATCGACTTGAGCAAGATGGCTTTGGTTTTGATTTAGGACCATCTATTTTAACAATGCCACACATATTTGAAACTTTGTTTGCAGGAAGTGGCAAAAAAATGAAAGATTATGTGCCGATGCAAAGATTAAATCATCAATGGCGTTCATTTTTTCCTGATGGAAATGTAATTGATTTATATGAAGATCTAACAGATATGATAGAAAAAAATGATTCACTAAGCAAAAAAGATATGAAACAATATAAAAAACTACTTGAATATTCAAAAAAACTATACGACACGACTGAAGAAGGCTATTTTAAACAAGGCTTTGATAATACAAAGGAAGTTATCCAACATCACGGTGTTTTAAAATCTGTAAAAAACTTCGATTTGTTTTCTACAATGCGTCAAGGAATTGATAAAAGAATTAAGAATAAACAGTTTAGTGACATGTTAAGTTATTTCATTAAATATGTTGGTTCATCACCTTATGACGCACCTGCTGTTTTAAATATGATGATTTATATGCAGCATGCACAAGGTGTTTGGTACGTGCCAGGTGGTATGCATTTACTAGGTGAGGGATTAGTAAAGTTAGCTAAAGAGGCAGGAGTTCAGTTCTTTACTGGAAGAGAAGTAGTAAAGCTTAAAAAAAGAAAAAATCAGATTACAAGTGTTATTTTAGACGATGGCAGCAAGCTAGTTGCAGATTACTATATATCTAATATGGAAGTTATTCCTGTTTATGAAAAACTGCTTGAAGAAAAGCCGAAATTCGTGAATAAATTAAAGAAAAAATTTGAACCGACGAGTTCAGGTCTTGTTCTCCATATTGGTGTAAATAAGAAATATCCACAACTTAATCACCATAATTTCTTCTTTTCAAAAAACATGAAAGAACAGATGAATAAGATATTTCATGAACATGAATTGCCAGATGATCCGGTTATCTATTTAGTTAACACAAACAAAACAGATTCAAGCCAGGCACCAGCTAATTACGAAAACTTAAAAATCTTGCCCCATATTCCTTATATCCAAGAAAATAAGCCCATAACTCAAAAGCAATATGAAGACTTTGCTGATCTTGTACTAATTAAATTAGAAGAAATGGGATTAACTGATTTACGAAAAAATATTGTCACACAAGATATGTGGACACCTATTGATATTAAACGTGTCTATGGATCTGATCGTGGTGCAATCTATGGTACATTATCTGATCGTAAAAACAATAGAGGTTTTAAACATCCAAAACAAAGTGAGAAATATGACAATCTGTATTTTGTCGGCGGTACGGTAAATCCAGGTGGTGGTATGCCAATGGTTACTCTTAGTGGCCAACAAGTAAAAAACAAAATTGTAAAACGAGATCAATCAGATGGAAGATAAATATTTAATAAAAGTAGAAGCAATGTTAGAAACGAGAGTAAATAATCATGATTTACTAACAGTCTTAGAGCGTAAACACATTTTAAAACAATTAAAACATATGTTAATTGAAGAAGAATTTATTTTTTTAGAAGCGTTAAAGATTGATTTAAAAAAATCAGCGTTTGAAGCTTATGCTTCAGAATTTGCTGTTTTATTAAATGAAATTGACTATGTGTTAAAGAATATCGATAAATGGTCTAAAGAAAAGTCTTCATATCGTTTTAAAATAGGTACAATTGAGAAAGTCGAAAAAAACCGTGAAGCGTATGGGACAGTACTTGTAATTAGTCCGTGGAATTATCCTTTACAACTTGCTTTAATGCCTGTGATTAGTGCGATTTCAGCAGGAAACAGTTGTGTAATTAAACCATCAGAACACGCACCAGCAACGAGCGAAGCATTGCAAAAGCTGATTGATGTCTATTTTCCACATCATCAACTAACCGTTGTCTTAGGAACTGATGAAATAGCAAAAAAACTAATAGACATGCCATTTAATTTAATTTTTTTTACCGGGAGTAAAAAAACAGGTAACTTAGTTTATCAACAAGCTGCGAAAAAACAAAAACCAGTTATTATGGAACTAGGAGGAAAAAATCCTTGTATTATTGATGAAACAGGTTTTTCTAAAGAAAACATAAAAGAAATTGTATGGGGGAAATATTTGAATTCTGGTCAAACGTGTGTTGCTCCAGATATTTTATTTGTTCATCAATCGATTTATGAATCGGCGCTATTAGCTTTAAAAGAAACAATTGTCAGTTTTTATGGCGAAATGACGAATGAAACTGTAGATTACGGGCGAATAATTAATGCTGAACATTATAATCGCTTAGAAGATCTTTTAGAAGACGGAAAAATATATTATGGTGGATTGACTAAGCGAGAAGAGTTGTTTATCGAACCAACGCTTTTAATAGATATTAACGAAAAAAGTAGTTTGTTAAAAGAAGAAATATTTGGCCCTATATTACCAGTTATACCTTATACTGATTTAAATGAGTTACTTCAACAGAATCTATTACAAAAAGATAGTCTGGTTGTTTATCTTTTCAGTAAAAATAATAAAACTGTAAATTTATTGAAAAAGCAGATGAAATCTACAATTAGTCAGAATCATGTGATTCAATATGCAACTAATCCTTATATTGCTTTTGGCGGGAATGGCCGAAGCGGATTTGGAGTTTATCATGGCTATGCTGGTTATACATCATGTAGTTATGAGCGAGCAATATCAAAGTCATTCACGTATAAACAGATGAATAAAAAATTTCCACCATATAAAAAACAAGACTTAGCGCTATTGAGAAAGTTACGGAAATGGTTGATATAAGAAGTTAATAGGAGGAGCCAAAATGCTACTTGCTTTTACAATTGTTTTATTGCTCATATTAATAGGTTTAATAAGTGGTATGTTTATGTTTTGGTCACTTCCAACGCCGCAAGATATAGAAAAAAAGCAAAAAAATCCATTTTTATCAATTATTATACCTGCGAGAAATGAAGCACACCGTTTGCCAATCCTTTTAGAATCTTTAAAACACCAAAACCTAAAAGCTTATGAAGTAATTGTTGTTGACGATAAGTCAGATGATCAAACTGTAGAGCTAGCAAAGAATTACGGTGCAACTGTGTATCCTAACACGGCAATAAATAATGTGGATTCAGGAAAAGCAATTGCCTGTGCGAATGGAGCAAGTCATGCTAAAGGTGAATGGTTACTTTTTTTAGACGCGGATGTAAAATTTGAAGAAAGTAATAGCTTAGAGAAACTTTTATCGAGTTATCAAAACCAAAAATCAAAAGGAATATTATCTGTTCAACCTTATCATAAAGTTGAAAAAAGATATGAAAATTTATCTGCTGTATTTAATATAATTGTGCTGACCGGAGTTAATGTATTTACGTATTGGAAAAGTAAATTCAAAACAGCAGGGTCATTTGGTCCATGTATTTTATGCGATAAAAAAAGCTATTTTCAAACAGGAGGACATGCTTGGGCAGAAGAATCAATTATGGATGATTTTGCGTTAAGTAAACTTTTTTTAAATGAAAATTTACCAGTTACAAATTACGGGGGTAAAGGAATTATTAGTCTACGTATGTATTCAGGTGGCGTGCGAGAATTAATAGAAGGATGGACAAAAAACTTAGCAACTGCATCTCAATCGACCCATCCACTTGTTATGACATTGATTAATTTATGGATATTTGGGGCTCTTTTAGCGACAAGTTTACCGTTAGTTGCTTTATTAATAGGTGAATTTTTATTTATTACTCTTAGCTTAACTGCATATGTGTTTTATAGTATACAAACAGCTGTCCATGCAAAAAAAGCAGGTAATTTTAAAAAACGAATTTTTATATTTTATCCAGTGTTATTTTTATTCTTTATAGGTGTGTTTATATATTCGTTATATCGCACCCATGTTTTACGCTCCGTTATGTGGAAAGGAAGAAAAATTAAAGTGTAATGAAAGGGAGCTATAAAAGTGTCAGTTACTTCAGGAATTATACTTTTACTAGTAAACATTATTGCATGGGGATTTTTTCACTTTTTTATTTCATATTTATGTTTTAAAGTACCATTACGTTTCTTTTTAGAAGAGTATAGCTTTTTTAAAATAAAAAATTGGGAACGCTCAGGTAGAGTATGGCAAAATTTATTGTTAGTCAAGAAGTGGAAAGGTTTTTTAATCGATGGTTCATCAATAGCTAGAAAAAGTTACGATAAAAGTCATCTACATGGGACGAAAGAACAAGATTTGCTTAATTTTTCAGCTGAAACGAAACGAGCAGAGTTGACGCATTGGTTGTTAATCATCCCTGCCCCATTATTTTTTTTATGGAACCCAATTTGGGCAGGATGGGTTATGATTGCTTATGCATTAATAGCGAATCTACCATTCATTATTGTACAACGATATAATCGAGGGAGAATTGAATTTATTTTAAAAAATGATAAAACCAGTCCTAGAAAAAGTATTAATTAAAATATTTTCTAGGACTGGTTTTTAATTAAATGGATTAATATGAACCAACACATTACTTACTTCTGGGTGTGTATTCATGAGCGCTTTTTTTGCAGATTTACCTATATTATGTCCTTCTCTAACATTGAGTTTAGAGTCGACACTAATTTTTAAATCAATAATAACATAACTACCATGCGTTCTTGCTAGAAGTTCATCGATATGGTTAATGCCTTCAATTGAAAGAAGCGTTTTGCGATATTTACTTATATCTTCATCGCTTAAGACTTTTTCTAAAACGACAAGAGAGGACTCTTTTGCTAAATCATATCCTACTTTAATAACTATTATTGATACAACAACTCCAGCAACCGCGTCTCCATAAATTAGTAGTGGTAATTCAAGCTTTTCACCTAAAATTGCCCCACCAACACCAATCAATGCAGCAAGTGAAGAAAGTGAATCAGATCTATGGTGCCAAGCATCACTGATTAAAGCGGTACTCTTATATTTTTTTCCGAGGCGCATTTTATATTGGAATAAAATTTCTTTTAAAATAATAGAAAAAATAATAATATATAGAGCTACTTGTGTAGGAGCAAGTGGATTTTGACCAAATAAAATTTTGATAGAAGAGATACTAATTTCAATGCCTACAACAATTAATAGAAGTGCAACGATAATTGAAGCTATATTTTCAGCTTTACCATGTCCATAAGGATGTTCTTTATCGGGAGGTTTATTTGATATGCGAACAGCAAATAAAATAACAACAGAACTCACAATGTCTGAAGCGGAATGAAGCGCATCAGCAATTAGTGCTTTACTACCAGATAAGAAACCACCAAGCCCTTTAATAATTGTTAAAAACAAATTCGCAAAGATGCCAATCCAAGTCGCTTGGTAAATTTTATTTGTATGATCTTTCAAGATTATCTCCACCTTCTATTTCTCTATAATTAGTTTAACAGCAAGTTATCGTCTGAGTCTAGAGCAACGATATTCACTTACTTAAACAAGGCTACAGCTATACAATAATTTTGCGTTAAGGAAACAAATGAAAGATGATAAAAAGTAAATTTATTGTTAAGATAAACATAATATCTATGGGAGGGATCAAGATGAAGTTAGTATCATATTATCAAAATGAAACAGAAAAACTTGGCATTAAACTAAAAGAAGGTATACTACCAGTTGATTTAATCACAATTCACGATGTAATCAATAAAGGGGAATCTGAATTAACAAAACTAAATGAACTTATTAAAAAAAGTAATTCAGCGGATTATATCACAGAAGACCTAAAATATGCTCCAGCACTTACTGCCCCAGAAAAAATTATTTGTGTAGGTTTAAATTATAAAAAACATGCAGATGAAATAAAGGCAGAATATCCACAGTATCCAATATTATTTAATAAGTATAATAATGCATTAAGCGCTCATCAAGCAACAGTTACATTACCCGAAGTAACTGAGCGTGTTGATTATGAAGCAGAACTAGGTATTGTAATAGGTAAAGAAGCAAATAATGTAAGTGAAGAAAAAGCTTTGGATTATGTTTTTGGATATTGTGCTACAAATGATTTATCTGCTCGTGACTTACAAAAAAGAACAGGTCAATGGATGTTAGGAAAAACAAGTGATGGCTTTCTTCCAATTGGTCCATACATTGTAACAAAAGATGAAATTAATGATCCAAATAACTTAAAAATCCAAACAGAATTAAATGGAAAATTAGTACAAGATTCAAACACTGCAGATATGATATTTTCTGTAGAAGAATTAATTAGTTATATTTCAAAACATATGACATTAAAGCCGGGCGATCTTATTATCACTGGTACACCAGAAGGAGTTATTATAGGACAGCCAATGGAAGAAAGAAAATATTTAACCTCAACTGATCAAGTCACTGTGAAAATTGAAAAGTTAGGTGATTTAGTAACTAAGTTTAAAAATAGCTAAATATCAATCTTATTGACATTCACTATATTCAAATGTATTATAGATGAAGATAAGAATACTTTCGACTTAATATTTATATGAGGTGACGAGAATGATTCAATCAGTATTAACAATTGGTGCCGTCTTAGTACCAGCAATGCTTATTCTTAGTATTATTTTAATTAAGGCAACACCTAAGACAAAGTATATTGGATATTTTCCAGCCCTACTTTCATTTGCAGCAGGACTAATCTTACTCTTATTTGCTACTATTATTGATAAGATAGTTATTATGGGTGCAGGCTTAGGTGGATGGGGAATTGCTTTCCTATTCGCAGGTGCGGTAAGTGCACTTGTTACATCTGTACTTGATGCATATGCTCAAGTAGACGCAAAAGCATAAAAAACATGTAGAGAATATTCTCTACATGTTTTTTTATTTTACTATGAAAGTACCGGTTTTATTTTGATTAACTAATCTTTCACGCATCAATTTCCCTAAAGCTCTTTTAAAAGCTGATTTACTCATACCAAATGTATCTCTAATATCATCAGGATTACTTTTATCATTATATGGCATTGTTCCATTATTATTATTTAAGTAAGCTAAAATAATTTCAGAGTCTGAATCAATTCTTTCTTCTTTTAAAGGAAGAAGAGAAGCATTAACTGTACCATCTTCTTTAACTTCAATGACACGACCTTTAATTAATTCACCTAACCTAGGTTCCTCGAAACGTTCTGTATGATGAATGAAACCTCTGATGTTTTCATTTGTTAAAAAGGCAGCACCTTCTCGATTCGTATAATAAATTGTTCCAACAATAGGGCTATTTAAGTCAATGTCTTCAGCCGGTTCAAAAATAGGCTCAACATCAAACTCTTTTGCTGGAATAGCTAATAGACGTCCACGGCGATCTTCTCCAAGTGAGACATATAAAAAATCGTTTTCTTTTGGCCAAACTTCTGTATAAATAGGTAAGTCATCAACAGAGACTAAAATCTCTTTAGTTGTTCCGATATCAACGAAAACACCTAATTTTGGGATAACATTAATGACTTCAGCCCAGCCAAATCTCTCACGGTCAATCGTGGGAAGTATTGTTGTAGCAACAATTTGTTCATTTTTATCGTTATATAAAAAAACTTTTATCTCATCTTCTTCTGTGAATTTTTCATCTTCATTCATATCATTATAATGTAATAAAACATCACTATCATCGATATCTAATACATAACCTGTTTCGATTTCTCTCATGACTGTCGCAATTTTAATTGTTCCGACTAATAAGTTATTCATGCTTAATAACTCCTTTATTTTTAATATTGGAAAAGGGATACTCTAATGAAAGAGCATCCCTTATATTTGTTGGCTTTAAGTAACGAATAAGTTTTATTTATATCCTAATTATGTGTTGCAATAATTTAGGTGGGAAATTTACTTCGTTAGATCGACGAATGTTAAATTTCGCTTAACCGCGGTCATACTTCCACTGGGTGTTTCTACTTAAGCAACGTAAACCCAACCTTCTTTTACGTCCTTGCGATCCTTAAATCGCGCCAGTGTGAATAAGTGTTTCAAAAACATATTGTAGAATGCCAGAACTTATTGGTCACTCATATATTCAACTCTATCATTATCTCACAATGATAAATATATGTCAATATTTACTCGTTTATTTAAAGATAGAGAAATTGTTTTAAAGAAAAATCTAATTTTACCTATTTAATTGTGATAATATAAAAGTTAGCATTACTTAATATAGGAGGTTTTTAAATGGATTTAAATTTATCAAAAAAAATTGTTTTAATAACAGGGGCAAGTAAAGGCATTGGAAAAGCTATTGCAACAGAATTTGCCAGAGAGAATGCCATCGTTTATTTAATGAGCCGAACGGAATTAAATTTAAAAGAAACAACAGAAGAAATCATTAAAGAAACAGAAAATAGTCATGTGAATTATAAAGTCGGAGATTTAAAAAATGGAAAGGATATCAACCAAGTCGTTGAAGAAATAAAAAAAGCTCATGGGAAAATAGATGTCTTAATTAATAATGCAGGAGGACCACCACCTGGAGGTTTTTTAGATGTTGAAGAAGAAGATTGGTATCATGCGTTTGAACAAAACTTACTTAGTGTGGTGAGAATGACTAAAGCAGTTATTCCACTTATGATCGAATCTGGAAGTGGTCGAATTATCAATATAACGTCATCTTCAATCAAGGCAAGTATTGATAATTTAATCCTTTCAAATGTTATGAGACCTGGAGTACATGGATTAACTAAGAGTTTAGCGCAGGAATTTGCTAAAGATAATATATTGGTAAACACAATTGGGCCTGGAAAAATTAAAACGGATCGAACATTAGAACTAAGTAAAGCAACAGCAGAAAAAACAGGAAAAACAGTCGAAGAAGTTGTAGAAAATATGAGTGAAAACATACCAATTGGTCGATTAGGTTTACCTGCTGAATTTGCTAAAATAGCTGTATTTTTAGCATCAGGTGCAAACACTTATGTGACGGGTCAAGCTTTGTTAGTTGATGGAGCATCAGTTAGTGCACTGTAATGAAAGAAACTAGGAAAAATTATTAAAAATTTTTCCTAGTTTTTTATGTATCGAATTATGAAATTGCTTTTAATCCTGTTACACCGACGATAATAGCTACTAAACTTAATACTCTAAAAACATTTTTTGATTCACCGAAAAAAATCATATTCATAAGCACAGCACCTGCTGTTCCAAAGCCGATAAAAACAGCGTATGCAATACTAACAGGTAAATAATAAAATGAAAAATATAAAAAGCCAAAAGAAGCAGCAAGTCCACCGTAATAAACAAACCAAGTCAATAGATTACGGTTACGATTATAAATATTTAAACCATAAACCCCAACCATTTCAGATACCGTTGCTAGAAATACAAGAAACCAGCCCATTATTTAACAGCCTCCCTCTGCTTTGGTTTATGATCAGACAAATTAAGTCCGATAACGCCAATTAGAACAACTCCAATGAAAAATAATTTATGAGAAGTAATTTCTACATCAAATAAAAAAGCATCCATAAAGAGTGTCCCGATTGTCCCAGCTGCAGCAAAGATAGCATATACGGTACCGGTTGGAAGACCTTCACACGCTTTAGCTAAAAATTGCAAATCAAAATAAATGAAAATCAAAATAAAAATCCAATGCCACCATTCACTCGCGACATTAAAACCAAAAAGCCAAATTAATTCAAATAAACTCGTTAAAAAAACATAAATCCATGCCTTATTCATTACTTCCTCCTCACATACAAGAATCGGTCTATTTAGATATGTTCAATGTATGTTATTTATCTGCAACTATTTTACAGGTCCATTATTTATACCAGTAAGTTCACCATTAACAGAAAATATTTTTGCTCTAATATCAGTGATTCCAGACTCAGTTAATCGCTGAGTGTGCATATCTAAATACTTTTGTGCTGTTTCTTTTGTTTCAAAATTATAAATCCCACCAGCTTCATTTGTTTCTTGGTTTTCTGTCCATATTTTCCAAATAAAACCAGGTTCGGCATTAATACTTTTTGCTAAATCGGTAAAGACATCAGTCATTTCCTTGCCAAATGGTCCGTCCATTTTAAAGTCTACTTGTAAAATGTATGTCATTAATCATTCTCCTTGTTAATCAATATCTTATAAGTATATCTAAAAAGAAAACTTCTTGCATGATTGAAGTGTTTTACAAGTAAAAATGTCATTTAAAGTTGATAAAAAATATTTTAAGCGTGCAAATAGATGAAAAATGTAGTATAATCCATGAGCTATGAATTATTTGCTAGTATTTTATTGGAAAAAGTGTTTATAAAGATGTGAAATAGATAAGTATGACTTACCTTACATATACAAGGAGAAGTAACTATGCTTATTACCTCAAGTTAAACTCCGATTCCACTACCCTCAAATTTAATTGTTAGTTCGCTCAAGCATTCTGTAAGAAAATAGATTAAATTAAATATCTTAATACTCACCTAACAACGTCAGTTATTATGACGTTTTTTTATCGCGAAAATATATGAGAACGAATGAATTTCTTGTAGAAACACACAAGAAAATAATTTTACCTGGAAAAAATAAAAGAAGTTTTCTTTTTAAAGAGAGAGGAAGATGATTATTAATAGAAAATATGTATCTCAAGATAACTTAACTTTACCAAAGTTGCCTGTTCCATCACTAAGTAGTACAAAAGCTAAATTAATTGAATGGATTTTACCTTTAGTAGATCAGCAGCAATTGCAAAAAACATTAACTGTTACGAATGAATTTTTTAAAGAAAACGGTATTGCTGAAAAACTTCAAAGTAAATTAAATGAATGGGATCAAAATCAAGAAGGAAGCTGGTTAACGCCTTTTTGGAAAGAGTCTTATTTAACGCACCGAGAATCATTACCAATCAGTATGAACTTTAACGTTTTACTAAAAGAAGACTTGAGTAAAGCTGGTCAATCAATGATTAAAACTGCGGGCGAAGTTAGCTATCTTATCGCACAGTTATATCATAAGGTGATTGATCAACAAGAAGATAAATGTGTTAAAGAAAATTATTTACCAGATATGAGTCAATTGAATAAACTTTTTAAATCCGTTCGCATACCAAAATTAAATAGCGATTCATTTTATGTTGCTGATTTTAACAAACAGAACAATCATGTTGTTTTGTTATATAAAAATAATGTATACAAAGTACCTGTCACTAATAATGAAGGGGTTATTTACCATAGTGATTCTATTTCAGATGCAATAGAGGCAGTCGTTTCAAACGAGTCATCAGAAGGAGTAAATGTAGGAATCTTCACAACGGCGGAACGAGATGAAGCTGCAAAAGTTTATACAAAATTAAGTAAATCACCACAGAACACTGCTACATTGCAAGCTATTGCAGATGCACTTGTTGTTCTTTCAATTGATGAAGAAAGTGACAACCAAGAAATGGCAATTAGAAATTTAATGTTAAATGGAAATAACAAATATTTTGATAAGACGATGCAAATAATTATTACTAAAAATGGTTCATTAGGATTTAACATGGAGCATTCAGCTATAGATGGTACATCTGTAGCCCCGGTGATAAAACATATCAGTCAAGGTCTTTTATCAGATATATCTGAAGTTGGAGTTATTTCCCAGGCAATAATAGTAAAAAAAATGACTTGGGATTTGTCTGAAAGCATTTTGGAAAAGTTATCTCAGATTGAAAAAGAACATTCTAAACGAAAAACTCAATATGACCTTTTACCAAATAACTTTACTGACTTTGGTGCAGAACGAATTAAAAAAATGAGAATCAGTCCAGACGCATTCTTTCATATGGCGTTACAACTTGCACAATATCGAACGTTTGGAGAACTTAAAAGTGTCTATGAACCTGTCTCAGTTGCGAATTTTTATGAAGGGAGAACAGAATCAGCACGCTCAACAAGTATGGAAAAGCTTAATTTAATTAAAGCGATTGAAGCGGATAAAGATGATGAGGAAAAGCTTTATTTTCTTATGCAACAGGCGAGTGAGGCTCATACGAGTCGTATAAGAGATTGTCAACAAGGTCACGGTGTAGAAAGACATCTTTTTGGCCTTGAACAAATGTATCATCTTTATAAAGCAGAGTTAGGTATTGATAACTTGCCTGAAATTTTCTTGGATTCAGGGTATCAAGCGCTTCGTTATGACTTTATCTCAACAAGTGGCATGGCTTATGAAAATGCAGAATATCGTATGTTTGCGCCAGTAGTTGAAGATGGACATGGAGTAGCTTATTTCATATTAGAAAACTCAATCTCAGTAAATATTTCAAGTTATACAGATAATAAAGCAAGTGGGGAACAACTAATGAATCATTTTATAGATGCATTACATGAACTAAAAATTATTGCTGAAAAGAGTAATCACTCAGAAATGATTAACTGGAATATTTCATAAAAAGTTAATTACTTTATAAAAACCATCGTTATTTAATTAACGATGGTTTTATATATGTTTGTTATTTGAATTAAATATAACGCTGAAACAAATAAAGCAATTCGAGATAGTTTTAATAAATTGAAGCTAGGTAAACAATATGAGAATCTTTACGCTGCTGTTCTTGCAGGTTGGGAAGTAGATGGGTATGTCGATTTCAACACAACGCTTGTGTAATTAAATAAAAATAAGCAAAAAAAGATTTTGAATTTTTTTGCAACAGAATTGAACCTAACCAAATAAGAAATGTCGAGTCTAAATGTTAAGATAAATAAAAAAGACATATATTAAAATTAATTAAAAACTGTTACACTAATAACAGAAGGATCAACTTCAATTATCATGATAATTTTTTGATTGCAATTCCTTCTATCCAATCTCAATTAAAATACAAACAAGAATAAAATTCATTTATAGATAAATAAGTGATTGCACTTCTGATAAGCTAGACGAACCGTATTTTTCATTTAGAATTAAGTGAATAGTCAGAATATTGATTTTTAAAATAAACTTAGCATGAAAGCTTACTAGCTTTATTGATGACGATATTATTATAATCAGAACTTTTAATGCTGAAAGGAAGAATACTGATGCAAAAAATAGATTTGATTACAAAATTAGATATTAATAGTTCCCACATCTCTTTTGTTCTTCCGATAAGTTATAAAGATAATAAAAAGAAAAACTTAATACAAGCATTAGAAGCGAACGGGTATACTTATTTTCAACTCGCTGATAATTCAAAAGAAAAAGACTTATATGGCGAAAGAATTGGCGTCAGTAAAAGGGATTTAGAACAATACTTCCTTCCTTATATTGAAGATAAAATTTTTCCTCCCTCATTGAATGACCAAGGATTTCACAGATATACCAAGTCATTTAAAGAAGAATTCAATTTTAGATTAAAGAGTACGAGCCCAAGGTTTTTAATCCAAAGTACAGATGTTATTTTAGGGTCTTTTGGAATCGCATTTTTGACGATAAGAGTACAATTGAAGGACGAAAAAAAAGAACTTTCAGATGTGCTCGATTTCATGCATCATTTCAGGACAGTTGAAGCTAAATTGAAAGAGGAAAAAGGAATAATCGTTGTTGATTCTAATAACATCAGATATCCATCTATTAATAAATTTATATTTGAATATATTTTTCGCTTTTTGAAAGAATTTATTTTACATGATGAAAAATCAAAAGGATACCATGGTTCGCTTCCTTACTTTGAGGATGAAAGAATGTATGTGACTGCATTTTTGTTTAGTAAAGAAGGTTCTCCAATTACTAATGATCAATTATATCGTATGGGAACATTAGATGGGAGGTCTCCGGATGGAGATGATTTCATATCGACAAGTAACACAGAATACATTCAACGTTACTTGGATGGGCATTTACATGATCGATGGGGACCAAATTCCTATACAATGGTAACTCAACATGCGTATATCACAGTAACAAATGTTCCTCCAAAATCTATGATGGTTGAACTTAGTCAATATATGGGTACACATTATTATAACTTCCTTTTGCATTACTTTTATAAAATCATGTTACATCGAATATCTTATGAGTATAGTGAAATTGATTGGAAAAAAGATGAAGAATCTGTAAAGCCACTTATCAAACTGATCACCCTCTTTTCATCTTGGCATTTTTTTCATGAAGTGAGTACAAGATCTGAAGGAAAAGAATTATCAAAGTTGTTCAGGGAATCATTAAATATCAATAACCTATCCAAAGAAGCGACTAACACACTGCACGAATTATATGAAACTCAAGAACATAATGCATCCTATAGAATGAACATGCTTCTTTTTTTCCTAACTGTTTTCACTGTAATGTCTGGGATTTTTGGCATGAACTTAGTTATCCGAGACTGGGATTCGCCTGTTAGTTGGGAAGGTATTTTGAATTACACTTTCTTTGAATGGGTAACTTTACTTACTGCGGTAGTTGGAATAGGACTCTCTATTTATTTGATTGTGACAACCATAGGTAAGATATTGATAAATAAGTTTCGGGAGAGAAAATCAAAATCAGATAAATTATGATGATCTGAATTTAGAAATAAATACAAGATTTACTTCTAAACATACGCTGGGAACGATAACATTATTTTAAGAAATGATTATGTGGTATCTATATTTGAATATCAATCTTAATTGGTTTTTTATTGTTCGTTGGTGGATTGAAAAAATTCTCACATACTTATATTTTTTTATTATTGTCGTTTTAACAATACTGATGCTTCATTTTCAGGTGTTACAACTCAGCGTAAACTATTGTCTTTAGTTACAATAATTTCATTTATAATGATATATTTTACACATAAGATATGACATGAGTCTTGATTAAGCTTTGTTTTTATGACGGAAATTTTTAATTTAAGACTCTATAATACATGTGAGGATACAAAAATCTCTAAAATAAAAGATACCTAAATATTTAAGCAGCTAATTGACTGGTAAGTTGACGGTATTTAACCGAACTCCTACCAGTCAATTTTGCTTTTATTCTTTTACAGCTTTGCTTAATTCTTCGAGTGAACGATATATTTCTCCATAATACATTTCTTGTCTTATTATAGCTTTTGTATTCGATCGTTATGATAATTGAAAAGATATAATTTCAACGTAAAAATCATCTAAAATAGATCTAAGTAGGTTTTCTTAATTATTATTTTTCCTTTAAGACCTATTGTGTAAAATTTAAACACTCATAGATTGGGATTTTAAATTTTTTCAATCGTTAAATGATTTGAGTGAAAGAAAAATTCTATAACGAAATATTAATAGAGTATAATTATTTCTTCCACTTCGCCAATGCATCTGCAAATGGGTTATTAGTAAATTCTTCATCCTGTTTTTTCATGTATTTATTAATATCTTTTTTAGATACACGAGCATTTTGTGTTTTCTTTCTACGTTTTTGGAAAGCGTCAAGTTTTTCGCTGTGGCCACAAACGCATCTGAATGTTTGTCCTTCACCTTCACCGTATAGTTTCAGTTTCTTTTTACAATTAGGGCAACGTGCATTTGTGTTTTTGTAAATGTTTTTCTTATAATTGCAGGACTGATTTTTACAGCGCAACATTTTACCATTTCGATTTTCTATTTCTAACATTAACTCATCACAGTGCGGACATTTTGTTCCAGTTACATTATCATGTTTAAATGTCGCTTCCATGCTTTTGATTTGTTGTACGATTTCCTTTGTGTACGTTTTAATCTCTTGAATAAATTGTTCCTTTTTTAATTGTCCATTTTCAATTTGAAGAAGTTTCTTTTCCCATTCAGCAGTTAATACAGGAGAACGTAAATCTTCAGGAGCAAGCTCTAGTAACTGTTTGCCTGTTTTTGTTAGGTAAAGGTACTTCCCTCGTAATTCCATATATTGTCCATTAATAAGCTTTTCAATAACATCTGCACGCGTAGCCACTGTACCAATTCCACCAGCATCACGAAGCGTTTTAGTTACTTGTTTTTCTGCATTTTCCATATATCGTGTTGGATTTTCCATTGCTTTTAGTAAAGCACCTTCTGTTAATCGTTCTGGTGGCGTTGTTTTTCCTTCAGTTATTAGAAAAGTGCCATTTAACTTTTGTCCTTCTTGTAGTTGATTTGCACCTTTTGTTTGTTTTTCTCCGTAAATTTTTTTCCAACCAAGTTGAATGGTTGTATTTTCTTTTGTAGAAAATAACTCCCCCTCAACTTCTACAGTCACCTGTGTTTCTTCAAATTCAAATGGGTCCGATAAAACTGCTAAAAAACGTTTAATTACTAGGTCATAAATTTTGCGCTCATTGCTTCCAAAGTCATGCACGTTCACTGGCTCTTCTGTAGGAATTATCGCATGGTGATCGCTAACTTCTTGGTTATTCACTACTGACTTAGGTAGTTGGAATTTTTTGTTAATAAGCTTTTTTGCAAAATTTGCATACTCATTCACGCCACATGCATCAATACGATCTTTTAATGTTGGAACAATGTCTGTTGTAATTACGCGTGAATCTGTTCGTGGATATGTTAGTACTTTATGTCGCTCATATAATTGTTGCATCGCACGTAAAGTTTGCTTCCCTGAAAAGCCAAAAATCCGGTTTGCATCACGCTGTAATTCTGTTAAGTCATATAATTGGGGAGCGAATTGTTTCTTTTGTTTTTTCTCTACAGTACGAACAATTATTGCTTTATCTTTTAATTTTTGGATGAGTAGGTTTGCCTTCTCTTGATTAAAAATACGTGTGTTGTTTTTCTCATCATGCCATCCAAGGGTTATGCCACTATTTGTTTTTAACTGGATCCCATAATATTTCTTTGGTCGGAAATTTTGAATCTCTCTTTCGCGCCTAGCAATAATTCCAAGCGTTGGTGTTTGGACACGGCCTGCTGATAGTTGAGCATTGAATTTAGTCGTTAATGCCCTTGTAGCGTTTAGTCCAACATACCAATCAGCCTCACTACGAGCGACAGCTGCATCATATAATGTTTCATATTGTTTGCCTGGCTTCAGGTTTTTAAATCCTTCACGAATCGCCTTATCTGTCACTGAAGAAATCCAAAGACGTTTAATAGGTTTATTCACTCTAGCTTTTTCAATTATCCAACGAGCTACTAATTCCCCTTCACGTGCACTATCTGTTGCCACTATTATATTGTCTACATCAGAACGATTTAACTGTTTTTTAATAGAGTAGAATTGTTTACTAGTTTTTTTTATTGTCATTATTTTTAATTTAGGTGGAATCATTGGTAGTTCTTCAAGCTTCCATGTTTTATATTTACTATCATAAGACTCAGGGTCAGCCAAGGTAACTAGGTGACCAAGCGCCCAAGTTACAATGTATCTATCATTTTCCAAATAACCATCACCTTTTTTGTGACAGTTAAGAACCCTTGCTATATCTCGAGCCACTGATGGCTTTTCTGCTAAGACTACACTTTTTTTCATTGCATTTAAACATCCTCTCAGTAAATATCAATACAAGTATAGCATACATATCAGAACGAAATCCCACATAGCAAGAACCCTTACTGACTACCAATAAAAGGCTATTTCAAAGAATGATTGAAATCTATTCGGTATGCGAAAGTGAGTTTGACAAAACTTACAATCATGCTAATATAATAGTCAAATTGAATATTGTTATAACACTAGGAGTGCTTGTTAAACAAGCTGAGATCGAAGTAATTACTTCGGGATTCTTAAAACCTGATCTAATTAGTATTAGCGAAGGGAAGTGGCAAAGTTACTATAATTTTTAAATGTATATGGTAAACCACTTTCCTATTTTTTTAGGCAAGTGGTTTTTTTATTGTTGGCTCAGCATGGGCTATAACTCTGAAGACAGCTGGAAGCAAAATCCTGAACTGACGACCAGAAAGTTTATAAAAGGCTGAATTAAAATGGATAAGTTTGTAATACAAAATAAAGTCCAATCATACTCGATTTTAAAGGGGGTGCACTATGGGCGGGATTCATCTTATTTCTACTAGTAAACAAACTATGGATGAATTTATAAAGAAAGTAAAAGAAATTCATACTGATGTTGATTATATTCATTTACGAGAGAAGGATTGGAAAGCTAAAGATTATGTAAAAGCAATAAACAAACTTGTTGAAGCAGGAATATCTAGACAAAAAATAATTATTAATGATCGAGTTGATATTGCTGTTACAGAAGAACTATTAGGTGTTCAACTAACTATGCATAGTCTTGATGTGTTTATAGTTAAGCGAAAATTCCCTCATTTAAAAATAGGTTGCTCAGTTCACAACATTCAAGAAGCAAGAAACAAAGCAGCACAAGGTGCAGATTATTTAATTTATGGCCATATTTTTAAAACAGATTCAAAAGTTAATTTACCACCAAAAGGATTAGCAAATTTAGAATCAGTAGTAAATGAAATAAAGATACCAGTTATTGCAATCGGCGGTATCAAACCTGATGATGTTCAATCAGTTTTTCGAACAGGAGCAAAAGGAATTGCTGTTTTATCGGGTATTCTTTTGGCAGATGATGTTAAACAAGCGAGTTTAGAATATAAAGAAAAAATAACTGAAAGTGAGGTGGAGTAAATGGAATTACTTATAAATGGTACAAAACTAGAAGTACCAAAAACAATCAAGACAATTACAGAATTAATTGCTCATTTCGATTTAAAAAGTCCAGTGATTATTGTTGAACATAACGAGGTTATTTTAAAAAGCGGTGAACATGAACATGTACAAGTTCAAGATGGGGATAAAGTAGAATTTGTTCAATTTGTAGGTGGAGGCTAATCAACTCAAAGTAGAACTTAAGTTAACTAAAAGGGAGCAGAAAACATGTTAAAAATAGGCGAATACGAATTTAATTCACGATTATTATTAGGAACAGGTAAATTTCCAGATTTTGATATTCAAAGAGATGCCGTTTTAGCTTCAGAAACAGAGGTATTAACATTTGCAGTCAGAAGAATGAATATATTTGAGCCGAGTCAACCAAATTTTTTAGATAAAATTGATTTAAATAAATATAAATTTTTACCAAATACAGCAGGAGCAAAAACAGCAGAAGAAGCGGTTCGAATCGCTAAGCTTGCTCAAGCCTCTAATATTTGTCATATGATTAAGGTTGAAATTATTGGTTGTGATAAAACCTTATTACCAGATCCAATTGAAACATTAAGAGCATCAGAAATGCTTTTAGAAGAAGGTTTTACAGTCTTAACATATACATCAGATGATGTTGTGTTGGCAAGACATTTAGAAGAATTAGGTGTACATGCGGTGATGCCTGGTGCTTCACCAATTGGTTCGGGACAAGGAATTATTAATCCATTAAATATGAGTCTTATTATTGAGCAATCGAATATCCCTGTCATTGTTGATGCAGGTATTGGTTCCCCTAAAGATGCTGTGTATGCTATGGAATTAGGTGCTGATGCAGTTCTATTAAACACAGCAGTTTCAGGTGCGAATGATCCTGTTAAAATGGCTAAAGCAATGAAATTAGCTGTTGAATCAGGAAGATTAAGTTACGAAGCGGGAAGAATCCCCATTAAAAGAACAGCTACCGCAAGTAGTCCAATTGAAGGAATGAGTTTTTAATGAAGAACCGTTATTCAAGACAAATATTATTTACTCCAATTGGCGAAAAAGGACAACAAACAATAGCTAAAAAACATGTGTTAATTGTCGGAATTGGTACGCTAGGGACACAAAGTTCTGAAATGTTAGTTCGAGCCGGGATTGGGAAGTTAACGATAGTTGATCGAGATTATGTTGAAGCAAGCAATTTACAACGCCAACAGCTATTCACAGAAGAAGATGCTAAAAAACGCATGCCAAAAGTTATCGCAGCAGAACAAAGACTTCGTGCAATGAATTCAGAGGTCAACATCGATGCACGGATTGTGGATGTAACTCCAATTGAATTAGAAGAACTCGTTAAAGGAGTAGATTTAATTCTAGATGGTACAGATAATTTTGATATTCGGATGATGATAAACGATATTGCTCAAAAGCATCAGATACCTTGGATATATGGTTCCTGTGTGGGTAGTTACGGAATCAGTTATACTATTCTTCCAGGGATTACACCGTGTTTACATTGTTTACTTGAAACAGTTCCTATTGGTGGTTCAACATGTGATACTGCCGGAATTATCCACCCTACTGCAAGTCAAGTTGTGGTTCACCAAACAACGGAAGCCTTAAAAATACTTACTAATCAACAAGAAGCATTACGGAATAAACTTGTCTCATTTGATGTTTGGACAAATGAGAACTCACAAATAAATGTTTTATCACTAAAGAAAGCTGATTGTCCTTCTTGTAGTAACAAAGCAACCTATCCATTCTTAAGCTTTGATGCACAGACAAAAAATGCTGTTTTATGTGGTCGAGAATCGGTACAAATCAGACCATCAAAAAATGAACAACGAGACTTAGAACAGTTAGCTAAGCAATTAAAAAATACAGGTGGAAAAATTGAAGTAAATCCGTTTTTATTATCCTTTACTATTGATGCTGAAAGAATGGTTATTTTCAAAGATGGCCGAGCACTAATTCATGGAACAAATGATGTTAAAAAAGCAAATACATTATATCATCGCTATTTTAGCTAAAAGGGAGAGTCATTAGAAATGAATGTAAGTACTCAAAATGAAAAATTAAAATCACTATATGAACAAATGTTAATGATTCGCTGTTTTGAAGAGGAAGTAGAACGAAACATGAAGAAAAATCTCTTTCATGGTACAACTCATCTTTGCATAGGACAAGAAGCAACAGCTGTAGGTGTTTGTTCAATATTGAAGCAAGGTGATAACATTACGAGTACTCACCGTGGACATGGTCATTCCATCGCTATGGGTGCTGATATAAATAAGATGATGGCAGAGTTATTTGGAAAGGTAACAGGCTACAGTAAAGGTAAAGGGGGATCTTTACATATAGCAGATGTTGAATCTGGAAATTTAGGATCAAATGGGATTGTAGGTGGCGGTATTCCTATTGCTGTTGGTGCAGCATTAACAGCTCAAATAGAGAAGTCTAAACATGTTACAGTTTGTTTTTTTGGAGATGGAGCAACGAATCAGGGAAGTTTCCATGAAGCTCTAAATTTAGCATCTATTTGGCAATTACCAGTTATATTTGTATGTGAAAATAATGAATATGGAATGTCAAGTCACATCAAAGACATGGTAAATATAGAAAATTTATCAAGCCGAGCAGATGCATATGGAATTCCTGGTGTAACAGTTGATGGAAATGATGTTATTAATGTTATGGAAGAAACAAAATTGGCAGTTGATAGAGCGAGAAATGGAAGGGGCCCCACACTTATTGAAGCTAAAACATACCGATACAGCGGTCATTCTAAAAGTGATAAGCAAGTATATCGAACAGATGAAGAAGTAACAGAACGAAAAGAATTCGATCCGATATTACGTCTTGAGAAAAAAATGATAAAATCATGCATGGTGAATAACCAGGAACTTCAGGAAATAAAATATAAAATAAATCAACAAGTAGAGGCAGCAACACAATTTGCATTGAAAAGTGAAGAACCAGAACTAAATGAACTTTTTGCTGATGTTTATGCTTAAAAATAAAACATCAACGATTAAGGGTGAGATTGATGCGTAAGTTAACATATTTAGAATCGATTAGAGAAGCGATGCAACAACAGATGAGAGCAAATGAAAAAGTGTTTTTACTAGGTGAAGATATTGGTGTTTATGGCGGAGGTTTTGGTGTAACAGAAGGTCTGTTAGAAGAATTTGGTGAAAATCGTGTGAGAGATACACCAATAAGCGAGCTCGGCTTTACTGGTGTTGCAGTCGGGGCTGCACTGACAGGGTTGCGACCGATTGTTGAATTTCAATTTTCTGACTTTATTGTTTTAGCACTTGATCAAATAGTGAATCAAGCCGCAAAAATCCATTATATGTATGGTGGAAAAGGAAGTGTTCCACTTGTGATTCGAACGCCGGGCGGTTCTGGAACAGGAGCTGCAGCCCAGCATTCTCAAAGCTTGGAAGCATGGCTCACTCATATACCAGGAATCAAAGTGATTCAACCGTCAACACCATATGACGCAAAAGGCCTATTAAAGGCAGCAATTGATGATCCTAATCCAGTGATTTTTTATGAACACAAGCTATTATATAAAACTATAGGTGATGTACCCGAAACTCCATATACAATACCAATTGGAAAAGCAGATGTAAAAAAAGAGGGGACTGATTTGACAGTTGTTGCGACATCCATTATGGTTTCTCGTGCATTAGAAGCGGCCGAAGAATTAAAGAAAGAAAACATATCTTTAGAAATAATTGATCCCCGCACACTAGTGCCGTTAGATGAAAGAAGTATTTTACAGTCAGTGAAAAAAACCGGACGTTTGCTTGTTGTATATGAAGCAGTAAAACGTAGCGGATATGGAGCAGAGATAGCAAGCATTGTTGCAGAAAAAGGATTTGAATACTTAAAAGCACCAATAAAAAGGCTAGGAGGGCAGGCTGTTCCGATTCCAAGTAATAAAAAACTAGAAAAAGCAGCAGTGCCACAAGTAGAGGATATTATTGAAGTTGCGAAAGGCTTAGTTAGATAACTTTATCAATAATTGATGAAAAAGGTTAATAATAAAGGTGTAATGTAGTGCGCCCTTAAAATTAGAAAAATCTAATTTTAAGGGTATTTTGAGTAACTATTAGTTATTTTAGTGATTTGCTTTTAACAAACGTTTATAAAAACACAAAAGCACGTTGCACGTATTGAAAAAACGACTCAAATTATATGACGAAAGTCATAGTCAGATATTTACTGGTGTCTGTAAATATAGGGAAAAAGTGGAGACTTTTTAAAAACGTCGAAATAAACATAAAAAATCACGTGTTTCAAAAAAGATATTATTAAATATTTAAAAAAAGAAAACGAGGAGTTTACTAATAATCCATTTTCTGAAGCTTAAAATATATTAAAAGATAAGTAAAGTTAACTTGTTCACTAAAATAACATAATAGAGTCCGTGCAAAACAGAAAAAAAAGTTGTATAATAATAACTAGAAATGCTTAATAAGAATAAGACTTGTTAAAAAAAGGCTTAGATATTAGTATTTTTAAGCTATAAAGGAGGAATAATCTATGGCTTTCGTTATTTTAGATCCATGTCAGAATGAAAAATCTGGTGAATGCGTAAGTGTGTGTCCTGTTGATTGTATTGAAGAAGGACCAGACCAGTTTTATATAGATCCAGATATTTGTATTGACTGTGGTGCATGTGTTGCGGTGTGTCCAGTAGATGCAATTGTTGAAGAGTATGATTTAACGCCAGACCAAGAAATATATTTAGAAAAAGCTGAAGAATTTTTCGGCAACTAACATAAAAAATGCCTTCTTCTTCATGAAAAATTATGAAGAGAAGGCATTTTTTATTGTATGTAAAGGAGAATAGAGATGAGCGAAATAATTAATATGAACAATGTTTCTTGGCGCAGAGAAGGAAAAGACATTTTATCAACTATTAATTGGCAAGTTAAAGATGGTGAACATTGGGCGATTATAGGCCTAAATGGTGCCGGAAAAACTTCTCTTTTGAATATGGTTAATGGATATACTTGGCCAACAACAGGAGAGGTGAGTGTTTTAGGTAAGAAATTTGGCGAAACAAATATTTATCAAATGAGAACTGAAATAGGTTGGGTAAGTTCGTCATTAGAACAAAGAATGAATGGGCGATACCTTGCTGAAGATATTGTAGTGAGTGGTGTTAAAAAAACATTTGGTTTTTTATACGAAGAACCCGAAGAGATACTATATGAAGAAGCAAAGAAACTGATGGAAAAATTAAACTGTCTTCATACATATGGCAAACGTTATGAAATGTGTTCACATGGTGAAAAACAAAAAATTCTAATTGCTAGGGGATTAATGGCAAATCCGAAGTTACTTATTTTAGATGAACCAACAACGGGA
This sequence comes from Pseudogracilibacillus sp., assembly GCA_035301085.1. Taxonomy (GTDB): domain Bacteria; phylum Bacillota; class Bacilli; order Bacillales; family Amphibacillaceae; genus Pseudogracilibacillus. Next base: position 149,705 of record DATGUU010000044.1, on the reverse strand, counting down.
TTAGATTTTATCGCAAGAGAAGACCTTTTAAACACTCTAACTCAAATGTCGCAATCTGAAAACATGCCAACACTTATCTATGTTACACATCATACAGAAGAAATTATACCTCTATTTACACATACATTACTATTACAAGAAGGAAGGGTATATGCAGCCGGGTTAAATAAAGATGTTTTAACTAACGAGAACCTAAGCGGGTTGTTTAATAGAGAAGTAACACTAGATTGGCATGCAGAAAGACCATGGATGAGACTCGTTTAAAAAGTCATTTGACTATTATATAATTATATGATTATATGAATGTAATTGAATAATACATTCAAACACTAGGGGAGCAACTATTGCTGAGAAAGAATTATCTTGACCCTTTGAACCTGATCTAGTTTGTACTAGCGTAGGGAAGTGTCGATAGATTAACAGATCAACAGCTGAATTAATCATGTTTTTTCGACTATTCTCTACGTCAAAGGGAATAGTCTTTTTTATGTTTAATCCTCTAGAAAAATATAAGGAGAGATCATATGTCAAGTAAGTTTACAGATCAAGTATTTAAACGTGTCGAGCCATTATGGGAAGCTTATCTAGATCATCCGTTTGTTAAAGGGATAGGGGACGGAACGCTTGATAAAGAAAAATTCAAGCATTATTTAAAACAGGATTATATTTATTTAATAGAATATTCTCGCATTTTTGCGATTGGTGCCTCGAAGTCGAAAGATTTAAAAAGCATGACAATGTTTGCCGATTTGTTGCATGGGACAATGAATTATGAAATGGATTTACATCGTGAATATGCTGATCAGTTTGGTATTTCTAATCAAGAATTAGAAGCTACAAAACCATCAGCAACAATGACTGCCTATACAAGTTATATGTTAAATAAAGCTCAATTAGGTGGAGTGGAAAATGCCACCGCAGCAGTCTTAGCATGTGCATGGAGTTATAATTACATTGGGAAAAAACTAGCTAAGCTACCAGGTGCGGTTGATCACGAATTTTATGGTAATTGGGTCAAGATGTATTCTTCTGAAGAGTTTACAAAGATAGCTAATGATTGTAAAGACTTATTAAATGAATTAACTGCGGAAAAGTCAGTTGATGAATTGAAAGAACTTGAAGAGATTGTGGTACAGACAAGTAACTTTGAATATATGTTTTGGGAAATGGCCGAAAATATTTCTGATTGGCCAGTTAGTCCACGCGTATAATAAAAAAACGTCCAAAAAGGACGTTTTTTTATTGAAAAGCAATAGTCTATTTTAAAAGAATAGAAGTCCAATAGCAATAGGGAAGAAGCTATAAATTAATATCACGATACAAAAGCCCATTATGTCTCTAACCTTTAAACCAGCAATAGCAAGTAAAGGCAGGGCCCAGAAAGGTTGAATCATATTAGTCCAAGCATCACCCCAAGCGACAGCAATGGCTGTTTTAGCAGTGTCTACACCAATAGCTAGTCCTGCTTCTGTCATAATAGGTCCTTGTACAGCCCACTGACCACCACCAGACGGAACAAAGAAATTTACAATGCCTGCACTTAAGAATGCAAATAAAGGAAAGGTAAATTCAGTAGATATACTTACAAACCAATGCGACATTGTTTGTGATAATCCTGAAGCTACCATCATTCCCATGATTCCAGCATAAAAAGGAAATTGAATTATAATTCCACCTATATTTTTAACTGCTTGATTAACGCTATGTAAAAAGAGTTTAGGTGTTCCATGTAACAGTATGCCAAGAAATAACATAATAAAGTTAACGATATTAATATTTAAATCAAATCCATTGTTTTTAAAATGATAAATAATAAAACTAAATCCAAGTAAACTAGTTAAGATAGAAATTACTCGACTGTTCTCTAATTTATCAGAAGGAGTAATAATGGGATCATTTGGAACTTTATCTTGCTCAATTACACTACTTTCCCACGTGATTGGATCTTTAAGGTCTACTCCACTACGAGATTTTAATAGCCACCTATTTAAAAAAGGTAAAGTAATTAGTAAAATTATAATAATGAATATATTTGAAAAACTAAAAATAGTGTCTGTTACTGGAACGACTCCGATTGTCTCTGCTAAAAAGTGATCGGGTGTAGCAATTAAAAGGGGGATTGAAGCTGAAAGTCCGCCATGCCACAGTAAAAATCCACTATACCCAGCTGCGACAAGTAGTCTGTAATCAACTGATGGGACACGTTTAGCGATTTGAATTGCAAGTAAAGCTCCGATAACTAATCCAAAACCATAATTAATAAGTGACGCGATTGATGCAACAAATGTTATTAGCATAACTGCTTGGACAGGTGTATTTGCAAAATTACTTACTTTAATTAAAATTGTTTTTACTACAGGTGTATTAGCAAGTACATAACCTGTTACAACAATAAGCGCCATTTGAGTCGTAAAAGCTAATAAATCCCAAAATCCCGAACCCCAAAATTCAACCATTTCTATCGGAGAGCTATCTGTAAAGAAAATCCCCATTATAAATACGATGAGAGTTAAAATAACAGCAAATAAAAAAGCATCAGGTAAATACCTTTGAACCATACGATCAAAAAAATTAGTTATGACACGCATATTTTACCTCCTTAATTATAGTGTAATATTTATATCGAAAATATTATCATAAAGAACAAAAAAATACATATGTAATGAAAAAATAAACGTTTAATAAAGTAAAATAGATAAAACTTGGCTATTTATAAAATATGTGTTATTATAAAAAAGCTGGACTTAAACGAGGCAATTTTGTTTTAAAAAATATTTAGTAGAGAAAACATATTACTTGCAAAGTAAAAATAAATAAACTATAATAAAGATTGTCGCTAAAAATAGCTTACAAATCATTTTAACGTAAGCAATTTCCTTCATTCCACAGTAGCTCAGTGGTAGAGCAATCGGCTGTTAACCGATCGGTCGTAGGTTCGAATCCTACCTGTGGAGCCAATTTGGAGAGCTGTCCGAGCTGGCTGAAGGAGCATGATTGGAAATCATGTAGGCCGTTTACGGTCTCAAGGGTTCAAATCCCTTGCTCTCCGTACTAGAGTTAGTATATGATGTATGAAGCCATTACTTTTAAATGGCCCGTTGGTCAAGTGGTTAAGACACCACCCTTTCACGGTGGTATCACGGGTTCGAATCCCGTACGGGTCACCATTTTATTATTAATATACCAGATTTATTTGGAGGATTAGCTCAGCTGGGAGAGCACCTGCCTTACAAGCAGGGGGTCGGCGGTTCGAGCCCGTCATCCTCCACCATTACACCGCGGGGTGGAGCAGTCTGGCAGCTCGTTGGGCTCATAACCCAAAGGTCGCAAGTTCAAATCTTGCCCCCGCAACCAATTATTTTAAAATTGATTTATTTGCCAAAAACATCTTTAAAGTAGTATAGTGATATATGTGGTCCGGTAGTTCAGTTGGTTAGAATGCCAGCCTGTCACGCTGGAGGTCGCGGGTTCGAGTCCCGTCCGGATCGCCATTTTAATAAGGCTCAATAGCTCAGTCGGTAGAGCAAAGGACTGAAAATCCTTGTGTCGGCGGTTCGATTCCGTCTTGAGACACCATTATACAATTTAATATTTATTTGGTGGGGTAGCGAAGTGGCTAAACGCGGCGGACTGTAAATCCGCTCCCAACGGGTTCGGCAGTTCGAATCTGCCCCCCACCACTCTTATTTATAGGGGTATAGTTCAATGGTAGAATACCGGTCTCCAAAACCGTCGATGAGGGTTCGAATCCTTCTACCCCTGCCATTATTTCATACGATTTAGATTAATATTTAAATGGCGATCGTGGCGAAGCGGTTAACGCACCGGATTGTGGCTCCGGCACTCGAGGGTTCAAATCCCTCCGGTCGCCCCATTTATTATATTGGGCTATAGCCAAGCGGTAAGGCAACGGGTTTTGGTCCCGTCATTCCAAGGTTCGAATCCTTGTAGCCCAGCTTATTATGCGGAAGTAGTTCAGTGGTAGAATATCACCTTGCCAAGGTGGAGGTCGCGGGTTCGAATCCCGTCTTCCGCTTTAATTATTTAAACTGGTAGTTATCTAACTTAAATTTTTATTGGTAGCATAGCCAATTTGATTTTTATTGGTGACAAAACCAATTTAATACTTAATTGGCGGCATAGCCAAGTGGTAAGGCAGAGGTCTGCAAAACCTTTACCACCGGTTCAAATCCGGTTGCCGCCTCCATATTTTTTTCACCAAGCAGATGCTGGTGGTTTTTTTATCTTTAAAATAAACATTTGCCAGTGTGGTGGAATTGGCAGACACGCGGGACTCAAAATCCCGTTTCCTTTGGGAAGTGCCGGTTCGATCCCGGCCACTGGTATATCTAGATTTACTTTTTAAAAAAATAAATTAATTGAGTCTCACAATCCTTGTTGCCATAGGATGAGTGAGGCTTTTTTATTTAAAATAAATCATCTAATAGATTAAATAAACTGATCTTAATGAACGTGTTTTAGAAAAAATATTAAATGTTAGATTAAAAAAACGCCTCTAACGTTTAGTTAAACAATCAACGTTAGAGGCGAAAATTTAATTAGGTTATTCAATTTCCTTATTATTAGGTTTTTGATCTAGCTGTAAAGCTCTTTTTTCTTCCATTAAAGAACGGAACAATGAAGTCATCATCAGTATAATAATGATGGAAAACGGTAAGGCAGCAATAATAAGTATGTTTTCTAAAGCATCTAAACCACCGCTATAAAGTAAAATCAGAGCAACGGCTGATTGCGCAATACCCCACGAGATTTTAATTCGATTAGGTGGTGTAAGTGATCCATTTGTTGTTTGCATACCAAGAACAAAAGTAGCAGAGTCAGCAGATGTAATAAAGAACGAAAGAATTAATACTAAAGCAATGTATGATAGGACAGTTCCCCATGGAAATTGGCTAAATACAGCAAAGAGAACTTCTTCAGTTTGTAATCCACTAAGATCAATAACGCCTGCTTTTTGAACTTCAATGGCAGATGTACCAAAAACACTAAACCATAGAAATCCAATGAATGATGGAACGAGTGTTACCCCGATTAAAAACTCGCGAATTGTACGTCCTTTTGAAATCCGAGCAATGAAAATTCCCACAAAAGGTGACCAAGCAATCCACCAAGCCCAGTAAAACGTAGTCCAATTATTAATCCAAGTTTGTCCATCTGCGTTTAATGGCTCACTTCTAAAGCTCATAAGAGCAATATCTGTAATATATTTACCTAGAGAATCAGAAAACAGGTTGAGAATCAGTACTGTAGGTCCTAAAATAAATACTAAACCAAAGATTAAAACAGCTAAAACTAAATTTGTGTTACTTAAATATCTAATACCTTTACCAAGTCCGGACCAAGCTGAAATAATGAACAAGACTGTGACAATTAAAACAATAATTAATTGAACTGTAAATGAAATTTGAATATCGAATAAATATGATAAACCACCATTAATTTGTTTGGCTCCGAATCCTAAAGTTGTCGCCACACCAATTACTGTTGCAATTACAGCTAAAATATCAATCATATTACCAAGTGGACCGTCCATTTTTTTACCGAATAAAGGTCTTAAAGTAGCAGAAATAAGTCCTGGAAAGCCTTTTCTAAATTGGAAGTATGCTAATGAAAAAGCAACAACAGCATAAATCGCCCAAGCATGAATTCCCCAATGGAAAAAGGTGTAGGTGAGCGCTTCTTTGTATGCTTCTGGTGTTTCTCCATCAGTAATTGGTGGGTTAATGTAATGTGCGAGTGGTTCAGCAGCCCCCCAAAAGACAAGACCAATTCCCATTCCAGCACTAAACAACATGGCAAACCATGTAGCTAAAGAGAATTCAGGACGATCATCAGGTTTTCCTAATCTAATCGTACCGACTGAATTAAAGATGAAGAAAGCAACAAATAAAACAATAGCAGATACAACAATTAAATAATACCAACTAAAATAATCTGTAATAATATCTTGTAATTGTAAAGTAACATTTTCAAAAGTTTCGGGTACGATTGTTCCAAATAAAACTAACATCAAAATAAGTCCAGATGAAACCCAAAACACATTAGTCATTTTATTCATAATTTATCTTCCTTTCCAAATTATTGTTTATTTTATAATATACTATAATCAATTCAATTTCAGCTATATAAAAAAATAAACTAATTATATAGTTTGAAGCTATTAAAATAAAATGTCAATAGAATGATTGAATATAAAAGATTTAGATGAAAATTTCATATAATATGAATTTTTATTTTTTACCGTTATAATAAATTTAGTTTAATATGAGGTTGGTGAAATATTTGTTTTTATATAGGTTAATGTTTTTTATGTTAGGTGTACTTATATTTAGTTTTGGAATAAGTTTAGCAGTAAAAATGAGTTATTTAGGGCTTCATCCATGGGATGTTTTAAATGTGGGATTTTATGAAATTTATGGATTAAGTATCGGAACTTGGAATATAATTATAGGTGTTATCTTAATTACAATTGCACTTGTGTTAGATCATACGTATATCAAATTAGGCACCATACTAAATGTTATGCTAATTGGTGTACTTGTGGATTTTTATTTATGGACGGACCTTTTACCAGAACCAACGAATTTACCATTAGATATAACGTTTATGACTTTAGGGATTGTCATTATGGGTTTTGGCGGAGGCTTATACAATGCTGCTGGACTTGGTTCAGGACCGAGAGATGGATTTATGTTATCCATTTCTGATAAAACCGGGTATCCAATTGGACGAGTGAGAATTATTATTGAACTTATCATTTTAGTGATTGGCTTGCTGATTGGCGGTCCTGTTTTCATCTTTACATTTATATTTACCTTTGTTCAAAGTCCTATTTTTGAATATTCATATTTAAAGTTCGTTAAAATGATTGAAAAGCGTCAAAAAGAAATTAATTATTTTTAATTAATTGACTGACACGATATGGCTCGGTATCAATAGCTGTTTTTTTGTTTAATACGAGTTGACTTAATAACCTTGCAATATAAGGCCCAGTGGTAAGTCCGGAAGCGCCAAGTCCATTGGCAAGATATAAATAAGGATAATTAGGTAAAGCACCAAATACAGGCAATCGATTAAATGTATTGGGTCTAAATCCCATTTTAATCTGAGTTACTTCAGCGTCTAATAACAGAGGAAGCGAATCGTTTAACTTCTTTAAAATATTAAATATTCCATTTGCTGTTATAGAAGTATCCATTGTTGAAACAGGTTCACGCGTTGGTCCAACAACTAATTTATTATTTGGAAATCCAAGAATATATTGGCTGTTAGGCATCATAAGGATTGGAAGTTCTTCAGTGTTTAAATGACTATTTTTTAAGTGCATTATTTGTCCTTTTTGAAAATCAGTTCTTAATTGAATATCTATAGGTTCAAAAAAATCTTTCATCCAAGCCCCATTAGCTGCAATGAGATAATCGTAGCTAATGGGGTTATTATTAATTTCTAAGATAGGTTTTTCTGTTAAAGATTGGTGTAAAGAAGCATAACCGTTAATTAGTTTTACATTATTTTTAGTTGCAGCACTTAAAAGTGATTTTTTTAATTTTCTACCATCGACTTGTGCAGCACCTTCAATAAATAATGAATGAAATTTATAGTTAGTAAATGGATATAAATGAGTTGTTTCTTGTTTATTTAATAATTTCAAATCGCCAATTTCAGGATGTGTATCTCTCGTATTTAAAAGTTTTTGTTTTAAAGATTGAAGAACTTGATAATCTTCATCAAAAGAAAGTGCACCTCGTCTGGCATAACCATGATCAAGTTCATTGTCTTTTTCAAGTGACTCAATTAATTTTGGATAATATCTCGCACCATGCTTAGAAAGTTTATACCATAACTTGTTTCTTCTTTTAGTAGTCCAAGGACAGATAATGCCAGCACCTGCATTAGTAGCAGCACCTTTAATTTGTGCATCAACAATGGTTACGTGGATATTATGTTTAGATAATTCATAAGCTATTGAAGCACCTAGAATACCAGCTCCGACAATGACGACTTTTTTCATTTTTATCATCCTTTAATATTAATTCTATTATTCTACTATAATCAATGAAATAATGATCTGTAAATGAATAAAGAACAGATTATTTAAATTAACATATAATTCTAAATATGATAAACTATAAGTAATACGAATACAGAAGTTTTAAGGAGAGTATGAATGGAAAAAATAATGATTTTCGGCCATAAAAACCCTGATACAGATTCAATTTGTTCGGCATTGGTTTATGCGGACTTAAAAACAGAGTTAGGTTACCAAGTCCATCCTGTTAGATTAGGTGAAATAAATAAAGAAACTGCTTATGTTCTAGATTACTTAAATCTAGCAGCTCCTGAATTGATTCAGGAAGTACCTGAAGATGTTTCAGGCGTGATTTTAGTCGATCACAACGAATTTCAACAATCAGTAGATAATATTAGAGATGTTAAAATTTTAGAAGTTATTGATCATCATCGAATTTCAAATTTTGAAACAAACGATCCATTGTACTTTAGGGCAGAGCCTGTTGGATGTACAGCGACTATTCTTTATAAAATGTATCAAGAAAATAAAGTGGAAATTAAAAAAGAAGTTGCAACATTAATGCTTTCAGCTATTATTTCAGATTCATTGTTGTTTAAATCACCAACATGTACACCAGTAGATGTTGATGCAGCAAAAGCTTTAGCTGAAATTGCAGGAGTTAATTTAGAAGAATATGGCTTAGCTATGTTAGAAGCCGGTACAGCATTAGCAGATAAAACAGCTCACGAACTACTAACGATGGATGCTAAAGAATTTACTTTTGGTGATTCTAAAGTAATTATTGCTCAAGTTAATGCAATTGATACAGAAAATGTTTATCAAAGACGAGCAGAATTAGAAAAAGCAATAAATGAAATATTAACAGAAAAAGAATTAGATTTATTCTTACTTGTTGTAACAGATATTATTAATAGTAATTCGGACGTTTTAGCAATCGGTAAATCTGCCAAAAATGTTGAAGAAGCATTTAAAGTGAAGTTAGCAGAAAATCGAGCGCTACTTGAAGGTGTTGTTTCAAGAAAAAAACAAATTGTTACAAATTTAGGGGATACATTTAAGTAAAGTATGAATATCCGAATATCTAAATGAATTCATTTAGATATTCGGTTTTTCTCAATGGTTAATCAATATAAATGAGGATATAAACATAAGGAGGGTTAAATGTGAACAATATTTATCTAGAATGGTCAAAAAGTAGAAAGAAATTTATGGTTCCATTATTAATAATCCTATTTTTGTTTTATTTTTCTCTACCATTTTCTTTAATTTTTATTCCCGAATACATCAATATTCCTACTGTTATATGGGACTTACCATTAATATGGGTGTATGCTTTTTTACAACTGATTATGACTTTAGTGATTATGCATTTATATATTCGAAAAGCGAAAAAATTAGATAAAATAATAGAAAAAATGAGGAAAGAAAAATGAATTTGACATATTTTTTATTCTTCATTTGTATCGTAATTTGTACATTGATTATTACTTATTGGGCAGCTAAAAGAAATAAAACAACCTATGAATATTATGCGGCATCAGGGTCTTTAACAGGTTTTCAAAATGGTCTTGCTATAGCGGGAGACTACATAAGTGCAGCATCTTTTTTAGGTATTGTTGGTACGATAGCAATTAGTGGATTTGATGGATTTATATATTCAATTGGCTTTTTAGCCTCTTATTTGGTTGTACTTTTCTTTGTGGCAGAGCCAATTCATCATTTAGGTAAATATTCTTTAGGAGATGTTATAGCAACTAGATTTCCACAAAAAAAGATGAGGCTTTTAATGGCAAGTAGTACATTAATTATTTCTATATTTTATATGATACCTCAGCTAGTTGCATCAGGATTACTCATTAAATTATTGCTTGATCTAAATTATTCAACATCTGTATTTATCATAGGTACTTTAATGACTATTTATGTTGTTTTTGGTGGTATGGTAGCAACTTCTTGGGTCCAAATCATAAAAACAGTACTTTTATTATCAGGGACGTTTTTATTAGCATTAACAGTGTTTTCAAAATATAATTGGAATATTTTTGATTTGATTGAAGAAGTTAAACTGGGAACGCCATTAGGTGATCAATTCTTTATTCCAGGACAGTTATTGTCTAATCCTTTAGAAGTAATTTCACTTTATTTAGCACTCATACTAGGTACAGCAGGATTACCACATATATTAATTCGTTTTTATACAGTCAAAAATGCTATAGAAGTTAGAAAGTCAGTATTAACAGCAAGTTGGATAATAGGTATCTTTTACTTAATGACATTAATGTTAGGTTTAGGAACTACTGCTATAATAGGATATGAGACATTAATAAGTGCTGATTCAACAGGTAATTTAGCAGCACCTTTATTAGCTGAAGCTTTAGGTGGCGATTTTTTACTTGCCTTTATTTCTGCAATCGCGTTTACAACTGTTGTTGCTGTCGTTTCAGGACTAGTAATTTCATCAACAACTGCATTTTCACATGATATATATCATCATATTATTAAAAAGGGTAAATCAACTGAAAAAGAACAATTAAGAGCTGCACAATACTCTGCTTTTTTGATAGGCATTATATCTACTTTATTTGCTTTAGGTTTAAAAAATATAAATGTAACTTCTTTAGTTTCACTCACATTTATTGTTGCAGCATCTAGTAATTTGCCTGTCATTGTATTTACAATATATTGGCGACGATTTACACAATCAGGTGCAATTATTGGTATGGTAACTGGTTTACTTGCATCAATCATATTATTAATGATTGGTCCTCATATTATGGATCCAATAAATGGTTGGATTCAAAAAGAACCCCTTATTAACTTATTGAATCCTGGAATTATATCAATTCCTATCGGCTTTTTAAGCGCAATTATCGGTTCATTATTAACAAAACCAGATAAGAACTTTGATTTTGAAGCATTCTATTTAAAAGCACAAACAGGAATTAGTAAAGATGAGGTAATAAAATGAAAGAATTAACATTTATTCTTATTGAACGTGTCGGCCTCATATTAATTATAGCTTTTATACTTACGCGAATACCAGGATTTAAATCCTTAATATACAGAGAAGCTAGCAGTAAGATGACCTTAATTAATATTTTATTTTTTGGTATATTTGGCATGATTAGTTCAACGCTAGGAATAGTGATGACTGAAAATGGAATGATCACTCATAATTTGATTTTTAGTGTTGAAGACAATGAAATGATAATTAGTTTAAGTTTGGTTGCAATTGTTATTGCAGGCTTATTAGGAGGTCCTGCTGTAGGTTTAGGTGCAGGATTAATAGCAGGAATACATTTGTTTTTTCTGGGAGGTATTGGTTGGTTAGCAAATCTGTTAATTAACCCACTGGCGGGATTACTGGCAGGATTAACAGGTAGATTTTTTTCTAAAGAGCGAGTAATTTCACCAATTCAAGCATTGTTTATAGGCATATTCCCTCCTATATTACAAATGCAGTTACTCTTAATTATTAACCCTGAAAAAGATGAGATAGTAGATGTTATTAATATAATAGGTTTACCTTTAGTACTTTCAAATAGCATAGGTATTGCTATATTTACAGCGCTTATTGGTATTATCTTAAGAGAACAAGAAAATGAAGCAGCAATAGCAACAAAACAAGCATTAACTATTGCAGAAGAAGCATTACCTTTTTTAAAAAAAGAATCAACTACAGAAATGGCAGAAGGTATTGCTAATTTACTTTATGATCGTCTTGACGTTGTTGCAGTGTCGATAACTGATGACAATTATGTTTTGGCTCATGTCGGATTAGGATCTGATCACCATGAACCTGGCTATAAAATCATCACACCACTATCTAAAAAAGCACTTGAGGATAAAACAATTAAAGTAGCTTATTCAAAAAAAGAAATTGAATGTACAAATGATAATTGCCCTTTAGAAGCTGCTATTATAATACCAATAAATAGTACTCAAAATAAAATTAGTTTAATTAAGTTTTATTTTAAAAAAGTACAGCATATGCGCCCAGTAGAACATGTATTAGCAAAAGGGATTGGCCAAATTATTTCTAATGAATTAAACGTTATTTCACATGAAAAAATTCAAGCAAACATCTTAGATGCAGAGCTCAGAGCTCTTCAAGCTCAAATTAATCCGCACTTCTTATTTAATACATTGAATTTAATTGCAACTTTATTTAGAGTAGATCCACAAAGAGCGAGACATATCACAATTCAACTAGCTAATTATATGAGATTTAATTTAAATTTAGTTTCTAAGTCATTAATTATTTTAGAACGTGAATATGAGCATTTAACTTCCTATATTGAAATAATTGAAGCACGCTTTTCAAAGAGATTAAAAATAAATCTAGACATAGATTCAGGTTTATCACATGTCTTGATACCACCATCGACGATACAGCCATTAGTAGAGAATGCAATTGAACATGGTTTAAATAATATTGTAAAAAATGGTGTTGTTTCAGTAGAAATTAAAAGAGAATTTGAATCCATTCGAGTGAGTGTAAAAGATAATGGAAAGGGCTTTACTGAAGAAGAAATAAATGAATTAGCTAAACATCGAGGACGTGAGACAAATACGGGTGGAGTAGGTTTATATAATGTTAATCAACGATTAACCAGTTTACTAGGTGAAGAGTCTCAACTACGCTTTAAGAATTTAGATATAGGTGGTGGAGAAGTTTACTTTTATATACCAATCAAACAGGGAGGAAAAAATTCTAATGAAAATAAAAGTCATGATAGCCGAGGATGAAGAGTTAGCTAAAGATGAACTTATTTATATGCTAGAAAAAGAAAAAGATATTGAACTTTGCCCAAGTGCTGAAACAGGTGAAGAATTAATCGAGCTTTATTTTGCACATAAACCAGATGTGCTAATTTTAGATATAGAAATGCCAGGTATTACAGGTGTTGATGCAGCACGCCAAATTTTAAAAACAACTAAAACACCACCCTTTATTGTTTTTACAACTGCATATGATAGTTATGCTGTAGAAGCTTTTGATTTAGAAGCAATAGATTATCTTTTAAAGCCATTTGATCAAATTCGTTTTCAGCAAATGATGGAAAGATTAAGAAATAGAGTAAGTGAATTAGGTGAGCCAATAAAACCAAAAGAAATTGATGTAAAAACATCAGCTACTAAGAAGCTTTTAATTGATGATGGTGAGAAGATGATTGTTATATCGCCTGAAACAATATATTATGCAGTACCATCAGATCGGATGTTAGAAATATATACTGAAGAAAAAGTTATTGAAAGTAAACTAACATTACAAGAACTAGAGAAAAAATTAACAGGATTACCTTTTTATAGAACACATCGTAGTTATTTAGTTAATTTAAATCAAATATTAGAAATTACACCTTGGTTTAATGGAGCTTACAATATTACACTTAAAGACCAAAATAAAACAACAATACCAGTAAGTCGATCTGCAAGAAAAGGTTTATTTGAAAAGTTCGGTAATTAAAACCGGCTGTTAAACTTGTATAAAGACATTTCAGTCAATTTAAAATGCAACTCAGACAATATAGTTAAAAAAACAGCTTTAGATTGTTATAATTCTTTGTACGTTAATTAAAGCGTTTACATTTTAATTTAAAACACGGGGGGAGATTAAGTCATGGTTGAGTATAATGATAAATATGAGTATATCAGAATCGAACAAACTGAGGAATTTAAAGAATTAAAAAGAAGAAAATATCGTTTTATATTCCCAGTACCATTAGTATTTATTGCCTATTATCTATTTTTTATCGTGATGTCAGCTTATGCACAAGACTTCATGGCAAAACCACTATTAGGTAATTTAACAACGGGTTATTTGTTTGGAGTATCTTATTACTTAGTAATTTGGGGTCTTGCATTTGTATACGTTATCAAAGCGCGTCAATACGATAAATTGGTTGATGAAATTATCGAAAAATATACTGATGGAGAAGGGACTGTATAATAGTGGATATTGCAAAAGTTTTTGGTCTTTTATTATTTGGAGCTATTATTGTATTAACTATGTACGTTACATATCTAGCATCTAAGAAAACAAGTGGAACAGGAGATTTCTATGCTGCAGGTCGTTCCCTTACTGGTTTTCAGAACGGTTTAGCGATTGCAGGAGATTACTTAAGTGCTGCGTCATTCTTAGGGATTGCTGGATTGGTAGCGCTTTATGGTTATGATGGATTTATGTATTCGATTGGTTGGTTAATGGGTTACGTTATCGTTTTATATGTTATTGCAGAACCATTTAGAAACTCAGGTAACTTTACGGTAGCGGATGTTATATCTTATCGATTAAATCAACGTCCAGTTAGAACTGCAGCAGCAGTTGTAACAATGGCTATAACGATGTTTTACATGATTTCGCAGCTTGTTGGTGCTGGAGCAATTATAAATTTACTTATTGGAATACCTTATGAAATTTCACTTATTATTGTTGGAATATTAATGATGATTTATGTTTCACTAGGTGGAATGCTTGCAACAAGTTGGGTACAAATTATAAAAGCTGTACTTTTAATGGGTGCAATGGCGGTCATGTTAATCTTTATTGCTGTTGTCTTTAAATTTAATTTGTCTACATTATTTGGTGATTTATCAGATATTACAGTAGGTGGTAATCAGTTCTTACATCCAGGTAACTTATATACTGATCCAATTGATTTATTATCACTTGGTTTAACATTAATTTTAGGTACAGCAGGATTATCACACTTATTAGTTAGATTCTTTACTGTACCAACTGCACAGGCAGCTCGTTCATCAGTTGTTTGGGGAATGATTATTATTGGTACATTTTACTTTGTTATTGCAGTTATTGGTTTCGCATCAGCGGCACTAGTTGGTGAAGAAGCAATTAATGCAGCAGGTGGTGGCGGTAACATGGCTGCCCCGTTACTAGCTCAAGTACTAGGTGGAGGAGCTGGAACAATTGGTGGAGAAATCTTCATGGCTGGTATTTCAGCAGTAGCATTTGCGACAATTGTTGCCGTAGTTGCTGGACTTGTTATAACAGGAGCTGGAGTATTTGCTCATGATATTTATACAAACGTTATTATGCGTGGTAAAGTTGACAGCAAAAAACAGTTTAGAGTCGCACGTATTACATCTCTTGTAATTGGTATAACTTCAATTATTCTAGGTATTTTAGCGAAAGACTTTAACGTTGCTCAATTAGTAACGTATGCATTTGCTGTAGGTGCAAGTGCAAACTTACCAGTTATAATCTTTTCGATTTATTGGAGACGATTTAACACTCCAGGTGCCGTAGGTGCTATGTTATCAGGAACATTAATTACAGTATTACTAATCCTAATTGGTCCACAAATAATGGGAGACGCAGCAATATTCCCATTAACTAACCCAGGTATTGTTTCAATCCCTGCAGGATTCGCAATTGCTGTCATTGTTTCATTACTTACAAAACCAGACAATAAAGATGATATGTTTGCAGAAATGTCAGTTAGATCTCATACTGGTATTGGTGCTGAATAAGTTAAGAACAGAAGAAAAGGATAAGAGATTATATCTCTTATCCTTTTTTATTTGAAATTTTTAAAGTGTATTTCATCGACTAAATAATGATCTAAATGTTTTTGATTAATTTTATAACCGATACCAAAATGATTCGTTTGTTTAATTTGACCGTTCACCAAGGTAACTTCAGGGGTAATAATATCGTTATACCAATAATCTCTTGAAGCTCCTGTATCACCTGGTAAATTAAAGCCAGGTAAACTTGATAATGCTATATTGTGAGCTCGTCCAACACCAGCTTCTAACATACCACCACACCACAAATCAATATTATGCATCAAACAATAATCATGTATTTTTATTGCTTCAGTTAGTCCACCTACACGACCTAATTTTAAATTAATAACTTTACAACTACCTAATTTATGAGCTAATTTAACATCTTCTAAACTATAAATGCTTTCATCTAAACAAAGAGGTGTTTGCAGCTCTTTTTGTAAAACAGCATGTTCAGAAATATCGTCATGCCCTAAGGGTTGTTCAATCATTAATAAATTATAATCGTCAAATTTCTTTAAGTGTTCAATATCTTTTAATGAATAAGCAGAGTTAGCATCTACCATTAATGATAGATGAGGAAATATTGAACGGACTTTTTTAATAACATCAATATCGTGATCTCTCTTGATTTTAATTTTAACTCTTTTTACACCCTGATTAACATGATGTTTTATTTTATTAATTAATTGAGATGTATCTGCTTCAATACCTAAACTAACACCGGCGCTTATATTCAATTGAGTACCTCCAATAAGCTTATACAACGGCATCTTTAATTGTTTTGCATATAAATCCCAAACAGCTGTCTCAAGTGCGGCTTTAGCCATGTTGTTACCTCTAATAGCATTAAATATTTCTGGTACTTCCTTAGGATGAGAGATAGAATGCGTTTGTAAAAGGGGTATTAAAAAATCACGCATGACATGTAAAGTTGTTTCGGTCGTTTCTTCCGTATACCAAGGACTAGAAAATGCAACTGACTCACCATAACCAATTAGCCCTGTATTATCATGTATTTCAATGATAAAAAAATCTTTATCTTGAACAGTGCCAAAACTTGTCTTGAATGGATTTTTTAAAGTCATATTTAATCTTTTTAAAATTATTTTTTTAATAGTTAGTGTCATAATATCACTCCTTTTAATACTATACATGAAAAACCCTTAAACATTAAAATGTTTAAGGGTTATTGTCTGTTATTTTTTTGAATACTTGGCAAGACGTTGCGCCTTTACTAGAACAGCGAGAGCATTTATTTACATCTACAAGATCTAATGCGTAATTAACTGCTTCTGTCGTATTGTTAAAGAAGTGTTTACTCCCAATATCATCATATAAACCACTTCTTTTCAACATATTTAAAGGTCCTTCAGGTAGTTCGGTAATGAGAACAGTACCGCCTAATTTTACAAAATCATTAATTAGAACTGATAAATTATCTTCGGCAGTAGCGTCAATTAATGAAACGTACTTCATTTTTAAGATTAAGACCGATGGTCGTTCGTTAATTGATCGCGTTAAGGCAGCTTCAAAACGATTTGCAACACCAAAAAATAAAGGGCCTCGAATTGTAAAACTAGCAATTTCTGGACATTCATTAGCATTTAATTTATCTTCTGTTAGATTATTATCTTGACTATCGAGTGTTAGTTTATCTACTTCTAAGACTGAACTTATTCGTTTAACGAAAGATACCATCGCTAGTAAAAGACCTACAGGTACTGCAACAGTAAGATTAACGAAAACAGTAAGTAAAAAAGTGGTAACTAAAACAAGTGAGTCTCCTGTACGTAATTTAATAATCTGAGCAAACGGTTTTATCTCACTCATATTATAAGCAACGACCATTAAGATAGGTGCCATGCTTGCTAATGGAATGTGTGATGCATACGGTGCAAATAATAGTAATGTAAGTAGAACAAATAAACTCTGAAAAACTCCTGATAAAGGACTGAATGCACCGCTTTTAATATTTGTTGCAGTACGTGCGATTGCTCCTGTAGCAGGAATACCACCAAATAAAGGGGTAATTATATTCGCTAAACCTTGTCCAAAAAGTTCTTTGTTTGATCTGTGCTGTTTACCAGTCATACCGTCTGCAACAACAGCAGATAGTAAAGATTCAATACCACCAAGCATAGCGATAACAAAAGCAGGCTGCCATAAATAAAGAAGTTTATCAAATGTAATCGTAGGAAAGCTAAAGCTAGGAAGTGACTGTGAGATACCTCCAAAAGCAGATCCAATTGTAGCAACTTTGCCTGGAAAGATAAGGACACTAATAACTGTCGGTATAATTAAAGCGACGAGTAAAACAGGCACTCTAGGAAAAATATTAGGAACAAATATAATTAAAATAAAGCCAATCAAAGCGATGATGATGCTAAATAAGTTAATTGAACTAATATTAGAAATAATTTCAAGAATGTTTTGATGAAAATATTCTTTTTTTTCTAGACCTTCAAGACCTAGAAAATTTTCAATCTGTCCTGAAAATATAATGACTGCTATTCCTGAGGTGAATCCGATTGTTACTGATCGTGGGATGTAAGTTATCAAACTACCAAATTTAAATAAACTCATCAACATCAGCATAATACCTGCTAGGAATCCGGCAATTAAAAGGTCTTCATAACCATATTGCAAAACAATCGCAAGTAAAATAGGAATAAAGGCTCCTGTAGGACCGGCAATTTGAAATCGTGATCCACCAAATAAAGCGACAATTAATCCTGCGATAATAGTTGTATAAATACCATATTCAGGTTTAACCCCAGATGCGATTGCGAAAGCCATTGCTAAAGGTATTGCCACAACACCAACCGTCACACCTGCAACGAGATCGTTCTTTAAATTAGTTGGAGTTAATCCTTTAAATCGATTATCTGTAAACAAATGAACGGGTCCACTCCTTTTCATAAAGTAAAAAATTATAAAGAATAATAAACACAATGTATATATAGATTATAACATAAACTGTTACAATCAACAAACAAATCTGTTATATAACAAAAAATAAATTAAAAAGTAGTTGTAATAAAAAATATATAATTGTAAAATATAAAGGACAACTTAATTAAAGAAGGAGGATGTTTATGTTAAAAGATTTTAAAGAATTTGCATTTCAAGGAAATATAATTGATTTAGCAGTAGCAGTAATATTTGGAACGGCATTTGGTGCAATTGTAACTTCATTAGTTGATGATATCATTATGCCACTTGTCGGTATATTAATTGGGGGTATAGACTTCAGTGGTTTAGCGATTGAAGTAGGCAGCGCAACAGTGATGTATGGTGCATTTATTCAAACTGTAGTTAATTTTTTAATTATTGCGATGTCAATCTTTTTAGCATTACGTTTAGTATTAAGACGTAAAAAAGAAGAAGAGGAAGAAATAGAAGAGGAAATAGAAGCGCAAGAACAATTATTAATGGAAATTCGTGATTTATTAAAGTCACAAAATAAATAAAAATTAAAATTAAAAGAAAGCTTACTTTGTAAAATGAAAAATCTTAACTTAATCAAAATATAGTTAAGAAGACTTTTATGAACGTAAGCTTTTATAATGAAATGTCATTTTAATAACCATGTGATATAATCATTTAAACTATTAGAATATTTAATTAAAGGAGGATATTATTGCTTAACAGAAATAATACAGGGTTAATTGTCGTTGACGTTCAAGGAAAACTTGCTCGAATGGTAAATGATAGCGAATTTATAATAAATAATATTGTCAAACTAATTAAAGGAGCTCAACTATTGGAGCTACCAATTATATGGGTTGAACAATATCCAAAAGGTTTAGGTCCGACAGTAGAAGAAATAAAAACTGTTTTATCAGGAAAAGCACCAATTGAAAAAATAACATTTAGCGCTTATAAAAATGATGAGTTTAAAGAAGCAATTGAATTGACTGGTTGTGAGACATTTCTTTTAACAGGTATAGAATCACACGTATGTGTTTATCAAACAGGAGCTAGTTTACTAGCGAATGATTATGAGATTGAGATAGTAGAAGATGCTGTTTCATCTAGAACAAAAAAGAACAAAGAAATTGGAATAAAGAAATTGAATAGTTTAGGAGCAAAGTCAACATCAGTTGAAATGAGTTTATTTGAGTTAATGGAAACAGCAGAATACATTGATTTTAAACAAATTAGTAAACTTATCAAATAAAATAAACAACGATAATGAATACGCTTGCAAAGGAGGGATATAATGAAATTAGTACTCCAACAAAAACAACAACTTAATTTAGTTATGACTACTGAATTAAGTCAAGCTATCGCACTGTTACAATATTCAACACAAGACTTATATGAATTTTTAAAAGAACAAGAGATAGAAAATCCATTACTAGAACTTGTTGAAAAAAATGATGTATTAATAGATGACAGGAAAAACAACTATTCAATACAAAGTTCAGAAGAGTATGTCGATCCGATTGATTTTATCGCAAGTAAAGAGAAAACTTTAACAGACCAATTACTAGAGCAAGTTAACTATAAAAAAATTCCGGAAAAAGTTAAACAACAATTAAATTATTTGATTCTTAATCTAGACGAAAAAGGTTATTTAGCATTTGATAAGCAAAGTTTAGCTGAAGATTTAAAATTAACAGAGTTAGAAGTAGATGAACTAATCAATCAGCTACAATTATTAGAACCAATCGGAGTAGGAGCAATTGATCTTGCAAATTGCTTAGAAATTCAATTAAATTATTATTATCCAGATGAGTTATTAGCTAAAAAAATAATTACAACATATTTAAATGAACTGGCTAATAAAAATTGGTCTGATATTGCTAAGAAAGAAAATGTATCACTTCAAGAAATTCAGTCTGCTTTTGAAATTATACGTTCATTAAATCCCAAACCAGCAAGTAATCATTTTTCTTCATCAACTACATATGTAACGCCTGATATAATTATAGAATCTGATGAAAGTGATGATACTTTTACTGTTCACTTAAATGATCACTATCTTCCTAGTTTAAGATTTGATCAAAGTTATTTACATGGAAATAAATTAGATTATCAATTGGGTGATTTTGTACAAAATCAATATAAAAAATATCAATGGATAAAAAATAGTATTGAACAGCGTCGAAATACAATTATAAAAATAATGAATGTATTATTGAATAAACAAGCTCGTTTTTTTACAGATGGACTAAAAAGTTTAAAGCCCTTGACGTTAAAAGAAGTAGCATTAATGATTGATATGCATGAATCTACAGTCAGTCGAGCAACAGATAATAAGATTATTCAAACCCCAGCTGGGACTTTTGAATTAAAAAGTCTTTTTTCAACACGTTTATCAACTAGTTCAGGTGAAGATATATCACAATCACAGGTGAAAAGAACATTAGAAACAATTATTAAAAAAGAAGATAAATATAAACCTTTATCAGATCAAAAATTAGCAGAGCAAATGAAAAACGATCAAGGAATTAATATATCAAGAAGAACAATTGCAAAATATCGTGATGAATTAAATATTCCGTCTTCATCTAAAAGAAAAGAAATAAAAATTTGAAGTTAATATAAGTTATTTTTAAGTTACAAAGAAAATGGGTGATGAGTTGGCAAGAATTTATATCTTATTATTTATAGTAATGGCTATATGGGGATTTAATGTTTCAGCATTATCCACATTAGTTAACAGCGTTCCTCCAATCACACTAACAGCATATAGAGTTTTAGTAGCCGGTCTAGGTGTCCTTGTTATTTCTTACTTTATGGGAATATTTAGGTTGCCTTATAAACAAGAAATTAAAACGATATTTTTAATTACTATTTTTAATGTGGTATTTCATCACTCTTTATTAGCACTTGGTTTAACTAAAACATCAGGCGTCAATGCGGGAATAATTTTAGGGGCTGCCCCACTTGTTACAATGATACTTTCCATCGTATTATTGAAAGACTCAATCACACGTTTGAGACTTTTGGGTTTCTTTTTAGGTTTTATTGGGATTATTGTTACTTCAATTGTTGGTGTAAGTGGATTATCAACCATATCATTAGGTGATTTGTTTATATTTTTATCAATGTTAATGCAGGCGTTTAGTTTTATATTAATTAGTAAGTTAAACCCTTCATTTGATCCTAGGCTATTGACAGGTTATATGTTAGTTATTGGATCGTTAGTTATTTTTATATTTGGCTATTTTATTGAAGGTGATTTAACACAAATCGCTCATATATTTAACTGGAAATTAGGAAGCATCTTTTTATTTAGTGCACTTATAGCGACAGCATTTGGACATATGACTTATAATTTTGCGGTTAAAAATGTAGGACCTGCAGAAACAGCTCTTTTTATAAATTTAAATACGTTGTTTGCAATTATTGGTGCCGCAATATTTTTAGGAGAACCGATATTAAAAAATCATTACATAGGTGTTATCTTAATTTTGATGGGTGTGTTTACAGGTTCTGGATCACTTGAATACATTTTAAAGGAAAGAAAAATAAAAAAACAAGAGCAATTAAAGTAACGGTTTAATTGCTCTTGCTTATTTATTGAAAGACAATAGTAGTATTGTTTTTTACGATAATTCTATCTTGTAAGTGCCATTTAACAGCTTTTGCTAAAACTCTTCGTTCGACTTGTTGTCCGGTCTTTTTTAAAGCAGCTACAGAGTCACGATGATCGACACGTTCAATATCTTGTTCAATAATCGGACCTTCATCTAAGTCATTTGTGACATAGTGTGAGGTTGCTCCAATTAATTTAACACCACGTTCAAAAGCACGTTCATACGGCTTTGCGCCAATAAAAGCAGGTAAAAAAGAGTGATGAATATTGATTATTTTATTTGGAAAATGTGACACGAAATTAGGGGTTAATATTTGCATATAGCGCGCTAAGATTAGTAAGTCTACTTTATATTCATGCATTAATTTAATTTGCTTTGCTTCAACTTCTTCTCGAATATTTTTATTTGCAGGAATATAATAAAAAGGAATCCCCAAACCTTCAACTGTACTTCTAGCATCTTCATGATTACTAATGACAAGTGCAATCTCAGTTTCTAAATCGCCACTTTGCCATTCCCATAAAAGTTCAAGCAAACAATGTGTTTCTTTAGAAACAAAAATCGCACTTCGCTTTATTTGGTCACCATATGAAAAGTAATGTTCCATCCCAAACTCTTCTGCTAAGGGTTTGAAACTTGTTTCAATCTCTTGGCGTTTTGAATTTAGGTTTTTTAAATGAAATTCAATTCGAATAAAAAAAGTTCCACCTTCAGGATCACTCGAATATTGACTTGATTCGATAATATTTGCGTTTTTTTGATGTAAGAAATGAGAAATCGCTGCAACAATTCCAGGTTTATCTGAACATTTTACAATTAGTCTTCCAATATTACTCTTTTTGAAATTAAGTGTTGAATCTAGATCCATTGTTCAAAACTCCTACTATAATTTAATTAATTTATATTATACACATAAAAATATCTTTGTTAAGAAAAAGCTATTAATCTCAAGCCATACTAACTCCAACAGGCCTTAAAACATTTAAAATGTCAATCGTACCTACATGTTCGTGTAATACATCGTTTAGTTTTCTATAAACAAAAGGACTCTCATCAGGTCCGCCGCCTCTAAGTTCAACACCATAATCTTTAACTGCTTGATCCATT
Source organism: Pseudogracilibacillus sp. (assembly GCA_035301085.1). Taxonomy (GTDB): domain Bacteria; phylum Bacillota; class Bacilli; order Bacillales; family Amphibacillaceae; genus Pseudogracilibacillus. The sequence continues at coordinate 126,461 of DATGUU010000044.1, read as the reverse complement.
TTTTCTTGTGAAATTAATCCACCGCGACGTTTTTTTGATTTCCAATTCATCCTACCAGCGGCTTTGGTACGACTCATAATACGACCAGCACCATGGACTGTACTATAAAAAGCTTCACGACTCTTATTTGATTCGATACCCTTTAAAATAACAGAAATATCTCCCATACTTCCACCAACAAAACCTAATTGACCTGGTGCAGCAGGAGTAGCTCCTTTTCTTACAACGATATATTCTTTACCAAAGTGAGTTTCTTTCCATGCATAATTATGGTGATTATGCACTTCAAATAATGATTGTGCACCTAAGATGTCTAGTACTTTATTTAATACAAGATCACGACCAGCATAAGCGTATTTACCTGCTAAAGTCATCGCGTTGTAGTACATCGTACCTAGTTCGCTTGGTAAATCAAACAATATTGGAGCAGCTTCCATTGATTGACGAGGTAAATTATCTAAAAAGCCTCTGTTTTGTGCTAGATTCATAAATCCAGTTGCAGTTTTGTGACCAAATCCTCTACTACCAAAATGATTACCAATCCATATATCGTTTGTTTTTTCATCGACTAGAATATCAATATAATGATTTCCTGCTCCTGCAGTTCCGAGTTGTGCTCGGGCTGTAGAAATTAAATTGTCATGCTCATGTTTTCCAATATTTAAAAAAGTATTCCATAAAGGATCTTCAAAAATCTCATGATCTTTGTAAGTTTTTAATTCTTCGCCAATTCCAAAAGGTATTGCTTTTTGAATATCATCCATAATGACTGGAAGTTTATCTTTAATATCTGTTAATTTTAAATTTGTTTTAATTGCTTTGTTTCCACAAGCAATATCAAAACCAACACCAGAAGGCGATATTTGATTGTCATAGGCAACGACACCACCTACAGGTTGAGAATACCCATAGTGTCCATCGGCACATAAAACTCCACCAGCAACATTACCAAATGATAAACAGTTATTAAATTGTCTTAAAGTATTTTCATCGTGATTACCAAAAATAACTTTTTTCATTTATATCTCTCCTTATTTTAAGTATACAGTAAAAGATGATTACGTAAACTAAACGATTAATTCATTTGCAAAAAAGTAAAATTACACTTATGATGTAATTAGCTGCGATGTTCGTAAACATTTAAGTTTAACCTCTAAATTTCTATAAGGGAGTTTTAAATAGATATTGGATTGTTAGGCCTCGATTGAGTGGAAAACATGAAGGTATCTGCGAACACCCACTTTAAATAAGTGGTGGTTTAAACTTTCTAATTACTACGGCATCCGTGGCTAACTACATAAGTAATCAAACCACTACTCAAAGAGTAGTGGTTTTCTTTTTATTATTAAGTTATATTAATAATATTATACGATTATCAGATGATAGAATAGAGGTAGAAATAGACATGGTAACTGGTCAAACAGAATCAATTCAAACTAAAATAAAACGAGGACCAATTGTAACAGTGTTTCTGATTGGTGCTTTTCTAGCTGTTTTAAATCAAACCCTACTAATTACAGCAACTCCACAAATTATGGATGAGTTGGGATTAACTGAAAACACTGCTCAGTGGGTAACAACTATTTTTATGTTGATAAGTGGTATTATGATACCTATTACTGCTTTTTTAATGGAAACATTCTCAACGCGACGCTTATTTGCCGTATCAATGTTAATTTTTATTTTAGGAACTTTTATTAGTGCACTTTCTTTAAGTTTTTCGATGTTAATGTTAGGAAGAATTGTCCAGTCTATCGGTGCAGGAGTGATTATGCCTCTCATGATGACTGTTTTTATAATTATTTTTCCTATTGAAAGACGAGGTTTTGCAATGGGAATGGCAGGCTTAGTTATTTCTTTTGCTCCAGCATTAGGACCTGCACTATCAGGTTGGTTTATTGAATATCTACCATGGCGCTCGTTATTCTACGCTATTTTACCAATTGCTATAATAGACCTTGTTTTAGCTTTTTATTTTATGAAAGATGTCATTCCACGAAGTTTTCCTAAAGTTGATATATTATCGATAATACTTTCAACTTTAGGGTTTGGTGGTTTATTATATGGATTTAGTTTAGCAGGAAATTATGGTTGGGCAAACAAAATAGTCATTATATCTATTGTTATTGGGATGATTACATTAACCTGGTTTATTTTACGTCAAATGAAATTAACACAACCTATGTTAGAATTTAGAGTTTTTAAATATCGAACGTTCACTTTAGCGACAATTATTGGAACAATTACCTTTACAGTTTTAATTGCAGCTGAAACAGTGTTACCAATTTATATGCAACTTATGGCAGGATTTACTGCATTAGAATCAGGCATAATGATTTTACAGGTGCGTTATTAATGGGCTTTGCCTCACCAATTATTGGTCAAATTTTTGATCGCGTTGGTGCGCGTTGGTTACTTATTGTTGGAATGACAATTATGGCAACTACAACTTTATTATTTACAAATTTAACTGCAGAAACAAGTTTAACTTATTTGATTATCGCATTTGCTGTTAGAATGTTAGGCATTGCAATGGTGATGATGCCCTCAACAACTGCGGGACTTAATATTTTACCGGTTCATTTAATGTCTCATGGAACTGCTATGATAAATACAATGCGACAAGTAGGTGCATCAATTGGAACAGCCATGTTTATTACTATCATGACAGTGACAGCACTCAAACCAAGTTCAGCCTCAGACACGATGGCGCTAATTCATGGTGTGAATATTTCTTTTTACGTCATGACAGCTGTAACTTTTATAGGTTTACTATTAACGTTCTTTATTAATGAACAAAAAAGTTAATACTACTACTAAAGCATTAACAATAATAACCAAAAATGACAAATGTATGACAAAAAAACGACCGAAAACTGAAAAGTCAGAAAATTACACACTTTTTACTTAATTTTAATTTCCTAATACGATATAGTAAATGCAGATGAAGTTTTAATCTTGTTTTAGAAAAAGGAGGAATTAAAATGAAGCGTTTTAAATGGTTATTTACTGTACTTATTTTAATGTTAATTATTGGTGCTTGTTCTAATTCATCAGACGATAAAGCAAAAAATGATGAAACAAATGGAACAGCAGAAGAAGCCGAATCGATTTATCCGATTACACCTAATTTAGACGATTTAGATCCAGATGATCCAAAGACCGAAGCAATTTTATATGGTGAAGAGGTATTTAATGAAACAAATGTTGTCATGCCTGATCATGTGGGGAATGAATTATCATGTCAAAGTTGTCATGCTGATGGAGGCCTGTCTGTTAGTTCATCACTGGTGGGAGTGGCAGCTGATTACCCGCAATACCGTCCTCGTGAAAACGTGACGTTTACTTTAGAAGATCGTGTAAATGGTTGTATGATTCGTAGTATGAACGGTGAAATGATGGATTATGATAGTGAAGAAATGCGTGGATTAATCGCTTATATGACATATTTATCTGAAGGTTATGAAATTGGTACTGCTGAGCGTCCTTGGAAAGCACCAAGTAACAAAGATGAAATTCCAGAACCTAATATTACAGCAGGAGAAGAATTATTTGAAAAGAAAAATTGTATGACATGTCACGGTTCAGATGGAAGTGGAACAGGAGCTAATTCTGGACCAGCACTTTGGGGAGATAACTCATTTAATGATGGGGCAGGTTTAGGTAGATTAACGAAAATGACAGGTTATATTCAAAATAATATGCCAATTGGTGATGAATATGACTTAAGTGATCAAGAAGCAGTAGATTTAGCAGCCTTTATATTATCACAAGATAGACCTGTATTTTCAGGTCACGATGAAGATTTCCCAGAAATGGAAAATCCACCATCAGATATAATTACTGAAGATAGAAGAAAAGCGATTCGCGAAGGTACATTTGATTGGTCAGAAATTGAGGCAGTTAAAGTTACAGAATAAAAAAATAAGAACACATATTTATAAATATGTGTTCTTATTTTCATTTAGTGTAATATTCGTTTATCTGGATAAATTATTAACAATTTAATTAAATCAAACGTCTTTATCAATCTAATCTGATGATGACGTTGTTTTTATATTTATATAATAAGGATGATAAATATGTTGAAAAAAATAGTGTTTCAAACAGATTTTGGATTATCAGATGGTGCTGTCAGCGCGATGTATGGTGTTTCCTTAAAAGTTGATTCAGAATTAGATATATATGATTTAACCCATGAAATACCCCAATATAATATTTGGGAAGCTTCTTATCGTTTATATCAAACAATTACATATTGGCCAGAGGAAACAGTTTTTGTATCAGTTGTTGATCCAGGAGTGGGAACAGAACGACAAAGTGTAGTTGTAAAAACAAAAGAAAATCAATATATAATTACACCTAATAACGGAACATTGACTCATATCGAACAAGAAATTGGTATATTGTCTATAAGAGAAATTGATGAAGCAGTGAATCGATTACCTGAATCAGGTGCGTCGTATACATTTCATGGACGCGACATTTATGCTTATACAGGGGCAAGACTTGCATCGGGAGTTATTGAGTATGAAGAAGTTGGACCTGAATTAGACTTACAATCGGTTATAACGCTTAATAATCCAAAAGCATATTTAGAGTCTGACGTACTATATGGGAAAATTGATATATTAGATGTTAGATTCGGAAATATTTGGACAAATATAAGTAGAGAATTGTTTTTATCACTTGATGTTGATTTTGGTGATTTATTTGAAGTGACAATTATTAAAAACGATCGTCAAATATTTAAAAATACAATTACTTATGGAAGATCCTTTGCTGATAGTAGGTTAGGAGAAGCTATACTCTTCGTTAATTCAGTGGATTCAATTGGTATCGCCATTAATCAAGGGTCATTTGCACAAGCATATCATGTTGAAACAGGCATTAATTGGAAAATAGAAATCAAGAAAGTAGATAAGTAATGAAAAGAAAAGAACATTAAAATTGAAAATTAAAGACGTGGAGCAGTTTAGCTACACGTCTTTAATTATTTTTTATTTAAGATAATTTCTACAAGATCAGGTTTATTATTGAAACGAAGTGGAAATGAACTAGGTCCAAGTCCTCTACTAACAATCATTGTTGTATTAGCTTCCATATATTCTCCGGCAGTGTATTTAGGAAAGAACCCTTGATTAGGTGCAAATATTCCTCCAATAAAAGGTAAGCGAAACTGACCGCCATGGGCATGTCCAGATAAAACAAGATTAATCGCTCGCTTTGAATAAATCGGCATTAATTCAGGGCGATGAGATAGTAATAGAGTGTAAGCAGTTGGTTCAATATTTGTCAGTAAATAATCTAGTTGATAAGCCAAAATAGAATACGGATTCTCAGCAAAGTAAAAAGCGGGGTCAGTTAAACCAATGAGATGAACCGTGTCTTGATTCTTTTTCAATGATATTTGTTTATTATTTAAAATAATTGCTCCACAATTCGTTAAATCTTGGATAAATCCATCATAATTTGTCAATCTTGCTTCGTGATTCCCGCTAATAAAATAAAGGGGGGCAATGCGGCTGGCCTGCTTAATAAATGTTAAAGCATGTTCTCTATTTGGTTTATAGGCATTAATTAAATCACCTGTGACAACAATAATATCTGGCTTTAATTTTTCAATTGTCTGTAAGAGATGTTTATTATGTTTGCCAAAAGATTTATTATGTAAATCTGAAACATTTATAATCTTAAAGTGATTAAAACTTAAAGGGATTTGTGAATCTTTTATTTGATAACTTGATCTAGTGAGATGAGAATTTTCTTTATAGATAAATCTAGTTAATAAAAGGAAGAGTAAAATTATTAATGAATGTTTCTTCTTAATTAACATAAATTCACCTCTTTTTTAAGTAATTATTTTTGCCTCTTTAATATAAGCAGCTTGTAGTTGCTTTGTTAATTGCCCAGGTTTACCGGAATTAATAGTTTGATGATCTATCTTTATAATAGGCATGATTTCATTAATACTATTAGTTAAAAACATTTCATCAGCAGATGTGATATCTGTCAGTGTAAAGGCAGTTTCATTAAAAGTAATTCCCTGTTTTTCAGCAATTTTTTTTACAACAGATCGAGTGCATCCATTAAGAATGGCATGATTAGCAGGATGAGTATATATAGCGTGATTTTTAATCAGATAAACATTTGCAGAACTGCATTGAGTAACCACTTCATCTTTGTGTAAAATAGCTTCGAAAGTTTGATGTTCAATCGCATTTTGTTTAGCTAAAATATTAGGTAATAAATTTATACTTTTTATAAAACAATTTCTCCAACGTTCATCAGGATAAGTAATAACAGATACACCCTTAGCTAATTCGTTAATAGGGCGAGGTGTATCTTTTACGTATGCAAAAATATTAGGTTCAACATCTTCTGGATAAGCTAAGTTTCTTTCAGCAGACCCTCGTGTAATTTGCAGATAAACATGAGCATCACTAACGATATTATTTTTAATAATTAATTCATCCAATAAATAAATGAGCTCAGCTTTTGATTGAGAAATAGTAATATCAATCGCTTCTAAAGAATTATATAAACGGTTTATATGTTCTGTTAGTAAAAAATAATTGCCTTGATAAATTCGGATTATTTCATAGACACCATCGCCAAATTGGAGGCTGCGTTCTTCAAAAGGATATGTTAAACTATCACGATGCATAAACCTACCTTGCCCCATGATAATTGTATGAACTGACATTATAAACAACCTCCTTAATTGTGAACTTTAAGTTTACAATTAAAATATGAGAAAGTAAATGATAAGATATGTTAAGATATAATGAGTTAAAAGTGAAGGGAGGACAAGGTAATGACTATAGAGGAATTGAAAAGCGCTGTTATAAAAGAGAGTAAACGGATAGGGATAGATAAAATTGGTTTTACCTCGGCAGATACATTTGTAGAATTAAAGGAACACTTGAGAAATCAACAAAATAATAATTATGCATCAGGTTTTGAAAAAGGATCAATAGATGAAAGAACTGAACCACAAAAATTATTAAAAGAAGCAAAATCAATTATTTCTATTGCTCTTGCCTATCCTTCGCGTATTAAAAATCCACCAAAAAGTACAAAAGAAGCACGTCGAGGTATATTTTGTCGCGCATCATGGGGACAAGACTACCATGATGTTTTAAAAGAAAAGCTAGCTCAACTAATGACGTTTATTAAGCAAGAAGTACCAGAAGTTAAATATGAAATCATGGTTGATACAGGTGAACTTGTTGACGGTGCTGTAGCTGAGCGTGCAGGAGTTGGTTTTACTGGTAAAAACACTTTACTTATTACAAAAGAGTTTGGTTCTTATGTTTATTTAGGTGAAATTCTACTTAGTATTCCATTTAAACCAGATGTGCCATTAGCACTTGATTGTGGTACGTGTCGAAAATGTATTGATGTTTGTCCGACAGGTGCGATTGTTGAGGGTGGAAAATTAAATGCTCAGCAATGTTTAGCATTTCAAACACAAAAAAAACATTTTATAAAAGATGAATTTAAAGAACTAATAGGTACGCGTGTTTATGGATGTGATACTTGCCAAGCGGTTTGTCCTTATAATAAAGGAATTGATTTTCATAATCATAAAGAATTTGAACCTAATCCAGAAGTAGCGAAGCCACAGTTAAAACCGATGTTAAATATGTCTAATCGCGAATTTAGAGCGAAATTTGGACATGTAGCAGGATTTTGGCGTGGAAAAAATCCCTTACAAAGAAATGCAATGATAGGTTTAGCGCATTATAAAGACAAAACAGCAATTGATGATTTAATTAATGTCTTACAAACGGATGTTAGACCAGCAATGAGAGGTACAGCTGCATGGTCACTGGGAAAGATAGGTACTGAGAAAGCTTACAAAGCTATTGAAACAGCTTTAGAAAAAGAAACAAATGAAACAGCACGGTTAGAGATGACAAAAGGTTTATCATTTAAAAACAATCATTCGACAAGGAGAAAATAATGGGTATACACATTGTCTTATATCAACCAGAAATCCCTTTTAATACAGGAAATATCGCACGAACTTGTTTGGCAACAAATGCAACACTACATCTTATACACCCTTTAGGTTTTTCAACTGATGATAAAATGTTAAAAAGAGCAGGGCTTGATTATTGGAAACATGTAGATGTTCGTGAATATGAATCACTTGAGTTGTTTTATGAACAGAACTCGACAGGTGAACATTATTACATTGAAAACTTTGGTACAAAAACTTATACGGATTTTGATTTTAGTGCAACTGATGTTGATCAATATTTTATGTTTGGAAAAGAAACAACAGGTATACCAAGAGAACTTATTAAAGGAAAAGAAGATAAGTGTTTGAAAATACCAACAACAGATAAAGTGCGATCACTAAATTTATCTAATTGTGCGACAATAATTATTTTTGAAGTACTTAGACAACAAAATTTCGCGACAGTAAAATAAAAAACGTCACCCGTTTAAAAAGGTTAGCCTTTTAAACGGGTGACGTTTTTAGTTTATTGATTATTTTTTGGAACGCCAGCTTTTGATTCATATGCAGATGTGAAACAAGAAATCGTAAAGACAACACTTACAGCCAAAATTAATGCAAGTTTCATAAAAAGCCTCCTCCTCTTAGCTTAAAAATAATGCTTAAATATATGATACAACAAAAGAAATTAATCCTCCACTATTAAAGTTGGTTAATAATCGATAAATAAATTAATTTTCAAAGCATTTTTAAGCTGATAATACTTATTAGTTGCTGAACTTGATAGACAGTCTTATAATGGTTGTTGAGTATAAAATAATAAATGTATAAAGTCAATATCTAAATGGGGGTATTAAGACGTGGCACATTCAATGGACAAAGATGAGAAGTTTTGGAGTCGTTTTTATGGTCCGAATATGGGTTATATAGAAGAACAATATGAATTATATAAAGAGAATCCTGATGAGGTAGATGCTTCATTAAAAAAACAATTTGATAAACATGGTGCACCACAACTATTAAGTCAAGTTGAAGGTGAATCAGCAATGAAAGATGGCGGTCTTTCATTGGAACAGGCAAATAAGTTATCCTCAGCGATTAAATATGCTGAGGCTATTAGACGTTATGGTCATCTTGAAGCTGATATTTATGCTGTTGGAGGATGGGATGAATCAACAAATCTTTTAAATCCAAACACATATAATGTAACAGATGAAGATTTAAAGAAAATCCCTGCAAAATGGTTGTGGGACAAAGCTCCTGCACATGCAGAAACTGGTTATGATGTTATTGAAATATTAAGAAAACGTTATACAGGTAAGATATCATTTGAATATGATCATGTAAATAGCGATGAAGAACGTAGCTGGATATCAAATCGAATTGAGTCTGGTGAATATAAAGTTAATTTGTCAGATGATGAGAAAAAAGAATTATTAAATAGATTAGTTGAAGTTGAAGGGTTTGAACAGTTTTTACAAAAAACATTTGTCGGTCAAAAGAGATTTTCAATTGAAGGTTTAGAAGCAATGGTTCCTATTTTAGATAAAGTAGTCGAATTAGCTACTGAAGCAAAAGTTGAGAATGTTATGATGGGAATGGCTCACCGCGGTCGTTTAAGTGTGTTAGCGCATGTTTTAGGTAAGCCGTTGGATAAAATATTTTCAGAATTCCATTATGGCAATGATAAAGAATTAATACCTTCACATGGTTCTCAAGGTATTTATTATGGGTGGACTGGTGATGTTAAATATCACTTTGGGGCAGTTAAAGAATACAAGCATGAACAACTGTCAACGCAGGTGTCGTTAGCTCATAACCCTTCGCATCTTGAGTTTGTTAATCCAGTTGTAAATGGAAGAGCGCGAGCTGTACAAGATGACCGTAGTAAAAATGGTTATCCAGTGTCTGACACGAAAAAAGCAATGGGTGTTTTAGTACATGGAGATGCAGCATTTATCGGAGAAGGTATTGTGGCTGAATCACTTAACTTAAGTGGTTTAGAAGGCTACCGTACTGGTGGATCAATGCATATTATAGCTAATAACTTAGTCGGATTTACAACAGATCGTAAAGAAGGTCGTTCAACTCGATATGCAAGCGACCTGGCCAAAGGTTTTGAAATTCCAATTATTCGAGTTAATGCTGATGACCCTGTTGCATGTGTGTCTGCAGCTAAACTGGCTTTTGAATATATGGATAAATTTGAAAAAGATTGTTTAATTGACCTTGTTGGTTACAGACGTTATGGGCATAATGAAATGGATGAACCAAGATCGACACAACCAGAATTATATCAAGAGATAGATAAGCATCCAACGATAACAAAGCTTTATGCTGATAAATTGACTGAAGAACAAGTCATTAATGAAAAAGATTATCAAGCATTTAAAGATAACAGGCAAAAAGAATTGCAAGGTATTTACAACAGTATGACGGAAAACAGTTTAACAGGTATGGCAGAAGCAAAAATGCCCCAAGAACTTGTTAAGAGTATTGATGAATATGAAACAGCTGTTCCGTTAGAAAAATTAAGAGAATTAAATGATGATATGTTAGCATTACCAGAAAACTTCAATAGGTTTAAACGCTTGGATCGAGTTTTCAATCGTAGAAAGAAAATGTTAGATGATGATAATAAAGCTGATTGGGGAGCGGGTGAAGCATTAGCTTACGCATCGATTATTAGCGAAGGTATTCCAATTCGTCTAACAGGACAAGATTCAGAAAGAGGTACGTTTGCTCATAGGAATTTAGTTTTATACGATGTAGAAACAAATGAAAAATATTGTTTAATGCATGGTGTAAAAGATGCTAAAGCTTCATTTGACATTCATAACAGTCCTCTTTCAGAAACAGCTGTTTTAGGATTTGAATATGGTTATAGTGTCCAATCACCTGAGACGCTTGTGATTTGGGAAGCGCAATTTGGTGATTTCGTAAACGTAGGTCAAGTCATGTTAGATCAATTTATTTCTTCAGCACGTGCTAAATGGGGCGAGAAATCAAATATGGTTATGCTTTTACCTCATGGTTATGAAGGACAAGGACCAGAACACTCAAGTGCTAGACTTGAAAGATTTTTACAAATGGCAGGAGAGAATAACTTAATTATTGCTAATGTAACATCAGCAGCACAATTCTTCCATTTGATGCGTAGACAAGCTAAAATGCAAGATAAACCAGAAGCACGCCCACTTATAGTTATGTCGCCAAAAAGCTTATTACGTGATCAGCGTGTGGCATCTGAGCCAAAAGAATTTTCAGAAGGTAAATTCTTAGCGTTACGCAATCAACCTAACTTAAAAGTTAGTAAGAAAAATGCAAAACGTCTATTACTTGGAACAGGTAAAGTAATGGTTGATATTGAATCATCAATTGTTGATTCAGAAGAGAAATTTGATTGGTTGAGAGCATTAAGAGTAGAACAATTATATCCATTCCCTAAAGAAGAGCTTATTGATGAGTTAAAACAACTACCTAACTTAGAAGAAGTAGTTTGGGTTCAAGAAGAGCCACAAAATATGGGTGGATGGTTATTCGTACTCGAAGAATTACGTGATATAGTAGGAAAAGATATTTCAATTCGTTATGTAGGTCAACCGAACCGTGCTTCAACATCAGTAGGAGATCCAAATATTCATAAGTTAATTCAAGATAAAATAGTTCAAGATGCAATTAATCCAAAACAAGGAGGAAATAACAGTGAAGGAAATTAAAATTCCAGAACTAGCAGAATCAATTACAGAAGGTACAATAGCAGAATGGCTTGTAAAGCCAGGTGAAACAGTTCAACAAGGAGATCCAGTAGTTGAATTAGAAACAGATAAAGTTAACGTTGAGGTCAACTCTGACTTTACTGGGGTGCTTGTAGAAGTACTTCACGAAGAAGGAGATGACGTTGAAGTAGGCGACGTTATTGGTAAAATTGATGAAAATGCTGAAGCAGGTTCAACAGCAACTTCAGAAACAAAAGAAGAAACTGCTAAAGATGAAGCGAAAGAAGAGCCTAAAGACGAAGCAAAAGAAGAAACGAAAGAAGAATCTAAAGAAGAAGTTGAAACGAGTTCAGAAGACAGTGAAGGTATCGTTGCTTCACCTGCTGCTAGAAAACGTGCACGTGAGCTAGGTATTGACTTAAGCAAAGTTAAAGCCAATGATCCTTTAGGTCGTATTCGTCCTGAAGATGTTGAAGCAGCAGCAAGTGCTCCTGCAAAAGAGGCAAAAGCACCTGAATCAGCACCAGAAAAAGAAGAATTTGCGAAACCTACAAAGCGTGAAAAAATGACACGTCGTCGTCAAACAATTGCTAAGCGTTTAGTCGAAGCACAACAGACAGCAGCAATGTTAACAACATTTAACGAAGTTGATATGTCAGCAATTATGAACTTGCGTAAAGAACGTCAAGAACAATTTGTAGCTAAAAATGATATCAAACTAGGATTTATGTCATTCTTTACCAAAGCTAGTGTTGCAGCATTAAAAGAATTCCCATTATTAAATGCTGAAATTGATGGTACTGACTTACTAATTAAAGAGTATTATGACATTGGAATTGCAGTAGGTGCACCAGGTGGTTTAGTTGTTCCTGTAATTCGTGATGCAGATAAATTAGATTTTGGTCAAATTGAAAAAGAAATTAAAGACCTTGGAACAAAAGCTCAAGAAAACTCATTAAGTATTGATGAACTACAAGGTGGATCATTTACTATTACAAATGGTGGAATCTTTGGTTCAATGCTATCAACACCAATTTTAAACGCACCACAAGTTGGTATATTAGGTATGCACAATATAGTTAAGCGTGCAGTTGTTATGCCTGATGATACAATTGAAGTACGTCCAATGATGTACTTAGCATTATCATATGACCATAGAATTGTTGATGGAGCTGAAGCAGTGCGTTTCTTAGTAAGAATTAAAGAAATGCTTGAAGATCCGTATGAATTATTATTACAAGGTTGATTAGATAATAAAAAGCTTCGATAAACAATCGTTTATCGAAGCTTTTTTATTATAAATCAAAAAACTAGAGTATAAGCTACTATCTGTTTGGAAACAGGAGATAAAACCACTATTATGGTTAAAAGTGAAGGTATATGCTCTAAAATCATAAAATATAAGTTTTGTATAAATGTCAAAAATTAGTTACTGTTATATAAGAAGCTTAAGTTCGATTAGTGTGAGTTTTTTTAAAAATGAGGAGGACTAAATAAAATGAGAAAGTATATGTTAATGCTTATTGCAATATTAGTTTTAAGTATTGTAACTGCATGTGGTGGAGATGGTGATTCAGAAAAAGCAAAAGAAATCGATACGATTGTCTTTGCAGATGCTGGATGGGATAGTATAAGATTTCATAATAGTGTCGCACAAACGATAATTGAAAATGGATTTGACTATAAAACAGATGTCACTTCAGGTTCTACAGCTACAACTATGCAAGGCTTAAGAGAAGGTGATATTCAGGTTTATACAGAAATTTGGACTGATAACATTATTGAAATATATGAAGAAGCAATCGATTCAGGTGATATTGAGCGCGTGTCTACTAATTTTGACGATAATGACCAAGGTCTCTATGTACCTACTTATGTCATAGAGGGTGATCCGGAAAGAGATATTGAACCACTTGCTCCAGATTTAAAAACAGTTGAAGATTTAAAGAAATATCCAGAAGTATTTGAAGACCCTGAAAAACCTGGAACAGGAAGAATTATCAATGCCCCAAGTGGTTGGGAACTAGAAAAAAATATTACTGAGAAATTTGATACTTATGACTTACATGACACATTTACTAATTTCTTACCTGGTTCAGATGCAGCTATTGTTGCTTCATTAGTAGATGCATACAATAAAGGTGAAGGATGGGTTGGATACTACTGGTCTCCAACAGCAATCACAGCGAAATACGATTTAACATTATTAGAAGAAGATCCTTATGATAAAGAAACTTGGGAGGAAAATAGTGGTACTGCATTTCCACCAAATGATGTTGTAGTAGGAGTTCATAAAGATTTACCAGAACAAGCTCCAGAAGTTGTCGAATTTCTTAAAAATTATGAAACGAGTAGTGAATTAACAGAAGATGCACTTGAGTATATGGAAGATGAAGATGCATCAAGTGATGAAGCTGCTATTTGGTGGATGAATGAACACGAAGATGTTTGGACGAAGTGGGTTTCTGAAGAAGTTGCTGAAAAAGTAAAAGAAGCTCTATAAGAAATAAGACAGATATTTGATGATTCAATCAAACGTCTGTCTTAATTAATTTGTATACTATGTAAAACTCAAAAATTTATATGTTGTATTATATTTTAGTGATATTATTGTTAAAAATTCAATAAAATAAGGATGTGAAAGCTGCATAAGCAGTTAAATTATGGAAAATTTCCCAGAAATAACAACAACTATTGGTAGTTATGTAGAAGATTTTGTTAATTTTTTAGCAGCATCATGGTCTGGATTTTTTGATTTTATCTTTTTTGTTGCCTCTAGATCAATAAATGGTATCGATGCCTTTTTAGTGTGGCTACCATGGTGGCTGTTTATTTTAATTATTTTCGGTCTTGGCTGGTATTTTCAGTCACTTATCTCAGGTGTAGTTTTCGGTTTATTTATCTTTTTAATTGGAACATTTGGTTTATGGACAGATATGATGACAACGATAGCAATTATATTAACTGCGGTAGGTTTATCATTACTTATAGGTTTACCTATTGGAATATTAATGTCCTTTAATAAACTTACATCAAATATAATGCGGCCTATATTAGATGCGATGCAAACGATGCCTAGTTTTGTATACCTAATTCCAGCTATATTTTTCTTTGGATTAGGTAATGTATCGGCTATTTTTGCCACGTTAATTTATGCTATACCTCCTGTTATTCGATTAACAGAATTAGCAATTAGAGGAGTAGGTGACGAAGTCATTGAATCTGCACTGTCATTTGGATCATCTAGATGGCAGATGTTACGTAAAGTTCAATTACCTCAAGCGTTACCAACAATTATGGCTGGTGTAAACCAAACAACAATGATGGCTTTGGCAATGGTAGTAATTGCTTCAATGGTAGGGGCTTCAGGATTAGGAGAACAAGTACTTATCTCAATAAACAGAATTGATATTGCACTAGGGTTTGAAGCAGGAATTAGTATTGTCTTTTTAGCAATAATAATTGATAGAATAACTAATGGTGTTGCGGACAGATTCCAAAAGCATCGGAGGATTAATAAATGAAAACAAAAATTAAATTAGAACATGTTTCAAAGATATTTGGACCTAATCCAAAGTCGGTTATTCCAATGATTGAAGCAGGTAAATCTAAAAAAGAAATATTAGATAAGACAAATCATACAGTAGGTGTATATGACGCATCACTTGAAATTAAAGAAGGAGAAGTTTTTGTTGTTATGGGGTTATCAGGTAGTGGAAAATCTACTTTGATACGTTGTTTTAATTTATTAAACCAACCGACTACTGGCGCTGTCTATATTGATGGAGAAGATATAGCTAAAGGAAGCAAAAATAAATTAAAACAAATTAGACAAGAAAAAATTGCTATGGTCTTCCAACATTTTGGGTTATTTGATCACCGTACTATTTTAGCAAATGTTGAGTATGGTTTAGAAATTCGTAAAATGTCCAAACAAGAGCGAAAAAAAATTGCTCTTAAAAATATTGAATTGGTTGGATTAAAAGGATATGAAGATCAGTATCCGAGCCAACTATCAGGTGGTATGCAACAACGGGTAGGTCTAGCACGTGCGCTTGCAAATGATCCTGATATATTATTAATGGATGAACCTTTTAGTGCGCTTGACCCGCTAATTCGTCGTGAAATGCAATCGGAACTTGTAAACTTACAAAAGAAATTAAAGAAAACAATTGTATTTATTACCCATGATGTAAACGAAGCATTCAAATTAGGCGACCGTATCGCAGTAATGAAAGATGGTCATGTTGTTCAAGTAGGAACACCTGAAGAAATAATTGAAGAACCAGAAAATGATTATATTGAAGATTTTATTCAAGATATTGATCGATCAAAAGTGTTCCAAGCTAAACATATTATGATTGAACCTCGTGTTAAGCTTTCTATCACAGACAATTTGAATGAAGCTGTTAATAAAATGCGCAAACATAGTTTGTCTAGTTTGTTTGTTGTTGATAAAGAAGATAAATTAATAGGTGTTATTACAATTGATGATGCGATTAAAGCAATTAAGAAAAATGAATCAGTTGAGCATATTTTAAAGAAAAATATTCAAATTGTTCATGAAGATGAATATGTAAGTGAATTAATTAGTAAGTCACTTCAAACGAATTATCCTTTAGCTGTTGTAGATGATAAAAATCAATTACAAGGTATTATTTTAAGAGTACATGTTTTATCAGGACTTATATCTGATATTGATGAAGAATAAATATATAGATTTTAGAGAAATAAAACACCTTTATGTAGGCTTATCTTTAAGCGTTAAAGGTGTTTTATTTTCTTCAAATCATCTTATTAGTATCAATTAAAAAATAATTTAGTTATAATAGTGATTAATATTTTTTTAGAGGAGAACGAAGGAATGGAAGAACAACGTATATTATTTACTGGTGGAGGAACTGCAGGACACGTTATTGTTAATACAGCACTAATTCCCTATTTTCATAAAGAAAATTGGCAAATAGATTACATAGGTTCAATATCTGGCATTGAAAAAGAACTGATAAATAGTTTTGATTATGTTACATACCATCCAGTATCAACTGGAAAACTAAGACGTTATATGTCAATTGAAAACTTTAAAGATCCATTTAAAATATTAAAAGGTATTTATCAATCTTGGAAAATTATTGGAAAAGTTCGTCCTCAAGTGATTTTTTCAAAAGGTGGATTTGTATCTGTACCAGTTATTATTGCAGCATGGTTAAGGAGAACTCCCACAATTATCCATGAATCAGATTTTACTCCAGGTCTTGCAAATAAGTTAGCAACACCATTTGCAAAACGTATACTAACTACGTTTCCTGAAACTGTTAATTATTTACCTGCCAAAAAAACAACACATGTAGGTGCGGTAATAAGGAAAGAACTGATCACAGGAACACAAGAAGCAGGTTATCGATATACAGGACTTAATAAAAATAAACCTGTCATTTTAATTATGGGTGGTAGTGGTGGTTCACGTAAAATTAACGACATGATTAGAAAAAATTTATCAATATTATTAATAAACTATCAAGTGATTCATATTTGTGGGGATGATGGTATTGATGAAACAATTCAAAAAGAGGGTTATGTACAATACAAATATGTCAAAGATGAATTAAATGATTTATTTGCAATAACCGATTATATTATTTCGCGAGCTGGTTCAAATGCAATTTTTGAATTTTTAGCATTAAATATCCCAATGCTATTAATACCTCTATCTCTTGGCGCGAGTCGTGGGGATCAAATAGTTAATGCAAAATCGTTTGAAAAACAGGGATATGCAGTGGTTTTAGATGAAGAGAAACTAACAAGTGAAACATTAATGAGATCCTTAGAAGATTTAGTTTTAAGTAGTGCTGTGATGATAAATAAAATGAAACAAAATGAAATGCTTGATTCATTTAATAAAGTAATTGAAATAATTGAAAGTACAGCAAAAAACCATTAACTTTTAGTTAATGGTTTTTTTGTTAAAATTCTGAATCAGTACTTTTTGGGTCTCGAATAACAACGTCAACTTGACCTGTGTGCGGATCAATAACAAGACCATGAACTTTTACATAGTCTGGAAGTAACGGGTGATTGCGAATGATTTCGACACTTTGATTAATAGATTCTTCAACTGTTTCAAAACCATGAAACTCTTGATGAACGTCAATACCAGCATAATCAATCGCATTAAGTGTTTCTTTACTGATACCTTTAGCTTCCATATTGGCAACTAATTCATGAGTATCAACATTCGACATACCGCAATCATGATGGCCAATGACGATAATTTGTTCTGCTTTCAAGTTGTAAACAGCGACAAGTAAACTTTTAATGATACTGTCAAAAGGCTTACGAATAATTGCACCAGCGTTTTTAACCATTTTGACATCACCATTATGGATGTTCAGCGCTTTTGGTAAAAGCTCAACAAGTCTTGACTCCATACAAGTGAAAATCACCATTTTTTTATTTGGAATAGAATTGGATTTATATTGCTCGTACTCTTTACCTTCAACAAATTTTTTATTAAACGATAGCATTTCTTCTAAAAACAAATTAATCACTCCAAGTTTTTTTAATAATTAATTAATTATAGCACATTAAATTTCTAAATAACCTTTTTATGTTTGAAATGTTGTCATAGGAGTGTTAATGAAAAAGTGGTATGATAATAATAAGATAAATAGAGATAATATCTGGAGGTTGTACTGATATTAAAGATAAAGACGTGATAGATACTGATTTGATTGAAGACATTGATGATGAAGAAATGGAAGAGTTGGTAGCAAAAGCTAGAGAGGATGCGATTATTCGTGCACGTAAGGAAAAAGCGACTGGTAATTCCCCAAAAAGACGGTTTCCTAAATGGGCATTTTGGCTAATTTCATTAGCTCTAGCATTTAATGTTGTTGCGCTATTACCACAAACTTTATCGATTCCTGCTATTGAGTTTCTACTTATATCAACAGAACTCTCAAAACAAAAAGATATTAAAACATATAAAAAATCAGTAACAGTTATTGAAACAAGTGAAAGTAAAGGCACAGGATTTTTATTTTCTGAAGATGGGCTAATTATAACGAATAGTCATGTTATTAATGGTAATGAAACTGTTAATGTGGGTGTACCTGAGCATGGCTTATTTAAAGGTAATGTGATAAAAGACTTTCCAGAAATTGATTTAGCAGTGATAAAAATTGATATTGGTGAAGCGACGCCTCATTTAAAACTCGCTAAAAATCCAACATACCAAAAAGATGAATTTATTTATTTTATAGGTAATCCTTTAAAATTTAATGGTATAGCAAACAAAGGTCATATTATTGAAAAACTGGATTTAAGCAATTGGGATCGATCAGTTATAGCAATTGATGCACCTATTTACCGAGGGAATAGTGGTAGCCCTGTAATTAATCAAGTTGGAGAAGTTATTGGCGTTATTTTTGCTACGATTGATGATGATCGTTTAGGGAAAGTTGGATTATACGTACCAATAGATTACTTTCACGATGTTTATTAATAAAGGAGAGAAATATAATGGATAATAAAGTATTAAATTACTTAAAAGAAAATAGAACCAATCATTTAAAATCACTTTATGATTTTTTAAAAATACCGAGTGTTAGTACAGATTCGGCATTTAAAGAAGATGTAAAAAAAGCGGGTCAATATGTTTATAACTATTTAAAAGAAATAGGCTTTTCTCATTTAAAAACAGTTGAAACAAAAGGTCATCCGATTATTTACGGTGAATATAAAGGAGCAGGTGAGGATGCGCCGACAGTTTTACTATATGGGCATTATGATGTTCAACCCGCAGATCCATATGATGAATGGGAAAGTGATCCATTTACTCCAGAAGAAAGAAATGGTCGTATTTATGCTCGGGGAGCGAGTGATGATAAAGGTCAAGTTTTTATGCATTTGGCTGTCTTTGAAGCTTTTATGAAAACAGAAGGAAAAATACCAGTTAATCTAAAAGTAGTCATTGAAGGGGAAGAAGAAATTGGTAGTGAAAATTTATATGATTATTTAAACAATCATAAAGAAAAATTAGCAGCAGATTTCACAGTCATATCTGATTCGGGGATGGTTGCTGAAGGTCAACCAACAATTTTATATGGATTAAAAGGCTTTACAGGGATTGAAATTGAAGTAACTGGACCTGATCATGACCTTCATTCAGGTATGTATGGTGGAGCGGTTAAAAATCCGGCTATGGCACTTGCTCAAATATTAGCAACAATGAAAAATATAGATGAATATATTACAGTTGATGGTTTTTATGATGATGTAGAAAATTTAACAGAAGAAGAAAGAGAGTTAATCAAGAATGTTGAAGGGGAGAACTACCTAAAAACAACAGGTACAATTCAGACAGTTTCAGAAAAAGGTTATACAGCAAAAGAACATACAATGGCTCGACCAACATTTGAAATAAATGGTATGTATAGTGGTTATCAAGGTGAAGGGACTAAAACAATTATTCCATCTACTGCAACTGCTAAAATCACATGTCGAATTGTCCCAAATCAAGATCCTGAACGCATTCAAGATTTATTAGAAAAACATATCATGGAACATAAACCTGAGGGTGTTAAAGTGAAAGTAAAGAAAGAGAAACTATCTGCTAAAGCATATAAAGTAGAGCCAACACATCCACTCATTATGCGTGCAGCAGAAAGCTACGAACGTGCCTTTAACAAAGAAGCAGTATTTGTTCGAATGGGAGGGTCGATTCCAGTTGTTGAATGGCTAGATGATTTATACGGAAATCCAATTGTCTTATTAGGATTTGGTACACCGGATGATCGACTGCATTCACCAAATGAAAGTTTCCCCCTAAATAGTTTTGACTTAGGAATGGAGACATTAGTTCATTATTGGTCCACATTTAAAAAGGAGTGATTTATAATGAGGTATGCTTTAGTAACAGGAGTTTCAAGAGGTTTAGGAGAGTCAGTTGCTCATTATTTATTAGAGTCAGACGTTCATGTAATAGGTGTATCACGTCATGATAATATTAAATTAGCAAAAAAAGCAAAAGAATTTAAAATGAATTATGTGCATTTACCAACCGATTTAACTCTTGCAAATGAAGTAGAAAAAATGATAAAAGAAGTTGTTCAGATTTTAAATGAAAATGAGATAGAAACTTTATATATCGTAAATAATGCAGGAATGTTAGAACCAATGAACCAAGCAAAAGAAATTGATTCAACTGAATTAATTAAACATTATCAAATCAACGCTCTATCTCCAATGATGATAATCAATTCATTTTTAAAGTTAAATGAAAAAATAGATTGTCAACTTGTTATAGCAAATGTGACAAGTGGAGCAGCCGAAAAGTCGATTTATGGTTGGAGTGCTTATGGAAGCTCAAAGGCTAGTTTGAATGCATATACGAAAACAGTTGGAAAAGAGCAAGATTATTTAAAGACGGGTAATAAAATATTTGCATTTAGTCCAGGTGTTATGGATACCGATATGCAAGAACATATCCGTAAACAAGATAAAGAGGCTTTCATTGAAGTAGAAAACTTTAAAAATTATAAAAAAAGTAATTTATTAAAAGATACAGAGATAGTAAGTGGTGTTTTAGTAGATATATTAATAAATGCAACAGAAATTAGAAATGGTGAGATATACAATATAACAGATTATATTTAGACATATCTTTTAAAAGATATGTCTTTTTTTTACTAAATTTGATAGACTAGCATTAATAAGGAGTGAATGATCATTCATAAATATATTAGGAGGGTTATCAATGAAAGATAAAGTAGTAATTGTCACAGGTGGTTCAAGTGGAATGGGAAAAGCTATGGTTCATAGATTTGCAAATGAAGGCGCTTCCGTTGTAATGACAGGAAGAAATGAAGAAAGATTACAAGCAGCAAAACAAGAAATAGAAAAAACAGCTACAGGTATCGTTTATCCATTTCAAATGGATGTCAGAAATCTTGAAGATGTTGATAGAATGGTTAGCGAGACAGTTGAAAAATTTGGGAAAATTGATTATTTAGTAAATAATGCAGCGGGTAATTTCATTGCTTTAGCAGAAGACTTATCACCAAATGGTTGGAATTCAGTTATTGATATTGTTTTAAACGGTACCTTTTATTGTAGCCAAGCAGTAGGTAAGCATTGGATAAAAACAAAACATAAAGGTTCTATCATAAATATGGTAGCAACTTATGCTTGGGATGCTGGTGCAGGAGTAGTTCATAGTGCTGCTGCTAAAGCAGGTGTACTGAGCTTAACACGAACATTAGCAGTTGAATGGGGAACACGTTATGGAATTCGAACAAATGCGATTGCGCCTGGACCGATTGAGCGTACAGGTGGAGCAGAAAAATTAATGCTGTCTGAAGATATGGCAGAACAAACGCGTCAATCAGTACCATTACAACGTTTTGGTACACCAGAAGAAATTGCTGGCTTAGCATTATTCCTGGTTTCTGATGATGCCGCTTACATTAATGGTGAAGTTGTTACAATGGATGGGGGACAATGGTTAAATCAAATGCCATTTTAAATTAATTTAAAATAAATTATAAAAGCTAACTAACATTTGTAAAATAGTGTTGGTTAGCTTTTTTTTATAAAAAAGCGTAAAATAAATAATAGTATAAAATTTTTTTGATAGATAGAAAGGGAGATATAAGTTGATTACACGTAAAAGTAAACGTGAAATAGAGCAAATGCAATTAGCTGCTGATTTATTAGTAAAAACACATAAAGAAATTGCAAAAATGATTAAACCAGGTATTACAACGATGGAAATAGATACATTTGTTGAAGATTTTTTAAAAAAGCATGGTGCTACACCAGAACAAAAGGGTTTTCAAGGGTATAAATATGCAACATGTGCATCAATTAACGATGAAATTTGTCACGGTTTTCCACGAAATGAAAAATTAGTTGATGGTGATTTGGTAACAATTGATATGGTTGTTAATTTAAATGGTGGACTTGCTGATTCAGCTTGGACATATGCAGTAGGAGAATTAGATCCGGCAGGGAAACGACTAATGGAAGTAACGAAAAAATCTCTATACTTAGGAATCGAACAAGCTCAAGTAGGTAATAGAATAGGTGATATTGGTCATGCAATTCAAACATATGCTGAAAAAGAAGGATTTTCAGTTGTAAGAGATTTTACAGGCCATGGGATTGGACCAACGCTACATGAACCACCACATATTCCACATTTTGGTCTACCTAATAAAGGTCCGCGTTTAAAAGAAGGTATGGTAATTACAATTGAACCAATGATTAATGAAGGAACGTGGCACAGCCAAATGGATGATAATGGTTGGACAGCTCGCACACAAGATAAAGGACGTTCTGCACAATATGAACATACAATTGCAATAACTAAAGATGGTCCAATCGTTTTAACTGAGCAAAATTAAGTAAAAGGGTGGTCTAAGTGAATGAGATAACTGAAGATCTAAAAAAAGATTCAACTACGAATTATGAAATGATTAAATTGGGTGTTCAAGTGTCTATTCCGATTGCTTTAGGATATATACCTGTTGCTTTAACCTTTGGCATACTAGCTAAACAAGCTGGTATGTCTATTTTAGAATTGACAATGATGAGTGCATTTGTTTATGCTGGTGCAAGTCAGTTTATGGGTGCGAATATGATTATTCATAGTGCATCAGCAATTGAAATAATTGTTGCAACATTTGTACTTAATTTTAGACATTTTATTATGAGTTTATCATTTATGAATCAAGTTCAAACGAATATAGGAACAAAAGGTAGGGTTTCTTTAGGTTTAGGTCTAACAGATGAATCATTTGCCGTTTCGGCTCTTCATATCGATAAAGCTGATAATAAAAAAGGCTATATATTTTTTATTACAGTGATTTTAACAGCCTATTTAACATGGGTACTAGGTAGTTTTTTAGGCGGAGTTGTAGGAGATATTATACCCAAACATTTAAGCAATAGTATGGGGATTGCATTATATGCATTATTTATAGGATTACTTGTACCATCAATTAAAAAAGATTTAAAAATTATTATTATTGTGATATTAGCAATGACAGTAAATTATTTGGCGTCTCAATACGTGAGCGAAGGTTGGGCGATTGTGTTAGGAACATTAATTGGTGGTTTAAGTGGCGTTGTGTTGTTTAAGGAGGCGAAGTAAGTGATATTTATAATTATTATAGGTATGTCACTGGTTACGATGTTACCTAGAATTATTCCAGCTTTTTTAGTAGAAAGAATAATTTTTAAAGACTGGATTAATAAATGGTTATCGGCGATTCCTTATGCAGCATTGGGTGCTATGATTTTTCCAGGTATTTTGTATGTGAAAGAAAACGATCCGAGTGTAGGCATTATTGGTGGAATCGTAGCAATTATTCTTTCCTTATTAGGTTTAAATGTGATGTTTGTAGTTGTAGGTGCTATTTTAACAGTGCTTTTAATTACTATGTAAAGTCTTAAAGCTTTTGATAAATTAATTAATTTATCAAAAGCTTTTTACTTTAAATAATATAAATCCTTAAAATAATCTTGCTATTATTCAGAAAATTCTGCATAATAGAAATAAGAATTTAAGGAGGCGTAATCTATGGAGAGATATAAAAACTGTCAACCGAACTATAAACATAGCCAAGTGAAAAGCAGTGAAACGCCGTATCATATGCAGTTAACTGCAAGATTAGCATTAGATGAAGTGTGTTATGAATGGAATGAGACTTATTTATTAAAGCAAATTAATCATGCATTAGATACTTCAAATAAAGAACTATTTAATGAATATAGTTTAAAATATAAGAAATTTAAAAATAAGTAATTTTAAAGCTAATTAAATTAAAAGCAATTATTTGCTTATGTTTAATTAGCTTTTTTGTTTAAATTTTGTAATCGTTCAATTACATTATTTAAATTATTTATATCGTCATTTTCCCAAAAGTTAATCAAATCATTTAAGAATTCAACAGCTTCTATTTTAGCTTGATTATAAACTTCTATGAAAGAACGTGAATCATTGTTAAATTTATCCCATATGACATGCTTTTCATTTAATAAATCTACTTCATTAATTAAATGTGACTTATTTCCAAAAAGAGGCATGTATGAAGGGAAAACTTTCGTCTTCCAACCATATGGATCAAATAGCCATCTTAAGCTTATTAAGGTGTGTAAATAAGCTTTTTGTAAGTTGTTTGCTAAATGAGGATTTACAATTTCAATCGTTTTATTTATTTTAGGATCTAGAAGTAAATTAAATTTAAATTCTTTTAAAATGGGTGTGTTCATAGTATTTAGATTATGATATTTTTTCATAATAATAGTATCTAAATTGGTTTTAATGATTCTTTCATTAGTCTCTGTTAACTCAGTAAAATATTTAATATAATTTTTTAAATGAGTTTCTAAGAAGCAATATGTAATGTAACCGATAAGGTATGAATTCACATTTCTATTAAGATAAGTGGTTGATTTAATTAATTCACTTAAATTAATGTCATTAATATTAGAAACGAAATCTGTAGGTGCTTGCTTATGAGCAAGCTTTTTTGTAGACCAAAATGGAATAAATTCAAGTAAATTATCTCCTTGTGAACCAAGAATTAAATAATTTTCATTTAAATTATAATGTACGATTCTGTCAGTATAATCAATAACTTCTTCAGAAAATAACATGTGATTCCAAATCATCGGCATTGTTTATACTCCTTTAAATAATTAAGACATTATCTCTATTATAAGTCTTTTCGAGTCAAATAATTTAACTAACAGTTACAATTATGTGTCAAACTTTCAACGAAATGATTAAATACAAACTTTTTAAATGAAAAAACAGACAAAATACGTTTAATATTTCATAAAAACATGATGATTTGTTACAATAAGAGAGAAGTTGAATCAATTACCTATCAAGGAGGAATTGAATTGGATTATCGTATAGAAAAAGACACTATCGGTGAAATAAAAGTACCTGCAGATAAAAAATGGGGTGCTCAAACACAAAGAAGTAAGCAAAATTTCCCAATCGGAAATGAAAAAATGCCAAAAGAAATCATTAGAGCATTTGCAATACTTAAAAAAAGTGCAGCACAAGCAAACTATGAACTAGGATTTTTAGAAGAAGAAAAGGCAAAAGCAATTTCTTTTGCAGCTGATCAGGTAGTTGCTGGTGAATTAGATGAACATTTTCCGTTAGTTGTTTGGCAAACAGGAAGTGGAACTCAATCAAACATGAACGTAAATGAAGTCTTATCGTTTGTTGGTAACGAATGGTTAAAAGAACAAGGAAGTGACCTGGTATTACATCCAAATGATGATGTTAATAAATCACAAAGTTCAAATGATACTTATCCAACAGCGCTTCATGTTGCAGCAGTGTTAAAATTAGAAGATGAAGTGCTTCCAGCAGTTAAAGTATTAAAAGATTCAATTGCTGTTAAAGTAGAAGCATTTAAAGATATTGTTAAAATTGGTCGTACACATTTACAAGACGCAACACCAATCACTTTAGGCCAAGAAATGAGTGGTTGGCATCGTATGTTAGAAAAAGCAGAGATAATGATTCAAGAAAGTGCTGAACATTTAAAAGACTTAGCTATTGGTGGAACAGCAGTAGGTACGGGCTTAAACGCTCATCCTGAATTTGCAGATCGTGTATGTGCTCAAATAAGTGAATCAACTAACCGCACATTCCGTTCAGAGATTAATAAGTTCCATTCATTAACAAGTTATGATGAAGCGGTCTATGCACATGGTGCGTTAAAGGCTTTAGCAGCTGATTTAATGAAAATTGCAAATGATGTTCGTTGGTTAGCAAGTGGACCACGTTCTGGTCTAGGTGAGATTACTATTCCAGCAAACGAACCAGGTAGTTCAATTATGCCAGGTAAAGTTAACCCAACACAAAGTGAAGCATTAACAATGCTTGTAACACAAGTTATGGGTAATGATGCTGCGATAGGATTTGCAGCAAGTCAGGGTAATTTTGAATTAAATGTGTTTAAACCAGTGATAGCATATAACTTCTTACAATCAGCTCAATTATTAGCTGACGGAATGTTATCATTTGAAGAGCGAGCTGTTCGTGGTATTGAAGCAAACCTTGAAAAAATTGAAGAGTTTTTAAATGGTTCATTAATGTTAGTAACAGCTCTTAATCCACATATTGGTTACGAAAATGCAGCAAAGATTGCTAAGAAAGCATTTGATGAAAATACAACACTGAAAGAAGCAGCAGTTGCTTCAGGTTTATTAACCGAAAAAGAATTTGATGAATATGTTGTACCTGAAGATATGACACATACATTATAAAAAGATAAAATTATTTAAATAAAATCGGTATACAGAAATTGTTTGTTCTGTTATAGTGGTTTTCATACGTTAATTTTTGGAGGTGTCTTATGTCTAAGTTAGATGAAAAAGCTTTAGAAGTACAACATGAATTACGCGAATCTGATGCATTTAAAGAATTTGAAGCAGCATTTAAAACAATGCTAGAAGATGACGAAGCGCGTGGTCTATATGAAGGTTTCCGCGACTTTCAAATAAGTTTAAATGAAAAACAATCACAAGGAATTCAAGTGACTGAAGCTGAAGTTGAAGAATCACGTCAACACTTTGAAGCACTAAAAGCTAATGAAATTGTAAATAATTTCATGGCTAGTGAACATCAGTTAAATCAAGTGATTCAAGAAGTTAGTACAGTTATTATGAAACCTTTAGAAGAAGCATATGAAGAATCTATGAAATAAGCAATAATAAAACCCCCTAAACAATCATGTTTAAGGGGGTTTATTATCTTTGAAATGAGACTAGTTTAGCATTACTAGTGACGCATCGATGTGGTAAGTCTGAAAAACCTTCTTCTTCTAATTTTCTAATTGTCCATGCTTTAGCTTCTTCATCGTTTTGCGCAGTAAAAGCTTCATCAATTACCTTTGTCCCTGTTCGTTCAAAAGCTGTTAAGTAATAGTGTTTCATTGAATACCTCCTATTATAAATATCTCTTAAAACTATTATGTCATGAAAAAGAAATAATTGAAAGTCAAAAGATAAAGCGTTTACAAATTGGTAAGTTCAGTACTATATGGCTCCTAAGTAGACAAAGAGTGATTAAAATGTTTTTTTTAAAAGAAAGGAGTAAATTTATGGGTCTTAATTTAAACAAAATATCGAAGAGTTTCGGGGAATTTACAGCCGTTCACCCTTTAACTTTAACAATACCAGAATGTGAAATGTTTGGTTTTCTGGGAGGAAATGGTGCAGGAAAAACAACAACATTCCGGATGATTTTAGGATTAATTGATGCAACATCTGGTTCAATTACTTGGAATGGAAAAACATTAAATCATCAAACAAGTCATTTAGTTGGATATCTACCTGAAGAAAGAGGATTGTATCCAAATTTAAAAGTGAAAGAACAGTTGATCTATCTTGGTAGATTAAGAGGAATGTCTAAGAATGTCGCAGAAAATGAAATCATTAAATGGTTAGACAGATTTGAAATACCTCAATACTTGAATCAAAAAGTAGAAGAGTTATCCAAAGGAAATCAGCAAAAGATTCAATTTATATCAAGTGTTTTACATAAACCAGAATTATTAATTTTAGATGAACCATTTTCAGGGCTTGATCCATTAAATGTTGAAATGATAAAAAAAGCAATTTATGAATTGAAAGAATTAGGCACAACTATTATTTTTTCATCACATCAAATGTCACACGTGGAAGAAATGTGTGAAAATTTATGTATTTTACAAAAAGGAAATGCTGTTGTTCAAGGTAATCTCAATGAAATAAAAAAAGAGTATGGTAAGAAAAATCTAGTAATCCATGCTAATTCAAATCTAGAATATCTTAAAGATTTACCAGGAGTAGTGACATATAAACCATTAAGAAATGGTTGCGAATTACAGATAGAAAATGAAGAAGTATCTCAGTTAATTTTCTCCAAATTAGAAAGTACACAATTTATAAAGAAATTTGACCTAGAAGAACCTACATTAAATGATATATTTATAGAAAAAGTAGGTGCTCATTATGAATAAGTTTTTCCTAGTATTAGGGCACACTTATTGGACACGTTTAAAATCAAAAGCATTTATAATTACAACATCGGTACTTTTGTTACTTGTCTTAGGAATAGCAAATCTAGAATCAATTATAAAAATATTTGATTCAGAAAAAGAAGCTAAAGAAGTAATTGTAATAAATGAATCACCATTAATTTATTCTAATCTAGCTAGTAATTTAGAAGGAAACGATAGAGTAAGATTAATTGAATATGAAAAAGATATCACTGATGGTGAGAAGGAGGTAAAGAAAGAAAAATACGATGCTTTACTTGTCATTAAAGAAGATGAAAACGCTTTACCTAATCTGACATATTATGCACAAAGTATTGCAGCTGATGAAACATTAAGTATTTTAGAGTCAAATTTACAAATGATTAAAGATTCAATTTTAATTGAAAAATCAGGAATTGATGAAGGTACTTTAGCAGAAATGAATCAGCCTGTTAAAATAGAAAAGCATGCACTTGATGAATCAGCTAAAACTGATGAAGAGCTTGATTTAGCTCGAGTAATTGTTTATATTATGATCTTTATTTTATATATGGCTATTTTAATATATGGACAAATGATTGCAACAGACATTGCAACAGAAAAATCTTCGCGTGTTATGGAGATTTTAATATCGAGCGCTTCACCGGTAACACATATGTTTGCAAAAATAATCGGTATTGCTCTATTAGGGATTACTCAAGCTGGTATTGTTATTGTCGGTGGTTTATTATTCCTACTACCTAAATTAGACGGGATCAACTTAGATATTATGCAAGATCTTGGGCTAGGAAGCGTTAGTCCGACACTATTTTTATATGGAATATTGTTTTTCTTACTTGGCTACCTTTTATATGCAACTATTGCAGCAATGTTCGGATCACTAGTTAGTCGAGTGGAAGATTTACAACAATTATTAATGCCAATGATAATATTAATTGTTGTAGCATTTTTTATCGCAATGTTTGGCTTAAATGCGCCTGAGTCAAAATTAATTACAGTCAGCTCATTTATACCATTCTTTTCACCAATGATTATGTTTTTGCGAATTGGTATGTTAAATGTACCGCTATGGGAAGTTGCCCTTTCAATTAGTGTATTAATCGGAACAATAATTATATTAGGCTTAATTGGCGCAAGAATTTATCGTGGTGGGGTTTTAATGTATGGACCGTCCCGTTCATTAAAAGATATAAAAAATGCATTTAGTTTATCTAAAAAAGAATAAATAAATAAGTAAACATCTTTAAACACAAAGTTTAAGGGTGTTTATTTAATTGAGAGGCAAACGTTTGCTCGCATTAATGTTACATGATAGGATAAATAAAAGTATAGTGTAAAAGGCGGGTCCGTAGATGTCTGAAGAAATAAAATTTATTCATGCAGCAGATCTTCATTTAGATAGTCCATTTCTTGGCTTAAGTGACCTTGATGAAAAGATTTTTGAAAAAATTAAAGAAAGCACATTTAATGCATTAAATAAATTAGTAAATGAAGCGATTAAACATCAAGTTGATTTTGTTCTATTAATAGGTGATTTATTTGATAATAGTGAACAAAGTTTAAAAGCACAAGTTAAGTTAAAAAATGCATTCGATCAATTAAATGAACATAAGATTAATGTTTACATGAGTTATGGTAACCATGATTTTATTCAAGGAAATCTTTATCCGATTGAATACCCCGAAAATGTCTTTGTATTTCCTGATGAAAAAGTATCTCACTTTACGTATTATCAAAATGAAAAACCAATGGTTAATATATACGGATTTAGTTATGAAACAAGAGCAGTCACTCAAAATAAAATAGCAGAATATAATCAGGTTAAAGCAGAAGTACCTTATCATATTGCCACCTTGCATGGTTCAGCAGATCACGCTCATGGACATGCTAATTATGCACCATTTAAATTATCTGAATTAAAAGATAAACCTTTTGATTATTGGGCTTTAGGTCATATACATAAGCGAGAAATACTATCAGAATCACCTCCGATTGTATATCCAGGAAACATTCAAGGCCGACATCGTAATGAAACTGGTGATAAAGGATGTTATTTAATCGAGATGAGTAAACAAAATGTAAACATGACATTCTTATCGCTTGCATCCATTCAATTTAGATCAATCATAGTTAATGTACTCCAAGAAGATACATTACATGACTTAAAAGAAAAAATAACTAAAGAATTAAACAAAGATAATTTAGAACTTGTTCATCTCACGATTAATAGTCAAACAGATGAAATAACGGAATGGGAAAAAACAGAGAGATTATTAGAAGTAATTCAATTGATTAATGATTTACAACGAAGTCATATTTATAAATATAAAGTGAAGTTAAATACAGGTACGTTCTTTGAAAATAATTATTTTTTTGAGCAGTTATTATCTCATTTAGAAAAATCTAAGATAGAAACTTCTTTAAATGACCTCTCCACTCATTCACAAGCCAGAAAGCATCCTGAAATTTATGATTTTAATGAAACAGAATTAAAAAATAGAACAAAAGAGATATTAACATTAGAATTTTATAACCGAGGTGAACAAAAATGAAATTTACTCGGGCAAATATTTATGGATTTGGGAAATGGGTAGATAAACAAATAGAGTTTAATACAGATCAATTAAATGTCATTTATGGAGATAATGAATCAGGAAAAACAACATTACAACAATTTATCATGTTTATCTTATTCGGTTTATCACCAAAAGACCAAACTTTATATCAACCAATTGAAAGTAGTAAATTTGGAGGTATTCTAACATTTTTAGATGAATCATCTATGGAAGTGACAATTGAACGAACAGATGATTCATTATCAATATATGCAGGTAATAAAATTTATCATGATGAAAAAGTCTTATCACAATATTTAAATGGTTTGACGAAACAAACCTTTACATCAATTTATTCTTTTTCAGCAATTGATTTACTGCACATTAGAAATATCACTGAACAGGAATTTGGTAACATTTTATTTAATGTAGGTTTGGCCGGGGCGACAAATATAGAAATAGCAGAACGTAACATTGAGCGAGAGACAGGAAAGCTATTTAAAAAAGCAGGAAGAATACCAACGCTTAATAAACAGTTACAAAAACTAGAAGAACTGACTTTAAAGGAAAGTAAATTAAAAAAGCAAGAAAGTCATTATGCGTTGATGAAAACAAATCATAAAGAATATACGACGAAATTAAAGCAGACAAACAAGCAAATCGAAACAATACGGGAGAAATTAGACCAATTAAATAAACAACTCCATTTACTACCGACTATTAATGAATTTAAAAAAACAACAGCATCTCTCAAAAAACTCCCTAAACAAATTGATTTTCCAAATGGAGGCATCAAACGATTAGAAAATCAGAAAGAAAAACTAATTCCTTTATTAAGTCAGCTAACAAATATTGAAACCAATATTGCCACGTATTCAGAAGAGTTAACAGAGTTAAAAACATCAATTTTTCCAGAAAATGTAGAAAAACTATCTCTAGAATTGTTAAACGACAGAAATGAATACGAACGTAACTTAGCTGAATCAGAAACCTATGCCACAACAATTGAAAGCATTGAAAATGAAATAGAAGGAAGTTTACTTGATTTATCAATACCTTTGAATAGAGAAGCGTTAAAAGATTTAAATTTACCTTATTACCTTAATAAAACTTGGAAAAACTTAGAAATAGAAGCGCAACAGATTAATCAATTAGAAAAAGAGATTGAATCTGAGCAGGCAATTTTAAAAAATGAACTTAAAATGATTGAATCAGAGACAGATCAAATAAAACAAAAGCTAATACCAATTACTGAATTAGACGCATTGAAAGAACAATTGATTAATCACACTCATACGACCAAACAAACAGAACAATTAAACAATCATAAGATTAATAATCAAACAAAACAAAAAGTTTTCTATAGCGGAATTGGTTTTGTTGTAATCCTCGTGATATTATCATTTATTAGCCAAAAACCACTATTTATTTATAGTAGTATTATATCAATACTTGGTTTAGCTGGATTATATTATATCATTCAGTTTTTTGAGAAGAAAAATGAGCGCTTGATCAATTCATTACTAGGAAACAATAATAATCAACTAACTAAAAGTGAATTTAATAAAATACAAAATCAAGTTGATAAACAAGATAATAATTTAATTCAATTAAAATATTTAGAAAATGAAAAACAGAAAATTACACGTGGCGAATTACAAATTAATGAACGTTATCAAATGTTTAAACAACGAAAAGATACTTTTTATCAAAGGGTACAAGATGAAGAAAAGGAGTATGAATTTTTAAAAGAAATAAATCCCGTTCATTGGCCAGAATTATTAGTTGTTTTAAAATCGCTAAAAGAAAAAGAACAGAATTTAATAGAAGTTAAAGAAAAAAATAATGGATTAAACGACGCCTTAAATATTTATGAAGAAAAGCTAACAAAAGTCTTAAGTATACTGTCACTTAAAAGTTATGATCAATTAGTTTCACGATTAGAAGCTCATAAAGAAGCAGATCAATTAATTGCGAATTATAATAAAATAATTAATAATTTAAATAAAGAAAAAACATTACTTGATGAAGAAATTAAACATTATCAAAATGAAATTGCAACATTATTTAAGTTAGCAAATGTAGATAAAGAAGAAGCATTTTATCAGAAATATTATGAATCAGAAGAATTAAATCGTTTAAATGAACAAGCGACATCGTATCATAACCAATTAAAGCTAAGCTTCGATGAAGAAATGATTCGTTATTTAATGACACAAAACCTTGATGAGTATGATTTGAATAAACAAATTGAAATTTACAAAACAGAAATAAGTAAAAAATCTGAAGAAACAGAAAAGCTTCGTAAAGAAATTGCGACTTTAGAAGCAGAATTAAAGCAAATGGAAGAGACAGAAGAATATTCTAATCTTTTACATCGCGTGACATACGAAAAGGAAAAAGCTGGCCAACTAGCATTTGAATGGGCAGCTATGAAATTAGCTACCGATACACTAGAAGAAACTAAACGAACTTTCCATCAAAAATATATGAAAGATGTTATTAAAAAAGCATCATATTATTTTAAGTTAATTACTAAGGGAAAGTATGTAACAATTTATCCACCAGAAAAAAATCAGTCATTTTCAGTAGCGACAGACTTTAAAACAAGATTTACGATTAATCAACTATCGCAAGGAACAATCGATCAATTATATGTTTCTTTAAGAATAGCGATTAGTTCAGTTATGAGTGAAAAATATTCTGTGCCATTTTTAATTGATGATGCTTTTGTCCATTTTGACCATAAGCGTGAAAAAGCTGTATTTCTTTTATTAGAAGAGATAAGTAAAGAACAGCAAGTAATATTATTTACATGTAAAAAACATTTACTTGAACTTACAGATGTGAAAATACAGTATTTATCTAAACAATAAGTATGATAAAATAAAGAATAAGGAGGTTCTAAAATGACACAAGGTATAAAGGATTACAAGATTAATGATGAGTTTGAAGGTTTTATGCTAATTAAAGAAGTTAGAAAAGGAATAGCAAGTAACGGTAAGCCATTTTTAACATTAATTTTTAGGGATAAAACAGGCGAAATAGATGCTAAACTATGGGGAGCAACACCTGAAGATGAAGAGATGTACCAACCTGAAAAGGTAGTTAAATTGACTGGCAATATTAATGAATTTAGAGGTCGTGCCCAGTTTAGAATAAAGACAATTCGTATTGCTACGACAGCCGATAATGTCAGAATTTCTGATTTTTTAGAAACGGCTCCTATTGAAGTTGAAGAATTAAAAGTATTAATGACTGAATTTATTTTTGAAATGAAAAATCCTAATATTCAACGTATCGTACGGGCATTTATTAAAAAATATGAAGAAGAATTATATATTTATCCAGCAGCTTCAAAAAATCATCATGCCTACGTATCGGGTCTTGCCCATCATATAATTAGTATGTTGAAGCTTGCAAAGCAATTATGTGTTTTATACCCATCGCTTAATAAAGATTTGTTATATGCAGGAATCATCCTTCATGATATAGGTAAAATACATGAACTTTCAGGTGCTGTTTCAACAAGTTATACTGTATCAGGAACATTACTTGGACATATCTCAATTATGGTTTCAGAAATTGAAGAAGTAGCAGAAGAACTTAAAATTGAAGGTGAAGAAGTAGTTATCTTGCAACATATTGTATTAAGCCATCATGGTAAAGCGGAGTGGGGAAGTCCTAAACCACCTATGATAAAAGAAGCTGAAATGCTTCACTTTATTGATATTATTGATGCTAAAATGAATATGTTAGATCGTGCGTTAAGCCAGGTTGAACCAGGTGAATTTACTGAAAGAGTTTTTGCATTAGATAACCGTTCGTTTTATAAACCAACATTTGAAGAGAAATAAAAAACAGCTTGTTCATTTGAACAAGCTGTTTTTTATTTAATTACTCTGTTTGGGCTTCTGGTTGTTCAGGAGCATCAAATAAACCTTCAAAGTCTTTATCTTTAACTTTAATCTCAGTATCTTCCATAAGTTTGCTTAATTTTTCCATAGCAGCATTTTGGTCAACTTTATTTGTTGCAATTTCACGACGAATTTGATCTTTTTGATCTTCTAATTTACCTTTATCTTCATCAGTTTCATTGATTTTATTTAATTTAATAATATGGAAGCCAAAATCACTTTTAACAGGATCGCTAATGTCGCCTTCTTTCATTTCAAAAGCAGCATTTTCAAATTCTGGAGCCATTTCACCAACTCCAAATGGAGGTAATTCGCCACCTGTTTTAGCATTTTGCTCATCTGTTGAGTATTTATCAGCTAATTTAGCGAAATCTTTTCCATCTTTCGCTTCTTTCGCAACTTTTTTAGCTAATTTTTCATCAGCTACTAGAATATGTTGCGCTTCGATTTGTTTGTTTTGGCGATTGAAATGCTTTTCGATTTCTTCATCAGTTACTTCAATGTCTTCTGTTATAGCGGCTTCTTGTAATAGTCCACTCTTTATATCTGTGCGTAAATCATCTTCAGTAATATTTTGAGCAGCTAATGTTTCTTCGAAGTTATCACCGACTTGTTCTTTAATATTATCAAGTTCTGCATCGATTTGTTCGTCACTAACTTCATATTTATCAGCTAAAACTGTCATTGTTACTAATTCAGTTAAAACTTCTTGACCGTATTTACCTTTTAACTCTTCATAAAACTCATCTTTCGTAACATTGCCTGCACTTGTTTCCACAACGACTTCAGAATCTCCATTACTACCACATGCTGTTAATCCTAATAAACTAAACGTTAATGCTGTACCAATTACTATTTTTTTCAACTTAAAAACACTCCTATTTATATACTCTATTTAAGACATCCTTCAAAAAGAATAACACATCTACGATAATAGATAAATCAATATGAGATAAAATTATGAGTAAAAATGATGTAAAGTAATAAAAAAACCTATCTGAAAGTATGTCAGATAGGCTTAGCTTTATTGCTTATTATCTTGCTCTGTTAATTTTGTTTCAAGATCTTTTATGCTTGTTTCAATTTGTTCTAAGTAATTATGAATATTTTCTTGGTTAGGCTCTACTGCTATTTTCCACTCTTCAATAGATGTTTTCATTTCTTGAGTAAGGTCATTGATTAAAGCAGCGCCTTCTTTAGAAGTTTTAGCAATTTGTTCTTTTAAATTTAAACCATCTTGAATCATTTCATCAATTGCATCTTTCCATTCAAAACTTTGATCTTTTATCCGTACTCGTACATCTTTACCTGAAGAAGGTGTTGTTAATAATGTGGCTACAGCACTTGCAGTAGTACCAACAAGAATACCGAGTAAGATTGATTTACCTTTTGACATGCATTGCACGCTCCTTTAATAAAATAAATAGTAATTATTCAATTTCTTTACTAATTTTCTTAGCTAAATCCTCGCGTTCTTCTTGTGAATACTCATCACGATTCATCACCCATTTATAATCAAAACCGTCATTTTCATCATAACGAGGGATTAAATGGAAGTGAAGATGGTAAACAGTTTGACCAGCTAGAATATCATTATTGTTTAAAATATTTAATCCGACTGGGTTAAACGCTTTTTTAATTGCGTTCGCTACTTTTGGTATACTTCCAAAGAAGTTTTTAGCTGTTTCTTCATCAGTTTCATAAATGTTTATCGTATGTTTTTTAGGTATAACAAGTGTGTGTCCTTCTGTTACTTGACTAATATCCATAAAAGCATAAACGTGATCGTCTTCATAGACTTTAGCAGAAGGGAGTTCTCCATCAATGATTTTACAAAACAAACAATCTTCATGTCTCATAATCAACATCTCCTTAATAACAATTTATTCTTACTCTAAGTTTATCATAAATTGATGTACAAGTATATTGTATTTTAATTTACGACGTATCAGGTTAACTATTCTATTACAATTTAAAAAAATAAATGGTAAAATAAAGAGACTTAGGAGGAATAAACGGTGAATAAATTATTAGAAGTTAATGATCTCTCAGGAGGCTATACACATAGAGATGTTATTCATGATTTAACATTTGAAGTAAGAAGAAATGAAATAGTGGGTTTAATAGGCTTAAATGGAGCTGGTAAAAGTACGACAATTAAACATGTTATTGGTTTAATGCAAGCTAGAAAAGGTGAAATTAAAATCAATGGTAAAACATTTTTAGATGACCCGTCTATTTATCGCAACCAAATGTCATATATCCCAGAACAACCTATTTTATATGATGAATTAACGTTATATGAACATTTAAAATTAACAGCAATGGCTTATGGATTATCAGAAAAATTATTTGAAGAGCGTTTGCCAAGCCTTTTAAAAGAATTTAGGCTACAACGTCAATTACATTGGTTTCCGGTCAATTTTTCAAAAGGTATGCGTCAAAAAGTAATGATTATGTGTGCTTTTTTAATCGAACCAGAGTTATATATTGTAGATGAACCGTTTGTCGGACTAGACCCTTTAGGTATTCAATCGTATTTAGATTTAATGGAAGAAATGAAAAGTCAAGGGGCTGGAATTTTAATGAGTACCCATATTTTAGCTACTGCGGAGAAGTATTGTGATCGATTTGTAATTATACACGAAGGAAAGATTCGAGCAACTGGCACAATGGACGAATTAAGAGAACAATTTAAAATGAGTGGCGCAAGTTTGGATGACCTTTATATCCAACTCACAAAGGAAGAAGAAGATGTTTGATGCTAATGATTTATTTAAACAAAGACTAAATGAACATATCCAAACATTAAGCCGCTATCTCCGTTATATTTTAAATGGACATACAACTATAGCAATACTCTTTTTAATATCAGTTTTAGCCGTCTATTATCAACAATGGTTAAGCACGTTAACTTCAGACTTTCCGACAGCTTATGTAATCGGAATTGCGTTTGGAGCAGTTATTACTATCACACCAATCCAAACATTTTTAAAAAATCCTGATTTAGTTTTTATAACTGTTGCTGAAAATAAAATGGAACCTTATTTT
The DNA here is from genome assembly GCA_035301085.1 of Pseudogracilibacillus sp. Taxonomy (GTDB): domain Bacteria; phylum Bacillota; class Bacilli; order Bacillales; family Amphibacillaceae; genus Pseudogracilibacillus. Next base: position 88,199 of record DATGUU010000044.1, on the reverse strand, counting down.
AAACGGGCTAAAATATATAGTTTTGTGATTCAACTATATGTCATCTTTATCGTAGCAGCAGCTTTTGGTCCCATGTATACAAATGCATATCCAGAACGTAGTGGATTAGGATTTTTATTAATATTAGTAATGATGTTAATTGCTAAATATATAAATATGTCAATTAGCTGGTGGATGTTAAAGTTAAGACAGATTAATATTCGACGAATAGATCTATTAATTAGGTTCTGTTTAAATAGTGGATTATTCATCAGTATTATTTCAAAGTCTTACATTATTTTAACAGTTATAATTTTGTTATTTGCTATTGTAGCGTTTTATGATTTTTATATCTCTCGTCAACAATCAGGACTCGCATGGGATGTGCTTGTAGAAAAAGATGCAAATCGAATGCACTTATTTTATCGAATGGCTAGTATGTTTGTGGAAGTACCACATCTAAAAGCTAAAGTTAAGCATCGAAAAGCATTAACAAAATTGATAGAAAAAACAATGCCATTTAAACAAACAAAAAGTTATGCTTATTTAGATAGATTAATTTTTATCAGAAGTAATAATTATATTAATATGTATATACGTTTAATTATCCTAGGAAGTATTGTTATTTATTATGTTCCTAGTGATTTATTAAAAATTATTCTAGGCGTATTATTTCTTTATATGAGTAATTTTCAAATGATTGCTTTATATCACCATAATCGAATGAATATGTGGTTAGATTTATATCCATTAAGTGAAACTAACCGCCGCAAAGAATTTATCACATATATGATAAAATTAACAAGTATTCAAACAATCATTTATAGCTTAATATTTATTGCACTCTTAAATTACCAAGGTTTTCTACTTATGTTAATTTTAGGATTAGGTTTTACTTTTATATTTAATCATTTTTATGTAAAGAGTAAATTACTAGAAAGATGAAAGAGATAACTTAAATTAAGTTATCTCTTAACTTTATTTATTTTGTGCTTCAAAATATGCACCGATAAGCACTTTAGCTGCAATCGGTAAAGCTTTTTCATCAATGTCAAATTTAGGATGATGGTGCGGATAAGAGTCTTTAGTTTTCTTAGCACCTGTAAAGAAAAATGCACCTGGCTTATGTGCTAAGTAATATGAAAAATCTTCAGCTGCCATTTGTGGATTCACTTCAATTGCTTCATTTACTTCAGGTACTTTCTGTGCAGCACGTAAGACCATTTCAGTTTCTTGTGGATGATTAATAACGGGTGGATATCCTTTTTCATAATTCAAAATAATTTCGACATCGTGAGTTTTAGCTACGCCATCGACAAGGCGTTCTAATTCATTAATAATTTGTTTTTGAATATCTAAATCCAAATAACGAACTGTCCCAGTAAGCTTAGCCTGATCAGCAATAATATTAAAAGATGAACCAGATTTGAATTCGCCAATTGTTAGAACGGCCGTTTGCAGCGGATCTAAACGACGACTAATAATTGTTTGCAACTGAGTAACTAACATAGATCCAATAACGATAGAATCTTTTGTTTGATGTGGGTAAGCGCCGTGTCCACCAGCTCCATTAATTTGAATAGTTAACTTATCTACACCAGCCATGAAGCTACCTTGTTTAGTATGTATTTTACCAACTTCTGTCGTTGCCCAAAAATGATTGCCAAATATAGCGTCAATATCATCTAACGCACCTGTTTTTACAATTGAATTTGCTCCACCAGGTGGTATTTCTTCAGCATGTTGGTGAACGAAAACGAGTGTGCCAGGAAGTTCTTTTTGAAAACCTTTTAATATTTTAGCTAAAACTAACAAACTTGCAGTATGTGCATCATGTCCACAAGCGTGCATAACACCATCAACTTTAGATTTATAAGACACATCTTTTTCATCTTTAATAGGTAAAGCGTCAAAGTCAGCTCGAAATGCGATTTTTTTACCAGGTTTACCACCTTTTAAAGTAGCAATAATACCATTACCACCAACGTCTTTAATAAAAGGTATATCTAAATCAGTATAAAAATCGGCAATATAAGCAGCTGTTTTATATTCATGAAAAGATAATTCAGGATGTTGATGTAGATATCGACGAATGCTTACCATTTCATCATAATTTTTATCAATTATTTTTTGGATTTCTTTTAACATTTAGTACCTCCTCATAAGATATATTCAATTATATCATATTCTTACTTACCGGATACTCAAATATTTATTTAGGAGAAGCATATGAAAAAAAAATACAGTACAATTCTTATAATTAGTATCATTTTACTTTTGGGTGTTGTTTTAATTGCTCCTAATAATTTAATAGATCAACAAATAATGAAACAAGCTTTAAACAAAGAAGGAATTTTTTATTCGGTTTTTTATTATCTAACATTTTTAGGTTCACGGACCATTTTAATTCCATTTGTTATAATAGGTTCACTATACCTGTATTATAAAACAAAAAAAATCTCGTATAGTCTTATTTTCATGAGCGGAACACTATTAAGTTATGTATTAAATGAATTTATAAAAAGTATTATAAAACGAGAGCGCCCATCAATTGTGGAACAAGTTCATGCAGTTGGTTATAGCTTTCCATCAGGGCATGCTATGATATCAACGGTTTGCTATGGAATATTCACATACTTTTTATTAAAAACAATCACAAAAAAGAAATATAAGAATTTAATTATTTTGCTAACAGGATTATTAATTGTCCTTATTGGTTACTCACGCCTTGCATTAAACGTTCATTACTTAACAGATGTAATTGGTGGATATTTAATAGGCGCTTTATTTATAATCGTTTATTTAGAAATTGCAAAACGCATGATTAATAACTAATGATACTAATTGCAATAAAAAATTAAATCTGTTATATTTAAAGTTAACTAAATAGTATTCTAAATTCACTTTAGGTGAGTACGGAGGCGCAAAGACTATCAGTAAATGATAAGAGGAATGTGATTTCTGATGACAATTATTAAAAGGAGTATTTGCCGAAGTTTTAAATGATCACGCATTTAAAGCTGGTTATATATTTAAAAGATATATGACTGTCATATAGGAAACTATATGGAGGGCTATCTTACGCAAAGAAACATTATCTTTATGATAATTTCTATGCAACAACGAGCTCTCGTTGTTGCATTTTTTCGTATAAGTTCGAAATAGCCTTGATGCTATAAATATCATTAAAGGGTGTGGAGAGAATGGAATTAGGACAAGTAATTACAGCAATGGTAACCCCATTTGATCAAGAAGAGAATATAGATTATGAAAAAACAAGTCAACTATTAGATTATTTAATTGATAACGGTACGGATGCAGTCGTAGTTGCAGGAACAACTGGTGAAAGTCCGACCTTATCTGAAGATGAAAAACTAGCTTTATTTGAACATGTTGTAAATCATGTTAATGGTCGTATACCTGTAATTGCAGGAACTGGTTGCAATCATACAAAGTCATCAATTAATTTAACAAAGAAAGCAGAAGCTTTGGGTGTTGATGGAATTATGTTGGTGATTCCTTATTACAACAAGCCGTCTCAAGCCGGACTATATGAACATTTTAAGACAGTCGCACAAGCAACCACATTACCTGTTATGCTTTATAATATTCCTGGAAGAAGTGGTTGTAATTTAGAAGCGGAAACAACAATTCGTTTAGCTGAAATTGATAATATAAAATATATTAAAGAAGCAAGCGCTGATTTAGAGCAAATGGCACACATTATTCGCGAAACACCAGATGACTTTGTTTTGTATAGTGGTGATGATTCACTTACATTACCAATTATGTCAATTGGCGGCGCAGGTATTGTAACTGTCGCTGGACATATAGTAGGAAAAGAAATGCAAGAAATGATTAATGCATTTAAAGCAGGCGAAATTGCTAAAGCAAGCAAATTACATCAAGAATTATTACCTTTCTTTAAAGCGATGTTTATTGCACCTAATCCAACAGCGTTAAAAGCTGGCTTAAATATGATTGGTGTTAATGTTGGCGGACTTCGTCTTCCATTAATTGAAGTAAATGAAACTGAAAAAGAAATAGTAGCTCAAGCACTAAAAAATCGACCAGTTATGCAATAGTTATATTAAGCACATTTAAGGAAGTACCTTAGATTAAATCATTAAGGTGTTTTATCTAAAATGTGCTTTTTTATGTAAAATTTAAGTAAAATATAATTATTGGATAGGAAAATAAAATAAAAATGTTATAATCAACCAAGGTGATGAAATGCGACTATCCAAAAAACAAGAGACAATCTTATTATTAATGTGGACTCAAAGTTTACTAGCAACATTAGGAAGTTTATTTTATTCAGAAATAATGGGCTATATACCATGTGAACTATGTTGGATACAAAGAATACTTATGTATCCTCAAGTTATTATTATTGGTCTAGCATTGATTAAACAAAATAAAAGCATTGCTATACCTGCTGTTTGGTTAAGTGGGATAGGTATTTTAGTTTCAATTTATCATTATGGTCTACAAAAAGTTCCGTTTTTACAAAATGCAGGTGGAATGTGTGGAGAAGTTCCTTGTAATTTGCAATATGTGAATTACTTTAATTTTATAACTATTCCATTTTTAGCAGGGATTGCCTTTGCAATTATATTAATATTAAGCATTTTGTTATATAAGCGATGAATTAAATGATATGTTTACTCAATTAAATAAAAATCATGATAATTTTAATTAGGAGGATTTTAGTAAATGAGAAATAAAATGATTATAATTATTGGTGTCATTGTAGTTTTGTTTGTAGGGTTAATCGTTATAAATAATGTGAAAAATGATAAAAAGGTAGCAACTGATGATAATCCATATGGAGATATGAAACTTCATCAAGAAACAATTGATCAATTAGATGATCCCTTATATCAAAATATTATTTTACCAGATCAATTAGATCGTAAACTAGCTAAAAAAGAAGATCTAACAGTATATTACTTTAGTCCAACATGTATTCATTGTATCAATGCAACTCCTGTAGTTGTTCCATTAGTAGATGAATTAGATATCGATATGAAAAAAATGAATTTATTAGAATTTGATAAAATGGAAGATTATGAAATAAGAGGAACACCGACAATTATTCATTATGAAAAAGGTGTAGAAGTTGCAAGATTTGAAGGAGCGGCAGAAGAAGAGAAATATCGTAAGTTTTTTGAAGAGAATGTAAAGTAATGAAAAAACACAAGTATGACAAGAGTTAGGGTGCCTAAAACTTGTAACTTGTGTTTTGTTTATTTGTCTTCATCTTCAATAATTGTATAAGTTTGAGTAAACGGGCGATTTGCAAAGTAAGCGGGTAAACGTGTTTCTGTTTTTTTTAAGAAAGCTTTATATTCATCAGACTCTTTCCAGTATTTATAATATCTTTTACTTTCCCAGAGGTATAATATAGTGTACATGTTACCTTTAAGCGGTTTTAGTAAACGATAAGCTATGAATCCTGGCATTGAAAAAGCAGGTAAATTGTTATCTTTAAACTGCATTTCAAAATTCTTAATGCTGTCTTCAGTTACTGGAATATTATCCAATGTTACATAACCTTTATCAATTAAATTACCTGTTTGAAATAGAATATCATATGTTCGACCTGTTGAAAAAAGTGATTTTTTATTTTGAGACTCGTAATAAGCAGTAGTATTAAGTCCTTGTTGCATAAATAAATATGTTAGATCAGCTTCTTTACTAATAAGCGTTTGGAGAAAGCTTAAAGTCCCAGTAGTCATATGTGCATACATTATTAATCACTCCTTTATATATTTATCTCTAGTATAAACTAAAAGCTGATGAGACAAAAGAGTTAATCAAATAAAGCAATGATAATTATGCTATGCATGATCAGAGGTGAGAAAAATAAATAAAAATAATAATAATGAAGATTCTAATACAAACGAAAACTCTAATAATAATGAAGAGAGAAGATGGCGTTCTGATCGACACGTCAAATCTAATCAATTTAAAATAAAGTCTTTGGCAATAGCAATAGGACTTACATTTTTATTAGCTCTTACTACCTATACTGCTATTTTGTATGGAGGAAAATTAATTGTTGATGAAGAAGATTTAATTTTATCTAACCCAACAACAATTGAAACAATAGATGGTGAAGTTGTTTGGGAATTATACGAAGAATATCGAAAACCAATCAGTTTAGAAGAAATGCCTGAAGATTTAAAAAATGCATTTATTGCAATTGAAGATAAACGATTCTATGAACACACAGGAGTAGATTTTCGAGCAATATTAAGAGCGGTTTATAAAGATATTCTTGCACGAAGTAAAGTAGAAGGTGCAAGTACAATTACTCAGCAATTAGCTAAGAATATGTTTTTAACCAATGATAAAACATGGTTAAGAAAAACTAAAGAAGTGATGGTTGCCTTATATTTAGAGCGAGAATTTACCAAAGATGAAATATTAGAAAAGTATATTAATGTGATTTATTTTGGTAGAGGAAAATATGGTATTGAAGCTATTTCAGAAGAGTTTTTTCAAAAGCCTGCTTCAGAATTAAAACTATCTGAAAGTGCTTTACTTGCAGGAATAGTTAATGCGCCAAATGGTTTTTCACCAATTGATCATCCTGAAAAAGCTAAAAAAAGAAGGAATTTAGTATTGTCAGTTATGCATGATAGTGGAAGTATAACTGAAAATGAAATGAAAGCAGCACAAGAAACAAATATCAATTTAAATCTAGCAGAAAAGAAAACAAATCAAGCAGAGCAATCATATGTAGATTTAACATTAAAAGAAGTGCAAAATAAACATGGTCTCTCGATGGATGAATTAAAAAAAGGTGGTTATAAGATAATCACACCACTGAAAACACGCTTTCAAGAAACGGCTTATAATAATTTCAAAGAAGATGAATATTTCCCAGGAAATACAGAAGGAGTCGAAGGCGCTTTTGTTATGATGGATCAAAAAACAGGTGGTATTGTTGCTGCTTTAGGTGGTCGTCAATTTGAAATTAGTGATTTAAATAGAGTGAATGAAAAAAGACAACCTGGTTCTGCGATGAAGCCCCTCGCGGTGTATGGACCTGCTCTAATGGATGAAAAATATAACCCTTATACAATGTTACCAGATGAGAATATAACAATAGGAAAAGATTATTCGCCCAAAAATCATGATAATCAATATGAGGGTAGTGTCTCTTTATATGAAGCAATTGTAAAATCTAAGAATGTAGCTCCAGTTTGGTTATTAAATGAAATTGGCTTAAAAACGTCAAAATCATATTTAAAGAAAATGAATATGGATATTAAAGAAGAAGATCTTAATTTAGCCTTAGCTTTAGGTGGATTAACAAAAGGCTTCACTCCGATTAATTTAGCAGAAGGTTATCGTACTTTTGCAGCAAAAGGAGAATATGTTGAATCGTATACAGTAGAAAAATTATATAATCGTAAAAATGATTTAATATTTGAAATCAATCAAAAACCTGTTGAAGTTTTTTCTGAGCAAGTTGCATGGGCTATAACAGAAATGTTACAAACAGCAGTTAAACGTGGAACAGCTTCAAGTGGTTATTATCCAAAAGCATTGGCAGGAAAGACAGGTTCAACACAAAACCCTCAAGCTGATGGTCATTATAAAGATGCTTGGTTTGTTGGTTACACACCTGAATATATAACTTCAATGTGGATGGGATATGATATTTCAGATGAAAAAAATTATCTTGTTTCTGGTAGTAGCTCACCTACTCGTTTAACAAAAAAAATCTTAACTGATATTGATCAATATTCTAATTTAGAAGCTCAATTTAAAAAGTCTGAAAATGTAACATCATTAGAAACACCCATTGAATTGCCAAATAAAACAACTTTAACAGGTAAACGTGTATTTGGAGGTCTTAAAATAATCAAAGGCAAACTGTCATGGCCAAAAACAAACGATAAACGCATCGTCTATCGATTATATGAAGTGGTAGGTGGAGAAAATAAATTAATAGCAGAGTTAGCCGATGATAACGAATATATTATTGATGATTTATCACTCTTTTCTAAGCGGAATTTCTTTGTTATTCCTTATGATCCTGTGACTGGAAGAGAAGGGGAGAAATCAAATACAATATCTTTATCGATGTAATTATGTAATAAATGTAGAAAAAGATAAACATGTTTGTGACAATCGATCTATCTCCTAATCTTAAGTGTTATATTAGTTTTAAGAAGAATAGTTTTGATTAATTAACTAAAAAGGATGATATTAGTGACAGAAAAATTTAATGACACAATCTTACGTGCTTATAAAGGCGAAGCAACATCACACACACCTGCTTGGTTTATGCGTCAAGCGGGGCGTTCTCAGAAAGAGTATTTAGAAATTAAGAAGAAGTATTCATTATTTGAAATAACGCATCAACCGGAACTATGTGCTTACGTGACACGTCTCCCTGTAGAACAATACGGAATCGATGCGGCAATTCTTTATAAAGACATTATGACACCGTTACCAGCAATGGGTGTAGATGTAGAAATAGTTTCAGGTGTCGGTCCAGTTATCGATAACCCATTAAAGAACAAAGCAGATATTGATAATTTAGGTAAATTAGAACCAGAAAAAGATATAGATTATGTTTTAAAGACGATCAAATTGCTAACAGAAGAGCAATTAAATGTACCGTTAATAGGATTTAGTGGGGCACCTTTTACTTTAGCTAGTTATATGATTGAAGGAGGCCCCTCAAAGAATTACGCCAAAACTAAAGCATTTATGTATAAAGAATCAGAGTTATGGTTTGTATTAATGGATAAATTAGCTGATATGATTATAACTTATGTAACAGCTCAAGTAAAAGCTGGAGTTAAAGCGATTCAAATTTTTGATTCATGGGTAGGTTCATTAAATGAATCAGATTATCGTATCTTTATTAAGCCAACGATGAATTATATATTCACAGAATTAAAAAAGCTAGATGTGCCATTAATTTTATTTGGTATTGGTGCAAAACACTTACTCGTCGATTTTAATGATTTACCAGTCGATGTGATTGGATTAGACTGGCGTACAACAATTCCAGAGGCACGTGCAATGGGAGTAACTAAAGTTTTACAAGGCAACTTGGACCCAGCAACATTATTAGCTGATTGGGATACAATTGAAACACGCACAAAAGCAATTTTAGATGATGGTATGGCAGATGGACGCCATGTCTTCAATCTAGGACATGGTGTTACACCTGATATTACACAAGATACATTAAAGAAATTAGCAAAATTAATTAGAACATATTCAAAAAGATAACAAAAAAGTATAGAGGTGATAAAAATGGAAAAACAAAAAATAGGTTTATTAGTAATGGCATATGGAACTCCTTATAAAGAGTCTGATATAGAGCCATATTATACACATATACGTCGAGGAAGAAAACCATCTGAAGAAGCATTAGTTGATTTACAAGAGCGATACGCTGCGATTGGTGGAATTTCACCATTAGCTCATATTACTGAAGCACAAGCGACACATTTAAAAAATAAATTAAATGCTTCACAAGACGCGTATGAATTTGTATTATATATTGGATTAAAGCACATTCATCCATTTATTGAAGATGCTGTTAAACAAATGAATGATGATGGTATTAAAGAAGCGGTATCAATTGTTTTAGCGCCGCATTATTCGACATTTAGTGTAAAGTCATATAATGGTAGAGCAAAAGAAGAAGCTGAAAAATACGATATTAATTTAAGATCTGTCACAAGTTGGTATGCAGAAGAAGGTTTTATTGAATATTGGACTAGAGAAATTAATAAAACATATAGTAAAATGTCAGAAGGCGAAAGAGATCATGCTATGCTAATTATTTCTGCCCATAGTTTACCTGAGAAAATTTTAGTTGATGGTGATCCTTATGTTGATCAATTAAAAGAAACAGCTAAGTTAATCTCACAAGCAACTGGTGTTAAAAATTATAAAATAGGCTGGCAAAGTGAAGGGAACACACCAGATCCATGGTTGGGACCAGATGTACAAGATTTAACAGCAGATTTACATGAGGAATCAGGTTATAAAGCATTTGTTTATGCACCAGTTGGTTTTGTTTCAGACCACTTAGAGGTACTTTATGATAATGATTATGAATGCAAAGTAGTTTGTGATCGAGTTGGAGCTGCATATTACCGTCCTGAGATGCCAAACACTGATCCATTATTTATTGAAACATTAAGTAATGTCGTTTTAAAACAATTAAATTAAAGTGTAACAGGAGTGATCATAATTACTAAAAACATCTTAATTATTGGTGGCGGAATTACCGGTTTATCAGCAGCATATTATTTAAAAAAAGAAATACTAGAAAAAAACTTACCTTATAATATAAAGCTTGTCGAAGCAAGTGAACGATTAGGTGGTAAAATTAAGACACTAAAAAAAGATGGTTTTATTATTGAACGGGGACCAGATTCATTTCTATCTCGTAAGCCTGCTACAATTAACTTAATTAAATCATTAGGTATGGAAGATCAACTTATTAATAATAATACAGGGCAATCTTATGTTTTAGTTAATGGAAAACTGCATAAAATCCCAGTAGGTTCTTTTATGGGTATACCCATTCAAATGAGACCATTCTTAGCATCAAATCTAATTTCACCTGTAGGTAAATTACGTACAAACTTTGAGAAAGTAAAGAAGAAATCAACTCCTAAAAAAGATCAATCATTAGGTATGTTTTTTAGAAATCGATTTGGAAATGAGCTCGTTGAAAATTTAATGGAACCTTTGCTAGGTGGTATTTATTCAGGGGATCTCGATAAGATGAGTTTAATGTCGACCTTTCCTAATTTTTATCAACTTGAACAAGAATATGGCAGTTTAATAAAAGGTTTGCAAGCAACGATGCCTAAACCACCTACAAAAAAAGAAAGAAAAAAGCGACCAGGTGTATTTTATGCTTTAACGAATGGTTTTGAATCTTTAGTTGATGAACTGAGTAAGCAATTCAAAGAAGAAGAAGTAAGTTTAAATTGTGCAGTAGATCATATTCAGAAAAAAGATGAACACTATCATGTATTACTCCACAATGGAACGGTTTATCAAGCTGATTCAATTGTTGTCACAACACCACATGATACATTACCAAAAATATTTAGTCAGTATAAATATTTTGATCATTTTAAAAAAATGCCTCAATCATCTGTAGCAAATGTCGCTTTAGCATTTAATAAAAAAGCAATTCATAAAGAATTAGATGGAACAGGTTATGTTGTCTCAAGAAATAGTGATTTTAGAATCACTGCTTGTACATGGACACATAAAAAATGGTTACATACGACACCAAAAGATAAAATTTTATTAAGAAGTTATGTAGGCAGACCTGATGATCAAAAAGTAGTTGATTTAAAAGATGATGAAATCATTGATATTGTTTTAAAAGACTTAAATAAAACAATGAAAATCACAGAAAAACCATTATTTACTGTGGTAACACGTTATAAAAATAAAATGCCTCAATATACTGTAGGACATAGAGAAAGACTGAGAGAAACGAATGCTGAAATGAATGCTTCTTTACCAGGGGTTTATTTAGCAGGAAGTTCATATACAGGAGTTGCTGTACCAGACTGTATTAAGCAAGCAGAAGAAGCAGTGGAATCAGTTATTGATTATTTAAATTAAAGCAACAGACTATAACAAGTACTTACTTGTTATAGTCTGTTTTTATATAAAAAAAAGCAATCACTAAACAAATAGTAATTGCATCCAGATTAGGAATGGGAAGGCTTATTATAAAGTAGACGACAAATGTTAAAACATTTTGAATAATAATAATTAAAGCGTATGATGATTATAAGTGATTACATTCATCACAAACATTAACATAGCAATCTGCTTGTTCAGTCATTTCAAAACCACATTTTTGACAAGCTTTCTTAGGCAAGTTTCTAAAAAATTCTAATACGTTGATCATGAATAGGTCCCCCTTGAAATTGTTTGTATTTTAATTAAATTATCTTAATATTCAGCTTCTTTTTTATCTTAAATTTATTGTACTATAACACTGGAGTAATTGTCAAGTCTTTGTATTATAACAAAATAAAAAGGATGTGAAGGAATGAAGCTTACAGTAATAGGGTTTAGAGGTGGTTATCCAGGTATTGATGAAGCTACATCGACCTATTTGATTGAAAAAAATAATAAAAAAATTGTTTTAGACTTGGGAAGTGGCGGATTATTAAAACTTCAAAAGTATATTAATATAACAGAAATTGACGCTGTTGTACTATCACATTACCATGCAGATCATATTGCAGATATTGGTGTACTACAACATGCTTTACTCGTAGATGCACAGTTAGGGAGAGTAACTAAAAAACTACCTATTTACGCTCATAGTGAAAATGACACTGAGTTTAATAAATTAACAGATGATTATACAGAAGGAGTTTCTTATAATCCTGCTAATAAATTAACAATAGGTCCTTTTGAAATAACGTTTTTAAAAACAGTACATTCGGTCACTTGTTATGGTATGCGAATAACTGATGGTGAAAAAACAATTGTCTACACGGCAGATACAGCCTATCAAAAAGAATGGATATTATTTTCAAAAAATGCTGATGTTTTAATTACAGATACTAATCTTTATGACTATCAAAAAGAATTAAAAATTGGTCATATGACAAGTACTCAAGGTGCATGGATAGCCAAACAAGCAAATGTTGAAACGTTAATTTTAAGTCATTTACCACAATATGGAGATAATCAAAAATTAGTTAAAGAAGCACAAACAATATTTGATAAAAAAGTTCTTTTAGCTAAAGAAGGTTTAGTCTGGAAATAACGTGTCTTGCTTTACTGAAATAATTTAATCATTTAAAATATTAAGCAGGCTATAAAAATAAAGGAGTGTTATAGATGAAGTTTATTGACAACAAAGGCATAACAGATCCATATATAAATTTAGCTATTGAAGAATATATTCTTAATAACTTTGGAGAAAATGATACATATTTATTGTTTTATGTGAACGAACCGTCAATTATCGTTGGTAGAAATCAAAACTCTATCGAAGAGATTAATACACATTATGTAGAAGAAAAAGGAATAAAAGTCGTGAGGCGTTTATCTGGTGGCGGAGCCGTATATCATGATGAAGGAAATTTAAACTTTAGCTTTATTACAAAAGATGATGGGAATAGTTTTCATAACTTCGCCAAATTTACTGAACCAGTTGTAAAAGCATTAAATAATATTAATGTCCCTGCAGAACTAGTGGGAAGAAATGATTTATTAATCAAAGGTAGAAAATTTTCAGGTAATGCTCAATTTTCTACAAAAGGAAGAATGTTTAGTCATGGGACATTAATGTTGGATTCTAATATTGAACATGTCGTTTCTGCATTGAATGTTAGCCAACAAAAAATTGAGTCTAAAGGCATCAAATCGATTAAAAGTAGAGTAGCAAATATTGCGGAGTTCTTAGACGAACCAATCAGTATGGATGAATTTAAAGAACTTATTTTAAAATCAATTTTTGAAGTTGACGATATTAAAGACGTACCTGAATTTGTTTTAAGTGAAGAGGACTGGAATAATATTCATGAAATATCAAAAAAACGTTATCAAAATTGGGAATGGAATTATGGTAAATCACCAGCATATAATATTAAATCATCTCATAAATTTCCATCTGGGTTATTAGATGTTCGATTAGATGTCAAAAAAGGTGTTATTGAAAACTGTATTATTTATGGTGACTTTTTCGGCTTGGGTGACGTGAGTGAGATTGAAAGTAAGCTAATTGGTGTAAAGCATGAAAGATCTGCTGTTTCAGAAGCGATAAAAGATATAGACATACCATATTATTTAGGGAAAATAACTAAAGATGAATTTATTGATTTAATATATTAATTATAAAAAATCTCCTACCAAGGAGTTTTTTTATGTTCAAAATGGAATTTCTGCACTAATAATGGATAATATTGTATTTTTATAACTTGTTTGTTATGATACTTTTAATCTCTAACTTCTTATTTAACATATTGAAAGGATGTAAAAAAATTATGTTAAATAAAAAAGAACTATTCACTTATGAAATTTCTCCTCTAACAATGGCAATACTTGCAATCGAAAATGAAGACGGTGTAGTTAATACAAAAATATTTGAAGCAGAATCAGATTACCTCATTCATAAATCCCCTGTAAAAATGATTGATCGTGCATGTCGATATTTTGGAAGTAGTCTAAGAGGACGATTAGACGGTACTCGCGATATTTGTGGTATCACGCATAAAGCACCAATATCAATTGACCCTGCAAGTGGCATGTACTTCTTTCCAACAACTTCCCCTCGAAATAAGAATTGCTCATGGATCGCTCATTCTCACATAGACTTCATTCAATCTACCCACAATCAGATGACAAAACTTTTTTTCAAAAATGGCAAAACAATTGTCTTAGACATTTCATATGGATCAATGATGAATCAAATTCAGCGTACAGCTCAATTTAGATATTTATTAAATGATAGAATTAAACATTTAGATACTTATCTTAGTATGAATGATAATCAAAAATAAAAAATAATGGAAAAATATGTGAAGTAAGGAGTTAGAGATTAATTTTTTAGACATAAATAGGTAGATGCTTTGCCTATTTCATATATGAATGATTAAATTATTTTTATCTATGATAAATTAATAATTATAAATTTAAGATGATTCAATTTTGTAGCCCAATCCGTGAACTGTTTTAATATAAACGGGCTTTTTTGTGTTTTCCTCAATTTTCTCCCTTAATCGGCTAATATGTACGTCGACAATACGTGTGTCTCCAGCAAAGTCGTAATCCCAAACTGCATTTAAAAGTTGATCCCTAGATAGTACGATATTTTTATGTTCAGCAAGATAAACTAAAAGTTCAAATTCTTTACGTGTGAAACTAATTGTTTTTTGATTAATTTCTGCTTCATATCGATCTGGAAAAATAATTAAATCACCAAATTTAATTGGTTGATCAAGCTGATTTGTGACTTTATTTATTCTTCTTAATATAACTTTAATACGTGTCAGTACTTCTCTTGGGCTAAATGGCTTTGTTATGTAGTCATCGGCACCTAATTCTAATCCTAGTATTTTATCAAACTCATCACTTAATGCTGTTAACATAATAATCGGAGTTTCAATTTTGTTATTCCTTAAAAATTTACACACTTCGAGTCCATCCATTTTAGGTAACATCACATCTAAAAGAATAAGGTCAAAATAATCTTGTTTTGCTTTTTGAATTGCTTCTTTTCCATCAAAAGCTGTACTTGTTAAATATCCTGCTTTTTCAAGATTGTAAGTTAATAATGTAACAATTGACACTTCATCATCAACAACCAAGATTTTGTTTTTCATTCTATTAGTCTCCTCTTTATTTTTGTAAGGTTAATAAATTCTATTTTACACGATAAATAACGAACAATAATGAAAATCAGTTAAATTTACAAAAAGTTTACATTTGATTAATATACGCTCAACAATCAAAGAATAAACTAGGTATTGTAGGAAAGAAAAAGATAATTAATTATAAGGGGAGATAATGAATGAGATTTAACAAAAAACTATTTCTTTTATTGATTGCAACACTAATGTTGATTGTAACGGCGTGTGGGTCAGCAGATTCAAAAGAAAATAAGACAACTTCAGATAATAAAGATTCAGCCGAATTAGATGGGAGTGTAGTTATTGATGGTTCTGGAACGGTTTATCCTTTGATGTCAAGATTAGCTGAAGAATACATGGAAACAGAACAAGAAAATGTATCTGTTGAGGTAAGTCGTGCAGGAACAGGTGCAGGATTTGAGAAGTTTTTGACTGAAGATGGTACGGACTTTAATGATGCTTCACGCGAAATAAAAGAAGAAGAAGCTAATTTAGCTGAGAATTTAGATATGGACTTAAAAGAAATGAAAGTAGCTTTAGACGGCTTAACATTTGTCATACACCCTGATAATGACTGGGCAACAGAACTTACTGAAAAAGATATCATCAGTATTTTCCATAGTAAAGGCGGGGTAACGAAGTGGTCGGATATTAACCCAGATTTCCCTGATGAGGAAATTCAGCCGTATGGACCCAATGAAAATCATGGGACATATGAATTTTTTTGGGAAAATATTCTAGAAGAAGCTGACTTAGTAGATTCAATAAATCTGCAGCAAGAATATTCAACACTTGTAAACTTAATATCAGAAGATGTTAATGGAATAGCATTTTTTGGCTTCGGTTACTATGCTAATAACCAAGAAAAATTAAAAGCAGTGAACGTAGATTTTGGAGAAGGACCAGTTGCACCATCACTTGATACAATAGCAGAAGATGGAGACTACGCACCGTTTACACGTCCTGTCTATACGTATTTAAATGTCAATCAGGCAAAAGAAAAGCCACAAGTCTTAGACTATGCTTTATTTGTTGCAAATAATGTAAATAAATTTGCAGGAGAAACTGGCTTTGCACCCTTACCACATACAGAGATTGAAGACTATATTAATTATTTAGAAAGTCTTAAAAAATAAAAAGTAATTCTTTGCCAATCTTTTATAAACTGTTGAACCTGAGAAAGTGGAGGTAATTAATAAGTGAAAGCAAACGTTCACCTAACAAATAAAGAATTATTAAATGTAAGAGAATTAATTAAAAAAAGAAAAAAATCAAAAAAAATATCACAAAAAATAGAAAAGCTTATTCCATTTTTGTTACTATGTATTGCTGCAGTATCAGTATTTACAACAATAGGAATTATTTTAACTTTATTAACAGAGACAGTGAATTTTTTTCGAGTAATTCCTATTTGGGACTTTCTAACAGGTACTGTACTTAAGCCGTTAAATAAAGTACCAGTATATGGTGTATTACCATTAATTGCTGGAACAGTTATATCAACAGTTATAGCAATGATTGTTGCTGCTCCAATTGGGTTAATGACAGCAATTTACTTAAGTGAATATGCATCTAAAAAAGTGAGTCAGATTGTTAAACCAATTTTAGAAGTACTTGCAGGAATTCCATCGATTGTTTATGGGTTCTTTGCATTCACTTTTGTGACACCACTACTTCGAGAGTTTATTCCCGGACTTGAGGCAGCAAATATATTAAGTCCTGGGATTGTGATGGGAGTTATGATTATTCCGATGATTGCATCGTTATCTGAAGATGCGATGAATTCAGTACCTAATGCAATGCGAGAAGGAGCCTTAGCACTAGGTTCAACAAAGCTCGAAGTGACAAAAAATGTTGTCATTCCTGCTGCACTCTCAGGCATTATTGCTTCTTTTGTTCTCGGCATTTCTCGAGCGCTTGGTGAAACAATGATCGTAACTATTGCAAGTGGAAGTACAAAAAACTTCTCATTTGATATTACGCAGTCAATGCAAACAATGACGGCTTATATAGTTGAAGTAACAAGTGGAGACGCAGCATCTGGTTCAACGATATATTATAGTTTATATGCAGTTGCTATGATTCTTTTTATATTTACCTTAGTTATGAATATGCTTGCTAGGTATGTCTCTCGTAAATTTAGGGAGGAATATTAAAAAATGAATAAAAAAACAGATGAAAAAGTAAAAAAAAACAGACAGTATCGTCTAATATTGAACGAATTTGCAAAATACATCTTTATGTTATCTACTTTATTTGGCATTATCGTACTGGGTATATTAATTTATCGTGTTGTTTCAGAAGGTATCGGTTGGATCAACTTTGATTTTCTCACTGGAAAATTATCAACACAAGCTGAAAAAGCTGGAATATTGGGAGCTATATTAGGTACATTCTGGTTAATGGTTGTCGTTATTCCACTGACAATGATCTTAGGTATAGGAACAGCACTTTTTTTAGAAATATATATGAAAAAAGGTCGCATTCAATCCCTATTACAAACAAATATTGCTAATTTAGCAGGTGTTCCTTCAATTGTCTATGGTATTTTAGGAATGACAATTTTTGTTAGAGCTTTAGATTTTGGGAATATTGTTCTTGCTGGTGGTTTAACGATGTCTTTATTAATATTGCCAATTATTATTGTATCAAGCCAAGAAGCGATTCGTTCAGTTCCTATGCATTTAAGTGAAGCTTCTTATGGAATTGGAGCAACTAAATGGCAAACGATTCGACATATAATAATACCAGTAGCTTTACCAGGAATTTTGACAGGAGCTATTTTATCATTTTCAAGAGCAATCGGTGAAACAGCACCATTAGTTGTTATTGGAATACCAGCATTACTTATGCCATTGCCAGGTGGTATATTAGATAAATTTACAGTCCTGCCTATGCAAATTTACTACTGGACATTAGATGCTTCTTTAGTTGAAGAATATGCAAATTTAGCTGCAGCAACAATTATTGTCTTACTATTTATCCTCTTCTTATTAAACTCAGTCGCTATAATTATAAGGAATAAATTTAAACAAATATACTAAAACATGGAGTGATAAAATGAGTACATTAACAGCACACAAACCAAATGTTGCAATTAAATTAGTTGATAACTTACCGAAAAGTTCATATAAAACAAGTAATAAAATTTATGAGACCACAAATTTAAATTTGTGGTACGGAGAAACGCATGCAATTAAAGGGATTGATTTACCTATTTATGAAAATGAAGTTGTCGCGATTATAGGACCTTCAGGCTGTGGTAAATCTACTTATTTAAAAACATTAAATCGTATGGTAGAACTTGTCCCAGAAGTTAAGGTTACAGGGAAAGTTACTTATAATGGAAAGAGTATTTTTGATAATTCTTACGACGTTGAAGAGTTACGATCTAATGTTGGGATGGTATTTCAAAAGCCAAACCCTTTTCCTAAATCCATTTATGAAAATATAGCTTATGGTCCAAAAATTCATGGTATTCGTAATAAAGCTCAATTAGATGAAATTGTCGAACAAAGTCTTAAAAAAGCTTATATTTGGGATGAAGTAAAAGACAGACTAGATACTAATGCTTACGAATTATCTGGCGGTCAGCAACAGCGCCTATGTATTGCACGATGTTTAGCGATAGAGCCAGAAGTTATTTTAATGGATGAACCTACTTCTGCACTCGATCCTAAATCTACACTCAAAATAGAAGAGTTGATAAGAGAGTTAAAAGAAACATATTCAATAATTATAGTGACACATAATATGCAACAAGCAGCAAGAATATCAGATAAAACGGCGTTTTTTTTAGATGGTAAATTAATTGAATATAATCAAACAAATCAAATTTTTAAAAATCCCCTTGATGCTCGTACAGAAGGTTATATATCTGGTCAATTTGGCTAAAACTAATTAAATATAAATATTAAAAGAAGGAATTCTATAAGAATATCCTTTTTTTCTTTTTCCAAAATAAATTAGCCACGATAACTAGCACTTTTATTTGTTAATCGATATACTTTAACTATCTAAATGTTTCACTTTATAAATATGTTAAAATTAAGAAGTTAGAGATTACTTTACATAAAATGGCTGTAAATAGAGGAGTATTTATTTTGAGGTTAGAAAATATAGAAAATGATATCTTAGATGAAGCTTTATTAGATACAGTTTTTGAAATACTCGATAAATATGAACAATTAGGTCCACTACCTGGAATATTTTTACCTTTCATAGAAGCTTTTTTCCCATTTTTACCGCTATTTATATTTGTTGTTGCAAATAGCTTAGCTTATGGTTTATTTAAAGGTTTTATTTATTCGTGGCTAGGTAGTGCACTCGGCTCTATAACAGTCTTTATGATCATTAGAAAATTAGGGAATAAGAAGATATTTAAAAAAATTAAAACACATAAAGCAGTTATAAGAGTAACAAACTGGGTTGAACATCATGGATTCGGTCCTTTATTTATCTTATTATGTTTTCCATTTTCACCATCATCAGTTATTAATGTCGTTGCCGGGATATCAAAAGTGCATAAACTTCAATATTTTTTGGCAGTAATCTTCGGGAAATCTATTATGATATTTTCAATTGCTTATATTGGAACAAGTATTTCTGAATTTGCAAAATATCCAGTAAGAACAACCATTATCTTAGTGAGTATTATTATTTTTTGGGGATTTGGTAAATTTTTAGAAAAAAAGATCAATAAAAATCATAGATAAAAATTTTAAAATGGAGGGATTAAATTGACATTACGTTTTATTTTAGGAAAAGTGAGCACTAAAAAAAGTCAGTTTATCATCGATGAAATCAAGAAAGAACTTACTAACAAACCAATCGGTCCTTCAATATTTTATATTACACCAGAACAAATGACATTTGAACAAGAGAAATCATTATTTAAAGATGATGAATTAAAAGGAAGTATTCGATCACAAGTATATAGTTTTTCACGCCTTGCTTGGCATGTTATCCAAGAAACAAGTGGTGCAGCTAAACAACACATAAGCTCAACAGGTATGCAAATGATGTTAAGAAAAATCATTGAGCACCGTGATGAACCTTTTTTAGTTTTTCAAAAAGCAATTGAAAAACAAGGTTTTATTGAAGAGTTAGAAGGGGTTATGACAGAATTTAAACGTCATTGTATTACACCACAAACTTTAAAAGAACAAATTGACCATATCGAACATATTCAAAACAAAAACCAATTATCAAACAAATTAACAGATTTGTATGATGTGTTTCATGAGTTTTCCTTAGAACTTGAGGATAAATATATTGATGGTGAAGATCAATTACAAATGCTAGCAGATCAACTTAAAGATGCACCTTCAATGCAAAATGCACATATTTATATTGATGGATTTTATCGATTTACTCCAAAAGAATTATCAATTATTGAAGCTTTATTAGACGTTGCAAGCCAAGTAACAATTGCTTTATCGTTAGATTATGATAATTTAGACCAACTTGACGAACTTGATTTATTCCATCAAACAACAGAGACATATCAAGCATTAAAAGCGATGGCTAAAGAAAAAAACATTCAAGAAAAAAATAATGTTTTTCTAACAGAAGAATCTAGTTATTTAAAAGAAAATAAAGCTTTACTACATTTGGAAAAACATTTTGATACGCGACCTACTCCACAATTTACATCACAAACTAATCTACCAATAGACGTGGCAGAGGCAGTACATTCGAGAGCTGAAGTAGAAGGTGTCGCTCAAAAAATAAAAACATTAGTTAGAGAAAAAAATTACCGTTACAATGATTTTGTTATTTTTATGCGTGAGGCAAACACATATAATTCTTTAATTGAAACTATTTTTTCAGATTATGACATACCTTTGTTTATTGATGAAAAAAAGCCTATGTTAAATCATCCATTAATAGAAATGATTTATTCGTTATTTGAATTAGTTGAAAGTAATTGGCGTTATGAAGATATGTTTAGGCTTCTTAAAACTGGTTTTATTCCAGCGACTGATGAGAAACACCCTTTAACAGATGATGCAATCGATCGCTTGGAAAATTATTGTTTAGAATACGGTATTCGTTATAAAAATCAATGGTTACAAAAAGAAGATTGGTTAGTACAACGATTTAAAGGATTCTCAAAAGGTAGCCAAACGACTCAAGAGTTGAAAGAACAAGAAAAAATTAATAGTTATCGAAATCAAGTCGTTCAGGCATTAAAAAAATTTGATAAAACAATTAGAGAAGCTAAAACAGTTAAAGAAAAATGTGATATTTTATTTACCTACTTAGAAACAATTGATGTTGTATCTAACTTAGAATATATGCGCTTTTTATATGATGAAGCAGGAGAGTTAGAAAAAGCGCGTGAACAAGAACAAGTTTGGTCGAGCTTAATTCAACTGATTGATGAATACGTTGAAATATCCGGTGATGAAAAAATATCTCAATCAATGTTTAAATCAGTCTTAGAAGCAGGACTTGAATCATTAGAGTTTTCCCATGTACCACCTAATTTAGACCACATTATAGTAGCATCAATTGATCATTCGAGAATTACTAATAAAAAATGTGCTTTTTTACTTGGTGTAAATGAAGGTGTTTGGCCTAAAATACCTCCAACAGACGGAATGATTAATGAACAAGAACGCGAGACGCTTAAAATATATGGTTTAGAATTAGCATCTAGTAGTAAAAGACAATTACTTGATGATTGGTTTTATATGCATAACGCATTTTCTTCAGTCACGGATTATTTATGGATTAGTTATCCGATAAGTGACAGCGAAGGTCGCGCGAAGCTTGCATCACAAATAATTACTCGTTTATACGATTTATTTCCTAACTTAGCTAAACCTATCTTACTCCAAGAACCTGAAGAAGTTAAAGATGCGAGACGTTTTATTACAACACAAAGAAAAACACGAGCACCTTTAACAGCTCAATTAGCAAGAAAGTTAA
This sequence comes from Pseudogracilibacillus sp., assembly GCA_035301085.1. Taxonomy (GTDB): domain Bacteria; phylum Bacillota; class Bacilli; order Bacillales; family Amphibacillaceae; genus Pseudogracilibacillus. The sequence goes on along the minus strand of DATGUU010000044.1, from coordinate 65,895 downwards.
GAGGTTATCCAGTAGATGAGATTTGGTTAGCTGTCTTAAATTGGTATATTAAACATGAAAATCAAAGCCAATCAACAAAACTTGTTTTAGAAAGTTTATTTTATGAAAATAAACCAACTAACCTATCGCAACCAACAACCAAAGCTTTTTATCCACAAAAAATTGAAACGAGTGTATCTCGTTTAGAAACATATTATCGTTGTTCTTATCAACATTATTTACAATATAATTTAAAGTTAGAAGAACGTAGAACATACACATTAGATGCTCCTGATATGGGACAATTATTTCATGAAGCATTAAAAGTAATTGCTGAATGGGTTAATCAAGAAAATAAACATTTTGCTGATGTAAGTAAAGATGATGCTAAAAAATATGCTAGGAAATCAATAAATCACTTAAGTCCGGTTTTACAACATCGAATCTTATCGAGTTCTAATCGATATAAATATATTCAACAGAAATTAGAAGATATTATTGCAAAAGCAACTTATATTTTAAGTGAACAGGCTCGTCTTAGTGGATTTACAATTCTAGGTATTGAATTAGGATTTGGATTTGATAATGAAGGTTTAGATCCTTTAATTGTCGAGCTTCCAAATGGTTATGAATTGGCACTTAGAGGTCGAATAGATCGGGTCGATCAAGCAATTCATAACGAATCATTATATTTACGAATTATTGATTATAAATCAAGTTCTAGAGGCTTAAATCTAGTAGATGTGTATTATGGACTCGCATTACAAATGCTAACATATTTAGATGTCGTATTAACACAATCTCCTACATGGCTAAACAAACAAGCAAAAGAAGCAGGTATACTTTACTTTCATGTTCATAATGCCATGCTTGCTGAACCAAAGAGTTTTAATCAATTAGACATCGAAGAAGATATTTTTAAAGCTTATAAAATGCAAGGATTAGTGGTGGCAGATCCAACAATTGCAAGTTTAATGGATACATCATTAGAGTCAGGGCACAGTGACGTTGTGCCTGTCGGATTAAAAAAAGATGGAGACTTTTATAGCAATTCTAAAATTGCAAGTGAAGACTCGTTTAAAGCATTAAGAACTTATGTGCATAAACTAATGAAACGCTCAGGTATTGAAATGACAAGTGGTGATATCAAATTAAATCCTTATGAAAATAAAATTGGAAATGCATGTAAGTTTTGTTCATTTAAATCTGTTTGTCAATTTGACCCTTCTTTAAAAAGTAATAATTATAAACATTTAAAAGAATATAATGATGACACAATAATTGAAAAAATAATTGAAGCAAATAAGAAAGGAGAAGATTAATGGTTAAATGGACAGAAGAACAGGCTGAAGCAATATATTATCAAGGTTCAGATATCTTAGTATCAGCTGCTGCGGGTTCAGGAAAAACAGCTGTATTAGTTGAACGGATTATTCAAAAAGTGATTAATAAAGAAAATCCATTAAATATTGATGAAATTTTAGTTGCTACTTTTACAAATGCAGCTGCAGCTGAAATGCGTAAAAGAATTGGCGATACACTAGAAAAGGCGTTAGCAGATGATCCCACATCACAACATTTAAAAAAACAAGTCTCTCTTTTACAACATGCTTCAATTTCAACATTACATTCTTTTTGTATGAAAGTAGTACGAGAAAATGCTTATTTAATTGATTTAGATCCAGAGTTTAGTTTGACAGATGATATAGAAGCAACGCTAATTAAAGAAGATGTTCTTGATGAGATGTTTGAAGATTGGTATGGGAAAGAAACAGCTGAACGCGAAGCTTTTTTTTCAGTGGTAGATCGTTTTTCAAATGATAGAAATGATTTAGAACTTGGTGAATTAATTATTAATTTATATACATTTGCCGTTCAAAATCCTTGGCCTGAAAAATGGCTCAATGAAGTAGCAAATAATTATCATATTCCAAAAGATTGGCAAGAAGAAGACTTAACTTGGCTTAGGTTATTAAAAAATGACTTAAAAGAAGAACTATCTTCAATGTTAGCTGGTACAAAAGCAGCTATGGATATAATTAATACAAGTGATGGGCCATATCATTATGCTGAGGCAATTCAAGCTGATCAATTACTTATTCAAGAAGCACTTGATAAGTTACAAGTCTGGGATGATTTACAATCATTTATGAAAACAAGTAAATTTAAACGTTTATCTGGTAAACGCGTTGAGTGTGATGAAGAGAAAAAAGAAGCCGTTAAACAAATTAGAAAAGTTTATCAAGATAGTTGGAAAAAGATGAAAGATGAATGGTTTGCGAGAAGTTTGACGTCACACATATCAGATATGCAAAAAATGTATCCAATTATTCAAATGGTCGTTCAATTAGTTCTTGAATTTAAAGAGCGTTTTACCCGAGCCAAACAAGCTAAAACAGTTATTGATTTTTCAGATTTAGAGCACTATAGTTTATCAATTTTAAAACATGAAAATTCAACACCAGAAGATATTAAACCATCAAGAATAGCCCTTGAATATCAAGCTAAATTTGAAGAAGTATTGATTGATGAATACCAAGATATTAACCATGTTCAAGAAACAATATTATCTCTTTTAAGCAAGAGTAGTAAACAAGGAAATCGGTTTATGGTAGGTGATGTTAAACAAAGTATTTATAGATTTAGACATGCTGACCCTACATTATTTATCGATAAATATAAAACCTATTCAAATCATCCAGAGCTTGGAAAGAAAATAGATTTAGCAAAAAACTTTAGAAGTCGTTCGGACGTATTAACGGCGACTAATTATATTTTCAGACAAATATTAGACGAAGCAGTCGGAGAAATAACATATGATCAAACTGCTGAATTAATTTATGCAAATGATTCATATGATGATGTACCACTGTTAGATGCTCAGACAGAACTTATTTTAATTGACCGAGATGAACAAGGCTACCAAGAAAATGAAGAACAAGCTAATTTAGAAAAAGCTCAAACAGAAGGACGCGCTTATGCAAAGAAAATAAAAGAATGGTTAGGTACAGAAGATAAAGAACCTTTACAAGTGATTGATCCCGATACAAATCAACAGCGCGATGTGCAATATAGGGATATCGTTATCTTACAGCGTTCAAAAACAGATGTACCAGTTATTGTAGAAGAATTAAAGAAACAAGGTATACCGGTGTATGGAGAATTAAAAACTGGTTATTTTGCGGCGATTGAAATTCAAGTTATGATTAACATGCTAAGAATTATCGATAATCCATATCAAGATATACCGTTAGCATCAGTACTTCATTCACCGATTGTTGGATTAAATGAAGAACAATTAGCTAACATAAGATTAGTAAACCCAAAAAGTTCTTATTATGAGGCATTGATAGAATATAAAAAAATCAATCAAGACGATATTACTGATAAAATTGAACGCTTTTTAGATCAAATAACTTTATTTAAAAACATCGCCAAAGAAGGTGAGTTATCTGAATTAATTTGGCGAATCTATGGAGAAACAGCCTATTATGACTTTGTGGGTGGTATTCCTGGAGGTAAACAAAGACAAGCAAATTTACGCGCTTTATATGATCGTGCTAAAGGATATGAACAATCATCTTACCGTGGTTTGTTTAGGTTTTTAAGGTTTATTGAAAGAATGAAAGAGTTAGATAAAGATTTAGGAACTGCACCTGCATTAAGTGAACAAGAAGACGTAGTAAGAATAATTTCCATTCATCAAAGTAAAGGTCTTGAGTTCCCTGTTGTTATTTTAGGTAACATTAATAAAAACTTTAATTTTACGGATTTATGGAAAAAATATTTACTTGATAAAGATCTAGGATTTGCTAGTAAGTATATTGATCCAGAAAAGAGAATCACTTATGCGACACTTTATTATAGAGCGCTTCAAACAGAAGTGAAACGCAAGTTATTAGCTGAAGAGATGCGTGTCCTTTATGTAGCTATGACTAGGGCTAAAGAAAAACTAGTTATGATTGGTAATGTTAATTCATTAGAGAAAACAGTTGAGAATTGGCATAATGTCATTGAACATGAAGAATGGATATTACCAACTGATGAACGTAAATCAGCAAAGAGTTACTTAGATTGGATTGGAAAATCAATCGTTCGTCACGCAGATACAGAAATTTTAAGAATGACTAGTGAGGCAGAACCTCTAAATGCAGATATTATAAAAGACGAATCAAGTTGGAAAATTGAAGTCATTCATGCCAGTGAACTTCAACAGGAAATCAAAGAGCACACAGAGACAAAGAGTGAAATAACAAAAGCGATTCAAAGCTGGAAGCCAGTAGAAATAGAGAATGAATATTTAACAGAAGAAGTAGATAAAAGATTAAATTATGTATATCCTTATCAAGAAGCTATTAATACACGAGCCAAACAAAGCGTAACTGAAATTAAACGTCAACAAGAAGTTGAAGATATTTATGGCTCAAGAGAAGTTTTAAAACCATATAGATCACCAATAACACAACGTCCTTTATTTATGCAAGAAGAAAAAGAACTTACTTCAGCAGAAAAAGGAACAGCGATGCATGCTGTTATGCAATATCTACCTTTTAATAAGCCATTAACACAAAAAGAAATAAAAATGTATATTGAAGAAATGATAAATAAAAAGTTGATTTTAGCAGAAGCGGCAAAAACAATTAATATAGCAGCGATTGAGCGATTTTTTACAACTGAATTAGCTTATAAAATGATGCAAAGTACAATCTTAAAAAAAGAAATACCGTTTATGTTTAGTGAAAATGCTAGTAAAATTTATCAAGATTGGCAAAATAAAACAGATGAAAAAGTGGTTATTCAAGGAATTATTGATTGTCTGTTTTATTACGAAGATAATTGGTACATTGTTGATTATAAAACGGATCGAATTGTCGATGAAGTTGTGACAGAAAAAACAGTTGATCAATTAAAACATCGCTATGAAACTCAAATTGGTTTGTATCAACGGGCGATTGAATCTATCTTAAAAACAAAAGTAATTAAAACATATCTCTATTTTTTTGATAAAGAATTAATTATTTAAATTAATAGGAGGAGAATATAATGAAGACAATTATTGTAACTGGAGCAAGTTCTGGGATAGGAGAAGCGATTGCTAGAAAATTAGCAAATAATGATTATCAAGTTGTCCTTGTAGCTAGAAATAAAGAAAAACTTGCGAAAATAACAGATGAAATAAACAAAGAGTCGCCTCAGATGGCGGCTTATTTTCAAGTAGATGTAAGTGATAAAACCCAAGTAGAATCAGTGATTAATCAAGTAAAAAAAGATTATGGAACAATTTATGGATATATTAATAATGCAGGTGTTATGTTGAGCGCTGAAGTTACAAAAGGAGATATTGAGAGTTGGGATCAAATGATTGATGTGAACATTAAAGGAACACTTTATGGAACGTCACTCGTTATTCCAGATATGCTTGAAAATAAATCAGGACACATCATTAATATATCTTCTGTTTCAGGTCATGAAGTAACGAAAATAAGTACAGTTTATAGTGCAACTAAATTTGCAGTTAGAGCAATTTCTCAGGGTCTAGAAAAAGAACTTGCTAAAACAGGTGTAAGAATTACAAATATATCACCAGGAATGGTTGATACAAATCTATCACCAGATCGTCACAAAATGAATCGTAAACCGCTTGAAGCAGAAGATATTGCTAATGGTGTTTTATATGCATTAAATCAACCAAGCTATGTAAATGTAAACGAGCTTACGATTCGCCCAAACTAATTTTTTACTTAAAAAATCTATTTATATAGTTAGCAAAATATATCTATATTTGTTATTATTAAGAAGATGGATGAATGTTTTATGATAGATAGAAATAAAAAAATATTATGTTTTTTCGGAAATTAGTTTTACCTGAAAATTATATATAAATCCTAGAAAGGTGGATGTATCAATGAATAGTAATAAACCAAAAATAGTCGTATTAGGAGCAGGTTATGCTGGACTTATGACTGTTAAGCGATTAACAAAAATGTTACAACCAGAAGAAGCGGATTTAGTACTTGTAAATAAACATAATTATCATTATGAAACAACATGGTTACATGAAGTTGCAGCAGGAACAATTAATCCTAACCAAGCACGTTTCATGATTAGTGATGTGATTAGTCCTAATCGTGTTCGTTTAATTTATGATTCAGTAGTTAAAGTAGAAAAAGAAGATAAGCGTGTCGTTTTAGAAAATGGAGAAATTACTTATGATTATTTAGTAATTGCTCTTGGATTTAAATCAAATACGTTTGGAATTAAAGGTATGGAAGAAAATGCATTATCAATTGTTGATATTGATTCTAGTCGTGAAATTCGCGATCATATTGAATATCAATTTGCATCATATAAAAATTCAGAAGAACCAAATACAGATGATTTAACAATACTTGTAGGTGGAGCTGGTTTTACAGGAATTGAATTACTAGGTGAACTAGCAGAAAGAGTACCTGAATTATGTAAAAAGTATGATATTAATCGTAGTAAAGTAAGAATTGTTAACGTAGAGGCAATGCCGTCTATTTTACCAATGTTTGATAAAGATTTAGTAGCTTATGCAACGAAATCATTAGAAGACCGTGGAGTAGAATTCAGATTAGGAACAGCAATTAATGAGTGTACGCCTAATAGCTTTATTGTAGGTGAAAATAATGAAGAAATTAAAGCTGGAACAATTATTTGGACTGGTGGAGTAACAGGAAATCCTGTCTTATCAGAATCAGGTTTTGAATTAACACGTGGAAAAGTAACTGTAGATGGCGATTTACGTGCACCAGGTGAAGAAAATATCTTTATCTTAGGAGATTGTGCTTGGGTGATGGATAAAGAAGCAGACCGTCCATTCCCACCGACAGCACAAGCAGCTTTACAGCATGCAGAAGTTTGTGCATCAAACATCAAGAGTTTATTACATGATGAACCATTAGAAGAATTTATTTTTGAAGATCGTGGTACAGTTGCTTCACTAGGAGTAAGTGACGCAATTGGTAACGTACTATCGGGTACGAAATTAAAAGGAAAACAAGCAGCTGCCATGAAAAAAGTAGTTGATAATCGTGCGTTATTCTTACTTGGCGGACCAAAAATTTTACTGAAAAAAGGTAAATATCGTCCATTCTAAGATAAAAATATTATTTAATCATGGAAAGGTGGCATACAAATGAAAAAAAACATCTTTAATATTTTACTCCTTTCAATTGCAGCAATTGTAGGATACGCTGTTGTAAGTAGATATGCAGAAGAGACGAGAGACTTTAGATAATAAAAAATATAGACCTTAAACGCATTACTGTGTTTAAGGTCTATTTTTTATGTTTATATGTCCAATATTTTCTAGATAAAATCGTCAATTCCTCTACATCACCTGTTAATTTTAATTCATTTAATTTAACCTTTGTTTGATCGCGTGTCCAGTCATAAATAAATGCAATATCTTCTAAACTGAGCAAGCTTTGTTCCATTAAAAAGGATTTCAAATGCGGTTTCTTTTTAGGTGTTATTTTTTTATTTAATAATTTATATAAAAGATAAATGTAATCATTATAATTAGCTAAACCAGTTATTTTTAAATTATGCATTTCATTATGCTTACTGAAAAAAACAAGAGAAGGTAATTCTTTGATGTTCATTTCTTTTTTTAGCTTTAGATCTGCTTGATAAGCTTTTTTTGCAGAATGAGAATAGAGATCATTTGAAAATTCATTTAAATCAAGATCGAGCAATGAAGCATAAGTCATCATAACATTTTCATCTAAAAGGTCATCATCATAAAAGAAATAAGCCTCTTGAATTTTTTGGAGAAATTGCCTGCCCACTTTATTTCCTTGTAAACCAGCTGCTTTTATAGCAAGTCCTAGATTTTGTTTTAAAAAACTAACACTTGTTTTAATTTTTTTTTCATTAGATGAAGCTCCAAATGAAATGACTGGTCGAACAGTGAAGTAATCGCCATATTCTAATACCATTTTTTTAATGAGTGGTTCCAATGACCAACATGTATGACTTAAAGGATTAATAAAAGCATAGATGATAATTGGTTTATTAATTGCATCAACTTTAATCTCAGACAAATTATCTATTTGGTTTTTTCCAATCATCTCTAAACCTCACTTTCACTTGAAATATAATTAATCTAATGTGTTTACCATATGCTCAGCTGTCATAGTCAATCGTTGGAAAATTGCAGAACGATAAGGTTCTTCTATATGACTTTCTTCTAGAGATTTATTCATACATTTTAGCCATAACTCTTTACGCTCATGTGTGACTTCAAATTCTAAGTGTCGTCTTTTTAACATTGGATGACCGCGTTCTTCTAAATATAACTGTGGTCCTCCGAAGAGTTGTGTGAGAAACAAACTTTGTTTACGAGCAGATTCATTTAAGTCTTCTGGAAATATTTCCATTAGTTTTGGCTCTTGAGCAACATGTTTATATAAATTATTAGCAATTTTTTCAATAGATTCTTGACCACCAATTGCTTCATAAATTGTTCCTGGAATTGACATTAAAATCCTCCTTAGGCTTACTAAATAAACATCATTATTCCTTATTGTATCAACAGTTGTATAGTCAAGCAAAAATTATGTTCTATAACACCCTATAAGGAATTAAAAAATCGCTCTATTTTTGTAATAGGAGGTACTTCTTCTATATTAAATTTTGCAATCAGTTCATTAAATTTAGCTAATCCAATATTTTTAGAAGGAGCTTCAATTTCTAATTCATAATCAATCTGTTGATTATAAAAGCTCTTGTCTAATACATAAATTAAATCATTATCCGTATATTCATATCTTTCAGTCTTTAAAGAGCCCATGTAACTAATCTCATCAATTTTAATATTCATTTTATCTAATTGTTTAAAACAGTTGGGCGCAACTAAATGATTATGATTAATTGCATCATTAAATTCTGATTCGGAAATACGGTCATGTGTTTCTAGAATACCTTGTGGATGAGGTTCTTTTAATGTTACTATATAGTTTGAATTTTTCTTTCTAATGCGCAATGCTGAATGATATTTTTTTAATTTTAAATCCGATGTTTCAAAATAATAATTAATTTGTGTAAAAGGTTTAGCTGGAAAGTTAAGCGAATTTAGAATTTGATTAAATTTTTCTTTTGATAATAACACCTTAAACTCAATTTCAATTTCTTGTTCCATGTATTGAACGCCCCCATGTATATTACTACTAAAATAATTATGGCTAAATAAAGTTAAAGATGCAAAGATTATTCATTTGTAGATAGTGTGGTAAAATAGAATTAGAATAATTTTAACTGTTTATATGAAAGCTAAACAAGTTGAGGAGGACGTTAATTATGAAATTTGCAATTGTATCTCGCGGTGATGATCGATCTAATAATATTAAACAAACAATGAAACAATATTTAACAGAGTTTGATTTAACTTATGATAAAGAAGAGCCTGAACTAGTTATTTCAATTGGTGGAGATGGTACTTTTTTAGAAGCATTTAGAAGATATGTACATCGTATAGAAACAACAGCATTTATTGGGGTACATACAGGTCATTTAGGTTTCTATGCAGATTGGACGCCAGATGAAGTAGAAAGACTTGTTATTGAAATAGCGAAAACACCATTTCAAATTGTAGAATATCCTTTACTTGAAGTAACAATTAGATTAAATTCAGGTGAAAAAGCGACACGTATCTTAGCTTTAAATGAAGCGACAATCAAAACAGCAGAAGGCTCAGTTGTATTTGACGTACAAATAAGAGGTGAACATTTTGAAACGTTCCGTGGGGATGGTTTATGTATTTCAACACCATCGGGAAGTACAGCATATAACAAAGCTTTAGGTGGTGGGATTATTCATCCTTCTTTAGAAGCTATTCAAATGACTGAAATTGCTTCAATTAACAACCGAGTATTTAGAACGATAGGGTCACCATTAATCTTGCCAAAACATCACACATGTTTACTTAGTCCTTTACATGATGAAGATAAAAGCTTTTTAATTGCTATTGATCATACAACAGAAACATATTCAAATGTGAAGTCTATTCAATGCCGAGTAGCTAAAGAGAGAGTTCGTTTTGTAAGATATCGTCCATTCCCGTTTTGGAATCGTGTACGTGATTCATTCGTTTCAGAAATTAAGTTAGATGACTAAAGTAATGACATTAAAAAATCACTTAAAAAATTTAAAGATCAACGGGCAAACAATGTCATGGACAGTGAGTCATTTATCAGATAATAAAACACTAAATGAATATTTAAGTGAAGAATTACATTTTTCTAAACGGTTAATTAAATTAGCAAAATCACCAAATGCACTATTAAGTGTGAATGGAAAGCATCGAACAGTTAGATATCGAGTGTCTAAGTATGATGAAATATCAATTAAATTTCCTAAAGAAATAAATAATTCATCTTTAGTTGCTACGAAACTACCACTAGATATTATTTATGAAGACGATCATTTAATCGTTTTGAATAAAAAACCAGGACAAGTTACTGTGCCTTCAGTTGACCAAAGAACAACGTCTCTTTCAAATGGTCTTCTTTATTACTATCAACTAAAAGGTTTACCTTATACTATTCATATTGTAACGAGATTAGACAGAGATACATCCGGATTAGTTCTGGTTGCTAAGCATCAATATGCACATTCATTATTATCAAAACTACAAATTCAAAATAAAATTAATCGAATTTATGCTAGCTTTATTGTTGGTAAATTAAAACAGAAACAGTCTATTATCAACGCTCCTATTGGCAGGAGTCTTGATTCAATTATAAAAAGAGAAGTGACAACCAGAGGCGATTCAGCTATTACTCATTATAAAGTGATTAAAGAATATCTTGATTATTCTTATTTAGAAATAACACTAGAAACAGGTAGAACTCACCAAATTAGAGTACATTTTTCACATCTTGGACATCCATTAGTAGGAGATGACTTATATGGAAGTGAGTCTAAGCAAATCAAAAGGCAAGCACTACACTGTAAAAAAATTGAATTTACTCATCCAATTACAGGCAAGTACATTCAATTAACTGCTCCATTGCCTGAAGATATGCTTAAATTATTTGACAAACAACCTTGATTTGTTAGGATTAATAATGTTCAATTAGGTTATTGAAATGATTTATACAGGAAGGTGATACAAGTGACGCAAGCAGGCGAATTGCATCGAAAAAAATTAATGAAATTATTAAACGAAGAAAATATTAAAGCATTTAGAGAAGACTTTCTGGACTTATTACCTTATGACCAAGCAGTCTTTTTTAAAGAACAAACTGAACAAATTCGTTTAAGAATTTATAGTTACTTATCACCACGTGAAGTTTCAGAAATTATGAAAAATATTGATTTAGAAGACACCGAACTATTTATTACTGAAATGGATCCAGCATTCGCTACAATGGTATTTTCAGAAATGCCTTATGATGATGCTGTTGATATACTACAAGAATTAGAGCGTGATGAAGTAGCTAGCTTTTTAGCAATCATGGATGAAGAAACTGTAAAAGAAATTAAGACATTGCTACGTTATGAAGAAAAAACAGCAGGAAGTATTATGACAACAGAATATGTTTCTGTTTTTAAAAGTCAAACAGTAGCAGAAACATTTAAACAAATGAAAAAAGAAGCACCTGATGCTGAAACAATTTATTACACTTATGTGTTAGATGATAATAAACGTTTAGTGGGTGTGTTATCTTTAAGAAGTTTAATTATTGCTGAACCAGATGAATATATTAAAGATATCATGAGTGAAAATGTCGTTTCTGTTTCTGCGGGTCGAGATCAAGAAGAAGTAGCTCAAATGATTAGAGATTACGACTTTTTAGCATTACCCGTAGTTGATTTTCAAAATCACTTATTAGGTATTATTACCGTAGATGATATTATTGATGTTATGGATGAAGAAGCGCATGAGGATTATTCAAAACTAGCAGCTATTTCTGAAATTGATAGTCCGGATTCAATGCCGATAACATCTGCTAAGAAACGTTTGCCTTGGTTAATTATATTAATGTTTTTAGGAATTATTACAGCAAGTTTAATCGGTAGTTTTGAAGATACCTTAGAGAAAGTACCAATTGTAGCTATTTTCATTCCGCTTATAGCAGGTATGGCAGGTAATGCAGGAACACAATCGCTTGCTGTAGCAGTTCGCGGTATTGCGACTGGTGAATATGGTAAAGGTAGTAAATTAATCTTAATTATAAAAGAAGCAACCACAGGCTTGCTTATCGGACTGACAATAGCAGTTTTAATTACATTACTAATAACGGTCTGGAAAGGTAATTTTTATCTAGGGGCGCTTGTTGGCGTTGCGATATTTTTCACTTTAATTGTAGCTACACTTTCGGGCGCACTTATTCCGCTTCTAATGGAGAGGTTCAATATTGATCCAGCAGTTGCCTCTGGTCCATTTATAACAACATTAAATGATATTACATCAGTTTTAATTTATTTTGGATTAGCAACAACATTTATGAGTTTATTACTATAAAAAAAACTGACTTTAGGCATATGCTTAAAGTCAGTTTTTTTAGATGTTTTTTATCATTCTCACATGAGGAATCCCAGCGTCCATAAATACTTCAGAATCTGTTACATAGCCTAGCTTTTTATAAAAGTCCAACGCGTAAGTTTGTGCATTAAGAACTGCTTTTTTATACTGATTGTCTGCAATAACTTTTTCCATCGCTTTAACCATATCAGCTCCAAAGTTATTTCCACGAAAATCTTTTAAAACAGCAATGCGTTCTAATTTAGCATAATGATCTACAAATCTAACTCGACTTGCTGCGATAGGCTTGTTCTTATGTCGGCCTAGTAAATGAATAACAGATTGACTGTTATCATGTTCATCTATTTCCATTTCTGAAGGAACATTTTGTTCTTGAACAAAGACATTCTGTCTTATTTCAAAAACGGCTTTTTTATCTAACTCATTCTCAACTTTTTTAACAATCATGTTTAACCCCCAAAATCGAATCGTTTATATGTTTTCCATGTGCCATCATCTAATTGATAATTAATTTCTAAATGATCAAGTGTATCAGTATAATTATAATCTTTCATACTTAAACTTGTATAAATATCTGAAAATTCATCTTCATTGATATTTTGAGCAAGTGTAATATGAGGAACAAAGGTCGAAAACTTTTCTTTAGGAAGCATTCCTTCATATAATCGTTGATGCAATCTATCAAGATTTTCATTAGGCTCTATTTTAAAATATATCTTATTAGAAACAGGGTAGAAAGAGCTTACTTTTTTTATCTGTATTTTAAAAGGTTTCATATCTTTTGTGATCTCATTTAATTCATCAGTTAATTGTGTAAGTAGATTATCATCAATATCAAATCTTGTTTTTAAAGTGATATGGGGTGGAATCAGCGCATATTCAGGGTCATATCGTTTTCGATAATTATTAATCTCTTCTTGAAGTTCTTTTGACGGATAAATAATAATCCCGCATTTCATTTTATAAATCCTCCTTTAAACAAGTCCAATAATTAAAGTATAACAAATAATGAACTGATTAAATAGTCTGGATAAGAAAAACAAACATTGAATATGTTATATTCAATGTTTGCTCAGTTAATTAAATATTGTTGTTAGGGCACGGGGTAAGTCTTTTTGCCAATATTTCCATGTGTGAATACCTTCTGGAAATTCATAATAATGATAAGTTAATTTTTTATTAGTTAAAACTTCATTTAACTGTTTATTAGGTGTCACAAAATCAATTTTACCATCGACAGTTGTACCAACTTCAGTTTCTTTTAAACCGATAGTATGATAAATTTCTAAATCACTTTGATCTAATTTTTCTGCAGCTTTGATAACATCTTCATTTACAAGAGGTGATTGCATAATCACATTATTAAATAAATCTTGATTTTCAACAGCGATTAAAAATGCGAGTGTACCTGCAAGTGAATCTCCCATAAGTGTCCATTTTTCACCTAACGGATTGATTGGCAATTGCTCTTTAATTAATGGTATAGCTTCATGAATAACAAATTTTTTATAATTATCATGGTTTTTACCATCAGGATGATATTTTTCACGACGATCAAATCGATCAATGTAATGAATACCAATAAAAATAGTGTTAGTGATTGCAAAATCATCATGTAAAGAGTCACTTAATGTAGCAATTCGACCGACATTATAATAATCATTACCATCTTGCATAATGCATATATTTGTCTTATAAATTGAATCAAAATTTTCAGGTTGATAAAACTTTAAAGAAAGAGTTTCATTTAAATATTCACTTTTAATTTCTTTTTCGTACATAATTCCATTACGTGCGATAGTAAACGCCCCCCCTTAATATATTTATCGTATCATATAACTTATTTAATTTTGACTAATTCGCTCTAATTAGATAAATCAGGGTTTGCATAAAGATTATAGTAATCACCTTTTAAGGATATTAGTTCATCGTGATTACCAATTTCGCGTATTTGACCTTCTGATAAATAAATGATTTTGTCAGCATTTTTAATCGTATTTAATCGATGTGCAATAACAAAACTAGTTCGATTTTTCATCAACGTGTTTAAAGCTTCACTTATTTTTATTTCAGTAATTGTATCAATATTACTTGTCGCTTCATCTAATAATAAAATAGAAGGTTCAGCAATGAATGCACGTGCAATAGTTAATAATTGTTTTTGTCCTTGACTGATACCTCTTCCAGAATCATCTAGCACAGTATCGTAACCTCGCTCTAAATGACTAATAAATTCATGTGCATTAGCCTGTTTTGCAGCATTTATAACATCTTTATCAGTTGCATTTAACCGACCGTAACGGATATTTTCTCTGATTGTTCCACTGAATAAAAATGAATCTTGTAAGACAAAAGCCATATGTTTTCTTAAATTTTCTCTTTGAATGTTTTTAATATCGATCCCATCTAAAGTGATTGAACCTGATTGATAATTATAAAAGCGTAAAATCAAATTAAAAATAGTTGATTTTCCGGCTCCAGTTGGACCAACAAAAGCAATGGTTTCACCTGGTATGGCAGTAAAGTTAAGGTTAGTTAGTGTTTTTGTGTCTTCGTATGAAAATGAAACATTTTTAAAAGCGACATGTCCTTTAACTTTACTTAGACTTTGTACTTGTTTCTCATCGTGTGTTTCAATTTGAGTATCTAAGACATCAAATACTCGTTCTGCACCTGCAATGGCTGATAATAGAATGTTAAATTGATTTGAAAGCTCATTTAAAGGACGCGTAAACTGTCTTGCGTACTCAGTGAATATAACAATGACCCCAACCGTAATATACCCGTTAATCGCTAAAATACCTCCAAATAAAGCAATGAGTCCAAAACTAAGAAAGTTTAGTAAATTCATTACTTTTGGAATAAAACCAGAAAACAACATCGCCCAAAAGCTTACTTTATTAAGTGAGTCATTTCTTTCTGAAAACTCTCTAATCACACGTTCTTCTTGAGAGAAAGTTTTTATAATATGTTGTCCTGAAATAGATTCTTCTACATAACCGTTAACAACACCTAATTTTTGCTGCTGTAACTTATAAAGTGGGCCCGTTCGAGAAGTGATCCAACGCATAGCAAAAATCATCAATGGTACAATTGACATCGTAATTAAAGTAAGTAAAGGACTAAGATAAAGCATAACAGCTACTGTTCCAATCAGTGTAAGAACACTGGTAAAAATTTCAATGACTGATTGATTAAGTGTGTTGTTAATATTATCAATATCATTTGTTACCCGACTCATCAATTCACCATGCAAGTTTTCATCAAAATATGAAATTGGTAGCTCATGAAAATGTTCAAATAAACTTTCACGTAATTCAAAAACAGTGTTTTGTGCAATTCCGACCATCCAGAAATTTTGTAAAAAAACACTAATTGAATGTCCTAAATAAACGAGACCGAGAAAAAGAAGTAAGGTAAATAAACCAGTATTTTCTTTAGTAGAAATAAAATCATCAATTGTTACACCGATTAAAAAAGGACCTAATAAACTAAGTGCTGAACTAAAAATGACCATTAAAATAACGAGTGATAATTTTAACTTTTCTTGAATTAAATAAGACCAAATACGTTTTATTGTTGCAAAAGGTTTTGTTGCTTTTTTATTTTTATCTATTTTTATATCATTAATGTTAACTTTTTCTCGTATAAATGGATCTGTGAGGTTAACTTTAGGCACTGTAGCCACCTCCTTCTTGCGATTTAACAATTTGTTGATATAGGTGAGAAGAAGCAAGTAATTCTTCATGCGTTCCATTAGCAATAATTTCTCCATAATCTAATAAAATAATCCGATCAAACTCTTTAGCTGTTGATACTTTTTGGGTGATTAATAATGTTGTACAGTCTTCTTTATCAATTGCTTTAAATAATTTTCTTTCCGTTGATAAATCAAGTGCACTTGTGCTGTCGTCAAGCATTAAAATAGTCGGTTTTCTAACGAGTGCTCGAGCAATTGAAAGACGTTGTTTTTGTCCACCTGATAAATTAACACCTTGTTGGCTAACGTGTGTATCATATTGTTTTGGTAAATTCATAATTAAATTATGAATTTGTGCATCTTTACATGCTTGAATAATTTCATCATCTGTTGCATCTTCTTTCCCCCAAATTAAATTATCCTTAATGGATCCACTAAACAGAAGCGGATTTTGTGGGACATAACCTATACTTAATCTCAGTTCATTTAATGAATAGTCATTTATTGAGCGGTTATCAATTTTAATAGTTCCTAAAGAAGGCTCATAAAGAAGTGGAATTAACTGAAAAAGTGATGTTTTACCAGAACCAGTCGCTCCCATAAAAGCCACACGCTCATTTGGTTTTACTTTAAAAGAGATATTTTTTAAAACATGTGAATTTGATTTAGGATAAGTAAAAGAAACATTGTTAAAATCTATTTTCCCATCAGTAATTTTATTACGATTAGTTTGATCTTGATATTTCAAAAAATCACTATCGATTAATAAAACATCATTTAATCTTTCTGCAGAAGCTTTTAACCTTGAAAAAGATAGAATGATAAAAGTTAACATAGAAATTGCCATCGTTATTCTTAATGCGTAATTAATAATAGCAACAACATCACCAATATTAGAATCACCAGCGATTGTTTGAACACTACCAAACCAAATAATAAATATTAAGCTTAGATTCATTACAAATAACAAAGCGGGCATGGAAGCATCGATAAATCGAAAAGCACGTCGCATTAAACTAGACAGATCGTCGTTTACTTTAGAAAATCTCAAACGTTCAAATTTATGACGAGTAAATGCTTTAATTAAACGCATATTCATCAGGTTTTCTTGCATTACTAAATTAACTGAATCAGTTTTTCTTTGGACATTATTAAACATAACAGAGCCTTTTTTAAAGACCCAAAAAACAAATAAAATTGCAATCGGGACAACGAATAGAAATATTGAGGCGAGTTTAAAATTAATAATCAAAGCCATAATAACACTACCAATAATCATTAAAGGTGCACGAACCATAATTCTAAGTCCCATAAAAACAGTGTTTTGAACTTGTCGAATATCATTTGTAAAGCGAGTAACTAATGCTGAAGTTGGAAATTGATTTAAAATAGAAAACGAAAATGACTGAATTTTAGTAAAAAGTTTATTTCTTATATCTAAACCTAAATTATTACTGGCGTGAGAAGCATAAAAAGAATTTAAAATTCCTGAAACAAAGGCTATAAGGGATAGCCCAATCATAATTGATCCCCACATAATAATATTATTTAAATCTTGATTGACAACACCATTGTTAATCATTTTACCTAGAAAAAAAGGTAATAATAACTCGATGATTAATTCTATAAAAGTTAATGCATAGGCAATTATTACTAAAAGCTTATATGGTTTTAAATAAGATAAAATATGTTTCAAAAAAACCCTCCTAACTCATTATTAGAAATCTTATTATAAATTATAAAGATAAAACATTTTTTTTACTATCTAACTATGAAAATATTTAGATTAATTGATATGTTTGACAAATCAAACTGAATTATGTATATTACATATGTTGAGTTTTAATATCGGTTTCGTAGCTCAGTTGGGAGAGCGCCACCTCGACAAGGTGGAAGTCGGGGGTTCGAGCCCCTCCGAGACCATTATGAAAACCTCTAACCTATTTGGGTTAGAGGTTTTTTTATTTTAAGTCATAATCAAAAAAATATTGTGTTAAACTAATGATAATTTAAAAAAACATTTATCATATGCAAATAAAAGGTGGTATAAAAATGAATGAATTAATAACGATGGATCAATTAGCTAAAAAGATGAAAAATGAAGATTTAATTATTATCGATTGTCGCTATGAGCTAAATAATTCCGAAGCGGGGAGAGAAATGTATCAAGTAGACCATATTCCAAACTCCATATTCTTTGATTTAGGAAAAGATTTGTCAGGACCAAAATTGGAACATGGTGGACGACATCCTTTACCTGATATGAATAATTTCATAAAAAAACTTGGTGAGGTAGGCATTGATAAAACTAAACATGTCGTAGCTTATGATGATCAAAAAGGAGCTTTTGCAGCAAGATTGTGGTGGATGTTAAAATACTTAGGTCATGATAATGTTTCTGTTTTAAATGTTAATTACTCAACTTGGAAGGAAAAGGGTTATCCAATTACAAATGAAACTCCAGTAGCTAAACAGACTCATTTTATTCCTAAAATAAGATCTCACATGGTTGTAGATGTTAATCAAGTAAAACAAGCAGTTGAAGATGATAAAATTAAAATAATTGATTCGCGAGCTCCAGAACGATATAGAGGTGAAATAGAACCACTTGATAAGAAAGCAGGCCATATTCCATCAGCAGAAAATTGGTTTTGGGAAGACAATGTTGAAAGTAATGGTAACTGGAAGTCAAAACAAGAATTAAAAGAACGTTTTTCATCTTTAGAAAATGAAGATTTAATCATTTACTGTGGTTCAGGTGTTACAGCAAATGTAAATATCCTTGCTTTGGCCAACTTGGGGAAAGAAGCTTCACTTTATCTAGGAGGCTGGAGTGATTGGTCATCGTATGAAGATAATCAAGTTGTCACAAAAAATAATTAAACAAGCAATTGTTAAAGAACAGTTGCTTGTTTGTTTAATGACATCATTATTTTTAAATAAATAAAAACGCATTAAAAGTAAGCGTTATCAAAAGAATACATTAGTTGTTCATTGTAAATTATAGTTGTAGTGAATATTACTATGAATATCGCTTTATATAACTGAATATGATGAAATATGATCAAAATAAGCGTTTGAGTAATGGAATTTATAGTTATATGATTAATACAGTTATGTTATAAAAAAGGGGGAACAGTTAAATGAAGCGATTTATAATATCATTATTTGTACTTATATCAGTTTTATTCCTAGCGGCGTGTGGTAGTTCAGAAGAAAATGATGGAGCAAAAGAAGGATCAAGTGAAGGAAAATTAGCTGAATTACAAGAAAAAGGTAAAATCAAAATTGGTTTTGCTAATGAAAAGCCTTATGGTTATGAAAACGATGAGGGTGAATTAACAGGAGCATCAGTAGATACTGCTAAGGCAGTTTTTGCAGAACTTGGAATTGATGAGGTAGAAGGTCACTTAGCAGATTATGATCAATTAGTACCTGGATTAGGTGCTGGAAAATATGATGCAATTACTTCAGGAATGGCAATTACTCCTGAACGTTGTGAGAATGCTGCCTTCGGTGAGCCGGATATGAAATATGGTGAAGGTTTAATAGTTCAAAAAGGAAATCCTCTTAATCTTAAAAGTTATAAAGACATTGCTGATAACGAGGATGCAACAATCTCAATTATGTCAGGAGCAACAGAAAATGACTTTGTCGTATCAGAAGGTGTAGATGAATCACAAATTCAAGGTGCACCAGATATTCCTGCAACGATTGCAGCTGTAGAATCAGGTCGTGCAGATGCAACTACAGGAACAGAAATGACACTGATTATGGCGCTTGAATCAGCTGATTCAGACAATTTAGAGTTTGTTGAAGACTTCGAACAGCCAGATATTGATGGTGTACCAAGTTACGGTGCAGTTGCATTTCATCCTGATCAAACAGAACTATTAGAAGCATATAATGAAAAATTAGCTGAATTAAAAGAAAGTGGAAAAATTGCTGAAATATTAGAAGACAATGGTTTTGATGGAGAACGTAACTATCCAGAAGATGATGTAACAACAGAAATGGTTTGTAAAGGTGAAGAATAAAATATTCTGACCGAAAGGCTAAGCTCCAGAGGTTAACTCATAACCTAACTGGAGCTTATTCCATTCTAAATGATTGAGAGGAGTGAGGACAATTTCAGCGATCTCTGAGATATTTCCAGTACTTGCCCAAGGTTTGAAAATAACTATTTTAATTTTACTTGCATCAGCAGTTTTTGGTTATTTTATGGCTTTTGTCGCAGGATTTGGTAGATTATCACGTTTTTTTATAATTAGGAAATTATCAGGATTATATATTGAAATTTTTAGAGGAACATCATTAATCGTTCAACTTTTTTGGTTATACTACGCTTTACCAATTCTATTTGATATTCATTTAGGAAATGATTTTTGGGTTGGGGCTCTTGCAATTGGGTTAAACTATGGTGCATATATGTCTGAAGTTGTTAGGACGTCAATAAATTCAGTTGCACAAGGGCAAAGAGAAGCTTCAATTGCACTTAATATGAGTAGCTTTCAACAAATGAGATTTATTATTTTTCCCCAAGCTCTGCGCATGATGTTGCCAGAATTCGGTAACTATCTAATCCAAATGTTAAAGGCTACATCACTCGTATCTTTAATCGCACTAAAAGATATTTTATATTATGGTGAAATTATGAGAAGTTCAAACATATCAATGGCACCTACGATTTATTTACTTATCTTAATGTTTTATTTCATTATAGCCTTACCACTCATATTCTTAACACGTAAATTAGAAAAAATGTCTAAGAAAGGAGTGGCTTCGCAATGAGTAATTGGAAATGGGATGTATTTTATGATGCGTTTTCATATATAATAAAAGGCTTATGGATTACAGCAGGTTTAACGATCGCAAGCTTTGTTTTTGCACTTATATTTGGGTTTGTCTGGACGTTTTTAAGACGTGTTCCATTTAAACCGTTTCAGTGGATTGTTGTCTGGTTGATGGAATTTATTAGATCAACACCTCCATTAGTCCAATTATTTTTTATTTATTATGCCTTTCCTCAAATACCAGTGATTGGTATGACATTAAGTCCTTTTATAAGTGGCATGATAGGTTTAGGTGTTCATTTCAGCACATATATTAGTGAAGTGTATCGTTCTGGAATTGAAGGTGTAGACCACGGTCAAACAGAGGCTTCAATTGCACTTAACTTATCGACATATAAAAAATGGACAAAAATTATTCTCCCACAAGCTATACCACCAACTATTCCAATGCTTGGAAACTATTTAATTATTATGTTTAAAGAAGTTCCACTAGCATCAACAATAGGTGTTATAGGTATTTTACAATTAGCGAATAATTATGGGGCAAAAACATGGGATTATGTTGAACCATTAACTATCGTAGCAATGTTATTTTTATTATTAAGTTATCCATCAGCTATATTAATTAAAAAATTAGAAAATAAAATGAATCGAAACTTTGATAAGAATAAGATGTTAAAAGAAACGAATTAAAGGAGTGAGTATAATCGTTAAGCCGATTGTGACGTATAAAGGGATTCATAAGAATTTTGACGATGTTGAAGTGTTAAAAGGAATTGATTTAAATATCGCACCTGGTGAAAAAGTAGCTATTATTGGACCGAGTGGTTCAGGTAAAACAACAATTATTAGATTGCTAATGACACTGGAAGAACCTTCTAAAGGAGATATTTATGTAGAAGGTAATAATTTATGGAAAATGAAACGTGGCGACAAAATGATTCGCGCTAATGAAAAACACTTACGAAAAATTCGCAGTGATATAGGTATGGTATTTCAACATTTTAATTTATTTCCTCATATGACAGTACTAGAAAATTGTGTTATATCTCCTGTTGAAGTTCAAGGAGTTGATAAACAAACAGCTAAGAAACTAGCAATGGAAATGCTTGAAAAAGTAGGTTTAAAAGATAAGTTAGATAAATATCCTGATCAATTATCAGGTGGACAAAAGCAAAGAGTTGCAATGGCTCGTGCTTTAGTTATGAAGCCTAAAGTTATGTTATTTGATGAAGTTACCTCGGCACTTGATCCTGAGTTGGTAGGTGAAGTATTAGAAGTTATTCGAGACTTAGCAGAAGAAGGGGAAATGGCAATGATTTTAGTAACACATGAAATGGATTTTGCACTTGATGTGGCTGATCGTGTGTTATTTCTTGATAAAGGAGTTATTGCAGAAAGTGGTACAGCAAAAGAGGTTATAGAAGAATCTAAAAACGAACGTCTTCAAGAATTCTTAAAAAGATTTAGAAGTTAACAAAAAATGCGTTTTAGTTCTGTTAGGAACTAAAACGCATTTTAAAATTAATTTAAATTATATTTTGAATAATAGAAGTCTCTATTTTCATTCCAATCAGCTAAAGACGTTTGAAAGACAACTTGTTGGTTATTATTTTTATCATAAACTGTAACTTGTTCTTCATTTGAATCAATATAATATCTACTACTTTCTGCGCTGTCAACTTGATTAATTTCTATGGCAGAACTCTCATTTGCTACACTATTATCTAACTGAGCTCTTCGATCAATTGTCTGATCTGATGCACTTAAATTAGCAAATTCAAATTTTTCTGTATCAGAAAGTGTATCTTCGTGTTTGAAAAACGACATAAATGTTAACGCAAAAACTAAAAATAAAATGGGTAATGATTTTACTAAAAACTTTTTCATTAATTAAACAACCTCCAAGGTTATAATGTAATCTTATTCATCTGAAACTTGCCAAGTACCTGGACGTCTAGGGTCAGCTGCACCAAATAACTCTTTTGCTTTTTTATCATATACAAGGGCCTGTATACCACCATAGAATTCAGGATCAGTAATGTTATATATTTCATAACCTTTTAATCTTAATTTACCTTGAACATCTTTATTTAACTCTGTTTCAGTAAAGATATCAGTTCCTTCTACGTAAAAGCGATCTTCAGCAATGGTTTCATCCCAATCTCCACCTAGTAAGAGATATTTAGTTAAAATACTACTAACGACAGATGGAATTCGTTTTCCACCCGGTGATCCAATCCCAATTGTTTTTTCATCATTCATTAAAATACTTGGGCTTGTAAAACTTCTTGATACTTTTCCTGGTTCTAAGAAGTTCGGTGAATCATTAGTTAAACTATAATTATCAATTTGGTTATTTAAGAAAAACCCTGCAACATAATCACCCGAACCAAAGAAGTTCCCAAGTGTGTGTGTTGCTGAAACCATCATATTATCTTTATCAACAACGACAAAGTGAGTCGTGTTATCGTGATCTTCTTCATCAGAGATAGAATCATTGATTTTATAATTCTTAGAAACTTCCTTTGGATTAAAGTTTTCTATTAATCTTTTTGAATAGTCGGCTGTTGTGACCCGGTTTGCATCAATTTCAGGTGATAGTTTAGGATCACCAATATTGTCTAAACGATCAGCATACGCACGTTTACTAATTTCACCAAATAAGTGAATGTAGTCAACAGGATTCTCAAGATCGTCAATATCAGCTAATTCAGCCATTTGTAACATTTGAATTAAAGTAACTCCTGCAAGTGGTGGTGGAGCTGAATAAACGTCATATCCAGCGAATTTACCGTGTGCAGGTTCTTTAATTTCTACTTCAAAGTTAGTCAAATCACTAGGTTCAATTTCTGGAACAAAATCTAACAGAGCCTCGGCAACTTCACCTTCATAGAATCCTTTTGATCCTTCGTTTTTAATCTTAGTAAGTGTTTCAGCTAATTCTGGTTGAACTAATTCCTCATTTGCCTCAAGAAGACGGTTCTCAGGGAAATAATCTGGCATTTCTGGAACGTTCATCCGGCTTGCGCCTCTTTCAAATCGGCTAGCTAAATTATTGTTGATGGGGAAGCCTTCTTCAGCCATTTTAATAGAGGGTTCAATTAATTCAGCCATACTCATCGTTCCTAGGTCACTATTAATTTTTTCCATTCCTTTTACAAACCCAGGAATAGCAAACGTTTCAGGAAGTCCACCAGATTTAGGTGCTTCTTCTCTATATTGATAAACAGTTGGTGCTTTACCATCATCTTTATTGATGAGAGCAACGCCCCCGCCACCGATACCTGATCCGAATGGCTCAACAACTCCTAACATATATGAAACAGCGACAGCAGCATCAGCAGCATTACCACCATTTTCAAGAACTTGCATTCCAGCTTCAACAGCTAGCGGATGTGAGGCACTAACGCCATATCCTTGTTCAGTTTGAATGGCTTCTGATTCTTCTACACCATAATCCGGACCATCTGAAGAGGTAAAGACACCATCTTTAGCGTAGATGAAAATTACACCAACAAACACAAATATTGAAAGATACATTATTAACCGTTTATTACTCATTCAAGTAACTCCTTATTCATATTTAATCAAGATCTATAAATAAACGACCAGATTCTTTTTTGAACTTATTTTTATCTAAATTACCTGTTAACTGCTGGAAAATTTTATTTCTCGCATAAGGATTTTTTGTCACAAAAGGTTGAGCTTCTTTTATTCTAACAGGGATAATTTCGATACTTTTCTTACCATCTTTATCTATATGATATTGTGCAATCGCACTATCTTTTGTCCGCGTCCAGCCTTGGTCAAAAATAAAGTTACCTAGGCTATAGAAAACAACAGATCCGTTTTTAAGCACATCAATCTCAGATAAGACGTGGGGGTGGTGACCTACAATAATATCCGCACCAACATCAGCCATGATTTTTGCCATTTCTTTTTGTCTCTTACTTGGTTTTTTATTATATTCGATACCCCAGTGAACATTAACGATAACTAAATCAGCGTTCTTTTTAGCTTCTTGAATAGCAGGGACAATATTTTCAGGGGTTGCTCTTGCGACACCTGCTGTATATCGTTGAGCTGAAAAACCTTTTACAAGCACATCAGTAAAACCAAGTGTTGCAACTCTAAGTCCATCATATTCCGCATACTCAACTTCAGTAGCTTCCTCGACATTATTACCTGCACCAACATGTGGCACGCCTAAATCATTAAAAGTATCTAATGTTTCACCTAAAGCGTTTGGACCATAGTCCATCATATGGTTATTTGCTAAGTTGATGACAGAAAATCCTGCATTCTTAATTGCATGAGCACCTTCTAAACGAGAAAATAAATGAATGTTTTTATCTAACTTTTGCTCTTCATAATTCTCTTCTTTTTTTAATAGAACAGGGTTTTCAAAATTACCTGAAACATAATCAGATTGATTAAAAACAGGTTGAACTTTTTCAAAGAGATAATCTGAGCCATTTTTTTTGATAACATCATTAACGTGTCTACCCATCATTATATCACCAACGAAGGAAGCTGTAAAAGCAGATTCATCGTCTTTTACTTTAGCAACGCTAGAATTAGCAAAAAAGACGTACGTTAAAATGAGAAATGCTGTAACAACAACACCTAAAAGAGCTTGTCGACCAGTTTTTTTCTTTTGACTTTTAATAAACAATTGAATTTTTTCTTGTAAGTTTAACTTTTTATTCATTTAAATTCTCCTTATACTAAGTAATATATACTTAAGATGATAAAAGTTAATCCACTTAGTAATAAAGTACTTCCGATTGTAATAACTGTACCTTGTTTTTCCATTGTATTTGCTATTAATCCAGGAACAATAACACCAATACCTCTAAATTCTAGTATTTCAAACGGCATGACGGGATAGAAGTAATCTAAAATCATTTTTAAGGTGATTCCTACAATTAACATTGCGGCAAATTTTCTTCTACCATATAAAATAGTGACGCGACTAATTCCAAACGTAACAATTAAGTAAGTTAAGAAACTTACAAATAAAATAACAACAATAAAAATAGGTTGATCAAAAATTAATGCCATATAACCTGGAACAACAAGTCCAGCAGGTATAATTCCTGTTCTTTCTGTAAATAATAAACTTAAAACAACACCAAGCACAAGTGCTATATATAAATCAGTACCAAACATTATTAACTCTCCTCATCAACTAGTAAGTTTATTAAAGGCTCTGCTGCCCCGTGAATATTTCCCACACCAAAAATAACATTATTATTAAGTTTCTCTTGTAAAATCTGATAAATTTCTTTAGTTGTGTTATGTTCTAAATTAAGTAATTCATTTACTTTAATCGACTGATTATCTACAGCTTGAATTACAGGTTCTACTGTTGTACCAATCAAGATTAAAGTTGAAATATCTAGATGTGGTAAAACATCTTCAACAAATTGAATTGTTCTATCTACTCGGTCATTTCTACAATTCATTATAACAATCGAATCTTTACTTGTGTATCCTTGTTCTAAAATTCGATTCCAAATGTTAATCGTAGAAGCCGGATCATTAGCAGCAAAGGCGTTAATAAAGTATCCTGTACCATGATCAGAAGTAAGTGAATGAATTCTCATAGCTCCAGGGTCAGGCGTTGCTTTTAACATACCTCTTGCAGCAACAACTGGATCTATCTCTAATGCTTCAGCGACTGCAAATGCAAGAGCAGCATTTTCAGGAAATACCATATAATTAAATTGACTTAAGAACTGTTCTGAAACAGCATCGTTATTAGCGACAATCACATTCGTATTACGTTTTTTTGCTTCAGCTTTAAAGAAGTCAACATATGGACTTTCAGATACAATCAGCGTGCCATTGTGAGGGATAGTTGCAAGAAATGCATCAGCAATTTGATCTAATGTAGGCCCCATAACATCTAGATGGTCTTCTAAAACATTTACGATAACGCCAATATTAGCTTGTAACATTTTTTCTTGAAAAATAATTTGATAATCAGGGTTTACAGCCATACACTCACTAACAAGAGCATCAGCTCCAAGATCTGAAGCTATTTTTACGACATCTTTTTGTTCGCGAATATTTGGTCCTTCTGGACGTCTCAAAATAGGCTCTTCATCTTTATCCCAGTAAATCATCCGGGCTGAAGTCCCTGTTGTTTTACCTATTGTTTTATAACCCGCTTCTTTTAAGATACCATTTGTTAATCTAGTAACAGTAGATTTACCACGAATCCCATTAATGTTAACTCTAACAGGAATAGATTTGATACGTTTTTTGTGTATGGACCATTCATACATACCAAAAACTAGGAGTAATCCTAGTGAAATGGGGATTATTATCATATGCTTCATCCTTTAATTGTATATTTATAAAAAATCATTTAGTCTCCTTAGATATACTACCATTTTTTAAAAAAATAATCTTCTTTTTTATATTATATTTTGATGACAATTTGAAATTATAAATATGATTAATAAAAGTTTGATATATCTAACTAAAAGTAGTAAGGTGTATACATTTATAAATGTTAAAAATAGTAGAAATTCAAATTGAATTTTCAGAAAAATCACTATTTTTTAAAATGAAAGAAGAGGGATTTTAATTGGATAAAAAAATGTCAAAATCTAATTATATTGTTTTAGGATTTACACTGTTTGCTTTATTTTTTGGTGCAGGGAATTTAATATTTCCAGCAGAATTAGGTCAATATTCAGGTAGTAATTTATTAATAGCTGCTATTGGTTTTGCCATTACTGGAGTTGGCTTGCCCTTACTGGGTATTATGGCAATAGGATTTTCTAATAGTAATAATTTACAAGCATTAGCAGGACGAGTACATCCTGTTTATGGAATGTTATTTACTGTGATGCTTTATTTAACAATCGGACCGTTTTTTGCAGCGCCACGTACTGGTGCTGTTGCATATGAAATAGGATTCGCTCCATTTATTAGTGAGTCTAACCTCAATTTGGGTTTATTTATTTTTACTGTTATATTTTTTGGAGTAACATTGTGGTTATCTTTAAATCCAGCTAAATTAGTCGATCGAATCGGGAAAGTTTTAGCACCTGCATTAGTGATATTACTAGGTCTGTTATTGATTACTGCTTTTATAAACCCAATGAGTGATATAGGTGAAGCTCAAAATGCTTATGTCTCTGCTCCATTTACAACAGGATTTGTTGAAGGATATAATACTATGGATGCACTTGCTTCATTAGTTTTCGGAATAATTATTATTAACGCTGTCACTGCTATGGGTGTTAAGTCAAGTAAAGGTATATTGCTTGCAACAGGTAAATCTGGATTTGTTGCGATTGTCTTATTAGGTGTTATTTATTTAGGTATCGCATATTTAGGAGCAACAAGTGTCGGAGAATTAGGTTATTTTGATACTGGAGGACCTGTATTAAGTGGTGCAGCGTCACATTATTTTGGAACAATTGGAATGGTTCTTTTAGCTGTTTTAATTACATTAGCTTGTTTAACAACGAGTATAGGTTTAATGATGGCATGTGGTGAATACTTTAATACGTTAATTCCAGGAGTTAGTTATAAAGTTTTTGTAGTTTTATTTACGACATTAACATTTGTTATCGCTAATTTTGGTTTGGAACAAATTATTAATTATTCATTACCCGTTTTAATGTTGTTATATCCGCTCGCAATAGCTATTATTATCTTGGCATTTACGTCACCATTATTTAAACATAGACGCTTTGTTTATATTGCAACAATTATTGTGACATTTGCAGTCAGTTTAATTGATGGTATAAAAACATTATGTGAAACGCTCGAGATGGATTATTATAATTGGTTAATTCCGATTATGGACTTTTATGAAAAATATTTGCCATTGTATGCTGAAGGGTTAGGTTGGTTTGTTCCCTTTATTATTGTTTTAATTGTTTTAACAGCATATGTTCAACTCTTTAAGTTGGATTCAAAGAAAATAAGTTAAAATAAAAGCTTTATATCGAATTTAATAACGTAATTAAAAAATACTTTTATAATGGACAAGATAATGATAAAAAGGGTATAATAATAGCATTAGAAATTAGTTTTTTTGAAAAAAACATTTTATAAAATATAAGTAATCTAATCAAATTGGAGGTGGGTACATGGGGATAGGAAGTATCGGTGTACCAAGCTTAATACTCATACTTATAGTAGCATTACTTATTTTTGGTCCTAATAAATTACCTGAATTAGGTAAAGCAGTAGGAGAATCATTAAAAGGCTTTAAAGACGCTACAAACTCACTCATGTCTGATCATGATGAAGAGAGTAAAAAGAATAAAGATGACACAGAAGAATAAATAACCTTACGAGAATATTCTCGTGAGGTTTTTTAATGGGGGAAGTAAAACTATGTGGTTAATATTTTCAGTTATAACTGCTCTGGCCTGGGGTGCAGCAAATTTATTTTATAAAAAAGGAAGTCATGTTGAAGATAAAACAAGCCATTTGAAGATAGTTATTATGGTAGGCTTGGCAATGGGAATTCATGCAACGATTTATGGTTTAGTTAAAGATGTAGATTTTGTTTTATACGATATGATTTTATATTTACCGGTTTCGGCAATGTATATTATTTCAATGACGATTGGTTATGTTGGTTTAAGATATATCGAACTATCAATCGCAGCACCTGTTCAAAACTCATCGGGGGCAATGAGTGCAATTCTTTTATTCATCTTTTTTCCAAGAGAATTAAGTCTCCTGACAATTTTTGCTGTAATAATTGTTTCGTATGGTGTTATTCGATTAGCTATTTTAGAAAAGCAAGCTGAGATGATTCTTTTAAAATCAACAGATGGTAAAATAGAAAAAAAATATCAAATTGGAGTCTTAGCAATCACATTTCCGATATTATATGCAGTTATTGATGGTATTGGAACCTTCTTAGATGGTATTTATTTAGATGAATTAAAAATTATTCCTGAAGATACAGCTTTACTTGCATATGAGTATACGTTTTTTATTATCGCAATTTTAGCTTACATATATATTAAATTTATTAAAAAAGAAACCTTTTATATTTTTAAAGAACGTGATAAAGGTGCAGCAGCAATTTTAGAAACAACGGGTCAATTCTTCTATGTATTTGCGATGGCTGGAAATGCGATGATTGCTGCGCCAATTATTGCCGCACATGGTATTTTTTCAGTCCTACTGTCACGTATCTTTTTAAGAGAAATCTTAACTAAAAAACAATACATCATGATAGCGTTGGTTATGTTAGGAATTATTTTATTAGGAATTTCAGATGAGATGTAATAAAAAAAGGTGATGCTATTAATAGCATCACCTTTTTTTTGCCTTATTCAGCTGAAAACTGTCTTTTACCAAGTTCTTGTTCATAAGTGAATAAAGCATTTTCATCATCTTTAATTCGTGTAATATACTCAATATGTGTATCAAACATAGCCTCTTCTTCAACTTGCTCATCAATAAACCAATTTAGAAAAGAAATAGTTGCATGATCTTTTACTTCATAGGCAATATTGGCAAGGTCGTGAATACTTTTTGTGACCATTTTTTCATGTTCTAGCGCTTTTTTGAATACATCAAGGACAGAATTAAAATCGCTTGTAGGTGTTGGCAAATTAGAGTATACAGCTCTAACACCTCTGTCATTTAAATAATTGTAAATTCTCATAGCATGATCAAATTCTTCTTTAGCTTGCTCCATAAAAAAGTTTGCAAAACCTTCATAACTTTTATGTTCTAAATAAGCGGCCATCGACAAATAAGTATGTCCTGCCCCTAGTTCTTGATTGAGTTGTTCATTTAAACTTTTAACTAGTTTTTCATTTAGCATATATAAAACTCCTCTCTTATAGTTCACATTTAATTCTACAAGATATTAAAGCAATAAGCAATATACTAAACTACAAGGTATTAGTAGGTAATAGATTACAAAAATCAGATAAACATCTTTCTTTAAAATAATAAATATAGTAAAATTATATTTAGTAATAACGTAAATTAAAAGGAGGAACGAAAAATGAGTATTTTAAAACGATTTAAAGATATTATGTCGAGTAATATGAATGCGCTTTTAGATAAAGCAGAAGATCCTGAAAAAATGATTGATCAATACTTACGCAATTTAAATAAAGATTTAGGTGCAGTAAAAGCAGAAACAGCTTCAATTATGGCAGAGGAAAAACGTTCACAGCGTGAAGTAATTGATTGTGAAAAAAATATAGAAAAAATGCAAAATTATGCTGTAAAAGCATTAGAAGCGGATGATGAAAAAGACGCACGCACTTTTTTAACTCGAAAAAAAGATTTAGAGAAAAAACTAATTGAGTTACAAAAATCTCACGCTTTAGCTGAAGCTAATACAGTTCAAATGCGTCAAATGCATGATAAATTAGTTTCAGATATTGAAGAGTTAAACCAAAAACAAGCAATGTTAAAAGGAAAAGCATCTGTAGCTAAAACACAAGCAAGAATGAATGAATTAGGTTCCTCTCTTGGAGGAGCAAATAGCTCTATTTCAGCTTTTGATGCAATGGAAGAAAAAATTAACAAATCATTAGATGAAGCGGAAGCAATGGCAGAACTAAATAAACAGAATTCTAATGATATTGATGATTTAACCGCGAAATATGATAATCAGCCTAAGAGTGAAGTTGAAGATGAACTAGCCGCTTTAAAAGCTCAATTAGGTAAAGAATAAAACGATTCATACTAACTATAGACTGCAGCAAAAGTTGCAGTCTATTTGTCTATAAAGAGGTGAATTAATGGTTATTCAATACAAGTGTCCAAATTGCGGAGCAGATATGAATTTTAACAGTGAGTCTGGTCATTTGTCATGTGATAGTTGTGGTCATCAAGATAACATTGAAGATTTTAAAGAAGAATTTATTATTAAAACATATGATAGTGAAGAAGCAGTAGAATATCAATGTGAAAATTGTGGTGCTGAAGTGATAACTGAACCTGATACAACCGCCACACAATGCAGTTTTTGTGATGCAGCAGTTGTTTTAGCAGATAGAGTAAGTGGTGTTTTAGCACCTAAGATGGTAATTCCATTTACAATAAGTAAAGAAGAAGCAATGAAGGCGTTTAAAGTTTGGTGTAAAAATGGCCGTTTCTCATCTAAAGAATTTATGAATGCAAATAGAGTAAAAAACATTACAGGGATGTATGTTCCCTTTTGGATGTATGATGTTAATAGTGATATTGCGCTGAAAGCGACGGGTAAAAAGATAAGAACGTACCGCCGAGGTGATTATGTTTATACAGAGACTAGCATATTTGAAGTAGAACGTCACTTTGATCTCTATTATCAAAATGTACCAGTAGATGCTTCTGAAAAACTATCAGATTCAATTATGGACAAGATAGAGCCTTATAATTATGAGGAATTGAAAGAATTTAAAACACCTTATTTAGCAGGTTTTTTTGCAGAAAAATATAATTATGATCATGAAGAATTATATCCTCGAGTTGAAAAAAAGATTCAAGGTTATATCGACGATTACGTTGAATCGACTTTAACCGGATATACATCAATTACAAATCGGCATGATAATCGAAAAGTAAAAAATAAAGATAGTCAATATGTATTATTTCCGATTTGGATGGTTTATTATGATTTTGATCAACAAGAGCATACCTTTGCAATGAATGGTCAAACTGGAAAAGTAGTAGGTAAAGCTCCGATTAGTAAGCTTAAAGTAGCAAAGTGGGTAGGCGGATTAACTTTATCTGTTTTTGGTATCCTTAAAGTCGCTGCTGGTTTAGTTGGGGGTATCTGGTTATGAAAGTTTTAATAAAACGAACCTTTATTTTATCTTGTTTCATAATCTTATGTGTACCTTTTATACACCAGATAACTTATGCTGAAACGGATAAACAAAGAATTTATGATGAAGCAGGCATATTAACGAATGAAGAAATTTTAAATTTAGAAGCCATATCTAAATCATATAGTGAAAAGCGTCAAACAGATTTTGTCATCTTAACCACTCAAAATTCTCAAAGCGCTCAACAGTATATGGCTAACTTTTATGATAAACATCAATTAGGTTATGAACAAAAAAATGGTAATGCAGTTATTCTCACTGTAAATATGAGAAATCGCGAAGTTTACTTGGCTGGATTTTATCAAGCAGAAACCTATCTAACAAATGAACGTTTAGATAAAATAAGAAATCGAATTACAAAAGATTTGTCAGACAGCAATTATGCAAACGCATTTGAGATGTTTATTAAAGAAGCCGATTATTATTTTGATTATGAACCAAATATAAATCCAGATAATCTTTTTTATAAGACATGGTTTCAATTTATCTTAGCTATTATTATCGCACTAGTTATTGTTGGTGCAATGTTATTTCAATCTAAAAGTAAATTAACAACTACATCAAGCACTTATAAAGATATGAGCCGTTCAAAAGTATTACGTCAAAAAGATAAATTTGTTCGCCGGGTTGTTACAAAAAGGTATAGTCCTCTGCCAAAGGCAAAAGGGCCTAGAGGTGGGGGAGGCGGAATGACTGGTGGCGGTCATTCCCACAGCGGAAGTAGTGGTAGATTCTAAATGGAAGGATTGATAAAATGGTGTTTTTTAAAAGTCAATTTTCAGATGTCATCGAATGGGAAGAATTTAGAGAAGATATGATTTTTTGGAAATGGAGTAACAATGAAATAAAAAAAGGAAGTAAGTTGGTCATACGACCAGGTCAAGATGCCATCTTTTACAACCATGGAAAAATTGAAGGAATATTTGAAGATGAAGGTGAGTATAATATTGAATCACAAATTATTCCTTTTTTATCTACTTTAAAAGGATTTAAATTTGGTTTTAATTCAGGGATGAGAGTGGAAGTGCTATTTGTTAACACAAAAGAATTTACAGTTAAATGGGGTACACAAAATGCGATTAATATTCCTACACCTGAGTTACCAGGCGGTATGCCGATTAGGGCAAATGGGACATTTAATTTTAAAGTAAATGATTATGTCGCTTTAATTGATAAAATTGCCGGTGTGAAAAATTCTTATTTAGTAGAGGATGTCAAGCTTAGAATCACAACAATATTAGACCAATTATTAATGAAATGGATTAGTAAAGAAGGTAAAGATATGTTTAATCTTCAAGCAAATGCAAGTGAAATAGCAGAAGGGATTAAAACAGACCTTGATATGAAAGTTTTTGAAGATGGCTTAACAATCACCCGTTTTAATGTGATGAGCTTTAATTATCCGAAAGAAATACAAGATAGAATTACAAAAACAGCATCACATGGTATGATTGGTGATCTTAATAAATATCAACAAGTAGAAATAATTGATGGAATGGCAAGTGGTAAAAATCAAGGAAGTGGTGCTGCAAGTGATATGGCTGGCATGATGCTGGGAATGAATGTCGCAAAAGAAATGATGTCGAATAAGGACAAGACAGAAACAACAAAGAATGAAGCGGAAAGTAATGATAATAAAAGTCCCAATTTTTGTCCAAACTGTGGTGAAAAAACGACAGGCGCTAATTTCTGTAGTAATTGTGGCCAAAAATTACAATGAAGAGAAGAATTACACATGATATTTTAAAGCTTATACCTACTTTAAAAGAAAATAGTCAGTTATAATGTTTATAGATTGAATATATTATTTAGTTTATCAATACATTTACTACTAATCATTAGAAATTTAATAGTCAGTTAAAAGGGGAGTTAGTGAAAGAAATATGTTGAAATCTATTCCAATAATAGTTATCGCAATTGGCGTTGTTTTTGTCGGGATTACTGTTCAAAATTTAATAAAATTCTCTGTAACTGAAGTTTCAAAAGAAAAAGAAGAATGGAAAAAAACGAGTATTGTCTTTTTATCACTATCAATAGTTTCAATTATAATAGGGATTATTTTAATTAAAATAATTTAAAAGAGGTGTTTTATTGAAGATTTTTATTCGTTTACTCATAATAAGTATCGGATTATTTTTCACAGTCGCTTGTTCATCTAATGGTGTGGCGTTAAAAAATGAAGAAGAAAATACCCCATCTAAAGCTAAAGTTGAAGAAGTTGTTGAAGAAGAAAAGCCAACACATAAAGAAATAACGATATCTGCGATTGGCGACTTATTATATCATACAAGTGTATATGAAGATGCTGAGACAAGTGAAGGTCATGACTTTACTCCAATGCTTGCTGATGTGGAGGCGTATTTGTCAGAATCAACCATAACATTTGCCAATCAAGAAACGATGATTGGGGGCGTTGAGCATGGATTATCTAGCTATCCGTCATTCAACAGTCCTAAAGAAGCAGGTGATGCCTTGAAAGAAGTTGGGGTAGATGTTGTCTCAATTGCAAATAATCATACATTGGACCGCGGTGAACCAGTTATCCAAAGCTCAATTAAACATTGGGAAGATCTAGATATGACATATGTAGGAGCATATAAAAATCAAGAAGATAAAGAAAAACTTCGAATTATTGAAACAGATGAAGGAATAACAGTTGCATTTTTAGCATATACGTATGGTACAAACGGAATTCCTATTCCAGAAGGAAAAGAATATTTAGTTAATTTAATTGATAGAGAAAATATAAAAGAAGAAATTGAACGTGCTAACAAAGAAGCAGATGTAACTTTATTAAGTCTTCATTTTGGTGAGGAGTATCAACCTTATCCAAGTGATGAACAAAAAGACTTAGTTCAGTTTGCAGCAGATCACGGTGTACATGCTGTTATTGGTCATCATCCTCATGTATTACAGCCAATTGAATGGGTGGAAGGTGATGATGGTCATGAAACTCTTGTTATTTACTCATTAGGAAATTTTTTATCAGGTCAAAATGAAATACCACGACAAATTGGTGGCATGTTTAACTTCACAATTAAACAAACAATAGCTGATGATACGATTGAAGTTATCTCACCGAAATTTTTGCCAACCTTTGTCTCATATGATGTAGTTGATGGTAAGAGAGTAAATTATAATGTGACTCCAATGCATAAAATAACAGATGAAGATTTGCCTAATTCAAAAAAGAAGTATGAAGAAACTGTTAAACATATGAATCAATGGTTACCAGAACTAGAAATTATTAAAAGTGAGGATGAATTAATTAATGAAGAATTCTGATATAATAAAAAGTTCTATTGCTACTCTGATTGCTGGAATATCAATTTATGGGTTAAAAAAACGTGAAGAAAGATTATTTAAAAAAGAATATAATCAGCTACAAGAAAAATATAAAGCTGAACTTAAAGAATTAAGTCAACCAATTGATGAAGCATAAAAAACACGCCCGTTATCATAACGGGCGTGTTTTTATCTTTAGATTTAGATTACTTCAGCTAAAATATCTTGAGCAGGTCCAAACAATTCATAACGGATATTTTCATCACTTAAACCAATTTCGTTTAATAAATGAGCAACGTGTTTCATAAATGGAATTGGACCTACAATATAACAAACTGTATTTTCAGTTACTGTCTTTTCAAGAACCTCTTTTGTTAAATAACCTTTAAAATCACCATGTTCCTTCGATTCTAGATCGCTATAACCATATGTGTAAGAAGCATTTGGAAGTGCTGTAACAAGCTCTGTGACATGATCATGGAAGGCGTGTATATCACTATTACGAGCAGCGTGTACAAAATTTATAGATTGAGTTGATTGGTTAGAAGCTAATGTTTCTAACATACTTACCATAGGTGTAATACCAACACCGCCACTAATTAAAGTGATTGGTTGATCATTTTCCTCTAACGTAAATGTACCAGCAGGTGCACTTGCTTCAACTGTATCTCCAATCTCAACTGAATCATGTAAATAAGTTGAAACTACTCCATTAGGTGTAGAATCTATTTCTTTTTTTACAGAGATACGATAACTATCAGCACCTGGTGCAGCTGAAATTGTATAATGGCGAATTTGCATATATTTTTCATTTGGCATTGTCACTCGAATAGTTAGATACTGACCTGCATTATAATCTGCAATTTGTGAATTATCTTTAGGTTTTAGATAAAATGATGTAATAATATCACTTTCTTTAACTTTATCAGTTATGACAAAGTCTTTGAAGCCGTCCCAACCACCTTGTTGTGCTTTAGCTTCTTCATACATTTGTTTTTCAAGATCAATAAATACTTGTGCAATAACACCATATGTTTCTTCCCAAGCATTCATTATTTCATCAGTAGCTGCATCACCTAGTACTTCTTTGATTGCTAAAAGTAAATATTTCCCAACAATTGGGTAATGTTCAGGTTTAACACCTAAACCACGGTGTTTATGTGCTACTAATTTAACTTCTTCTAAAACATTTTCAAGTTGATCAATGTTTTTTGCTGCAGCATAAACCATATTAGCTAATGCTTGTTGTTGTTTACCTTGTTTTTGGTTCGCTTCATTGAAAATATTTAGTAATTCTGGATGATTAATAAACATATTTTTATAAAATACTGTTGTTATAGTGGCACCATGAACTTCAAGAACAGGTGCAGTTGATTTTATTATTTTTATTGTTTCATTAGAAAGTGTCATAATTTATAGCTCCTTTTAAAGGTGTATTTTAAATGTATCTTTACTATAACGTGAATAAATTATAAATTCAATCAAAAAAGTGAACGTCACAAAAAGTTCACATAATATATTTAAGAGATCAAACTACGATTATCTCTATTTCATTTATTCATGTTACAATTGAGGAGGTGATAAAAATGAGACTAACAAACTATACGGATTATTCTTTAAGAGTTTTGATTTATTTAGCAGCTAAACGTAATCAAGATAAAACAACAATTACTGAAATTACAGAAGCATACCAAATTTCGAGAAATCACCTAACTAAAGTGATACATCAATTAGGTCAAATCGGATTAATTGAAACGACTAGAGGTCGTGGAGGTGGAATTGTTCTAGCTAAGGAACCAAATGATATAATAATTGGTGAAGTTGTGAGAGAGACAGAAGAAGATTTTAGGTTAGTTGAATGTTTTAGTCCAGATGGAAAATGTGTCATTTCGCCAGTTTGTAGTTTGCGACATGTTTTACATGAAGCTTTAGCAGCATATCTTGCTGTGTTAGATAAATATACTTTAGCTGATATTGTTAAAGAACCAGAATTATATCGAGCTTTACTTGATATAAAATAAGATTATCTAAGAAATATAAAAATTGTTACATTTAAAATTGTGTCGACAAAATATATTTGTTAGTATTGAAACATAATTTAGTGTAGAAGAGGTGTTTTTTTGGGAAAACGTATATTTTATTTTTTATTAACAAATATTTTAGTATTACTAACAATTGTCATTGTTGTTCAAATAACAGGTATTGGACATTATATAGGACCTAACGGTATTAATTTTACAG
Source organism: Pseudogracilibacillus sp. (assembly GCA_035301085.1). Classification (GTDB taxonomy): domain Bacteria; phylum Bacillota; class Bacilli; order Bacillales; family Amphibacillaceae; genus Pseudogracilibacillus. The sequence goes on along the minus strand of DATGUU010000044.1, from coordinate 27,555 downwards.
CCTTATTAGTATTTAGTGCTGTCATCGGTTTTACGGGTTCATTTATTTCTTTAGCATTATCTCGTTTCATGGCGAAAAAAATGATGGGTGTTCAAGTTATCAATCCAGAGAATCCACAAAATGCTCACGAAGCACGTGTTGTAGAAAAAGTGTACCGTTTATCACGGGCTGCTGGTTTAACACATATGCCAGAAGTAGGAATATATTATTCAAATGAAGTAAATGCTTTTGCAACAGGTCCAACAAAAAAACGTTCCTTAGTAGCTGTATCAGCAGGGTTGCTTAATGAAATGGATGACGATGCAGTTGAGGGAGTTATTGCTCATGAAATTGCTCACGTTGCAAATGGCGATATGGTAACCATGACATTATTACAAGGTGTTGTTAACACATTTGTAGTATTTTTAGCACGAATTGTTGCATTTTTCGCCTCTCAATTCGTTCGTTCAGAAATGGCTCCGATTGTACACTTTATTGCAATTATTGTTTTTCAATTATTGTTTTCTGTTTTAGGAAGTTTAGTTGTGTTCGCATATTCACGTCACAGAGAATTCCACGCAGATCGCGGCGGAGCGGACTTAGCAGGCAAAGACAAAATGAAACATGCATTAGAGAGTTTAAAGCAATATGCTAATCGAGCTACAACAGATAACAAAGATACTGCAATTGCTACAATGAAAATAAGTAGTAAACCTAAATTATCAAAAATCTTTTCAACACACCCTGATTTAGATGAAAGAATTAATAGATTGTCATAAAGAAAAGCTAATTCGAATTCGGATTAGCTTTTTTTATAAAATGAAATAAATCAAGACACCCTTTTCTAATTAAAGGTTAGAAAATATGTCATTTAAAATAATTAATGAAAGAAGCATTCGATTACTATGAAAAATATCGAGGTCGAAGGAATTAAAGTTCAAATAGAAAAAAAACGAATAAAAAATTTCAATTTAACAGTAAAAGCACCTTTAGGAGAAGTGAAATTAACATATCCTTCTCATTTAAAACAAGAAGATGCTTATCAATTCATAAAAAAGAAATTAGCATGGATACATAAGCAACAAGCGAAATTTAACACTATGACTGTACCTAAGCCTTTAGAATATATAGATGGAGAAAAAATATTCTTTTTAGGTGAAGGAAATAAATTAAATCTTCAAATAGCGTCTAAACGATCTGTGACAAAAAGCGCGAATCAAATATATTTAAATATTTTAGAAAAAGATACCAAAAAAGAAAAAGAACAATTACTTAATGCATTTTATCGGAATGAATTATATAAAGTTATTAAGCCAATCGTTGAAAAATGGGAACCAATCATGCAAGTAGAGGTCTATGAAACAAGAATTAAGAACATGAAAACATTGTGGGGGTCATGTAATATAAAAGCTCAGCGCATATGGTTAAATTTACAACTAGCGAAATATGACAAACAATGTATTGAATATGTGATTGTTCATGAAATGGTTCATTTACATGAACGATTACATAATAAGAGATTTTATACTTTAATGGATAAATATTTACCAGATTGGAAAGAGCGAGAACGTATGTTAAATAAAATGTAGAAATCACTAATCGATTGATTAGTGATTTCTTTGTTTACCTTGAATTATCAGAAGTTGTTATTGTTTCTATTATGACTAATTAAATTTAGCTCTTTGAATTAGCTGAAGCAAGTCTAAAATCAATAACAGATAATTAATATTAAAAACAAGAATATATTTTCATGTTATAATAAATAAACAACATAAATGCAGAGGTGAAAGTTCATGAGTATGTTTCAAGTAATTATATTGACAGTTGCTATACTGGGGGTTTTCTTTTTAGCAGCTACATTAATAGGTATATGGCGCTTTAGAAAAAAAGTGAATAAAGCCGATCCAATTCAATTAGCTCATTTAATGAGAGAAAAGCTAGATAAAGGCGAAGCAGCATTAAGTTGTCGGATTAACAGGAAACTTTGGTTAGATATTAATGAAAATGTTGAATTTCCAATTGCAAGTGTGCCACAATTATTCATTGCACTTGAATATGCTAAACAAGCAGCTAATGAAAAAGTTAATCCTAAAGAATTAATTCAAGTTGATGAATTAACTGTATTTTACATAGCCAAAACTGATGGTAATGCCCATTTAAACTGGTTAGCATCATTAAATAACCCAACAGAAGTTACCTTAAAACAAATTGTTGAAGGGGTGGTTGTTTATGGATCAAATGCTAACACAGATTATTTGATTAAAAAACTTGGTATAGATTCAATTAATGAAACTTTAAATGAATCAGAACTAAACATACATGACAATGTTCTCCCGATTACATCTCAATTATATTTACCTGTTAAGCTAATAAATGATGGCATGAGTAAAAGTGAAGCGTTTGATTATATTGAAGAATTATCTAGAAAAGATTTCGAAAAGGAAGTTCTCTTAGCATTTGATGACTGGTGTGCTTCACCTCCATCTGAGTCAGTTAAGAATGAAGTATATAGTTTAATGTCAATGTCCTTCCAAAAGCTATGGACAAACAAATTATCAAAATCAACAACGAGAGATTATGCTAAGTTGATGGGAAGATTGAATCGAGAAACTTTTTATTCAGAGGATATATATGCACACTTTACACCATTGCTCCATACTAAAGAAAAAATCGATCCTGAAATTAAATATTATGCACAAAAAGCGGGATCAACAGCCTATGCAATCTCTTTAGTATCATATGCTGAAACAATATCTAATCACATTGAACTTGTTTATATGTTTAATAATTTAAATACAATGGAGCAAACAACTATTAGAGGGATTGTTGAGAGATTTCAAAAAGAGTTTATGGTTGATCCTGATTTTAGAAGAAAAGTTAAAAAGGTATTAACTGAGCCTTTAGAAGAAAAAAGGAAAAAGAAAAAAAAGAAATAAAAATGTCCTCTTGATTAATTCAATCAAGAGGACATCATTATTTAAATGACGTTTATTTTTTTATATTTAAATACACTCATATAAAGAAGAGGAATTAAACTTACAATTAAGACAAAAACAAACCAATTTATATTTTCATATAAAGGTCCTAAAAGAGAACTACCACTAGCGACACCGATATAATAAGCAATGAAGTATAAGCTAGAAGCGGTACCTTTATGATGTTTGGCAGTTTCACTTACTGAGGTTGCAGTTAAAGAGTGAGCTGTAAAAAAACCAAAGCAAGCAAGACAAAGTCCAACGATAATTAAACTTAAAAAAGTAGACATTGTTAATAAAAGTCCTAATGTTAAAATGATAACACTCACAAAACGGACATTGTTCAAACCAAATCGATTTGCTAAAGAACTTGAAAGTGGTGCACCAATAACGCCAAAACTATAAGCGAAAAATAAATAGCCAATTGCTTGAAGCGATAAGTTATAAGGTGCTTTTTCTAAATGAAAGGGAAGATAAGTCCATAATCCAGTAAATGAAAATTGCAAAAGAATACCTAAGCCAAAAAGAATAACTAATAAAGGGTTTCCTAAATGATGCTTAAAAGCGCTTAAATCCGTTTTAATATTTTCTGTACTTGAAATAAAAAAGCGTGATTTAGGTAAAATAAAAAAGACGGATATAGAAATAAAGAGGCCCAAAAAGCTAAGGGCATACAAAGTCGTTTGCCAAGAATATACTTCTGTTAAATAGCCACTAAAGACTCGACCAAGCATACCTCCAATTGCATTTGTAGAAATATAAAAACCAACAGCAATTTTAGCGTTTCTAAAATCAATTTCTTCACTAATATACGCTACTGCAGAAGCTGTTAATCCCGCTATGGCAAACCCTTGAATAAATCTAAGTAATAAAATAAAGTAAAATGAGTTAGTAAATAGCATTAGAAACATAGAAATAACTGATCCAAATAATGAAAAGTAAATAATTGGAACACGACCATAACGATCAGAAAGAAAACCTAAAATAAACAAACCAACAATTAACCCTAGCATTGCAAAAGATATTAAAAAGCTTGCTTGAGTTGAATTAATAGAAAAAAAGACTTTGAAAAAAGGGAGCAATGATTGGAATGCATATAAATAAGCAAATATAATAAATGAAGAAAAGCCTAATCCAATCGTTATTCTCCAAAAATTAGCATCACGAATTGTATATTTATATTGAGACATATTTAACACCTTTCGCTTAAAATAATTAAGAAGATTAATAATAAAGTAGTAAACAAAGTAATAATCTATTATACTAAAGATTGCTTAACAAAAATAAATAAAGTTATAAATATTACAAAATAAGTTATTATTTAAATAATAACATATAATTATTGTGGGAGGATTTAAGTTGTACATGATTAAAAGAATAAGTTTACTTGCGTTAATTTTAAGTTTTAGCTTACTCGTTGCTTGTAGTGATAATCAAACTGAAAATGCAAATGAGATTGAAGAAACAGAAACAAAGGAATCAACAGAACAAGTGTTTAAAGGCGAAAATGAAGAAGCGCCAATTGTAACAATGATAATGGAAAACGATAAAGAAGTGATTATAGAACTTTATCCGCAAGTGGCTCCAAATACAGTAAATAACTTCATAGCTCTTATTCAAGATGATTTTTATAATGGTTTAATTTTTCATCGTGTCATCCCTGGCTTTATGATTCAAGGTGGAGATCCTGATGGTGTAGGGACAGGAGGTCCAGGCTATAGCATTAAGGGTGAATTTGAATCAAATGATTTTAGTAATGAATTAAGTCATCACCGAGGTGTTTTGTCAATGGCACGAAGTCAAAGCCCAGATTCGGCAGGGTCTCAATTTTTTATAATGCATGAAGATTCAGCACAGCTAGATGGTGATTATGCTGCATTTGGTCAAGTTATTGAAGGTATGGAAGTTATTGATGAGATAGCTTCAGTTCCTACAGATGCTCAAGATAAACCAGAAGAAGATCAAAAAATAAAATCAATGACTGTTGATTTAGAAGGTTATCAATTTAATGAACCTGAGATTATCGAATAATAAATATAGGCTTTGATTTATTAAAATCAAAGCCTATATTTTATTTGTTTAACATATGATTCACGTAATCAATAATCGCTTCACGACTTTGACCAACTTTTGCTTCACGTTCATCATCAGCTTGCATTTTTTCTTTTGCTTTAATTAAGACATTTTGTGCTTTTTCTTTTGGAATAACAACAACTCCATCGACATCTCCAACAATAATATCACCTGGATTAACTGGAGTACCTCCAACAGAAATAGGGATATTTGTATCGCCAGGACCATTTTTTGTGCCTGAAGAAACAGTTGTTCCTTTTGAAAAGACAGGAAAATCTAATGCTTTAATATCAATTAAATCACGTATCACCCCATCAACAACAAGTCCACCTAGTTTGAGAGATTTCATCATCCCAACAACAAAATCGCCTGCAATCGCACGGTATGTATCACCTTTAACATCAACTACCAAAATATCACCTGGTTGTGCTTCTTTTAGTGATCGAAGAAGCATAAGGTTATCTCCAACAGGAAGCTGAACTGTATAAGCTTGACCAGCTATTTTATATTTTTCTTTTAAAGGTTTAATTTGCGGATTCATATTTTGCATCCCTTTTAAAACATCAGAAATAGCTGTAGTTGGAACGTTTTGTAATTCTTTAATTGTATTATCCATAAAAAAACACTCCTTTGTATTGTTATATAACAGTGTATCAAAAACTAAACTGTTTTAATAGTATTTTTATAAAAAACACCCTAAAACAATTTAGTTTTAGGGTGTTAGTTTATTTTTTTAACATATTAAAAACTTGATCAACGTCTTTATCGCCTCGACCTGATAGATTAATAATAATACTCTCTTCAGATGATAATTCTTTAGCTAGTTCAATGGCATGAAAAATAGCATGTGAGCTTTCTAATGCTGGAATAATCCCTTCGATTTTAGAAAGAATTTGAAATGCTTCTAATGCCTCATCTCCAGAGACCTTTACATATTCTGCTCGGCCGGTAACGCTAAGTTGACTATGTTCTGGTCCTACACCAGGATAATCTAAACCGGCTGCGATTGAATTTGTCTCCGCTGGATTATTTGATTGATCCAATAATGTTAAGCATTTAAAACCATGTAATACAGCAGGAACGCCATCATTAATAGCAGCTGATTCACTTGGTTCAACACCAATTAAACGAACCTCTTTATCGTCAATAAAGTTTGCAAAAGCTCCAATTGCATTACTTCCACCACCAACACACGCGACAACTGCAGCAGGTAATTTTCCTTCTTTTTCTAAAATTTGACGTCTTGCTTCTTCACTAATAATTGATTGGAAGTGATGCACCATTGAGGGATAGGGATGTGGTCCAACAGCTGAACCAAGTAAATAAAAAGTTGTGCCATGATTTTTTACAAGTTCATCTAGAGCGGCATCAACAGCTTCTTTTAATCTCCCTTGACCAGCATCAATAGGAACCACTTTAGCACCTAGTAATTCCATTCTAAAAACATTTAAAGCTTGGCGCCTCATATCTTCTGTCCCCATATAAATTGTACAAGGTATTTTAAACATTGCACATGCTGTCGCTGTTGCAACACCATGTTGTCCAGCTCCAGTTTCAGCAATAATTCGTTTTGCACCCATACGTTTAGCAAGTAGTATTTGTCCAATTGTATTATTAATTTTGTGAGCACCTGTATGGTTTAGGTCTTCACGCTTTAAATAGATTTTTGCTCCACCAACATATTCTGTTAAATTTTCAGCAAAAGTAAGTGGATTTTCCCGTCCAACATATTCCTGTAAATAATAAGTTAAATCAGCATTAAATTCAGGATCGTCTTTGTACTTATAAAATGCATCTGATAAATCATTTAAAACAACTTGCAAATCTTCTGGTACGTAACTTCCTCCAAATTCTCCAAAATTACCTTTATTCATTTACTCAACTCCTAAGATTTGATATTTACTTTAGTTTAGCACGTTAAATAAGTAAAACCATTTATTCATTTGACAAATTAAGTAAATCTAATAATTTGAAAAACAAACTTAAAACCATTGCGACAACAGTAGCAAGACCCATACCTGAAAGAACAACTTCCTTAATCACAACTTCAAGTCCACTAATTCCAACTACCAAAACAGTACATGTTAAAATTAAGTTTTGTGAATTACTGTAATCAACTTTTGCTTCGACTAACATACGAATTCCGCTTGCGGCAATAATTCCAAATAATAATAATGAAATTCCACCCATAACAGGTACAGGAATTGAAGAAATCAGTGTTGTTAATTTACCATTAAAAGATAGGATAATAGCAAGAATTGCTGCTCCTCCAATAACCCAAGTTGAATATACTCGTGTAATAGCAAGCACACCGATGTTTTCACCATAAGTTGTATTTGGTGTTGAGCCAAAGAAACTTGAAATAATAGTTGATATTCCATTACCTGCTAAAGAACGATCTAATCCTGGTTCTTTAGCTAAATCTTTACCAACAATATTACTTGTTACAAATAAATGTCCAATATGTTCTGGAATCAAAACAAGCGCAGCTGGTAAAATAATGATAATCGAAGGCCAATGAATTTTCATTGAATAAAATTCAGGTGCAGTAATCCAACTTGAACTAGAAACGCTATCAAACGAAACGAGTCCAAAGAAATACGCAATAACATAACCTGTAATAATACCAAGTAAGATAGGAATAATTTTTAAAAAGCCACGCAAGGTTACCCAATAAATAATCGTCAAACCTAATGTAAGTGAAGAAACAATAATAATATCGAGATTAACTGGTGACCCATCAGCTGAAATCCATCCTGCCATATCAGCTGCTACAGGAACAAGTTCAAGACCAATGACAGCAACGATAGCTCCCATTGCTGCTGGAGGAAATAAAATATCAATCCAATTTGTACCAATGATTCGCACAATAATTGCGACTAGTGTTAAAACAATACCTACTGCTAAAAATCCACCTAGAACATAACTGTATCCTTCAGGTCCATTTCTTTCTAAAACATAGGTAACAGGTGCAATAAAAGCAAAACTGGAACCAAGATAGGCAGGAATTTGTCCTTTAGTTATAAATATGTATAATAAAGTACCTACCCCATTCATTAATAAAACTGTAGATGGATTAATTCCAAATAAAATGGGTACTAAAACTGTTGAACCAAACATAGCAAATAAATGTTGTAAACTAAGTGGTAAGGTTTTAAGGAATGAGGGTCTTTCATCAACTGCAATAAAGTCTTTTTTATCCATTAAATCGCCCCTTTGTTAAAATTAGATATAAAAAAAAGCCCTTTAAAGGCCATAGAAAAGACATAGAAAGTTGATTTCTAGCGGACCTTGTCAGTCTCACAGGACTGGTTTAAAGGTAGTTATATTTAATTGTATTTGTTTAATTGTGCCATAAAACAAAAAAAAGTCAATCATAGATTAGTTTATGATAAACTAAATTTAGAAAGGATGAAAAATGTGAAAAAAGTGTTATTTTATACAAAAAATAATTGTTTACTTTGTGATGAAGCTTATGATTTACTTAAAGTTATTCAAGAAATTGAACCTTTTGAATTAGATGTTATAAATATTTATAAAGATGATGCATTACTAGAAGAATATCAAATTATTATCCCAGTGGTTAAAATTGATGATGAAGAGCTTTATGGTGATTCATTAGAAATGACTTCCATATTAGAGAAATTAACGCGTTAACAGTTGTTAATAAATTCATTTTATTATATTATAACCTTATAAGAAAAAGCAAAATTATATTTTTTTGCAATGAGGGGGACAAAATGGACGTGGCAGGACAAATTAACCCCACTAAAAAGAAAGGAGACTATCTATAATTATGAAAAAGCTAATAGAATATCAAAAGATGATATTTCCTGATTTACTTTCATTAATGGAAGCAAGATTTAACATCCTTTATGCAATATCTATTTTTGAACCAATTGGTAGACGAGGAATTGTTGATCAAACCCGTTTTACTGAAAGATTCATTAGAAATGAAATAGAATTATTGCACACACAAGGTTTAATTAAAGTGACAACTCAAGGCATGTTTATAACAGAAGATGGTAAAGCGGTTATCGGTCAGTTAAGTGAATTTATTCGTGAATTTTCAGGTGTGACGACTTTAGAACAAAAACTAAAAGAACTTTTTAATATCTCGCATATTAAAGTTGTAACAGGCGATAGTGATAAAGATTATTTTGTAAAAGATGAATTGGGTCGGACGGCTGTAATATTTTTAAAAGAAATTGTCAATAAAGCTGAAGTAATTGCAGTGACAGGTGGTACGACAATGGCATCTGTTGCTAATGCAATGATTCCATTGAATAAACAAAAAAGTTTATTTGTACCTGCGCGTGGAGGTGTTGGAAGTTTAGTCGAACATCAGGCAAATACCATCGCAGCTAAAATGGCAGAAAAAGAAAAAGGAGAATATGCTTTATTACACGTGCCAGATCCAATGAGTGAAACTTTATATGAAACAATCGTCAAAGAACCCTCGATTGCCGAGACACTTACTAAAATAAAACAAGCAAAGATTGTTTTGCATGGGGTAGGAAATGCACTTGCAATGGCTAAACGACGTCAAACAAACAAACAAACTTATGATGAATTAAAAGAAAATAAAGCAATTGCTGAAGCTTTTGGTTATTATTTTAATCAACAAGGTGAAATTGTTCACAAAGTTAGAACAGTAGGTTTACAATTGGAAGATTTAAACGAGACAGATTATGTGATTACGGTTGCTGGAGGCAAATCAAAAGCCGCAGCTATTAAAGCATTTATGCAACAAAATAAAACAGACGTTTTAATTATTGATGAAGCAGCAGCCAAAAAAATATTAGAAACAAACAATAACTAGGAGGAATTTTCATGACAATAAAAGTAGGTATTAATGGATTTGGTAGAATTGGTCGTAATATATTTAGATTAGCTTTAAATAATAAAAATGTAGACATTGTCGCTATTAATGATTTAACAGATGCGGATATGTTAGCTCATTTATTAAAATATGATTCTGTTCATGGTAAATTAGAAGCAGACGTTGAAGTGACAAAGGAAGGTATTGTTGTAAATGATAAATTAATTAGGGTATCATCAGAAACAGAACCTGAAAATATACCTTGGAAATCTGTTGGAGTGGATATTGTTATCGAATCAACCGGCCGTTTTATTGATCGAAAAGACAGTCAAAAGCATCTTGATGCTGGAGCAAAAAAGGTAATTATTTCAGCACCAGGAAAAAATCCAGATGCAACACTTGTCTTAGGAGTAAATGAAAAAGATTATATAGCTAAAGAGCATCATATTATTTCAAATGCCTCATGTACGACAAACTGTCTAGCACCAGTTGCAAAGGTATTGCAAGAAAATTTCGGTATTAAGCGAGGGTTAATGTCTACAGTTCACGCTTATACAAACGACCAACAAATATTAGATTTACCACACAAAGATTATCGTCGGGCACGTGCAGCGGCTGAAAATATTATCCCAACAACAACAGGGGCAGCTAAAATGGTTGGTCAAGTGATTCCTGAATTAGCAGGCAAATTAAATGGCATGGCAATTCGTGTTCCTGTATCAGATGGATCTTTAGTTGATTTAGTAGTTGAATTAGACACAAAAGTTACAAAAGAAAAGGTAAATCAAGTGCTAAAAGAAGCAGCCGAGGGTTCTTTAAAAAATATATTAAATTATAGTGAGGCTCCACTTGTATCTACTGATATTATCGGTAATACCCATTCAGGAATTATTGATGGTTTATCAACAATTGTTATAGAAGATGCAATGATTAAAGTAGTTGTCTGGTATGATAATGAAATGGGTTATTCAGCACGGTGTCTTGATTTGATTGAATTTATAGATAAACAAGGATTATAAGAATATAAGAAGGTATTAAACACAATCTCTAAGAGCCAGTCACTAGGTTAAAGAGACAAGTGTCTATATCTTCTTTTTTATTTATTATAAAAACTATAAAAAATCACTATATTACAGTATAATGAAATAAGGTATGTACAAATACATAAATTATATTAGAGATGGGAAGTTGTAACTATGGAAAAGCAGACAATTAAAGATATTGATTTAATGGGTAAAAAAGTACTCTGTCGTGTAGATTTTAACGTCCCTTTACAAGATGGTCAAATTACAGATGAAACAAGAATAAACGCAGCTTTACCAACAATTAAATATTTAAGAGAAGCGGGCGCTAAAGTTATTTTGATTTCACATCTTGGACGCCCTAAAGGTGAAGTCGTTGAAGAGTTACGTTTGACTCCTGTAGCTAAGCGTTTATCACATATTTTAAATGAACCAATTAAAAAGACTGATACAGTTTATGGTCAAGAAGTAACATCAGAAATAGATACATTAAAAAATGGCGATATTTTACTATTAGAAAACGTTAGATTTGAACCAGGCGAAGAAAAAAATGAACCTTATTTAATTGACGCATTAGCAGCAATGGCTGATGTATATGTAAATGATGCATTTGGAACAGCACACCGTGCTCATGCATCTACTGCAGGTGTAGCTAGCAAGTTGCCAGCAGTAGCAGGCTTTTTAATGGAAAAGGAAATAAAAGTATTAGGTCGAGCGTTAGAGCATCCAGAACGTCCATTTACTGCTATTATTGGTGGTTCAAAGGTAAAAGATAAAATTAATGTAATTGATAATTTGCTTGAAAAAGTAGATAATATTTTAATTGGTGGCGGACTTGCCTATACGTTTTTAAAGGCATCAGGATACGAGATTGGTAATTCATTAGTTGAAGAAGATAAAATTGAATTAGCTAAAGGGTTTATTGAAAAAGCTAAAGAGAAAAATGTTAACTTTATCTTACAATCAGATGTTGTTGTTGCAGATGAATTCTCAAAAGATGCAAACTATAAAACAGTCGCTGTTGATCATATGGAAACAGGTTGGATGGGCTTAGACATTGGTCCAGAGTCATGCGAGACATTTAAAAAAGTTATTTTAGATTCTAAGCTCATTATTTGGAATGGACCTATGGGTGTTTTTGAAATGAAACAATTTGAATGTGGTACAAAATCAGTCGCAGAAGCATTAGCTAAAACAGCAGGATACACTGTTATTGGTGGTGGTGATTCAGCTGCAGCAGTTGAGCAATTTGGATTATCAGAACAAATGGATCATGTTTCAACAGGAGGCGGCGCATCACTTGAATTTATGGAGGGTAAAGAACTTCCAGGTATTAAGGGATTAAACGATAAGTAGGAGGAAGTAAATTAATGAGAAAAAAAATCATAGCAGGAAATTGGAAAATGAATAAGACTTTACCAGAAATTAAGACCTTTATGGAAGAGTTAATTCAAAATTATCCAGAAAAATCACAAATAGAAGCGATTGTTTGTGCTCCATTTGTCTATTTAGCAGAATTAGTTAAACTAGCCGAAGGAACACCAATAAAAATAGCAGCTCAAACGATGAATGATCAAAATTCAGGTGCTTTTACAGGTGAGATTAGTCCAGTAATGCTGAATGATATAGGCGTCACCCATGTTATTATAGGACACTCAGAACGCCGAGAATATTATAATGAAACAGATGAAACGGTTAATAAAAAAGTACAAGCAGCTTTTGTTCATAATTTAACACCGATTGTTTGTGTAGGTGAATCACTTGAACAACGTGAGGCAAATGAGACACTTACTCATATTGAATCACAAATTAAATTAGGGTTAGCTCACTTAACTGAGGAACAAATTAAAGAAACAATTATTGCTTATGAGCCTATTTGGGCAATAGGTACAGGTAAAACAGCTACACATGAACAAGCAAATGAAGTCTGTGGTCATATTAGGTCAGTAGTTGGGGAGTTAACAAATGATTCAGTTAAAGAATCAATTACAATTCAGTATGGCGGTAGTGTTAATCCGTCAAATATTGATGAACTTCTTCAAACAGAGCACATCGATGGTGCACTTGTCGGAGGTGCAAGTTTAGAAGCAGATTCATTTAATCAATTAATTAAAGCAGGTGTTAAAATATGAAAAAACTTGCAGCCTTAATCATTATTGATGGCTTCGCAATAAGAAATGAAATCAAAGGTAATGCTGTCGCTCAAGCAAACAAACCTAATTTTGATCGTTATTGGAATAAATATCCACATAGTCAACTGGTAGCTAGTGGTGAAGCAGTGGGTCTGCCAGAGGGTCAAATGGGTAATTCAGAAGTAGGTCATATGAATATAGGGGCTGGGCGGATTGTTTATCAAAATTTAACGCGAATTAACTTATCTATTAAATCAGGTAAGATTTTTGATAATGAAGCTTTAAAAGCTGGCATGATTCAGGCGAAAAAGAATAATAAAGCAATTCATTTATATGGTTTGTTATCAGATGGCGGTGTACACAGTCATATCAATCATTTAATTGCATTATTACAGTTAGCAAAAAATGAAGGTCTAACAGAAGTATATATTCATCCATTTTTAGATGGACGTGATGTAGGTCCACAAACGGCAATTTCGTATATTACAACTTTACAAAAAGCAATTGATGAAATAGGTGTAGGAACTATTGCATCAGTAAGTGGACGCTATTATGCGATGGACCGCGATAAACGCTGGGAAAGAGTTAGTAAAACTTATCAAGCAATGGTGTTTGGTGAAGGGGAAAAATATACTCAAGCCATAGAAGTTGTTCAAGCATCCTATGCTAATGGCATTGATGATGAGTTTGTTGTCCCTGCAGTCATTTCAAATGATAAAGGTGAACCTGTTGGTAAAGTTAAAACAGGTGATAGTCTCATTAGCTTTAATTTCAGACCAGATAGAGCAATTCAGCTAACACAGTGCTTTGCAAATGATGATTTTAATGAATTTGATTTAGGTGAAGGTCATCCAACAGATTTAACTGTTGTAAAAATGACAGATTATAGTGATACTGTAAAAGGCTCTGTCGCTTATGAAACAGTAGATTTAAAAAATACTGTAGGTGAAATTATCTCAAAAGAGAATTTAAAGCAAATTCGAATTGCTGAAACTGAGAAATTTCCACACGTTACTTATTTCATGAGTGGTGGACAAGAAGAAGAATTTGTCGGTGAGAAGCGAATTTTAATTTCATCACCAAAGGTTGCAACTTATGATTTAAAACCAGAAATGAGTGCCTATGAAGTTACAGATGCACTACTTGCGGAATTAGATAAACAAGAACATGAAGCCATTATTCTAAACTTTGCTAATCCAGATATGGTAGGTCACTCTGGTATGCTTGAACCAACAGTCAAAGCAATTGAGGCTGTTGATGAATGTTTAGGGAAAATTGTAGATAAAATACATTCTTTAGGTGGTCATGCTATAATAACAGCAGACCATGGAAATTCTGATGAAGTAACGACAGAAGATGGTAAACCAATGACTGCTCACACGACTAATCCTGTTCCGTTGATTGTGACAAAACAAGATGTGGAATTAAGAGATGGTGGTATTTTAGCAGATCTTGCACCAACGTTACTTGATTTATTGAATGTAGAACAGCCACAAGAAATGACGGGAAAATCTTTAATTAAGAAATAAGCAAACATTCATTTAAATAGGTTTGTTTATATAGAAAAAAAGAGGAGAGATTATATGCCATTTATATCAGAAATTTATGCACGTGAAGTATTAGACTCACGTGGTAACCCAACAATTGAAGTAGAAGTAACAACAGAGTCAGGAGCTTTTGGTTCAGCACTAGTTCCAAGTGGTGCATCAACAGGTGCATACGAAGCGGTAGAATTACGTGATGGAGATCCTGATCGTTATTTAGGCAAAGGCGTTTTAAAAGCAGTTGATAATGTTAATGAAAAAATAGCTCCAGAATTAATTGGTTTAGATGTTACACGACAAAATATTATTGATGCAATTATGATTGAACTAGACGATACTGATAATAAATCTAATTTAGGAGCTAATGCTATTTTAGGTGTATCTATGGCAGTTGCTCATGCGGCAGCGACACATTTACATATTCCGTTATATAACTATTTAGGCGGATTTAATGCAAATGTATTACCTGTTCCGATGATGAATATTTTAAATGGTGGCGATCATGCAGACAATAACGTTGATATTCAAGAGTTTATGATTATGCCTGTTGAAGCAGAATCATTTAGTGAAGCACTTCAAATGGGAACAGAAATTTTCCATGCTTTAAAAGCTGTTTTACAAGAAAAAGGTTTAAACACAGCTGTTGGTGATGAGGGCGGCTTTGCACCGGATTTAAAGTCAAATGAAGAAGCGCTTGAAACAATCGTCGAAGCAATTGAAAAAGCTGGCTATAAAGCAGGTGAAGATATCTTACTTGCAATGGACGTTGCTTCATCAGAATTTTATGAAGATGGAAAATATAATCTTGCAGGTGAAGGTGTAGTACGCACATCAGAAGAAATGGTTAATTGGTATGAAGAAATGGTTGAAAAATATCCAATTATTTCAATTGAAGATGGCTTAGATGAAAACGATTGGGAAGGTCATAAATTACTGACAGATCGCTTAGGAGATCGTGTTCAATTAGTAGGCGATGATTTATTTGTGACAAACACAGATAAATTAGCGCGTGGTATTGAAGAGGGGATTAGTAACTCAATCTTAATTAAAGTAAACCAAATTGGTACTTTAACAGAAACATTTGAAGCAATTGAGATGGCTAAGTTAGCCGGTTATACAGCAGTTATTTCTCATCGTTCAGGTGAAACAGAAGATGCTACGATTGCTGATATCGCTGTTGCGATAAATGCAGGGCAAATTAAAACAGGTGCACCATCGCGTACAGATCGTGTAGCAAAATATAATCAATTACTTCGTATTGAAGACGAATTAATGGGCATGGGTGCATACGCTAGTTGGGATGCATTTTATAATTTAAGTGAATAATGATTTAGTATTGAAACAGCCTTTAAAGATTTTCTTTAAAGGCTGTTTTTTTATTTTAAGTTAGTTATTTTTACGTTTTAAATGACTAAATTCAAATTCAATTAAGGGTTTAAATATTGTCACTGTATATTTATGAGATAAGATATAAACTAAAACAATTGCTAACACAAAAATACCAATCAGATGTACTTGATGAGTAACAGGTAATAAGTCAGTTTGTCTAATGTATTGAATGAAAAATCCATGTAATAAATAAATATAAAGTGTACGTTCGCCAATATACGTAAATGAAAACTTCCGAGAAGGAACCCAACTCAAGAAACCGATTACCATTAAACTTGAGGTGAAATAAACTAAGAATCTTGCAAAAGCACCTGTCGTGGGCAATCCTAGATGGCTATATGATTGAGAAGCAAGCAGCCAACCAGAGTTAAAGTCAGGCATAAAGTAAATTAGTACTGCGATAATAGCCATTATTAAAAGTGAAATCGTTCGAATTGTAGGTTTTTTTAATTGCATTAATTGTTCTTTTGTTAAAAAATAGCCAACTAAAAAGAAAGGGAAAAATGCAAAAGTACGCGATAAACTATAAGCTTTACCAACATCATCGAAATATCCGACTAATAATCCAATTGCAAAAGCTATAGATATACTAATAAAAGCAGGCATTTTTTTAAATAAAATAAGTAAAAGATGCCAACTAAATAAACTCAAGAGAAACCATAAGGACCACTGTGGGTCAAATAAATCCTTTTGATAATTAGGTTTATCAATTAAAAAATAATATCCTGTATAGATTAATTGAAAAATAATATAAGGAAGTAATAGTTTCTTAATTAAATTAAAAACATATTTAGGTTGCTTACTACCTCTAGCAAAAAAGCCTGAAATTAAAATAAAAGCAGGCATATGAAAAGTATATATCCATGTATATAATGCTTGAGAACCAGTTGATAGACTCGTGTAAGGTTGGAGTAAATGACCAAATACGACAAGGAATATTAAACCAACTCTCGCATTATCATAAAAAGAATCTCTTTGCATAAGCATTCACCTCTAATATAAGCATACACTATTTAAAAAAATAGTATAAATTAAAATTAGATTTTCCAAGAATTTAAATGGATTGTTAGGTGAATGTAATTAATCAGCAATATTTTTAATGAATAATCAGAATAAACTATCAAATGTTAATTAGTTGCAACTTATAATTATACGTTGTAATGTATAATTAATACATGATTACGGGGGTAACTAACGTGCAAAAAAAATATCCGATTTCAACCCATTTAAAATTTGTTATACCTTCATTAATAGGTGTTCTTTTATTTATTACGCCAATCAAAGTAGAAGATGGATTTACAATACCAATAGGAATATTAGCTGGTATGATAGAAGATTTATTAGCTAATTATTTATCATTAATTATGATGTTAATTATTGTTATGACAGCAATATTAACAGTAATAATTAAATTAGGGGGAAACAAGTATAAACGTTTTCCTTTTATAAATAATTTATTTCAAGTTAATATCTTTTGGACAATTACTCGGATTATTGCAGCTGTTTTTGCTGTGATGGTTTATTATCAGTTAGGAACAGAAGCAATTTATAGTGAAGATACGGGTGATTTACTCTTAGGTGGATTACTTCACACTTTATTTGCTGTGTTTTTATTTGCTGGATTATTTCTTCCATTATTAATGGATTTTGGATTATTAGATTTATTTGGTACGTTAATGACAAAAATAATGCGTCCGTTATTTAGATTACCAGGTCGTGCTTCGGTAGATAGTTTAGCTTCATGGGTTGGTGATGGTACAATCGGTGTTTTATTGACGAGTAAACAATATGAAGAAGGGCACTATACAAAAAGAGAATCAGTTATTATTGGAACGACATTCTCAGTTGTATCGATTACGTTTACACTTGTGATTATTGAGACTGTGGGTCTTGAACATATGTTTATTCCATTTTATTTAACGGTTATTATTGCTGGGCTTGTAGCTGCATTGATTATGCCAAGAATTCCACCATTGTCATTAGTTCCTAATACATATATGGATGATGCAGAGGCACAGGAAGATGAAGAAGTTCCTGAAGGTTATAATTTACTTTCTTATGGCTATAAAAAAGCTTTAGATCGTGCAGAAAATTCGCCAAGCTTTTTTAACTTCTTTAAAAAAGGCTTACAAAATGTTTTAGATATGTGGATGGGTGTTGCACCTATTGTGATGGCATTTGGATTGATTGCACTTATTTTTGCAGAATTTACACCATTATTTGAATGGTTGGGAATGCCATTTATCCCATTATTAGAATTGATGCAAGTTCCGTATGCTAAAGAAGCTTCTGAAACTATATTAATTGGTTTTGCAGATATGTTTTTACCAGCTGTTATTGGTGCAGCAATTGAATCTGATATGACGCGTTTTATTATTGCTGTATTATCTGTAACCCAGCTTATTTATATGTCTGAAGTTGGTGGTGTCTTACTTGGGTCAAAGGTACCAGTTAAGTTTATTGATTTAGTATTTGTTTTCTTACTAAGAACTTTAATTACTTTACCAATTATTGTAGGGATTGCTCACTTACTCTTTTAACTAAGACTATATCTTGCTAATTAAAAGCAATATATGATAAACTATTGTTAGTTAGTGTTTCTTTATTTAGGAGGCGTAGGTCGTGAGTGTTTTAATTAATACATTATTAATTATTAGTGCAATTGTTATGATTATATTAATAGTTTTACAACCTGGTAAGAGTGAAGGTTTATCAGGTGCAATTTCAGGTGGAGCTGAACAATTATTTGGAAAGAAAAAAGCAAGAGGACTTGATTTAGTTCTCCATCGTGGAACAATTATCACAGCGACAATATTTTTTGTGTTGGCATTTATAAGTGCTTATGTATTATAATGATAAATTACCTCCCTTATCACTCACTTGTGATAAGGGTTTTTATTTTAATGATTGTAAGGAGATTATAAGGAATGAAAATAAAATTACCTGAACCATTTACGTTTGAAGCAGGAAAACGAGCGGTATTATTATTACATGGTTTTACAGGACATTCAGCAGACGTGAGAATGATAGGGCGATATCTTGAAAAGCAAGGTTATACAACTCATGCACCAATCTATAAAGGTCATGGTGTAGAACCAGAAGAACTTATTAAATCTTCACCACAAGATTGGTGGGAAGATGTCTTAGCAGCCTATCATCATTTAAAAGAATTAGGCTACGATGAGATTGCTGTTGCAGGACTATCTATCGGTGGGGCGCTTGGATTAAAACTGGCAACAAAATACGATGTAAAAGCTGTTATTCCAATGTGTGCACCAGCATACTTTGATAATGAGAAGCAATTGATGGGTGCTTATTTAAATTTCACAAGACAATTTAAACAATTTGAAAAAAAAGATGAAACAACTATTAAAAAAGAAGTAAATTTAATTCAAGATAATTCTTCAAAGTTGTTTAAAGAAATAGAGATGTTTGTTAATGAGGTAAATGGTATAATAAAAGATGTTAAGACTCCTACATTTGTCGTTCAAGCACGACATGATGAAATTATTAATCCAGAGAGTGCTAACTTTATTTACGATCATGTTTCAACAGATGAAAAACAAATAAAATGGTATGAGAATTCAACACATCTCATTACTTTCGGTAAAGAAAAAAATGTTTTACATGAAGATATTTATAACTTTTTAGAATCATTAAATTGGAAAAGTTAATTTGAAAGAGGGTGCAAAATGAAAGAATTAAAAGAACAAGTCATCTCATATTTTAAAGAAACAGGAACGAGACCATTATCAGTTCAAGAATTAGAAGATGCGTTAGGCTTAACAGAAACTGCAGACTTTAAACAATTAGTCAAAGTATTAAATGAATTAGAAACATCAGGTGGTCTCGTGAAAACGCGTAAAAATCGTTTTGGTTTACCTGAGAAAATGAATTTAATACGTGGAAAAGTAGAAATGAATAAAAAAGGATTTGCCTTTATTATACCAGATGATCCTGAACAACAAGACATTTATGTGCATGCAAATGAACTTAATTCAGCAATGAATAATGATATAGTTCTTGTTAGATTAGATAAAGCAGGTGTCTTAAAACACCGTCCTGAAGGAACGGTTATTCGTGTAGTTGAACGGGCAAATTATGTCGTTGTCGGGACGTATGAAGATAATAAAACATTTGGCTTTGTTGTACCTGATGATAAACGCATGCCTAATGATTTATTTGTTACGAAAGCTAATTCAAAAGGAGCCATCCATGGTCATAAAGTGATTGCTCATATTACAAAATATCCAGAAGGTAGAAAAAATTCAGAAGGTGAAATAATTCAAATATTAGGACATAAAAATGATCCGGGAATTGATATTATTTCAATTATTCATAAACATGGTATTAAAATTGATTTTCCTCAAGAAGTCTTGAAAGAAGCAGAACAGACACCTGATGAAATTAAACCATCTGATTTAACCGGACGTAAAGATTTACGTGATAAGACAATTGTTACGATCGATGGTGCTGATGCAAAAGATTTAGATGATGCGATTAGAGTAGAAAAATTAGCAAATGGTAATTATTTGCTCGGTGTTTATATTGCCGATGTTAGCTATTATATAAAAGAAGATTCAGAGATGGATAAAGAAGCAAATGAACGTGGAACAAGTGTTTATTTAGTTGATCGCGTTATTCCAATGATTCCACATCGTCTTTCAAATGGCATATGTTCACTTAATCGTGGAGAAGATCGTCTTACCTTAGGATGTGAAATGGAAATCGATCCAACAGGTGAAGTTGTTAATCATGAGATATTTGAAAGTGTTATTCGAACAACAGAACGTATGACATATGACGATGTTAATGAGATATTAGTAAATAAAAATGAAGAAATACGTCAAAAATTTAATGAACTAGTACCAATGTTTGAGGCGATGGAAGAGTTAGCAACTAATTTACGAAAAAAACGTAACCAACGTGGTGCAATTGATTTTGATTTTAAAGAATCTCAAGTGATTGTCGATGAAAAAGGACATCCAACTGATGTTGTGATTCGCGATCGTCAAGTCGGAGAGAAATTAATTGAAGAATTTATGTTAGCAGCAAATGAAACAGTAGCTGAACATTTTCATTGGTTAGAAGTACCATTTATTCATCGTATTCACGAAAATCCAGACGAAGGAAAGTTAGAACATTTCTTTGAATTTTTAGCAGGCCTTGGTTATCAAATAAAAGGTACGAAAGATTCAACTCACCCCTTAGAGTTACAAAAAGCATTAACAAAGGTTAAAGGTGAACGTGAAGAAATGGTTATTTCAAAATTATTACTTAGATCAATGAAACAAGCTAAGTATGATCCAGTTAGTGTTGGACATTTTGGACTTGCAACAGATTATTATACACATTTTACATCACCAATTAGACGTTATCCAGATTTGATTGTCCATCGCTTAATTCGTACGTATTTATTAAATAATGATATGAATAGTAAAACAATCAAGAAGTGGAAAAAAGCACTGCCTGATATTGCTCAACATACATCGGCAATGGAACGCGCAGCAATTGATACTGAACGCGAAGTTGACGATTTAAAGAAAGCAGAATATATGAAAGACAAAATTGGAGAAACATATCCTGGAATTATTAGTTCAGTAACAAACTTTGGTTTATTTATTGAACTTGAAAACACAATTGAAGGCTTAATTCATGTAAGTTATATGACAGACGATTACTATAACTTTGATGAACGTCACCAAACATTAATTGGTGAGCGAACAGGCAATATTTACCGTATAGGTGATGAAGTTGAAGTGCGTGTGATTAAAGTGAATTTAGATGAACACGCGATTGATTTTGAGTTTGTAAAGTAACAGATAAAGGAGGTAACTAATGTCAAAAAAACAATTTGAGCGTCCTTTAGCGCAAAATAGAAAAGCGTCACATGATTATTTTATTGAAGAAACATACGAAGCAGGAATTGTTTTACAAGGTACAGAAATTAAATCAATCCGAGGTAGAAAAGTAAGTTTAAACGATGCTCACGTGAGAATAATCAATGGAGAAGCCCAATTAATTAATATGCATATAGCACCTTATGAACAAGGTAATCGTTATAATCATGACCCAACTCGTACACGTAAATTACTTTTACATCGTAGTCAAATTGATAATTTAGTTGGTTTAACACAACGACAAGGCTATACGATTGTTCCATTAAAATTATATATAAAAAATGGTTATGCAAAGCTTTTAATAGGTTTAGGTCGTGGTAAGAAGCAATACGATAAACGGCATGATTTAAAGCAAAAACAAATGAAGCGTGATATCGATCGAGCAATGAAAGATAATTACCGCTAAAATAAAAAACCATCAAAATATCTTTTTAAAAGATATTTTGATGGTTTTATTTTTGCATTCTTAACATATAACGTAATGGAATAATTGATAATAAAATAATTAATAAAGCGTGAGGTGCTGCTAAGTGATATAGTGCCTCACTTGCTTCTACCCAAATTCGAATCGCCATAGTATCATAGCCTGGCGGTCGCAATAAAAGAGTTGCTGGCAGCTCTTTTATTGAACTCACAAACACAAGCGCACCACCTGCTAGAATACCAGGTAAAATAGATGGTAGAATAACTGTAAACATGACCTTCCAGGGAGGCTGTCCTAAACTTTGAGCAGCCTCATCAATCCTAGGAGATAACAAACTAATTGAAGCTTCTTGGGCTTGCATAGCTTGAGGTAAAAACAAGATAATAAATGCAATAATAATCAAAAAGAACGTATTATAGAGTGGTGTATTATTAAACACAAAAACAAGTCCTAATGCCACAATCACACCAGGTAAGGCGTAACCAGAATAAGCTAATTTATCAATTAATTTAGAAACTCCAGTAGGATAACGAGATTTTAAATAAACAATCGGTAATGCAAAAATCATACTAATTAATGCAGCAATTCCTGAAACTTTTAAACTATTAAAGGCATAAATCCAAAATTTACTATCCATTGCACCTGCTTGAAAGCCAATCACAGACCAATAGACTAAAACGATAATAGGTAAAACAACTGCAATAAAGAAAATAAATATTAAAAATAAAAGTGTTACGATCTTCCATTTACCAAGTGGAATTACTTCGGGTTTACTAGAACCACCAGATGCTGATTGACTATAATCATTTTTACGTTGTAATCGAGCTTCACCCCATAAAATAATGAGAGTAATTGCAATTAAAACAACACTTAAAACAGTTGCTGATATATTATCGTAACTTCCCATTTGATAATAAATAGCAGAAGTAAATGTCATATATCTAAGCATAGCAATTGCTCCGAAATCAGAAATAACATAAAGAGCTATTAAAATAGCTCCTGCTCCTATAGCTGGTCGTAAAAGTGGTAGATTTACTTTCCAGAAAACCTGCCACATATTCATCCCTTGAGATCTAGCAACTTCTTCAAAGTTTTTATTTAATCGTTTCATTGCCGCACTAACAATTAAATAGACGTAAGGATAAGTAAACAAAGTTAGAATGAGATAAATACCCCAAAAGGTATACATGTCAAGTGGAAATTCACCTGGTAAAAATGAATATTTATTCCAAACATCACGCAACCAACCTGTTGGGCCTAATACAATTAAATAAGCGACAGCTCCAACATAAGGTGGGATTACCAGAGGTAAAGCAAGTATCCAAGACCAAATATGACGTCCAGGAAGATCAGTTCGTTGAACAATCCAAGCAAGAATAACTCCAAGTAAAACAGAAGTGATAGTAACTGCTGCCGTCAAACTAAGTGTATTCCAAAGCAATTCTGGAATTCGTCCATCAAGTAATTTTATCCAACTATCTTTTCCAGCAAAAAATGAACGGATAATAACATAAATAAGAGGAACAGACATAAACAAAGCAATCAATAATCCGACAAGTGCTAAAATACCGCCATGTTGCTTGGGGCGATTTAAATTTTTAAAAGGCGAAAAAGCTGAAGAAGTATTTTCCTCAACTTTTTCACCATCGTTATTATATTTAAAGGGTTTATTATTTCTCATTTTACAACCACCAAAAATTATATTTATACATTTACAAAGGATAATTGTCTCTAATCCTTATTATGAACGAAAAATGTATTAATTTCTAGTGTAAGCAATCTTTAGCTACCAATTTCTAAATCGAGACCTGATTTTTCGATTAATTCACGTGTATTTTCCCAAACATTTCCTAAGTCACGTAAAGGCATATCAGAAATTTTATAATCAGAAATTTTTGCCGCTTCTTCAATAGGTTCAATATCAGGGTTAATTGGTACTTCCATTGATGCATATGAGAATTCACGTTGATTTTCTGGCTTCATTAACCAATCAAGAAATGTTTTAGCATTATCTTCATTTGGTGCATTATTAATAAATCCTACACCAGCAGCATTTACAAAGGCACCCATGTCGTCTTCGCCCTGGTCTGGATAAATCGCTCCAACATTATTATCTGTTGGTTCATCAAGTTGTTGGTGATAGTAATAGTTGTTTACTAGGGCCATCTTTACTTCTCCAGCACCAACCGCTCTTCGAAGATCTCCGTGACCATCTGTAATCACAGCAGCATTATCTTTTACGTTTTTTAACCATTCTAATGTTTTGTCATCGCCCCATTCATTTCTTAGTGCAGAAACGTGAGCAATCATACTTCCGTTACCACCTCGAGTAATCGCAAATTCATCTTTCCATTTATCATCTGCTAATTCAGCAATTGTTTTAGGCATTTCTTCTTCAGTAATTAAATCTTTGTTGTACATTAAAATTCTTGTTCTTGCAGAAAGTCCATACCAAGAGTTATCTTCAGCGCGGTATTTTTCATCAATTGATTCGATACCTTCAGCATCATAGCCTTGCAGAAAATCATTTTGACGAAGGTGTTCAAGTGCTCCAACGTCATTTGAAATTAAAATATCTGCATGTGCATTTTTACCTTCTTCTTTAACTTTATTAATAATTTCATCTTTACCACTAAGTAAATTTACAGTGATACCAGATTCTTTTTCAAACTTTTCTAATAGAGGTTCCATAAATTTTTCATTTCGTGAAGAATAAACGACTAACTCACCAGACTTTTCTGTTACCTCTTCATCATTATTTGCTTTGGAATTCTCACCTGTATCACCACTACAAGCTGCTATAGTAAAGAGTGTTAAAATACCGATAATAGCGATAAAAAACTTGATTGATTTATTCATATATATCCTCCCAGTAAATCGTCTTATTATACTTATATACTAGTGATAATGAATCTCAATGTCAATTCTTATATAAGTGAAAATTATGAATTTTAAAACAAAAAACCTCGTAAATTAAAAACTTAATTTACAAGGTTAAAATCAATATTTTATTGGTCTACTAAAGCAACGAGTTCAGGAGTTATATCAAAAGAAATATTTGAACCTACAACAATATTTTTTTCTACTGGTGCATTAATTAACATCAGTGCATCAGTCGGTTTACTACCTTCTAGTTGAACGAATAGTTCTTGATATTCACCACTATAAACTACTCGAATAACTTTCCCTTTATAACGTCCTTGATCATCTTCTCCTAATTTGCAACCTTCAGGTCGGATAGAAATAGTAACGTGGTCTAAGTTATTTGCTTGATCAGTTTTTTCAGCTAAACACACACGACCAATATTTGTATCGATATGTTTTAGGTCTTCTGCAACAACGCCTTGAAGTAGATTTGTTTTACCAACAAATTCAGCAACAAAACAGTTTGTTGGACAACGATAAATGTCTCTTGGATGTGCAACTTGTTGAATAATACCTTCATTCATAACAACAACTTTGTCTGAGACGGCAAAAGCATCTTTTTGATCGTGAGTAACTATAATCGCTGTTGTATTTGCTTTTTTTAGAATGTCAGCGATATCGTGACGCATTTTTTCTCTTAAACCAGCATCTAAATTACTAAAAGGTTCATCCATTAAAACAACATTAGGTTTTGGAGCTAGTGCTCGTGCTAAAGAGACACGTTGTTGTTGTCCACCTGAAAGCTCGTTTGGATATCTTTTAGCATAATCAGTTAATCCAACAAGTTCCAGTACTTCAGCAACCCGTGCTTTTTTTTCACTACGACGCCATTTATTTAAACCAAAGGCTATGTTTTTTTCAATAGTTAAATGAGGAAATAGCGCATAGTCTTGAAACACCATGCCCACACCGCGTTTTTCAGGCGGTACAAATCTATTTTTACTATAAACAATATCATCATCTATTTGAATACTACCTGCAGTCGGACGTTCAAATCCAGCAATCATTCGTAAAATTGTTGTTTTTCCACAGCCACTAGGACCTAAAAGTGTAATAATTTCACCTTGCTTGATTGATAGATTTAAATGATTAACAGCAGGTTTATCTGTACGATTAAATAATTTTCTTATATTCTTTAACTGGATAAAACTCATTTCAGAACCTCCTTGGATGTTTTAACACATCAATCATCGAAATGAGAACGATTTTCATTCAAATAAAGTATAGCAAATTTAAAGCAAGAGGTCAATTGAATGAATTAGTCTTATTGTTTATCTGACAGCGTTTAAGAGCGTTTTATAATACAATACGGAAGTAATTTATAGAATGTGTAAAAAGAAGTGGAAAAGGAGATTAAAAGCTGATAGATTGCACTTATCAATAGATATGGTATACTTTATATTAGACTCCTCAACATGAGTAAGTTTAATTGGTTTATTTTCCGGGGGCGTTCCGGATTCGACAGGGGTAGGTTGAGTTTAAGTCGCATGTCGAGGTTACGGCTCGTAAAACGTTACACGCCTATAATTGGCAAACAAGATAATTACGCTTTAGCAGCTGCATAAGCTGATCTAAAGGACTCCGTTTGTTATCGCCCGTGTAATAAATTGGAGTCTCACTAACAGCGGGATAAACATTCATCCTCCGTCTGCGGATAGAGTGTTGAAACCAACCAGACTAGCGTCTATAAAGCCTGTCAATGGGCTGAGTATTCTGCGAAATATAATTTATTGACTACACATGTAGAAGCTTAAATGGCAATACCTTTGGACGTGGGTTCAAATCCCACCGCCTCCATAATGAACTTAACGGAATTGAAGAAAGCATCCCAACCTCTTAATAGAGGTTGGGATGCTTTTTTGTTATGTAAGATATGGCAGATATTTCAGATGAACGGGGTCAAACAGATAATAAAAAAATTAAAATTCAAATTTCTTAAAAAAATATCTGATAACTTATGATATAATTTTTGCAAGATGTAAAAGAATTAATTTAATCTATCTAAACTCATGTGAATAATATGCCGTTATGCCGTTATATAGTATCTTAAGCGTAGGGGATGATATAATAAGGGATATATTCATTGACAATGCAAAGGTTAAGCTAATACATATGCAAAATATAGTTACTTCCAGGCAACAGGTTATTTACGAAAGTGTCATAACAGGATTTAGAAACAATCTAAATGTATAAAGGTTTAATGAGTTTGATAATGGTTAATTTCTCACCTTGGACCGGTTACACTAAGTTAGACAGATTCACTAAGGTCATATAAACTTGATTCAACAAACAGAGGAGAATCGGTTATGACTAAAAGAAAAAGAAGGACGTTTTCAAAAGAATTTAAAAAACAGGTCGTTCAATTATATG
>DATGUU010000043.1:0-2024 GCA_035301085.1 Pseudogracilibacillus sp. | reverse complement strand
ACCACTGAGACATTTAAAGGAGGAATATCAATTGCCTGATCATGAATTTTTAGATAAATTAATTACTTTGAAATCAAATCTACCAAAACGACAAAAACAAGTATGTGACTTTGTCATTGAAAATTATCAAAATATAAGCTTGTTATCCATAAAAGAATTAGCAAAAAAATGTGATGTAGGACAAACTACTGTACTACGTTTTGTAAATAATGCTGGTTACACTAGTTATAATAGTTTTAAAAAAGCACTACATCTTTATAGTGTTGAAAAATCTCAATCTACATGGTGGCACTTAAAACATTCATTAACGACTAGCAATAATGATACAATAGGAAATTACTGGAAGGAAATAACTCATTTGCTTAATAATAGCTTGAACGAAGAGTTTATAGTAAATTTCAATCGAGCTTGTCATCTATTAAGCACTTCAGAAACCATTAATATTGTAGGCTTTAGAACTTCTAAAGCTTCTGCATTATATTTTGGTTATATGTTATCGGAATTTCATAAAAAGATTCGTCAATTAAGCTATGGTAGTGATTTTATATATGATGAATTACTTCATTTGGATAAAAACGACGTGATCGTGATGATCGCTTTAGCACCCTACACTTCTCTCGTACTAGATGTTGCAGAATATTGTCATTCTAAAAAAATACCTATTATTTTAATAACGGATAATTTAACTTGTCCTATTGTTCCATATGCAGATGTTGTTTTAAAAACAAGCTCAAGTAAAAAACAATATTCAATTGTCCCAGTGATTGCATTAATTGAAGCTATGGTCATTGAATTTGGTAAATTAAATTCAGATACTTCAATAGAACATTTAAATAAGTTAAACAAATTATTAAAAGATAAAAACATCACTACAACATAAAAAATCACAGCAGAAGTTTAATTGTAAAAACTCAACTAAAAGGTAGTGTAAATTGAAATGCGAAGCTAGAACCGCGTATATTTACACTACCTCGTTAATCAAGATTCACATTTCCTATAATAAACTCCAAATAAAAACCAGGCTCTCCAAAGCCTGGCACAATTTCGTTATGTTTAATCCCTACTAAACAAATCTCTCGTATATACTTTCTCTCTTACTGGCTCTAAATCTGCATCTAAACGATTTGCAACAATGACATCACTTATGTATTAAAATCATAAAATTTTATGACTAATTTTCATGTCCACCACGATTTCCTAAAATCAAATAACGTAATTCTTCTTCAGAAATTGCCTGATATTCTTTTCGTTTAAACAAGTAAAAAACAAATCCTAAAACAATCCAAACTATTAATGCAATAATAGATTCTCTTCCCATAAAAGCTGGTGAAGCAGGAATTAGAAGCAAGAATATAAACGTCACACTAGCTATAATACCAATTAAGGATATTAACTTTTTCAACGGAGAAACCATTTGTATAGACGAATTAGTTATATCAGTGTTAGACCATCTAAATAAATAAAATGAAGTATAACATGTATAAAAGTATGCTATAGAAACTCCAATTGATGACATATCAACAACCCATACCAAAGCTTCACGTCCGAACCACGGTGCTACTGCAGAAACAGCTACTGTAAAGATAATCGCAATATGTGGTGTGTTATGTTTCGAATGTAATCTACCAAAAGATTCAGGCAGGATCTTGGCACGCGCCATCGCAAATAATAATCTACTGCTTGCTAAAATAAAACCATTTAGTCCAGTGAATATGCCCATTGTTAAAGCAATCACTAATATAGCAAGACCTAAGTTACCTAATAGACTTTCTACAATTACACCTGTTCCCCAAATATGATTTTCGGCAACAGCTTCTTCCCATGGTCCTGCCATAGAGGTTGCAATGATCATTAAACTATATATTGCCGCTGCTGCAATTAAAGCAAAAATAATTAGACCAAATGCTTTTCGTGCGGGAAAATCAAATTCTTCTGCAGCTTGTGGAACAGCATCAAAACCAACATATGCCCATGGAGCAATTGCAACAATTGATATAATTGCAGCGAATGCAGTTGTATTAGAA
>DATGUU010000042.1:0-3073 GCA_035301085.1 Pseudogracilibacillus sp. | reverse complement strand
TTTCAAAAAATCTATAAATGACCATACACTAAAAACTGCTGTGGCCATTACATTTTCTGCCGGGGCATTTGTTATAATTGTCTCATTTATAGTAAGCTATTTAAATTCAGCAATATCTTATACTAAAGTATTATTCGAAGTAATTTCTGCTTTCGGCACTGTTGGGCTATCGATGAACTTCACGACGCTTTATGATAGCCCTACGAAAATAGTTATTGTGCTAACAATGTTAATTGGTAAAATTGGTATACTCACATTCCTCCAATTATTTATTAATGAAAAAAGTCAAAAATTTCATTATGCTAAAGAAAATGTGCATCTATAAAGAAATAAAAATAGACCAGAAATTAGCTTTTAATTTCTGGTCTATTGCTATTTCACATCAATATTCGTTTCAGTATCGTCTAATCAAATCTTAATAATATTATTTCACTTTTCTTAAAATTGTAGATGCTGTCGCGCAAATCATAGTCATTAATACCAAAGCCGTCAAAATTACCATATGTGTACCAGATACATCGAATCCTAAACTAAAGTTCCCAGATTGATTATTGATAAAACCGTTAACAAACACAAGCACTAAAGCACTTATCGCACATAAAATGCCAATCACATCAAATAAAAATTTAACATATGGATATTTAATACCTTTAGTTAACATCTGTATCACCTCAACTTAATTTAACGTTACGAACTCTCTATATAATAAGCTAACAATGCACTAATTCCGATTACATATAATGTATCACACTATATATAATCATAAAATATTTAGAATTGTTAATCCCATATAAGTCATGATTAAAATATTTCAAAATTGTTGTTATTTTAAGACTCAACTAATCAATCATTAACCAATTGTATACTTTGGGCCAACCTTTTAATTTGTGCGTTGTCTGTTGCATTAATTTCAACCGTTTCTATATCTTGTTCAACTGCATTTTTAGTGACTTGATAAATATCCTCAGGGTTCGAAGATGCGCTTGATTCCCATCTATAAGGTATTTTTTCATAAACATTAATAGTTCCATCCCCATTACTACTATAAGTGATTGAACCACCCACTTTCATTGGCGCTTCTAATTTAACGACATCCTCAGGATACATTGCACTCTTTTCCGCATTTTTATTAACGGGCGTTCCTTTTGGATATTTTTTGACATAAATATTTTTGACATCTTTAACCATACCTAGTTGATGCCAAATACGTGCGTATTCGATTTTTGAAGCACTTAAACCATTTAAATAACTTTTACTATTATCATTATTTTTCATTTTTGAAGCATTATCGTTTTTAGACGTTGGGTCTTTACCCTTGTCATTTTCAGCCGATGAATCTTTATGTAATGATTGATCCGTTTTCACTTCACTTTGTTCTGTAGATTGACGTTCCTCACGTTGATTATTATCTTCATCCTGTTTGTTTGTATCACTGCTTTGTTCAATGTCATTGTTGCTTTCTTCATTGTTCCCGCATGCTGTCAGAATCACTGATAAAAATAATAATGACAGTATTAAACTGAACTTTTTCATTATCTATACCCACCCATAATTTTATATTATTAAAGTAACACGAAATTATGACGTTCACAATTATATTAATAAAAACAATTTTTGATTTATTAAAAAAACGAGCGCCGTCTAATTAGACGATGCTCGTTCTATGCAACACTTCTATTTTATTTTTAGAATTTGCCCAACTTTTAAATTATTAGAACTCAGCTTGTTATCTTTTTTAATTTTATCTACAGTGGTACCTTGATTTTTAGCGATGCTGTATAATGTATCACCTTTTTTAACCGTATATGTCTTAACTAGATATAAGATTTGTCCTTTACTAATATTATCCGACTTTAAATGGTTCCATTTTTTTATGTTTGCCACACTAACTTTACTTCGTTTTGAAATATTATATAGTGTGTCTCCTTCAACCACTTTATGTGAATCTCCAGTAATGGAATCACTTGGTGTGCTAGGATTTTTCAACTTTAGTACTTGCCCTACAGAAAGCGTGTTGCTCGTTAATTTATTCCATTTCTTAATATTATCTATTGAAACGCCACTTCTTCTCGAAATGCTATACAGCGTATCACCTTTTGATACTTTATATGTGCTGCCAGTAATTGCTCCGTCACTACCTCCACCTGATAGAGATTTATAGTGTTTCTGTACCAAACTGTAAAACTGGTTCATGTTATAACCCCATTGTCCGAAATAGCCAACCGGATCTGAATGATCTGAACCACCCCAATATTGGCTTACCGCATTGTGACTTATAATTGTTCCTGTTCCTTGATTATTGTCAGCAAGCGAAGGCTGTAGCCCATTGGCTTTCAACATTTTTGCAGTTAAATATGCTTGGTTATTAACAGATCTTGCGAACCCATCAAATGTGTTAGATCTTGTTAATTCAATTTGATAAAAATATGGATTGGCATTAGCACCTGCGCCCCAAGCTAAATATTGACTTGGTGCAGTTTGAACAATTTTACCACTGCCCGCGTACGCATGCACAAACGCACTATTATAATTGTTGTACATGTAATTTACTTCACCATCGATTGTACTGTTCGGATTTGCAGTTTCATGTATTACTACACCAATATATTTACCAGATTTATAATTATACTTTGGTAAGTTATTCATTCTGGAATCTTGTACGATTTTAGCTGGTTTTATATTATTATTTGCTATGTATGTATTTACATCTTGATACGCTCTATTTGCCGAAAAAGTTCTCATCTCAGTATTTTGACGTTCACCATCTTTATTATGTAACTTTAAATCTTCTGGTGTTAATGCATTTTTCAATTGCTGTGGACTCATTTTTTGAGCTTTTTCATAATCAATGGCCTTGCTCGTATTTTCTTTGTTTTGTGTATCATTTTTCTTCGTATCCTGCGTGTTTTTATTTTCTTGTGCTGCAATTGCTGTTTGTGACAGTAGCAAGCTCGATACTAATAACAATGAAACACTAAATCTAAACTTCATAACGACATCTCCTTAAATAAAATATTCATACGGTTAATATTAGGTAACAAAAAATTTCATTTACAAAACTTCTTGAATTCAT
>DATGUU010000041.1:0-2942 GCA_035301085.1 Pseudogracilibacillus sp. | reverse complement strand
GATCTCCTTTCGAATACCCTTTGGCTTTCTTCTTAGGATCCAATTCAAAACGTTGAATTAAATAATCGCGTTTTTGCTTGTCTCCGCCACCATGCAATTTAATGAATAAATCAATAATTTCCCCACCTGTTAAATTTCCCCATAACGAGACATCTCCAGGGACATATGATATCCGTTTATGAATTTCAAGACTGTCTTTCCATACGTCCTTACCGAATATTTTTGCAATACCAGCATCTCGTTTAATAATGCCCAATAAAGCTCGAATAGTCGTTGATTTACCAGCACCATTGGGGCCAATAAAACCGACAACTTCACCAGCGCCCACCCTAAAGGTCACATCACTTAATGCTTGAAATTTACCAAACTTCTTTTGTAAACCTTGTACTTTCACAATTTCCTTCATAACATTTACACTCCCCTTTTGAAGTTTTCGATGTCTTTTAATACAGCTTTTTCTACGTATAGAGAAATTTAAAATCTTAAGAATAATCATTAAAAAGCATTGATACTCTTTCCTAAATTTATAGACTTTCTTTTTTTGTTTTTGTTAAATATATAACCTCAAACACACTCATATTTCATTCCTATTTGTAAAAGCTGTACTTCAGTATTTCAGAATAACTCTTCCATTCTTTTAGATATTGCTCCCCAAATTTGCTAATATTTTCAAACGTATTTATTTGACTTAGACCTTTCTCACCGAATCCGAACATCGTCCAATTCAAGATTTCAATCGCTTTTTCGATATCAATCCCTTCACGGAACTTATCGTAATCAATATTTTCATACATTTTGCTCGTGCTTTCACCATAAATAGGTTCAACCTTTTGCTTAATAATTTCCTTTACTTCAGCCGATTCTTCTTGCATGGCTGAAACGAGAAAATCAAATACTTGTGGGAACTTTTGTTGGATATGAAGCTTTTTTAACCCAATATTTTCAATTCTTTTAAATATATCAGTTTCATTGAAGTCGATTTGTTCAATAATTTGTTCAATAATTTGCACACTGTACTCGATTAAATATACATAAAGATCTTTCTTGCTATTAAAATAATTAAATAATGAACCTTTAGAGATGTTGGATCTTTTTACAATTTCGTTTGTTGATGCTTTTTCAAAACCACTTTGGACAAATTCCATTATTGCTGCATTAATAATTGCCTTTTGTTTATCTGATTTTAAGTTAATGAACTTGGAATAAATGATGACGATCTCCTTTCATCCAAAATTAATTTGACCATATCGGTCATTAACAGTGTAACCCAGATGACCGAAGCGGTCAATAGCGAATAAAAATGGACATTTTGGATATCTATTCAAAAAAAACCCATAAAGAGTCATTCTAAATCTATATTTTACAAATTAAAAGAGTCTATTTTGAAAATAATTTAATCAAAATAGACTCTTCCTCAGCAGTATTAAGTTTCATCCGTTATCGGCCCGCAAAAATTGGTTATTTAGCAATACAGAAAAAGGCGCAAAATCAAGTGCAACTATTTATAGTGTGGTGGAGACAGCCAAGGAAAATGGATTAAATCCGTTTCATTATAGGATAGAATAGTTGGATTTGGTACCCCTGATGTGTGGCTCAATAGTTGTCGTATTGTAACTTCCTGCCATCTAGGATATTCCGAATTCGATTTTTATTTAATTTTCACTATATCCCATTCACAAATTATCGATAGTTCCCCCTTATTAAACTTCCCATAAATCATACCACTCATTTTTTCCATTAAACTCTTTACAATCGACAAACCTAAACCTGTACTATTGCCTAATCGGGATTGATCGGCCATATAAAATCGATCAAACATTTGTTTAACACCTTGTTCTGTTAATGTTTGTGCGTCATTCTTAATAACTAGTCTCGCTTTAGAATCTTGTTCTTCAAGAGTAATAACAATATTTCCTTCTGAATGGGTAATCGCGTTGGAAACTAAATTTTCAATCACTCTAGTCACCGCTGAGTCATCCGAGATAATGACTACCTCATGTTCTGGCATTCGAATGATTGGCTCCATGTTATTTTCATTAAATCGGTCGTAAAAACTCATTAAT
Organism: Pseudogracilibacillus sp.; assembly: GCA_035301085.1. Lineage (GTDB taxonomy): Bacteria > Bacillota > Bacilli > Bacillales > Amphibacillaceae > Pseudogracilibacillus. The sequence goes on along the minus strand of DATGUU010000041.1, from coordinate 879 downwards.
ACATCCATTGCTATGTTCCTGATATTGATTCTTTCAAATTTTAGGTGATAATCCACTGATTCAATGACGCTCAATTCAAAGAAATCCTTTAACAATGCCTCCAGCCTTTTCGCTCGATTTTTTGCAATCATTAGCAATTCTTTCTTTTCATCATCTGAAGCGTCTTTGGCTTCAGCCAGCTGAATATATCCTAAAATAGAAGTTAATGGTGTTCTCAAATCGTGGGACATATTGGCAATTGCTTGTTGTTGCTCATGTTCGAATTGAACTCTTTTTCTATTCTCGGTCACGTACAAATCAATAAGTCTGTTGATTTCCAGTCCCAAGTTTTCAATATCTTTATCAAGAAGAGCCATATCGATTTTTTTATTTGTTTTTTGATTATTATAGCTTTGCAGTTGTTTACTTATCTTTTTCACTTCTTTTTTTAGAGCAAATAAGCGAGTGATCAAAAATACTGTCACTAAAATTAATATTATTGTTATATACAACATTTCTCTCACCCACTTGCTTTAAATTATTTGATTTCTTTCCGATTGATTATAACTATTCCACATAAAATGATGACGATTAATGACACTACCCCAATGAAAAGAGATTTTATGATTTCACCGCTTGTCATAGTAACATTGAACACTTCACTAAATTGATAAAAAATCGTATTCTCATACAACATTTTGATAAATGGGGCAGTAATAAGCTTTTCAGTTGCAAACATCACAACTGAAAGCAACAGTATAAAAAGGATCGTCTTTCCACTATCTTCTGTAACAATCGCAATCAATAACACGATTGCTGTAAAACTTAAAAATTGTAGAGCAAATAAACTAAACGCTCTTCCTAAATACATCAGATTAGAAAAGGTTAATATTTCTTCTT
>DATGUU010000040.1:0-22606 GCA_035301085.1 Pseudogracilibacillus sp. | reverse complement strand
AACTATATTGTATCATAAAGGGTAGTTTATAATACATAGTTTTTGAATAAAGTATTGAGAATATCAGAACCTTATAAAACCAACAATTTAAAATTTTGTTGGTTTCTTAAAAAGACGTTCTCAAAAACATTCGTTATTGATAGTTTAGGATGTAAAACAATAATGAAAATGATAAGAGAGTAATAAAATTAAAATAAGGAATTTAGAATATCAAATGTAAATTGTTTTAAATAATAAAAGGAAGGGGAGAAGGGGTGATAAAATAAAAAAACAGTGAATCATGATGTGCTTTTTGACGGATATAATTTTTGCAACAAACCTTACTGAAATTAATCAAAATATATGATGTTTATTAGAATTAGGCGATTGATGAAATCAAGCAAAAGGAAAAATTAAGGATTGTATGTATCAAATCAATATAAAGCATATTTTGTTTGCATGTCGTATGATAGCATATTAACTTATATGATTATTATGAATTCAATAAGTTTTATAAAACGTTTTGTTTAATTTTCTTCTATATTTATTCATTAGCCCACCCATTATTTCAAAGATGGGCTAATAAGAAGGTTTGGGGTTCCATTTAATATCTAGCCAAGCAAAAAAGTAATTATTTGTAAACTTGGGTAAAAACCATTCTCTATACTTAGAATTAATTTTCTATTATAAAGTTATTTTAGTCAACCATAAATCCGTGTTTAAACGGATCGTTAGGGTCTATAACAATAGTTTGAAATCCTGTTATAAAAGCTGATCCTGTAATCTCTATATCATATGCTTCTTTGTCTTTTAATGTAGTTTTATTTAACGCTTTTCCTGTAAATGTGCCGCCAACAAATCCTTCACAAACTATTTCTTCTCCAATGTTCATTTCTCCTCTTCCTATTTTTTTAGCGACCATAGCGGTTGTACCAGTACCGCCTGGGGAACGATCAGCTTGTTTATTACTAAATATGTGAACATTTTTATAATCTGCTTCGGGAATAGTCGGTGGACCATAGAAAGTAACTATGTCAATATAATCAATAAAAGGTTTCGTTGGATGTTGGACTTTATATTGATTATTAACATTCTTTTTAATTATAGCAGCTAATTCTTTCAATTTTGTTCCATTTTTAGGCTCTATGGTTTCATCGAATTGACTTATATCTACCCAAGCAAAATAATTACCACCAAAACTAAGATCAACTTTAACTTTTCCTAACTCTTCTGTATCTACAATCAAATCTTGTTTTTCTAAAAAAGCAGGCACGTTTTTAAAAGTTACGGACTCTACTCGACCATCTTTGATGTTTACAGAAGGGTATACAAAGCCTGCTGGAGTTTCTAAAACCAAATCGGTTTGAGGCTCTGTTATTTCTACCATACCTGTTTCTACTATTGCTGTCGAAACCCCTATAGTGGCGTGTCCACACATATTTAGAAAGTTGTCATTGTCCATGTAAATCACACCAAAATCCACTCCTTCTTGAGTAGAAGGTAATAAAATTGCTCCAAACATATCACGATGGCCTCGAGGTTCTCTTATTAAACTGTTTCTAAAATATTCATAGTGCTTAGCCATATAATCTTTTTTTTCCGCGATCGTTTCCCCTTTCAAGCCTAAAAGCCCGCCATTTATTACTCTTGTTGGTTCTCCAAAAGTATGTGTTTCAATTGTTTGAATTGTTTTTGAAAAAATCAATAACTTCATCTCCTTATATATTTTATAGGTAATTGCTCAAAATAGTATTACTTTTGTTAATTATCTATGTATTTAGTTGGTTATATTTTGTCACCCCCCTATAAATTGCTCGACATTTCTATTAATCATTTTTTAAACATTTATTGAATGAGCAATTTTGGGAAGTAAAGCATAATATCTGGGTAAAATATCATTCCCATAAGCGCTATCACCAAAACTAAAATATATAAAATATTATATTTACTTGCTTCTAGCATGCTTACGTTAGCTATGGCAGTAGTAATATATAATCCACTAGCGACAGGAGGAGTTTGCTGCCCAATACCCCATACTATAATAACCACTATAGCGAATTGTAATGGGTCTATAGCTGTAGCTTGAACTAGTGGAAGGAATAAAGGAACTAGCACTACAACCATAACGGTTCCGTCAAATATAAACCCACCAATAAACAGGATTATACTTGCTAATAACATAACTGCTATAGGATTATCTGCATATTGCATAAATGGCTCTATCATTTGCTCTCCTATATTTAAAGCAGAAAATGAAAATCCCAAAATTCCAGCAGTTGCTAAAATAAACATAACTAAAGCTGTATTTCGAACACTATCTTCCAGAGCATAAATTAAACCTTTCCACGATAACTCGCGAAAAATAAAACCAACTACAATCCCGCAAAGGACAGCTAAAGCAGCAGATTCTGTGGGTGTAACAATACCTGATATAATTCCTCCTAAAATAACAAAAGGAACTATTAAAGCAGGAATAGCTTCTATAAAAGTTTTAAAAAGAAACTTAAAACTAAACGCCTTTCCTTTACTACCATAATCATTTTTCAAAGAAAGTATAAATGCAACTATTAAATAACCAATAGCTACTAAAATTCCTATAGGTATCCCTGTTAAAAAAAGGTCTGCTACTGAGATGCCAGCTATGGATCCATAAAGTATCATGGGAACACTGGGAGGGATTAAAATACCTAAGGAGGACCCTGCAGACGTAGTTGCCGCTGAAAAACCAGGAGGGTAGTTATCTTTATTCATTTCAGGTATCATAATTTGGCCCACTGCAGCACTTGCTGCTGCTGCTGTTCCAGTAATTGCTCCAAAAAAAGTGGAAGTAATTACGTTAACAAAAGCAAGCCCTCCTTTTATCATACCTACTAAAGCTAAGGATAAATTGACCAATCTTTTAGACATCCCTCCTTGATTCATTAACGATCCTGCAAAAATAAAAAGAGGGATCGCTAATAAAGGAAAGCTATATACTCCTTGAAATAACTGTTGGACTATAATATTTAACTGTAAATCAGTAAAAAAGATTAAGAATACTAAGGCGGTTACTCCTAAAGCAAATGCAATCGGCACGCCTACTGCTAATAAAACTAGTATAGTTATTAGCATTAAGAGTGGGGTCATCTAATTCATCTCCTTATTTAAAATTAAAAATTATGCTCTTTTTTACGGAGACTTATTACTATTTTTTTAACTTCTTTTACTATTTGATAAATGACTTCTATAAACATTAAAATACAAGCAATCCAGATAATTCCATAAGGAACCCACATAGGTAATTTTGACATAGGTAAAAGTTTATCCCCAGCAGATTGTATAAATGGATAGGCCCAAACGTTAGCCATAAATAAAAACCAAACAACGATGCTTTTAGAGATAATTTGGATTAGAGAACTCCATTTAGATGTAAAGACATTTTGTAAAAAATCCATTTTTAAATGGCTGTCCTCAACTGTGCACTGATATGCCCCTAGAAAGGTTATCCAAACCATTGTTAACAGAGCCCACTCTTCGGCTCCTGCCCAAGGAATGTCAATGAAGCGTCTTAAAATAACTTGTAACAATAATACTATAAACATAGCAAATAGCATTGTGTTGTTTAAATATTTAATAAATAAATTTACATATCGATGAGCGGCCCGCATGTAACTTCCTCCAATAATAGACCTTTTATATTTGCTGAATTATAAAGTAAGTAGGGCACCTGTACCTGTATCATATACCATGCCAAAATATAATAGATTGTTATTGTTTACCTTTTAGAAAAAATTATTAGATATATTCTTTATGATAAAGATATATTGAATATTTATAATTAGGATAATAAATAATTAACAAGATAAATATTGGTTTCTCCGATTATAAGATTATTTCACTTTTAAACGACGGTTATTTAGAATCTTGTATTTTATCAATTATATCCTCTGCTTCTTCTCCAAGTTCATCCGCTAGTTCATCCCATACAGGCTTAGTCTTCTCTTGAAATGGTTCAGGATCCTCAATAGTGTTTACTTCCATGCCTTCCTCTTTTAAAGAATCAACGAGTTCATCATCTTTTTCAGCATTGAGTTCTCTATTGACATCTCTTCCTTCTTCAGCAGCTTTTAATACTATTTCTTGTTGCTCGTCGGTTAGGCTTTCCCATTTATCCATGTTAATAAACAATGATGCAGGAGTATAAACGTGATCAGTTATGGTCAGATATTCTTGAACATCATAATATGAAGAACTTTCTACTACGGATAAAGGGTTTTCTTGTCCATCAATCGAGCCCTGCTCCATCCCAGTAAAAACCTCTGAAAACGACATAGATAACGGACTGGCCCCCAATTCTTTAAAAGTATCGATTCTGACATCACTTTCTGGTACGCGAATTTTTAATTTATCGAAATCCTCCGGCGATTCAATTGCTCTAACATTGTTAGTAACTTGTCTAAAACCATCTTCCCACCATGCTAGATGTTTTAAATCATTTTCTTCTAGACGTTCTCCTACTTCCTCACCAATAGTTCCATCTAAAACATCCCAAGCTTCTTCTCTAGTTTCAAAAATATATGGTAATGAAAAAATTTCAGCATAAGGATTTATTTCAGATAATGGGGTAGAAGAAATTCCTATATCTATTGATCCTACGCTAGATCCTTCTTGGATTTCACTGCCTGAGTCTCCCATAGACCCTCCTCCTTGGATGTCTATTTTTACCTCTTCATCTGTTTCGTTTTCTACGATTTCTTTAAATTCCTCTGCTCCTTTCCCCCAAGGATGGTCATTAGGTAGTTCGAAAGCAAAAGTAAGAGTAACCGAATCCGATTTGTTTCCTTCATCTCCTCCGGGCAAACAACCTGTTAGTAGTAGAAATGGGGTTAATAAAAATAAAAAGGAAATCTGTTTTAATAATCGTTTTTTTATCATTTTTAGATCATTCCTTTCACGTTTTTAAAGCAATACGACGGATAAAAAATGAAGCATTATGCCTTTTCTTTTTGTTTAAAAATAATAATCTTAGCTTGGATGAGCCTATATATACTACAAAATATTAGAGAGAATAAAAGCATAGCTTTCTTATATAATTTCGCATTTTTAATGTGTTGCCTGAGTTTCCAAAAATAATTAATTTTGAATTCAATCACTACCTTACACTGATTCCTTTATAATTTTTAATCGATTCAAAGAAGTGTAGAAAAATAATCCAATAATAAATTCTAATTTATAGATGCTGTATTTATAGTATCTGCAACTTGTTGCTCTTATACGTATCCTGGTCAATTAGTTTCTGAATATCACTGCTCCTGGTGTATATATTATTATAAGCCCCTTTTAGATAAATCTATCATGTAAAAGTTGGAATAAATCCAATAATAGAAAGCGATTTCATTTTTGAATTAGAATACCTCTATTATACTGGATAGAGAGAATTTTCTCATGGGTTACTATAAACAAATTAAACTCTTATTTTTGTTCTTAATCCACAAATGAATTAAAGCTATTATTTGTAATTTTGACATTTTCAAGCACTAGCGTCACATAAATGTTGGTGAAATACTTTGATTATATCTTTTTTGGATAAAAAGAAAAAAGTTTAAATATCGAAGCAAATGCAGTCAACATTCATTTTTTCTATTTTTATTATGCATGAGCAACTGAGGGAAGGAAAAATTAATGGAACACCTCTTATTTGTATTTTATGTTGCCAGATATACGCTGATTTTCAGAGAGAATCATTCAACAGCCGACTGATTTGTAAAATACGACCGGATGCTTTTGGTGTTCAATTGAGTGAACATATTTAGACAATAAACGATTATCGCAAGGTATACTTGGTTGTAAACCGTTTGATAACTGTGTCCATAAAGATTTTGATGCTCAAGTACTGCTTCATCTATTTAAAAAATAACTCAATTGCTCATTGTGATTTATAAATCTCAGCGATTTCATCTGAATCAGATTGAATTGATTAATGATTAACCCTAATTTCTATCCTTAGTATGGAATAATTTCAAATGACGAAACACATTTTCTGTATTAGTTCATGCGATCTAATGACATATAACAGCTTTTATTGTGTTGTTACTTCTTCAATACAGATATACCGTATAGTAGGGGGTGCTAATGGCGTTCCATCAATTAAAATTATTTTTATTTAATAGAAGCCACTATTAATTGAACATGATTATGACATAAATTCACTTTGCTAAAAGTATTACAAATACTGATTATTGGATTTTAGTGACCGTTTTTATCATGTAGCAAATGTCTTTTAAATACTTTTGATGAACTGACTGACACCTTATCGAAATATGGAATTTTATCACCTTAATCTTCTAGTTGAATAGAGATAAACTTTTCTTCTAAAAAGTCCTCAATTCCTTGGCGACCTCCTTCGCGTCCTAAACCAGATTCTTTTACGCCTCCAAATGGTGCTTGCGCCACAGTTGGAAGTGGATCATTAATACCGACAATACCGTAATCTAAAGCTTCACTGACTCTGATCATTCGAGAACCATCTTTTGTATACATATAAGAAGCTAAACCATAGGGAGTATCATTCGCTTTTTCAATAGCTTCTTCTTCTGTTTTAAAAGAAAAAATAGGCGCTACTGGACCAAAAGTTTCTTCATAAAAAATTTTCATTTCTTCTGTTGCATTTTTTAATAAAGTTGGCTCGAAAAAGAATCCATTTCTATATTTACCATCTGTCAATTTACGTCCGCCAGCTATTACATCAGCACCTTTACTCTTCGCGTCTTCCACATGTTTGAAAGCTTTCTCTACTGCTTGGTGGTCAATTAGAGGTCCAATTTCTACTTGATTTTCATAACCATCTCCTACTTTAAGGTTTTGAATTTTTTTAGCTAACAGGGATGAAAATTTATCAATAATATCTTCATGCACATACATTCTATTAACACATACGCACGTTTGCCCTGCATTTCTAAACTTACTTGTTATAGCTCCATCAGTGGATTTTTCTAAATCTGCATCTTGAAAAACTAGAAAAGGTGCATGCCCTCCTAATTCCATAGAAATTTTCTTCATTGTTTCGGCAGATTGTCTCATTAATTGTTTTCCTACTTCTGTAGAACCAGTAAAAGTGATTTTTCTTACATCTGGTGACTCCATGAGGATTTGAGTAATCCCTCCTGCCGAGCCATGTAATAAATTAACCACTCCTTTTGGTATGCCGGCGTCATGAAAAGCTTTAAAAACCTCTACAGCAGTTAAAGGAGTAGCTGATGCAGGTTTTAAGATTACTGTGCATCCGGCTGCCAATGCTGGGGCTATTTTTCGTGTTATCATAGCAATTGGAAAATTCCAAGGAGTAATTGCTCCAATTACTCCTATAGGTTGTTTTTGTACTATTAAACGTTTGCTTTCAGAAGAAGCAGGAATCGTTTCCCCGTAAATTCTTCTCCCTTCTTCTGCGTACCATTCTAAATAATCAATTGCTAGAGAAACTTCTCCTTTAGACTCTTGCAATGGTTTCCCCATTTCTTTTGTAATTACTTCTGCAATTTTGTCTATTCTTTCTTTTAGAATTGTAGCTACTCTATTAAGATAATCATATCGTTTTTTTGCCGTTTTATGGGACCATTCTTTAATGCTTTCTTTAGCAGCTTTTACTGCTTTATAGGTCTCTCTTTCACTACTTTTAGAAACAGTGTCAATTATTTCCCCGTTGCTAGGGTTAGTAACATTAAATTGTTCATTAGTTGTTATCCATTCTCCATTTATATAAAGCATATGCACTCTCCTTTTTAGTATTTATTTAATTTTTTAAAATTTTATGATTAATTACATACATATTATTAAAAATTATATGTGTTATAGGTGTGTTACACCTTATTGCAGTTTTAAAATCTTGCATTGTTATCATAAATCTCCATCACCAGATAAAGAAGTTGTAATTATTTTTGGGAAAATATTTTTTCCAATAACAGAAGGCATTATTAAGCCCCACAGCTCTAGCTATAGAACTCCAAAAGTATTCTTTAAATCGAAGCAAAAATGTCTCGAAATATAAGAGAAAAGTTTCTAGCATCACTCGAAATAATTGCATCATCAGGTAACTACCAGGTAAACAATAGATGACATTAAATAAAGATGTGTCTTGCTTATCTGCTAAAGATTATTCTTTCTTTTTACATCGCTATTTGGAGTTGCTACTTATAATAACTTTTTAAGATTTCATTTGTATCAGTTACACTTAACAAAATTGAACGATTCACTTTATTAATTGCTTCGTTAAATATATCTAAATGTCTCAACTCTCTTTTCATTTAATTATCTGTTGTCATTTTCTAAATCAAATGTTTATAAGCCAACACTAAGTTGCTGTCTTTTATATATGTTGAGCTATTTTATTGTCTTGAACCAAAACACTTGCATAATTAGAATGCACATTTGGAAACGTAGTGACTACAGGAATTTGTAATCGCTCGGATTATTTTATTAAATCAGAAGTTTCGTCATTAGAAAAGTGTACTTTTTCGCCTGTGAGGATAATTATATTAAGAATTTTGGTGAATAATTCAGGTGTTAGTAGCTTTTCTTTTAGAAGATGTAATTTTACTAACATAAAAGTTCAAGTAATAGTATAGATAAAGGTAATGGAAACTTGAAAATTTTAATTTTCTAGCTATTTACTGGAAAAACCCTAAATTGATTAAGACATTATTAATATTTTTCATTTACTGAGAATATGATGTAATGAGTTTTGAAACGGATTACTTTCAATAAAATCTAAAATCACCTAAATCATTTAATGAATCGATTAATTTTTTGTAAAGAAATGTTGAAGATTTCTTCTCCTACAAATAAAATGCCAGAAGTAAACTAAGACACAAAAATAAACAAATCAATATGGAATATGGATTTTAAATGCTGAGGCGTTTATTATTGTAATTTTGAAAAAAAGTTATAAGTCATTAAAATTCAATGCGTTTTTCGGCTTCTTGTTTTTTAATACTCTGATTATTTCTTCTACTGCACCTAAAGACATTCTAGATAAGGATTCTGAAGTTGATGCCCCCATATGAGGAGTAACAATAACTTCATCTAAATCCCATAGCACATGATTCTTGGGAGGGGGTTCTTGTTCGTATACATCAATACCTGCTCCTGCTATATCTCCATTTCTAATAGACTTCGATAGAGCAACTTCATCTATCAAACCTCCTCGTGCGCAGTTAATAATATAAGCTGTTTTTTTCATTTTTTTAAGTTCTTTTTCTCCTATGAAATGATGTAATTCGGAAGTGTACGGCAAATGCAATGTTATAAAATCTGAGTTTGTATATATAGCTTCCGGGCTATTTAATAACTGGACTTTAAGTAGATTTGAATCTTCAATGAATGGATCATAAACTAAGACGTTCATGTTGAATCCATATACACAAATTTGCGCTAACATTTTACCTATCTTCCCAAAACCTATAATGCCAATAGTTTTACCCATCAATTCTGTTCCAATAAATTGATGTCTAGCATCAAATAGTTCCTCCCTAATAGAAGTATTACCAGGTATAAGCCGATGTGATAAAGTCAGAATCATACTTAATACATGCTCCGCAACGGAAATAAAATTAGCCTCAGGTACATTACAAACATATATATTTGTTTTCGTTGCAGTATCAATGTCAATATTATCTATACCTACTCCAACCCTAGCAATAACTTTAAGGTTAGGCATATATTTTATCGTTTTTTTAGAAATGAACGCTCCGCGAACTAATATTGCTTTTGCTTGCTTTGCATGTTTGTTGTTAAAAATTTGGTTATCATTTTCTAAAAAAAACAATTCGTATTTTTCACTATATAATAAATCAAGTGCTTCTTTTGTAATATGTTCGTGGTTTTCTAATTTTATTAAAATTCTGTCTTTTTTCATTTGAAAGCTCCTTGACTTTTATTATAGATCTTTCGTTATCTCTAACAAGCAAAATGACATTTGAAACATTTAGATTAAAAAATATTTCGTACCTACTTATTTTTTGAAATAACACATGGCAAAGATAAATGGTGGAAAGCGTTAAATGCTGTTATATGTACTTAGAAAAGCATAACGACCATCTACTAATTATATAAGTATAGTATGAAATTATTAAAATGTTTAAGCTGATTAATTTATATAGAAATACTCTTGAGTTATAAGCATTATTTGTTTTTTTGTTATGTCTCTTTAAGGTGCAGAAATTCATTTTTACCATTTATTAAACTGATATATATGTTTGATTAATCATTTTATCAACGATTTTTTGTCCTATTTCAATAGAAGCAGTAGCAGCGGGAGACGGAGCATTACAAACATGAAGCATATTTTTCTCTTGAATAATATAAAAATCATCTACTAAACTTCCGTTTTGTTTAAGTGCTTGTGCTCTTACTCCTGCTGTGGCAGGAACAAGATCTTTGCTAGTTATCTCCGGGATAAACGATTGTACATTTTTAACAAATTCTTTTTTATTAATTGATTGGTACATTTCTTTCAAGCCCATCTTTAAATTCTTAGAAGCTAACTTCCAAAATCCTGAATACGACAAAGTGGTAAAAGAGTCTTTAAAATTAAAACTTGTTTTTTTATAACCTTCTCTTTTCAAACTTAATACAGCATTAGGGCCAATTAATACACGCCCGTTAATCATTTTAGTAAAATGTACGCCTAAAAATGGGAAATCTGGGTTAGGGACAGGATAGATAAGGTTTTTAACTAGATGTCTTTTATTTTTTTTCAATTCATAATATTCTCCTCTGAAAGGAACGATTTGTAAGTCAGTATGGATGCCTGATTGTTTAGTTATTACATCTGACATTAATCCAGAGCAGTTTATTAAATATTTAGTAGTTATTTTTTTCTTATTTGAAGTTTCTAATGTAACTTCTGATGAATTATTATTTATTTTTATTACTTTTTCATTTAAAAGAATTTCTCCCCCCTTACTTTTATAAATATCAGCAAAAGCTTGCGCAACATTTTTATAATCGACTATTCCAGTATTTTGAACTTTTATACCTTGTATTCCTTTTAAATGTGGTTCAATTTTTTTAATTTCTTGATTATTTATTATTTCCAATTTCAAACCATTTTTTTCTCCTCTTATATATAGTTTTTTTAAATCTTCTAGTTCATGTTCTTTTGTAGCAACTATTAACTTCCCAGTCACCTTGTAAGGAATATTATATTCCTTACAAAAATTAATCATCTGCTCATTTCCTTTTTTAGCTAACTTTGCTTTTAGACTTCCAGGTTCGTAATAAATCCCAGAATGAATAACACCACTATTTCGTCCTGTTTGATGCTTTGCTATACTTGTTTCTTTCTCTAAAATTAAGATATTACAGTTTCCATATTTTTCTATTAAAGAAAGACCCACAGACAGACCAACGATACCTGCTCCAATAATTGTAAAATCATATGTCATAGCAAAAAACCCCTTCAAAAAATTATAAATATCTCTTCTTAACGTTATTTAAGTGTTCTTGCATCAGATTTCTAGCAACTTGTGGCTGTTTATTTTTAATGGCTAAATAAACGTTTTTATGCTCTTTTAAGACTTCTTCACTCTTTCCTGGTTTTCTCAAAGTTTGTTTCCTTGTGGAAGATATTGTATCAAACATACGTAAGGATAATAATCTCATTACATCCACAAATAAAGAATTATTTGTGGCATAAGCTACAGCAAGATGAAAATTCACATCTTCTTTAGCTGCTAAATCGCCCTTGTTTATTGCATTACTTAATTCATCAAATTTCTTTTTTAATTCTATTACATCACTTTCTGTTCTCCTCGTTGAAGCTAAAAAACATGCTTCACATTCAATTGTTTGTCTTAATTCCATAATCTCTATTATATCTAAAGAAGAACGATTAATTATAGATGTTAATTTTAGAACGATATCTTTTTTTTCATCTTTAAGTAAGGTAGCCCCACTCTTTTGTTTTATTTCTATAATTCCCGATAATGATAGGGCTGCAAAAGCTTCTTTTACTGAAGTTCTAGATATCCCAAGTTTTTCTACTAACTGCCTTTCTGAAGGGAGACGTTCTCCTGGTTTTATATTTCCAGTTTCAATCTCATTTTTTATAAAATCAATTACTTGTAAATGAACTCTATCTGCCAATTCAAAATTTTCATTTCTCATAAAAAACCTCTTTAACAATATATTTTCTTCATATTATAATGGACTGTCCAAAAAATAGCAACATTTCCATTAAAGTTTAAGGTTTTAAATTACTCATAATTATGTCGCTCTTATATGACAAGAGATCCAAGTGTGTAAAAAGCATCTTATCAAAACTATATTAAGTACAAAAATACAAAAAATGAAAGTGTACTTCTTGTAAATATTGTGCGACAATCAAGTTTATTAACATCCGAGAAAATTATGATATGTAACCCATCTAAGAGTGCGGTATAATTTTATATACTTTAAATTCTTAATTTATCTATTGAATATCTATTAAAAGTGATGCAAAATATCGAAATGAAGTCTGTGAGAATTAACTTATTTATTCGTAAAATTTTTATCTTAGAAGGTATTGTAGAAAATGATAATATACGTTTTTAAAATCGGTATTAGTATTTACCTAAATAGAAAAATAAGAATTTAAAATGCATAATAAAATCGAAAGGCATATTAGGGATAATTGTTTATCTTTTCAAGAAAAAAATTAAATGAATAAGTGAATATTTTTTAATTTCGCTCATTCAGGCACGCTTTCCGCGTGCCTGAACTCACTTATCATCAATTTATTCATCGATATAAGTAATGTATTATTGCTTACAACGAGGAAGCAGCTTTTTAGAATTCAATAAATTTTCATACCCATTTTATTCGTGTACAAAAATATCAACGATTGTCATGACAGCGCAATATAAAAAATAGAAACACACATATGGTTTTAAAGTGCTCAGTAATAATCTATGTTGTAATTTTAATTTTTCAAAATTACTGACGGAAATATTGTGAATAAAATTGACATCAAATATTTTTTATGCTAGGATTTGAAAATAAATGGACTGTCCAAAATAAGTAAAAAATATTCAGATTAATTAAAATGTTTTGTTTTTTGGTTGAAGGACACAGATTTTATCCTATTAGACATTGGAAAGAGAGGAAAGGGGGGAAGAGAAACTTCAATAAAATATCAGAGTATTTCATCGCTAAAAAAGTTTTTTACTCTGCCTATAATTACAAAATAAATTTTGAACGATTCGGAATGCTGAGGAATATACTTTTTTAAATACAAGTGAGGGAGCGAACTATGATAACTAATAAATTAAGTGAAGCAGAGATAAAAGAATTAAAGAGATTAGATAAAAATCATTTTATTCATCCTACCTCGAACATGAAAGAACTTCAAAAAGATGGCCCTCCTTTTATATTTACTAAAGGAGAAAATATATATTTAGAAGATGCAGAAGGAAAAAAAGTTATAGATGGACTTTCCTCTCTTTGGAATGTAAACATTGGTCATGGACGAGAAGAATTAGCCAAAGAAGCTTACGATCAAATGACACGACTTGCTTATACTTCTTCTTTCAATAATTGGAGTAATGAACCCGCTATCCGTCTTGCAGTTAAAATTGCCGAGTGGGCTCCTGAGAATTTAAATTCTACTTTTTTTACTTCAGGAGGTTCGGAAGCAAATGATACCGCATTCAAAACTGTTCGTCACTATTGGAAAATAAAAGGTTTTCCTGAAAAAAAGAAAATAATTTCTAGGAAGCTTTCGTATCATGGATTGGCAATGGGAGCGACAAGTGCAACAGGGATTAAGTCTTTTAATACTTTTACTACTTCAATTGCCCCTGACTTTAAGTATGTGGAAAGCTCAATAAAAGCGTTTAAAGATGTTATTGAAAAAGAGGGCGCTGAAACTATTGCAGCGTTTATTTCTGAACCAATACAAGGTTCTGGAGGGGTTAATCTACCTGCAGATGGATATTTTCAAGAAATACGCAAACTTTGTAACGATAATAATATATTATTTATTTCTGATGAAGTTATTTGTGGATTTGGTAGAACAGGCAAAGAGTTTGGGATAAATCATTTTAATGTTATTCCTGATATTATCACAATGGCTAAAGGAGTAACTAGTGGCTATGCTCCGCTTGGAGGTATGATTGTGTCTGATGACATTTATAATGATTTGATAGAATTAACTGAATCAAATTTTTGGCACGGTTACACTTATAGCGGACATCCTACAGCTACAGCAGTTGGTCTTAAAAATCTTCAAATTATAGAACAAGAAAACCTTATTAATAATGTTAACTTAATGGGAGAGAAAATGCGAGAAGGTCTTGAATGGATTAAACAGCAACACACAAGTTTAGTCACAGAACACAGAAATTTAGGGTTACTTGGAGCAATTGAATTAAAAAAAGAAGGTTTTTCTACTGAATTAATAGGCCCCAAAGTAGCAGAAGAAGCTTTAAAGCGAGGTCTTTTCTTTCGATCTATATCTTATGACGGACAAGACACTTTGGCCTTAGCTCCGCCTTTTCCGATTACTGCTAAGCAGATGGAAGATATTATTACTATTATTAACGATTCTATAAAAGCTATTAAAAATAACTAGCAATCTGAAGCAAAATTAATATGAATGTATTTGTGGAAGTAAAACCTTGAAAGTTTTCTATAAATTCAGAAATTGATTTAAATGTATTTTAATAATTACTATTCAATTTAAGGAGGTTATTGTGATGACAAACAATAGATCGAAGTTAAAAGTTAGCAAAAATACCGAAACAGCTTTGCCAGACAAAGATTCAACAGGGACTTTTTCAAGATGGATAGAAAACGAAAATCAGCGTTTACGTTTTATGATTTATCCTCCTAAATATCGAGCAGATCACACTTGTTATGACGGACATGCCTTTTATGTAGTAGAGGGTAAAATAAACATAGAGTTAGGGGAAGAGATGACAGAATGGAGAAAAGGAGATGTTTTTATTATTCCAGACAAGGTGCCACATCGTGTTATTAATATTTATAAAGAAACGGCTCAAATGGTTGTAGTAGATTAAGTTAATATTATAAAGTTTCACAAAAAGTAGCCAATATTTTTCTTTTTTCATCGAATACTTTATAAAAGGAGGTTAAATCATGAATGATGAAAAAAAGTATCCCATTTTTCATCCTGCAATACCTGGAGTAATTAGTATAGGTTTTGCAATAGTTTCTGCTTATGTATCATCTCATATGTTACCTATTATTTTACATTTATGAAAACGCTTACTAATTTAAAGGAAGGAATGAATGATGTGAAATCACCTTTAAAATATTCAGTTTTTGCAGTGTTATATTACTTTGAAGAAGGGTTATGGGAATATGAGGTCTACGAAAAACTTAAGCCGCATTACAACTCACGTAGTTTAAGCAAGATAAGGTCTATACTATTAGAATTGCAAAATAAATCTTGGACTCAAGAATTAAATTATGAATTCTACGAAGAAAATCTTTTAAGAAAGTTTAAATTACAAAAACGTCATAGAGAGTTTATTTATTATCAGATTAGTCCCATAAAAATTATTAACGAATTAAATTTAAATGTAGAAAATACTGAAAGAGAGGTGTTAACTAATGATTAAAGATGTAAATAAATTTAAAGAAATTCAAGAGTCTAGAAAAGTTAGAATAGGTATGACGTATGCAGCATTAGGAGCACCTCTTTTGGGTATAGCTTTTGGTTTTGCAGGTTTAGCGGGCGATGTATATCCTTTTAATATTGCATTTCCTACTGGATCAATGACTTTTCAATTTTTCGAGTTGATGTTTGGAGTCTTAACTGTTTTTATATACTCTTTAGTGACGGGTACTGCTAAAGATAATATAAGAGTGCTACGAGCAAGGATTTCTTGGTATGGAGTATTTATGGCTATGACGGGACTTATTGCCGACTTTCTTTTCTTTTCATCATCAGCCATTGTTGGAGGAGCTATTGCGGGGCCTTTAGCAGGTTTGTTTGGATTTTGGGGAGCGGTATTCACCTCTCTTATATATAGAGAAAAAATGATGCAAAAATGGACTTTAATAGGTTGCGTTTTTATTGCTATAGGTATATGGGTCGCATCTGGTGGTATGTCTTTAGCTGCTCCTGAAGGTGTTTCTAACATTACTATAGCGATTGGAGCAGGGATGGGGTTATTAGCTGCTATAATTTATGGCATAGAAAATTTTGCAATTGCTGCTGGTTCGGACTTAATGCCTGAGGAGAGTTCTTTGTTTTGGAGAGCAGGTTGGGCGGTGGTAGGCGCTATAATCTTAAATTTCATAATAATGCCACAATTTACTGAGATAGCAACTATAATGCTTAAAGATCCGATGTGGTGGGCTTTTGCGGCAGTAACAGGTGGAGCGTGGGGTATATTTATGATTGTAGCTTTATATATGGGAATAAATACTGCGGGAACCGTTGGAGGAGGTATACTAGCCAGCACAGGATTTGTATGGGCAACTATTTTATCAATGACTGTTTATGGCGGGAACGAATGGAGCACTTCAATATTTGTTGGTACCATAATATTATTTATTGGTATCAGTATAATGTTACTTCGTCCATCTAATTTAATTACAAAATTAAGAAGTTAACTACTCTTTTGAAAGGAGTAATCTAATGAATAAACTAAAAAGCGAGTATGTAAAATTAAGTAAAAAAAATATTAATTATATGAGTATGGGTATAGTGTTAAGTTCATTAGTTTTTGTTATACCTTTTATTATTATCATTATCAATGGGTGGTGGGAGCCATTGGGAACGTTTAAAGAAGGTTTAAGATGGGTGATTGTATCATCAGTATTATTATCTTTAGTTTATGTTGCTCTAATTTTTGATCGAGTCTATAGAAAACATTAATTTTTATAAATTATTTTATAGTCTTTAAAGGGAAGGAAAAAATAGTTTATTCTAAAAAGCAGAAAGAAATTTATATAATGGAAGGATGGATAAAATGACTAACTTTATTAGTGGAATTGACGTAGGAGGAACTTTTACAGATTTTGTCTCTTTTAATAAAGACACAGGTAATGTCAATGTATGGAAGAATTTAACAACTCCTGCAGATCCTATTGAAGGAGTTCTCACTGGATTAGAAGAATATGAGGATGTACGCGAAATAGAAAGAATACGGCATGGGACTACTATAGCAACAAATGCTATTTTAGAAAGGAAAGGAACAGAAACTGCTTACGTTACTACATTAGGCTTTAAAGATATACCTTTCATACAAAGAGCTAACCGAAAGTATCATTATAATTTAGATTGGATAAAACCAGATCCTTTAGTAACAAGAAAAAATTGTTTTGAAATAAATGAGCGATTAACTCATAAAGGAGAAGTGTTAGCTGAAGTAGATGAAGAGGAAGTTAAAAAAATAGCTGAGAATATAAAAAATACCCCTGACATTCAAGCAATAGCAATAAATACATTGTATTCTTACGTTGATCCTGTTCACGAAAAGCAAATAAAGAAAATATTCCAAAAATATTTACCTAATATTGCTGTTTCAATTTCTTTTGATGTTCTTCCGAAGTGGAAAGAGTATGAAAGAGCTAGTACTGTTATTGCTGATGCTTATATTAAACCTATCATGACTAATTATGTCAGTCGCCTTAAGAACCGTTTCGATGAAAAAAACATCACTAAAAACGTAAATATAATGAAATCAAATGGTGGGGTCATGACATTAGAATCGACAAAACAAGCCCCGATTAATACAGCAGTATCAGGTCCTACAGGTGGTGTTGTTGGAGCAAAATCTATTGCTGAACAGTCTAATATTGAAAACCTTGTAACTTTAGATATGGGTGGGACAAGTACAGATGTAGCAGTCATAAAAAATAAAACAGAAGAATTTACAACAAACTTTGAAATTGAATGGGGTATCCCTATTCAAGTACCGATGGTTGACATTAGAACAATTGGAGCAGGTGGAGGCAGCATAGCTTGGGTTGACAAAGGGGGTATGCTCAATGTTGGTCCAAAAAGTGCGGGGGCTGATCCTGGACCTATTTGTTATGGCTTGGGAGGTGAAGAAGTCACAGTTACTGACGCTAATTTAATTCTAGGAAGATTAGACGAAAATAACTTCTTAGGAGGAGAAATGAAAATTGATTATACAGCAGCTTATGAAGGACTTAAAAAATTAGGTGACAAAATAAATATGAATGCTGAAGAAGCAGCATATTCAGTTATTAAGATTGCTAATAATAATATGGCGGATGCGTTGAGAATGGTACTTGTGGAACAAGGACACGACCCAAGAGACTTTACAATGTTAAATTATGGTGGGGCAGGTCCAGTTCATGCAAGTGACCTAATGGAAGCTTCTGATATTAACGAAGCCATTATACCACAATTTCCAGGACAGTTTTCTGCGGTTGGCTTTTTATATTCCGACGCTCGTATTGATTTAGAAAGAACGGTTCAAATGACTTCCAATCAATTTGACATAAATAAAGCCAATAACTCTTTTCAAGAACTTAAAGAAGGGGGTCTATCCGATTTATCTTCACAAGGATATAAAAAGAATTATAATATCTATACTTCTATTGAAATGAGATATTTTGGTCAGAATTACGAATTGGATATACCGTTTAATTACGAGGAAATTAATGAAGACAATATTGAAGAAATTTGGAATAAATTCCACCATATGCATAATGAACGCTTTGGTTTTAAAATTGAAGGAGAAATTATAGAGGTTGTGACATTTAAAGTAACAATTGTATGCAAAACGGAAAAGCCAAAAACTAAAAATAAATCTATTGCAACAGATAATATTCCTACTAAAAAAGGAGAAAGAAAAGTAAGATTCGAAAAAGATTTATTATTAACTCCCATTTATGATAGAGAAGATTTATTAAATGGTCATAAAATAGAAGGGCCTACTATTATTGAGGAAAATAGCTCTTCAACTATAATTGGTCCCAATCATCAAGTGTTTGTAGACGAGTTAGGAAATCTTCATATAACTAGAAAATAATAGGAGTGATAAGTATGAACACAAACGAAAATATAGTTTCAATGAACATTATTAATTCTGCGATGGTTTCTATTTGTCGAGAGATGGGTATTACTTTAATGAAAACTTCTTATTCTACAATCTTTAACGAAGCTTTAGATTTTACCTGTGGATTGGCTAATACTAAAGGTGAACTGATTGCTGTGGCAGACTATTGCCCTGCACAAATTGGTGGCATGCCAATTCTAATAGAAAATTGTATTAAAGAAATTCCAGAATCATCTATGAAACCGGGAGATGTTATTTTACATAACGACCCCTATCGGGGGGGGCTTCATACTCCTGAACACACTGTTTTTAAACCTATCTTTATTGAAGGAAAAGTAGTAGCTTATGCTGTAGCAATCGGACACTTAGCTGAAGTAGGAGGAATGACCCCTGGAGGATTTGCAGGAGAAGCAACAGAAATTTATCAAGAAGGGTTGCAGATTCCCCCAATTAAAATAGTGAATGAAGGAAAAGATAACAAAGACATTTGGAGGATAATGTTAGCTAATGTTAGAACACCAAGACATAACTATGGTGATTTAAGAGCTTTAATCAGCGCAGTTGATTTAGGAGAAAAAAGACTTACAAGTTTAATTAATAAATATAGCGAGAAATACTTTTTAAAGATAGTAGATAATTTATTAACTTATTCTGAACAACGTATGAAAGCAGAAATTTCAGAAATTCCGGATGGAGTATACGAGTTTGAAGACTACGTAGATGATGATGGAATAGATGACAAGATATTTACAATTAAAGTGAATGCGCATGTAGAGGGAGATACAGTTATCATAGATTATGAAGGTTCTTCACCACAAGCTCGCGGACCTATTAATGCAACATATGGAGTAGCTGTATCGGCCGCTTATAATGCTATGTTAAACTTAACTGACTCTGAAATCCCAAAGAATTCTGGAGCTTTTAGACCTATTAAAGTTATTGCTAAGCCTGGAACAGTAGTGAACGTTAACCACCCAGGTCCTTCAGTAGGAGGAAATACAGAAACACATCCTCGAATAGCCGGAACTATAATTGGAGCTTTTTCTAAAGCGATACCAGAACAGGTTATAGCTAGCGAAGGGGGAACTCACTTAAATTTTGTATTTGGGGGTTATCATGAAGATTACGATGAGCATTATGTTTGCTATGGTTTAGAAGCAGTAGGATGGGGAGCTCGTTCCTATACTGATGGAAATAATATGTGTGACTCTATTAACGGAAATTGTCGTACTACGCCGATAGAAGTCTTTGAAACAAGGTATCCTTGGTTAGTTGAAAAATTTGAATTAACTCCAGATTCTGGAGGAGCTGGAAAGTTTCGAGGAGGACTTGGGGCTGAAAAAATATTAAAATGTAATTCTGACCTTATCACTATTAGCCAAATGACAGACCGTCATAAAGTTGCTGGATACGGACTGTTTTCAGGGCAAGAAGGAGGTTATGGTGCGACTTTAGTTCAAAAAGAAGGTTCTACAGAATTTAAAGATGTTGTTGAGGGGTACAATAAAATTTCACCCAGTAAGTATTCTAATATCCCTATACACCGGGGAGATCGAGTTAAAATTGTTACTCCAGGAGGGGGAGGTTATGGTTCTCCTCTAGAAAGGGATAAAAAACTGATTCAAAAAGATATTGTTGAGGGGTTTATTTCTCAAGAATCAGCTCAATCAAATTATAAAATACAATAAATTTATGTTAGAAAAGGAGAAATGAAATGAAATTTTCAAAAAATGGTTACTATATTGAGAGTTATGATAAATGTTCTGTATGTGGTAAGTTGATATACGAGGGTGAAGAATATAAGTTAGATACAGATGAAGCAAATGAAAAAATGCCTCTTTATTGCTCGAAATGGTGCGCAGATTGGGAAAAAAGAAAGACTGCTAATTAAAATAATTTGTTAAATAAAAATGCGTAAATTATAATTTACTCAATATCTTTTAATTCTCAGTGTTTCTGGTTCACAAAATAATGATTTAAGTAGAGCGTTCTCGTTTGAGGATGCTCTTTTTTAGGTGTGTTCGGCATGGACTATAATTTGATGACGAAAGCCCACCTTAGAAGGCGATCTATCTGGATATCCGGTAATATATATAAACTCTCCCATATCTTCATCAATACTACCAAAACTTGCTTTTTCCTTACAGTACCTGTTTGCTCATAATCAGACAAAGGTACGAACCCCTACTAGATTGGGAGTTACCTCGGACAAAATTTCATAGGATATATTCAATTCTTCTATGATAACCAGCCGAAAATTATCCATAATTATATCAGATTTTTGCAAGCTCTTTGAAAGTTTTTTTCTTCTTGCATGTATTTCCTCGCTTGTCTTACAGCGTCATGCTCACGTTTGTTAGGACGGAAACCATAACCTTGATTTGAAAATGTTGGGTCATACATTTGAGTTAAAACTTGTGCAATAGCCTACTGAAGAAGACGATTTATCACGGTAGGGATGCCTAACTTTCTAACTCCATCGTTTGCCTTCAGGGTTTCGACACGACGTACTGGACTTGAAAGATAAGCATCCGTAAGTATTTCCTCCTTTAGGTTGTGTCACTGGTTCACAATATGGTTTCGTAGGAATTCTACTGGTTTCTTGTCTATACCCTGGCTACCTTTATTCTTTTCAACTCCCTCTAAAGCGAGTAATAAGTTTTCTCATGATAGAATTCCTTCTAACATCATACACACTGCTACGTGAATTATCTTTCTTCTTGTGTCACGAGTGCTCTCCGCCCTTCCATAGGATTCACTGTTTCCTTTAGATAGGAAGGATACTATTTTTCTGCTTTATAAAAGTTTGCGTACGCAAAGTGATAATTCTTCTTAAATGATTCAGCCCTTCCCAGTTGTCCTAGAAACGATTGGTACTATGGCCTCTGCTGACTTTTGGTAATTCAGCGACCATTCACATGTTCGGTTATGCAACGAGTTGCATGTATTACCAAACCTCCAAAGGTAAGCACATATTCTTCCCCACATCCCCCCTATTTCATTTACTCTGTGCATCCTTTGGCAGTATGAATTTTAGTTTGTTTGGCAACCTTATTCAAATGCACCTAGCCTTGTATTAAGCTAACCATTACTACTGCCTTCACAGTTCAGGACTTTATTCTTACAGAAATATGTGCATGACTCGCACACTAAACAAGCCATTGAAATAGGTTTCGTTCCAATGGCTTATTTGTTTTAAACTTTCTTATTGGAGACTATTATCCTCACACCTCATAACTAAATCAACTATAATTATCGCAAGCCTTTTCCTCTAGATTTTATTTTATTTTGGTAAAGAAGATAGCAATGCATGGTAACAAACATGCTGCAAGTGGTAAGTTCTAGTGGCCGTAATCAGCAAATGTATTATACAAGAGGTTACTCTATTTATCTTGCTGGATTTCCCGTCCGCAGAAGGTGGCTCAATTTAACTGCAATAATCATTCATAAAGTTTTATATAAACAATCATGTTTATAAGTTGAAACTTTTAGACACATGAAAATAAGAGCTCAAAAAGCTCTTATTTTTTCCTTTCTATTGTTTAAAAGATAGTCTATAATATAATGTACATAATATAACTATATTTTAAACAAAGAAAGGTGTATAAAAT
>DATGUU010000039.1:0-3135 GCA_035301085.1 Pseudogracilibacillus sp. | reverse complement strand
TGTTCTACTTCGTATTGTACTCGTGCTTTTAATTTGCTAGGAAGGTAGTTTAGTTCAAACATTTCATATCTCCAATTCTTTTCCTCATTAACTTGCTCTGCAATCGCTTCAGTAAATATCTTTTCATGATTTTCAATTTGGAGGCCAGTGATGATTTGTTGATTATAAAGCACTATAGATAATGTCAATTTATCGTCTTTCTTTGTGACAACAGCAAAGTTTGATAAATAATCAGCCATCGCAGAAGGTGCATCTTCATCTTTCTTTAATGCTTGTAATGGTATAGCATACTTTCCCTTTTCAAGATTCATTATTTTTTCCTCCTCGGATAATTACAAAGTTTTTAAGTTTTTTTGCTTGTGAATGTAAAATTGCTTCTAGACTTACTCGATGCTCGTTTTCTTCGATTATATCATTTATGATACGGTTCATCGTAACGATTTAAGAGTAGCGAATGGCAGAGGTTAAGAAATATTTAAGTTAGGACAATGAAATGAAAAGGGGGGGGAGTATAACACACCCCCCTCTTCAGATATGTACATTAAGTTGATAGGAAAATTCAAGTTAAACTTTTGATAGTATATTAATATATTATCAACTGTCTTTAACTGACCGAATTTCATCGATAAAGGATGAATAATTGGATGCTTTTAATTCACTTAAATTTGTATTATTCCAGTCGCTAATATCAGCTAAGAAATCACTAATATTACTTTTGATATTTTGAATTCGTTTAAGTTCATTTAGGGGTTGAATTTTATTTACATCCTCGCTAATCATAGAAATTTTTTCTGAAAGTTTTCTCTCTTCTTCTTCCCAGAATGTAATATATTCAATATGTGATAATACTTCATATATATTTGCAGAATAATTTTTAGGTTTTAACACAGAATCAGATAATAAATCAATATCAGATTCATTTAGTATTACGAGTAACATCTTTTCTTTATATTCACGTAAGCGCATTACTTCAGAGATTTCATACATGCAATTTACCGATTTTAAATAATTATCACTTATAATACTAATTACAAAATCATGTTTACCAATAGATTCCATAAAATTTTTAATGCTCTCTTTAAACCTCAAATCACGCTCATCACGTGTTAAAGTAAACCCTAGTTTTTTGAAATCATCATCTATTAAATCCGCGAACACTTTATCTGCCCAGCAATATGATATAAAAATCCTAGGATCACTCGATTCGAGAATTTCTGGTTTTAATGGCTCTAATCCATAAACAGTGTCTTCAATATACTCTCTTATGTGGTTTATTAAATGTACTACAACCTGATGATTAAATGCATCAAGATGATTTTGTATTTTTCGACCAGATCCGTATCCCATTATAATTCCGACAAAATTTCCTGTTTTATCAATATACTTTAGTAATTGATAAACATAAGATACTTCTTGTTTTGTTTCCAATGGTAAATTAAATTTTTCATTCCATCCTTTGTTGCGAATTATTTCCTCAAAATCAATTTTTTCATCGATACATTCGTTTATAAAATCCATAATTAAGGGTGTATTTTCTATAAATAATAAAAATCTTTTAAGATTTTGTTGTTCTGCTCCATATTTTGTTGCTAGATACCTGGAAGAATGTGTTCGAAACTCTCTACCTAATTTATTTAATTCATGGACATCCATAATCATTTCCTCCCGCATTTTATACAATAAGGTATTAACCATTTATCAAGTGCAGTTACTTTAATATCTGAACTACAGCACATTTTATTAACAATAACAAAGTTTTCTACCGTTTCATAAAGTTCCGGTCCATGATGCGAGGGTTTTCTTCCAGTTTTAAACTTTAAAAATTTATTTCCCCTACTTTTTCTTTCCAAATCTTTAAACATATTGTAAATTAATTCTTCGGCATGGTTTTGTGCAATAGACATTGCTTTTTCAATAACTTCATTTGTAAAAAATGCGTTTACCTCATTTACTAAACCACAAATTGGACAATAAATTTCTATTGCCTCCATATTTTCGAAGTAATTTCCCAAAACTTTAAACTTATTTTCACAATAAGGGCATTGAATGGAGAAATACCCTTCAGGGTCTGTGGGGATATCAATGTTAAATGAAACAGTACTCAAATTTATCACTACCTTTCAATCAATATTTATTTTTGAGTTAACCCTAAATTATATGATTATATCCTTTGTTACATATGCGTGGAATATATCCTCTATATGATAGAATTCGTTGCAATTTTTATTCATATTGTTTTCTCCTTTGTAAATTTATTTACACACTTATCAATCCATAACTTAACTAATGAATGGATTCTTTCTAGGTTAATACTTTAATGATATTAGTAGATATTATTAAAGATTAGTTGTTTTATAGTAACAAGTAATTTTTTAATCTACATCCTTCTGCATAGAATTTTTATCATAGTTATCTATTGAATTTTCTATGTTTGTTAGACATAGGTTGAAATAGTGATGCGATAATTAATAAGATAAAGTCATCGCAAAAACAGGTAATTTAAATTTTTGTTTTGCATTCTCCCTAAATATTTAAGTTTTATGTATAAAAAAATCCTACTACTAGTATCGTCAGGATTAATAGTTATGAAGTAAAGAATTGTAATTTGTATAGGTTAAAATTCATTGGTGATTTTTCCGGAAACGTTGGTAGGTAAATAGAATTCCGAAATAAACTGTGTGCAAGTTGATCAGTTTGATTATTGTTATAATATAAGTAATTATAAGTGCGAAAAAAGGAAGTAGCGATAAGTATGGAAAAAAACAGATATACCTATTACGGTTCCTCGCCTTGTATCGATATCCGGCAACTGACTTGAATCATCTAAGAAGCTTTTAATAATCTTTTTTTACACATTAATCTCAATTTCCACCCTATATTTTTCCACTACTTATGATACGGTTCCCGCCTCTGTATCTTAAATCCCCTATACACCTGCTCCAACAACACCAGTTTCATCAATTGATGTGGGAAGGTCATGTTAGAAAAGGACAGTTTTTCGTTTGCACGTTTTAGCACATCTGTACTTAAACCGTTGGATCCTCCAATCACGAAGGTAACTTGATTTTTGCCTTGATAGCTAAGTCCTGCCACTGCTTTTGAAAATTGTTCGGATGACATTTGTATGCCTTGAAT
>DATGUU010000038.1:0-9211 GCA_035301085.1 Pseudogracilibacillus sp. | reverse complement strand
ACCACCAGAACCAACACGAATTTGATTTGTCGAAGCGGCTATATTTGTCATTAATATCTCTGGTGAAGAACTCGCTAATCCACTCGTATTATGGTGTTCCGCAACCCAATAACGGTGATAACCTAACGACTCTGTCCATTTAGCTAATTCAATAGTCTTCCTTAATGTTTCCTCAGGCGTGTCACCTTTAGAAATGGGTGCCTGATCCAGTACACTGAGTTTCATTCAACCACGCTCCTTTATGAATAAATCTTATTTATAACTTACGTTTGTATTTTAATGAAAGATAGCCTTCCTCTTTAGGGAGTGTGTTCATTGGTTTTTCAAATTGGAATTGAAAACCGTTTGTTTCATAAAAAGGAATCCCCATGTAGTTTTCTTTTAATACTGATACCCATTGCTCTTTTGTACCACGTTCTATTTGATCGCTTGTGATTTTATGTAATAATTTTGTTCCAATACCTTCTCTTTTACGAGTAGGATCTAAATAAAGGACGTACAGTTCAGAACTACTATCATTACGAAAACCTCCACCACCAGCTCCAATAATTTTACCTTTATCTGCTGCTACAAACCAACCATTCCAATAATGATTAATATTTAAAACTTCATTTGTTACACGAACTTTATTATAAAACTCATTAATAATTTGAGTGATATATTTTTGAGGAAGAATGTTTTTGTATGTGGCTTTATAACCTTCAGAACATACGTAAATAATACCTTCAACATCTTCTACTGTCGCTAATCTATAATTCATTCAACCACGCTCCTTTTACTCTTAACTAAAGTATAACTTAAAAATAAATATTGTTTTAAAATCTGCTTATGATGTGAGGATGCACCTTATGAAAGTTGTAAGTCGAGGTCCACTGCTACATAGCCCCCCGAATGTTGTAATACACGTCTTACATTCAATATAGCTTCTTATTATTTCAACCATACAATTAAAATTTTAACATGTACGTACAATAAAATAACATTTGACATATGTACGTACATGTAATATTATCATTTTAGAAAGCGTTTACAAAAAGGGGAGGCATTTTTTATGGAAGATATAAATAATCCTATAGTGTTACAAAGGGCAGATCCATTTGTATTACAACATGAAGGCCAATATTATTTCACAGGTTCGTATCCTTTATATGACCGTATTATTTTAAGAATATCGAATTCGTTAAACGGTTTGAAAGATGCAAAGGAATACACAGTATGGTTGAAAGATTCCAAAGGACCTAAGAGCGAATTAATATGGGCTCCTGAATTACATAGAGTTAATAACAAGTGGTACATATATTATGCTGCTGCGCCTAACACTAATATTGATGATGATACTTTTAATCATAGAATGTACGTATTAGAAAATGAATCAGATAATATTTTAGAAGGTGAATGGGTAGACAAAGGGCAAATTGATACAGGATGGGAAACTTTTGCTTTAGATGCAACAGTATTTACTTTAAATAATGAACTTTATTATGTTTGGTCTCAACAAGATTTAAACATTAAAGGGCATTCAAATATTTATATTTCTAAAATGAAAAATCCTTGGACTTTAGAAGGTAAAATCACATTACTAACTGTTCCTGAATTCGAGTGGGAAATCAAAGGTTTTTGGGTGAATGAAGGACCAGCTATTTTAATAAAAGATGAAAAAATATTTTTAACATATTCAGCAAGTGCAACAGGTATCGATTATTGTGTAGGGATGTTAAGTGCCGATATTAGTAGTGATTTTCTGAATGCTGAGTCTTGGACTAAAAATAAAAAACCAGTGTTTGAAAGTAGTATTGAAAATAAGCAATATGGTCCAGGTCATAATTCATTTACTAAATCAGAAGATGGTAAACATGATATCATCGTTTATCACGCAAGGAATTATCAAAACATCAAAGGAGACCCTTTATTTGACCCTAATCGCCATGCTAGAGCCCAGGTAATTAATTGGGATGAAAATAATAACCCTCAGTTTGGGGTACCGTTACCAGATAATCGTTGGACACCAGAAACTCCGGAAGTATTAGGAGGCGAAGTCCATGAATAAATTTAAGGATAGTGTGTTCTGGAGATTTGGGGGCATTAATTTCTTTTATTTTGCTATTTGGACTTTAATAATAACTTTTTTGCCACTTTGGCTAAATAGAGTAGCTAATTTAGATGCATCACAAGCGGGTATTGTATTCGCTACAATGTCAGTAGTAGCGATTATATTAGAACCTATTTATGGAATTATTCAAGATAAATTAGGATTGAAAAAGTATCTGTTTGCATTTGTCATTTTTTGTTTGGCATTAATTGGACCGTTTTTTGAATATTTATTTATACCTTTATTAGATATGAACGTGCTAATGGGAAGTATTATTGGAGGTTCATTCCTAAGTTTGTGTTTATATAGTGGTGTAGGCGTGGTTGAAGCATATTGTGAAAAATCAAGCCGTGCCAATAAATTTGAATATGGACATACTAGACTATTCGGTTCACTTGCAGGAGGTTCATTTGCGTTTATAGGTGGAATTATGTTTATAAAAAATCCATTCAGCATTTTTTGGGTGTGTTCAGTATCAGCACTTTTACTAGGCGTCATACTTTGGAGCATTAAAGTTAAGAAACTTAATTATCAAAAAGATGATAACGTACAAGATGAAAAAGATTTTGTAAACAAAGAAAGTATCTTTAAGTTATTTAAAAACAAAAGTTTTTGGGGTCTTTGTTTATTGATAATCGGTAGTGCAAGTTTATACGATGTATTTGATCAACAATTTCCTAATTACTTTATAAGATTCTTTGATGATGCCTCATCAGGTGAAACACTGTTTAGTAGACTTACATCTACTCAAATATTCATTGAAGCAATTGTGATGGTATTTATGCCATGGATTATTAATAGAATAGGTGCAAAAAATGGCCTGTTTTTATACGGAGTTATACTATTCATTAGAGTAGTGGGAACTGCATTTACGGATGAAGTTTGGCTATTATCATTCTTTAGATTGTTAGCGGCAATTGAAATGCCATTGATGCTTATTTCTATTATGAAATATATAATTAGCGTATTCGACGTAAGATTATCAGCAACAGTTTATATGTTAGCATTTAACGTAGCGAAGCAACTTGGAGTCGCTTTCTTCTCAATTGTAATCGGTAGGTTATATGTAGAAATAGGATTCCAATACACGTATTTAGTAATGGCAGTTATAATTGGTGTTTTAGTTTGTTTAGGAGCAATGCTTATGAAAACAGACAAAGTACCATTAACAACATTATCATTGAATGAACAAAGTATTCATAAGACGTGATATAAAGCAGCATTATATAATAATAAAACACTCCATTCAAAGTGAAATCTTTGAATGGAGTGTTTTTGTATTGAAAGAGACAGCTTTTTTTACAATTAGAATTTCGAAATGAAAACCAAATTGAATGGTAGTGTATAAATTAGATTTATTTAAGCGCTTACATTATTTCCGAATTGCTTATGAATTTAAAAATACTAACAAATGTTTAATTATAAAACTACAATATAAACAAGGGAGATGTTAAAAATGTTAAAAAGTCGGCCGCTCAATATTTTAAATATTTTTCTTAGTAGAAATGAGAGTATATCAACAAAAGAATTAAGTATTATTTTCAAAAAGACTGAAAGAACTATACGAAATGATTTGAAAGATATTAATGAATTTTTGTTACTTAATCAGCTTAACGAAATGGGGAAAAATCGTGGTTCATATATTTTGAAATTATCGGATAAAGAGGAGGAAAAGTTAAAATTTTTAATTTCTGATGACATAGAAGAACAAGTATATAATCCAGCATTTAGAAGAGAATATATTATAACAAATGCTTTAGATAAAACTTGTTTTAAAAAAGTTTATGAATTATGCGAAGAACTTGAAATATCAAAAAGCACAATGGATAAAGATATGAAGCAAATACGTATAGATCTAGAAAAATATGATTTGAAAATTGAATCTAATTTGGAAATTGGCCTTCATATTGAAGGAAAAGAGAGTCAAATTAGAACTTATCTGTATGATTATTTAGTTAATAAAATAACTGAAGATAATGTAAATATAAGTACGTTATATGAGAGCTATAGTCCGATTCTTAAGTATTTGGATAATAAAGACTTAAACTTTATAAATGATACTTACAATAAGTTAATAGCAATTCACCAAAGTGATATCAAACTATCAGCTATAATTTTAACTTCTATTTGGTTATCAAGGGTTAGGAAAGGACATATTTACGAAATCAATCATGTTGATAAAACTGCGAAATTTAGCATTATACACATATTTATAAATGATTTAATAAATCAATATGATTTAAAAATTTCACGTAATGAATTTCATTATATTATTAATAAATTAGAAGTATTGATTGGTGATAACGAAATTATAGTTGATGATAGACATGAAGCATTATCACAATTAGTTAGTTTAAAACTAATTGAATATGTAGAACATGAACTATCTATAGATTTTACTGGATATCAAAGTCATTTATTTGAAGGGCTAAATAAACATATCTCAGGGCTAATTAGTAGGCTAGAAAAAGGGATTCAAATTTATAACCCTTTAAAAGAAAATATCAAAAATAGTCATTTTAAAATATTTAAAACAATTAAAAAATATTCAGAAGAATATTTGAATAATTATACCAAATTAGAATTTACTGAAGACGAGATTGCTTTTATAACTGTGTATTTTTCAACTGCTTATTTCAAATATATACAAGAAAACAAAAATTATTTTAATGCAGTAATAGTTTGTAGTTTCGGAATAGCAACAAGTAATTTATTAGCTGAAATACTAAAATCGCATTTCAACGTAAACATCTTGAAAATTCTTTCTTCTGAAGAAGAAAAATTTATTGATGATGACAATGTAGATATTGTATTTACTACGATTGATGCCCAGTTTGAAAAACCAACTTGCTATGTAAATGCGATCGTAAATGAAATAGACATTAAGAAGATAGAACAATTTTTAGAACAACATGCTTATCTTGCTAGAAATAGTGATTCTTTAAATAGAAGTGAAGCTTCATTATTTAAGGATTTATCTTTATGGCTAGAAAATAAATCTATAAGACTAAACGAGCAAGACTATAAAGAATTGAAGCAATTATTTATAGATAATAATTTGAATTTTAATGATAGAGAGGTGCAGCCTATGTTAAAAGAAGTTTTAGAAAATCATCACGTACAATTAAATAAACGTTGTTCTGATTGGAAAAATGCTATAGAAACTGTTTCTAAACCTTTGCTCGAGGATGAAGTTATATCGCCTAAATATTTAGAAGCAATGATAGATTCTGTTAAAGAATATGGACCTTATATAGTGATAGGTAAACATATTGCTTTAGCTCATGCTAGACCTGAAGAAGGAGCAAATAAATTAGGAGTTAGCATAGCTACATTAAACCCTAGTATTAAATTTGGTAATGAAATGAATGACCCGGTGAAATTAATATTTTGTCTTTCTGCAACAGATTCATTTTCACATTTAAATATTATGAAAAGCATTGTTTCTTTAGTAAGAGATGAAGAAAGAGTAGAAAAATTATTGAGTTTAACTGATAAAAATGCGTTTATAAATTATTTATTAGAGGAGGAAGTATCATGAGAAAATTAGATATTTTGTTTGTATGTGGTGCAGGTTTAGGAAGTAGTTTTGCGTGTCAGATGGCAGCTGAAGATGTGTTGAATAAACTAGGTGTAGAAGCAAACCTTGACCATGACACTATTTCATCAGCCGTTTCAAGAAATGCAAATATTATTATAACAGGAGAAAATTTTAAATCACAATTTGATAACTTTACGATTGATGAAGAAAATACCACTATTGTTTATTTGAAAAACATCGTTTCTACTGACGAAATTGAAGAAAAAATAATACCAGTATTAAAAGATAAAGGGATCATTTAATAAGGAAGTGATGCTATGCAAATTATAAATTTTATAATCCAAAATATATTAACACAAGCAGCCATTATAGTAGCTTTGATTGCAATGGTAGGTTTGATGTTACAAAGAAAATCAACGGGACAAATAATTTCAGGATCATTTAAGACACTGTTAGGATTTCAAGTTTTAACTGCAGGATCAGCGATAATTGTAGGTAGCTTAACTTATTTTGGAAAAATATTTTCTGAAGGATTTCATATGGATGGAATCGTCCCTTCAATTGAAGCAATAAATGGTCAAGCGATGGGAGAATTAGGTTTAGGTAGAGAAATTGCTTTTACTTTTTTAGCAATTTTTATATTTAATATATTAATAGCAAGATTTTCACCATGGAAATATATTTTCTTAACTGGTCAAGCTTTGTTATGGATGGCCACTATGACGACAATTGGAGGTTATTTCGCAGGGCTTCGAGGGATTTCCTTAGTATTAGTTGGGGGTTTTATAGGAGGAGTCTTTGCAACAATTATGCCAGCCATAGCACAGCCTTTTGTACGAAAAATTGTGGGTGGAGATCATATTGCTCTTGGTCACTTTTGTACTTTAGGTTATGTATTTGAAGCGGGCGTTGGTTATGTTTTCGGTAAAAGAGGAGAAAATAGAAAATCAGTAGAAGATCTTAAATTGCCTAAGAATTTCGAGTTTTTACAAGATACTTATTTATCATTAATGGTTGTCATGGCTCCCTTGTATTTAGTTACAGTTTTATTTGCAGGTGAAAGTTATGCATCAGGATTATCTGGCGATACAAATTATATAATGTATGCATTTCTACAATCAATACAATTTGTTGTTGGTGTATATGTTTTACTTGCAGGTGTTCGTTTACTATTAGGCGAAATAGTTCCAGCATTTAAAGGAATTGCAATGAAACTTGTACCGAATGCAAAACCAGCTTTAGACTGTCCAGTACTCTTTCCATTTTCACCAAATGCAGTAATTATTGGTTTTATAACGACGACAATTGGAACTGTTATAGCTATGTTCTTTTTCCCGAAAATTGGTTTAGCTATGATTATTCCTGGAATACTGACTAACTTCTTTGCAGGAGGTACTGCTGGGATTTTTGGTAATTTAACAGGAGGATTTAGAGGGGCAATCATTGGCGGAGTTGCACATGGGTTGTTTATAACTTTATTACCAGCTTTATTAGTCACAGTTTTAAGTAACATGGGATTTGTTAATGCTACTGCAACAGATGTGGATACGGTAGCGGCAGCTTTATTTTATGCGTGGATAATTGGACCATTAATGAAAGCATTTTAAAAGGAGAGGAACTTATATGTATATTAATTTAAAAGAAGCAACAGAGAAAGCGGAAAAAATGAACTGTACGATTGGTGCATTTAACGCACATAATTTAGAAATGTTACCAAGCATGATTGATGCTGCTAAAGAGGCAGGTAGCCCGATAATAATACAAACAAGCGTAGATACTGCAAAATATATAGGTTACAGGAATTTAGTTAATGTTACAAAAGGAATTGCAAACAATGAAATGGTCGATGTAGTGCTACATCTAGATCACGCTAAAGACTTTAACGATATAAAAGAGGCTATTGATGCTGGTTATTCATCAGTAATGTTTGACGGTTCTTCATTGCCTTTAAAAGAGAATATTATGAAGACTAAAGCTGTAGTAGATTATGCTCATAAATATGGAGCATCAGTGGAAGGAGAACTTGGAATAATTGGAGGCACTGAAGAAGGTATTACTATTGATGGATCAGAAGTAAGATATACAGATCCTCAAGATGCAAAGTATTTTGCAGAAGCTTCGCAAGTTGATGCTTTAGCTATAGCTATTGGTACTAATCACGGACAATTCAAATCTAAAACAAATGTGAATATACCGTTATTAGCAGAAATAAATGATATCGTTGAAACACCATTAGTTGTCCACGGTGGCACAGGTGTTAAAGAAGAAGATATCCCTGAATTGATAGATAACGGTATTAGAAAGTTTAATGTAGGAACTGAACTTTTAGTTTCTTGGACAGAAACGGCAAAGTTATATTTTGGGGATACAAAGATTAATAAATCATTAAGACACAATATAATACCTTGTAATGAAGCGGTAAAAAATATTGTAGCTCATAAAATTGATTTATTTATGAATAAAGAACGTGTTAAAGTATGGTAAATAAAAAGCAAGAAACCTTAATTATATTAGCCGGACCGCCTGGAACAGGAAAAACATATCTAGCTCATAAAATTATAGAACAAAATAAAGATTGGCAGCTCTTATCGTATGATGATATAAAAGAAGATTATTTTGATAAACTCGGATTTAATAACTTAGAAGAAAAACATGGACTTGGTCTAAAGGCATGGGATGAATACTACGATATTCTGGAAACTTTAATGGAGAAAAAAGAAAAAATAATAATAGATTACCCGTTTAGTTATAAACAAGAAGAAACTTTGAAAAATATCATTAGCAAACATAACTATAAACCAATAACTATTACGTTATATGGAGATATTAAAGTACTTTATAATCGCCAAAAAGAACGGGATTTAAAAGATAATAGACATATTGGTCATATAGTTACAAAATATCATAAAAAAGATGAAACAACAAAATTAGATGATATTGATGATTTTTCAACTTTTAAAGAGAGATGTGAGGATAGAAAGTATAGTCAATTCACTATCGGTGAAAGTAAATTTATAGATGTTACAGAATACCAAAATATAAACTTAAATGAAATTATTAATTGGATTAACAATAAAACAATTACTGATTTATAATGATTTAAATTGAAACAAAATGAGCAATATCAATTTCTAGAATTAATACTTCAATATCTAGTGGTAGTATTATTTGAGACATGTTATAGTTTTTGTACATAAAGCACCTCGTTAATTTAGTTTTTGTCATCATTAATTAAATTATACGAATGTGCTTTATTTTTCGTATAAAAATGGACGTTTGTAACGATTTTGTAAAGTGCTGACGCCTGTGGAAATAGTATGAGTGAGAGACTATAGGCTCGAACCATACCCTAGGCAAGCATGCACGAACAAAATCGTAGATTATTTATTTTGAGTTATAATTTATCTCCCAACCTATTCTTTGTTTCTGCATTAATTTATCCATTTTATTCATCTTAAATTTGTTGAATTGTTGTGACTTTTTGAAATAATCTGTTTTCTCTCTTTACATAAATATTCTTTCTATGTATAATGAATGCATATCAATTGAATATGTTTTTGATGAGGCGCATCAATCATTAG
>DATGUU010000037.1:0-8550 GCA_035301085.1 Pseudogracilibacillus sp. | reverse complement strand
GGTAGTGTGGTGTGTGGTCCGTATTCTTTTACGGTTCCTTCTACGGTGTCAGGGAGTTCAAGGGTTTCTGGTACACCATGGATGAGAACGGTTCGTTTGTCTAATTGTAAATCTTCTGAGCCGAATTTTTCTTTGAATTTTGTTTTTAATTGTCCGATTGGAACTTCAAATTCATAGTTCCAATTTCCGTCTTCATCCGCATGTGGATAGTTATCATGAGGGATGTGCATATTTTGAGGCGCATCATCAAATGGAACCATCGTTTGGCCAGCTACTGCGTAAAGTTCAGGTAAGTCAATGACACCATCTCCGTTTGTGTCGGCTTCCATGGTTGGTACACGTCCTTTTTTATTATCTGGGAATCCATGGAAATGACTCCAGTGCATCATGTTTGGTGGTGTGCCGGTTGCTTCGATTTTGATTTTTAACGTATCTCCATCTTCGATAAGTTCAGCCTTTCCTGAAACCGATGTTCCAATGACATCTGCGTTAATTGGTTGAATTTCTGCAACATATTTTTGTACCATAATACGTCCTCCTTGTTTTTGTGTGGGATTTTCACCTCATTTATTATAAAAAATAAATACGTGAAATACAAAGATAACTAACTACAAACTATATATTTGGAGTTTGGAGATTAACTAAATGATAATTAATTTCTTCATCAGAAAATAATCTATTTTATAATATTTTTACTCTTCAATATTCGCAATTTCATAATTACTATAAATATCTTATATTTCTATACCTCTATTCATATGATCTAATTTTATTTGTCTTTAAGTCTTTTATTAGAGTGATAAGTACAGAAATATCCGAATTTATAATTATTTTAGATGTAACCAGCAAGAATTTAGAGTGGCTTTTTTTGAAAAACAAACAGCTGTTTATAAAAGGTGTAAAAATATAAGTTTTCTTATAACGGACTAGGTAACTGAAATACAATATAGCCAAGGTGAAATCCGCTATTTAGAAAACACAAGATTATTATATCAAATATTGATTCTATTCTTTTAATTCAGAAATTTTAGAACTAAATCTCTCAGTAATCTGCTGTGGTCGAGTGATTGCTCCTCCAACGACAACAGCATAGCAGCCTAATTCTAAAACTCTTTTTGCTTTCTTAGGAGTATCAATGTTTCCTTCTGCAATAACTGGTTTATCAACTTTGTTTAGGATTTCTCGTATTATCTTAAAATCATTCTCTTCAATTTTTGAATCTTTGCTTTGTTTAGTATAACCAACTAAAGTGGTCCCGATGTAGTCAAAACCTAATTGAGCAGCATGAGTAGCTTCAGATACTGTTGAGCAATCAGCCATAAGCAACTGGTTTGGATATTTATTTCGAATATCTTTATAAAAATTATCTAATTTTTCATTATCTGGACGAGAAGATTCCGTTGCATCTAATGCAATAACTTCTACACCTTCAGAAACTAATTCATCAATTTCTTTCATTGTAGCTGTAATATAAACTTCTGCATCTTCATAATCTCGTTTTATTATTCCAATTATTGGAAGATCAATATTTTGTTTGATTTCCTGGATATCTTCAACGGAATTGGCTCGTATTCCTTTAGCTCCTCCTTGTTTTGCAGCTAAAGCCATTCTCCCCATGATAAATGATGAGTGTAAAGGTTCATTTTCTAAAGCTTGACATGAAACAATCAGTCCTCTTTGAATCATTTTAAATCTCCCTTTTCGTATTATTTTATAAAATTAAAAAAACACCATGTATATTT
The DNA here is from genome assembly GCA_035301085.1 of Pseudogracilibacillus sp. GTDB lineage: Bacteria > Bacillota > Bacilli > Bacillales > Amphibacillaceae > Pseudogracilibacillus. The sequence goes on along the minus strand of DATGUU010000037.1, from coordinate 6,808 downwards.
CTTCTAAACATATATTATCACAAAAATGGTATTTTATTCCAATTTATTTATTTTATAGAAAATATTTTACAATAATAAATATTCGTGTTATTATTTTATCAATAAAAGGGATATCTCAAATTAATGAATAAAAGCTTAAGGAGAACAAATGAATATTAAAAATAATGAAAAACTTTTTATTTGCGATTTGGATGGAGTATTAGTTAGAAATGACGGTAGTATTAGACCTGAAGATATAGAAGATATTCGTTCTTTTATAAATAATGGTGGTAATTTTATTATTTGTACGGGCCGTTTAGACCAAGACATCAAGTATATAGAAGACAAAATTGGGATACAAGGTAAGTTCCGTATTAGCCAAAATGGAGCCGTTATAAAAAATGATAAAGATAGGATTGTTTATCACAAAAAAATTAATAAGGAATACATTCCTATAATTAACAAAATTGTTTCAAAACATGAAGTACGAACAGAAATTAATAATGTAGATAATCGATACTTTCCTTCGCCAAGAGCGCCGGAAGAAATTGCAGAATTCGTTGATACATCCATTGTAAAAGAAGATTTATTTAATTACGCTAATGATAATTTAGAACCAACAATTTATTTAAATTTTGGAACGTCCAAACAATTCAAAGAAATTGAAGAAAAAATAAAAAAACAACTTGGAAATAAAGTTACAGTTACTCAGACTAGTCAAACTTCTTTAGAAATATTTTCGAATGAAGCCTCTAAAGGTAAAGCATTAAAGTATGTAGCGAATAAGCTGGGATTTAAAAAAGAAGAGATTATTGTAGCAGGTGATGCTGAAAGTGATTTAACAATGTTTCCATATGCTGGAGTTTCTTTTGCAGTAGGTAAAGAGGCAAACGAAACTGTAGTAGAGGCAGCAGATTATCATGTGATGACTATAGAAGAACTATTTACAAAATATCTTTAGAATGGAGGAATTAGATAATGAAAATTGTTTATATACCGTTAGATGAAAGACCATGTAATACTGTATATCCTTTGGAAGCGGTTAAAACAGCAAAAAATCTTGAAGTACTGACACCTAGTAATCATATATTAGGTAGAAAAAAAGAACCAGGAAATATTAAAGAAATAAAAAAATTTCTACTTGAGAAAGCGAGTGAAGTAGATGCAGTTGTTTTATCCACTGAAATGCTTGTATATGGAGGCTTAGTACCTTCCCGTCTACATTATTTACAAGATATAGCTATAGAAGAATACAAAAATACGATTTATCAGCTACGCAAAGAGAATCTCGATTTAAAAATTTACGTCTCAAATTTAATCATGAGGACTCCTCGCTATAGTAGTGATGATGAAGAGCCGGATTACTATGGAACTTATGGTGAACAAATATTTAATTATGGGTGGCTCAAAGACAAGCGTAGAAGAGAAATTCTTAATAAAGATGAAGAACAAGAATTTGAAAAAATAAAAGAGAATATTCCTGAAGATATTCTTAAAGACTACGAAAATCGACGAAATTTTAACGTTAAGGTGAATAAAATGAACGTGGATTTATTGGATGAAGGGAAGATTGATTTTCTAGTTATTCCTCAAGACGATGCTGCTGAGTATGGGTATACGGCGATGGATCAACGAGAAGTGTTTAAAGCGTTACATTCGAAAAAATTACTAAATGTAATGATTTATCCTGGAGCGGATGAAGTAGGGTTTACTTTATTAGCTAGAGCATATCAAGAATTTTATGATATGCGTTTAAAAGTATTTCCGTTTTATTCATCAAGTTATGGACAATATATTGTTCCAAATTATGAAGATCGTCCAATCAATGAAACATTGAAAGCGCATATAATGGCTGCTGGATGCGAACTTGTATATTCAGCAGATGAGGCAGATTTTGTACTGGGATATAATACTCCTGGGAAGCAAATGCAAGAAGCGTGGGATCAGTTTGAAAACCAAGAAGTCACTTATGCTTCTTATAGACATTTACCAACCTTTATCAGAGATATTAAAAATTTCATGGATAAGAATATTCCGGTAGTTCTTGCAGATTCAGCTTATTCAAACGGAGGGGACGGTGAATTAATTCAACAATTAGATTACTATAATTTGTTTAACAAATTAGTCAGTTATAAGGCTTGGAATACCAATGGAAACACAATTGGAAGTTCTATAGCTGCGGGAGTATTGGCATATAATAATAAATCATCGAAAAAAATTATCGAAAATTTAATATTACATTTTTATGAAGACTTTATTTATCAAAGTATTGTACGTATGGGTGTGACAAATTATGAATTGTCTAACTTGAATTTGAATTACTTTGATTTAAAAAATAAAAAAGAAGAAGTGAGTAAAATCGTGAAAGAAAGAATGTTAAATGAAGCTCAGAAGTATTTAAAAAATACTAAAGAGTTACAAGATTATGATATAAAAATTGACTTTCCATGGAATCGTATGTTTGAAATATATATTCAATTAGTTCAAAAACACTGAAAAAATAAATAGTTATCTAAGGAGGAAAAGATTTAAATGATTAATGAAGAAAATAAATTTATTGAAAGACTTTTAAGTGGTGCAAATAAGTTTTCTAGTCAACGACATATTTCTGCAGTTAGAGATGGCTTTATTGATTTAATGCCTCTTACAATTATTGCCTCATTCTGGGTATTAATTAACAATATGCTATTAAATCCTGAGACAGGATTATTAAATTTCATCCCAAACATTGGGATGTTTACAGAGATTGGAGGGTATGTTTATAATGCAACACTTGGAATACTTGCTATATTAATTGCTTTTACAACAGGAAGTCGTTTATCTAAAAGTTATGGACAAGAAGGATTTGTAGGTGGATATACTGGTGTCGCTTCTTTTGTTACGCTATTACCATCTACAGTTATGGTTAACAATTTAGAAGGAGATTCTTTTGAAGCTGGTGGTGTTTTAACGCAGGCTTTAACTAGTGCGACAGGCATGTTCTTAGCTATTATTGCTTCTTTAATCGGTGTAACCTTAATAAGTAAACTGTCAGAAATTGAAAAATTAAAAATAAAAATGCCCGAAAGTGTTCCTCCAACTATTGCAAAATCTTTTAATGTTTTAATTCCTATTTTTATAGTTACATTATTATTAGCTGTTTTCCAGTTTGTAGTCGTGATGACCTTTGACACCAATATACCTGATTTAATAACTACTTTTTTTCAAACCCCTTTAGTAGGATCCTTACAGACATTACCTGGTATTTTGTTATATGTATTTTTAAGTAATTTATTATGGGCATTTGGTATTCATGGAACTTCAATATTAGGATCTATTGGAGAGCCATTAATGTTAACAGCATTGCAAGAGAATATTGATGCATTAAATGCTGGAAATGAATTACCACACATTGTCACAAAACCATTTATCGATGCTTTTGGATGGATGGGTGGTGGTGGAAATCTTATAAGTTTAGTTATTGCTATTTTGATTATTTCTAAACGGGAAGATTACCGTACCATTACGAAAATCGGACTAATTCCTTCTTTATTTAATATTAGTGAACCATTAATGTTCGGAATTCCAGTTGTATTTAACCCACTACTAGCTATTCCATTGATATTAGTACCATCAATTACTATTACTATTGCTTATATAGCGACTAATATTGGTCTTATTTCAAAAACAGCTGCAATGATTCCGTGGACTACTCCTCCAATTATATCAGGATTTCTTGCAACAGGTGGAGATTGGAGAGCAGTTATACTTCAAATATTATTAATTATATTAGGCACTCTAATTTATATGCCATTTGTTCGAATGACGAATAAAGCTAAAATTTAATTTGTAATATGAAAAGCAGGTTGACTTTTACATTAAGTCGCCTGCTTTTTGTATACGTGGAAATATATTTTAATAAGCTTTGAATTCTATGGTAAAATAGTAATTAACTATGATTTCAAAGGAGTTAGGCTATGAATGTTTTAGCAATAATTAGCAGCTATTTTCCTTCATTAACAAAATCAGAACAAAAAGTAGCTCAGTATGTGCTAGCTAATCCAGACGATATAGAAGCAACATCTATTCAAGAGCTAGCAAAAAAAGTGTCTGTTGGAGAAAGTACGATTATAAGGTTTGTAAGAAAAATAGGCTATTCCGGTTATCAAGAGTTTAAGTTAGCTCTGGTGAAGAGCCAGTTTTATGAAACCAGTGATGATTCTGCTGATACAGCTGGAGATGAACATATTGTCCATCAACAATATACGGATAGTCTTACAGAAACTTTACAATTTTTGACTGAGCAAAATAAGGAGGTAGAGAAAATTGCAAAAAAAATAAATAATGCAGACTCTATTTATTTATTTGCAGCTGGCAACTCTACCACTATAGCAACAGATTTTGCAAATCGGCTTATTCGTATAGGTAAAAAAGCAATTTTCTATCCGGATTCACATATTCAGGCAATCAATGCATCAGTGATGAAAAAGAATGATTTAGCTATTGCTATTAGTGTTTCAGGAAATACAGAAGATATTTTATTAAATTTAGAAGTGGCTAAAAAAACAGGAGCTTCACTGGTGGCGATAACCAATTATTTAAATTCAGGAGTTTTTAACTTAACGGATGAAGTACTGGTCTGCTCTTCAAAAGAATTTTCATCTATTTATGGTTCTTTTACTGCCAAAATCGCTCAATTATATGCAATAGACGTATTGTTCCATAAAATTGTTAATTTAGACAAAGAAAATATTCAAAAATTGAGAAAACAAACAAATAGAGCGTTGATTGATCGATTATAAAAGTTAATTAAATGAGTGAATGATAACAGATAATTTAAAAGTGGTAAGAGCCTATCGAGATAAGGCTTTTACCACTTTTTTTTAAACCATAAAAGAATAAAATATTTGAAAATAAAATGAACTATACGTGCAGAATTCTTACGCATTAAGATAAGCTGCAGAATATACAAAGGACAAACTTTGAAAGTCCATTTAATTTGTTGTAAAGAATAACTTTTAGCCTGGTTTATTTTCGTGTTTAAGCGCTGGCTTTCGTTCATCAGCTAAATTTTTTAAGTAGATGAACTAAATTAGATTTACCATAAAGATTTTCATGAGCAAAGATTATTTGAGCATAAATAACTATAGATAAAAAGGTGATATTTGTTGCAAAGGATTGAATGGCATCTTGTAGTAGATTAATTATTAATGACTTACTAAGTTTATAAGCTGTTATTCCTATTTCAAATGTATCTTCTGGTGAACTTGAAAGAATTTTTTCTTAATTAAATAGATTTTTTTACCTGATTAAATAAACACTGGATTTTTTTGATTAGTCAAATTTCACTGGAGAAAGTTTATTAATAACTTCGATTTCTATGCTCATATAGTTTGCCAAACCCTTATCAAACTTTCGATTTCTGAAAAGAGAGCAAGGGAAACAAGAGTGAAATAATAAATATAAAAGTGGCAGAAAGTAATTAAAAAAGACAGTTATCACTTTTATTTTTTGTAGACAATCAATATAACAATTTGACACTGTAAAGACTGTGTCAAATATCAGGGGTTATAAACTATGTTTACCTTCAATAAATTTTTGCCCATTTTAATTAGAGAGAGCTCATAATTATTAATTTGGATTTATTCAGTAAATAAAATGTTCTCTGGGGAAAATATTTATAATTTCTAAGTACCATACATAATATTATTAAACACTTAACTTGAAATCTCCAAAAAATATTTCTTATATATGTCCAGTTTATGAGTAGTTAACAAAATAATAATGCGTTAAATATTCAATAAATATTAATAATTTATATTTTCCACTTCTAGTAATTCCGTGGTCTCCAAGAGGGATAATATAATCAAATAAAGAACTTAATTTCATTTCAGGATTGTGCGTAATTAATATGCTCGTTGCTTCTGAATCTGTCACAGCTAAGGTTAAGTCGCGATTCATAACATGCGAGCCTTCTAAGGATATAAAAATAGCTAAATCATTTTTAGTTAATTGTTTAGTCGACTCAAATTGTTGTAAAGTTGTGGGGTGACACTCGATAAATTTACCAACAGTAAGCAACGTATTTTGCAGTATTAAACTGATATTCCCTGGTATAGAGGTTGCATAAAGTCCTATTTTATCGGATTCATGAATTAATTGGCTTAACTGTTCAATGAGCTCTGGATCAAAATTATCAATGAATTTTTCTATTTCATTTGAAACTGAATAGAATTCTGATGTTAATGAGGATTCATTTGTTGAGCGTGATAGATAGTTCGTTTTATCTATTTTTAGAAAGTCAATTTCCATCTCATGTTTTTCAGATTTTAACAGATCATAATCTTTCTTTAATTCGGTAAATCCTTGATAACCAAGATTTTGTGAAAATCTTGTTACACTGGCTGTTGAAATATGGCAATCTTCTGAAATTGTGTTAATTGTTAAATTATCTTGATATAAGTTATTTAATAGGTATTTTGCGATTGTATAATCAATATCTGATGCTTTATTGAATTGATTAATAATTTGCTGTAACGAAATAATAAGTCCACCATATACACTCAATGTTCTCCAACTTTCTTAAGTTTTAATAGCGGTGTAGCGGTTAAGTTGCCTCTATTTTTTAAAGTAACATTTTCATAATATGTAAATGTTTTATAGATATGAAAGAGTTTTAATATTTATCAAACGCTTACAAATAGAGGGCGTTTATAAAGAGAAAGTTCTGATATGATGATTATAACATATTGAAGGAGGAATAAAATGGTACTACGATATGATTTTTATTGGGGAAATTCGGTTTCGAGCATGCAAACGGAAGGTGCATGGAATGAAGAGGGTAAAGGAA
>DATGUU010000036.1:0-56319 GCA_035301085.1 Pseudogracilibacillus sp. | reverse complement strand
CCTTGGCATTCGTAATAAAAAGCCTTCTTTACTTCTGCTGTAAGCTCAGAATAGGTTCTTAAACACTGCAATTCCCAAAGGGTTTCTAGGAAGAACTCCCACTCTTCACTTTCTTCTGCCATACGATCCCAAATAATAGCCCCGTCACTTGCAGCTCGTCTTGCCTGCCTAAAATTCCCCTTAAATAGTTTTTGAGCCTTCGAAGTCCCAATTAGAACCGTCGGAATGCCAACTGTATTAGATAAAGTCACAAAGAAATTCAGCATTTCTTCTTGATCATTTTTCGAATGGAGTAGGTGTTGAATTTCATCAATTACAAGAACGCCAATACCATACATGCTCGCTAATGATGTCATGTGCAAGAGCATAGTCGAGGTTATTCGATTCATATAACCATATTTTTCTAGATAACGAGTACCGAGTAAATCATCAATCGCTTTAAAAAAACTTTTACAAAGTGTAGATAGGTTCCCGTCATATGGGCAGTCGATTTTAAGCCAAACAATCTGTGTGTGATTAAAAGGTCGTCCTTCATAAGCTTCATGCTTTATAACCTGTGGATACATGAGTAACAAACGTTCAATAGCGGTAGTTTTGCCGATTCCGGATATCCCTATAATTGATAGACTATCAGCTGTAGAACGAATATAGTCAAGTCGTTCATCTATATATTTATGTGAAGCATCCTCTTCTTCACGTAGTTCATGCAACACTCGTACACGCTCTAGAAATGTAGTATCTAACGGATTTCTTGCTAAATATCCTCTGCGAATCAATGTAGACAATCGACGCTCAACTTCGAAGTGGATCGGCAAGGGTTGGATAAAATTCCTGACACGTTTTAATATATGATAACGAATATTCGTTGCACTTAGTTTATCTTGTTCGCTAATTCGAGGAGTTACCATAAACCTATCTAGCACATCATCCTCACTAAAAATCGGTGGCAGAGCTTCGATGAAAGACTAACTATATAAAGTCAAGTGGAAAAACAAAATAGTTTCAAGAAGTATATATGTAAAAAATGCATGCCAAATAAGCATCAGAATAAATTGTTTTTTCACTTACTGACGAATTTCATAAGGTTCATTTTTAGTTAAAATCGCATGAATGATGTAACAGAGTTTTCGAGAAACAGCACCAATAGCTGTTAGATGATGCTTTCCTTCGGAACGTTTTTTCTCATAAAAAGCTTTTAAAACAGGGTCACTTCTGGAGGCAACAATAGCTGCTTGAAACAGTGCTTTTCGCAAATATGGAGATCCTCGTTTGCTCATAACGTTATGTGTCGCATCAAATTGTCCTGATTGTGATACAGAGGCATCAATACCAGCGTAGGCGACTAACTTTTTAGGGTTAGAGAACTTGCGAATGTCACCAATTTCTCCTAATATTGTTGCACCGGTTATTGGGCCGATGCCTGGAATGGTTTCAATGACGGAATTAATAGAAGCCATCAAATGGTTGATTTCTTCTTCTGTTTGTTTGATTTGTGTTTCTAAAAAGTTTAGTTGTTCAATCATTGAACGGAGTTGGAAAGTGAATGCATCTTGCGCAAAGCGAATGCCGAAGGAATCTAAAGCAGCTGTTTTTAAAGCTTCTGCTTTAACTAATCCGACGCGATTACGGCTTGCTAAACGAAGTGTTTCGGCCAGAACATCAGCAGTAATTTCGTTAAAGGCATCTGGTGTTGAATGTTCGAGAAGGGCTGCTTTGGATGCTTTTCCAAACAAGCCAACCTTCGAAAAGACCGTATCATACTCAGGAAAAACTTGGTCTAAAACAGCAATGATTTTACGTTTGAAGTCACCTGCTGTTCCAACTAAGTACGATCGATAACGGGTTAATTGACGTAAAGAAAACATATCTTCATTCGCTAAAGTAGTGTCTTCAAATGAGCCATAACGAATAAGATCGGCTATTAATACCGAATCAATGATGTCTGTCTTTCGTTTTCGAATTTCAGTACCTTTTCTCCACCCATCTGTTTGAATGGGATTGATGACATGGATAAAATAATCGGCTTCATCTAGGAACGAAAAGAGTGCGAGCCAATAATGTCCTGTCGCTTCCATTCCCGTAAGGAAATGGGATGGGTCATCTGAAATAGCACGTAAACGAGTGAGTAGTGAGTGACCACCTTCTGATGAGTTAGGAAAAGAGAAACCTTTTAATACTATTTTTCCTGCATCATCCATTACTGAAGCAACGTGAGTACGCTTACCAACATCAATACCTAGATAAAACATAGCTTCACCTTCTTCACTTATTTGGATTGAATACCACTCATCTGAAAAGCGTCACGACCTTGTGCTAAATACGGAGTAAGGCAAAACGCCTTCAACATCTAACTCATTCGTAATCAGCTTAACAGAGAGAGGGATCAGTCTTTCAGTTACGAGTTTTATAACCCAAGGATGATACGATCCACCTCTCAATCCATTAAGTATATTTTCTCAAATAATTGAGGAAATACCAACTAAGAAATAACTCAGGTTTATAAGGTTTTCCTTTGATAGTCGGAAGACTAAAACCTTAAATATAATATACAAGGATGACTTAAGAATGAATAAATTAAAACATGCCATTCAAGATGAATATGAAGATGATTTTGCATGGTGTTATGGATGTGGACGATTAAATGATAACGGCTTACATTTAAGAACGGGATGGGATCGTGATGGTAATCAAACGATTACAACTTACCAGCCTAGAGACGAACACAAAGCAATTCCAGGGTTTGTGTATGGGGGATTAATGGCATCACTTGTCGACTGTCACGGAACCGGATCAGCTGCTCTTTTTCTTCATAGAAAAAACGGACATGAACCAGGTGATGGTATTTCAGCACCCAGGCTTGTTACAGCTAGTTTAAATGTTAACTTTTTAAAGCCCACACCTGCAAATGTAACTTTAAAAGCAATAGGTCAGATTGAAGAAGTACATCCAAAAAAATTCCATGTCTCGATTGATGTTTTTGCTGGAGAAGATAAAGTGGTCACTGGCGATGTTGTCGCAGTAGTTATGCCTAAAACCTTTACAAATAATTAATGACAACTTCTTAATTACGATTCACGGATTAACTGCTAAATATTTAGCATTTTTATTTACTAAAAGATTATTTATAATAGATCCATCCTTAACATTCTATTATCAAGAGGTGAGCAAATATGGATACTTCATTAATAAGGTCAGATGATTATATAACTTTATGGGGTATTATTGTTGTTTGGGCTTCTGTGAGTATTTATTTAGAACAAAAATTTAAATGGGCAGGTAGAATTTCAGGTGCAATTATTGCTTTAATTGGAGCTATAATTTTATCTAATACTGGTGTTATTCCTACTGAATCACCTGTTTATGATGCTGTTTGGAGTTTTATCATCCCTCTTGCGATTCCTTTACTTTTATTTCATGTTAATTTCAAGAAAATTTTGAATGAAAGTGGTAGATTACTTATTATATTTTTATTAAGTTCTATCGGAACTGTTGTGGGAACAATTTTAAGTTTCTTTTTATTTAAAGATCATATTCCTTATTTAGATAAAATTGGCGGCATGATGAGTGGTTCATATGTCGGTGGAGGTGTTAACTTTGCTGCAATGGCTGCAAAATTTGATGCTCCTGGAGAAATGGTATCAGCAACAGTAGTTGCAGATAATTTAATGATGGCTTTATACTTTGTAATCCTTATGCTTATTCCTTCACTTAATTTTTTCAAAAAAAGATTTAATCATCCACACGTATTAGCTGTAGAAAGTAGTAAAAATATCAATGATAATGAAACTTTAGCTGAAAACTTTTGGAAACGTTCAGAAATTTCATTAAAGGATATTGCTTTATCTATTGGTACAGCTTTTTTCTTAGTAATTATTTCTTTTAAATTAGCTGGATACTTTGGTTCCATTATTCCTAACGGAGAAAACGTATCTTTTTTATTTAATTTATTAAATGGATTATTTGGTGATAATTATCTAATATTAACAACGGTTACGTTTGCTTCACTCGCTTTATTTCCTAAATATTTTGCTTCTATTAATGGAAGCCAAGAATTAGGTACTTTTTTAATTTATTTATTCTTTGTCGTTATTGGTATTCCAGCATCAATTCCATTAATTATTCAAAATGCACCTTTATTATTAATTTTTGTAGCAATTATCGTATTTATTAACATGGTTGTTTCTTTATTAGCTGGCAAAATGTTAAAATATGATTTAGAAGAAATTTTAATTGTTAGTAACGCTAATATTGGTGGACCCACCACGGCAGCAGCTATGGCAATCGCAAAAGGGTGGAAGGATTTAATTGGTCCTGTCTTAGTTGTTGGAACAATTGGTTATATTATTGGTAATTATATCGGCACAACGCTCGGATTATGGTTTGGTACAATGATGTAAATATAAAAAACTAGTAAGTACTTTTTTAAGTATTTACTAGTTTTTTATTATTAATTAGCTAATTTTTTTAATGCTTTTTTTAATAACTCTTTTTCTTGAACAAGTGCAATTCTAACGTAACCTTTTCCTTCTGAACCGAATGCACTTCCTGGAACTAAAGCAATTCCTTTTTCTTCAATTAATTTAAAGACAAATGTCTCATCAGCAATTGCTTCTGGATATTCAGCCCATAAAAACATCCCGCTAGTTGAAGGTGCCACACTCCAACCAAGTTCTTTCAATCCTGTTGACATTACGTCATAACGCTCTGAAAAAACACGTCTTACATGTTCAGTTATTTCTTCTGCATTATCTAGTGCAACAATCGCCGCTTCTTGTATCGGAGAAAAAACACCATAATCTAAATTCGATTTTAAGTTTTTCAATATTTGAATTGCTTGCTTATTTCCGACAAAATAGGCTATTCGAGCTCCTGCTAAACTAAAGCTTTTTGACAACGAGTTTGTTTCTATACAAACATCCTTTGCACCTGGCATCGTTAATATGTTTATAACAGGTTCATTTGTATAATAAAATTCAGAATATGCTGCATCATGTAAAATAAGTATATTATATTTTTTTGCAAATGCGATAACTTCAGTTAAAAATTCTTTTGTTGCCGTTGCAGGCACTGGATTTCCTGGAAAGTTTAAAATTAGTAATTTAGCTTTTTTAGCAATAGATTCTGGTATATCTTTTATTTGTGGTAAATAATCATTTTCTTTTAATAACGGCAATTCATAAGATTCTGCTCCAGCAAGTTTAATTCCTGCATCATATGCTAAATAAGCTGGATTTGTTGTAATTACAATATCACCAGGATTACAAAAAGCAAGTGGTAAATGAACTAGTCCTTCTTGAGAACCCATTGTTTGTAGAACTTCAGATTCTGCATCTACATTAACATTATTCACTCGTTTGTAGTAATTACTAACCGCTTCATTAAAACGAGACAATCCACCTAAGGTATATCCATAACTTGTTTCTTTTAAACTTTCTTCAGCAAGCTTTGCTCTAACTTTTTCAACTGGAGAAATATCAGGTGTTCCTAAGCTTAAATCAATAAATGACTGATCAGTTAATTTACGTTTTTCTACTGCTGTTTTTAAACGACTAAAAATACCAGATTCAAAATTTTTCATTCGTTCAGAAGCTTTAATATTCATTTCATCACACCTTTTAAATTAATTTAATGCATAGGGAAAAAAACTAATTGAATGGCAAAAATAATACCAAAAATATAAATCATCATTGGCACAGTCCTTGCTTTGCCAGAAGCTACTTTCAATAATGGATAAATGATGAACCCCATCGCGATCCCTATTGCAATACTTGAAGTTAGTGGCATTGTTAATATAATTGCAAATGTAGGAAATGCTTCATCAAACTCATTCCACTTGATTTTAGCTAGTCCATTCATCATATAACTTCCAACGATAATTAATGCTGGCGCTGTGATTGCTGGCACGTCTGCGATAGCTGCAACAATAGGAGAAAAGAATAATGCAACAAGAAATAACACGGCTACAACAATTGATGTAAGTCCAGTCCTACCTCCAGCTGCAACACCTGCAGATGATTCAACATATGCACTTGATGGTGTTGAACCTAGTGTCGCACCGACTGTTGAGGCCACCGCATCTGCAGTTAAAGCTGCATTTGCTTTAGGTAATTGTCCATTTTTCATAAGTCCCGCTTGCTCAGCCACACCTATCATTGTACCTGTTGTATCAAAAATAGTCACAAGTAAAAAAGCGAAGATAACACCGTATAAACCGTGAGTAAACACACCCGCTAAATCAAAATCAAAAAAAACTGGCGCAGGAGGTAATGACATAATACCATCGACTTTTAACATACCTAAAAAATAAGCAATAATTGCTGTAATAAACATACCTATAAACAAAGCACCACGTACGTTACGTGCTGTTAAAATTAATGTAATAAATACACCTATAATTGCCAGTAAAGTCATCGGTTCAGTTACATCGCCAAATGCTACAAAAGTACCTTCATCTGGAACAACAATACCTGACATTCTTAATCCTAAAAAAGCAATAAATAAACCAATCCCTGCTGTAATACCTATCTTAAGTGGTATAGGTATAGAATTGATTAATATTTCTCTAAATTTTGTAAAGGCTAATAAGAGAAATATCAAACTTGCAAAAAACACAGCTCCTAAAACTGTTTGATAACTAATCCCTTGGACAGCTACAACACTTGCAAAGTAAGCATTCATCCCCATACCAGGGGCAATAGCAATAGGATAATTAGCAAATAATGCCATAATTAATGTTCCAATAACAGCTGATGCTATTGTGGCAATAAAAACTTGATCAAATGGAATTCCTGCCGATGAGAGAATCGATGGATTTACCACAATGATGTATGCCATTGTTACAAAAGTTGTAATGCCAGCAATCGTCTCTGTATATATACTTGAATTTAATTCTTCTAATTTAAAAAAATTTTTCATCTAGTCACCAGCTTTTCAATATTGTTTACACGATTTTTATATTACTATTTTATCTCAGTTTATTTGACTATACAATTAACAACATTAAAAAAGCCACTTATACCTCGGTAACGTGTATAAGTGGCCTTTATTAATTTAACCAATGTATGCAATTAGAGCATTATAAATATCTTTTGTTTTTTCTCCAACTTGACCATCGCCTATTTTTTTACCATCTATTTCACAAATTGGCATCACTTCTGATGTTGTTGAGCTAATAAATACTTCATCCGCATCATAAAGCTCGTTTTGAGTAATTTCAACTTCTTCAACACTTTGATTATTTTCTTTTAAAAGCTTTATAATTCGCTGACGTGTTATTCCATTTAAAATTTTATTATTAACTGGATGAGTTTTATAAACACCATTTTTTACAATAAATACATTTGTTGACGTTCCTTCTGTTACTATTCCATCACGAATAAAGATTCCTTCAAAGGCGTTTTCGTCATGTGCTTTTTGTTTCATCATCACATTGTATAATAAATTCAAACTTTTAATATCGCAGCGTAACCATCTTAAGTCCTCTACTGTAATTGCTGTAACACCTGTTTTTTGATTTTCTAGTGGACGTGTAAAGTAGAGTGGGTAAGCTACTAAATATGATTTTACAGAACGATCATAATGATGTTTACGTGGTGATACTCCACGTGTTACTTGAAAGTATATACCACCATCGGTTAAATTATTTGCCTGCATAACTTGTGCTATGTTTTTCTTTAACTCAGATGCTGATTGATTGATAACAAGATCAATTTCTGTTGCGCTTCTAAAGAAACGTTCAACATGTCCATCTAATTCATATATTTCTCCATCATAAACTCTAACAACTTCATAAACACCATCACCAAATTGATAACCTCTATCTTCAATGTCAATTGATGTATTTTTTCTATCTACAATATCTTCATTAATTAATACTTTCATTTTAGTCTCTCCTTATTGAGCTATTAATTTAAATATTAACTCGTTTTTAAGCTACCTTAAAGATATCACAAATAAAGTTTTTTGCACTATTTTTTATCCAAATTTATTTACAACATTGTTAGCAAGTAAAAAAGTACCCTATAAAGTTTTTATATAAATCAACTCTATAAGGTACACGTTAATATGACACTGATTTCTTTTAAATAAAATTATTTCCAATAATCATTTGCAGCTGCAACGGTTTGAAAATGAACTGCTACGACATGCGAAGCAGCTGTTAAACTGTCTGCGTTTTCTGCATATTCAGGTCTTAATCTTTCTCGTATTTCAGCTGAAGTTTGTGTATAAGCTACACCTTTTCTAGCTAATATTAGAGCAAGTTCAAATCCTTCTTGAGGCGAATCTGTTTTCAAACTGGTTAACCAATCTGTCATAATAAACCTCTCCCTCACATAGATTATGGATGTGCATAGGTATAGTATAAGTCAATCTACTCAATCAAACAACGCTTAAATAATTAAAATTCAGTTGCTTTAGCTGAGATGAGGCTACTTAGCTCAGTTATTAAATAGATGGTTCATAATATCTTTTCTCGAGACTATACCAACCAACTTACCCGTTTCATCAACGACTGGTAATCTTTTTACTTTATTACGGACTAAGATACTTGCTGCTGATTCAATATCATCCTCTGGATTAATTGTAGTTACATCTTCAGTCATGACAGTTTGTACATAATGTCCCATCGACTTTTTAACATTATCTAAATATTTATTAGGATCATCTAGATAAATAATGCACCTAATATTTCTAAAAATGCTGGTACTTGTACTTTTGAGTTATGTTTTATCAGATCGCCTTCTGTAATAATTCCTGTTAAATTTCCATCTTCATCAACTACTGGTAAACCACTTAAACCATGCTTAGAAAGTAAATTTGCACATGTTTCTACCGTGTCATTTTTCTTAACTGTAATGACTTCTTTTGTCATAATATTTTCTATTTTCATTGCATATTCTCCTATCTATACAGAATGTATTCTATACTAATCTTAACATAAAGATTATCAATTCACCTTACTGCTTTATAAATTAAGGTTCATTTATTGGATTTTTTTAAAATTACCTTATATACTGTAGTGCGTATTGTATATTACGTTTATAGAAAGGGATAATAATGATTAAAACAAAAAAGAAATCTATTGAGCAGTTATATTCTTATTTATTTGATGCAAGTAGAACAATTAATCAACTACGTAAAGCTAAGAAAAACAAATTGATATCTATGCAATTTATTGAGAGGATTATGTTGGCTGTCACTGAAGTAAATGGCTGTGAAATTTGTTCTTACGGTCACACGAAAATCGCTTTAGAACAAGGTATGAGTGAAGAAGAAATTCAAATGTTGCTTTCCGGAGAAACTAGTGGTGTGCCTACAGACCAATTACACGCTGTTATGTTCGCTCAACATTATGCTGACACTGAAGGTAAACCAAGTGAAGCTGCATGGGAAAAGTTAGTTCAAGAATATGGATTAGAACGTTCGTATGGTATTCTAGGTGCTACGCGAATGATTATGTTTGGAAATACTTATTTAGTTCCTGTTGGAAATATAAAGGATCGTTTAACTGGTAAAAAGAATCTTGATTCTTCAATAATTAATGATTTAATAAAAACAATAAGCATTATTGTTTTACTACCGACTGCTGTTATTCATACACTCTTTACAAAAGAACCACTTATTTCATTTAATCATGTGGCTCAAGTTCAGTAAAAATACCGTCACTTATAAGTGACGGTATTTTAATAAGCACTGTATGCTGCATTTGTACCAGCAAGTCTCCCTGTAACAAATGCTGAAGTAATATTATATCCCCCCGTATAGCCGTGAATATCCAGAATTTCACCACAAAAGTAAAGTCGTTCTGTTAATTTTGAACCCATTGTTTTTGGAATAATTTCCTTAGTTGAAACGCCGCCACCAGTGACAAATGCTTTTTCAATAGGCAATGAACCATTTACGTTAAATAAAAAATGTTTAATATCTTTTAATATATTTTGTAAAGACTCTTTTCTTAAGTTCCCACATTTTAAATCATCTGAAATATCATTTTTTTCTAGTATAAACATTAAGTAACGCTCTGGTACAATCCCTTTAAATGTATTTTTAACTGATTTTCTCGGATTTGCTTCAATTAATTGAACCATTTCACTTAATAACTCTTCGTCATTTATATCAGGACGTGCATCGAGATGCATTTTTACCTCTTTTTTACCTTTCATGATTTCTTTAACAACGTATTGTGAACAGCGTAATACAGCAGGTCCAGAAATCCCAAAATGCGTAAATATCATATCCATTTGATGTGTCACAATCGCTTTATTATTTTCATTTAAAACAGATAAAGCAATATTACGCAAAGAGAGGCCTTGAAGCGCTTTAGATTCAATAAATTTTGCTTTTGATGTTAATGCTACCTCTGTCGGATATAATTCTGTAATGGTATGACCCGCTTCTTTAGCCCAATCATACCCATCACCCGTTGAGCCTGTATGTGGCACGGATTTACCGCCCACTGCGATGACTAAAGAACGTGTTTGAATTTTTTCCTCACTCTTTAAATTAATGGTGTGAAAAGTATCACCATAAGAAATATCTTGTACTGGTGTATTAATCCGAATCACGACATTTAATTCTTCTAATTTATTAATTAATGTATCTACAACTGATTTAGCCGAATTAGATACGGGAAACATTCTTCCATGGTCTTCTTCTTTTAAAGCGACACCTAAATTTTCAAAGAAGTCAATAATATCATAATTATCAAAGACAGAAAGTGGCCCGTATAAAAATTTACCGTTTCCTGGAATATTTTTTATTAATTCTTCTTGTGGAAGTCGATTTGTTACATTACAACGACCTCCTCCTGATATCGCTAATTTATTTCCTAACTTATTTCCTTTTTCAAGAAGCAAAGTCCGCGAGCCCATTTCAGCAGCTGAAATGGCTGCCATTAAACCTGATGGACCTCCACCTATGACAACTACATCATATTTCATTTATTAACCCTCTCTTTATTAAACCATCTATTTTATTATACTTTTATATTTGCTTTTTCTAAAAAGTATGTGCGTAACTCTTGCCAATTATCCATACGTAAATCATAGGTCTCTTTTATATTATGAGGTGAAGTAAACATAATTCCTCTGTCTCCAAATGTATTTAATTGATAAATATGATCATCAATCAAATAGTCTGCTTTTATCGTACTTTTATCTCCACAAAAAACGAAAAAGTTTGGGTTTAAAAAAGGAAAGTGTTCTCTTAACCAATCATACTTAGCTGTAAATGAGTTAGGTGATAACATTGCTGCTGTAGCAACAATAATTTGGTAATGATGTGATAACTCTTTTAATACTTCTTGAGAATCTTTAATCACTGGTAAACTTCTAAAGAATGAATCTGTATTAACAATCTCAAAGATATCATCAGATAACTCAGGGTATAATGTGTGTAAAGACGTTCCCATTAAATCGTCTTTAGTAATATTTAAATCATATTTTTTGTTTACACGCCTAATTAATTCCGAACTAAAATCTGCTAATACTTCATCCATATCAACGGCTATTCGTTTCAAAATCATCTACTCCTTTTCATTATTATATTAAATTTATCATTAAAACTTTTTATAATATATGATTCACTTTGTATTATTTTTATTTATAAAGTAAGCTTTTCCTTTTAAACAAGTTTACCGATTTCTTAAAAAAATGCAAAATTTCGAGATGTAATATGTTCGTTTGTTCATTTTTTTTAACAAAAATTGAAACTATTAGTTGTTTTTAGACATATTCATTTTACATACACCACGCTTACAGTGTATATTACAAGTAGACATATTTTATAAATTAGCTGTAAAAAGTTATAAGGGGCGGTTATAGTGGAAAGAGTTGTTGGAACAGTTGCAAGAGGACTACGTGCACCGATCATTAATGAAGGCGATAATATTGTTGACTTCGTTGTTGATAGTGTCATGAAAGCACAAGAAGTTGAAGGTTTTGAAATTAATGATCGAGATATCATTTCTATTACTGAATCAATTATTGCACGTGGACAAGGAAACTATGCAACAGTTGACGACATCGCTGAAGATGTCAAATCAAAATTTGGAAATGACGATGTAGTCGGTGTTATATTTCCTATTTTAAGCCGAAATCGTTTTTCTAATTGTTTACATGGAATTGCTAAGGGAGTTAAAAAAATCGTATTAATGCTTAGTTATCCTTCAGATGAGGTTGGTAATCACCTCGTTGAACTCGAAGCACTTGATGAAAAAGGTATTAATCCTTTAACTGACGTGTTAACTGAAGAAGAATTTCGTCAACATTTTGGCTATAATAAACATGCTTTTACAGGTGTGGATTATATCGATCATTATAAAGAAGTCGTTGCTAAACATGGTATTGAATGTGAAGTAATCTTCTCAAATAATCCAAGAAGTATTTTAAATTACACGAAAAATATTTTAAATTGCGATATTCACACACGCGAAAGAACGAAGAAAGTTTTAAAATTACATGGCGGTGAAAAAATTTATAGTCTTGCTGATATTTTAGCAAAACCAATTGGAAACAGTGGATATAATGCTGATTACGGTTTATTAGGTTCAAACAAATCAACAGAAACTGAAGTCAAACTATTTCCACGTGATTCACAACCTATTGTTGATGAGATTCAAGTTAAGATGAAAGAATTAACTGGCAAAACAGTTGAAGTAATGGTTTATGGTGATGGTGCATTTAAAGACCCTGTTGGTAAAATTTGGGAGCTTGCAGATCCTGTTGTTTCTCCAGCTTATACTAAGGGACTTGCAGGTCAACCTAATGAAATTAAATTAAAATATTTAGCTGACAATAACTTTTCTCATTTACGTGGTGATGAATTAAAAGCGGCTATTGCTGAGTTTATGAAAGAACGAAAAGATGTTGAAGAAAGCGATTCAGTTGAAGCTCAAGGAACAACTCCTAGAAAATTAACCGACTTAATTGGATCTTTATCAGACTTAACTTCTGGTAGTGGTGATAAAGGTACACCGATTGTCTACATTCAAGGATATTTTGATAGCTTTATTTCATAAAAAAACATTGCTCACTTAAAGTGAGCAATGTTTTTTTATTTAATCTAATAAATCGGGTTGTTCTTTTATAATCATTTCCCAAAGAGGTTGAAATTGTTCTTTTCCTGCTTGAGACGAACCTTCATCTTTATATGTGTCTGCTGCAACCTCTGCACTAATTTCAGCCGGATCACCTAACATATGTGCATATACATGCTCTCTGCAACTACGCTCTAATAAAATAAACCACCAGGCTGCTTCAGCAACACTTCCTCCTACTGTTAATAAACCATGATTTTTTAAAATCGCTGCTTTTTTATCTGCTAAAGCCGCAGCTATTCGCCTTCCTTCTTCTTCTTCGTAAACAACACCTGTATAATCATCAAACAAAGCTAAATCATTGTAAAAAGCACACGAATCTTGTGATAATGGTTTTATTATCTTTCCTGTTGTTGACCAGATTTGTCCATAAGTTGTATGAGCATGCGCTGCTGCAATAGCGTCTGGCCTTGCTTCATGTACAGCTGAGTGAATCACTAATGCCGCTTTATTTACAACACTGTCACCTTCAACAACTTCACCTGCTTCATTAACACGAACAAGATCTGATGTTTTAATTTGACTAAAATGCCTCATATATGGGTTTACCCAATAACTATCAGTAAACTCTGGATCTCTTACCGTAATGTGTCCAGTGACTCCATTATCAAATCCAAATTTTGAAAACAATCTAAATGCTGCTGCTAATTGATTCTTTCTAAATGTTCTTTCTTCTTCAATTGATCTATCATGATTCATTTTCCAACTCTCCTTTATCAAAATAATTGCTATCTCTTAAAATTTATAAGCCTTTTCTTTAAATAACAAACTAACACTTACAAATGCGATTAATGATAATACCACTGGTATAGTAACTGCGTGAACGCCTAATAATGGTTCATTTGCTTCATTAAATAAATAAATGATTATGTAAGAACTAATCCCAACAATCATTGAGGCAATCGTACCATTAGCATTAGCATATTTCCAATAAAGTCCTAAAATGAGTGGCCAAACAAATGCTGCTTCAAGACCACCGAAAGCGAATAAATTTAAATAAATTAGTAATTCAGGCGGATTTAAAGCCATTAAAAATGCAACAATACCTATCAGCGCGGTTACGATGAAGCTGACTTTTTTAACATGCCCCATTGAAGCGGTTGGTTTAACATAATTAATATAGATATCTTTTACTACTGAAGAACTAACAAGTAATAATAACGAATCAAGTGTGGACATCATTGCAGCAAGTGGTGCAGCAAGGACAATTCCTGCAAGCCATCCTGGTAAAACATCAAGTGCAATTAAGGGAATAACTTGATCTGCAATTTCAATCCCTGGCATAATTGGTCTTGCAAAAACACCGATTAAATGCATATTTAACATAATAAATCCAACAACGATTGTACCAATAATCAAAGCGCGATGCATTGACCGCGCGTCTCGATAAGACATCGCTCTTACAGCTACTTGTGGTAGTGCGACAACCCCTACACCTACCAATATCCAAAAGGATGATACATAAGCAGATGTTAATTGTCCATCTTGCCCATATGGTGAAATCAGATTAGGATTTTCTGCAACAAGATCTGCAAATATATTATTTAAACCGCCACCTGCAACAATAACGGCGATAAGTAAAATTAAAGTTCCAAAAAACATCACAATTCCTTGTAATGTATCTGTTAAAGCAACTGCTCTAAAGCCACCGATTATGACATAAATAATTACAGTTAATGTAAAAATAAATAAAGCACTACTATAAGATAATCCAGTTAATAATTGAATTAAATATGCTCCACCAACCCATTGGGCTGCCATAGCTGAGAATAAAAATATGATAATACTAATAGCTGATAATATAACAACGGTATGACTCTGATAACGTTCTTTTAAAAAATCAATTAAAGTGATTGCCTTATAACGTCGAGTAACTATTGCGAATTTCTTACCTAAAATTAATAGTGTAAAGTAACCTGTCGCAACTTGAGTCATTGCTAAAAGTACCCATCCGAGCCCGATTGAATATGCTGCGCCTGGCCCACCTAAAAAGCTTGATGCACTTCCATATGTAGCAACCATTGTCATCGCTAAGACTAATCCACCTAATTCTCTACCACCTAAAAAATAATCACCCAAAAAAGATTTGGTATTCGATAATTTACGATTAGACCAAAAGCCAATTGTAAATACTGCTATTGTAAAGAGAATTAAGGGAATAATAACACTCCAATTTATATTCAATCTTCTTCATCCTTATCATCAAAAGGTACTTCTGTTAAAGCGAATTTAACAACCAACGTTACGAGTATTACCATCACAATAAAACCAACAATACTACTCATAAAAAACCAAGCAGGAAATCCAAGTATATAAGTATACTCTTTAGGATCCCCCGAGCCCAGACCATAAGCAAAACCGTACCACCACAAAATATTGAACAATGCTAACGAACAACCAATCAAAGCTTCCCTATGGGCAATTTTGAAGCGATATAAATCCTTATATTCACGATTCATTATTATTTTCTCCTTTAAAACAAAGTTTGTGACAGGTTATAACCTATGCTAAAATGGATTTATAAATAATTAGATAGAAATATCATTTCCACCATGTTTTTACTTTATAATTCTAAATATCAAAGGAATTCGGTAGTATTCACCCTTATGTGCTTTGAAAAGTGCAATTAAAGTAAAGATTAAATACATTAAACCAAATATCGGAATCATCACAAGACCAATTAATATAACAGTTAGAAAACTACTAATCAGTCCGTAAATGGTATATGAAATAAAAAAATTAAAATATTCTTTTCCATGATAATTAATAAATTCAGACTCGTCTTTTTTGAATAACCAAATAATCAAGGGACCGATAATAGTTGTAAAAAAACTTAACAAATAAATCAACATTCCCATTGTTCTTTCTTCGCTTGTCGGTTCCTTAAACTCATTAACAACTCTATAATCCACCTAATAAAACCTCCATCTTATTACTTTAAAATTAATTTTTATTACACAAAGGAGTTAACAAATGATTAACTTACTCACCAATGACTGGGCACACATATTAAATTCAGAATTTAATAAACCTTATTTTAAAGATTTAGATACTTTTTTAAACCAAGCTTATCAACAAGAAACAATTTATCCAGCATATAAATATATTTTTAATGCGTTAAACCTAACGGCTTATCAAGATGTTAAAGTTGTTATTTTAGGTCAAGATCCTTATCATGGACCTAATCAAGCACATGGTTTAAGTTTTTCAGTAAAAGAAGGAAATAAATTACCTCCATCTCTCAAAAACATTTTTAAAGAGTTAACAAATGACTTAAGCATTAATCATCCGTCATCTGGTGATTTAACCGCTTGGGCCAATCAAGGTGTGCTTTTATTAAACGCTGTTTTAACTGTAGAATCTGGCAAGGCTAATTCCCACAAAAACAAAGGATGGGAAAAATTTACTGATACTATTATTTCAAAATTAAATGACAAAGAGCATCCTATTGTCTATATTTTATGGGGAGCAGCTGCCCAGCAAAAGATAAAATTAATTGATACTACTAAGCACTTTATTATAAAATCTGTTCATCCTAGTCCTTTATCTTCTTATAGAGGCTTTTTTGGCAGTAAACCCTTTTCTAAAACTAATCAAATATTACATGATTTAAATTTGTCTGAAATTAATTGGGCACTTGATTAAAACAAACTTGTGTTTAAGCAAGTTTGTTTTTTAATATAAAGCTGATTAAACCATTAATAAATATTCCAATAATTGTTCCGGAAAAGACAACATTTAGATTGATTAAAGTAAAATCAATAAATACTAAGCTCATAACGAACACAATCACAGGAAGTAGTGCAGAAATCATAATTGATATCGTCCGATCACGACTAATCAATAAAGCTAAACTATATAAAACAACACTTAATAATATACCTATTAAAATTGGAATAAACGTTTCCATACTTTCACCTCTGCTTAAAATCGATATAGTTTAGTATAACATTTTATATTTATTAATAAACCCTCATATTTTTGTACTCATTTAACGGTAATTTTTCAAATTAATTTTATCTATTTGTGACGATTAACCGAATCATCTTTAAATTAGGTCTGTTCTAAAGAACTAAAGTGAAAGATATGTTATTATTTAGCTGGAAAGTTATTTATCTTATATTAAAAGGAATGATTTAATGGCTAATAAAAATTGGAATGGTGCGCTTAAAAAGAAACGTAATTATCGCCCGTTCGTTATTACGCTTTCAATTATTTTAATTGGAGCAATTGGTATTTTATCCGGTTTACCAGGTTATGAAGATTTCGATGCCTTTGACATCACGATTCTTCCATTAATGAATGCTATTTTTAATACTTTTACATTTTTATTTTTAGTCATTGCTTTAATCGCAATTCTAAAGAAAAATGTTAAAGTACATTTAAGCTTCATTTATGCTGCTTTTACAACGACATTTTTATTCTTAATCACTTACGTCACCTTTCACTTTTTATCACCTTCAACACCTTACGGCGGCAGTGGTTTTCTCGCTGGATTGTATTATTTTGTTTTAATCACACATATCATCCTTGCCGCTGCGATTGTGCCCCTCGCACTTACGAGTATTACACGTGCTTGGAATGGTGAAGTTGAAAGACACCGTAAAATCGCCCGTATCACTATGCCAATTTGGTTATATGTAAGTTTTACAGGTGTACTCGTTTATATTTTAATTTCACCTTATTATTAATCATAAAAAAGCTGAGACTAAAAAGTCTCAGCTTTTTTATATGCTTACTTTACAACGACTAATAACTTCACCATCATACATTAATTCTAATTGATCGTTATTTTTTAACGGACCAACTCCAGCCGGCGTTCCAGTAAAAATAATATCGCCTTTTTTTAAGCCAATATTTTCTGCCAAATATTTAATCATCGCATTTAGACTAAATGTCATTTGACTAATTTTACCTGATTGTACACAATGATCATTGATTTTTAAGCTAAATTCTTTATCCCGTAAAGTCGTTTCTCCTGGAAATTCAATTGATTTAGATACGATTGCAGAATTTTGAAAGCCTTTAGCTAACAACCACGGTAAACCAGATGTTTTTAATTTTTGCTGTTCATCACGTAAGGTTAAGTCTAAACCAATATACATATTGCTTACTAAATCATCGACCGTTAAGCCTGCTTGATAATCTTGATTTATCTCTAAAACTATTTCTACTTCGTGATGGACATCACCTTTATTTGCAGGTAAGTCAATTAAATTGTCATTGGCAGTAACTAGGGCATGCGTTGGTTTACTAAAAATCAACGGCTGTTCAGGCATTTGATTATTTAATTCTTTTACATGATCGGCATAATTTCTCCCGATACAATAAATGTTTTTTACTTGATTCATAATAGCGCCTCCTTTTAATGACGTATTTGACCTTGACCTTTAATAATAAACTTACTTGACGTTAACGCTTGTAGTCCCATCGGGCCACGTGCATGAATTTTTTGAGTACTAATTCCCATCTCTGCTCCATAACCAAATTCTCCACCATCTGTAAAACGTGTAGAAGCATTATGATATACCGAAGAAGCGTCCACTCCTTGTAAGAAGGCTTTTGCATGTGAATCATTTTCAGTTACAATTGCTTCTGAGTGTCCTGTCCCATATTTATTAATATGTCCAATCGCTTTTTGATAATCATTTACTAATTTAACACTTACTTCATTTCCAAGATATTCTTGATACCAATCCTCTTCTGTTGCTAATATACTATCGGTAAATTTAGCATGAATCGTTTCGTCTGCATGAATTTTAACACCTTGTTCTGTTAATTCAGTTAATAATGTTTCCCCAAATCGATTATATGCTTCTGGATGAATTAAAATCGTTTCTATTGCATTACATACAGAAGGGCGTTGTAATTTAGCATTTTTCACAATGTCAATTGCCATTTCTTTTTGAGCTGATTCATCAAGATAAACATGGCAGTTTCCAGCACCTGTTTCAATTACTGGGACAGTCGCCTCTTTAAGAACTACTTGAATCAAATTAGCGCTTCCACGTGGAATTAGCACATCTAAATACTCATTTAACTTAAAGAATTCTTTTGCTGTTTCTCTACTTGTATCTTCAATTAATTGAAATGCTTCAGTTGGAATATCACTTTTTTCTAACGCTTTATGAAGTGATGCGATAAGTGCTTTGTTTGAATGAATAGCTGAAGAACTCCCTCTTAAAACAACAGCATTACCTGTTTTAAGCGATAATGTGGCTGCATCGATTGTGACATTTGGTCGTGCCTCATAAATCATTCCAATCACACCTATTGGTACACGTGTTTTTTCAATTAGTAATCCATTATCTTTTTCGACTGTTTCAAACACTTCACCAATCGGATCTGTTAAATGCGTTAAATCAATGACTGCTTGGGAGATGTCTTTAATTCGCTTTCCATCTAGCATAATTCGATCTAAGACTGCATCTGTTAAATTCGCTTTTTTCCCTTCACTTAAATCTAGTTGATTTGCTTGTAAGATTTCTGCTTCATCTTCAATTAACTGTTTGGCAATTAATTCAAGTGCATGATTTTTTTCTTCTGTTGATTTACTAGCTAATAAATAACTTGCTTCTTTTGCTAATTTACCTTTATTTTTTACTTCACTCATCTTTATTCCTCCTCATGATATTTCAATCCAACGATCTCGATGAATCACTTCAACTGCTGGTGTGTATTTATTTAATTCTTTTTCTTTTTGATGTCTTTGTATTTCATTTTTTACTTCTATAGCACTGTAACTTACTTCACCTTTTCCTAAACGCCCATTTATTCCATATACTTCAACGACATCACCCATTTGAAAATCTCCTTCAACTTTTGTGATTCCTGCAGGTAACAAGCTTCGGCCTGATTTTAAAATCGCTTGTTCAGCACCATGATCAATATAAATTTTTCCTGCTGGTTCTGAGTGAAGAGCAATCCATTGACGATTTGTATTAATTTTAGTTATTGAATTGTCTGAAATATAAGTGCCATCACCATCACCTGCTAAAATATTAACTAATTTATCATCACCTGAACCCACACCTATAAAAACAGGTACACCTAACGATAAAGCACGTTTAGTAGCTAATAATTTTGATTTCATTCCGCCTGTTCCAACACTAGAACCTGTACTTTCCGTCGTCAAAATCATCTCATCTGTAATTTCTTCTAAGTAATCTATTTTTTTTGCATCTGGATATAATTTAGGATTTTTATCATAGAAGCCATTAACGTCTGTTAAAATAATTAATTGATCTGCATGAACAAAACCACTAACAAGTGCTGATAACATATCATTATCGCCAAACGTTAATTCATCAATGACTACCGTATCATTTTCATTAATTATTGGTAATATTCCTCTATCCAACAATTCTGAGATGGTCGCAAATGCATTTCTATATCGCTCTCTATCTGCAAAGTCACTTCTTGTTAGTAAGATTTGTGCAGGCATAATATTAAACTCATTAAATTCATCAATATAAGATTGAATAAGTAAGCTTTGTCCTACAGCTGCGGCTGCTTGTTTTCCTTTTACAGTTTCTGGACGTGAAGCATATCCTAAACTAGAAAAGCCAGAAGCAACTGCTCCAGATGACACTAGAATAACTTCATGGTTAGCTTCTCGTAAAGCTACTAAGGCTTTAACATGATCTCTTAATTTTGCAGTATCTATTTTTCCTTTTTCATCTGTTAATGAACTACTTCCTATTTTTACAACAATTCGTTTTTTACACATCGTCTGGCTCCTAACTCCATATTTCATAAAACAAAAAACCCTTTCATCCTATAAAGGACGAAAGAGTTTACTTCCGTGGTACCACCATCATTCGAGTACACTGTTTGTACTCCTTTTCCTCATAACGCTTGAGACTGCGCAACTGTTTTCACAGAGACTTATGAAAAAGACAGGTTCAATTACAGTCAGTATGGAATCTCTCAGCTTATAAATTCCACTCTCTAGACTAACTTCATAATTTACTAGTTCTTTTTACTGTTTTAATCTAATTTATTATTCTTATTATCGCTAATGAAGAATCATTTGTCAAACTATTTAAACAATTATAGCTTATTTTAACTCTACCGGGAATACTGATAAATCAATTCCCCATACGATCGGCAGGAGAAAATACACTGCAATTGATACGAGAAAAACACCGATTACGTTCAAGAAGAAACCTGATTTTGCCATATCTGGTATCCGTAAATAACCAGAACCAAAGACAACCGCATTTGGTGGCGTTGCTACAGGTAACATAAATGCACATGAGGCACTTACTGCTGCAACAATCATAACTGAATAAGGATGAATATCAAGTGCCACTGCAAGTGCTGCCATGATTGGGAAAATCATTGAAGCGGTTGCTGTATTTGATGTCACTTCCGTTAAGAAAATAACTAATGTACCTACAATAATTAATACCATGAGTAAATGAACACCTTGTAAACCAATCAGCTGCTCACCCATCCAAGCAGATAAGCCTGATTCAACAAATCCTGCTGCAATTGCGAGTCCACCACCAAATAATAGTAAAATACCCCATGGTAATTTCAACGCCGTATTCCAATCAAGCAAGCGATCCCCAGGTCTATTTTTTGATGGGATTGTAAACAATATAAGCGATGCGATGATAGCAATCATCGTATCATCTAAATTAGGTATAAATTTTTGTAATAAAAAAGAGCGCGTAATCCAGGCAAGTGCTGCAAAAACAAATACTAAAAATACTATTCTTTCTTCATAAGATGCTTTACCTAGTGCTTTTTTCTCGTTTCCTATTACTTCTTTACCACCTGGTAGCTCTTTAAATCCTGAAGGATAAGCAAATTTAACTAAATAAACCCAAGCAATTAATATAAAGGTCCATGAAATAGGCACACCAAATAACATCCATCTTGCAAAGGATAGCTCGATACCATAAGTTGTATTAATCGCACCAGCTAATAATGTATTAGGAGGCGTTCCAATTAATGTCGATATTCCTCCAAGAGAAGCTGAATAAGCTATTCCAAGCATAAGCGCTTTACCAAACTTAAAGTTCTCAGTTGATGTGTCAATTTCAGGTCGATCTTTTAACGCTTCAGCAACTTGATAAATAATAGCAAGACCTATTGGTACCATCATCATTGCCGTCGCCGTATTTGAAATCCACATGGATAAAAAGCCTGTTGAAACCATGAAACCTAAAATAATTAAATTAGAATTTGTTCCTACAACAGAGATAATTGATAGTGCGATTCGGCGATGTAAATTCCACTTCTCCATTGTCAACGCAATCATAAATCCACCCATAAATAGAAATATCGTTCCACTTCCATAAGCAGAAGTTGTCGCTCCTACATCTAAACTATTAGTTAATGGGAACAAAATAATAGGTAACAATGATGTCGCTGGAATTGGTATCGCTTCTGTCATCCACCAAATAGCAATCCAGCTTGTACTAGCTAGTACTGCACGTGCTTCAGGATTTAAACTTTCTGGTGTAAATAAAAATAATATTAATACAAAAGTTAATGGCCCAAGTATTAAACCTAATTTTTGAGCGAAATTATAACTACGAGGTTCTTTTTTATTTCTTTCATTTCTATCTCGATTACTTTTATATAAATCTGACTTTGAACCATCTGTCAAACTTGTTTCTTTGGATGACTTTTTTGATTTAACAAAAAAACTAAACATATCTTTTACTTCATCATGTTTCTCCCATAACCAATTCCAAGTTATGTTCAAAGAAACCCCCTCCTTATCAAGCTATATTCAAATTCAAACAAACTTATTGTATAACAGACTAATATTTATTGCAATTTTATTAATAAGCTTTGTTTTTTCTTAGTATACTTATGATGTATATAAGTATAACAACTATTATAGAACAGCTTATCGAACGTCTTCTAACCATTTGTTTTCTTAACGATAAGGCACGCTTGGGATAATCTGTAATAATTGCCGAACAATTCATTTTTAAATATTTTTTTATTTCTTTTTCAGAATTTAATGTGTAAACTCTAATTGGAATTTTATTTTTCAATGCTTTTTTGACCAGTTTTTTATCAGTTATTTTTTTTGATGGATGAAGATAATCTATTCCTAACTCTTTAATGTATCTATCGGGATGCTTTATTTTTTTAGAATATAATAAACCTAATTTTAATTCAGGTGCTAACTTAGCTAGTTTTTTTAAACCTTGTGGGTTAAATGACGAAATAATTAATCGATCATTTATATCATATTCATTTAATAGTGCTAAGACATCTGATTCGTATTCTTGATAGGTATCTTTACTATATTTTAACTCTATATATAAAGTAAGATTTGTTGCGCTTGCCCAATCCAAATATTCTTTTAACGTTAAGATTTCTTCTTTATCATACTGAGAATAATTTGCTGCAGCATTTAATTTTTTCAAGTCATGTAAAGTATACTCAGAAACTTTTCCTCTACCATCTGTTGTTCGATCAACTGTCTCATCATGAATCACAACTAATTCTTTATCTTTTGTAAAACGTACATCCATTTCAATTCCGTCAACTTGTGTTTTTTCAGCTTCAATAAATGCACGCATTGTATTTTCTGGAAATTTTCCCGAACTCCCACGATGAGCAACTATTTCTACCATTCAATCACCTCTTTTAATTTACTTTTATTGAATCCAATAATCAGGATCTAACATTGCCATTTCTTCAACTACATCTTCAATATCGGCAGGTGTAATATACATAATTGGATAGTTATCTGCTTGTGTGGCTAAATTATGAAAATAACGTGTACTCTCTGGATATTCTGGATCCATTAAGATTAAACATCCATCACTTTTATTGATCATCCATAAATCTCTTTCTTTAAATTGATATGGTGCTTTATAGTCTCCTTGATATATAGCATCGTAAAAATCTGCTGCTTGAATAAGTTCGGCATATTTTATTTTCATTTCGTCAGGCCAACGACTATGATGGTTTTCAAATGCTGGAATAATAGCAAATTTAATGTCATAGGTCTTTCTTAATTCTATTAAAACTTCTGCCGTCCATAATTCAACACCCATTTGTCCAGAAGTTAAAACCCATTCCAAACCCTCTTCAATCAAGGCGATTAATCTATTCTCGATACTTTTCTTTATGTACTTAATTCTCTCATCTGATTCTTTAAAGATACCTAGTTCCATTGACCGATAACCTGTTACAGTTATAATTTTCATAAGCTAATGCCTCCTAGCCGTCATTATATCACGTTATTTAATTAAAATAAAAAACACCCTAAAATTTTTAGGGTGTTTAATTTTAATTAATACGCATCATATTTCACATGATCAGAAATAATTAATTCTGCTTCTGTTGAATCAACGACATCATCTAATGTATAACCTTCTGCAACTTCAACTAATTCAAGGCCTTCTTTTGTCACATTAATAACTGCACGTTCAGTAATAATCTGGTCAATAACACCAGCACCAGTTAAAGGGAGTGAACATTTTTTTAATATTTTAGGTTTACCGTCCTTAGTTGTATGATCCATAATCGTAATGACTTTTTTAGCTCCATGAACTAAGTCCATAGCGCCACCCATTCCCTTGACGACTTTACCTGGAATCATCCAACTAGCCAAGTCTCCATTTTCAGCTACTTCCATACCACCTAAAATTGCTAAATCTACATGACCACCACGAATCATTGCAAAGGATGTTGCATTATCAAAAAAGCTTGCTCCTGGAATAGCTGTTACTGTTTCTTTACCCGCATTGATTAAATCTGGATCTACTTCATCTTTAGTAGGATATGGTCCGATACCTAGCAAACCATTTTCTGATTGTAATACAACTTGTTTATTTTCTGAAATATGATTTGCTACCATTGTAGGCATGCCGATACCCAAATTAACATAATAACCATCTTTTAATTCTTTCTCTGCACGTTTTGCGATCGTTACGCGATTATTTTTACTCATGCTTAATCCTCCTTCACTGTTAATCTTTCGATTCTTTTCTCTTGTTTTCCTTGGATAATACCTTGAACATAAATACTTGGTGTATCTATTTCGTCTGGATCTAATTCACCAACTTCAACAATTTCTTCTACTTCTGCTATTGTTATTTTTCCAGCCGTTGCGATTATTGGATTGAAGTTTTGAGCTGTTTTTCTATATACTAAATTACCCATCTTATCTGCTTTCCAAGCCCTTACTAAACTCACATCAGCCGTATAAGACTCCTCTAATAAATACTCTTTTTCATTGAAAACTTTTGTCTCTTTGCCTTCAGCTATAACCGTGCCTACACCAGCTGGTGTATAGAATGCTGGAATACCTGCACCACCTGCACGAATTTTTTCCGCAAGTGTTCCTTGAGGTACTAGTTCAACTTCCAGTTCTTCATTTAAATACTGACGTTCGAATTCTTTATTTTCACCTACATAAGAAGCAATCATCTTAGTTATTTGTTTATCTTTTAAAAGTAAACCTAAACCCCAATCGTCAACACCACAATTATTAGAAATAACGGTTAAATCTTTTGTTCCTTTACTTTGTAATGCTTTAATGAGATTTTCTGGGATTCCTACCAATCCAAATCCCCCAACCATAATCGTCATACCATCTTTAATATCTTCTACAGCTTTTTCAAAATCAGTATATATTTTTTTCATCTTACTCCTCCTAACTAATCTCTTTTTATTATCGTTGCAATACCTTGTCCACCACCGATACACAAGGTTGCAAGTCCATATTTCCCGTCGCGACGCTTCAATTCATGCATTAAAGTAATTAAAATACGCGTTCCGCTCGCACCAATTGGGTGTCCTAGAGCTATTGCTCCACCATTAACATTAAGCTTTTCTTCAGAAAATTCAAGTGTTTTACTTATTGCTAATGATTGTGCTGCAAATGCTTCATTTGCTTCAATTAAATCCAAATCAGATCCAGTTAATTTTGCTTTTTTTAATGCTTTTTTTGTAGATTCAATTGGGCCAAGTCCCATCACTTTAGGGTCAAGACCTACACTTGCATTTGCTACAATTGTCGCTAGTGGTTCTAAACCTAACTTTTCTGCTTTCTCACGACTCATTAATAAAACAGCTGCTGCACCATCATTAATACCAGATGCATTACCTGCTGTTACTGTACCATCTTTTTTAAAAGCCGGTCTTAATTTTGCTAAACTCTCTTCTGTCGTGTTTGGTTTAATATATTCATCTTCTGAAAATATAATAGGTTCTCCACGTCTTTGAGGTATTTCTACTGAAATTATTTCATCTTTAAATTTACCTTCATTTTGAGCTTTTATTGCTTTGAATTGACTCCACTTTGAAAATTCATCTTGTTCTTTTCTTGTTAATTTATATTCAGAAGCTATATTTTCAGCGGTTACTCCCATATGATAATCATTAAACGCACACCATAAACCATCTTTTATCATACTATCTACTGCTGTTTTATCCCCCATACGATAGCCATTTCTAGCTCCTTCTAGCAAATAAGGTGCTAAACTCATATTTTCCATTCCACCAGCAACAATGATATCTGCATCTCCTAACATGATAGATTGGGCTGCTAAATGAATGGATTTTAATCCCGAACCACAGACCTTGTTCAAAGTAAATGATGGGACATGGTTAGGTAATCCCGCTTGAATAGCTGCTTGACGAGCTGGATTTTGTCCTAAACCTGCTTGTAAGACATTTCCCATAATTACTTCATCTACTTCTTCTTTATTTATTTTTGCATCTTCTAAAACTGATTTTATAACTAATGCTCCTAAATCTATAGCGCTTACATCTTTTAGCGTACCATTAAAAGCTCCAATTGGCGTTCTCAGTGCACTCACTACAACAACTTCATTTAATGTCATTGACCATACTCCTTCTTAGTTTTATCGTATTTTATTGATTTCATTTTACATGAGAGCGCTTTATAAGTAAAATGAATAATATGAATATAATTTATTCTTATTAAGAATAAGAGGTGATTGAATGGAATTAAAAGAATTAAGACATTTTATAGCTGTTGTTCACTACGATGGATTCTCAAAAGCTGCAGAACAAATCTTTGTTTCACAACCCACTTTAAGTAAATCTATTAAAAAACTTGAAAATAAATTAAATATTGAACTTTTTAAGCGTTCCACACGAAAGTTGATTTTAACAGACGCTGGAAGAATTGTTTATAAACAAGCACAAAAAATTCTTGGAGCAACAGATGAATTGAATATTTTATTAGATGATCTAGCACTTGTACCAAAAGGAAATGTTGTATTTGGTGTACCACCCCTTATTGGAGCTCTATTCTTCCCCAAAATTGCAGGTGGGTTTGCTGAAATACATCCTGGTGTTAAACTAGAATTAGTTGAACATGGAGCAAAAAAAATTGAAGCACTCGTTGATGAGGGTAGGGTCGAAATTGGAATTGTTGTTCTACCTATGGAACGACAGAAATTCAATGTTTTTCCATTTAAAAATGAAGACTTTAAAGTGTTTTTACATACGAATCATCCGCTCGCTAAGAGTAAAACGCTTAATTTAATAGATTTAAAAAACGAGAAATTTATTTTATTTAATTCAGAGTTCGCTCTACACGATTTAATTATCCGTCATTGTCAAAATGCAGGGTTTGATCCCCAAGTAACTTACGAAAGCTCTCAATGGGATTTAATAACGGAATTAGTAAATGCTGAATTAGGAATAACTATTTTACCTAAATCTGTTTATGAAAAGATGAACGCTAATCATGTGAAAATGATCCCGTTAAATAAACCACCAATCTGGCAATTAAATATTATTACTAAAAAAGATAGTTATCATTCTTTTTCTGTTAGAGCCTTATTAAATTATTTAGTCGAAGATGCAGATAATCGCTTATAAAAGGAGATTGATCTTATTATGAAGCAAACTTATTTTATTACTGGATTTCCTGGTTTTTTAGCAGAAGGATTACTTGCTCAGCTATTTTCAGATCATTTAAATAAAATTAATCACGTTTATTTACTCGTCTTACCTAGTACTATTTCTCATGCTAAATTTCAATTATCACACTTTACTACGAAATATGATTTAAATATTCAGCAATTTACACTTATTGAAGGAGATATTACTTTGCCTGATTTGGGGCTTGATTTAGAAACACAGCATATTTCAAGAGATGTTACCCATGTTTTTCATTTAGCAGCCATTTATGATTTAGCTGTTCCTAAAAAGCTTGCTTATAAAGTCAATGTTACAGGCACAGATAATGTAAATGAATGGGTTAAAACTTTACCTCAATTAGAAAGATATATTTATTTCAGTACTGCTTATGTTGCTGGCAAACGGGAAGGTACTATTTATGAAACTGATTTAGTTCATCATGAAGCCTTTAAAAATTTTTATGAAGAAACTAAATATTTAGCAGAATTAAGTGTTGAATCTTTAAAAAATGAACTTCCTATAACAATTATTAGACCTGGTATTGTTAAAGGTCATTCAGTAACAGGTAAAACAATTAAGTTTGATGGTTTATACTTCTTCTTAAACTTTTTTGATAAATTAAAGTATTCACCAATTATACCAATGGTTGGTCAAAAAAGTGTTGAAGGTAATTTTGTGCCAAGTGATTATGTTATTAAAGCGACAAGCTTTTTAGCTATCCATGATGTAGGAATTAATAAAACATATCATCTAACGGACCCATCACCTTATCAAATGCCTGAAATCTACACAATGCTACTAAAAGAATACTTAAATCGTAAACCATTATTTTTTATTTCAATTTCATTAACAAAACAACTTTTAAATTATCCACGAGTACGGAAATGGTTAAAGGTTGAAAAGGAAGCGATTGATTATTTCACATATGATGCTCGCTATGATACAACTCTTGCTCAAAAAGATTTACTTTTAGGTAATATAGAATGCCCTAATTTTAAAGATACTTTACCAAGTATGATTGAATTTTATCAAAGATATAAAGACGATTACGCGAAACATATTAAAATAAAATAAAAAATTAGAGAATCTGAGTATTTATAAACATATCTGATCGCTTTTTAGTTATACTAAGTGTATCAGTTAAATAAGGTGGGTATTTAATGTCTGAAAAGCAAAATAAATCACGTATATTTGTTATTTTGTTAGTTATTATGGTTGTAGCCATTATCGCGATTGGTTTATTTTTTACTTGGCTCATCATTAAAGATGGAGAAAAAAATAAAGAAACGGCAGTTATTAATTCTGAATACGTCTATGTTATCGAAAAAGAAAAAGCAGACTTCAGTTGAAGTCTGCTTTTTAATTAACTTTAACTAAAATAAAATCACTATCTTCTATAGCTAGCACGTCATGTTTTTCTAATGGATCCATATGTAAAACATTTTCAGTCGTTACTATTACTTTTTCACCTTCAATATTAAGTTCTATTTTCCCTTTTCTTACGACAATAATAACCGCTTCTTTAGCATGGTGTTCGCTTAACAATTCATCTTTTTTCATTTGAATATTGACAAATTGAGCATTATCAAGCTTTAAAAATCGTTTAGCATGCTTCGATTGATTATGTAATTCATTTTTTGTTTCGATTAATTTCATCCAAATTCATCCTTTCAAGAAATAAATATATACCTAAATTTTATGTCACTTATCTGTTCCATCTTATCATAAAATTAATTAATTTAGCTTAGATAATTAAAATATTCCATTTGTAATCCTTATGGTATCTTGTATAATTTGA
Organism: Pseudogracilibacillus sp.; assembly: GCA_035301085.1. GTDB lineage: Bacteria > Bacillota > Bacilli > Bacillales > Amphibacillaceae > Pseudogracilibacillus. Next base: position 26,545 of record DATGUU010000036.1, on the reverse strand, counting down.
TTATATCTATTTGTCGAAATTATTATTTATTAAAGGAGTGATAAAAATGGAACACGCTATTTCTAATGCAACGATATTTTGGTTATTCATTCCGATGCCACTTTTAATTGTGTTTTCAATTATCACATTATTCATAGAGGGTAGGCGGAAAAGATGAGTATACCTACTATAATTACCTTCCTTATTTATCTAATTGGTATGCTATTTATCGGGATTACAATGTATCGCAGAACACAAAACTTATCTGATTTTGTCCTAGGTGGAAGAACGCTTGGTCCCTATGTTGGCGCTTTAAGTGCAGGAGCATCAGATATGAGTGGTTGGTTACTACTCGGTTTACCAGGTGCGATATATTTATCTGGACTTTCTGAAGCTTGGATTGCAATTGGTTTAGCAACAGGAGCTTACTTAAACTGGCAATTTATAGCAAAACGCCTTCGTATTTATACAGAAGTCGCTAGTGATTCGATTACTATACCAGATTTTTTAGAAAATCGTTTTAAAGATAATTCTAGATTACTACGCGTTATTTCTGCCCTTGTTATTTTATTGTTTTTTACTTTTTATACATCATCAGGAATGGTTGCTGGCGCAAAATTATTTGAAGCTTCATTTGGATTATCATATCAAACAGCCCTTTGGATTGGCGTTGTAGTTGTTGTTTCTTATACATTTTTAGGGGGTTTTTTAGCTGTTGTTTGGACTGACTTTATCCAAGGAACTTTAATGCTTTTAGCACTTATAATTGTTCCTCTTGTCGCTATTAATCAATTAGGTGGTTGGACAGAAACAGTTCAAGTCGTTGGAAATATTAATCCTGAACATTTAAATATGGTTAAAGGCGTTGGCATCATGGCAATTATTTCTTCTTTAGCCTGGGGACTTGGCTACGTTGGCCAACCACATATAATTGTACGATTCATGGCCTTACAATCCCCAAATGATGTACCTAAAGCAAGACTAGTCGGAACCACTTGGATGATTCTTGGATTATATGGTGCGATTGTTACAGGTTTTGCTGGTCTAGCCTATGTGAGTTCAGCTGACCCTGCCCTCTTTGCTCCTTTAGGTTTAGAAATCATTACAGAAGATGGCGTTCAAATGTTAGCTGATCCAGAAAAAATATTTATTGCATTTACACAAATTCTCTTTAACCCAATTGTTGCTGGATTATTATTAGCAGCAATACTTTCAGCAATTATGAGTACGATTGATTCACAACTACTTGTTTCGTCATCTGCTGTCGCAGAAGATTTTTATAAAGGTTTTTTCAGAAGAAATGCAACTAATCAAGAATTAGTTTGGACAGGGCGTATTGCTACTATTGCTATTGCTTTAATTGCAGCATTAATCGCAATGAACCCTGACAGTACTGTCTTAAAACTTGTAAGTTATGCTTGGGCAGGATTTGGTGCATCATTTGGCCCAATCATTCTTCTTTCACTATTTTGGAAAGGTGTTACTAGAAACGGTGCTTTAATTGGTATTATTGTCGGTGCTGCAACAGTTATTATTTGGGGTAATTACCTTTCTGGAGGAATTTTTGATTTATATGAAATTTTACCAGGCTTTATCTTTAATCTTATTACTACAATTATCATTAGTTTATTAGGAAAACCTAATCCTGAAATAGTCGCTGAATTCGAAGAAACACAAAGACGTTTACACGAATAAAAAAATGTTTATTGACGAGACTAGTTTTGTTTGATAGATTTAATATGTAAAAGACACTACTAGGGGTGCCAATCATGGCTGAGAGGAAGTTATTCCAACTCTTATGAACCTGATCTAGTTTATACTAGCGGAGGGAAGTAGTTAGACATTGTCTAGGCTATTTTTCGACTTTTAAATTAAGTCAGGTTCATTAAATGAACCTGACTTTTTTTATTTTATTGGAGGATAAAAATGAATAAAACAAAATTACTTACTACTATGGCTGTCTTTGTCGCAATTGGAACATTGGGTTCTCAATTAATTTGGTTTCCAGCTGGTGTTGCTAAAGCCTACCCTGTTCAACATGCTATCAACGTAATGGCTGCTGTCATGTTAGGTACTGGCCCTGCTGTGATAATCGCTTTTATCATTGGTGTCTTACGAAATTTACTTGGATTAGGATCCTTACTAGCATTTCCAGGCGGTATGATTGGGGCTTTTCTTGCAGGTATTCTTTATAAAAGGTTCCGTCATCATTTTGCAGCTGCAATTGGAGAAATTATTGGAACAGGTGTTATTGGTGCCTTATTTGCTGTACCATTTGCTAAAATTTTAATGGGCACTGCATTTGGAGCATTATTCTTCATACCTCCTTTTTTAGTTAGTAGTATTGCAGGTTCATTCATTGGTGTCTTTATTGTGTTAAGAATTAATCATCACAAAATCATTGAAAATAATTTAAAGGATGGTATATAAATGTCAAAAATTCCCACTTCACTCACTATAGCAGGCACTGATCCAACAGGCGGAGCAGGTATTCAAGCTGATTTGAAAACTTTTCAAGAATTAAAAAGCTACGGCATGTCAGTAATTACATCTGTCGTAGCGCAAAACACACTTGGTGTTCAAGACGTCCATCACCTCCCTATCTCAATTATAGAAGCTCAACTTACCTCAGTGTTATCTGATATAGATGTCCATGCTTTTAAAACAGGTATGCTAGCTAATGTTGAGATGATGGATGTGATTAAACAAAAGATTACAGATTTAAATGCTTTTTATGTACTTGATCCAGTTATGGTAGCAACAAGTGGTGACTCTTTAATTAACGAAGAAGCTCGAGACTATTTAAGAAATCATCTAGTTCCTCTTTCTTCACTCATCACACCAAATATCCCAGAAGCTGAGTTTTTACTCAATACAAAAATCAAATCGACAGAGGATATGAAAGCCGCAGCGATTGATATTGTAAATAAGTTAGGAGCTAAAGCTGCTCTTGTAAAAGGCGGACATCGAACGGGTGATGCAATTGATTACTTATATGATGGAGATAATATATACACATTTTCAGAAAAACGAATTGATACAAATAACACTCATGGTACAGGATGTACATATGCCGCAGCAATCACTGCGCATTTAAGTCATGGAGTGTCATTACATGATGCTGTTGAAAAATCAAAACACTTTGTCACTCAAGCTATTAAAGCTTCCTTTGATTTAGGTAAAGGAAATGGACCAACAAACCATTGGGCAGTTAGAGAGGGGCACCACTAAAATGAAGCAATCTACTATTACACTCGTTCGAAATCATAACCCTTTAATTCATCATTTAACAAATCAGGTTGTAATGAATTTCACTGCAAATGGATTACTCGCTTTTGGTGGGTCACCAATCATGGCAAAAGAACCGTTAGAAATGGAGAATATGGCAAATATTGTTGATGGCATGCTAATAAATATTGGAACACTAACACAATATGATTTACAAGCTATGTTAATTGCAGGTAAAATAGCTAATCAGCGTAATATTCCAGTTGTGCTTGATCCTGTTGGTGTTGCTGCAACTGATTTTAGAAAAAAAGCTGCCAAACAATTACTAACTGAAATTAAATTCACGGCTATAAAAGGAAATGCTGGTGAAATGGCTTTTTTAGTTGATATACCATGGCAAACTAAAGGTGTTGAATCAATTGATGAAGATGCCTCTAAACTAGTAACTATTGCAAAAAACGTTGCAAATAAATTTAATACTATTGCAGTCGTTACAGGTAAAACAGACATTATTTCTAATGGCGACCACTTTTTAGAAAATAATTCAGGTCATCATTATTTAACTAAAATTACCGGAGCAGGGTGTTTACTTGGTTCTCTAATTACAGCAAGTCTTGTTGTATCCAACGATTATCTTCAAGCCATTAGTGATACGGTTCATTTCTATGGATTGGCAGCCGAACGTACAATGAGTCAACATACTGTTAATGGATCTGGCACTTTTATACCACACTTCATTGATACTTTATCATTAAATTTACATGAGGAGAATTGATCATGAATCCAGATTTATTAAGAAAGTACTTTATTATGGGGAGTCAAAACTGTCAAAGAAAACCTGAAGATATTTTAGTAGAAGCCATTGAAGCTGGTATAACTATTTTTCAATTTCGTGAAAAAGGACCTGGTTCTTTGAAGGATGAAGCTAAACTAAACTTAGGCAAAAAACTACGTCAAATATGTGCCACTAACAATATTCCTTTTATCATTAATGACGATAGTGATTTAGTTGATGTACTTGAAGTAGATGGTATTCATGTTGGACAAAGCGATCAATCGGTTGAATTATTACGAAAAAAACATCCTGATTTACTCATCGGTTTATCTATTTCTACAGAAACTGAACTAAAACAAAGCAACTTGGACGTTGTAGACTATATTGGCGTTGGGCCTATTTATCCAACAAGATCAAAAGTTGATGCTAAAAAAGCAATTGGTACAGAATGGCTTACAAAACTTAAAAATGACTATCCTGATTTACCAATAGTTGGTATTGGGGGTATTACAGAAGATAACGCACAAAAAGTTATTGATGCAGGCGCTGATGGTGTTTCTGTGATATCTGCTATTACACAGTCCGATAATATTAAAAATACTGTTAATAACCTTTAATTCAGATTATTGAATAAAAGATAAAAGAGAGATAAAAAACCTCTCTTTTATCTTTAAAAGTAATCTAGTAAATAAGGCGTTTGCGGATTGATGATCGTATTCAATTTAGATAACTCAATATCATCTCCCTGAATTCTATTAAAAAATTTTAATTCTTTAATTGTTTTATATCCCATTAAGAGTGCAGTTAAATCACCTATATTTATTTCAATATGATTTTTAGAGTGTGATTTTTTACTTTTGATTATTTTTGTAGCTGTAATTTTGTAAAATGCAGTATTTTCAATGAGCAACTCATCGTTTATTCGCACATTTATAAATGTGTCATTTTTTATATGAAATGGATAATTATTAAAAAAAGCTTGCAAATCAACAATTCTTGCCATAAAGTAAGGCTGTTTTTCTTGAGTAAACATTGGATCATCTAGGATATAACTTAGTGTATTATCTTCATGTGTAGACATTCTAACCTCATTAATTGTTGAATAATGTTTCAATATAAAATGATAAATAGATTCCAGGTAGGTTTGATTTGTATATGCCATTTCGGTGATTTCAAACCGGTTATTTTTAACTTTATAAATCATATAAGCTTGCGGAGTATTTGCTTCATCTTTAATAATAATTTTCTCTACTTGATTATCAGTTAAAACTCTTTGTTCCCACCATTTTTCATCGCGTTTAAGACCTCCATTGAAATTACTGATAAACATTTCATACACTCGATTTAAATCTTCTATTTGTATGCCATCGCGCTGAACAGTTCCTGTCTTTTTCCATGGATACTTTAATTTTTCAACTGGAATAATATAATCTATTTTATCTGTAATAAATTCAAAACCATACCTACGATAAAACCCAGCATTAAAAGGATGTAAATAAGCTAGCATTGTTTGTTTTTCTTTGTATTCAGCTAAACTTTTTTTAATTAACTTTTCAGCTATTTTCTGGCCACTATGTTCTGGCCAAGTTGCAACGGAGCTAATACCACTCATTGTAAATATTTTATTTTCAATTAACACTTTTAAAGGTATAATATGTAATTTTCCAGCCAACTGGTGATTGATTTTATAACCATAAATATCATGACGCATTGCCTCTGCACATTTTTTATCATAAGCCTCTTTACTTAAATGATATTGAAAAGCATATTGTGATAGCTTAAATATCTCCGGATAATCTTTTTGAGATAACTTAACAATTTCTGGCATACTAACTTCCTTTCTTATTATTTACTTATTTAATTTTATATTTCATTTAAATTCATTTTAAGTTTATAAATGTTTAGTATAGTATAATTAGACATGTATAAAATAACAAGGAAGTGATAAAAATGACACACATTCTTATAGTTGATGATGATAAAAATATTTTAGACCTTGTGAATATTCACTTAAAACGGGCAGGTTATAAAGTAACTAAAACACGCAATGGTCTTGAAGCTTTAAATTCAGCAAGAAAGACTATTCCTGATATTGCTATAGTCGATGTTATGATGCCTGAAATGGATGGCTTTGCTTTAACTAAAGAATTACGTAAATTATATGACATTCCTGTCATTCTATTAACTGCTAAAGGTGAATTAGAAGATAAAGAAACTGGCTTTTTAGCCGGATCAGATGATTACATTGTAAAACCATTTGAGCCTAAAGAATTATTATTTAGAATTCAAGCAGTACTGAGAAGATATGACAAAGCTGTTGATACATTTATTCAGACAGGACCGATGTTAATAAACCGTCAAAATTACGAAGTAACGATTGGAAAAAAGGTATTATTTTTACCACTTAAAGAATTTGAATTATTAAGTTTACTTGCCTCAAGAGTTGGTCAAGTCTTCACACGCGAATTTTTAATTGAACGAGTCTGGGGTTTTGATTACGATGGAGATGATCAAACGCTTAATGTGCATATAAAGCGTTTACGAGAAAAAATAAAACCATTAACTAATGAAATATTTATTACCACCGTTAGAGGTGTAGGCTATAAATTAGAGGTTAAATCATGAAATCACTTTATGGAAAATTCGTTTTATTTACCATTTTTATCATGCTAAGTAGTTTTTTTATTACTTTCTTTATTATAAATACTCTTTATCATCAAACTTTAAAAGTAAGTAATGATGATAAAAACATGAATATCGCTTTAAATATTGCCGATTTTATAGAAAATAACGAAACGATTGAATTAGATAACTATTTAAACACGCAAGCAAATGCCGGTTATAAAATTTATGTCGTTGATGAGACACAGGAAAAAACTTTATATGGAAATGAGTTTCGAACTAATAATTTATCCCATAAAGCGATTAACTCGGTCTTAGCTGGTCAAGAATATCATGGTATGCGTGAATTACCGAAAGAAACATTTGTAACCGGTATTTTTTCAGATGAGTTGGCAAATACTGTTGGTGTTCCTTTTAAGTTTAATGATAAACAGTACGCTTTATTTTTAAGGCCTGATATTAAATTACTATTTAGTGAAATTCAATATTTATTAGGTGGTATGTTTATTGGGATGGCTGTTCTTAGCTTGCTTGCCATGTTAATTGTTGCAAAAAAGTTAATTAAACCGATTACAGAACTAACAGAAGCGACAAAAAAAGTTGGTGAAGAAAAATTTGTCTATCATTTAAATATTAATCAAAAAGATGAAATAGGTCAGCTTGCGACAAGTTTTCAATCAATGGTTCGAAAATTAGAAGAACATGATCAATTACGTAAAGAATTTATTAGTGATGTTTCACACGATTTTCAAACCCCTTTACAAAACATACAAGGTTATTCAGAGTTACTTTCAGATACAACTTTATCGGATGATAAACGCATTCAATATTCTAATGTTATTAGAGATGAAACTGAACGTCTTTCGTCTCTAACAAAGCAATTGCTTTTATTAACTTCACTTGATCAGTTATCAGCACCTTTACAAATTAGTTCGGTTTCCTTAGATGAACAGCTTCGACAAGTTGTTCAACGAAATCGATGGGGTTTAGAAGATCAAGAATTATCATTAACACTAGAACTTGAGCCATTAACAATTAAGGCAGATCCTTCTTTTCTAGAAAATATTTGGGAAAACTTATTAAGTAATGCTATTAAATATACACCTAAACAAGGTGAAATTAAGATTTTAATGTCTTCAAAAAAAGATCATGTTAAAATTACTTTTGAAGATAATGGGATTGGAATTGCTAAAGAGCATATCCCACATATTTTTGAACGTTTTTACCGTGCGGATGCAGCACGTCATAGAGGAATAGAAGGTACTGGGCTTGGTTTATCTATCGCTAAACAAATTACTGAGTTACATGGCGGGAAGCTTATGATAGACAGTACACCTAAAATTGGAACAACAATTACGGTGGAATTACCGCTCTTGTAAATCACTGTTCATCTTTAGTTCACAGTAGTAGGTTATAGTGAAATTAGATTGATATTAAAAGGAGTTTGATTTAGATGTTAGAAAAAAAATGGGCAATACGCTTAATTCGTATCTCAGCAATTTTTGGAGTAATTGGAACAGTCCTCGGATCTCACATGGCTGGTGCTGGTTCTTATGCTTTTAGACCTATCCACGCTCATATTCTCTTAGTTGGTTGGTTATCTATGTTTGCTTGGGGTATATTTTATAAAAATTATCAAATTAATGCTCAGAAATTAATCTCTGCTCAAGGTTGGACAGGAATTATTGGGGCAATTGGTTTAACTGCTGGAATGTGGTTAGATTTTATAGAACCATTTGGTGAAAATAAATTATTATCTCTACCACTATACATTGGTGGTGGGACAATTCTTTTAGTAAGTTTTGTTTTATTTGCCGTGATTACTTTTAAAATAAAACCTACTGAAAGTAAATAACCATAAAAAAACCTTTCTCAATTATTGAGAAAGTTTTTTTATTTAATTATTTTCTAATGCATCAGTAATTGAATCTACTGTAATTTTATTATGTGATGCGTGCCAAACTGCTTTGTTATCTTTAACTAATAATATTTGTGGTGATTGGTGTTGAATTTCTAATTCTTCTGCAATTTGATTGGATACATCACGTGTTTCACGCACTTTTACATAATATGCTGCTAAATCTGTTTCTGTATTTTCCATAAATCTTTGAAACTCTCCAAAAGCTGAAGCACTTATTGGGCACGTTGTACTTTGCTTAAAAACTATAACTGGTTTTTCTGTTGATTTTTCCCACACTTTTTCTAATTCATTTATTTCAAGTAATTCTTGTATTTTTGACATATGTCTATCTCCTCTTACTGACTTTTTAAATTATTCTTCTTCTTTAATTTTTTCTACTAATGTTTCGACTTCTGTTCTAGTCATTTTTTCATGCCCTTTAAGCATAGTTTTTAAGGTACTCTTTGCAAGGCCAAGCGGAATTTTACAGAATAAACGGATATTTCTTGTTTCAATATCTTCTAAATAAGCATCAGCTTTGGCTAAGTTTTCATCAGCATAAGCAAATACATCTTCTCTTGTCCAATCATCTGGTATAAATCTGACACCGCGCTCAGCATAGTCTTCATGTTGATTTCTTAAAATATTTACAGCTTGTAAACCTCGTCCAAAACCAATAGCTAAGTCATAATCAGTTTCTGTATTATCATACCATTTCCAAATATCAGAAAGCATGACACCTACAAGTCCTGCTACATAATACGTATAATCGTCTAAATCTTCTTTAGTATGTATCTCCCAGTCTTTTTCAACCCAATCAGCCATTCCACCTGCCATTTCAGCTGTATAATTTCTAACACTACGCTTAATACCCTCTGGGCAAACTTCTAACCAATCACCTAAACGTAACGTTACTTCTGGTAAATCATCTTCATAAGGTTGAACCATCGTTTCATATGCTTGTTTGTCAAATGTATTTTCACTCATTAATAAATCACGTGTTTGACGAAGTAAATCTGCTTTAATTTCAGGAGCCATTTCTTCGTGATCTTCAATTTCATCTATCGCACGCATACATAAATAAGCCGAACCTACAGTTAATTTTAATTCACGCTTTAACAAGGTTATCGGAATATAAAACGTACGACTAGTCTCTTTTAAAACTTTCATTGCTTCTTTTTCTAATCTTTTCTGAGTCAACTTAGTTTACCTCCTTATAAGGTCATTATAAGTATAACAAATTATTTACTTTTTTTCTTAAAATAAGTCCTTTTTATACAAATTAATCACCATCTTATTCATTATAGTTTATTATCGTAAGTATTTACCGTAAAATTGTAGTATAGGGGGCTTGATGATTATGAAAATTTTTATAGATGCTGATGCCTGCCCTGTACAAGATGAAGTAATTACTCTTGCAGAGCAATACGATAAACAAGTCATTATGGTTAAAAGTTTTTCACATTTTTCACACGAAAAACTACCTGATTTTGTCAAAACAATTTATGTTGATAAAGGTGCTGAGATGGCAGATATGAAAATCATGCAACTAACCTCACCCAATGACATTGTCATTACTCAAGATTATGGTTTAGCCGCTCTTTGTATGGGTAAAGGTTGCAGAGTGTTACACCACAAAGGATTTGAATATACGACAAATAATATCGACAGATTATTAACGATGAGACATGCTGGCCAAATGGCTAGAAAAGCTGGCCATAAAACGAAAGGACCAAAAGCTTTAACAGATGAAGATAAAACTAAATTTAAAAATCTTCTTTTTGACATCTTAAATAGTTACAATTTTTAGACTTTTTAGTAAATAAGCTCGATTTTATGAGTTTATTTTTCAAAATCAACATAAGAAGTGCTATACTGATAAGTAGATTAGCATTTTAGCTTTAAGTTACATAGTATATAAATGAGGTGACGAATTGGAAAAAGAAATATCTATTGGATTATTAGGTTTAGGTGTTGTAGGGTCAGGTGTAATCCAAATTATTAATGATCATCAAAAAGAACTACAACATCAACTTGGCCATTCAATAAAAGTCGCTAAAGTCTTAGTGCGAGATATTGAAAAATCAAGAGAAATTGAAATTGATGAAGAGGCACTAACAACAAACCCCGATGATGTGATTAATAATGATGATATAGATGTCATTGTTGAGGTTATGGGGGGAATTGATGAAACACGTGAACTCATGTTGAAAGCTTTTGCAGCAAAAAAACATATCGTCACTGCTAACAAAGATTTAATTGCACTACATGGGCCGGAACTTGAAAAAGTTGCTCAAGAAAATGGGTGTGACCTATTCTATGAAGCAAGTGTTGGTGGTGGAATTCCACTTTTACGTAGCCTTTCAGATGGGCTTGTTTCTGACCGTATTGAACAAGTTATGGGAATCGTCAATGGGACAACTAATTATATCCTTACAAAAATGGATGAAGACGGACAAAGCTATGAAGATGCCCTTGCTGATGCACAAAGGTTAGGCTTTGCAGAAGCTAATCCTACAGCTGATGTTGAAGGATTAGACGCAGCTCGTAAAATGGTAATCTTAGCGCGTCTTTCATTCTTAACAAACGTTGAATTAGATGATGTAGATGTAAAAGGAATCTCAGACTTATCAATTGTTGATTTAGATTATGGAAAAAAACTTGATTTAACTATGAAATTAATTGGCTTTGCAAATCGTCATGATAATCAAGTTGAAGTGAGCGTTCAACCTACGTTCTTACCTAATACGCATCCTCTTTCTTCTGTAAAAAATGAATATAATGCGGTTTATGTCAACGCTGAAGCTGTAGGCGAAACAATGTTTTATGGTGCGGGTGCTGGAGGACTACCAACTGCAACTGCAATTATGTCAGATGTTGTTGTAGCTATTAAAAACATGTTATTAGGTGTAAATGGTAAACAATTAATTAAACCTAGTTTCAAAAAAGAACTCACACCACCTGAAAATAAAATAAGTCAATTCTATCTTCGTTTACACGTTAAAGATGAAATTGGTGCATTTGCTTCAATTTCAGAATTGTTTAATCAAAAAGACATCAGTTTCGAACGTATTTTACAAACTCCAAAAGAAAATAGTGATCTAGCAGAAGTTGTTGTTGTGACTCATCTAACATCACTTCAAAACTTTACTGATGCACTAAAACTTTTAGATGAATTAAATGTAGTAAAAGCTGTGAAAAGTTATTTCCGTGTCGAAGGAGGCGCATAAAATGAATTGGCAAGGACTTATAAAAGGCTATTCTGAATTTTTACCTATAAATGACGATACACCACAATTAACTTTGCATGAAGGTAATACACCATTAATTTACTTTGAACATTTATCACAAGAATTAGGTATTGAACTATATGGCAAGGTAGAAGGAGCAAATCCTACTGGTTCTTTTAAAGACCGTGGGATGGTTATGGCTGTTGCTAAAGCCAAAGAAGCAGGAAGTAAATCTGTTATTTGTGCATCTACTGGTAATACGTCTGCTGCCGCTGCTGCTTATGCTGCAAAAGCAGGCATGAAAGCTATTGTTGTTATACCTAAAGGTAAAGTTGCTTTAGGGAAGCTTGCTCAAGCAATTATGTACGGTGCAGAAATTGTTGAAATAGACGGTAATTTTGATGATGCACTTAAAATGGTACAAAAAATAAGTGAAAACTATCCAGTGACATTAGTTAACTCTACAAATCCTCATCGTTTAGAAGGACAAAAAACAGCTGCTTTTGAAATTATTGATCAACTAGGCGGAGTCGCTCCTGATATTTTAGCCATACCTGTTGGTAATGCTGGTAATATCAGTGCTTACTGGAAGGGTTTTAAAGAATATCATGACATGAAACAAACTAATTTACCGAAAATCTATGGTTTTGAAGCCGAAGGTTCTGCTGCAATTACAAAAGATGAAGTTATCACTGAACCCGAAACAATTGCTACTGCCATTCGAATTGGTAATCCAGCTAGTTGGAAACTAGCGACTAATGCGCGCGATGAATCTAAAGGTATGATTGAATTTGTTACAGATGATGAAATAACACGTGCATTTAAAACATTACCTGCTAAGGAAGGCGTTTTCGCTGAACCTGGTTCATGTGCATCAATTGCTGGTGTGTTTCAACAAGTTAAAGCTGGTACAATTCCAAAAGGTAGCAAAGTTGTTGCTGTTTTAACGGGGAATGGCCTCAAAGACCCACAAACAGCTGTTGATCAAATTGATGTAGAAGTGACATCACTACCTAATGATGAAACTGCAGTGACTAATTACATTAAAAGCATGGTTGAACAGTAAACATGTTTGAAATAAAAGTTCCTGCTAGCTCTGCTAATGTCGGTCCTGGCTTTGATTCTGCTGGGATTGCCATTGGCAGATATTTAACACTTGAGGTCACTAAAAGTAAACAATGGGAATTTGTTCATGAAACAAAATTAATCCCAGATGTCTTACATTATAAGAATCATTATATTTATAAAATTGCTTATAAAGTTTCCCAAGATAAAAAAGTAACTCTACCACCAGCACATGTGACTATGAAAAGTGATATACCGCTTGCTCGTGGATTAGGTAGTAGCGCTTCAGCCATCGTTGCTGGAATAGAATTAGCTAATCAACTAGCTGAGTTAAATCTAACGGTAGATGAAAAACTAGCTTATGCTGTTGAATTTGAAGGACATCCTGATAATGTAGCACCGTGTTTATTAGGTGGATTTATTGTTTCAACTGTTATTAATGATGAGGTGTTTTATAAAAAGCTCCCTTCTTTTAAAACTGAAGCAATTATTTATATTCCTGACTTTGAGGTGAAGACTGACCATGCACGAAAAGTCCTTCCAAAAAGCTTTTCGTTAGATGAAGCGACAAGAGCAAGTGCTATAGGTAATGTCATGCTGAGCGCTCTGTTAACTGAAGATTATGAGCTTGCTGGGAAAATGATGGAAGCAGATTTATTTCATCAACCATACCGTGCACAATTAATTCCTCATTATAAAAAGTTACAAACAATCGTTAAACGCTTGGGTGCTTTCGGTACAATAATTAGTGGAGCAGGTCCGACTATGATTTCTTTTGTGCCTAAGGGGACTTCTCAAAAAATTATTCAAGAAAGTAAACATGCATTTCCTAATTTTGAAATTAATTCCATATCCTTAGATGATCAAGGATTAATCGTTAAATAAAAAAAGGTTCTGAATAGAAGTGTTCATATCACACTCTCTTCAGAACCTTTTTTGTTTTATCCTAGCACAGTTTGATCTGTTACAAGCTGTTCGCCTCGAATTCTTTGAAATTCTTTAAGTAATTGTTCAATTGTTAACTTTGACTTTTCTTCACCAGAAACATCTAAGATAATTTCTCCTGCATCCATCATAATTAATCGGTCTCCCATATCAACTGCCTGCTGCATATTGTGAGTTACCATTAATGTTGTTAAACCAAAACGCTTAACAATATCTGTTGTAAGTTCTGTAATCAATTCTGCTCGTGCTGGATCAAGCGCTGCTGTATGCTCATCAAGTAATAAAATATCTGGCTCTGTAAAAGTAGCCATTAGTAATGATAAAGCTTGTCTTTCTCCACCTGATAATAAACCTACTTTTGCATTCAATCGATTTTCTAAACCTAGATTTAGTGTTTTTAAATATGTTTTAAATATTTCTCGACGATTTTTAGTAACTCCAAGCCGTAATGAACGTTTTTTATTACGTGAATATGCTATAGCTAAATTCTCTTCAATTGTCATCTCAGGTGCAGTTCCTGCCATTGGATCTTGGAAAACACGTCCAATATAACGTGAACGTTTAAACTCTGGTAATTGATGCACAGGTTTTTGATTAATAATAATATCTCCTACATCAGCCATTAATGTTCCAGATATAACATTCATTAAAGTTGATTTACCTGCACCATTTCCTCCAATAACTGTTACAAACTCACCTTGTTTTAAATTCAAATTAATTGATTTTAATGCACGTTTTTCATCTAAAGTGCCTTCGTTAAATGTCATTGAAATATGTTTTAAATTCAACATTTAAGCACCCTCACTTTCAAGTAATGCTCGTTTTTCTTTTCTACGTTTCTTTTCACGATGGTTTTGCATTATTTTAGGCGTAATAAGAGCTACAATAACGAGTAAAGCTGTAATTAATTTCATATCGCCTGTATCTAAAAATTCAAATCTTAATGCGAGGGTTACAACAATACGATAAACAATTGCTCCACCAATAACTGCCAGTGTCGCTCGAGCAATCGTTTTAACACCAAAGAGCGCTTCTCCAATAATTACAGAAGCTAAACCAATGATGATCATTCCAATTCCCATACCCACATCAGCAAATCCACCATGTTGAGCGAGTAAAGCACCCGATAAAGCAACCAAACCATTAGATAAACCAATTCCCATAATAATTAATATATCTGTATTAGCAGAAAAGCTGCGAATCATTTTTTGGTTATTTCCTGTCGCTCTTAATGCAAGACCTATTTCTGTTTTTAAATAATAATCAACCATAAATTTAATCACAAGTGTCACAATTAACATAATAATAACTAGTGCCCAAGTATTAGGAAAACGCTCCACCCCTATTGAACTTAATAGACCATTGATTAATGGATCAATTCCTGTTAACTCCCATAAATTTGTTAGCTGATCTTTAATTGTTGTTTCATTTAATAAAGATAATTGTGGTCTGCCCATAATACGTAAATTAATTGAATATAAAGCAATCATCATGAGAATACCTGATAGTAATGGATTAATTTTTCCTTTAGTATGTAAGATCCCCGTAATACATCCTGCTATAAATCCTGCTAGTGCGCCAATAATCGTTGCGAGGACAGGCGGCACACCATTGATAATTGAGATGGTAGCAACGGCAGCTCCTGTTACAAAACTCCCATCAACTGTTAAGTCAGGAAAATCTAAAATTCTAAAAGATAAGTACACACCCAATGCCATAATTGCATAAATAACACCTGATTCAACAGCTCCAAATAATGATAAAAACATAATGTCCTCCTTGTTTTGCTTCTCTATTTCAAATTATTGTCTATTTTAAAATGTCATTTTTAAATGTAAATAAGGAAGCAGAAATCATCTGCCTCCTTAATAGTTTACTAAATATTCTCCTATTTAGAAAGTTTGAGCTTCAAATAAACCTTATTCTGCTTCAACAAATTCAGCTTCATCATCCCAAGCTTTATTCCATTGAACATTTTGAGCTTCAGCTGCTTCTTTATTAATAAATAATTGTATTTCAGGTGGATATTCTACATCAAGCTTTTCAATTTCTGTTTCACCTGTTAATACTTCAACTGCCATCTCACCAGTACGTTTTCCAATTGTATAATAATCAATACCATATGTTGCAAAACCACCTTTTTGTAGAGAATCAGGTTCACCTACAATAAGCGGAATGCCTTGTGAGTTCGCAACTTCAACAACGCTATCAAGAGCTGATACAACTGTATTATCTGTAACTATATACATAACATCAACATCTCCTGCTAATGTTGATGCAGCTTGTTGAACTTCTGATGAGTTTGCAACTGTTCGTTCTGAAGAAGTTAGACTAGTTCCTTCCATTGCTTCTTCAACCGCTTTAATTTGTGTAACTGAGTTAGCTTCACCAGCATTATAGATTAGTCCTACTTTTGCATCTTCAAAATAATTATCAATAAATTCTACAGTCTTAGTAATCGCATCAGGATGCAAATCAAGTACACCTGATATATTACTATCATGACCTTCCAGTGATGATACAAGACCAGCATCTACTGCATCTGTAACTGATGTAAATAGAATCGGAATATCACTTGTAGCATTTAATGCACCTAAAGCACTTGGCGTAGAGTTTGCAAAAATCAAATCAACATCATCTGCTACAAAGTTATCTGCTATCGACTTTACGTTATTTTGATCATTTTGAGCATTTTGGTAATCATATTCTACATCAAGACCTGCTTCTTCAATTGCATCTTGAAAACCTTTATAGGCATTATCTAATGAAGGGTGCTCTAAAAGTTGAGTTACACCTATTACATATGATTCACTTCCATCTTTAGCTGTTTCTTCTGTGTCATCGTTACCACTTGTATCATCACTACACGCTCCTAATACAAGAATACTTATTATAGTAATGACAAATAATTGTAACCATTTTCTCATTTAATAATCCCCCTTATAAATCAACCGAATCTCCGGTTATAGATTCATTTATTATACTATATTTGTAAATTGTTGCAAGAATTATATAATTCAGATAATTTTACTTTTAATTTGTTCACTTAATTATCACTACTTCTCGTGACTTATGTGACATTCCATTAGGCACCTTGAAATTTTTTATGTATAATAGATTTTAGAGAAAGAAGGGATTTTCATGACTCGGATGCTTTATCTTGTCATTGTTGTGGCATTTCTAGATACTTTTATCCAATTACCTATTATTACACCTTACTCACAAGAGTTAGGTGCTTCTTATGCGTTAACGGGTGCTATTGTTGCCGTTTATTCATTAACGAATATGATTGGTAATATTTTAGGTGGCCATTGGATTGACAAATTTGGTCGTAAAAAGATGTTATTAACAGGTATGCTTTTAGTAAGTGGGATATTATTTCTTTATCCTCTAGCTCAAACAGGTTGGCAATTATTTATCGCTCGATTCTTTCATGGATTAGCTGGTGGTGTTTTAATTCCTGCAGCTTTTGCTTATGTTGGCGATAACTCTAAAATTGAATCTCGTGGTAAAACGATGGCATACACTGGAGCAGGAATAGGAATCGCCGCAATTGCTGGTCCAGCGATTGGTGGTGCAATGGCAGCAAGATCTTCAATAACTAATGTTTTTATTTTAGTCGCAGTTTTGTTTTTAATCACTGCTTTACTTATTACAATATTTATTAAAGAATCATATGTTACGACAGAACGTGGCAAATTTAATTTTAATGATTTTTTACCTTTACTGAAACATCCATTATTAATTCAAGCATCACTTGCAGCTTTTGCTTTAATGATTAGCAACGGAACTCTAGCCTTTGCCCTGCCTATTAATGTTGAACTTATGGGTAGAACAACTGAAACAACAGGTATGTTACTTAGTACTTTTGGTATCGTTGCATTGCTCGTCTTTTTAACACCTATGAATAGGATTTTTGATCAAGTAGACGATATTAAGTTAGTTCTATCGGGACTATTATTAATTGGTATTTCTTTAATTTCTTTAAGTTTTATAATCACTCTACCTTTAAGTTTTCTTGCAATGATTATTTATGGATTAGGTTTTGCACTTATTTTCCCTTCTATGAACAAAATTGTAGCTGATGCGTCAGCTGATGTTGATCGTGGAAAAGCTTATGGTATATTTTATGCCTTCTTTTCATTAGGCGTTGTTGCAGGTTCAACAATTTCTGGATGGGTTGCAGAAAACCTTGGTCTACCATTTCTCGTTAGTGCAATTCTCATGATTTCAATCGCTGTGTTTATCGGCTTTATTGCTAAAAATAATAATCAACTTGAATAAAAGACTTCAGCATTATAATGTTGAAGTCTTTTTTATAAATAAATAATTCTATTAATCATTATCCCGATTTTTAATGTTATAATTTAAATAAGAGGTGATTGACTTGTTAAAAAAAGTAATCCTTTACACAAATGAAATCAAACAACTTAAACGTTTTTATATGAATGTCCTTAACTTTCCAATAAATGAAATGACAGAAACTCAATTTAGCGTTCAAATAGGGAAATCAGTTATTACTTTTATTGAACAAAAAGAAAAAGCAAATTATCATTTTGCAATCAACATTCCTGGCAATCAATTTACGATTATTAAAAACTGGATAAGTAATAACTATCCTTTAGAAATAAACGAAGGGCTAGATGAAATTTACCACGTTCAATTTAATGCAGATTCTTTTTATATAAAAGATCCTTCGGGTAATTTGATTGAGTTTATTGGGAGGAGATCACGTGACTTCCTTGGCACGTTTACATTAGAAGCATTTTACAATTTAAGTGAAATAAGTATAGTAACAACATCTCTCATTGAAGTTGGTGAAGAGCTTCAAGATGCTGGTATTCCACTGTATTTTAACTCTAAAATCGATGAAGATAATGTAAATTACTTAGGGCGCGATGATTCTTTTATCGTTCTCACACCTGAAAGTATAAAATGGGAGTTCGCTAATGAACCAGCTATTATTTCACCTTTAACTATTTTTTTAACTGATAATCGTATTATTAAAGTAAATCCTGATGGACAAGTCACTATAAATTAAGTAGGTGGAAAGGTTATGTCTGAAAAGCCCAAATTAAATAAGTATTTACAATTTAAAATAACTATAAGTTTATTATTTGGATTATCACTTATTATATTAGCTTATTTAATCGGCTTAACAACCCATAGTATCCAAGCCATTACCTCTGTTATCATTCCCAGTATCTTATTCGAAGTGGTTTTTGGTGCTGCCGCATCAATCCCCTTTGGGTTTCATCCTATTTCAGGAGCTCTAATAGCAAGTATAAGTAATATTGCCTTGGCACCTTTTTTAATTACCGCATTTGACACTTTGATTAACAAATGGCAATGGTTAAATCATCATTTAAAAAAAGCTGATTCAATTAGCATAAAATATGGAAAGTTTGGATTATACAGTTTGATTTTTTTAGTTCCTTTTATTGGTGTTTATGTCGGCGTTGCAGTTGGTGTTGCACTTAGATTACGCCCCATACTTATTTTAATTTCTCTAAGCATAGGTGTATTTTTAAGTGGTTTTTTAACAACTTTTTTAGGTAATGAAATATTAAATTTATTTTAGTGATTACAAAATAAAAAGCGTTCTACTAAACATAGTAGAACGCTTTTTTGTTTATTCCCACTGATAAGGTGTAGCTTGGTAGACATAATAATTCAACCAATTTGAAAATAATAAATGTGTATGGGAGCGCCAATTATTAAGTGGCCGATTTGCTGGATTATTACCCGGGAAATAATTTTCTGGCATATCTATGTCTATTCCTTTAGCTAAGTCTCGTTCATATTCCTCAGCAAGAGTCATTGCATCATACTCTAAATGGCCTGTTACCATGATTTGCTTGCCATCTTTTGACATTACAAGAAACACGCCAGCATCTTCTGATTCTGAGAGAATTACTAACTCATCATTTTTTTCAATATCTTCTCTTCTTACTTCAGTATATCTTGAATGTGGGGCTAAATATAATTCATTAAACCCTCTAACAAGTTCAACTTTGTGATCCCTTACTGTATGTTCATATATTCCAGAACACTTTTTCGGTAATTCATATTTATTAATACCATAATGATAATAAAGTGCTGCTTGTGCTCCCCAACATATATTAAATACTGAGGTGACTGACTCTTTAGACCACTCCATCACTTTGACTAGTTCATCCCAATAATTAACATCTTCGAATTCCAAATGCTCAATCGGTGCACCAGTAACTATCATGCCATCAAAACGACGATGTTTTATTTCATCAAATGTCGAGTAAAACGTATTTAAATGTGACGAACTAACATTTTTAGATTTATGTGTTGCGGTATTCATAAATGTAACATTTACTTGTAATGGAGAGTTCCCTAACAATCGAAGAAGTTGTAATTCTGTTTTTTCTTTTTCAGGCATTAAATTTAAAATAACAATGTTTAATGGTCGGATATCTTGTGTTTTAGCTCTTGCTTCATCCATTGTAAAGATTTTTTCTTCTTTTAGCTTTTCTACTGCTGGCAATCCATGGGGAATATTTATCGGCAATTCCATTCACTCCTATTATCTTTCTTTTATTTATTATAGCGTTTACATATAACTTTAAGCAATCTTTTTTAATTAATTTGAAAGTTATCATAAAAATAGATTGCTTTCTTTTTTCACCTATGTTAAATTATTTATTAGTCTAACTGACCATTTTATTCATTTGGTCATTTTCGGAGGTATAATATGTCTATTAATCGTAAACAAGAAATTATTAAAGCTGCTACAAAATCATTTTCTTCTTTTGGTTATAAAGCTACTACTATGAATCAAGTCGCTAAAATGGCTAATGTTGGAAAAGGTACAATTTATACTTTTTTTAAAAATAAAGAAGAATTATTCGATGATATTATTATGACTTTAATTTCTGATATGGAAAATAAAGCACTTGAAGCAATTTCATCTGAAAAACCTTTTAAAGATAATTTACATGATGCTCTATATAAAATGTTAGAATTTCGCTTAGAACATCAATTAACACTCAAGCTTTTCGAAGAAGATAAAAATTTCGGAACACCTATTGTTCAAAATGGCATGAAAAAGCTTGAGTCGGCAATTTTAACTTTTATCAAAGAGAAAATTGAAAAAGCGATTGATAAAAATGAAATTAAACCATGCGATTCTGAGATCACTGCATTTATTTTACTTAAATTATACATCGCTTTAATTGTTGATTGGGAAAAAGAACGCGATCCATTAACTAAAGAAGATATTTCTGATTTATTTGAACTATACATTATTAACGGATTAGCTTTATAAATGATTTAATTTTGTTAACTAGAAGGAGTATAAAATAATGAAAAATTTTTTTACTAAGGAGAATTTTAGTGTCTTAGCTGACAAACAATTAATAATTGCTATCATAGCAATTATTTTTGTTCCGATGCTATATGCTGGGATGTTTTTATGGGCATTTTGGGACCCCTATGACCAGTTAGAAGATTTACCTGTTGCCATAGTCAATGAAGATAAAGCTTATGAATTTGAAGGGGAAGAACTCAATCTAGGTAACGAGTTTGTGGATAATTTAAAAGATGAGCCAGACTTTAATTTTCATTTTGTTGATAAAACCGTTGGTTATCAAGGATTACAAGATGAAGATTATTATCTTTTAATTGAAATCCCTGAAGATTTCTCTAAAAATGCAGCAACAGTTATGGATGATACACCTCAACAGCTTAATTTGATCTATAAACCAAATGAGGGTTCTAACTTTTTAGCTTCACAAATTGGTGATACCGCTCTACTTAATATAGAACAAGCCTTAGAAGAAAAAATCACTGAAACCTACGCTGAGGCTATCTTTGATAAAATTGAGGAAGTTGCTGAAGGTTTAAATGATGCTAGTGATGCTACAAATGAATTAAATGATGGGGCTCATGATTTAAAAGATGGCTCTGAAACCTTAGAGGATAATCTGATTACTTTTTCTGGTAAAACAGTAGAGTTTCATGATGGTGTGGACCAAGCCTATAATGGGTCAGGTGATCTTGCGGATGGAGCTGACACATTAGCCGCGGGTATTTATGAATTATATGATAATAGTAATAAATTATTCGATGCTTCTAAAGATTTACAAGAAGGTAGTAATCAATTAGCTAATGGAATTTCAGAAGCTGATGCTGGTTTAAATGAAATGCAAAACAAAGTACCAGATTTAATTGATGGTACGAATCAAGTTAAAGATGGATTAAATCAATTAAATGAAAAGCTTCCTGAAGAAATGTCAAAAGAAATTGGCAACCAATTAAATGCTACAACAGAAATTGCATTTGGTGCTATAGACCAAAAAATTAGTGATGTTCAAACAGATATTGAAAATGAATTAGCTGATTTTGGAATTAGTAATATTAACGATATTTCTCATGTTATCTCTCAAAAAGTTATTGCTGAAGTTGATCAATTACCTCAAATAGTAGCTAAGGACATCACAGGTTCTATTAAAACAATGATAGATGACATTCAACAAGCTGATGCTTTAAACTCTTATGTTATGTCTGTTCTCGACGAGGATGAAAATGTATCTGAAGAAACAAAACAAGCTATTAATCAAGCTTTTGATCAGCAAAGAGTTGATATAGATTATACTGAATTAGAAGCAGATATTAAAGACTCAGTCTCTTATATTATGAAACAGACTGATTATGAAAATAAAATAATAGCTGCAGTTGAAACTAATATCAATCCAATTGAAAAAGAAATAAATAAAAAACAGCAAGCTGTGAATAAGAAAATCGATGAAGATTTAAAATCCTATAGAAATGTTGCAGACACAAAGATTGATGATGCCACTAAACAATTAAACAAAGAAATTAAATTAGCTTTAGATGGACCAATTGGTCAATTACAAGAAGGGTTAACAGCTATTAATGATGGGCAAAGCGCTCTCTTAAATGGTGTAAATCAACTTGCAGATGGAACAAATCAATTAAAATCTGGTTCAAATGAATTACTAAAAGGTCAAAATGCTTATGTTGCTAACATGCAGAAATTTACTAACAGTTTTGCTAAAGCTAATGATGGGACTCAAGAACTTGTTGATGGAACAAATGATTTAACAGATGGGTTATTTACATTAAAAGATGGTTCATTACAACTAAACGACGCTTCAAATCAATTAGCAGATGGTTCTTCTGAATTAACAGATGGATTGTATACTTTATCTGATGGAACAAATGAATTTAATATAGAGATGCATGACGCCGCAGATGAAGCTAATGATATAGAGTCTACAAGCGAGAATAATAATATGATTGCTAACCCAGTTAATGTGAAAAATAAAAGTATTAACGACGTTCCTAACTACGGAACAGGATTTGCGCCTTATTTCTTATCTCTGGGCTTATATGTTGGTGCTTTAGTTTTAACAATTGTTTACCCATTAACTGAACCATCTGTTGTTCCATCAAATGGATTCACGTGGTTTTTACGTAAATTACTCGGGATACTTACCATTGGTATTGCACAAGCAATTATTGCTGGAGCAATTTTAATTTTAGGTTTAGGTTTAGAAGTACAAAGTATACCACGCTTCTTTATCTTTGCGATTATTACAAGTATTGTCTTTATGACAATTATTCAATTTTTAGTAACATGCTTTGGAGACCCAGGTCGGTTTGTAGCAATGTTAATTCTTATCCTTCAATTAACGTCAAGTGCTGGTACTTATCCACTTGAATTAATTCCTAAAATATTACAACCTTTAAATATTTTCTTACCTATGACATATTCTATTAAAGGATTTAAAGCTGTTATTTCTAGTGGGAATTATAGTGTTATGTGGAGTAATGCAGGAATATTAAGTATTTTTGCGATTATTTCAATGTTATTAACATTGTCATATTTCATACTAATGCACAAACGTAAATTTGGAAGTAGAGTAAAGAAAAAAATAGCTAAATCTAAATAACTTACAGAAGGGGGTTTCAAGTACCCCCTTTTTTTTACGCCTTATTAACAAACATACGTTCTTTTTTGGGGATAAATTGTCAAAACACCGTCATAACAAGGTTTATCTTGTTGACTCTATCTTGTGGATAACACTGTTGATAGTGTGGATAACGTGGATTGATTTTATTTTTCCTTACTGCTATTGATTGATAACGCCTTCTTTTAAATTTTTTTTTGTGTATAAGTCCTTAATTATGTTTTTTTATTTTAGTTTAGCTTACTTCTAGAATAGTATATAGTTATTATTAAGGATTACTTTATGTTTAGAAAGGATTGATTTTTAATGAAAGAAAAAGATATTTATAAAACAATTGCCGAATACCGAAATAAAATGAGTAAGTCACAACATAAAATTGCTGATTACATACTAGATAATACACATTCAGTTGCATTTTTAACTGGAGCAAAACTTGCAAAACTTGTAGGTGTTAGTGAAGCAACTATTGTCAGGTTTGCTAATTTTCTTGGTTTTTCAGGATATAACGATTTTCAAAACAATTTAGCTCACTCTGTTGAAAAACAGTTAAATACAGTTGATCGTTTAAAAATGTCTCGTTCTGTCCACAGTGAATCTGAACGTTCTATATATGACATTTTTGAAAGTGATGTTAAAAATATAAAAGCTACGATGAATAATTTAAATCATACCGATATTCAACATGCTTCTGAAAAAATTGTTGAAGCTAAACGTATTTATATTATAGCTAATCGTTCAGCAGTTTCACTTGGGTTTTTCCTCCAATACTACTTAGATTTATTATTTGGAAAAAGTGAATTGATTCACACAACAGCTGCTGCGTTTGATCGTATACATAATGTAGATGAAAACGATGTTGTCATTGGTATTAGTTATGCAAGATATACTAAAAGTACTTTAGATGTTATTTCATATGCCCAAGAAAAAAATGCTACTATTATTGCTTTAACTGATGAATATGCTTCACCCATTACAGCTTATGCCGATATTTCTTTATTTGCTTCAAGCTCTATGCCTTCATTTTTAGATTCTTTTGTTGCTCCGCTGAGTTTAATTAATGTGCTTGTAACATATATTGGAAATCATGAATCCATTAACATTGATAAACGATTAGAAGATTTTGAAGTTATTTGGGATCGTTATAATGTCTTTTTAGATGATCATAACTAAAAATGATTTCTTTCTTTCATCTTACTCTAAATAATGAAATTATCATTGCATAATTGTTCTCTCTTCCCTATACTTATTTAAAATACAATTATAAGGGTGAGAAATATGTTAACCACAGAAACTTTAACATCTTATCATAAACAATCATCAATAAAACTTTTTCAAGCTGCCAAAAAAGTAATTCCTGGTGGGGTTACTGCAAACATTAAGAACTTTGCACCTTATCCCATTTTTATGAAGCAAGCACACGGAAGTAAATTAATTGATGAAGATAATGAAAGCTATATTGATTATTCTCTTTGTTATGGTGCATTAATTACAGGACACGGACATAAAAGAATTATCAATAAAGCACAAGAATATCTGACACATTCAGGAACAATGATTTTTGGTACGCCACATGCTTTAGAAATTGAATTGGCTAAACGGATTATCACTCTCTATAATGGTATTGAACAAGTTAGATTTACAAATTCAGGTACAGAAGCAGTCATACTGGCAATGAGATTAGCAGTTGCGCATACGAATAAAAATAAAATCGCTAAGTTTGAAGGACACTATCATGGTGGCATAAACAACATGCTTGCAAGTATTAATCCTAGCAAAGATAATGCAGGTGATGAGGAGCGCCCAAATGCCGTCTTTGAATCAAATGGGATTCCTGAAGATGAACGCGAAAATACAATAGTGCTACCTTTTAACAATTTAAATGCTACGGAAACGATCTTAAGAGAAAATGCCGACGATTTAGCAGCTGTAATTTTAGAACCAATCCAAGGTGGTTTTATTCCTGCTCAAACAGAATTTTTACATGGATTAAAAAAGTTAACAGATGAATTAAATATCGTTTTAATTTTTGATGAGGTTAAAACAGGATTTAGAGTTGCTTTAGGTGGGGCACAATCTATTTATAATATTAAACCTGATTTAACTACTTTAGGAAAAGTCTTAGGTGGTGGGTTACCGGTTGGGGCTGTTGGCGGTCGAAAAGATATTATGATGTTAAGTGCTGCAAGTCAAGATGGTGATGTTTTTTCTGTAGGAAGCAAAAGTGAAAAAACGGCAGGAACAGTCTTTCATAGCGGCACATACAACGGACATCCCTTAGTTATGGCTATCGGATTAGAAACTTTAGACATGCTTGAGGAGCACACTCAAATGGCATCGCTTTTTTCACAAACAATGCATTTAAGAAAATCATTAGAAAAAATGTACGCATCTTATAATATAAAAATGCAAACAATTGGAATGGGAAGTATTTTTAACATTGTCTTCACTGATCAGCCAATACATAGCTATCGCGACATGTGGAAAGCTGATATTGAATTGAGACAAGAAATTGACAGAGAATTATTAAGTTTAGGTATTTACTTAAAGCCATTAAATCGTTACTCTATGTCTACTGTTCATTCCCTTGCAGACATTAAATTCACAGTTAAAGCACATGAACAGGCTCTTAATAAGATTTTGAATAAACATAATAAAAAACAATCATAAATTTACTTAATAACAAACCACTCATAAAGTTTTATTAAAAGTCAATAAATAATGTAGAGAACTTAATATATCAGTATCTTTTATATAATGTGCAACATTATAATAAGCATTAGTTGGACAATAGAAGATTGTCAATAGACGATCTTCTATTGTCGTTTCCAGACCATAA
>DATGUU010000035.1:0-2053 GCA_035301085.1 Pseudogracilibacillus sp. | reverse complement strand
AGTGAAATACGATATAAAAGAAAATTTTTCAGATGAAGAAATTAAACAATTTGAAGATGTTGGCATAGAAGCAATTAAAAAAGGTAGATTTGCAGTAGTTTTAATGGCAGGTGGGCAAGGCACACGTTTAGGATACAAAGGACCTAAGGGCGCATTTGAGATTGAAGGTGTGAGCTTATTTGAACTACAAGCACGTCAATTATTAAAATTGAAAGAAAAAACGGGTGTTTATGTAGATTGGTATATCATGACAAGTAAAATAAATGATAGTCAAACCCAGTTGTTTTTTGAAGAAAAAAATTATTTTGGATATGACAAAGATCATGTACACTTTTTTATTCAAGATAATATCGTCGCATTATCTGAAGAAGGCAAACTTATTTTAGATG
This sequence comes from Pseudogracilibacillus sp., assembly GCA_035301085.1. Classification (GTDB taxonomy): domain Bacteria; phylum Bacillota; class Bacilli; order Bacillales; family Amphibacillaceae; genus Pseudogracilibacillus. The sequence goes on along the minus strand of DATGUU010000035.1, from coordinate 1,664 downwards.
TTGATAGTTCTATTTTGGAAACTCCAAATGGTAATGGTGGCGTATTTAAATCACTCAAAAAAGCAGGATATCTTGAAGATATGACAGAAAATGGTGTTGAATATATCTTTTTAAATAACATTGATAATGTTTTGGTAAAAGTGCTAGATTTATTTTTTGCAGGTTATACTTTCCAAAATAGTATGGATATTACAACGAAATCGATTCAGCCCAAGCATGGGGAAAGCGTCGGAAGGTTAGTTACAAACGAGGATAAAGATACAGTGCTTGAATACTCAGAATTGGAAGCAGAAACTGCAAATCAATTAAATAATGCAAACATTGGTATACATATGTTTAAGCTACAATTTATTAACACTGCTGTAGATAATCATTTGCCATATCATTTAGCAGTAAAACAGCTTAAACAATTGGACGATGATTTTGGCGTTATTGAAAATCCTGCTTTAAAATTTGAATTATTTTATTTTGATATCTTCCAATATGCTCATAGTTTTATAACATTACAAGTACCGAGGGACGAAGAGTTCTCACCATTAAAAAACAAAGAGGGCAAAGATAGTGTGGAAACCGCTACAGCTGATTTAAAACGTTTAAATAGGATCTAAGAAAAGGTGATTACACTAATGACTAAACCATTAGAGATTAAAAGCAATAAAGTCACTAAATCATTTAAAAACATCATACCATTAACTTTTGGAGAAGAAATTGGTAATGCAGTATCACATGGCGTAGCTGCCTTTGTTACTTTATGCGCATTGCCATATGCAGCATTACAAAGTTATTTTGCACATGGTGTTTTAGGCTCTTTTAGTGTTTCTGTCTATGTAATAAGTATTTTTTTAATGTTTCTATCTTCAACGGTCTATCATACAATGCCTAATTATTCTTCACATAAATTTATACTTAGAATCATTGATCATAGTATGATTTATATTGCCATTGCTGGAACCTATACACCAGTGTGTCTAGTACTAGTAGGTGGTTGGATAGGCTGGACAGCAATGATTGTTTTATGGGGTATAACGCTTTGGGGCATACTCTATAAATCTTTAGCTAAACATGTGAATCATAAGCTTAGCTTAACGATGTACTTAGTGATGGGATGGATTGGCATAATATTTTTACCTACAATTATTTTCGATACTAGCTTGAAGTTTATGTTATTTATACTATTGGGCGGTATAGCTTATACAATAGGTGCGTGGTTCTATGCGCAAAAAGATAGACCTTATTTTCATATGATTTGGCATTTGTTTATTTTAATAGCTTCTGTTTTTCACTTTATAGCTATTTTATATTTTATGTAATCATTGAATAGATGGGCCATTTAAATGTAAAGTATGATTATTTTACAAAATTAATAGATACACTCAAATAAGGGAGCGAGAAGTAAATCAAAAAGATTCATTTGATTATAATTCTCGCTTTCTTTTTAATCCTTTTTTATAGGGCAAAAGAAGTAATTTGCAGCAAATCTATTGAACTTATGCACAATTAGTGATTTAGTAATGATTGATAATGAAAGTATCGTGTTAGGAGATTAATTATGAATATAAAAACATTTGGTGTTGTTGTTGCATTAATATTAATTATGTTTATGTCTGCAATTGAAACATCAATCGTTTCATTAGCATTGCCTACTATAAAAGAAGATTTAAATG
>DATGUU010000034.1:0-4686 GCA_035301085.1 Pseudogracilibacillus sp. | reverse complement strand
TGGTCAAACAGGAACGGATCAAACTGACCAAATTATTGAATACAGTCTTAAATTAGATAGTAATCCTGAATTTACAGCAAGTGTGCTTGTAGCTTACGCACGTGCTGCGCATCGCTTAAGTAAAGAAGGTCAATCAGGTGCTAAAACTGTTTATGATGTAGGACCAGGATATACTCATCCGAAAAGTCCAGCTGAATTAAGAAAAGGCTATTTGTAAAAAAAACTTACAGCATCGGCGTATTAGTCGGTGCTTTTTTGTGTTCTTTTATAGATACTAGACCAGACAAATGACTTATTTAATCAAACCCATCTATTTGACAATGATTCTCATTATCAATATACTGAAAACAGTAGCAGTAAAATTAAAATGATTTTAATTTTTATTAAATGGTAACTAAAAATTAAATTAAGGAGAATATATCATGCAAATATACTGGACCAAAATAAATAAAGTTATTGATGAAACATCAGAAATTAAAACATTTTTGCTAGACTGTCCTGAAGATTTTACATGGGAAGGAGGATCAATCACTCATTTAGCGCTCTCAGGTTTTAATGCAGGAGAAAAACAAAACCCTAATTTGATTCGTCATATGTCAATCAACACTTTACCGTATGAAGAATCAATCGGTATTACAACACGTATTAAAGAACCTAGTTCCGAATTTAAAACAGCATTAAAAAATCATCAAGCTGGTGATGAAGTAGCCTTATTCACAACTCGTTGTAATGTACCTCTGAGAAGAGAGAATAAAAACATTTATTTATTATCATCAGGTGTTAGTTTAGCAGCATTTAGACCTTTAGTGCTTAATTATTTTGAATGTGCACATAATGTCACGCATGTTCATTCTTTAAGTATTGATTCAGCAAATGATTTCTTATTCCCAAATATTTTTGAAACTAGACCAGATAAGAACTTCACATCGCACATCCTCGATAATCGTAAAAATTATTATGAAGAAGTAGAAAAATTAGCAACCGACAAGAATGGACTTTTTTATATTTTAGGCAGTGACGAATTCCTTATGCAAAATATAGAAGTACTTACTGAGCAGGGAATTAAAGCAGAACAAATTATGATTGATAAAAAAGAAAAAAAGAGATCTAAATTTTTATCAATCGAAATACCTATTTAAGTGAGGAAAAAAGATTTTAATCTATTCACTTAATAGGTTGATTGTTAGTTTAATTAGAAAGATCAAATAAATCCAAACTGCATTCGTGATAGCTTTATCGCTGTGTTTACCCATATTAACCTAAAATGAATCCACATAATAGTTTGACAATTCAGAAATTACAAGGTATATTACTTATCACAACTTAATAACTGATTCAAAACTCTTATCAAGAGAAGTGGAGGGACTGGCCCTATGAAGCTTCGGCAACAGACATATTAATGTACTGTGCCAAATCCAGCAAACGATTATGTTTGATAGATAAGTTGAGAATAGACGTATATAAACCTCAATTTATTTATTAATAGATAAATTGAGGTTTTTTATATTTATTTTAAAATAAAAGGGTTAAAGAGGTAACAAGAATAACATGTATTTTTATTCACTGGACTTACCTCTAAACAAATACTTAATTTTTAGGAGGGGTTAAATGTCAAATCACTTTAATCGTGAAACAATTCTCGCTCAAATTGGTAATGAAAAAAATGAAGCGAACCAATCAGTTAGTACACCGATTTATTTATCAACTGCTTATCGCCATCAAGAAATAGGTCAAACAGAAAGTTATGATTACACGCGTACTGGAAATCCAACGCGTGATGTACTTGAGAGTCAAATAGCTAAATTAGAAAAAGGAAATAAAGCCTTTGCTTGTAGTTCAGGTATGGCTGCCATTCAACTTATCTTTGCAAAATTTAAAGCAGGTAGTCACTTCATCGTTTCACGTGATATTTACGGAGGATCTTATCGTTTATTTGAAAATTTTAAAGAAAAGTATAATTTTTCATTTACTTACTGGAATGAACAGACTGACTTAACAGATTTAATTAATTCTAAAACAGAAGCAATATTTATTGAAACACCAACAAATCCATTAATGAAAGTAGCTAATTTAAAAGAGATCTCACAAGTGACAAAAGAAAATAATCTCCTACTTATTGTTGATAGTACATTATTTACACCTTATTTTGTTAGGCCTATTGAATTTGGAGCTAATATCGTCATCCACAGTGCTAGTAAATATTTAGGCGGTCATAATGACATACTTGCTGGATTGATTATTACAAAAGATGCCGCGTTGAGTGAAGAATATGCGTTTTTACATAACTCAATTGGTTCTACATTATCACCATTTGATTGTTTTAACTTAATTAGAGGATTAAAAACACTTGCAATAAGAATGGACAAACATTTAGAAAACGCTAAAAAAGTTGTCGATTATTTACAGACAAAAAATGAAGTGACAAATATATATTTCCCGGGAAATAGTGGAATGGTTAGTTTTGAAATACAGTATGCAGAAGATGTTTCTGACTTTTTGAAGAGTTTAAAATTAATTAGTTTCGCTGAAAGCTTAGGCGGCGTTGAAAGCTTTATTACTTATCCAATTACACAAACGCATATGGATATTCCAGCTGAAATAAGAGAATCTTACGGGTTAACGGATAAATTGCTTAGAATATCTGTCGGAATAGAACATGCAGATGATATTATAAATGACTTCGAACAAGCATTTGAACGTTTGAAAGAAAGGATTGGTTAATTTGGGCTTTTTAGACAAAATTCACAATCAAATTCTAGTTGCAGATGGTGCAATGGGGTCAATGCTTTACTCGCATGGTGTTGATAATAGTTTTGAAGCATTGAATTTAACAGAGCCTGAACAAATTCAAGCGATTCACGAAGCATATATTGATGCAGGCGCAGATGTAATTCAAACAAATTCTTACGGTGCGAATTATGTAAAGCTTGCCCGTTATGGTTTAGAAGAAGAAGTAAATAAAATTAATACAGCAAGTGTCCGACTAGCTAAAAAAGCAAGTAAAAATCGTGCTTTCGTTTTAGGTAACATTGGTGGGATTCATGGAGCAAATAAGCTACTCGCTTCTAACGAAGAAGTAAAGCGTAGTTTTAGAGAACAACTGTATTGTTTATTACTTGAAGGGGTAGACGGAATTTTACTTGAAACATATTACAATTTCGATGAATTATCTTCAGTAATTAAAATTGCAAGAGAAGAAACGGACTTACCCATTATTGCTAATGTTACTTTACATGAACCAGGTGTGTTAGAAAATGGTCTGTTCTTAGGTGAAGCTTTCAAAGAGTTACGCAATTTAGGGGCCGATGTGACAGGTGTTAACTGTCAAATGGGTCCATCTCAAATAGTGACTTCACTAGAAACAGTTTCAATTAACGAAAATACTTATTTAGCAGCTTATCCAAATGCAAGCTTACCTGCTTTTAGAGATGGCATTTTAACGTATGAAAATGCACCAGATTACTTTGAAGCAAGCGCAAAAGAATTACGTGATCAAGGTGCTCGTTTAATTGGAGGGTGCTGTGGGACGACACCAGAACATATCAAAGCGATTGCCCGTGGCGTAAAAAATTCAAATCCAGTGATAGAAAAAGAAGTTAAAGAAGTTGAACGCTACGTTATTAAAGAAAGTAAACAATCCGGCAAAGAGACACTCGCACAAAAAGCTAAAAAACAAAGAACGATGATTGTTGAGTTAGGTGCTCCTAAACATTTAGATATCACTGAATATTTAGAAGGAGCAGAAGCGTTAAAAAATGCAGATATTGACGCGTTAACGATTGCAGATAATTCACTTGCTTCACCACGAATAGACAACTTTGCGATGGCAATGGTAATAAAAGAAAAATTAGGGATTGAACCGCTTGTTCATTTAACATGCAGGGATCGTAATTTAATCGGATTGCAGTCACATTTGCTTGGGCTTCATACATTAGGAATCACAGAACTACTAACAATTACGGGAGATCCAACAAAGATTGGTGACTTTCCAGGGGCAACGTCAGTCTTTGATGTTAATTCATTTAAGCTACTCGAATTAATTAAAAAAGGTAATTCAGGGCTTTCATTTTCAGGAAAATCATTAAAAGAAAAAACAAATTTCAGTTCAGCCTGTGCACTTGACCCCAATGTGCTTCATCTTGATAAGGCGGTGAAACGTTTAGAGAAAAAAATAGCCCATGGTGCTAATTATGTGTTAACCCAACCAATTTATAATAAAGAAAAGATAATGGAATTAAAAGAAGCGACCGCACATTTAGATGTACCGATTTTTATCGGAGTAATGCCGATTACATCAACAAAAAACGCTGAATTTTTACACAATGAAGTACCTGGAATAACATTAACTGATGATGTAAGAGAAAGAATGAAAGCAGCAGGAAGTGATCGTGAAAAGGCTACTGCAGAAAGTTTAGTAATTTCACGCGAACTTGTTGAAACAGCAGCTAAATATTTCAATGGTATTTATTTCATTACACCATTTATGCGCTATGACATGATCATTCAATTAATTGAAGACGTAAAAAAATATGATTTACAAACAAATAAGGAGGAATTATTAACATGACAAATATAAAAAGTTCAAATTTAGGATACCCGAGAATTGGTGAAAAGCGTGAGTGGAAAAGAGCATTAGAAAGTTTTTGGGCAGGTAATATAACAGAAACAGAATTATTAAAAGAAACA
>DATGUU010000033.1:0-2208 GCA_035301085.1 Pseudogracilibacillus sp. | reverse complement strand
TAAATAGAAATAATATTGTTGTTGATCAAACATAGATTGATCCCAGTTTCCATCTAATGTGTGATGATAGTTCCCATTATCATCTTGATCGATATAACCATAGTTAAAAATATCACTACTCGCGTGATTGCTTGTATATTGTGTATTTGATTGATTGTTTTCTGAAGCGTGTGCTTCTCCTTGTGCGACACCAATGGCACCTAAAGATAACGTAGCAATTGTTGCTGTAACCATTTTTTTCATAATTAATAAGTCCTCCCAAAATTTTTACAAACACAATAGTATCAGAGAAACTGTATAAAGAGAATAGCAGAAACTGTTTTTTAATTTGTTAGTAATTTGTTTGTGATGTAACGTAAATTTTTTGAAAATTCCTTCTAGATAAGCAGATAGCGTTTTCATTACTTTTAATTGAACACTATACATCTATATTACAGTTGTTGTAAATCGACTATAACAGTTAACTTTTTACACTTAACCTCCTAATTTCATATCCATTTTTTCTTAAATATTACAAGTTACTTTATAAAAAATTAAAAACAGTGTCTTTTTGGTATGCTATATTACGTGCTAACATAGAACTATTAATTAAAAGTGAGGGATTCAACATGTATGAAGTTCATAATAATTATGCAGTAAAAGGATCAAAGACATATATTAAAGTCATCGTGGCTCTTTTTATTTCTGGATTCACCATATTTTCAATACTTTATAGTGTTCAACCATTAATCCCTCATTTCACAAAATCTTTTAATGTGAGCGAAACAAAGGCAAGTTTAGCTTTATCATCAGCAACTTTAACACTTGCCTTTGCCATGCTATTTTTCGGAGCCATATCTGAAGTTTTAGGCCGTAAACCTATAATGATATTTTCCGTTCTTTCTGTATCCTTACTCGCCTTAATCCAACCATTTTTAACAGATTTCAATACCTTTTTAATTGTGCGATTGATACAAGGCATATGTTTAGCTGGCTTACCTTCAATCGCAATGGCATATATTGGTGAAGAAATTTCTTCGCACAATCTACCTGAAGCGATGGGCATTTATATTAGTGGAAACGCTTTTGGTGGTGCATTTGGAAGAATATTCACCGGCTTTATTTCAAGTATTTATGGATACCAAACAGGTCTAATTTGCATAGGTTTAATCAGTGTCATTGCTGCCATTTTATTTACATTTTTATTACCATCATCTAAACATTTTGAAAAGCAGCGTTTTTCTGTCAAAGCATTATTAATTAGCTATTATAAACATCTAACAAATATTCGATTACTCAAACCTTTTATGATTGGCTTTCTGCTACTTGGTTGTAACATCGCTGCCTTTAACTATATTGGTTTCGTGTTATCAGAAAAGCCATACAATTTACATGATAGTATCATTAGTTTTATTTATTTATTGTTTTTAATAGGTATGATTTCCTCAATACTCAATGCAAAATTACGTACGAAATTAGGTACTTTAAACGCTTTAAAATTCAGTGTTTTATTGTTGATTTTCGGTATTAACATCACATTATTACCACCGCTAACATTCAAAATTATTGGTTTAGCCTTTAGTGTTTATACTTTTTTTAGTGGTCATGCAATCGCAAGTGCAGTAGTGACTAGTCGTGCGGAAGATCATAAAGCACAGGCTTCTAGCCTCTACTTATTATTTTATTATATGGGGTCTTCTGTAGGTGGGACTTTAGCCGGTGTGTTTTATAACTACATTCAATGGCCAGGTGTCGTTTTAATGATTACTAGTTTTATGATTATTGCATTCGTTATTTCGCTTACCATTAAGCAAAAAAAGGCTTGAAAATCTAAAATTTTAGATTTTCAAGCCTTTTTATATATTCAAACTTTTATTATTGTATTGTTGTTTCCATATTAGATTCAAATTCATCTAATAGTTCACGTGCTTCGTCAGTCGTATTTGTGCTCATCAGTTGATGTCTTAACTCACTTGCACCTCTGATACCACGTACATAAATTTTAAAGAATCTGCGCAACGGTTTAAACAAGCGTGTTTCTTCTTGTGAATATTTGTCGAACAAATCAAGATGAAGTCTTAACAAGTCTAAAAGTTCTGCGCTCGTATGTTCTCTTGGTTCTTTTTCAAAGGCATAAGGATTATGGAAAATTCCTCGCCCAATCATAATACCATCAACACCATACTTTTCTGCCAGTTCAAGTCCTGTTTTTCTATCCGGAATGTCACC
>DATGUU010000032.1:0-3134 GCA_035301085.1 Pseudogracilibacillus sp. | reverse complement strand
TTGCGTTATTTACGCATTGGCTGCGTAATCGCAAAGACAAATAGGCGACAATAGCCACACCTACAAAAATCCCCTCACTATTTGCGGTAGTGAGGGGATTGGTGTATCCATGCTGGATTCCTTGTTAAGTGCATTATAACACCATAGTAGATAGGAATGCAAAACTAAAATTTTATATGATTGTATTTTATACATGTTAAATATTTAATAATTCATGTAATACAATGTTCCAACGTTTAAGTACTTGTTTAGGTTCGTGCATTTCAACTGTTATACCTGAAGTAATATCAGCATATTTTGCAATATCTTGTCTTATCGATTTTATAGTTGCTTCGAACCTTGTACGTTCATAAACTTCATTATTAGGTGAAGGTAAAAAATTAAATCAAGTTGAGTACATTTTACACCAATTAAATCAAAATCCAGCATCACGTAGAATTATGACAAGTTTATGGGATGTAGATGATTTAGATGAAATGTCATTAGAACCGTGTGTTTGGGCTACAAATTGGAAAGTGAGTTACGGTGCTTTAAATTTACATGTGAAACAACGTTCGGCAGATATGGCTCTAGGTCATCCATTTAATGTATTTCAATATGCGGTTTTACACAGGTTAATAGCAGACCAATGTGGTTATGAGTTAGGAAATTTGTATTGGTGTATAGATGATACCCATGTATATCTTAAACATATAGATACATTAAAGAAGCAACTATCCAATCCTATTAATCAATCTAAACCAACAATAAGTCTACCTAGTAAATATGATGAGAAGGGTAATCTTAAATCTTTTTTTGAACGTAGACTATCTGAAGTACAGTTGAATAATTATAAACATAATGGAATTTTTAAATATGATATAGCGGAATGATAATGAAAGTAAGGGATTTTATAAAGGTATCACATTCATTTTTATAAATAAGATAAAAAAGATTTGACAATATTCCTCGTTGTAACTAAAATAGTTACAATGAGGTGCTTGATTTGAAAATAAGTAGTCGTTTTACGGTCGCTGTTCATATATTGGCTTTAATAAAAATCGAAAAAAATTATGCTTTAACATCGAATCAAATTGCAGAAAGTGTGAATACTAATCCTGTTGTTATTCGAAGATTAATGGGGAAACTTAAAAAAGTTGGTTTTATTGAAACTTCACATGGCAATTCAGGAGTTAAACTTTTAAAATCATTAGACGAGATTACATTATTTGATGTTTATAAAGCTGTAGAAGTTGTTGAACAAGGCCGTTTATTCCAAATACATGAAGATACCAATATCGACTGTACAGTTGGTGCAAACATACAAATTCTATTGGAAGTTATTTTGAAAAACGCACAGGATGCTATGGAGACAGTATTAAAAAGTGTAACATTAGAAAATATAGTAAATAAAATTCTAGTAAACAACGGATAAATATATCCGTCTCCCCTTGTTTGTAACTGTAACTATTACAAGTACGAGCGTGTTGTTTACTTACATTTGATGAAACTGTATTAACCATCTTAATAAACATTATTGGAAGGAGAAATTATTTTGTCACTAAAAGTAAGCGTTTATTCTGATTATGTTTGTCCTTTTTGTTTTATAGGCAAGGATTAACTTGAAAAAGCAATAAAAGAAACAGATGCTGATATATCTATAGAATGGCAAACATTTGAGCTAAGACCCAAACCATTAGAGCAATTAGATCCTGTTAATGACTCATCCAAACTATCACTCTGGCAGCAAGTGATATATCCAAGAATAACTGAATGGGGAGTAGATATGAAATTACCAAATGTGTCTCCCCATCCTTATACAGATTTAGCGCACGAGGGCTTCTATTTTGCGAAAGAACATGGAAAAGCAAATGAATATAACAATCGTGTTTATGAAGCATTTTTCCAAGAAGATAAAAATATTAGAGAAATTGAAGTACTTACTGAACTTGCTAAAGATGTTAGTATATGGCACGTTCTTGTGGGAGCTTTTAGTGGCTTTTGGATTGCTATGTTAATGGCTGGGGCCGTAACAGTAAGAATGAAATCAGGTGAACGTATTAAAGATGTTTATTTACCACTAATGATAGGCTTTTTAGCGCTATTAGTCTTTTTATTAAATATACTATAATTAGGAGGAATTTATTATGAAAATTGGAATTATTGGAGCAAGTGGAAAAGTTGGAAAACTAGTATTAGAAGAATCAATCGAAAGAGGACATGAAGTAACAGCAATTGTTAGAAATGCTTCAAAATTATCAAGTAGTAATATAAATATTTTAGAAAAAGAAATATATGATATTACTTCTGAAGACTTGAAAGATTTAGATGTAGTTGTTAATGCATTTGGTGCGCCTCTTGGTGAAGAAGAACCACATGTGAAAGCTGGACGTGCACTTATTGAAGCATTGAAAGAAACTGATACAAGAGCAATTATCGTTGGTGGTGCAGGTAGTTTATACGTTGATGAAGCGCAAACAACTAAGTTAATGGATACACCAGAATTTTCTGAACTATTTGGGCCAACTGCAAAAGGAACTTCAAAAGGACAAAGTAGAAATTTAGAAGATTTAAAAGCTTCTAAAGGTATTAATTGGACATTCCTTAGCCCATCTGCAGATTTTGATGCTGAAGGTCCTAAAACTAAAAATTATCAAACAGGCAAAGACAATTTATTATTTAACTCTAAAGGCAATAGTTATGTTAGTTATGCAGATTTTGCATTTGCACTAGTGGATGAGATAGAAAATCCACAACATAAAAATGAACGTTTTACTGTGGTATCAGAAGATAATTAAGAAATATAAATAGTTCGATTATACAAGACGTCTCATCACTAAAAATGATGAGACGTCTTGTATAATTTCAAAGAGAAAAATACTAATAAATTATATAGCTTTATATTTCCAAAAATTCAACATTAAATCTGTATATATGAAATGTTTTAGAAGAAAACGACTGAGTTTTTAAGGTACACCCTAAACATACAAAAAGAATTGTTGAAATTATAACAATTGTGACTTTACCTGCTAATTTAGAATAACTTTTCTTGATAAATGATAAAGCTCAATACATTCACTATTCCATTTTTTATATTTTTCGAAATTCCATTGATAAATTATAAAAGATCCCCTCATTTTCATTAAAATCATTTA
>DATGUU010000031.1:0-6090 GCA_035301085.1 Pseudogracilibacillus sp. | reverse complement strand
GGTTTGATAAGCTTTGATTTCAGGAATATATTAATATGTTCTTGGTGAGAGGGGATGATTCCTTATGTGTGAGGAACTATTTGACTTTATGGAAGTAGATAAAACTACACATACGACACTTGATCAAATGAAAGAAGATTTGATTTTTAATATGTTAAATCATATGGAAAAAGTGTTACATGTCAATTTTAAGGATTATGATAACATGTCTCAACTGATAGAAGAAAAGATAAAACTAGACGAAGATGTGAGCTACTTTTGGGACTGGTTAGAACATTATGGATATAAAAGGATTAAAACAATATTAGAACATTCATTAGGTAATCATGAAGATTTAGAGGCAGAACTTGAATACAGACAATTTGTTTTAGAAATGGATATAGAATCAAATGTATTAGATAACTTCTTCACGTCTGTTGCTGATACAGTAAGTATGTTATATGATCTTAATGATAAAAACTCTGAAATAGCAGTTACTTTGAATGACGAGATATTTGGAAAAATGGATATATCACAGTCCTATACATTTGAAATTGAAGATATTAATAATAAAGAATGGCATTTCAAAAACCCTGCTGGTAACCAGCGGGGTTTTTGCTATAATTAAGACTAATCTAAAAATAAGAGAGGGTTTTGTTGATGGCAAATCAAGAGGATCTATTTGAGGAATATAAATTTTCAAAATTTCATGTGAAAATGACGGCAGTTTATCTTGAGGAAGTACAAGTTACCAAAAAAAGGGATATTAGTCCGGAACATTATACGAATAATATTCATTTTGCAACAAAAGTTGAAACATTAAATTCAAATAAAACGAAAGGATATCTGAAAACAACTGTACAAGGAGTTCATAATGAAACTGGGTCTGAAGATTTAGAAATAGTAATTGTATATAGTGGAGAGTTTGAATCAAAAACGATACAAGATGAAGAATTAAAAGAATTAACGGAACATCAGATTGTTCCACAATTATTATCTTTTAATAGGAGTATGATTGCTCAGTTAACATCAGAGATGCATATACAACGTATATTATTACCGACAATAGATGTTGTTAAATCTTTACATAATAATGCTGATAAAAATGGAGAAGATGTATAAATGTCGTTAGAACGGATTCGATTTGAACAATCAGATTTTTATAATGAACATTTAGATATAGAAGCTCGAAAAATTGCTAGGTTTCTTTATAATTCTAGTCAATATATTTTAGAACGTTTTTTGGAATTAATGAGATGGATTAAGAAATATGATGGTTATCAAAACATACTACAAAGATGGCTATCCTATTTAATTCCCAAGAGGAAAAATGCGACACAAGATTTACTGGATTTAGAAGCACATTGTTATAATTTCTTTAAAGCATGTCAAAACAAAGAAGATTTTTTGAAGATGAGAGGATTGGTTCCAGAGAAACTGTTTGAGATCATTTTCGATAAAAGACATCAGGGAAAACATTGCCATAAAGATTATGGTGTTAAAGTCATTGTTGATAATCACCCAGTTTTATACAGACCAAAGGAGTCAGAACAATTCGAATGTTCCAATGATAGTAATGGACCAAGACAAACAGTAGATGGTGGCTTTTGGGACGGTAAGCTTGGTGAATTTGTTGAAATAAAATTACAACCTGAAGGCTTTCATACAAAAGAAATTAATTATCTAAAGTTATTAGCTGAAACTTTAAAGTCAAAGAACCTAAATCATCGTATTTATTTTATATCTTTAGGTAATAAAGAAATAATAAAAAATAAGTTGGAAAGAAGTGGAGTATCTTTAACATCCGAACATGAGCAATTCATATTAATAGATAAAAAAGATTTGTTAGAAATGGAAGAAGCCTCATAATTTTTTGTTATAAATGGGAGTGATTTGAATCTTTGATGATGTATGACATAATATGATTATATTTGTCTTAAATATTTTTCAGTTCTTGTTAAAGGTAAATAATATTTTTATAAATACATATTCACAGTTAAATACATTCTTTTCTAATAGAGAAATAGCTATTGGAATATGGCTGATTATTTTTATTATCCTAATATTAGGTTATAAAAAGACTCAAAAGGATTTTTTAAGTATCTTAAAAATAGTTTTTAGTCCGAAATTAGCGATAATATATACTACTTTGCTAATTTATACCTGTTTTAATGTATTTATTCTAAATAAAATTGGGATTTGGGAATTCTATCTAATAAAAGATACGGTCTTATGGTGGTTAATAGTTGCTATTCCACAGACTGGTAAGGCGATTCTTCATGCAAAAGATAAAGTCTATTTTATTGACTTTATTAAAGTAAATATAAGATTAGTATTATTGATTGAATTTATTGTGAATCTTTATAGTTTTTCCTTACTAGTAGAATTAATTGGTATGCCAGTTCTTACTATAATAATTATTATACAAGAGTATATAAAAAAGACAGAATTTAAAAAAACAAAAACTCAGGGACTAGAAAAATTTATAGAAAAAGCATTAATCGTGATTGGTTTTATTATTCTTTTATACTCAATTTCACAGCTATATGCGAATTGGTCATCAATAAATATAAAAAACTTAATTCAGGAGTTTTCTTTACCTGTTATACTATCCATTTCTTTAGTTGTTTATATGTATTTATTTTCATTGTTATCTTCTTATGAACTTATGTTTATAAGATTGAATTTTAATAAAACAATTAGTAAAGACTACAGAAAAACTCTTTATTTAAAAATAATCTTGTTTTGTAATTTTAATTTATCAAAGGTAAAAAAATTCGTTAGTCAAAGCGGAATTCTGAGGATGAAGATACAAGACTATAATGACTTTAAAACATTAAAATATAATTATAGATATTATAGAAAAAGGGATAAGACTTATAAATAAATTCCAAGTAAAATAATGAAGTAAAAATTGAAAAAACCCAAGTGATCTAAATTCGGCAGAAAAGCCCCTAAAGCAATGCGATTATAAGATGCTCAATAACCTGACGTCAGATGAATCGGGGTACTAGACGAAATAAGAAGCATGGAAATAAAAAATATTAAAAATTATCATGAATTATGATTACATTCGTATTGAATGCATAGAATATAAGTTTTCAAAGTTTCATGTGAAAATGACAGTAGAGAAGTATTGTGATAAGCGCTCCCAATGTTTAGAGGATAATATCTAATGTTGGGGTGTTTTTTTATGTAATCATTTTTACCTTGTTTAACATATCCAACAAATGAAATAAAATATTGTATTTGGGTTTTCTACAGATTAATGTTTCGAAAATGTTACGACAAAATTCTACAAACTAGAAAACCCTTATATATTCGCTTCCGTTCCCCTATGATCAATAAAATGGTGCAATGAAATTTCCAGAAAGCAGCATAATTTGTATAGATTTTGTAGAGAAACGTTTTATATTTATAAAAAGACGAAACCATTATAATCAAACTCCAGTCATTTAAAAAAATGTTTATTCAACATAAACTACTTTGCCAGAGACATTTATAAATAGTTCTGAGTATGAGGCTTTTTAGCAAGATTTATTAGTGGGTAAATGCTATCAAGATAAGACTTGAGCGTGTTGATTTAAGAAATCAAATTGCCGAATCTATGCTTCAAATTCGCGAACAGATGGAAGTTATTACAAAATTGATTGAACAAATGTCATTTGGAATTGAATATGTAGATGATCAATTGAATGAAAGTAATCCAGATGAAGCGATAGACAGATAAGTTTTAATGAAATTGCAGCTGCTGCCGAAGAACTGGATGCTGCTAGGGCCAAAATGTTTTCGTCTATCATATAAGGGAATCGATTGCATAGTCTTTGTAAAATGACAACATATTTTATGAAGGCTTTTTAATTATAATGGAAAGTTATGCTATACTATATCTGATTCTATGTACCTAAACAGCGAACTTATACATATTAAAATTTAATAATGGGGAGGCGGATGAATGTGAAGAGATTTTGTAAGGAATGTGGGCATGAGGCAAGTCCTGAAGATAAAATTTGTGTGGAATGTGGGACACCTTTAGATGATGTGCCTGTTGAATCTAGTAAGGCGGATGAAACAGTACAACAAGAACCAAAAGCACCGATGCCGAAGAAGAAGCGGATGTTACTATATAGTGTGATCGGCTTATTGGTTATCGTGATTGGTTTTAGTGTGTGGGCGACGAAGTATCAGAGCGAGGAATCTGTTTTAGATCGTTTTAATGATGCATTTGATGATGAAGACGAGGGGAAATTAGCAAATCTCATGATTCATGAAGATGGAGAATCGCTTGATAAATCTGAGGTGAATGCATTTTTAGAATTAAGCAGTGGGGATATAGATGACTTATTCTCGGTTGAGGAGAACGGGAAGTTTCTAGGAATTTTCACAAAACGTCAAGTTCAAGTCGTTGATCAATATGCGGTGTATAACGACAAAGTAAAAGGACTAGATTTTCAATTTAATGAAAAAGAACCAAACGTACATAAAACGGAAAAAGACCGTGTGATTTATGGACCGCTTGCACCTGGAGTTTATGATGTTGCTGCTGAATTTAAAGGGAAATATGGCGAAACGAGCGACGATGAAGCGATTGAACTAGTCGATGCTTCAGGTGATGAAACTCTGATGGATATGATTGTACCAGTAGGAGAGGTCGTATTTACGGTTAATAATGTTGATGAATTTGACGCAAAAGATGCTTATATTCAGTTGAATAAAGAGAAGATTGAGATAAATGATGATGGTGAGACAGAAGCGGTCGGGCCGATGATTTTGGACAAATCGCAAAAGGTACAAACGGTTGTGAAAATGCCGTGGGGCGAAGTGAAATCAGCTGAGATTCCGATTGACTCTAGTGAGATGGACATTCAAGCGGATTTAATTTCAGAAGATCAATATAAAGACTTGAAGACATTGCTGAAAGATTACGGCAATCAGTATGCTGAAGCATTGGCGAAAAAAGATGAAAAAGTCTTGAAAAACATTTCAAAAGATGCGATTAAGTCGAATCTCCCAGTGCTAGGCGATGATAAATTCTTTACAGGTGAATTTTTGAAAGCTCGAATTAACCGGGATGATATGGATGTTGAGTTAGATGGAGAAGAGCTACTCGTTGGTATCGACGTAGGCTTTGTCTATAATTCGGATCATCATTCGAAGGACGAGGAACCGAATCTGAAGAAAACAGAAATTGGGAAGCATGTGGATTTGTCATATGACACGAAAAAGAAAAAGTGGAAAATTGAAGAGATGAAGTCAATCATTTCGTATGGAGACGACAGTTTTACAGATGAAGTGAAAGGTAACGGGAAGAAATTCAAGCCGAGCAAGAAAACGATAGAAAAAGCATCGGCAGAATCTGTGAAAGAAGAGATTACTACATTTATTGATGACTATACTGAAGCGAGCGTCGATGCGATTAATGAAAATGACTTTAGTGAAGTGAGCTCATATATTGATTCGTCAGGTCCAAGATATAAAGAGGCGAAAGAATATATCGATTATTTATATGAAAAAGACATAACCGAAACTTGGCTTGATAGTGAAGTTGAAAAAATAGAAGCAGACGGCGATAAAAAATGGAAAGTAACTGTGAAAGAGAAATTTGAGTTGCACAAACCAGATAAAGACGAGACTCAAACCTATCGCACGAAGATGGTTGTAAAAGAAATCGGCGGTTCGTATAAAGTGTATGAACTAATTGAAACCAATCCGATTTAGAAGATGGATGGCGTTCGTTTAACAATTTGAGTTGGTCGTTCAACTTTTGATTGGGCTCGTTCAACAATTTTGGTTCGTCGTTTAACTTTCGGCTGGGCTCGTTTAGGAATCCTGGAGAGCTGTTCAACTATTGGCTGAGCTCGTTTAATAATCTGAGTGCGCTGTTCAACTCCAGCCGTAATTGTTCAGCTTCCGAACAGCTAAGCGCGTTCAGAAATCACAATCGGAAATCTATTCTCAAAAAGTCGCAAAATACTATGTGTGTGCGGCTTTTTTTCTTATACTCATCTATAAGGAAGACTGAATTCTCTCGATGTGGGGTATACTATATAGAATTGGAGGTTCTGGCATGAAAATTGGTAAGCGACTACGACATACGATGCGTTATAGAGA
>DATGUU010000030.1:0-4813 GCA_035301085.1 Pseudogracilibacillus sp. | reverse complement strand
AAACGGAAAATTTCTAGCTAACTGGGATACATCTTTTAGCCGAATTGGCTGCGAATCGACTTTCACATCCTTCAAACGAAATGTAACAATCAAAGCCGTAAGAGCAAAGAAGAAATAAGGAAAAATCATATATTGAATCCCGATTCGGGCAAGCAATTCACCAACTAAAAGCGAAGACACTGCAAAACCAACTGCTCCCCATGAACGTATAGCACCAAACGACACACCAACCTCGTCCGCTCTACGCTGCGCCATACTATCACTAAGTGGTTCAATAGGCGTAACAAAAAAGAAAAATATGATACCTGTAATTAAAAATGCGATTAATCCATCCATCGAGAAAAATATCATTCCCGTAATGAAAAGCATAAATGTACATAAAACAATAATCCGTTTAACCGTTTTGAATTTATCACTTATAAATCCTCAAAAAGGCTGCGAAAAAATAGAAGCCAACGGTCAAATCGACAGTATGTATTCTATCTCCGTTCCATTCAACCCTTTATATTTTAAAAATAACGGTAAATAACTAACAATAATCGTATTCGTAGCATAGAAACTAAATAAAAGTACTTTTAGTGGTCTTAAAGATGCGTGTTTTGTCAAAATATTTTCCCCTTAAAATAGCAACAGCTGATGTATCATTAGGATGGATAATGATGATTGAAAATAATAGAAATAAACTGTTCACCCATCTGGATTAAAAATCCCTATATTTATAGAGAATTGCTTTCTATCTACATATATGAATCAAATTCAACTAACAATCAAAATAAAGTTATAAACATTGTACAGCATTCCAATTGAATTGAACAGAGCATGTCATTTGGTTTTTTTCGTTTCAATTCATTCCTTATTTCTATACAAATATTCTGTTAAATTTTCGACTTAAAATTTTTCTCTAAATCAGCCCAAAAAAACCTGAAAGTCAGATTTTCTGCACTAACTCTCAGGGCGTTTTATCTAATCAAATTTAAATCTTTTACAGTAAAACTTTGATGTGATTCAAGATGCTTCTCAAAAAAATTTGATTCAATACCAGTTAATTTTGTTAAAAATGGAATCTCTACTTCCATTGTATCTAAAACCGTTTCTAGTGACAGCTGTTTTTGTTCAAACAAAAGCTGAAGAATACTTCTTAACTTACCCGGTTTCGAAACTGTAATTGATTGATCCAAAGGTTCTATTTCCCTGTAATTTAATTCATTAAGTTTAATGTTAAAGTACCTATACTGCTGATAAGTCATACATTTTAAAAAGTGGGCACGGAAAGCCATGGCCTGTATAGATACCTTCCATTTATCTTTTAATTCTGTATAAGAATCCGGATGGGAGATCTTCGATATTAAATTTATATCTTGAACAAATTCATCCTCAGGCAATAAAAATGCTCCAGCAAATAAATTCGCCTCATGTTCATACTCCCTAAAGCATTTCTTTTCTAACATTGGGAATTCTACCTTATAATGCATTAGCAAATGACCTAGTTCATGTGCCAAATCAAAGTTTCTTCTAACAGCTGATTTCTTCAAATTTCCCAGCATTATATAAGGAACATCTTTATTTGACCATAGACTGTAAGCATCAATTTTATCACCTAATGACTTTTCAAAAATAAATGCGCCACTTTTTTCAAGTAAAAACAAAAGATTATGATTACTACCTTTTTCCAATCCTATATAACTCCTAGCATACTCAGCAGCTTTCAAAATTCCTTTCTGTCTATTACCTTCGTTATTAATTAACTTCATAATGTCATTTCGCAATGTGATTAATTCATTTTTCGGAAATTGCACTTTATTACTAACAGTACCAATAAAGTTAATCAGTTTTTCTATATGAACAGCTTCGAACTGTGTTTTTTGTACACTATTAATCGTTGATGATCTATAAGCTATATGGTTTAAATTTACAACATTATCTTGTTGTTGATCCATGATATTTTCTTTGTAAAAATACTTGCTTTTTACATTGAAAATTTCCTTCAATTTAAGTACCATTGTCATCTTAGGAGAAACAAAACCATTCTCATACTGCCATACTGCTTGTTCTGTAACCCCTAATAATTCTCCTAATTGTTTGCGGGTGAATCCATAAATCATCCGAATGTTTGTCAAGTTCTCACCAACAAACATTACAAACACTTCCTCTCAAAATTATATATTAATGATAATTTCTACTCCTCATCAATTTTAAATAACTCTTCTTGAGTAACGATGCCATATTCAGCAGCAGGCGTCTCTTGCGTATCAAAATCATCATCATTCAGGATATCAAAGTCAACATCATCAAAACTCACTGTACTTGTTCCAATATATTCAGAGAGGTCTTCAATCTCATATGCTATATGATTCCCTGGATTCGGCATTAGTAGCCTAATTTTTTCAATTGCAAAAAACTCATTTATTTCATAGGTAACAATTAAAAATTGATCATATTCCTCCGCAAGTGCCTTTGCTTCAGACTTTTCAAGTTCTTTTAAGGTGTGGTCATCAAGTATTGTTATTTGTTTTTCTTGTTCTTTTGTAAAAATAGAAGGTTCTTCTGGAAAAACTACCTTCTCATTAATTTTTGATAGTCGTTTCAAATAACTACTTTCATCTTCATCACTTTTAGCTTGAGATGTTACACCCTTCCTTCTTACAAAGTTCTTTTGGTTAAAATATTGCCCATTTTTGATAATAAACATACTTTTTCTAGACTGATCGATGTTGAATTGAAGATAACCCCAAGTATAACCTGCCTTTGCTTTCTTAAAATGAATATTTAATGATTTACATTCCTCAGCAGTCTGGTCATCAATATGATTTCCTTTCACCCAGGCATAAGCCGTACTTATATTCATTTCAATACTTTTTTCTTTTCTTTCATCCAAGTAGTTTTTATAACCTTGAAGAATACCGTTTACAATTGACTGGTTCACATCCGAATCAAGTCTATATTTTTTCACTTAATCTCCTCTTTTCTATTTTGTTCTTCTATCATATTATTATATACAACAAAGGAATTTATTTAAAGTAAATATGATAAAGATGACTTTTTATTAAAGTAAAATTACTTCCATAGAATATTCCTGTATGGATACACTATAGTTTAAATGGATACACTATAGTTTAATAGGAATATTTTAGTTTTGGATTTTTAGTATGCAGCGTTGTGTATTTTTACGCTGCATTACTATGTACTTTTATATTGCCATAAACAATTTTCTACAATGTTATGGAGTGAAGCTATGACTATACTTGTTATTGGTATATTGATATTTTTCTCTTTCATCTTAATCCCCATGTATTATTTCAATAATAAAAGAGTAAAGGATAGTGGTATCCCTAAAAAATTTTCTACTTCATAATAATTGGATCCAGTTTGTTTTTTGGACTTATTATTTTGTTAGTCAATTATTGTTTATGGCAAACTAATAATGTAGGTATTGGCATTCAATTCATGTATGCTCCTACGCGGCATACATAAATTAAATGCCTTAAGAAATATAGAGAACTTGTGCAAATTAAAGGATGACCCCAAATACGGCAAGCTAATAGATTAATAGTGAAAGTAAATTTTCAGCGAATATAATCATAATCTGACGGTTTTTTCACAAAACCTTCAAATTCTTCAAAACGCGATGCGTGTTGAATTTCTTTTATTTTCTTTAATGGAAGATTAACTGTTACTGCTGTTTCAACCTCATTTCCATATAGTTTTAAAACCTCTCGTTTATAAGATTCACGGTAAGGTGTAAACACATGTGATCCCCCGAAATTAGCTGCATTACAAACTACTACATTACAATAAAGTATTCGATGTATGGATTCAGACATTGCATAATAGTAATTTAAATCTTTATTAAAAGAAACTACAAACAATGTTTGAATCTTCTTTTGTAGCATTTGATGTATTGGTAAATTTAAATAGTCTACACATATTAATACTGCCCAACTTCCAAATTTTTCACTTTTAAATATATATAATTTATTTCCCGGGGAAAAGTGATATCCAGCTTGTTGAATTGTTACTTCCTCTGAAAATGCAGGATATAATTTAGGAATACGCCAAATCATTGCTCGCTCTCTTGTAGCTGTATTATTTGAAGCCCCAGGTACAGCTATAAACGCTTCATTTTGAATGTATTTTTTATTGTTATGTGTTGTTTTGTGATAAAATTCAATCCCGCCAATAATAATTAAATTATTCTCATTACAAATACTTGGAATATGAGACCTAACAAATTCCGAGGGCACCATAACCTCAGGTAAGACCAAAAAATCCGATTCATCTTGTTTTGCAACTTCAATTGCTTTAAAAATCTTACTTCTCATAGTTTTTGGTTGTGTATAACTAAGCCCATTAGTTTCATCGTATACACTTCCAGTCAAATCATGATTTCCAATCTGACCTAGTGTCATTTTTATTGTTTCTTTAAGATGCTCCATATAATCATTCCCTTAATTGATCAATGTTAATTTCTAGCAATTCCAATTTCCGGTTATCACTTTTATAAACTTGCTTATCCTTCTGTTCTTCTATATATTCTTTTATCCAAGTATCAATATCTTGTGTATCATTTTTCGTATAAATATCTCTATATGGTAACTCTTCAACCGGTATGTTATAAATCATCGAATAAAATCTTTGATGTATATTTAAATTGTTTACAAATAAACTTGCAACCTTTGTTGATGGATAATATGATAGTTCAAAATAACTTTGAAGATCATTCCACGTATACATGAAAAATTCATGTTTTATATGGCTATGCCATGGACGATTAGTTAAAAGTGAAAAGAGAAGTTTAGCATATCTTTCTGACTCA
>DATGUU010000029.1:0-2639 GCA_035301085.1 Pseudogracilibacillus sp. | reverse complement strand
AAGTTATATCAATGGGATTCTTTGTAGAAGATAACTCTCCAATTATTTGGAGAGGACCGATGCTTGGTAAAATGTTAAATAACTTCTTTAATGAAGTTGAGTGGGGCGATTTAGATTACCTATTACTTGATTTACCGCCAGGTACAGGCGACATTGCAATGGATGTACACGATTTAATACCATCAGGTAATGAGATAATTGTTACAACACCTCATCCAACTGCAGCATTTGTAGCAGCAAGAGCTGGACAAATGGCACTTAAAACAGATCATAACATATTAGGTGTCATTGAAAATATGGCTTATTTTGAAAGTGAAGAAACAGGAAAGAAAGAATATGTATTTGGTAGTGGTGGAGGAGACAACTTAGCTGATGTTTTAAAAACAAAAGTACTAGGGCGTCTTGCTTTAAATCAACCTTACTTAGATGAAGATGTATTCGCACCATCAATCTATCAGGAAGATCATCCAGTTGGAAAAGAGTATCACTTAATTGCATCTAAAATAGTTGCTGAATTAGAATAATAATCCAAGGTTAGTTAATTATAAAAAATAATTAACTAACCTTTCTTAACTCAAAGTTATAAAAGAAAAATAAGTTACAAGCAACAGGAGGAACCAGTTTGAATAGTCGTAGATTAGTGCAAATGTTCTTTAAAACTCTATTTATTGGTGGGGCAATCGGCTTAGTGGCAAGTTTTTTTGTTATGTCAGCAGAATATGCTCAATATTTTAATCCAATTGACTTCAAAGAGCTGCTAGGTGTTACATTATTTTTTCTAGGTTATGGCTTAGTATTTACAGTTATAGCCCAAACAGGTTTTTTTGCATATTTATTTATCAATCAGTATGGAGGTTCTTTATTTAGAGCTTTATGGCCAACGGTACAATTACTATTTGTAATTTTAGTCGTATCTGCATTAATTTATGTGCCACCAAAACATGACATTTCTTTAAGTACGTATATAGTATTGGCAATTATTATTGTGGTTGTTGGAGCTATTGTAGGTTATATTAAAGTTAAACAAACGAATTTCACTGCATTAATTCCTGCGCTATTTTTAATGATTGCAATGACTGTACTTGAATGGACACCTGTTTTAAGAGGTGGGGAATTTGACTATATGATACTTATATTACCTATCCTATTAGGAGCTAATGCTTATCAATTAATTTCATTACATTATGTAACTAAAGTTGATGAAGAACATCAAAGAAGACAAAAAGAACGTTTAAAACAGCGCGAACAATTAAAAAAAGAAAAACAAGCTAAAAAACTAAATAATCAAAACAAAAAGAGGAAAAATTAATTTTCCTCTTTTTATATCCAAAGTATTATATTTAATTTATTTCAAATAATTTATTGAAATCATCTGTTGATAAATAATTACCAATAAAGAACTTATCGAACGCTCCATATCGAGATGTTGCAGTGTCAAATCGCATTTCATATACAATCTTTTTAAACTCTAAAGGATCATGAGCGAAAAGTGTAACTGCCCATTCCCACTCATCATAACCAATAGACCCAGCAATAAACTGTTTTATTTTTTCAGCATATTGTCTACCTGTTAAACTATGTTCATAGAGTAATTTTCCACGCTCATTTTTTTCTAAAGTATACCAATTGTCGTTGCCATCTCTTTTTCGGCTCATTGGATAATAGCAGATATGATCCCATTTTGGCAAAATAGGTTTAATCTTATTCTGTACATAAGGATCTGCCTCATCTATATTAGGTCGGTATCTTGAAACTTCCATAACAGATAAGTGAGAATATGTAGGTATTAAAAACTCACCTAATATTGATTTGTTAAGTTTAGTTTCTAAATCAGTCAGTTCTTCCATTGTTGGTCTAAGAAACATAAATATTAAATCAGCGTCCTGACCAATCACTTGATACATTACTTGACTACCTTTTTCTTCAGCTTCAACTTGATTCCACTCATCGTATAATGATTGGAATTCTTGTATTGCTTTATCACGTGTTTCTTGAGAAGTATTCTTCCATGAAACCCAGTCAATTTTCCGTAAATCATGTAAGCTATACCAACCATCAATTGTTTCTACAGCTTCAACCATATATATATCACTCCTAAATCATAATTATAATTCAACATTATCATAATAAAAGATAATAATACTTAAAATAATATAAAATTCATTAATATGTCATAATTTATTAACGCTAAGTTAATAAATATATGTTTTTTCATAAATAAAATGAAAATAATTAATAAATTTAAGATATAGTTGCATTAAATTATTTTATGTGTTATATTAGTTCTTGTCGCTATTTGTATGATGAAAGCGACTATGTTTAATTTGCTCCTTGAAAACTGAACAGAACAACTATTAAATGTCAAGAATATTTTTAAGTGACTTATTTATTTAGGAAGATATAATTATCAACTAAATAGATAACCTCTTAATCAATTCGAATATAGGCAAGCTAAGTATATGAATACGAGTGTGTTCATAGACATCAAATTTTTCTATTATGGAGAGTTTGATCTTGGCTCAGGACGAACGCTGGCGGCGTGCCTAATACATGCAAGTCGAGCGCATGAAGCAGACTGAAACCTTCGGGTGGACGTCTGTGGATTGAGCGGCGGATGGGTGAGTAACACGTGGGTAACC
>DATGUU010000028.1:0-7467 GCA_035301085.1 Pseudogracilibacillus sp. | reverse complement strand
CTAGCACAATTATAACCTTGAAATATAATTAAGAAAATAGATAAGTTGATAACGCTAATGAAATTTTTGTTTTATCGATATCTAATTGATATTCTAAATTACAATGTTTTAAAAATGAAATAATGATATAAAGATCAATATCTTTAAAAACAATAATATCCGCAAGCAAATAGTTAGAAATAATTGGTTTTATTTCTAAAACTGAACAATATTTTACAAATAAATATTCAAACCTCTCTTCAATCTGTTCTTTTTCCACATTAATTGGCGCATTCCAATAGCTATCTTCAAAAAATGATTCAGTAATCATTTGAACATTATTAATAAAATAATTTAGTCCTTTAATACTCTCAGATAAAAAACATGGTGATTCGGTTAAAACAATAACCGGAACAGGTAAGTTGTTTAGTATTTTCCTGAACCTTATTTGTTCTTTAATACTAAGTCCAGCTTCTGGATATAAATAGATTACAAATGCTTTTTCTTTTGCTTGATAATCCATTTCATCCACTACTAGTGGGACAACTTGTTCTAAACGAGTAATTAGTCTGGCATAATCTTCCGAATAATCATATTTAAATGAGAGTAGTTTGATGAATAGTTTTAAATCAAAAGACTTAATAGTAAGTGGCAGTGTACCTTTTAAATTATCTCGTAAATCATCTAACAGTACATTGATAGAATTAATATAACCTTCTATTTCCATATCACTTTGCATTTCTCTCATAATCTTCATAGTCATCATACTCGTTGCTGATAAATGGTGTTCATTTTCAATTGTAGAATGATCTAAGAGAAATCCTCTAAACCGATTATGTGATACTCTTTCATAATCTGTAAGGTTTGTAATTGTAACAGTATCTTTATTTGAATTTCTAGGTTGAAAATAATTCTTAAGCATATCTAAAATGTATTCTTCATGCGTTGAATCCTCATTATAAATAGATGTATATATACTAGTATTTAAAATAACTTTTGGTATTGCATCAATGTTGATTTCTAAAATTGCTTCATACATAGGTTTTCTCCTAAAATAAAATTGTACGATTATCTCCTAATATTTCGATATTTTTATCTTCATCTCCTAACAATATTTTCATTTTTTCATATTGCTTTTCGGTAATAGTTAAAGCTCTAACATGACCATTTGGTGGTAAAATACGTTTCACATAATTTACACTGCTATTCGCCGCATCTTTATTGATACAACTTTTAATGTAAATAGAATACTGCATCATCAAAAACCCTTCCGAAATGAGTCCCTTTCTGAACTTACTATATAAACGTCGTTCTTCTTTTGAGTCAGTTGGGAGATCAAACATAATCAAAACTCTCATAAATTTATAACTCATGATTTGTAAAATGAATATTGCTTAATATTTGGTAATTTGAGTGTTTCATATCTCCCTGTTCTGAAATACTCAATAATTGATTGAATCATAATTTCAATCGCCCTAATAACTGTATTCTGCTGCCCATCAATTTGTACCCTAGCATGCATCAGATTTATCAGCTCTAGCCTATACTCTTTAGTCATATATTCCACTTTCGGAGGATGTTTCAAAAGATATAAGTCTACTAATGGTCTAAATACTTCAATGATATCTGATGCAAGGTTAAAGTGGTTTCTTGCACCATTATGATGTATTCCTAAAGCTGGAATCAATCCTTTAGCCACAATTGTTCTTGCGATTGCCGAATTTAAAATAGTGTAACCAAAATTCAACACCATATTTTCTATTAAAAAATCATCATCACGTCTAAAATTTTTAAAAAATGTATTAAAATAATACTTAGCTGCTTGGCCCTCTATGTTCATTTCATCTCTAGGTGAAACCATTGTTTGTAATGTTTTCATTTTGATTATTCTTTCTTCATGCACTTCAAAATGTTTCATACACTGAATTTGATTTTGTATTTTTTGAATCAAAATATATTTCCATAATTCAGCTTTTCTTTCTTCCGACCATTGAAGCTGTTCCTTCATTTGGCCATATTGATTAAAATGACCATTAATCGGCTGAATCATACACTCTGGCAAATGATGTTGATTACAAAAAATAACTAAAATATTATATTTAGATAGCTCTATCATAAGCCTAGAGGTTATAGTAGTTGTTAAATCTTCAATCACTATTGCGAAAATATCGCTAAGGGGAATTTTAACCTCCAAATCCCCTTTTGCGACTTTTAAATTATTTAAATTTAATGCAAGCTTATCTACTTCTGAAAGATACACAATTCTCCATGCCAAAATTTAATCATCCTTTCATTATCATTTGGGGATGTTGTTTACTTTTCACTTCATAAAGATTGCCTAAAATATCTGTAGAATATTTTTTAATAGATTGTGTTTTACTTGCTATGGTTTTAATTATTCTAGGTGATCTTTTATCATTCATATGCTCTAAGTATTCTCTATATGTGATGTCTATCATATTTACTTCAATTCGGTTAAGTAGATCATTATTTACTCCTATGACTCTATATAATTCCCCATTAACCTTAATCAAGTCATTATTGTAAAAACTTGCGATAAATTCTGCTTGATCACTAATTTTCTTCAGTTTCTTTGCTTTTTCATAACACTCTGAATTAACTTCATAGTAGTTTTCTTTTTTGATAACTTCTAAATTTTTAACTGTCACAAATTTATATACGCCATTATCTAAGTAAACATCAAAGCGATACGGTTTTAATGATAGTTTTACTACTTTATTTCTGCTCGTTGGATAATCCTTCGTAATATCTAAGTGCACGTTTAGCTTGTTACCATAATATTTAATTTTTTTGATGACTGGTCCATTATCTTTTTTACTATATTTCGTTAAGTAATTGCCAGTTTCTTTATGATATTTATAAAGAGGATTTTTCTCATTGCCATATTGTTCCATGATCAATTTTAACTTTTGATACGTTTGTGGATCATGATGATACATCAATAATTTTTCAGGTGATTTATTAATTAATTTTTTCAATTTATCATTATCTTTATCGTATAACCCATTTAAGTTATTAACGATTAATGTATTCCCTTTGTCATCTTTTCTCGTAGAATATAATGTATCATTTACTAACTCTCTATTCGGCTTTTTATCAACTCTATGTGAATACTTATAATCTTTAAAATCCTTAATGTTTTGGATTTGGTGAGGCGTTATAAAAATTTCTTTATACTCTTGCTCAGTCTCAATTTCAGGCATACTTTCAGCTTGTTTTTCTTCGACCGTTTGATTTTCCATCACTTTTTTAGCTTTATCTAGTTTTTTCCATTCTTTGAAAATAAAATCAGCGTTCGCAATAATCAGTGCATCTTCAGCATGGTGTTTGTAGCCCTTATTTCTTTCTTTTTTGAACTCCCATTCCCTTCTTAAGAAACTTGTAAATCCGCCATTAATCGATTTCACTTTGACATCTAAGTCATTCACTCTAAAATACGATCTTAATAAGTTCATTAACTCTCTTGTCGCATAACGTGTATCTACTAAGTTACGGTTAATAAAATCTTTTTGGACACTGAAGCGGTTGATATCTCGTTCTTCTAACAAATATTCTTTTTTCTTCTTAGAGATTCTACCTTTGCCTTTAGCAAGATTTAAAATATGCTTTTTGAATGTCTCATAACTTATTTTAGAATTTGAAGAACTTAAATATTGAAATGGCGTCCTATTACCTTTTTTACTATTTTCCTCTTGTTTTACCAACACTTTATTGTTGAAAGAGTTATCAAAAGAAACAGAACGTGGAATAATATGGTCTACTTCGTAATTGAATGGATTATTAAGTAAATCTTCTAGAGGGATTGCTTCTAACGAGTATAAACATTTCCCTTCTTGCATATCGTGCAGCTTAATTTTTTCAATTAAATATTTAGCATTTTCTTTACCTGTTGTTCTTATAATTTCCTCAATACGTTCATTCGTTTGACGATTTCTCTTCTGCATTTCATTAATCATTTTTTGTGCATCTTTAGAATTCTTTTCTCTCGCAAGTTCAATAATAATATCATTTGGCAAACCGTATTTTTTAATAATAGCGTTAATTACTTTAATAGACTGTATAAATGAACGTTTTACAACTGGAGACAATATAAAATCATCAACTAAAGTCGTAGGAATTTCTTTTTGTTGGCTTAAATCCACCTTTTTAGGTACAAGTTTCAAACGATTGAAGATTGCCATTTGATTATCGTTTGTATGCCACAATTCATCTAATATTAAATTTATTGCCTTTAGAGAAAGGCTATGAGTTCCTGTATAACCTGTCAATTTTGAAATTTGTTCAATCTCTTCTTGTGCCAATTCTGAATTTAGGTTTGCTAATTCTTCTTTAATATCTTCTGATGACTGGTAAATGGTTAATATTTCAGCTATTTGATTGAGTAGCTCTGCATTCTCAAGAATTTTTTTTCTTGCTGTGATATCTTTTATATCGTGATAAACTTTGAAGTTTGTAAATTCTGGTTTACCTGTACTTGTGACACGATAGCCTTTGATGTCTTCTTCATTCACCAAAATTTCCTTCGCGATTTGTTTAAGCGTCGGCTTTTTCTTTTGTTTAAAGACATTCTCGATAACCTGGAATTTTTCATAATACTCTAGCTTCTCATTCTCATCTCGTACAATAACCAAGTTGTTCAAATCATTCAGCACATTATATAAATCAGCATTATAGGCATATTTCACACTTCGTAATTCTTCTGGGAAATACGTACAATGTCCCATTAACATTTCATACCATTCTTTAATATCTTTCCATCCAAATGGGCTACCTTCACCTGGTCCCTCATAATATGTTCTTCTTGTTTCCAATAAATCGATATAAGTATCTATAAATGATTGATCAAGTTGATGATATGCTTTTTGTACTTTTAATAACTGCTTTGCCTCTTTTACATAGTCAGATGTTTTGAAACGGTTAATCGATCCTCTCACTTCACCGTCTGCTTTCAAACGTTCCAACTGTAATTCCGCAACATACTTCTCTTCTAATGCTTTACTATTTCTTGAAATTTGTTCTTTTGTGGATAATTCATTACCTGTATCTTCTTCCACTTCATTAACATTATGTACACCTCTACGCTTTGCTAAATGGAGCAATGCCACAGAAAATTCCTCTTCACTTAATTTTTGACTTAATCCTTTTACACGTGTCTCGTAAGGATTGATCCCACTTTGTTCACTATGATCCGTCAGCAAATTATGATCAAATAAAAGTTTCTTTACTCTTTGTAATCTATGTCTACGACGTCTCTTAAGCCTTCTAGTACCTCTTTTTGCTCGTCGTCCTTCATTATTTTCAACATTAGCCTCTTTAAATAAACGTACACCAGCATCTATGACATCTTTAGTTTCATAATCAATAATTCCATAACCCACTGATGTAATCCCGATATCTAATCCTAAGATATAATTCCTTTTCATATGACCACTCCCAGATACATGAAATTTTTATTGTTGATATAAAAAAATCTCGCCAACAAGTTGACGAGATAAACACGGCATTTTGCCTTGTTTTAGTAGATTCTGTAATTTTAGGTATAAGTACAATACATATTAGTATTGTACTTATATAATAATATATCTTTCAACTTTAATCAAACAAAATTTTATTGTTCTTTAACTTAAATTCAGTATAAAAATTTATCTTTTAAAAAGCTGCTCTTAATTTAACTATAACAATGTAATACTTCTAATAATTAATAAAAAAATGCTGTTTCAACTATTTTCTAACACCTCACAAGTAATTAAGATGACTTATATTTCACCTAAAAACTGTGAAAGCATTCCTGGAATAATCAATATGATTGCAATAATTAACCAACATCTTTTAGAAATAAATTCATAAAAACTCATAGGTTTAAGTGTATATCTTTATCACAAATATATTCTAAATCATCTTGAACATTAACTAAGTTTTCAAAATTAACGCCATATAGCTCAGATAAATCTTGTTACGTTAAACCAAAAATTGTTCTGTATTTCCTAATTATCATTGTGTTACCAAGTATATCTATAATTAACATAGTCAGTTGAATAGTGTAAAAAACCGCATTATTTATGATACGCTTCTGCGTATCGGTTAATGTTGCGGTTTTTAATTAACATCTTTTTGTTATAAGTATTAAAGAATATTAAATAAACAACATCATTTTCCTTAACTGAAACGAAAGAACGACAAATTCCATACTATTACATTAGAATTTGTCGTTCGTTTATTTGTTATAAGCATATATTTTACAGACTTCTAAATTAATTGTTACAACAATTATTATTATCCTGCTGTTCTTTTTCATTCTTCTCTTTTTTTTCTTCAATTTCTACAGAACAACATGATTGATCCTGAGGTTTCATTTTATTTAATACATCTTTGATTCCCATTAACTCACCCCCTTTAAATAATGATGTTCACCATCAAACCTGTAACAATAGCCACAACTAAAATTGCGATAACGAATGAGACTACAAATTTTTTCTTGAATAATTTAGACAGTAATACAACTTCAGGAATACTGGCACCGGCACCACCAATGATCAACGCAACTACTGTTCCTAAAGACATCCCTTTTGATACTAATGCCTCAGCTATAGGTAACATTGTTTCAGGTCTGATATACATTGGAATACCTATAACAGATGCAATGAATACAGATATAACACCATCACCACTTGCGTATTTTGTAATAAATGTTTCGGGTACAAATCCATATATGAATGCTCCAATAAATACACCAATAAATAGATAAGGTAACATTGGATATAAAAACGCCCACGCATCGTTTAAAGCTTGTTTAAAACGAGATCCTGATTTATTAGCAAAAAATCCGTCTCCTTTAACATTAACTCCTTTATAACTGTTAGCTAAATTCATTTTTGAAAATACTAAACCTGTTAAAATACTAAAAACTGCTAGTACTACAAAATAAATGACTGCAACTTTCCAACCTAATAAAGCCCATAGCATAAATAGCATTAATGGATTCATTAATGGTGAAGCAATTAAGAAACTCATTGCTGGACCAAAAGGCACTTTAGAATTTAATAGACCTGCTAGTATTGGAATCGTCGAACAAGAACAAAACGGTGTAATAGCACCAAATACCATTCCCAATATGTAATTAATAGCTTGATTGGGTTTACTCAAAAGTCTTTTGATTTTTTCTTCTGAAACAACTTGTTGAATTAGACTTACAAAAAAGCTCACGATTATGAATAGTACTAACAATTCAAAAAACAACATTAAAAATGTTTTTATGAATTCTATAATTGAATCTAACATCAGTATAACTCCTCCAAATTTGTTTAATCAACTTTTTTTGATATATACATCAAAAAAAGTTGATTTATATATCAAAAAAAGATACTTATAATATCTTACAACAAGTACCTTCTTTTAAAACTAACTGTATTTGTTGCTCATTAATTCTATAATAATTCCATGTACCATGTTTTTCAGCAATAAGAATAT
>DATGUU010000027.1:0-12867 GCA_035301085.1 Pseudogracilibacillus sp. | reverse complement strand
GGATTAAAACAATTAATCAACCAATACGAAGAAACAGGTAGCTCTGTCGTCGGTGTACAAACGGTAGCAGATCATGAAACAGATCGGTACGGCATTGTGGATCCAACAAGTAATGAAGGGCGCCGTCATAAAGTGCATCATTTTGTAGAAAAACCAGAACTAGGCACAGCTCCTTCCAATCTAGCTATTATGGGACGTTACGTGCTTACACCTGCAGTATTTGACCATTTAGATAAACAGGAAATAGGTGCCGGTGGTGAAATTCAATTAACTGACGCCATTCAAGCCGTAAACGAACAAGAAAACGTCTATGCTTATGATTTTGAAGGAGAACGATATGACGTTGGAGAAAAGTTCGGCTTTGTAAAAACAACGATTGAACTTGCCCTTCAGAATGATGAGATGAAAGATGAATTGTATGCATATATGAAATCTAAATTAATTTAGCTAGCTAGAAAACTGGTATATAAATAAAGTTAAATTAAAACACAAAAGTTCATGTACGGGGGAAGACAATTAATGGAAGAAACCGAAATGGATCTAATCCATCATTATGAGCTTGATATGCTAAGGGAATTAGAGAGAATTACAAAAAGGCATGATATTAAATATTTTTTAGCTTATGGTTCTGCGATCGGTGCGGTAAGACACAAGGGTTTTATACCATGGGATAGTGATGTTGATATTGTTGTTGGAATTGATAATTATGAACGTTTAGATAATTTATTAAGCAAACAATTAAACAAAAAATATGAAGTGAAGAATTATAAAAATGATAATACTGCTTCATTACTTTTCTCGAGAATAGTTCTGAGAGGCGAAAGCGGAATTGTAGTACATATAGATATCTTCCCATTGGTTGGATTACCTAATAATAAAATAAAACAACATATTTTTATTAGATTAGCACGATTAGTAAATGGATTGTATTTTTTTAAAAAAGTAAATCCGGAGATGCATTATAAAGGTCGGAAAATGAATATTCGAATCTCTAAATTGCTAAAAGTTTTTGCATTTCCTATTCCTTCAAAGTTATTAATATCAGTTAAAGAGAGACTCGAAAAAAGATATTCTATAAAGGATACTAAATATTTATTTAATTTATGTGGAGCGTATGGAACCAAGGAAATAATTTTAAAGGATTGGTTAGCAGATCAAGTATACATGGATTTTGAGGATGAAAAATTGCCACTTCCAATAGAATACGACAAGTATTTAACTCAAATTTATGGAGATTACATGACACCTAAAAAAAGTAATTATGTTTAATTGGATATATTCAAATGTACATTAAGAGGTGAGGAAGTGAAAGAATTATCAATTATTATACCACACTTTAATTCTGTTAAATTACTGAAAAAGTTAATTTCTTCTATACCAATAAATGATAATATTGAAGTTATTGTAATTGATGATAAAAGTACAGAGGGGTTGGAAGAACTAGAGTTATTGAAAGTATCACCAAATTTCAATCATGTAATTTATTTAACAAATAAAACGCCTATTCAAAGCGCTGGAAAATGTCGAAATTTAGGTTTGGAGATAGCGAGTGGTAAATGGGTTCTTTTTGCTGATGCAGATGACTTTTTCTTGAAGAATTTTTATGAAACTGTTCAAAAATATTTTGAAAGTAATTATGATGTTGTTTTGTTTAGTCCAACGAGTATTTATATTGATACAAATAAAATTGCCGATAGACATGAAAAGTTTGATACATTAATTAATAATTACATAGATAAAAAGTCATTAAAAAATGAAGTTAAGCTTAGATATGAATATGTTG
Organism: Pseudogracilibacillus sp.; assembly: GCA_035301085.1. Classification (GTDB taxonomy): domain Bacteria; phylum Bacillota; class Bacilli; order Bacillales; family Amphibacillaceae; genus Pseudogracilibacillus. Next base: position 11,084 of record DATGUU010000027.1, on the reverse strand, counting down.
TACCTTGGTCTAAGTTAATAAAGAGATCTTTTATTAAAAAACATGATATAAATTTTGATGAAGTTATTGCAATGAATGATATTATGTTTTCTACTAAAGTTGGCTATTATATGAAAAGTTACTTGGCCACCCCGGAAACTATTTATTGTGTTACTCGAAATAAAGGCAGCCTAACTATGCTAATGACAAAAGAGGTGCATGATTCAAGAACTAATGCATTATTAAGATATTACGGATTTATAAAAGATAATGTCCCTAAAAAGCAAAGAAAGTATTTAAATTTATCTAGTATAAGTGCATTGGTAAGAACATATAAGTCTGGCTTGGGTTATTCGGAAGTGATATCAACCTATAAAACATTTAAAAATAATAATATAAAAACTTTTGATAGACGTTTTTTAAACCCTGTACTAATTTTAAAGAAGTTTATGACAGGTATCTTATTTAATAAAAAAGAAGAAAGGTTTTATGAGAATTAAAAGAAATTATGTATTTATATTTATTCAGAAAGGCAATTTTAAGTCTGTCATATTAGACTAAGTTCAATAGAACATAACAACAATACAAAATTCTAAATTAAATACACTAATAACATTTATTAACGATTTATTTTGAAAAAAGGTGATTATAATTCTGAAGCAATTAGAATCAGAACTTGTTTTTTTAAAGGAACATAAAGTTAAAGCTGTTATAATAAGTACTACTGCCAAACAATCCACTGATTTCGGAATACTTCCTAGAAGAATGTATGGCAATATGGGGATTTCTTCCTTTATGATTAATGATATTGATAGTCTAAAAGAGTTATTAACATTTTATGATGGAATTATAGATTATTTTTATATTGATGTTGAAATGAAACAAGAAATTAATCTTTATAAGATTGCAGAAAGGATAGTTTATAAATCTAAAATAATTTCAATAAAACCAAACGATACTACGCTAGAATCCTTAGATCTTTTACTTAGGGAAAAATATACGGATAACTTAATTGATAAAAAAATTCTTGTAATTGGCTCCGGTAATCTTGCTAGTAAAATTATGTTACGTTTAGCTGAAAGACAAGCTGACGTATATGTATTAGCACGAACAGGATATAAATTAGATAAAATTATGTCAGCAATAAATACTTTTCTACCTAAGTACACTAAAAGTATTGAAAAGCTAGATAATACTAGAGAAATTTATTTTGATGTGATTATAGGGGCTATCTCTAATGAATTTAATGAAGTAAATACTTTAAAATCTGTTATCGATCAACAAACTTTTTTAGTTGATGTAGGAATAAATAATTTTAACTCTGAGTTCATTCATGAATTGTTGATAAATGGGAATGAATTATTGCGTCTAGATACCCGAATTGCACTTCCCTACCAAATGATTAAACAAAGCAAATACACTGAATTGTTTTTCGATAAAGTAGTTGGAATAAAAGAAGTTGAAGATGTAACAATAGCAGCTGGAGGTATCATACCTGATGAGGGAACAGTAATAGTGGATCAAATAGAAAAACCAACACAAGTAGTGGGAGTTGCAGATGGGAGCGGAGGTTTGAAACTAGGTGAAACAGATACAGAGAGGTATAAAATTGAAAAAATCAGAACATATATATCAAAAAATATTTAAGAGATTATTTGATATTGTTTTTAGTATTACTATATTACTCTTACTATCACCGTTTCTTATTATTCTTGCTTTGTGTATTGTGATAGATGATGGGCTGCCAGTAATTTTTCATCAGAAAAGAAGCGGATTAAATGACGTCCCGTTTCAAATATTTAAATTTAGAACAATGAAAAATAAACAAGTACCTGTTGAGTCAAATTCACATAATGATTACAATTGGCAATATCGTGTACCTGATGATTTCGTTTTCAAATCAGCTGATGAAAATAATCCTAACATCACTAAGGTCGGTCGCTTTATGAGGAAATATAGTCTTGATGAACTTCCACAATTTATTAATGTGCTAAAGGGAGATATGAGTGTAATAGGGCCAAGACCAGAAATACTACCTATTTCACAGTGTTATGATAAAGAACAAAAGAAGCGATTAAAGGTAAAACCCGGAGTCTCAGGGTGGGCACAGGTAAATGGACGTAGTGAGATGAATCATGGGGAAAAGATTAGATATGATTTGTATTATGTAGAAAATATCAGCGTAGGGTTAGACTTTAAAATATTATTTAAAACAGCTTCTCATGTATTTGTCGGAAAAGGTTCTGTATAATGAGCAACCTATCAAATTAAAAATACAGGATATAGTACAGTAAAACTAATTTCACAAAAAGGGGAGACAAGAAAATTGAAATGATTGATATATCTATAATTGTTCCTCATTACAACTCGACATCATCATTAAAAAAACTACTTCACTCAATTCCGGTTAAGAAAAATATCGAAGTTATTGTAGTCGATGATAGAAGTACTGAAAATTTTGAAGAATTTATACGTATGTCTAAACAAAAAGAGTTTAAGCATGTCACTTTTATGAATAATAAAAGTTCTAAAAAGGGAGCAGGAGTCTGCCGGAATATTGGACTTAGTAAATCTACAGGAAAGTGGATTTTATTTGCAGATGCTGATGATTTTTTTGTGGAAAATTTTTATGAATATATAAGTGAATATTTTAATACGAATTACGATGTAATATTTTTTACACCAACTAGTCTAGAAATAGATACTGGATATGAATCAGATAGGCACATAAGATACGAGGAGTTATTGCTGAATTATACTAATTCTAAAAACATAAAAGATGAAACCTATCTAAGGTATCAATTTTATGTACCTTGGTCCAAACTCATAAGCAGACAACTAATTATGGATAATGAAGTCTATTTTGATGAAGTATTGGCATCTAATGATGTTATGTTTTCAACAAAAATTGGGTATTATATGAAGAACTTTACAGTTTGTAAAGAGAAAATATATTGTGTAACACGAGGATCAGGAACTTTAACAACAAATGCTGATATTGACGTTTTTGATTCTAGGATGGATGTACACATAAGGTATTGCGAATTCCTTAAACAAAATTTAGATACAAAAAAGTATAAAATTTTACGACCTCATGGAATAGGAATACTGTTTAATGCTTTTAAACTTAAACTCGGATTTAGTAAAATAATTTCTATTATATTTTATCTTAAACAAAGGAAAATTGCTATATTTGATATAAGATTTCTAAACCCACTTTATATAGTTAGAAGATTAAGATATCACAATAAAAATCATAAGAGGAAAAGTAGATATATTATTATAGGTAGTTAAGCTCCTGTGTGGATTCATCATATATCTAAGGTAATTAGTGATAGAGTAATTGCAGCGATGAAATTTACGAAAAGATTTAGATTTTGTAATATATTATTATTTCTTTCGTTATTGTTATTAAAGTAATTAAATTTAATAGAAGAAAATCTATATCTGGTTAGGGATGCGTATGAAAAAGATAAAGCAATTAATGCGTAATAAATTCATTAAAAATGTTTTTATTCTGGCTAGCGGCACTGCAGGAGCACAAGCTATTATTATGCTTCTTTCACCTATAATTACTAGACTTTATGGACCAGAGGCGTTTGGTATTATGGGTGCCTTTAATGCAATGATAAATATGATTATACCTGTAGCAGCAATGACATACCCAATCGCAATTGTATTACCTAAAAAAAATGAAGAAGCAAAAAATATAATTAAACTATCATTATTAATATCGACGTTATTGTCAATTTTATCCTTATTGGTGATTGTGCCGTTTAAAGACTATCTTGTAAGTTTATTTAGATTGACTGAAATATCACCTTACATAATTTTTGTCCCCATCGTAATTATTTTTGCTGGACTAATGCAAATTATGGAACAATGGTTGATAAGAACAAAACAGTTTTCCATAAATGCGCGTGTCACGATATTTGAATCCTTAATCACAAATTTAGGAAAAGTTGGTGTAGGGTTTTTTTATCCTCATGCTATTGTTTTAATAGTGTTTACAGCTTTTTCAAATGGTATTAAGGGGTTATTAATGTTTTTTTTGAATAAAAATTCTATTTTTATTACAAAACACGAGAAAATACAAGACGTCAAAAATATTAAGAAGTTATCAAAAAAATTTTATGACTTCCCTTTATATAGGGCACCAGAACAATTTTTAAATGCAGCTTCAAATGGGTTACCAGTTCTAATGTTAACAGCATTTTTTGGACCAGCATCTGCTGGATTTTATTCAATTGGTCGAACAGTATTACGCTTACCTACTCAATTAATAGGTAAATCAGTTGGGGATGTTTTTTACCCTAGAATAGCGGAAGCATATAATAATAAAGAAAACATCGTAAATTTAATTAAAAGGGCAACATTAGCCCTTGCGGGTGTAGGTATAATTCCTTATGGCATAATCATATTATTTGGTCCGCAATTATTTAGTTTGGTGTTTGGAAATGATTGGGTTATTGCTGGGGAATATGCTAGATGGTTAGCGTTATGGTCATTTTTTGGATTCATAAATAGGCCAAGTGTTAGATCATTAGCTGTATTATCTGCCCAAAAATTCCACTTACTTTATACAATTGGAATGCTTATTACTAGGATAATCGTATTAATAACTGGTTATTATATATTTTCGAGCGATACAATTGCAGTAGCCTTATTTGGGGTATCAGGAGCAATCTTAAATATAGGGTTAATTATTTTTACATTAAAAATAAGCAAGAGTAGGATGAATGGGCAATGAGTGATTTTGTATTCTCTTCAAATAGTATTAATAAGAATATTATAACAAATGAAATTCAATCCATTTATGATGGACATTTTCCTACAGTTTTGGAATATCATGGTCATTGGGGATCGGCAGGTGTAAGTGTAAATCCTTACAATGGATTTCTTCCATATGAGGAAGATAAATATATTGTTTTTGTTGTTGGTGGACCATTGCTTATGTTTCGTGATAATAGCTTTTTAAGTAAAGAAGATAGTAATGAAGGAACTAAAGCTATATTTGATAGATGGCTTTTAGGAGATTTAAAATATGATTCAGATTTAAGCGGTCCATTTGCAATACTGATAATAAATAAAAAATCCTCTGAAGTTCAATGCATTACTGATATGATGTCGTTTCTACCAGTGTATCAAACCTCCGTTGATACAGGTGCAACATTAAGTACTCATGTTGATGTTTTGGCTAGACTCACCAATAACAACAAACAATTTGATAAAGTTTCACTTGTGGATTTTATATTGCATGGTATTACAACATATCCTTATACAATGTACGAAAACATTTTACAAATGGCTCCTTCCTCTGTACATACACTAAGTGAAAAAAATAAGAATACAGACGCAAAGCATTACTGGTTACCTGTTAACAGACAAATATATAAGTCTATAAAACAAGCGTCTTATGATTTAAGAGGTAATTTGGAAGGTTTCATAAACAAGTTAACAAAAGAAACGAATAACATTGCTCAATTCTTAAGTGGCGGCGAGGATTCTAGAATGTTATCTGGTATATTGTATGGATGCAAAAGGGATGGACATACGTTCCTTGATAATATTAATATAGAAGGAAAAATAGCGCAAAAAGTAGCTGAAATATATGATGTTAATTTGAGGATTACTACTCGAGACCCAATGCATTACTTTAAAATTTTACCCAACTGCTCTAATTTAATCGGAAGTGGAGCCCAGTATCGGCATGGACATACTTATGGATTTCATAAAAGTTGTAGATTAGATTCGTATGTAGCGGTTTTTGGTGGATTGTTATCTGATGCGTTACTTAAAGGAACGCGTATTAAAAAAATTAAAGGTTCTGTTAAGTTTCCTTTTCTTCCAGATATTAAAAGCACTAATTTTGCAAGTAATCAAACTTTCACTCATGTGTTATTTACTGATTCTGTAATGGAATGTTTATCAAAACGCAAACAGAGTCATTTAAATTATATAAAAAAAATAAGAAAAGAATCTGCTGAGGAATGGTTTGACTTGTGGCCTAGCTCTATGAATAATAATATACCTAATATTGCTGCAAACAGAAGGTTATTTTGTAGCTATGAACCTTTTACTTCATCTGAAGTGGTGAAATTGAGTGCCAGTGTGCCCCAAAAATGGAAGCTAAACAGGAAATTGTTTTGCATGGCTGCGAGACCATACTTAAAACGCTCAAAACATTTGATTCATAGTAATGGGATATTTCCATATTACTCTTGGAAAATAAATATTTTCGTACAATTTAGTATTTGGTCTTATAGGCAAATTGCAAAGAGAAGTGGGATAATTAAAGGAAATCAAGGCCCCTGGGGTGACTGGAGAAGAATGATAAAAAAAGAAGAATGGGATGAGTTTATAAATAGTCATTTAGAGCATAGCGAAATTATACCTTTTAAAAATATAGAAGAGCAATTAACAAAATTAGTAAAAAAAGGTGTGTTAGAAGTAAATCAGTATGTAAACTTAAGTCAGCTGTTATATGAGATTGATAAAAATATTGATAGTTAACTTATGAATTCCATGATTATATTTTAAGTAAAAACGAATATGCTAAGTTTTGAATGCATAATAAGTCTACACTAGATGTGCTATCTTGGTATAATAATTTGCTAGCATTCTATAATTCGAATATATAAAATTAGATTAAAATATAATAGTGTGGGGTGTGGTGGTCGGATTACTATATACTATTTATAAAATAAACGTAGTTTTAAGTTACAATAACTTACATTTTATATGTAAGGAGGAATTAGTTTGATTAGATTTTTGATAATAACATTAATCTCCATTACAATTTCAGCGTCTACATTGTATTTAAAAGAGGAATGGGGCACTTTTTCGCTAACAATTTTATATTTAACTTTAATTATAATTATGATATCAATTTCATTATTTACAAAAGTAAAATATAAATACAATAGTGTCACTCTTTTTTTGATGTTGGTATTTTTGATATTTGGAATAATTGCATCATTATATAACCAGGATTTAGATCTTTTCTTGAGAGCAAACATATATTTTATCTTACTAATTTCAGCAAATATTGTAATACCATCATGGCTCAATGAAGATACCGAAAAGGTTATAACAAAAATAATACTATTAACTCATATTCCTATACTATTTATTCCAATTCTAGTTAATGGATTTGATGAGATACCGTATTATGGAATATTTTCTAATCCTAATTCTATTGCTGGAGTAGCTGTTACAATTTTTGCGGTGTTTTTTGCAATGATTTTCAATCAATTTGAAAATATATTTTTTCAAAAAAGAAACTCTAAAATATATCATATGTTATTTTATATTATAGCCTTGTTATTTACTGTACTTATAATATCTTATGCATTGAGCCGTACAAGCTTTGTCACAGCATTAATTGTTTTCTTATCAGGAATGCTATTATTTTTAGTGAATGCATTCAGGCTCAAAAAGATAGGAAATGTTTTGAGGAAAGGTATGTTCGTTTTTTTGCCATTAATATTAATTCTTTACATATTAAATAGTTATTTAGATATAACTAAATCCATAGAGAATAACATTATTGGTAAATTTCAGAGAAAGTCTAGAAATGTTTTGGCAAGCAGAGATGAGATTTGGAATCAGGCAATTAATAATTCAAGTTTTTTTGGAAATGGGGCTCATTACTTCCAAGATAAAATTGGATTAGGTGCTCATAACACTTTTGTATCTTTATTAGGCACATACGGATGGATACCCATGCTGGCTATATTACTTTTTTTTATAATAGCTTTTTATTATGTAATAAAATACTTTTTTAAATCAGAATCAAAATATAAATATGTTGCACCATTAATGCTAATTACATTTTTAACACTGTCCCTAGCTGAAGACATGAATTGGAAATTAAGTATAATCGCATCACTTATTCTTTCTGGGTTTTATATGAATAAACAAAAAATAAAAATTACAAAGTAGGATGAATATTGGGTGGTTTGCTCGGTTAGAGGAAGGAGTCCTAACGTTTATGCGAAAAACAATTCTATGGTTAATAGTAGTACTAGTAATGGGTGTCATTTTTTTATCGTCCCATGAACCGGCTGTTGCTTCGAGACAAGATAGTCTATTTATTACTGAAAAAGTAATGGAGTTTTTGCATAGTACTTTTCCGAATTTATATATGGATGGAGAATCCTTACATCATATAGTTCGTAAATCCGCCCATTTTATTATTTATATGATTCTCGGTGTCTGTACATTCGCGGCATGTATGCAGAATCGAAAAGCTGTTTCTTACAATGTTGTATTAACGATGGTTATTTGTGTTTTATATGCTATTTCAGATGAAACCCACCAATTATTCATTCCAGGAAGATCTGGTGAAGTAGGAGACGTATTCATAGATGGATTCGGTGCATTGATTGGTGTTGTCATTGGATTAGCTATTAAATGGGTTGTGAGAAGAACCCGTAAACTGGATCAGAACTAGAACATTCTCTTGATAGTTTTATAGTTATTTTTTCTACATAATGATGTGACTGATAAATAATACGAGAATTAACTTTTAAGGAAGTGTATGCAATTGAAAATCACCGTAGCAGGTACAGGATATGTAGGCCTATCTAACGCTGTATTACTTGCACAAGCAAACGAAGTAACAGCTTTGGATATCATCCCAGAAAAAGTAGATATGATTAATAATAAACAATCGCCCATAGTTGATGCGGAGATTGAAGCCTTTTTGGCAGAAAAGGAATTGAACCTAACAGCAACTACAGATACAGAAGCCGCATTACAAGATGCAGACTTTGTCGTTATCTCCACACCAACGAACTATGATCCGGAAACAAATTATTTTGATACAAGTTCAGTTGAAACTGTTATTCAAAACGTATTGAATTATAACTTTGATGCCGTAATGATAATTAAATCTACCATTCCTATTGGCTATACAATAGAATTGAAAAAGAAATTTAATACAAACAATATTATTTTCTCACCAGAGTTTTTGCGAGAAGGACAAGCATTATACGACAATTTATATCCTTCCCGTATTGTAGTAGGAGAGAAATCAGAACGTGCCAAACAATTTGCCCAATTACTGGCTGATGGAGCAATCAAAAAAGATATTTCTATGCTCTTTACGGATTCCACAGAGGCTGAAGCTATAAAGTTATTCGCCAATACCTATCTAGCTATGAGAGTATCTTATTTCAACGAATTAGATACATATGCAGAATTGAACGGGCTAGATACTAAGCAAATTGTCGAAGGAATAGGAATGGATCCAAGAATTGGGGATCATTATAATAATCCTTCTTTCGGTTATGGCGGTTATTGCTTACCAAAAGATACAAAACAATTACGTGCGAATTTTGAAAATATCCCAAATAATATGATTAATGCTATTGTGGATTCGAACGACACAAGGAAGGATCACGTTGCTCATCAGATTTTGAAGCAGAAACCAAAAGTTGTTGGTATTTATCGACTGACAATGAAGACGGGATCTGATAACTTTAGACAATCCGCTATCCAGGGGATTATCGAACGATTAAAAAAGCAGGATGTAGAAGTAATTGTCTATGAGCCAAGCTTAGACGAAGCCGAATTTGAAGGTTTAGCTGTCGTTAATGAGTTTGATACATTTAAAGAACAGAGTGACGTCATCGTAGCCAATCGTTTAGATGATGAGATTAAGGATGTACGGGATAAAGTATATACTAGGGATTTGTTTAGTAGGGATTAAATTATAAAGTGATTTGGGGTTAATATGAATGGGTTTTTTGAGAAATATGTTGACAAATTATGTGAGTTTCAAATATTTAATAAATGAAGAAAAAGTCAGTGATTCTAATTTGAATGTTCTGAAAAAGTTAAATCTATTAATGCATGGATTTAGTAGTGAAAAATATGATTTATATAATTTCGCGAAAAATAATCAAAAAGGTTATTTATCAGACTTTCAAAGAAGAAAAACATATAGAATTAACAATAAGTATGCTATTATCATAAATGATAAGAATGTATTTGAAAAGTTATTAGAAAATGACAACATTACTGCAACTAATTATGGCCATATTTCTAATGGTGAAATTTACATAAATCGAAAACACAGTGATTTTGAAAAATTAGTTGAAATAATAAAAGAAAAAGGTCAGCTTATTATTAAAAAGACTATCGGTGGTGGTGGAAAAGGAATATATAAAATTGCCTTTTCCGATGATACATTTTATATCGATGATGAAGATCATAGTTTAGAAAAACTTAAAGCATTTATTTACAATTTAAAGAATCATATTATTCAAGAGTATATTTCTCAAGCCGATTATTCTTATAATATCTACCAGGGCACAATCAATTCTATTAGAATCTTAACGATGAGGGATCCTGAAACTAATGAAGCGTTTATTGCTACTGCTGTACATAAGTTTGGTAGCGAAAAGACAAAGCCAGCTGATAATGTTTGGAAAGGTGGAATGACGGCCTTAGTAAACCTTGAAACAGGGGTTTTACAACGATCAGCATATCATCATAAAGACAATAAAAAAATTGAATGGAAGGATACTCATCCAGATACATGTGTAAAGATAGAAGGAACTGTGATTCCTAACTGGGAACAAGTAAAAGATAAAGTCATTAATTTGATGAATGAATTGAGCTATTTAAACTATGTTGGCTGGGATGTTGTCGTGACTAATGATGGAGTAAAAGTTATTGAAGGTAATAATTATAGCGATGTTAATATATTACAAATACATGCGCCATTATTAGTAAATGACAGAGTGAAAAAATTCTATAAGCATTATGGAATAATAAAATAACGAGACTATACAGATGGAGAACAACGTAATGTATTTCGCTCTTTTTGATAGATACTGAAATGGATTAGATTATGACGTGGCATTAGTAAAGTTAGGCAATCAAGTCTGGATTATTATAAAGTAAAATAGATATTTAATGTAGCCCCGTAAGGGGCTAATTTGATATATAATATGTATGATAAATGCAATGTTAGATATTTATAAACCTAAAAAGATAATAAAATAGCTGTTTTGTCATCGGCTTTTATTCCATGATCACTTTCGTAGATAGATAGCTTTTGAACATACTCCTCTAAACCATCCTTTTCTATTTTA
>DATGUU010000026.1:0-3100 GCA_035301085.1 Pseudogracilibacillus sp. | reverse complement strand
AGATGGCATCTAGAAAGAGATACAATTATAATTCCAAAATCAGTTACGCCATCTAGAATAAAAGAGAATTTTGATGTGTTTGATTTTGAATTAACTAAAGATGACATGGAAGAAATAGCAAGTTATGAATCAAATGGACGCACAGGCGCTAATTCAAGTGAACCAGATTTTATGAAACATTTTGAAGGTATGTAAAAATTTTAGAAAATGAGGGGTAGATTTAAATGAATTTTGAAGCAGCTTTAACAGAATTAAAGTCAGGTGGTAAAGTAATTAGAACAGGTTGGAGCGGTGCAGAAAAGTATATTAAAATTGTAAACGATAGCGTTTATGAAGGACAAACATTAAATCCTTATTTTGTAATTAATGTTGAAGGAGAAGGTTATACAATTTTTTCACCGACTGTTTGTGATTTATTAGCAGAGGACTGGGAAGTTGTTGTCTAAAAGTAATATGCAGTTTGATGAATATATCAATCAAACTGTCTTTATCACTGGAGCAGCTTCAGGTATAGGTCAAGCACAAGCAATAGCTTTTCTAGAAAGTGGTGCTAATGTAATTGGATATGATATTGATAAAGACGGTTTAAATAAATTATTTGTTAAATACCCACATCATTTTTACTACGTTGTAGGAAGTGTTAGTGATCCAAAATCAATAAATAAAGCAGTAAAAGATACAATCAGCCAATATAAAAAAATTGATATATTATTAAACACTGCAGGTGTGTTAGATGACTTTAAAAAAACTTTAGACACTGATGAAGATTTATGGGATAAAGTGATGAATACAAATATCAAGGGAACGTATCTTGTAACAAATTGTATATTGCCTTATATGTTAGAACAAAATCATGGGGTTATTATTAATATGGCTTCAATTGCAGGGTTCATTGGTGGTGGAGGTGGCGCTGCTTATACGTCCTCTAAACACGCAATTATCGGATATACAAAACAATTAGATCTTGATTACGCACGGTTAGGTATTCGAGCTAATGCGATTGCTCCAGGAGCTATTAAAACCCCGATGAATGCTAATGATTTTAAAGGCTCAGGTGAAATAGCGAACTGGGTTAAAGAAGAAACGCCAGCTAATCGCTGGGCAGATCCTAAAGAAGTGGCAGATTTAACGCTTTATTTAGCAAGTCGTTTTGCAAGTTATATACATGGAACTGTTATACCAATTGACGGAGGTTGGTTGACAAAATAAACTAACTTTTATGTTACACTATATTTAGTAAATTATTAAATTTACACCTCGACACTTAGTATCCTTTGGTCGTGGTTATTACTAACATAGTTTTCTATGTTACAAAGGAGTTTAAACAATTGAATAATTCTTTAAGCAAAAGTTCTCATTCACACAAATCAATAGCATCTGAATTAACAAAAATTTCTTTAGTAGCTTCACTATATGTTGTAGTAACAATGATGTTAGCTGTTTTTAGCTTTGGTGCCATTCAAATAAGACTTTCAGAAATGTTTAATTATTTAGCGTTGTATAACAAACGTTATGTAATTAGCGTAACTTTAGGTGTTGTTTTTGCAAACTTCTTTTCACCTACTTGGATGTTGGACGTTCCAATAGGTGGAGTTGCAACATTTCTTGTTTTAATTTTATGCAGATATTTAACTAAAAATATGAAGCATGATATATGGAAAATTGTTGTTACAGCAATTATCTTTTCAGTTTCGATGTTCACCGTCGCCTTTCAACTCACATTTTTATTAGATTTACCATTTTTATCAACGTGGTTTATAGTAGGGATTGGTGAATTAGTTTCTATGACAATTGGTGGCATAGTGATCTATTTAATTAGTAAAAAGATTGATTTAACAAAATAAATGATATCCTTATAATTAGAATAATTATAAGGATTTTTTTACATTTTAATTTATATTGTGTAAGATAATAAACTTAATGGATGTGATTAAATAGATGTTTGTTTTAAAAAATATTAAATTTTCAGATGTCTTATCAATAGAATATTTAGAAATTTCAACAGGTAAAGTAACAAGTATTATCGGTGGAAGTGGTGCGGGAAAATCTACTTTAGCAAAATTATTAAATAAAATGATAACTCCTGATTCTGGCAAAATTACATATCGAGATAAAGATTTAACAACATATGACCCAGTTAATTTAAGGCGTGAAGTTGTTATGTTATCTCAAACGCCTCTGGTATTTGAAGGAACAATTGAAGAAAATTTACAAATGGGGCTTAAATTTTCAGAAAAACAGTTAGCAACAAATGAAGAAATGAAAACAATTCTTAAAGATATGGAATTAAATAAAGATTTACAAGAACCTATCAATAAACTTTCAGGTGGTGAACAACAGCGAATTGCCCTAGCGCGAGTAGCTTTAATGAAGCCAAACGTATATATATTGGATGAACCAACTTCTGCACTTGATGATTCAACAGAAGTAGACGTAATGCAAACATTTATTAAAAATGCAAAAGCAAAGGATCAAACTGTTATTTTCATTACCCATTCAGAAGAGCTAGCAAGAACTTATAGTGATGAAGTCATTGTAATTAAGGATGGTGAGATTGATGATTGATATTGAATTTTGGCGTTTAGTGAGTGCTTATATTTTTGTTATAATTGTTTTGTTAATTTTTCAATGGAGAGGGATTTCTCGCAAATTAAAATTAACGATAGCCACTTTACGAATGACTTTTCAACTAGTTATTGCAGGATATATATTAAGTTATTTATTTGATAATCCAAATCCATTTTTAGTTGTTTTAGTTGTTTTATTTATGGAGTTATTTGCGATTTATACAATATTTAAATCAATTAATCATCAGATGGGCAAACGACTTAAAGTTGTAATAGCAACTTCGATGGTTGCTGGTTCACTTATTTCACTCATTTACTTTAATTATGTCGTTTTAAATGTTTCGCCATGGTTTGAACCTAGGTACATTATTCCAATAGCTGGAATGATGATAGGAAATGCAATGACAGGCGTGACACTAGGTGTACAATCACTGCTTGATAATATGATTGATAATCGTGAAAAAATAGAAGGTTCACTTATGTTAGGTGCAACACCAAATAAAGCTGTTAAACCTTATGTTGATCGTGCTTTT
>DATGUU010000025.1:0-6088 GCA_035301085.1 Pseudogracilibacillus sp. | reverse complement strand
GAACCCAAACATAACCAGTCTAGGTAACTTTTGTGTCGTTAGAATATCTGACGTTTCAATACGTTCAATATTTTTGCCATCCGTGATAGTCAATTTCTCAACCCCTGTAGTAGGGTCGAGAAATTTGTTTTCTATGATGATGGGACTAGATAAACGAATTATCTTATCTTCGTCATTTTTGTTTTTTGCTCGAATAAGTTCATACCATGCAGTTGAATCTAACCAGTATGGATATTGCTCGAAGATATTGTTAGCCATTAGTTGTTACCACCTTTCACTTTTTTATATGTGATAGGATAAGTGTGATCGACTATAACAAATGGTACATCAGCATTTTTAACCCAGTATGCAAAACGTCTTGCAGCTTCTTGCTGATCAGCCGTATTGCACATATGATTCACGCTTTTACGCAAATCACTATAATGAAAACACTTATTCTCAGGAAATTGATAAGCAACTGCAATAGATGCTCTGTATAAAAAGTTTTGTGCATTACTTTTCATTTTAAATTCCTCCAATAACTTTTAAAGAGTCAATCTGATTAAACAAGTTAACACCTATTCAATCGATTGCTATAATAAGCTTAATTGAAAGAAATAGATTTGCCGCGGAACAAAAAATAGGAGGGAGGGGTATGTGAGTGATACCTACTTTGGAAGACGTAATTATTTATAGCGATGATTTTATCGATATAATTAACTACGATACGTCATATCTAGTATATGAAGATGTGTTGCTGATAAAAAGCTTAAACGATTTAAATAAGTATCAAATGATGGATAGGGTATTATTCATGCAAAAATATTGTAAAGGTGATTTTGATTACTTGTTGGATGATGCAGAATTTAGATATATAAACAAAAATTATAACAATTTAAATTTATTTACATTTATTAACAGTGTAAATAACAACTTTAGCCTTAAACCGTTTTTAAATGAGGAACAGCTAAAATCAATATTAGCCATTAAGAAAGAAGATGCAGCTTGGAGCTATAATTCATCTATTACTTCAGATGAATTATCTAAATTAAATAAGACGCAAAAAAAATTAAGTACAAAGCTAGGTAGTATCTATACTATTTCAAAAAAAGACAAAGAATATGTGCGATTGGGACCAAAATTATCCTATATAAATTTACAACAGCACTGGAAATATTTACATAGTGAAATTAATTACTATAATTATCCTAATCAATTGATAAGTTATGTAGCATTAGAAATGGAGTATGCCTGGGCTTTTTTTAATGAACTATTTTATTTGATTGATTTATATCTGAAATCTCTAATTGCTCAAAAGAAATCTATTGCAAAATATAAGGCGAGAATAATTAAATTTATTCAAGATTATTTGATGATTTTACTTATAGATATACAATTACCAACTGTTAGGATTTGTTTGATTAGGAGTATAGTAGATGAGTGTGAGGGCGAAACGGATTATAATAAAAAAAGAAAGTTGATAGAGCAAGCTGTCCAAAGGTATAAATATGTGAAGGGTCAAGTAGTTAGATTTCAAAGTGCCATGAAAGCATTAGTAAAAACACCAATATCTATTGAAAAAAATATGATGAGAACTAAAATTAATAATTATAAAAAATATTATTGTCCCAGACAAAAAACTAAATGTAGTAATATTGAATATAATGTGAGTTTGTTTTTTGAAGCTGTAGAAGGTTTTAAATAAATCATCTATAAAATATGAAAAGACTAAAAATGCTGAAATTAAGTATTTCTCTTCTCATACAGATTATAGATTTATGGGAATCGCATTTGACTTATTATCGCACGACTTAAATTTTGCATTCTCTAATTATGATATTGATAAAACATATTTCAAGATTAGAAATAAAAATCACACACTAGTAGAACGTTTTAACGAATTAGGTTTCTATATTAATTACGAATATAAAAAATTCAAATACGTAGCTGCACATCTCTAAACTATATTATTTAAAATAAAATCTTTTTGCAATTTAATTATAAAAAATTGCAAATTATAAACTAATACTTTTACTAAAATAATAGTTTGGTTTAGAATGAATGTTTGTAAACAATTGTTGGTGATTATTTTAAGGGGAGAAAAACAAATAGAGAGAGAGTGAGTAAAAGTATGGATTTATTAATTGCTTTATTACCCGCGTTATTCTGGGGTAGTGTAGTTTTAATTAATGTTCTTGTAGGTGGAGGTCCTTATAATCAAATTAGAGGGACAACTTTTGGTGCGTTAATCATCGGTATTATCTTATTACTTACAGGTAATGCTAAATTTGATGACCTTACGATTATTATCGTTGGTTTAATTTCTGGTGCTTTCTGGGCATTAGGACAAGGTTATCAATTAAAATCTGTCAGCCTTATAGGTGTTTCAAAAACAATGCCTATTTCTACAGGTTTACAATTAGTTGGTACAACGTTATTTAGTGCTATTTTCTTAGGTGAATGGAGTACTGGTGTGCAAGTTACATTAGGACTTGTTGCTATGGTATTACTTGTTATCGGTATTGCTTTAACATCTATTAAAGGTAAAAATGAAGAATCAGAAAGTACCAAAAACTTTGGTAAAGCGATGCCTATCCTTTTAATTTCTACTGTTGGTTATGTTGTCTACGTAGTAGTAGCACAAATATTCGGCGTAGATGGAATGAATGCTTTATTCTTCCAATCTATAGGTATGGCTATTGGTGGTTTAATACTATCAGCTAAACATGAAACATCAGTTAAAAGTACACTATGGAATTTAATCCCAGGTGTTGTGTGGGGTATCGGTAACTTATTTATGTTCTACTCACAACCAAAAGTTGGTGTAGCAACTAGTTTCTCATTTTCACAGTTATTAGTTATTGTATCTACACTCGGCGGTATTTTCCTATTAGGCGAGAAAAAAGACAAACGTCAAATGATTGGTATTTGGGCTGGTATTGTACTTATCGTTATTGCAGCCTTTGTACTCGGATATATTAAAGCATAATTATAATTAAGAGATATGACCATGCTTTAGATTGTTACTAATTAAGGAGGAGTTTGAATATGTTCAAAGATTTAGAAGGCAAAGTAGTAGTTATCACAGGTGGTAGTAGCGGCATTGGTAAAGCAATGGTAGAACAATTTGGTAAAGAAAAAGCTAAAGTTGTTATTAACTATCTTTCAGAAAGTTCATTAGACGATGTTGCTGAATCTATCAAATTAATTGAAGATGCAGGCGGACAAGCAATTAAAGTACATGCAGATGTATCAAAAGAAGAAGATGTAAACAATTTAATTAAAGCAGCAGTTGATACATTCGGTACATTAGATATTCTTATTAATAATGCTGGTTTCGAAAAACCAATTCCAACTCATGAAATGCCTCTAGAAGAATGGCAAAAAGTTATTGATATCAACTTAACTGGTGCATTTATCGGTTCAAAAGCCGCTGTTAATCAATTTCTTAAAGAAGATAAAAAAGGTATTATTCTTAATACATCAAGTGTTCACGATAGAATTCCTTGGCCAAACTATGTAAACTACGCTGCTAGTAAAGGTGGTTTGAAATTAATGATGGAAACAATGTCTATGGAATATGCTCAACACGGCATCCGCATTAACAATATCTCACCTGGGGCTATCGTAACAGAACATACAAGAGAAAAATTCTCTGACCCAGAAACACGCGCTGAAACATTAGAAATGATTCCAGCCAAAGAAATTGGTGAAGCTGATCAAGTTGCAAATGTTGCACGTTTCTTATGTTCAGATCTAGCTGACTACATTCATGGTACTACAATCTATGTAGATGGTGGTATGACAAACTACCCAGCATTTAAGGGCGGTAAAGGCTAACTTATATTTGTCAATTAGACTTAATCTTGTCTAGCGACAAATCGTTTGCTAAGACCATTTAAACTGAAATGTCTTATTATTCTTGTTTTTCAATTAATAAAGCTAATAAATAGAGGAGAGTTTAAGCTACTGCCCATATAACGATTAAGGTTGCGGCAATTAATTGCCGCAACCTTAACATGTGTTTGATAAATAAAGTATTCATTAAAAACGTTTTATACAAATAAAGCTTGATAAATATATAAAATGACAATGCTAATGACAATCGTTAAATTAGTGACCATACCTACCAGTGGTAAAGTTTTATATTTAAATTGTATGGAGTAAGGTATGATAGCTACGCCAACTGGTAATAACCAGGCAACTTGTAGAGTTGTTTTGATCATCTCATCATCAACTGGTAAAAAGAAATGTACTAATAAGCCAGCAATAATACCTAAGCCATAGTGTATAGCTAAATATTTAAGAGCAATTGGTAAGAATCTCTTATCAATACTGAAGTTTAACATCAGACCTAGTAAAATCATTGATAATGGCATATTCGCACCTGATAACACAGAGAAGAAATCAATTACTGGCTCTGGAAAATGAATATCAAGCATATTTAAGATAAACATTATAATATATGTCATGAGTGGCACCGATTTAAGCAAGTTTTTCCCTAAATATTTAAAGTCGAAACTATCCCCTGCACTACTAAAATAGCTACCGACAAAGTAAGTTACACCAAACATGATAATAGCCCCACCTATATCAGCCATACCAAAGTATATCATCCCTGTTTGTGGCCATATCGCTTCAACGAGTGGATACGCAAATAACCCTATATTTAACGAAGCCATCATCATGCCAGTGGCACCACGAATCTGATTATCATAATTTATAAATAACCAGACCACAATAATTTTGGCAAGAATACCATAAATAATCATCATTATTGGTAAAATTGAAAGTGATAAATCTAATTCTGCACCGTTCAAATTAACTATTACTAGCGAAGGCAATGTGACATTTAATACTAAGGTAGAGAATACTTGACTATCATTCGCCTTAAAGTAATTAATCCTCTTTAATGTATAACCCAATGCAATCAGTATAATAATTATGATAAATTGTTGAGTCACAACAATCCTTCTTTCATTACATTTTTCGTTTTCAATCCATTTTCATACTTTAACATAAATGTTGGTTATTTTAGAAGCTTTCGATTTCATGTTATAATTCTAGTCAAACTCGTGTAGTCCAATGTCCTTGTCTATACCTATAAAGTTACGTCCTTCTAATAGTGCCGAAACTAAAAATGAACCACTACCACAAGTATTATCTAAAATGGTATCACCCAAATTAGAATAAGTTTTTACTAAATATCTGCCTAAATCTATGGGTTTTTGAGTCGGATGGTAAACTTTACCTTCAGATTCTGCCGTTTTAAAATAAATTAAATCAATTGGATATCTCGTTCCCTCGCTTTTTACTTCACTAGGGGAAAATAGTCCATAACTACCTGTTAACTGATTTTTACGTGTACCCTTATTATAAGGATTACCTTCTGACATTTGAGGGTTATATGTAGGCTGTTTTTTATAAAATACACAAATCTCTTCGTATTTTCTTAATGGTTGTTTTTTTGCATTTAAAAAATTGGTTGCCTTTGATTTTTCCCATATAATTTTATATTTATACATATTGGGATTACTCATCATTAATTCTGCTGTAAACATTCCACTAGAAGTTAATAATATAGCTCCGTTATCTTTTATTATTCTGTTATACTCTTTCCATAGTTTAGGAAGTGGTATTACACTGTCCCAATTATTTTGAGTATGACCATAAGGTAAATCACAAAGTATTAAATCTATAGACTTGTCACTTATTTTTTGCATAGTTTTAATGCTATCGCCTTTGATAACATTATTTATAAAATTATTATTCATATGTAAATCTCTATCCTTCGATTATTCTTCATTATATCATCCAATAGTATTTGGAGAAAGATAACAGTATGATGAAATTTTATGTATTGATTTAAAGAAATATGTCTTTAATCTAATACTACTGAACTACTATCACTTTTTTAGCAATATCACCGATAAGGGGAGACATATCACAAATAAAACTAAAAAATAGGTTGTATGTAACTCACTTTGAAATTGATTGAATATATAGTATCTTTAATAAAATGCAGCTATTGTGGCGTAGAATTTGAGAATCAAAAAAGGATTAATATAGTTTGAAGAGACTGAGCATAAATACTAGAAAAATGGCCAGT
>DATGUU010000024.1:0-85959 GCA_035301085.1 Pseudogracilibacillus sp. | reverse complement strand
TTGTTTGGTAAATATGTAAAATAAATAATAAATGCAATAACTAAAAAGATTAATAAACTAAATGAATATATTTTACCGCTTAAATGTTGATCTTTGGATTTACCCAAATTCATCATGTCCTCCTTAAAAATGATTAATCACTTGTGACAAATGACGTTTTACTGTTTATACTTATGATGAGCACACATTTCCTAAAATCTCTCAATAGCACTGATTATTAAAATAATAAAAGTACTATAAAGGATGAGACATATGGAACGTATAATTATTATCTTAAGTATTATCATCGTTGTTAGTGTAGCTGTTCTTGGAATAATCCAGTCTGATTACCGAGAGAAAAGCTTTAACGCTACGTTAGCCATAAAACAATCTGATGTGGTTAAAATCTCTATGGAGATAAACGGTAAAACTAAAACAACCACAGATCAAGTTAAAATAAATGAATTATTTACCTATTTTAATCGCGCTAGCTACAAACGTTTAAGAGGTGATCAAACAAGTCATATGCCTTCAAAAGCAGCGATTATTTACTTAGATGGAAACAAACAGCATGATTTTATCGTTCCCTACAATAATGAAGCTATGATTAGTTATAAAGTTTATCAAGTAAAGCATGGTCAGATTACTAACGATTTTTTAATTAAGTATTATCATCGTTTAGATAACTCATAGTTTTTTATTTAATGCATTTTTGTAACTCTAACATCTCCTCAGCCATTAATTGCATACGTGGTAGTACGTGCTCATCAATTATTTCATTTATCTCATTAAATGAATCACTATGCACAAATACATTTCGACGTGGTACAAGCCCTTTTAAATAGGATAAAATTGGTTTTAATTGATATTCTGAAACTAAAAAATGCTTTTCAATTCCACCAATTGTCACCATTCCTGTTACTTTGCGGTTAAATGCATCTACTGGAAAATGGTCTAATAAGTTTTTTAAAGCACCAGTAATTGATGCCTGATAAATCGGTGTACCAAATACGACTATATCTGCAGCATTTATTTTACTGATCACTTCCCACGTATCGTCATTGTAATAAGATAAGGGTTCGCCTGTAACAAATTCAACATCATACTCTTTCATTTCAATTAATTCTGTTGTGATTTGTGGATTTATTTTTTTCATTATCTCTAATAGTTCATGTAAAGCAATGGTTACTTTCCAGCCAGTTAGTTCCCCAGCAATTCCAACTACTTTGATTTTTTCTTCTGCCATCTTCTCACTCCTACTCTTATCATTAGTTTAGCAGATTAACTCTATTTTGATGATAAAATACATTTATTTAATTATTTTTCAGGTAATTTTTCTAGTAACACTAAAATAAATGTAGCTAATGGGCCTAATAACAATGAGATTAAAAACCAATTAAGACCTGATCTATTTTTCCCTTGTGCAAGACCTGCATTAATAAGCATTAAAGTTCCCCAACCGATAACATATTGATCATTCATTTTATTTCACCTGCTTACTATTAAGTGTCATTAAATACTTATCAGTTATTTTATCATATATATTCACCTTGTTTATACATGAAAATGACCTACCTAAAAGATAAGCAGGTCATTTTTATTATTGTTTACTATAAATATCTCTGAGATCTTTCTTTAATACTTTTCCACTCGGATTTTTAGGTAATGTTTCAGTGAAAAACACATGTTTAGGTGCTTTATACTTTGATAATTCTTCTTGACAATAATGCGTTATATCTGCTGCAGACAATGTTTGATTGTCTTTTAAAACAACAATCGCAGTAATTGCTTCAATCCAATAATCATCCGGTATGCCAATAACAGCAACTTCTGATACTTCTTCTAGTTGATAAATAATTTCTTCAATTTCTCTACTAGCTACGTTCACACCACCTGTGTTAATAATATCTTTTTTACGATCAACAATCGTAATATATCCTTCTTCATCCATAATCCCCAAGTCGCCACTATGGAACCAACCATTTTTAAATGCTTCTTTTGTTTTTTCGGGATCATTTAAATATCCTATCATGGCATGTGGAGTTTGATGCACTATTTCTCCTACTTCTCCTCTAGCAACTTCTTGGTCATTATCATCTACTATTTTTGTCTCCACGTTTAGTGTGGGTCTACCTGCCGAACCTAATTTTCTTAATTGATCTTCTGGTTGTAATGCTGTTGCAAGAGGAGCAACTTCAGTTTGACCATAAAAATTCCAAAACAAGGCATTTGGTAAGCGTCTTGATAACTCTTTTAATATTTCACGTGGCATAATCGCTGCTCCATAGTAACATTTTTTTAGTGATGATAATTCATATGTATCAAAATTAGGATCACGTAAAATAGCTATCCAAACAGTTGGCGGGGCAAATAATTGACTTGCTCCAAATTTTGTAATCGTATTCATAATTGTCGTTGGTGATACTTCGTCTAAAATAATTCCACTTGCTCCTAAATAAATACTCGGTCCTAAAAATACATGCAATTGTGCACTATGGTAAAGTGGTAAAGCATGTACTAAAACATCTTTTTCACTCATTTTTCCATCAATAATACAACTAACATATTCACTAATTATACTCTTATGAGATAACATAACACCTTTAGGATTTGACTCTGTTCCACTTGTATATAAGACATGAGCTAAGTCATCGTCTAAAATATCTACTTCCACTTCTTCTTTACTTTCAGATGCTTGAAGATCTTTTAATGACTTCCATGACGCTGTTGATTTATCACTTTCTAAAAGATAACGTGCTGGATCTTTAATGCTTGATACTTCAATTGCTTCTTCTAACCTATCCATATATTCTTCTGAAGTTAATAAACCACTTACTTCAGCATGTCCTAAAATATACGCAATATCTTTATTTTGCAACATATAATTTATCGGAATAAATACTGCTCCAATTCGGGCAATAGCAAACATTGAAATCACAAAATCTAAACTATTCTTAGATAGTATTGCTAACCGATCCCCTTGTTTTATTCCGTCATTAATTAATCCATTGGCTGTTTGATTGACTAGGTCATTAAGTACTCTATAACTGACTTGTCTATCTTTATAGATAAATGCTTGTTTATCTGGATATCTTTTAGTTGTCCTGTTTAATAGATCTCCAAGTGTATTTCTTCTCGCTCTAGTTATTAGTTTTGAAGCGCTTTCATTTAACGTTACCATAATTTTCCTCCTTGAATAACTTTTCACTATTATATATTAGAATATTCTAAATAACAAGAATGTATTAAACTAAGCATGCATTATTTTTTATGCACGCTTAGTTTTAAATTATTCTGATTTATTTTCTCCAAAGATCATATTCCAAAGCGATTTGAAAAAGTCTTTAATTTTTTCTAAAAATGATTTACCTTCTTCACTCTCTAAAAAGTCTGTGACTTTTCCTTTAGTTTCATCAACCTTTTGATTAACTGCATCCCAATCAATATTTAAATCTTTGAATTTTTGAAATAAATCAACTAATTTTGTTATTTCTTCTTTAGTTAAATCATAATTCTTTTCATTTGCTACTTCTTCAATTAAAATTTTTATTTCTTCTTTACTTTCAGGCTTCTTTTCTGATATTTTTTGCTTAATAATCGTAATAAAATTAGCCGCTTCTTCTTCATTCATAGTTTCATTTTCTGAGAGTTCAGAAGTGATCACCATTTCTTCAGTAGCAGCATCTTTTTTATCCTCAGTAATCTTCTCGCCACTTGTGACCTCATATGCTTGCATAATACCTGTTAATGCCCCTGTTCCAGATACTTGAAATGGCGCAGTTATATATATTTTTGCATCTTTCACACCAGCTGTACTAAGTGCATTTCCATACATTTGTTCTGTAATATAATCAATATTATTTAGTTGTATGGATAACCCATCATTTTTCTCACCAATAACAATAATTGCTGATGAGATAGCATTTTGACCTATTTGAGCTGCTGGAATATAATCTCCTAAATACTTATGTTCATCTGCATTTGATACTGTTGTTATTTGAACATCATCAGGATTATCTATTCCCATTTCTTTTAATATGTCATTTTTTTGTGATTTTGTTAAATCTTCTCCTAAAACAACAATTCTATCTCCAGGAGCAGCATCAGCTCCTACATTCATTGAATAACCAAAAACACTTAATGTCATTAATAGTGCCATACTTACAATAAATTTCTTCAACATGTTTCCTCCTTAGATAACTTAGCAAGCTTATTTGTTTATTATACCATTTTTTAAAGAATATTTTAAAAAATATTATACTTTTAATGAGGCTCTAAATCCACGTGATGCATAATATGACGAAGCACCATTATGATAAGTAAATACATGTTGGTAACGATTATCACAAAAGAGTGCACCACCTAATGCTCTAATTTCATTTGGGGTATAAATCCAACTTGATGTTTTTAAATCAAAAGTTTCTATTGTTTGTAATCTTCTATATTCTTCTTCAGTCAATAAATTGATTCCCATTTCTTTTGCCATATCAATCGCGTTATTTTCTGGCTGATGTTTTTTCCTTGATTCTAATCCTTCTAAATCATAACAAATACTTCTTCTTCCTTTTGGACTTTCTTTTGAACAGTCGTTAAATATATACATTCCAGTGACAGTAGAATTAACTATATCTGGCTCTCCACCTGTTTTTTCCATTTGATCTAAAGAAAACAATTTGTCATCTGCACCATTTATTTTCTTTTCTATATTTGACCAAGATAAATTTGGATGACGATGCATATTATTTTCAAAGCGTATTTTTAATATTTTTAATAATACTTCTTTTTCATTTTTAGTTAATTTTTTTTCATTCATAAAATTAACCCCCTTTATAAAAACACTCTTATTTTACCATTAATTCATAGCAGTTGATATATTTTGTAGCATAATTTATTTGATTAATGTAAAATGATTTTGAGGTGATAGAATGATTGTTTATTCGCTAATTGGAAAGAGTGGTACAGGTAAAAGTACAAATGCCATTCAATTTGCACATGAACACAATATACCAGCAATTATTGATGATGGTTTGTTAATCGTGAATGGTAATAAAGTTGCAGGTAAATCTGCTAAATATGAAAAAACAACCATTGCTGCTGTTAAGCGGGCTATTTTTTCATCTGATAAACATTTAAATGATGTTAAAAATAAATTAAATAAATTAAATGTCGATCGGTTATTGATTATTGGGACATCAATGAAAATGGTTAGGTTAATTGCCTCGCGGCTTGATGTGGGTCGAATTAGTACACATTATTATTTAAGTGGTTTTGTGTCGCCTGAAGATATCATTGCAGCACAAGAAACACGCAAAACAACTGGAAGTCATGTTATCCCTATTCCTCACCATCAAATTGAACCAAATATATTATTAAAGATAATTCGTAAAAGTATTCTTGTTTTTTCTCCACATAAAGAAAAAATTGGTGAAACAACTATTGTTCAACCACCTTTCTTTACAAAAATGAAGAACCTGAAAGATAAACAAGTGGATGCGATTAATGAAACGATTGAATTCCAAATCGTTCAGCTTAAAATTGATTTAATTATTTTAAAACAGTTAATTAATAATCGAACGAATGATTGGGTTGATCGTTTTGAAGACTATATTACTTATTGGATTCAACGCATCAAAGAGCAATTTTCAATCATTAAACATTACATTTTAAAATTCATTGAATCAAAAACGCCTCAATTAACGTAAGATTTTATTCCTAAAATAATAAAAGCATCTGAATCAAAAGATTCAGATGCTTTTAATTTATCTTGGATTAAAGTGTGGTTTACGTTTTTCTACAAATGCGCTCACACCTTCTGGGAAATCTTCAGGATCAACAAATGAAGTTGTTCCTTCCCATAATTCAGGAGCACTTTCAGTACTTTCAGCTACTGCACGTTTAATAGCAAGCAAAGATCTCGGTGATTGAGAGGCAATCCGCGTTGCCATATTAAGTGCGTGACTATCTAAATCATTAGAATCTACCAGTTCATTTAAAAGACCATGTTGGTAGGCTTGTGTACCATCATATATTTTCCCCATATAAACAAGTTCTTTTGTTTTACTTGGTCCAAGCAATGTAACCAAACGATGAGCAAATCGATTGTTTAAAGTAATACCTAAACTGCCTACAGGAATACCTAATTTAGTATTTTCTGATCCAACACGCATATCACATGCTAAAGCTAGTTCAAGACCTGCACCCATAGCTGGACCATTGATAACACAGAGTGTCGGCATCGGTAACAGTTCAAAATAAGCAATTGTTCTTTCCATTACGACAAAAGCTTCTTCTGCTTCTTCTACTGTCATCTCATTAAATTCATATAAATCAGATCCACTTGTAAATTGACGACCCGCACCTCTTAATACAAGCACTTTGTTTTTAGGATTAGCTACTGCTGTTTCAGCTAAATCATAGAGCTTTTTCCACATTCTTTGTGATAGTGCGTTTCTTTTTTTAGGGCGATGGATTGTAATAATTGCCATACCACCACTTTCTTGATAGGTAATTTTAGCTTCTTCATTTTCCATTCTAGAAATATCGACTCTCACACTTCTCGCTCCTTTAAATATGTTTTATAAATAATATTGCCAGACGCCTTCATGAATATCTCTTTTGCATTCTCCACGCTGATTAAGATATGTAAGATGAGCTACTGTTTCACCAATTGCAAAACGAAGTTCATGCACTGTTAACTCAAATGGAAAAAGTGCTTGTGCAATTTGATAAACGTTTAATTTTTCATTTGATAAAATCGATAAAGTAAAGTCACATCTTTCTTCATGATGAGCAATGAGTTCATTAATCCGTTTTGTTCCATCATAAAATGGTTCGCCATGTGAGGGGATAACATAATCAATATCTAAAGCTTTCATTTTATTTAATGATTTAAAATAGGATTCTAGCGGATTTGGATCTCCTTGATACCAATAAGATATATTGGGTGTAATTCTTGGAAGTATATGATCCGTACTAATAAGTACTTTATGTTTTTCATTGTAAAATGTAACTAACCCATCTGAGTGACCTGATACAATATAAGGCTTATATTCTTCATTTCCTATTTGATAAATTTGATCTTCAGCTATTGTTTGATTGACTTGTGGATAAGGCGTAACTAAGGGATAAAATTCACGAGTATTAGCTAACATCTCTTCGCCCTTTTCAACAGGTACACCTGATTTATGGTAATATTCCGGCAATCGTTTAACTGATGAATCACTCACATGTGTTAATGCAAGTTGTTCTTCTATTTTACCCATATGAAGATTAGCATTATATTTTTGCTGTAAATATCCTGCAGCTCCTACATGATCAGGATGATGATGCGTGACAATAATATCTTTTAATTCTACATTTTTTAATTCTTTTTCCCAACGTTGTTGCGTTTCTTTATTATTTAGCCCGGCATCAATTAATAACATGCCATTTTTACCTTCAGCAAGAAAACAATTGACATGATTTAATCTAAATGGTAAATCAAGTTTAATTGGCTTAATGCCCAATTTTTTTAGCATGTTAGCTCTCCTCAATTATAAGTATTTTTATGAATTTTTGTTCATTATAATTAATTCTACTTAATTTAGTTGAAAACCACCAAGCTTAGTTTCTAAATACTCTTCAATTCCTTCACGCGCACCTTCACGGCCTAAGCCACTTTCGTTCATCCCACCAAATGGAGCTGCTGCACTGGTCGGATTAATATCATTAATACCAATAATACCAAAATTAAGTGCTTCAAATGCATGCATCGCAGCTGATAAATTTTCTGTATAAACATAAGCAGCTAACCCATAATGTGTATCATTTGCCATTGCAAAAATATCATCTTGATCCGTATAAATAATAATGGGAGCTACTGGACCAAAGGTTTCTTCACGATAAATTTTCATTTCTTCAGTAACGCCTGATAGGATTGTTGGTGCATAAAAGTTTCCTTTACTTAAATTTTCATCTGTTAAGATTGATCCACCTGTTATTACTTTTGCCCCTTTTTCTTTTGCATCTTTAACTTGATTATCAACTTTTTCAACTTCTGCACGATTAACAAGTGGTCCAATAGTTACTGTTTCATCAAGACCTGAACCAGGTTTTAATTTTTCGACACGTTCTTTTAATACAGCTATAAATTCATCTGCGACAGATTCATGCACAAATATACGGTTAGGACTAATACATGCTTGACCTGTATTTAAGTATTTAATTAATGAAACACCCTTTGCTGCGTGTTCGGGATTAGCATCTTTTAAGACTAAAAAGGGTGCATGACCACCTAACTCCATTGATATTGATTTAACTTGTTCTGCCGCTTTGGCTGCCAGTTTTTTACCCACTGCAGTTGAACCAGTAAATGTTATTTTTTTAACACGACGATCTGTTAAAAGAACTTGACCGATTTCTTCTGCGTTTTCTGTAGTTAATAAATTAACAACACCTTTAGGTACGCCAACATCATGAAATATTTCAATAACGGCTTTAGCACATAGAGGTGTTTGTTCAGCAGGCTTTAACACAACGGTACATCCTGCTGCTAAGGCTGGAGCTAACTTTCTAGTTAACATTGACACTGGATAGTTCCAAGGTGTAATTGCACCTACAACACCAACAGGTTGTTTGATCGAGATAAAGCGCTGGTTTTTACGCGCTGAAGGGATTACTTCTCCATACACACGTTTAGCTTCTTCGGCAAACCATAATAAAAAATCAGCTCCATATTGCACTTCATTTCTTGATGCTTTTAAAGGTTTCCCTTGTTCTTTACTCATCAATTGAGCAATCTCTTCTTTTCTTTCTATCATTAAATCATAAGCATCTGATAAATATTTTGCTCGTTGGTAAGGTGTTGTTTGAGACCATGTTACAAATGCTCTAGATGCTGCGTCAACTGCTATTTCTGCATCAATTTTCTCAGCATTGGCAACCTCACCAATTTCATCACTCGTTGCCGGATTTATCACAGTGAAAAATTCCTTTCGCTGACCAGCTTTCCATTCACCATCAATATATAACATAATTTCATCCCTCTTTTTTAAATACACATAAATTTATGTGTTTTAATTTATTGTATCAGATTTAACCCATTCTTTCTCTAAGAGTAACCAAAGTAAAATACCCACACCTAATCCCCAGGCAGCTCCTTGAGTTGCTAATATCGCCCCTACAATAACTGCTATGCCTCGTTCTAGGTTTGTTTTTTTACTTAACATTTCTAAAGCTAAATAACCACATAAATAACCTTGGATTAATAAAGTAAGCGACATACCGATATTAATACCGGGTTGAAATAGTGTAACAAGTGGTCCTAATAATAAAGCAATACTCATACCCCAATAAATACCCGTTGCACCACCCCAATAACTATCAACAACTGAGCGATCATTATTCATATACCTATTTAAGACTAAGACTTGTCCTGCTGTCCATTGCGGTCCTGCTAAAGGTAAGAATGGCATAAATATACCTAAAATAAAGTTTCTAATTGATGAAATAATACTATTTCGTCCGGGACTAAATTTCAGTTTTTCATCGGTTCTCACTTTATCTGCTTGACCTAATAACGAATTCATTACTAATACGTCACCAAAAGCTATGATATAAGCAGCAATGGCAAGAGGTAGTGCTTTAATAAAGTAACTTAGTTCTGGTATTCCAACAGCAAAGATACTATAGCTTGATATAATTTCATTAATTGGTAATGAAACCAGCGTCCAACTAATTTCTGGTTTTCCTACTTCACCTATAATAATTCCAAATATATAGGCAAGCGCAAATGGGATTGCAATACCAAATTGAGCAACATATCTAAAAAATCTATACTTTTGTCTTAAAGGAGCAGCTGTATTAGAAAACATCATAAAAAAGGCAAATGCTGAACCTAATAAAATTGTAATTGGCATTGTCCAAATTCGACCATCAGGAGAAAACTCACCAAATACAGCTGCAAATCCTGCTCCAAGTAAAATACCTGCTTTTAATGACATTGGTAATCGTTTAACTAAAGTATCAGCGCCTTTAAATACACCCATTAATAAAAAAATAAATGCTAAGGTTAATTGAAGTGCGATTAAAGCTAATATGCGTTCATCACCTTCAGGAAAACCACTTAAGAATCCGACATATAAAGGAATTCCTGCTGTAATCCAACCTGCAATAGCTGGATCACCAAAGTGAGTATGTAACAAATAAAGAAAATTATTCAAAATAACAAAAGCAATAGCAATTTCAAACGGGATGCCTAAGACGTCCATCATAATTGCTGTTACACTCATTGGTACAACTGATAAAATTGCACCTTGAATCCAATCAGGTATTTCTATTTTATAATGAATAAAAGGTAAACGTAACTTTAAGGTACCTAAAGTTGATGGTTGTTCTTCACCTTTTTTTCGTCTTTTATACAATCCCATTAGCGTTCTCCTTTATTATTTTATTTTAAGATTAACAGTTTTCACTAAATGATCGAATGATGTCACTGACTTGTTTAGGACTTTCTAAAATTAAATAATGTTTTTCACCTGTTATTTTATTAATCTGAATTTGTGGATTTGCTTCTATTAGCTTTTCTTCTGTATCTTTTCCTAATAATTTATCTTCAGAACCAAATAATGCAAGTACTGGGATTTGTAATGATTGTAATGTTTCTTTTCCTGCTTGATATGTGTTACATGCAACAAAATCTTGATGTGTTATTTCACTTGGTATGTTTGTTTTTTCTGCTTCTTCTTGGTTAAGTAATTCAGTTGATATTTCTTTTGTATAAGATGCTTTAAATAAAAAGTCAGGAAATTCTCCTTTTGCAAAACTATCTAAGATACTAGGATGAACAGGTAGTTCATATGATGAGGCAACTAAGACTAATCCTTTAATTAATGGATTGTTTTTCGCAACTTCAAGACCAATGAGGCCTCCCATTGAATGTCCAACTAAAATTGTCTCATCTGTAATTTCTTTAGCTACTTCTTTTGCGTAATCTTCGATTGTTTGTACTGTTATTTCCTTTTTATCTTTTCGCCCAGGTAAATTAAGATAAGTTGCTTGTTTATCTTTAAAATAGGGTTTTATTTCACGCCATTTACTTTCAGTTCCACCTGCTCCATGAATAAACACATAATTTATTTGATCACTCATTTTATTCAGCCCCTTATTTATTTTTAGCGTTATCTGATAAAATTATTTTAGAAATAATCATTCTTTGAATTTGATTTGTGCCTTCATAAATTTGAGTGATTTTTGCATCACGCATCATTCTTTCAACAACATAATCTTGAATATAACCGTAACCTCCTAATAATTGTACAGCTTCTGTGGTTACTTTATTAGCAACATCAGAAGCATACATCTTAGCCATGGAAGATGTCTTCGTTAAATCTGTGTTTTTACCTGTTGCTGTTAGTTCATTTACTTTGGCTGCTGCTTTATAGACTAATGCACGAGCAGCTTCAATCTGAGTAGCCATATCTGCAAGCGTGAACTGAATCGTTTGAAATTTACTAATACTTTTTCCAAATTGTTCACGTTCTTGGACATAATCAAGTGCGACATCATAGGCACCTTGAGCAATTCCTAATGCTTGTGCAGCAACTGTTGGCCTTGATTTATCAAATGTTTTCATAGCAATTAACCAACCATCGCCTTCATTACCAATTAAATTTTCCTTAGGAACGTGACACTCTTCTAAATAGAGTTGTGCCGTAGGTGATCCTTTAATACCCATTTTTTTCTCTAATTTTCCTACTTTAAAACCAGGTGTATCTGCTTCAACTATAAAAACAGAAATTCCTTTATCTGTTTTTGCAAATACAGTATATAAATCAGCTACACCGCCATTACTTATAAACATCTTCGAGCCGTTTAAGACGTAGTGATCACCTTTTAACTCTGCTTTTGTACTTAAACTACTGACATCTGATCCTGCGCCTGGTTCAGTTAAGGCATAAGCACCTATTTTTTTTCCTTCAGCCAGTGGTTTTAAAAACTTTTCTTTTTGCTCTTTATTTCCAGCAATCATAATCGGTAAGGCACCTAGTTCTTGAACGACAACAACTTGTGATGAAGACGCACATACGCGAGCAATTTCTTCAACAATCGTACAAAAACTTAATAAATCTAATTCTGCTCCACCATATGCAGCTGGCATATTTGCTCCGATATAACCATATTCACTTAGTAATTTAAATATATCCATTGGGTACACTGCTTCTTCATCAATTTCAATTGCGCGTGGTTTAATTTTTTCTTGTGCGAGCTGATGAATAGCATCCTTTATTTC
This sequence comes from Pseudogracilibacillus sp., assembly GCA_035301085.1. Lineage (GTDB taxonomy): Bacteria > Bacillota > Bacilli > Bacillales > Amphibacillaceae > Pseudogracilibacillus. The sequence goes on along the minus strand of DATGUU010000024.1, from coordinate 73,712 downwards.
TTGTTGTTCTTTAGTTAATTCACTACTCATAAAGTATTACCTCCAATAATTTCTTTTAATCTGTCTGCTAAAATAAACTTTTGTACTTTTCCACTTGCTGTTTTGGGTAAGTCATCAATAAAATAATATTCACGCGGACGTTTAAAGCGAGCGACTTTTTTACTGTCAATAATAAATTTATCTAAATCAGCTTCTGTTAGTTTTTCAGATTTAGGAACAACGAAAGCGACAACTATTTCGCCCCATTCTTCATCAGGCTTACCTATAACAGCAACATCAACTACTTCATCATATTCTAATAACACATCTTCTACTTCTCGCGGATAAATATTTTCTGAACCTGAATTAATTCGGTAATCTCTGCGATCATGAACCCAGATATAACCATCTTCATCGATTGAACCCATATCGCCTGTATGATACCAGCCGTGAGCCAGTGCTTTTTCTGTTGCTTCAGGCAATTTATAGTATTCAAGCATCATTGATGGTCCTCTAACGATAATTTCACCGACTTCGCCGACTTTACATTCATTATCTGGGTGAGATGGACTCCCATCTTCATTTGTTTGAACGATCTTTACCTCATGCGTTAAAATTGCCTTTCCAGCAGATCCAGGGCGTGCTAATTGTTCATGAGAATATAAGACAGTTAAAACAGGTCCCATTTCTGTTGTTCCGAGCATTTGGACAAGTTCGGTATTTGTTTTTTCGATGAATTTCTTAATTAATATCGGAGCCATCGATGCTCCACCATAGCCAACTAGTCTAAGTGAAGATAAATTATATGTATCAAAATCTTCAATATTTAAAAGCATATTAATCATTGTTGGGGCAGCAAACATATGTGTGACTTTTTCTTTTTCTAAAGTTTCTAAAACTTCGTAAGGTTCAAATTCTCGTAAAATAATATTTGTTGCACCTACTTGAACACGAGGTACAAAAGACGTATGTAATTCAGCAGTATGATTTAAAGGTGCTACCGTTAAACCAATATCTTCAGAATTTATCCCCATACATAAATTCATTAAAAATGAATGATGTACCATGTTACGGTGACGATGTAAAACACCTTTAGGTTTTCCTGTTGTACCACTTGTGTACATTAAGATGTAATGATCATCTTCAGTTAATTTTATTTCTGGTCGCTTAATGTCATTTTCACTGAGCAAATCATAAAAATATAAACTCCCCGATTGCTTTTTTTCATCAATATGAATAAAAGATTCTACTTTTACACCGTGATCGATAGCTTCATTAATAACTTCTTCTAGTTTTGTTTCATACAAAAGGACTTTTGATTGTGCATCATTTAAAATATATTGTAATTCATAAGCGGTTAATCGGTAATTAATCGGGTTGTATATAGCACCTATCTTTACTGATGCGAATAAAGCAACTACAAATTCACTTGAGTTATAAAGAAATGCTGAAACTACATCACCTTTTTTCACACCTAAACGAGAAAGTGCATTAGCGAATTGATTTACTTTTAAATTAAATTCTCGGTAAGTCCATTTTTGCTGTTTTGCCTCATAAATAATGGCAGGTTTATCCGGATAATTTGTTGCTGACCAATCAAGTAAACTTCCAATTGTTGTCATCTTACACGCTCCTTTAATTTATGCTTTCTTAATTTTCTCATTTTTTAAAATAATATTATATAATATCTTCTTTAAGAATACTAATCATATAATAATACTGAGGTTTATTTTAAAACTTTAACACATGTATCAATAAGTATAAAATCCTCGATTTGTTTTCCGTCCTAAGTGACCTGCACGAACTAATTTACGTAATAATGGTGCTGCACGATATTTAGAGTCTTGTGTTTCTTCATACAACGAATCTTGCACGAATAACAGTGTATCTAAGCCGATTAAATCTGCTAATTTTAGGGGTCCCATTGGATGATTAGCACCTAGTTGCATACCTTTATCAATATCTTCTGCTGAGGCAACTCCTTCAGACAATACAAATATAGCCTCATTAATCATCGGCACTAAGATTCGATTCACTGCAAATAAAGGTGACTCATTTACATCAATCACTTCTTTATTTAATGATTCTACAAATGCTTTTGCTTGATCATATGTATCATCTGTCGTTTCAACACCCCGTATTAGTTCTACTAATTTCATAACAGGAACGGGATTAAAGAAATGCATTCCCATGACACGTCCGGGATTTTCAACGACACTGGCTATTTCTGTTATACTCAAACCTGATGTATTACTTACAATAATCGCTTCTTGTTTTACTACTTGATTAATTTGTTTAAATAAATCTTTCTTTAGATCCATATCTTCACTTACTGCTTCAATAACAAGATCAACTTCTTTTAACTCTTCCCAATGAGTTGTTAAAGTTAATGCGTCTGTATATGTTTCTTTATCTGTTTCAGTCATTCTTTCTTTTGCTATGGAACGATCCCAGTTTTTATTAATCGCTTTTTTACCACGTTCAAAATAGTTCTCTTCCATTTCAAGAGCGACCACTTGATAGCCTTTTTCTACACATGTTTGTGCAATACCAGAACCCATTGTTCCAAAACCAATCACACCAATTTTTTTCATAAAAATTCCTCCTCATATTAAATAAAAATACACACTTATATCACGATTAATAAGTATGCATCTTCTATCTGTTTAAATTATCTTATTATTTAGAATTAACTTATTCTTCAGTTTAATCCTTTCTAATAGACCTTGTCAATTATTGTGTGAAAATATCTTTTGTAAGCATTTTCATTTGAAAAAATTACTATTTTATCATATTTTAATAGCATATGTTACACTTATTTTAAAATATGTTTTAGTAGGAGATGCTTATGTTTATTGATAAAGATGAAGTCAAGAATAAAGAAATTAATTATCAAACATTAAATAATCAATTATCTGCATTGATTGATGATGAAACAGATATTATCGCAAATCTTGCAAATGCCTCAGCATTATTAAATCAGTTTTTAGATGAGATAAATTGGGTCGGTTTTTATTTATGGAGAGATACTGAATTAGTACTTGGTCCCTTTCAAGGATTACCAGCTTGTATAAGAATACCTGCTAATAAAGGTGTCTGTGGAACTGCTTATGCAAAAAAACAAACAATGCGTGTTCCAGATGTAAATAAATTCCCTGGGCACATTGTTTGTGATGCGAAAAGCCAATCTGAAATTGTCATACCGATTATTGTCCAAGATAAAGTTTACGGTGTATTAGATATTGACAGCCCTATTCTAGACCGTTTTGATTCAACTGATCAAACTTATTTAGAAGAATTTGTTCATATTTTAGAAGCAAGTATTTCAAAAAGTCTTACTTAATTTTTAATGATCATGATGTGCATGAAGATTAGGTGTTTCAACGTCAATTTCACATAGAGTTGGATCTTGATCGTAGTTTTCTTCTGAATCAACTTGGATTGTGATATGTTGAATACCTAATTCTTCTAAAGTTGTCTTTATTTCTTCTAATAATCTATCCGTTTCGTAAATTGTCATTTTACCATTTACAACAATATGAGCGGTTAAAACATTGAAATGACTTGTAATTGTCCATAAATGTACATCATGAACTGCCTTAACTTCTTTTCTAGATAACTTTTTAATGACATCATCTAAGTTAATATCTTTTGGCTTTCCTTCCATTAAAATATGCAAAGATGCTTTTGAAACTTTATAACCACTTCTTAACACTAATATAGCAACGACAACACTGGCTATAGGATCTGCCAAACTCCAACCAAAAATCATAATTAATAAAGCAGCTATAATGGCACCTATTGAACCAAACATATCACTTATCACATGTAAATATGCCCCACGCATATTTAAATTATCTTTTGTATCAGATCCTCTAAACATAATGAAAGCTACGATAATATTAACAAATAAGCCGATGACAGCGACAATTAACATACCTGTTGTTGCTACTTCTGGTGGATTTGTAAATCTTTTAATTGCTTCATAAAAAATATAAACTGATACGCCAATTAACGTTAGTCCATTTAAAGATGCTGCAATAATTTCAAATCTTTTGTATCCATAGGTATTGACAGAGCTTGCTGCTTTTTCACTTAATTTAAAAGCTAACAAAGAAATTCCTAAAGCAATCGAATCAGATAGCATATGACCCGCATCAGATAATAACGCTAAACTATTCGTTAAAATACCACCAATAATTTCAATAATCATATAACTCGTTATTATAATAAATGATATTAATAATATTTTTTTATTGTTATTTTCTTCGTTTTCTAACATTACTTTCACTCCTATTTTTATAAAGAGGGGCGAGCTCTTTTAAAAGTACAAATTAATCTTGCGTTTTAGTATCGATAAGTATAAAATTAATTAATATATTATGACCACAAAAGAGGTGTATTATGACACAAAACTTAACTTTAAAAGTACTTGAAAAAACTGATCTTGATTTTTTACATCGTTTATATAATGATCCAGATGTTATGTATTTTTGGTTTAGAGAACCCTTTCTTTCAAGAGTTACTGTAGAAGAGAATTTTGAAAAGTCACGAGAAAATAAAAATCATAAAAGTTTTGTTTTAAAAGATAATGATGATTTAGTTGGGATTATTCAATTGTTTGATGTTGACTTTGTTCATCGAAAAGCAGAATTTGCAATTATGATTGATCCTTTAATGCAAGGTAAAGGATATGCACTCCCAGCAACACATCTAGCAATCGATTATTCATTTACTACTTTGAATTTAAATAAGCTTTATTTAATAGCTGATGTAGACAATGAAAAAGCGATTCATATTTATGAAAAAGCTGGTTTTACTCAAGAAGCCATTTTAAAACAAGAATATTTCGTCAATGGTGAATATCACGATATCACTTACATGAGCTGCTTTCAAGAAGATTATCTTAAACAAAAGAGAGTACAGTCTAATTAATTTTTAGACCGTACTCTTTATTTTTTTAGGTTTTGGCTTTTTTGTTTTTTCAGGTGGATCCCAAGCGAAACTACCGCCAAAGACATCCCGTACATCATGAACAACTACAAATGCTTTATCATCAACTGAGGTGACAATTTTTTTCACACGCATTAGTTGATACTTATTTATAATCACATACGTCATATCGGTATCTTCTTTTAAATAACCACCATATCCTTCAAAGACAGTAACACTAATTTCCATTTGGTTAATAATTTCATCAGCAATCAAATCAGCTTTATTTGAGATAATACTCACTGCTTTTCTTGGATCAAGCCCATCAATCACTAAATCCATTGCCTTTTTAGCTATAAATAAAACGATGATCGTATACATAATATTTAATGGCCCGATAATAAACAAACCAGATAAGACAATAAAGATATCTAAGACAAAAATTGTGCGCACAAGGTCAAAATCATATAATTTATTTAACATTATCGCTATGGTACTCGTGCCACCCATCGAACTCCCTGTTCTAAAAATTAATCCAGATCCTATACCTATAAAAAAACCTGCAAATATTGCAGACGTAAGTGGATCTCCGAGTGACTCTACTTTATTTTCTGATAAATAAATAAATAATGAAACCAATGGAATCGTTAAGATTGAAAGCCAGATTGTACGTTTTGATAAATATTTATAACCTACTATTAAAATAACAGATGTTAAGATGAATGTAACTATCCCAGTTGACCAGTCAAATGCATAATGTAGTAAAACTGCTGCTCCGGGAACCCCACCTTCAGTTAAATTGTTCGGAATTGCAAGCATTGTTAGTGCTAAAGCATAACAAAGTGACCCAACAACAATCATGATAATATCTCTTGTTAATCTGTTCATCTAATTCTCCTTTCTTTGTTTGTGATAATTCAAATTAAATTAACGAGATTAAACAATCGTAACATATCTTTTATTAAGAGTTATGATTTTGTTTAAATAAAATGCTCAAGTAGTTATATTAAAACAAAAAAGCTGTGTGAAATCAATCGTAATTGATTTCACACAACTTATCAAACAAAGCTTTAGTTAATTAATTTATTTTTTTATTAATTGATGATCTTCAATAAATTGGTTCAACACATCACTTAAATTAGGTTCCGTTACTTCATTCAATTCATATTGAACACGTGTTGTTGGTTTATTAATATCAATAATTCTTGTGAGATCCATTGGTGTTCCAATAATCACAACATCACAATCTGTTTGATTGATTGTTGCTTCTAAATCTTTTAATTGTTCTTTTCCATATCCCATAGCTGGTAATACATTTTCTAAATGAGGATATGTTTCAAATGTTGTTTTTAAAGAACCAACAGCATAAGGACGTGGATCAACAATTTCTTTTGCCCCTAGACGTTCAGCAGCAACAATTCCCGCACCTATTTTCATTTCCCCATGTGTCATCGTCGGTCCATCTTCAACAACGAGTACTTTTTTGCCTTTTACAAGTTCTGGCTTATCAACTAAAATATCTGATTTTGCTTTTATAATTAGAGAATCAGGATTAGCAGTTTTAATATTGTTTTCAACAATTTCAATTGATTCTTCAGATGCGCTATCGATTTTATTAATAATTGATACATCTGCTGTTCTTAAGCATACTTCACCAGGATAGTAGCTTAGTTCATGGCCTGGACGATGTGGATCTAACACAGTTATAGCAAGGTCTGGTTCATAGAAAGAAAAGTCATTATTCCCACCATCCCAAAGAATAACATCACAACCGTCTGGGTCATTTTCTGCCGCTTCTAAAATATCAGCATAATCAACTCCGGCATAAATTATATTTCCACGATCAACATGCGGTTCATATTCTTCCATCTCTTCAATCGTACAGTCATGTTTCTTTAAATCTTCAACAGTCGCAAATCTTTGAACACGTTGTTTAACTAAGTCACCATAAGGCATTGGGTGACGTATAGCTATAACTTTTAAACCTTTTTTAAGCATCTCTTCAACAACAACTCTAGATGTTTGGCTTTTACCTGTCCCCGTACGTGTTGCTACAACTGAAATCACAGGTTTGTTACTTTTAATCATTGTATGTTTTGTACCTAATAATTTAAAGTTAGCTCCTGCTGAATTTACAATTGCACCAATGCCCATGACTTTATCATAAGGCAAATCACTATATGCAAAAACACATTCATCTACATCATATTGTTTAATTAAATCTGCTAATTCTTCTTGTGGATAAATTGGAATGCCTTCTGGATACAATTCACCCGCTAATTCACTTGGATATTTACGTCCATCTATATCAGGTATTTGCGCTGCAGTAAATGCAACAACATTATACATCTCATTATCTCTGTAATATGTATTAAAATTATGAAAGTCTCTTCCAGCCGCTCCAATAATTATTACATTCTCTTTTTTCATTAGTCACATCTCCAACTTCATTTAGTGTTTTTCTCTATTTATAATAATACATTACAGTGTATAATAATGCAAGTCTTAATTTAACTTTATTTTATTTTTTACTCATCTTCATGATAATTAAGATATACTCTAGAGAAGGAGGTTTTTTAATTGACTATTGAACATCTTATCTTCTTACTTATGATTGGTTATTTAATATATACATTTGATATAATCAAAAAAAAATTTACCTGTCCCTGTTATTTTATTAGTTATTGGTATTGGATTATCTTTCCTTCCTTATTTTCAAACGATTAAATTAAGTGATCACGTTATTTATTCAATTTTTCTTCCAGCACTTCTATTTATTTCAGCTTACCAATTTTCAGCAAAAGCATTGATGAAATATAAAAGAATCATTGGTTATTTAAGTACAATTGGATTAATGATTACTGTTGTTCTACTCGGGCTTGTTATTTATTTATTTGGCTTTTTATTTGTTAATATATCGCTTATGGGCGCATTATTACTCGCAGCAATTTTAACACCAACAGATCCTGTTTCTGTCGTATCTGTTTTAAAAACTTCTTCTGATAATCCTGATATTGCTAATATTGTTGATGGTGAATCGATGATAAATGATGGCACAAGTATTGTTTTATTCACAGTTCTTTTTAGTATGTATATGAATAATGAATCATTTCAAATATTAGCATTTATGCACTCTTTATTGTTTGTTTCAATAGGTGGGATAATTATTGGTCTCATCGCAGGCTGGCTTTTAAGCAAAGCCACACATTTTTTTCTTGAACGTGAATACCAAGTCATGTTAAGTATTATTGCTGCTTATGGCAGTTTTCATTTGGCAGAGCATTTGGGTTTTTCTGGCGTACTAGCTACTGTCACCACAGGCATCTTGTTATCTTGGGAATTTGACCACATAAATAAATCTGATCATTATCTTGAAAAATTAAATGGCTTTTGGAGCGTAATCGAACCTACTTTACTTAGTTTATTATTTTTATTAATTGGTATTGAAGCAACTAACTATTTATTTCATGATTACTGGTTCTATGCTATTATAATTTTTATAGTGTCAATTTTAATTAGATATCTAGTTGTTGTTAGTTCACTTAAGTTATTTTCGCATTGGGAACACATCAATTTAACACAATCAATTATTATCGCTTGGTCAGGAATAAGAGGAACAATGTCTATCTTTTTAATTCTAACACTATCATTAAATCAAAATTTTCATTTAGATTATATTATCTCGATTGGTTTTTCAGTGGTTGTTTTATCATTGATTTTTCAGAGTCTTGGTGTTTACCCTTTATCTAAACTATTAAATAAGTATTAATATGTTTAAACAAAATATAATCAGGTTATAGAGATATACATGAAAGGAGATGAATTGAATGAAGAAATGGTTAACTTTATTATTTGTTATGGTTCTTACTCTATTGATTACTGCTTGTAGTAGTACTGATTCAACAGATAACAATCAAAATGAAAGCGATAACCCAATTGAAAAAGCTGATGAGGATGCAACTAATGAAACTTCAGAAGAAATTGTTGTCTCGTTAAATAATCTTGATGGTGATAAAGCTGCTGAAGCGACACTTACTCAAGATACTGATGGCGTAAAAATCCAAATTAAAGGTGATGGCTTTCCCAAAGAGACTAAACAACACGCATTTCACATTCATGAAAAAGGAATTTGTGAACCTGAAGACAAATTTGAATCAGCTGGTGGTCACTATAATCCTCACGATAAAGAGCATGGTAAACATGCAGATAACGGCCATCATGCCGGTGACTTTGAAAATATCGATGTAAAAGACGGTAAGGTCGACATCGAATTTACAACAGATCAAATTAGTTTAGATGAAGATGCAGATAATACTGTATTTAGTAAAGATGGAACGTCATTTGTGATTCATGATGGGACTGATGATTATAAATCACAACCAGCAGGTGATGCTGGAGATCGAATTATTTGTGGTGTGATTGCAGAACCTAAATAAACTAACATCATTTAAAATACAGAATGTTTAATAGTTATTTATTAACATTCTGTATTTTTTAACTTGAACTTTAAAAAGGAGTGATTCACTTGAAACGAACAGTTGAAATTACTTTAACAGTAATTGGTCTAATTTTAACAATTTTTGGTACTATTCTTGTCGGTGTTAGTATTTCTTTATTTAATTCTAATACTTTTATTAATGAATTTGAAAACATGTTTCTTCAAATCGCACGAGATGAAGGGATAACGATTGATTCTGGTGATATCCAAATGATTATAGCTACTTTCCAGAATGCTGGATGGATTGTTTTAGCTTTATTAATTGTGAGCTTAATTCTTAGTATTATTTCAATTTATTTCTTTGTTGGTAATAAAAAATCAACAACCGCTAGTGTTTTAGTGATTGTTGCTGCAATTATTGTTGCAATTAGCACTTTCCTTGCTGGCTTTTTACCTGCATTATTTTATTTAATTGCTGGTATTATTGGCTTTGTAAGAAAAACACCTAAAACCACACATACTCTTGATGAACGTGATTTAACAACTGAACAAAATCATCCTCATGATTTAAAGTAAACTTATTGCTATAATAATGAAAAGGTATAATACCTTTATTTATTAGAAGGGGTGATTTGAAAATGAAACTAAGATTATTTTTAATCTTATTTTCAATTATTTTTATTGTTGCTTGTGGATCTCCTGAAGATGATAAGCAAAGTAAATCAAAACAAACTGAAGTAGAAAATCAAGAGATTACTGATGAAAATGAAACAGATGACGAATCTGGAATCAGCGTTGAGAAAAAACTTTTCAATGTTGAACTTACTTTACCTGCTGAACTTTTTGCTGATGATGAATTTAGAGAAATTGAGGCTGGAATCACAGATGATACTGATGCAGACGTCACACAAAACGATGATGGTTCTATTACAGTCAAAATGTCCAAAAAAGACCATAAGGAAATGATGGCAGAAATGAAAGATGAGATGATTGAAACTATTGAAGAGATTAAAGACGATGAAGAGTTTACTTCGATTAAAGATATCACATATAATAATGATTTTACAGAAATGAAAATGATTGTAGATAAAACTGCTTATGAAAACAGTTTTGATGGATTCACTACTATGACTCTTGGATTTGCAAGTATGTTTTATCAAGCATTTGATGGTAAAAATCTTGAAACAGATAAAATCAAAATTATTATCGAAGATGAGTCGACTAATGAAGTTATTGATGAATTAATTTATCCAGACCAACTAGATGAAATGGAAAAAGCTTTTGAGTAATTAAACTAAAAATCCCACATATTAATATGTGGGATTTTGTGATTAATAAGCACTCCAACCATCATCTGCTGCGATTGTGACACCATTAATATAACTTGATTCATCTGAAGCTAAGAATAGAGCAATATTTGCAATATCTTTGACTTCACCTGGTTTTGGAATTAAATTAACAGCGCGTGTTGCTTGTTCCATTCCAAATTTATCAATATTTTTCATTGCAGCAGCAAATCCGGTTTGAATTTGGCCTGGTGCAATAGCATTACAGCGAATATTTTCTGGACCATATTGTGACGCAACGCTTTTGGTCATTCCTACAACAGCATGTTTTGCAGCTGTATATGTAAAACCACCACGACCACCTGTTAAACCAGTAATAGAAGCCATGTTTACTATTACTCCACCATTATTTTCTTGGAAGTGTGGAATCGCTCTGCGTGTAATACGCATCACACCATTTACGTTAATCGACATGACACGTTCCCAAACTTCATCCTCAACATTACCGGCAGCTTGCATGTTATCTCCAACACCTGCGTTATTAACAATAATATCAATTTTTCCATATTTTTTAATTGTTTCTGTAAACATTTTTTCAACATCATTTTCTTTCGCAACATTTACAACAACCCCAAATGCTTCATAACCTGCATCAGATAATTCTTTCGTTGTTGCGCTTAGTGCTTCTTCATTGAAATCAGCAATAACTACTTTTGCACCTTCTCTTGCATAAGTTTCTGCAATTCCTTTACCAATTCCTGCTCCACTACCTGTAATAATTGCCACTTTGTCTTTTAATCGTTTCATTAATATCACCTTTTCGTATGATTTGAACTAGATTATACTTCAATTATATGATTCATCTAGTCAGTTCTCAATTAACTAACCTAATAAACAGCAATTATTTCTTTAATTTTGTCTAAACAATGAAAAAACCACAAGTACGATTTTACTCGTAACTTGTGGTTTTTTATTTATTAACCAATTGAACCTTCCATTTCATAGCTCATTAATCTGTTCATTTCTACAGCGTACTCCATTGGAAGTTCGCGTGTGAATGGCTCAATGAAGCCCATAACAATCATATCTGTTGCTTCTTGTTCTTCTAATCCACGGCTCATTAGATAGAATAGTTGTTCTTCAGATACTTTTGAAACTTTTGCTTCATGCTCAAGCGATACATTATCATTATATATTTCATTATATGGAATTGTATCTGATGTTGAGATATCGTCCATAATTAACGTATCACACTCAATGTTTGCACGAGCGCCATCTGCAGTACGACCAAATGAAACGACTCCACGGTAAGATACTTTTCCACCATCTTTAGAAATAGATTTAGAAACAATTGATGATGATGTATTCTTTCCAATATGATGCATTTTAGCTCCAGCGTCTTGGTGCTGACCTTTACCTGCTAAAGCAATTGAAATTGTTACACCACGTGAATGATCTCCTTTTAGGATAACTGATGGATATTTCATTGTCAGTTTTGATCCCATGTTACCATCAATCCATTCCATTGTTCCAGCTTCGTCAACTGTTGCACGTTTAGTTACTAAGTTATAAACGTTATTTGACCAGTTTTGAATCGTTGTATAACGACAATATGCATTCTTTTTAACATATATTTCTACAACAGCACTGTGAAGAGAGCTTGTTGTATATGTTGGTGCTGTACATCCTTCAACATAATGAACAGATGCATCTTCATCTACAATAATTAGTGTTCTTTCAAATTGTCCCATATTTTCTGAGTTAATTCTGAAATATGCTTGTAAAGGTGCAGTTGCTTTAACACCTTTTGGTACATAAATGAATGAACCACCTGACCAAACAGCTGTGTTTAGTGCAGAGAATTTATTATCTGATGCTGGAATAACCTTTCCAAAATACTCTCTAAATATTTCTTCATGATTTTGAAGAGCACTATCTGTATCTGAAAAAATAATTCCTAGTTTTTCTAGGTCTTTTTCTAAACTTTGATAAACAACTTCTGATTCATATTGAGCAGAAACACCTGCAAGATACTTTTGTTCAGCTTCTGGAATTCCTAAACGATCGAATGTTTCTTTAATTTCTTCAGGAACTTCATCCCATGATCTACTTTGTTTTTCTGATGGTTTAACATAATAAATGATTTCATCAAAATCTAATTCTGATAAATCTCCACCCCACTGTGGCATTGGTTTATCATAAAAAATTTCGAGTGCTTTAAGACGTTCTTCAAGCATCCATTTGGGTTCGTTTTTCATAGTAGAGATTTCTTCAACAATTTCTTTTGTTAAACCTCTTTCAGTACGGAATACAGAGACATCTTTATCTTGAAAACCATACTTATAATTGTCAACTTCAGGCATGTTTTTAGCCATATCAAAAACCTCCTTATATTTTTTCGTACAATCTATTCTTCTACGACACGCTCCATCGCTTTCCAAGCAAGCGTCGCACATTTAATGCGTGCTGGGAAGTTAGAAACACCTTGTAATGCTTCTATATCTTCTAAACCAAATTCATCCATATTAATATCTTTACCTAACATCATATCTGAAAATAACTCTGACATTGCTAGTGCTTCAGATATTGTTTTCCCTTTAACAGCTTGTGTCATCATCGAAGCAGAAGCTAGACTAATTGAACACCCATCACCTGTAAACTTAACATCTTTAACAATATCTCCATCTAATTGAAATTGTAAAAAGATACGGTCTCCACATGTTGGGTTGTTCATTTCAATTGTTAAAGAATCGTCATCTTCAAATTTACCTTTATTGCGTGGATGCTTATAGTGATCCATAATTACTTGTCGATATAATGTATCTAAGTTAACATTAGACATCGCCAAAATACTCCTTTGTTTTCTTCAGACCTGCAACTAAACGATCAATATCATCTTCATTGTTATAAAGATACATACTTGCTCTTGCTGTTGATGTAACACCTAACCACTTCATTAGAGGTTGTGCACAGTGATGACCTGCTCGAATTGCAATACCTTCAGTATCAAGTACTGTCGATAAATCATGCGAATGTACCCCATCTAAATTAAATGTTACTAAACCAGCTCTGTCTTCAGGTCCAAATATAGTTATCTCATCAATTGTCCGCATTTTTTCAAGTGCATAATTAACGAGTTTCTTTTCATATTGATAAATTTTATCCATACCAATTTCAGTTAGGAAGTCAATTGCAGCACCAAGACCGACTGCACCTGCAATGATTGGTGTACCGCCTTCGAATTTCCAAGGTAGCTCTTTCCAAGTTGAATCGTATAATTCTACAAAATCAATCATTTCGCCACCAAATTCAACGGGTTCCATTTCTTTTAGTAATGCTTCTTTTCCGTAAAGTGTACCAATACCAGTCGGTGCCAACATTTTATGTCCTGAAAACGCATAGAAGTCACAATTAATGTCTTGAACATCCACTTTCATGTGCGGAACTGCCTGTGCACCGTCTATTAAAATAACCGCATCATTTTCATGAGCAATTTTAGTTATTTCTTTTACTGGATTAACTGTACCAAGTACATTAGATACATGTGCAATCGCAACAATTTTTGTTTTATTTGTAATCGTTTCGCGGGCATCTTCTAAAGTTATCGTACCATCTGATTGAAGCGGAATAAATTTAAGTGTTGCTCCAGTACGTTTAGCTACTTGTTGCCAAGGGATAATATTACTATGGTGCTCCATTTGAGTAATAACAATTTCATCGCCTTCTTTAACGTTAGCTAATCCGTAACTTTGAGCCACAATATTTATTGCTGTCGTTGTTCCGCGATTAAAAATAATTTCTTTTGTCGAATTTGCATTAATGAAATTACGTACTTTTTCACGTGCACCTTCATATAAATCAGTGGCACGTGAACCAAGTGTGTGTACACCACGGTGGACGTTTGAATTATGCAATCTATAATATTCATCTATCGCTTCAATAACCGCTATTGGTTTTTGTGATGTTGCTGATGAATCTAAATACACTAGCGGATGACCATTCACATCTTGATTTAATATCGGAAATGCTTCGCGAACAGATTGAATATCCATTAATCAAACTTCCTTTCAATTAATTCTGTTAGTTGTTTTTTAATTGTTTCAATTGGTAATTCACTTACAACTGGTGCTAGGAAACCATGAATGATTAAGCGTTCTGCTTCTTCTTTTTTAATTCCGCGGCTTTGTAAGTAATACATTTGCATCTCATCAATTCTTCCAACAGACGCTGCATGTCCTGCAGTTACGTCATCTTCATCGATTAAAAGAATTGGGTTAGCATCCCCACGCGCTTTACCGCTTAACATAAGAATTCTTGATTCTTGTTCTGCGTTAGCTTTCGAGGCACCATCATCAATTTTTCCAATCGCATTAAAGATAGCTGTTGTTCTATCTAACATAACACCACGTTGTGATATCTGTCCATCCGTATTTAAACCATGATGGGCTGTTGTTGCAGTGAAGTTTTGAATTTGACGACCTTTTCCGACTGTAACAGTTCTTGCGTTTGTAACTGATCCATCTCCAACCAAGTGAGTTGTATTTTCAGAAACTGTGTTACCTTCATTCATTTGACCAAGTGCCCAATCGATTTGAGCATTTGCACCAGCAACCCCACGACGATTAATATATGAAGTTGTTCCTTGCGCAAAGTGGTCTACTGCACCAAATGATACTTTAGCATTATCACCTGCATAAACTTCTGCAACAATATTAGATACTGTTTTTTCTTCTTCATTATTAGATAAATAGTTTTCTACATAAGTAACTGAACTATCTTCCTCAGCAACAATTAAAACGTGATTGAATAGTGCCATTTCATTATCTTCTTGCCAAAATAACGTTTGAATTGGTTCTTCAATTTTAACGCCTTTAGGAATATATAAAAAGACACCGCCATTCATTAAAGCGGCATGTAATGCTGTTAATCTGTGTTCATTAACACCTACCGCATCAACCATATAATATTTCTTAACAAGATCACCGTGCTCTTGAAGTGCTGTAAAGATATCTGTGAAAATGACGCCTTGTTTAGTTAATTCTTCACTAACATGGGTGTAAGCAGTTGTTTGGTTGCGTAAAATAAGAATATTCTCTGGAATGTTTTCTTTATCAACAAAACTAGTTAGCTCTTCAGGTAATTGAGTTAAATCTTCAATTACTTCTCCAACACTGCCTAATTTAAATTCTGTGAAATTCCAGCGATTAATATTTGTTTTATCCGGCTGTGGCATATCTAAATGAGCAGCTGCATCATATGCTTGTGTTCTAAATTCTGTCATCCAAGCTGGTTCATGTTGTTCTTTTGAAAATTTTTCTATATCTGTTTTTTCGTATGATAACTGATTTGTAATTGTTGTCATTGAATAAACCCCCTCCTAACCGTTTATGCGTTTTGACCTACTCTAACATCTTCAATACCTAATTCTTCTTTAACCCACTCGTAACCTTCTGCTTCAAGCTTCTTAGCAAGCTCTGGTCCGCCTGATTTAACAATACGACCTTGCATGATTACGTGTACGTGGTCTGGTTCAATGTAGTTTAATAAACGCTGATAGTGAGTGATTACTAAACAACCTAATGATTGCTCTTCACGTAACTTATTAATACCGTTTGCTACAATCTTTAAAGCATCTATATCTAAACCAGAGTCGATTTCATCTAAAATAGCAAAGTCTGGTTTTATCATCATCATTTGTAAAATCTCATTACGTTTCTTTTCTCCACCAGAGAATCCTTCATTAAGGTAACGCTGAGACATTTTTGGATCCATTTCAAGATCTTCCATTGCGCCATCCATTTCGCGGATAAATTTCATTAGAGAAATTTCATCACCTTTTTCACGACGTGCGTTTACTGATGTACGCAGGAATTCTGATGTAGTAACCCCTGTTACTTCACTTGGGTACTGCATCCCTAAAAATAAACCTGCACGAGCACGCTCGTCCACTTCCATATCTAAAACATCTTCTCCATTTAATTCAATTGAACCTTGTGTGATTTCATATGATGGATGTCCCATAATAGCAGATGCAAGTGTTGATTTACCTGTACCATTTGGTCCCATTACAGCGTGAAAGTCACCGCCGTTTATTGTTAAATTAATTCCTTTTAATATTTCTTTACCTTCAATTGAAACATGTAAATCTTTAATGACTAATTTTTTTTCTGACATAAAAGATACCCCCAAAATTTATTTTAAATTACTTTCACTTATTCTCATATTATTCTCATTATAATCTTAAGCTATAATCTGTTAAATATCAACCTATCCGACTTGTTTACATCTTCAAAAGCAAGTTAGATAAAGTTTTCTAACGATTAGGTTATAATAGTTTTTTTAGCTTATTGCATTGTTTATTGACCGTTTTATTTGTCTTATATTCTCAATTAGACTTTGCTAATTAAACGACTAATGATGGGTAAGATAAAACTTCTTTTACCATAAAAGGAACCGAATGAAATGTGTAAATTCGGTCTTTTATTTCCCCGTTTTCTTTAATTAATAGACACGGTACACTTTCAACTTTTGCTTCTTGCATAAAACTTGGATGGAATGATGCATTGATTTCGTAAAAAATCTCTTTCTTTAATTTAAGTTCAATTTCTTCTAAAATCTTTTTTGCAAAATAGCACGTTCCACAAAAAGGCGTTTCTATATAAAGTAAATAATCATCTTTATTTAATAAGTCTTTGTCAGCTTTTATCAATACGTTCACCTTCTTTTTAAAAACAAATAAATTGGAATAACTTTAAAGTGATGCTCAAGAAGAATATTTGCTAATATATCTTTTGGTGTATTCGCAACTTCTTCGTAATGAGGATTTGTGTGGATATGTGTTGCTTGTGGTAATTCACGTCTTAATTCACTTCTTAACATTTTTCCTGATTCATCTTCATCAACAAAGATATAAACATCATGATCATCTAATTGATAAGTCTCTAACAAATAATCAAATCGTTCAATAGCAAATGTACCATGTGTACATAAGATGATGACTTCTTCATTTAATAATGGTTTGATTTGTTGTTTATCCGTAATTCCTTCAACGATTATAATTTTTTTAATGAATTCAGTCATTCGTAACATCCTTTATTTAATAAAAAACTAAAAAGCTGTAGCATAAAAAAACACTTCAGCTTTTTATTTTAATCATATTATTATTCAATATGCGTTTGATACTCCTCAGCAGATAGTAAGGTATCTAACTCATCTTCATCTGATGCTTCAATAACAATCATCCATGCTTTTTGATAAGGTGATTCGTTAATAAGTTCAGGATTTGATTCAAGTGCTTCATTAACTTCAACAACAGTTCCACTAACAGGTGCATATAGTTCTGACACTGTTTTTTCTGATTCAATGCTACCAAATGGTTCGCCTGCTGTGATTGTTTCACCTAATTCTGGCAATTCAACAAATGCAATCTTACCTAAATCATCTTGGCCAAAGTCTGTTAAACCAATTCTTAAATCACTACCTTCACTTCTTACCCAGTGGTGACTTTTTGTGTAATATAATTCCGTTGGTAAACTCATAGTTAACCCCCTCCAATTTAGTTGTCTTTCCACACTTCTTCATACTCTGCTTCTTTAAAGCCAACTGTTACTTTTTTTTCATCAGTTAAGATTGGTCGTTTAATCAACATGCCATTTCCAGCAAGTAATTCAGCCATTTCATCTAGTGATGCTGTTGGAATAACTTCTTTTAAGTTTTTTTCTCGATATACTTTTCCGCTTGTGTTAAAAAACTTTTTCGGTTCTAAATCACTTAATTCAAACAACTTTTTAATTTCATCTTTAGTCGGTGTTTCTTTTACAATATCTATCGTTGTAAAATCAATATTTGCTGCTTCTAACCATTTCTTCGCATTTCTACACGTACTACAGTTTGGATACAAATACAGCTTTCTTTTAAATGGCATAGTGAAACCTCCTCATAAATCTACTATGATTATAACAAACTTAACATAACTCTTCGAATGATTAGTCATAAAATATAAAAAGACGACTATTTCTAGTCGTCTTTTTATGTTTAATTATAAAACGTATGCTTCTTTATCAATTATCGCTTTTGCAATTTCACGTTTCTTAGCGATAACATTAGTTGGTGTATGGCGTGTTAATTTACGAAGTGAAGATAACATCATACGTAAATTATCGCCTTCTTCAACCGCTATTAAAATTTCTTTTGCATGTGCTTCAATTCGATTAAACGCTTCTTGTGTATAAACTTGAGTATAAAGTAATTTTTGATTACTTTTAGCTTCGCCATCTTTTGTAATTGCTTTTTCTGTTCTTAAAATAGCTGCTTCCATGTTAAACACATCTGCTGTCATATCTGCTAAATTAGATAAAATTTCTTGTTCGTTTTCTAATTTTTGCATATATTTTTGTGCAGCAAGTCCTGCTCCAAGTAAGACAATTTTCTTCGCATTTTTAAGCAAGTTTTTTTCTTGATCTAATGCTTCACTACCAACTTCTTCTGGCATCATTATCAGAAGTTCTTCTTGTAACCCTTGTGCTTGCTCAAGAAGAGGTAATTCACCTTTCATTGCTTTTTTAATAAGTGTACCTGGAACAATTAAGCGATTAATTTCATTTGTTCCTTCAAAAATTCGGTTAATTCTTGAATCACGGTACATACGCTCAACTTCATACTCAGCCATAAAGCCATAACCACCATGTAATTGAACAGCTTCATCAACCACATAATCTAACATTTCAGTCGCTGTATACTTATTCATCGAACACTCTATTTGGTATTCTGCAATTGCAGCTGCTACTTCACGACCATTTTTAAACTCTTCAGCTGATAAAGCACCCATGCGTTGTTCAAATAAACCGACTGTACGATATACCGCACTCTCATTAGCATAAATACCTGTCGCCATATTAGCTAGCTTTTCTTGTGTTAAAGTAAAGCTAGAGATTGGTGTATTAAATTGTTTACGCTGATTAACATAGTTTGCTGATAATTCTAAGCCGCGTTTAGCTCCACCAACACTACCAATTGCTAATTTATAACGACCGACATTAAGGATGTTAAATGCAATGATATGTCCGCGTCCTTGTTCACCTAGAAGATTTTCAACAGGTACCTCTGCGTCTTCTAAAACTAATGTTCTTGTTGAAGAACTCTTAATACCCATTTTCTTCTCTTCTGGTCCAACTGATACACCTGGAAATTCGCGCTCTACAATAAATGCTGAGAAATCTTCACCATTAATTTTAGCATAAACAACAAATACATCCGCAAAGTCAGAGTTTGTAATCCATTGTTTTTCACCATTTAAAACATAATGTGTACCCGCTTCGTTTAATACTGCTGTTGTTTTAGCACCTAAGGCATCAGAACCTGAGCCTGGCTCTGTTAAAGCATATGCTGCAATCTTTTCACCTGTTGCTAGTTTTGGTAAGTATTGTGATTTTTGGTCATGATTACCGAAGAACACAATTGGCAAAGAGCCTATTCCAACGTGTGCACCATGAGTTATGGAAAAACCTCCAGCCGGTGCAAACTTTTCAGTGATTAATGATGAACTAATTCTGTCTAACTCTAACCCACCATATTCAGCAGGTATATCTGCACTTAAGAGACCTAAATCTCCTGCTTTTTTTAGTAATTTCACCGAATGCTCAAATTCATGATTTTCTAACTTATCAATCAGTGGCGATACCTCTTTACTTACAAAATCTTCTGTTGTTTTAGCAATCATTTTATGTTCTTCATTAAAATCTTCTGGTGTTAAGACATCTTCTCCAGTAAAATCCTGTGTTAAAAATGATCCACCTAAAAATAATTTCTCACTCATAATTATCATCCTTTCAAATTTTAAAATTAAATTAATTCAAATACGCCTGCTGCACCCATACCGCCACCGATACACATTGTAACGACACCGAATTGTACATTTTGGCGTTTCATTTCATGCATAATACTTAATGTTAGTTTTGTTCCTGTCATACCTAGTGGATGGCCTAATGCAATCGCACCACCATTTACATTTACTTTATTTTGATCTAATTTTAATGTATTAATAACATGTAGTGATTGCGATGCAAATGCTTCGTTTAGTTCAAACAAACCAATATCTTCAATTTTTAATCCAGCAAGTTTAAGTGCTTTAGGAATCGCTTCAACTGGACCTACTCCCATAATTTCAGGTGGGACACCTGCTACAGCAAATGAACGGAACTTAAGTTGTGGTACTAACCCTTCTGCCTCTGCTTTTTCGCGATCCATTAACAACACTGTTGCAGCACCATCACTCATTTGTGATGAATTTCCTGCTGTAACTGATCCTGTTGTTGAAAATGCTGGTCTTAAATTAGCTAAAATTTCAGGTGTTGTTCCTTCACGGACACCTTCATCCATTTCAAACATTTTCTTTACTTCAACAATTTTTCCATCTTTTCCTACAACACGCTCAACAATTTCATAAGGAACAATTTCATCATTAAATTTACCCGCTTTGATGGCTGCTGCTGCACGTTTATGACTTTCAGCTGCAAACGCATCTTGATCTGCTCTTGAGATAGAGAATTTTTTTGCTACTTCTTCAGCGGTATGACCCATTCCCATATAATATTCTGGTGCTTGAGTAACAAGTGTTGGGTTTGGTCTTATCACATGACCTCCCATTGGAATTAAACTCATTGATTCTGCTCCACCTGCAATAATTGTATCGCTTTGTCCAAGCATAATACGTTCTGCACCATAAGCAATACTTTGCAAGCCTGATGAACAATAACGATTAATCGTTATTGCTGGTGTATCTGTACTTAAACCAGCTAAGCCAGCAATATTATTTGCCATGTTCATACCTTGTTCAGCTTCTGGCATCGCATTCCCGATAATGACATCATCAATAGCTCCATCATAATTATCTGCACGTTTTAACGTTTCTTTTAATGTTGCTGCTGCTAAATCATCTGGACGTGTATGTGCAAGTGATCCTCTATTTGCTCTTCCGACTGGTGTTCTAGCTCCTGAAACAATAACTGCTTCTTTCACGATAATTCCTCCCCTTTCAATTAATTTCTTAACGGTTTTCCTTTAAGTAACATATGTTGCATTCTCATTTGTGTTTTTGGTTCAGCAATTAGACTTAAGAACGCTTCACGCTCTAGATCTAACATAACTTGTTCATCAATATAGCTGCCCTCTTTAATACGACCACCTGAAAGAACATAAGCTAACTTCTCTGCGATTTTTAAATCATGATCTGATGCATATCCACTTAAGCGAAGTCCTTCAGCTCCAAGTAACATAGTTGCATAACCTGCATCACCCACAACTGGAATCTTCTCTCTTTGAGGTGCTTTATAACCCGCCAGTGCAAGTGATAAGACTTTTTGTTTAGCATCATATAGTAAATGATCTGGATTCACACTAATCCCATCATTATTATCTAAATAACCTAATTCTCTTGCTTCTTCTGCAGACGTAGCCACTTGTGCTGTTGCAATTCTTTCAAAGACAGCATTAGTTACTTGTTGTAAATCAAAATTAAGTCCCTTTGGCATGCCACGTAGCATTTTCAAATAAAGTTCTTTAGTTCCGCCACCACCTGGAATTAATCCTACACCTACTTCAACAAGTCCAATATATGCTTCTTGTGAAGCCTGGACAGCTGCAGCCGGTAATGTCACTTCAGCTCCACCACCTACTGCCATTTGAAATGGTGCAGTAACGACTGGTTTTTCAGAGTATTTGATTTTCATAGCCATGTTTTGGAATTGCTTGATTACCATGTCTAATTCAAAGAAGTTATCATCTTGTGCTTCCATTAACATAAGTCCGATGTTTGCACCTACACAGAAATTCTTTCCTTGATTACCTATAACTAACCCTTTATATTCTGGATTTCTCTCTATTTCGTCTATCGCATAATTAATCATTTGGATAGAATCAAGTCCTAAAGCATTACTTTGAGAATGGAACTCTAAAACTAACACGCCATCTCCTAAATCAATTAAACTTGCGCCTGAATTCTTTTTAATGACTCCATTTTTTGCTTTTAGTCTTTTTAAATCAATTTCTTTTTCATTGAAAACTTGTTCTTTATATTCATTATTTATGAGATATTCAACTTTATCTTCGGTGACACGGTAAAATGCCGCATCTTCTTTTTGAGCGAGTTCAATAATCCAATCTGGAACAGTATCGCCATCAGCTTTCATACGCTCAACCGATTTTTTAATACCAATAGCATCCCAAATTTCAAATGGTCCCATCGTCCAGCCAAAGCCCCATTTCATTGCTTGATCAATAGCTAAAATATCATCAGCAATTTCACCTACTAGTTCAGCTGAATAGATTAAGACTGGCTTAATAATCGACCATATAAAATCGCTTGCTTCATCACCTTTTTGTGAAATGAGCGTTTTGATTTTATTTCCAGGTCCTTTTTGCTGATTAGCCATTTCGGTTGCTGGCGTTTGAAGACGTTTGCGTGGTTCATATTCTAATGTCTCAGGATTTAACTCTAAGATTTCGCTGCCTTTTTCTCCGCGGACTTTTTCAAAAAAACCTTTTTTAGTTTTTGCACCTAGCCAACCTTTTTCAGCCATTTGCTTCATAAACTCTGGTACTTCAAATACTTTTTGTTCATCACCTGTTACTTGTTGATGTACATTGTCAGCGACACTAATAAACGTATCTAAACCGACAACATCAAGTGTTCTAAATGTTGCACTTTTAGGTCTCCCAATTAATGGACCTGTGACAGAATCAACTTGACTGATACTTAAATTTGCTTTTAACATTTCTTGTACAGTTACTAATAAACCGTATGTTCCAATTCTATTTGCAATGAAGTTTGGTGTGTCTTTTGCTTCAACAACACCTTTTCCTAATACATCTTCACCAAATTGTTTCATGAAGTTTAAAACGCTTTCATTTGTATGTTGAGTTGGAATCACTTCAAGTAATTTTAAATAACGAGGCGGATTAAAGAAATGTGTTCCTAAAAAGTGCTTCTTCATATCTTCAGAACAGTCTTCAATCATTGCTTCAATTGAAATACCTGAAGTATTTGATGATACAATTGTTCCTGCTGTACGATGCTTGTCAACTTTTGCAAAAACTTGTTTTTTAATTTCTAATTTTTCTACTACAACCTCAATTATCCAATCAACGTCTTTTAATTTAGACATATCGTCTTCCATGTTACCGGTTTCAATTAGCTCTAAACTTCGCTTTGATGTAATTGGAGAGGGGCGTTGTTTTAGTAAGGCCTTTTTGCTTTCATTAGCAATTCGATTGCGTACTTCTTTATCTTCTAATGTTAATCCATTCATTTCTTCTTTTTTTGTTAATTCTCTTGGAACAACATCAAGCATGATTGTTGGTATACCAACATTTGCTAAATGAGCTGCAATTCCCGAACCCATAACACCCGAACCAAGTACTGCTGCACGTTTAATTTTATGACTCATTAATAATCCTCCTTAAGTTTCATTTGAATGAATCATCATTCATATATAAGTAAAAAAAATACCTCTTACATTTTAGCTCTTATATACATAGTAAAACATATTGAGTTATAACGCAATGAAAAGCCTTACATTTTTAACTGTTTTTAAAAAAACAGCTCAACAATAATACATTGAGCTGTTTTATTTTTATTCAAATAGTTTATCAACTGCTGCTGCCACAGTTAATTTTCCTTCTAATAATTCTAATTCCAATTTACTAACTTCTTCTTTTCTACCTGGTTCATTATAAAAACTTTCGATTAAACGATCTTTAATCATGGCTTTAAACCAATCGCTTGTTTGTTCTTCGCGACGTGTTTCCCAATAATTATTTTTTTGCATTGTTTCTTTAAATTCAAGAATAATTTCCCAAACACGTTCAAATCCTGTCCGATTAATTGATGAGACAACAGTTGCTGTTGAACTCCAATCGGGTGAAGCTGGTTGTAGGACATGAAGTATTTGACGATATTCACGCATCGTTCTTTTAGCTGGACGTTCGTTAGCTCCATCTGCTTTATTAACTACAATTAAATCAGTTAGTTCCATAATCCCTTTTTTCATACCTTGCAAGTCATCACCAGCTCCTGTTAAAGCAAGGAGCATAAAGAAATCAACCATATTTCTAACAGCCGTTTCACTTTGACCAACACCAACAGTTTCTATCAAAATAACATCATAGCCTGCCGATTCACAAAGTAACATTGTTTCGCGTGTTTTTCTGTGAACTCCACCTAAAGTTCCTGATGTTGGTGAGGGTCTAATAAACACATTTGGGTCACCAGCAAGATTTTCCATACGTGTTTTATCTCCTAAAATACTTCCACCTGTTAATGAAGAACTAGGGTCGATTGCTAATACAGCAACTTTAAAACCAAGCTCACTTAATAATGAACCAAAACTTTCAATAAACGTACTCTTTCCAGCTCCAGGTACACCTGTAATACCGATTCGAATACTCTTACCAGTGTGTGGCAATGCTTTTAACAAAAGTTCTTGAGCTGATTTTTTATCATGACTTGCAATACTTTCAAGTAAAGTAATCCCTTTAGCTAAATCAAGACGCGATCCGGCTTTAATTTTTGTAAATAAGTCATCAACTGAGATATCACGATTTTTTTTTACAAATCTTCTTCGTTTTGACTTTTTTCGGCCATCATGTGAACTTGGTAACCCATCCATCACATGCATGGCACTATTTTTTACAAATTCATTAGGGTGATTTGTCATTATTTCACTTCCTCATAGCCGAGGTTTTCATATATTTTCTCAACAACGAGTTGAGCTGAAACCGGAATGACAGTTCCTGGTCCAAAAATAGCATCTGCACCATCTTTACGTAATTGTTCATAGTCTTGGGCAGGAATAACGCCACCAACAACCATTAATATGTCTTCACGCCCTAATTTTGTGAGTTCCTTTTTCAATTCAGGCACAAGCGTTTTATGTCCTGCGGCAAGAGAACTAACACCAATAACATGAACATCATTTTCTACTGCTTGAGCTGCTGTTTCTTTAGGTGTTTGGAATAGTGGTCCAACATCGACATCAAAACCAAGATCTGCAAACGATGATGCAATAACTTTAGCACCACGGTCATGTCCGTCTTGTCCCATCTTTGCAATTAATATACGCGGACGACGTCCTTCGTTTTCTAAGAATTCTTCTGTCATTTCAATCATTTCATTAATTGCTTCATCCTCTGAGAAATTACTGCTATATACACCGCTCACTGTTCTAATCACCGCCTTATGTCTACCTGATACTTCTTCAATTGCGTCTGAAATTTCACCAATTGTTGCACGAGCTCTTGCTGCATCTACTGCACATGTTAAAAGGTTCGCTTCGCCAGTTCTTGCTGCTTCTGTTACTTTTCTTAACGTTTCTTGAACAACATCTTCATCGCGTTCTTCTTTCATTTTATGAATACGTTCAATTTGTTTTTCGCGAACAACTGTATTATCAATATCTAAAATATCGATTGGTTCTTCTACTTCAAGCTGATGTTTGTTCATTCCAACAATAACTTCAGCTTTTGAGTCAATTTGTGCTTGACGTTTTGCAGCCGCTTCTTCAACTTTCAATTTAGGTAGGCCTGTTTCGATTGCTTTAGCCATTCCGCCTAATTCTTCGACTTCTTCAATTAACTCCCATGCTTTATCAATTAACTCATCTGTTAATTTTTCTACATAATACGAACCACCCCATGGATCTGCAACATCAGTCATTTTTGTTTCTTCTTGTAAGAACAACTGTGTGTTACGAGCAATTCGTGCTGAGAAATCTGTTGGAAGTGCAATTGCTTCGTCTAGTGCGTTAGTGTGAAGAGATTGCGTATGCCCCATGGCTGCCGCGTTAGCTTCAATTAGTGTACGCGTAATGTTATTAAATGGATCTTGTTCTGTTAAACTCCAACCAGATGTTTGCGAATGCGTTCTAAGTGCAAGTGCTCGCGGATTTTTCGGATCGAATGTACTCATCATTTGTGCCCATATCTTTCTTGCAGCACGCATTTTAGCAATTTCCATATAATAGTTCTTTCCAATTCCCCAGAAAAACGATAAGCGTGGTGCAAATGAATCAATATCTATTCCTGCTTTTAATCCCGTACGTACATATTCTAAACCATCTGCTAAAGTATAAGCTAATTCAATATCCGCTGTTGCTCCCGCTTCTTGAATATGATAGCCCGAAATTGAAATTGAGTTAAAACGCGGCATATATTGTGATGTATATTCAAATATATCAGCAATAATACGCATTGACATTTCAGGTGGGAAAATATAAGTATTTCTTACCATATATTCTTTTAAAATATCATTTTGAATCGTTCCAGCTAGTTGATCTGGTGAGACACCTTGTTCTTCGGCTGCAATAATATAAAATGCCAAGATAGGTAATACAGCACCATTCATCGTCATCGATACTGACATTTGATCCAATGGAATACCATCAAATAAAATTTTCATATCTTCAACTGAATCAATTGCTACCCCTGCCTTACCTACATCACCCGTTACTCGTTCGTGATCTGAATCATAACCACGGTGGGTTGCAAGGTCAAATGCTACTGATAATCCCTTTTGCCCCATCGCTAAGTTACGACGATAAAATGCATTACTCTCTTCTGCTGTTGAAAAACCAGCATATTGACGTACTGTCCAAGGTCTTGCCACATACATTGTTGGATATGGTCCACGTGTATTAGGGGCAATACCCGGATAATCATTTAAATGCTCAACATCTTTAATATCTTCTTTTGTATACATTCGCTTGATATCTATACCTTCATTTGTTGATATAGGTTCTTTTGCTTGAAATTCACCAGGTTTATTTGGTGTAGAATCAATAATTGGTTTAATTTTAGAAAAATCTGGTTTATTCATGACTAACCACCTCTTCCCAATTTTGTTGTATTTCTTTTATTTTTTCAATTTGATTTTTTCCTCGATAAAGAAAGTCTGCTATACCTGATTCTTTCCAGTTATTTGCATCTTCTTCACTATATTTACCTGCAATTTCAATCCACTTATCTTTTGGTAAATCTTTAACAAGTTGGTTAATAAATTCCACCGTTTCTTTTCCACCTACACAAATGACGCCATAATCAAATTCTGTTTCTTTAATCCACTCTTGACCTTCTTCTGCCGTTTTGAATGCCGGACTGTATTCAACATCAATTCCACCTGTTGCTAAAAATCCTTTTACAAAATCAGCACGTGGTTTAAAGTCTTTTAATTCACCAAATGTCAGTAAAACAACTTTAGGTTGTTTATCTTCGAAATATGTACGTAATTCTTCATAAGGTTTTGCTAAACGATGAGGTATTTCTATTGGATCAACATCTTTAGCAATTGGCGTTGATAAATCAGCATAAACGTTTGTACCAATTAATGATTTCTTATTATGTGCAACTTCAGCAAAACGTGCTTCTCTTGTTTTGCTTACTTTTCTTTCTAATTCACCGCTTGCAACATAAGCTGAATATCCTCCTTGGGCTTCTATCTCTAAGAAATATTCCCAAGCACGTTCAATGAATTCGTTCGTTAATGTTTCAACAAAGTACGATCCGCCTGAATGATCAACAACGTCATTAATATATGTTTCTTCTTTTAATACGATTTGTACGTTTCTAGCATAACGTCTTGATAGTTCATTTGATCCCGTTAAAATATTATGTGGATGGACAGTTAATATATCTGTTCCACCAATTACTGCTGCTAAAGCTTCGTTACCTGCTCTTAATAAGTTAACGTATTCATCTAGTTTTGAAAATGTCCTTAATGACGTTTCAGAATGAATTGGAACTGAACTGTATCCTTTATAACCATAGCCTTCAGCTAATGTTTGCCATAGTACTCTAAATGCACGTAACTTAGCTATTTCTAAAAAGAATTCAGTATCGATTGCAAATCTGACAACAAGTTGATCAGAAAATGTTTGAAAATCATCATAGTTTTCAGCTACTTCTACTGCTTTTGCTAAGATGACTGCAAGTTCTGTAATTATATCGGAACCATCATAATGAACGTCACGAGCATCAAGTGAGATTGTTCGAATCGCTTCATAACCTTCTGGTAAATTAACTGCTTCACCAGTTACAACACCTTGAACTTTTTCTCGGTCAGATTTTTTAATTAAATCAAATACATTTATAAAATTATCTTCCGTTGTTAAATCAAATACATATATCGGATAATGTAGCATTAATTCTGCTAATTTTGTTAATGATGAATCAGTCCAAACGACACTACTTTTACCGTCATATACAATTGATTCATTACCACGTTTAAGTGATTCTTCTAAATCTGCTATAAATACTTCTCCAGACTGTGTATAAATTGCTTGTGCAATTGTCCATGTATCAGTTTTTTTTGTTTGACGAACTGTTTCAGTAATTACTTCCACTCGATCAGCAATTGTCTTTTCAATTAATTCCTTTGTATATAAAGGATGGATTTCGATACCTTCTGCTGTTTTAGATGTAAGTGTGTCAAACGATTTTCCTCGTAACGATTTTATTGCAGTTTCTTTCCACAATGCATCATTTACTTTATCAAATGTTACTTGCTTCATTTTTTCAACCATAAAATTTCGCCCCTTTTTATCTTAGATTACTTAAGGATAATGTTAAAATTATACTAATTAAAAATTAATCACACTATATATAACTTATCACAATTGTCTGAACTTATACATAATAATAAACTGATTTTGGCTAAAAAAAAACTGTTTAAACGTGACATGTGTCTTTACACGTTTAAACAGTAGTGAATCTCTTTTTATTTCACGTCATATCCTTGATCTTCAATCACTTCTTTAATTTGATCAAGTGTTATTGTAGATTCATCGTAATCTATAGAAACAACACCTTCATCTAAATCAACATCAGCGTTACTGACACCTGTTGCCTCAGCAAGTGCACCTTCAACCGCTGATTTACAGTGCCCACATGTCATACCTTTTACTTTTAATTCTGTTTGCATCATAATTCCTCCTACTGTTAATTATATTTTAACACGTTTCAACCTTAAAGCATTTAAAACAACACTTACCGAACTAAATGCCATTGCCGCACCAGCAATCCATGGTGCAAGCAAGCCAAGTGCTGCAATTGGGATACCTGCTGTATTATAACCAAAGGCCCAAAATAAGTTTTGTTTAATATTCCGAATAGTTGCTTCACTCATATGAATCGCTTCTGGAATAAGAATTAAATCACCACGTAAAATGGTTATATCCGCTGCTTCAATTGCTATTTCTGTACCTGTTCCTATCGCAATTCCTACATTAGCTGTTGCAAGTGCTGGTGCATCGTTAATGCCAT
Source organism: Pseudogracilibacillus sp. (assembly GCA_035301085.1). Taxonomy (GTDB): domain Bacteria; phylum Bacillota; class Bacilli; order Bacillales; family Amphibacillaceae; genus Pseudogracilibacillus. The sequence continues at coordinate 43,769 of DATGUU010000024.1, read as the reverse complement.
CACCGACCATGGCAACATTTTTTCCTTCTGCTTGAAGCTCTTTTATTTTTTCTTGCTTTTGATCTGGAAGCACTTGTGCATAAATACGATCAATACCTACTTCTTTAGCAATAGCATTTGCCACTCTTTCATTATCACCTGTTAACATAATAAGTTCTTTACCGGACTTTTTCAATGAATTCATTGTTTCAATTGCACTTTCTTTAATTGTATCTGCTGCCGCTATCATTCCTGTTAATTTATCATTTTCTGCAATAAACATAGCAGTTGAGCCCTGTTCTTCCGCTTCAGTAACTTTTTTCTCATATAAATCAATTGCTACGTTGGCATCTTTCATTAATAAGCGATTACCGATTAAGAGTTTGACTCCCTGGACATTTGCTTTGATTCCTTTACCTGGAACGGCTTCAAAAGATGTCGCTTCTGTCAATTCTAATTGCTTCGATATTGCAAAATTAACAACTGCTTTTGCTAAAGGGTGCTCTGAGTTTGCTTCAGCACTTGCTAATAACTGAAGAGTTTCATTAGTTCCTTCAAATTGAGTAACTACCGGTTCACCTTTAGTAATCGTACCTGTCTTATCAAACACAATTGTATCTACTTCATGTGTTCTTTCTAAATGTTCGCCGCCTTTGAATAATATCCCGCGTTCAGCAGCTCTTCCTGTTCCAACCATAATTGATGTTGGTGTCGCAAGTCCAAGTGCACACGGACAAGCGATTACAAGTACTGCTATACTCGCTGTTAATGCCGTTTCTATTTCACCAGGATTAACAAGTGTAATCCAGACTATAAATGTCAACACTGCTATACCAACAACAGTTGGCACAAAGTAACTAGCAATTTTATCAGCCATTCTTTGAATCGGTGCTTTTGTTCCTTGTGCGTCTTCTACTGCTTTTATAATTGAAGCAAGCACAGACTCTTCTTCTTTTGTTGTTACACTAACTTCTATCAAACCATTTAAATTAATTGTTGCACCAACAACTTCATCTTCTACAACTTTTGTAACAGGCATTGACTCTCCGGTTAACATTGATTCATCAATTGTTGAGTTGCCTCGTTTAATAATACCATCTAAGGGTATTTTTTCACCTGGTTTAACAATTAATGTATCACCTACGCTTACTTGATCAATTGGTAACATTTGTTCAGACCCATCTACTAACACACGGGCTTCTTTTACTTGAAGTGCCATTAATTTCGTAATTGCTTCTGTTGTTCGTCCTTTTGCGTTTGCTTCTAGATATTTACCAAATAAGATCAGTGTAATTAAAATTGCACTTGTCTCAAAATAAAGATGCGGTTCATATGTTGTACCAATTGTTTTAATCGATTCATATAAACTATAAAAATACGCAGCGCTCGTACCGAGTGCAACAAGTACATCCATATTAGCAGATTTCGTTTTTAAGTTTTTATAAGAACTGACATAAAATTGCCAACCAATAATAAATTGCACTGGTGTGGCTAGTGCAAATTGAAACCATGGATTCATAAATATACTAGGAAGTGCGATGCCGAATAAATGATCTAACATTGTTACAAGTAAGGGTAACGACAAGATAGCTGAAATAATTAACTTTGTTTGCATTTTTTTCGTTGCACGCTCTTCGGATGATTGAGCTTGTTCATCTTCACGTTTAATTGCTTCATACCCTAACTTTTTAATTCTTTCGATGATCTCTTCAGTCGAAATCAAATCAGGATAATAATTAACTGTTGCAATCTCAGTTGTTAAGTTAACTGAAGCGGACGTGATGCCTTTTGTTTTATTTAAAACTTTATCTATTCTACTAGAACATGCTGCGCACGTCATGCCTGTTACTTTAAATTCGACACGTTCTTCTTGTACGCCATAGCCTAATTTTTTTATTTTTTCAACTAAATCACTTGGAGTAATTTCTGTATCATCATAATTAATGACAGCTTTTTCTGTAGCTAAATTGACTTCTGCTTGAATATGTTCATTTTTATTTAACACTTTTTCAATGCGTGATGAACATGCTGCACATGTCATTTCAGTAACATGAAGTGAAACTTCTTTATTCATCATTTCAACCTCCTTGATTATTTAGCATATTGCTTCATAACATCGACGAGTTCGTTAATAGCTGTTTCACCATCACCTGATTCAATTGCTTCTAAAACACAATGCGATGTGTGGTGAGTGAGTAAATTTTCACCAACTTTATTTAATGCTGCATTGATTGCATTTATTTGAATCATCACATCAATACAATATCTATCTTCTTCAATCATTTTTTGAATGCCGCGAACTTGACCTTCTACTCTTTTAAGTCGATTAACTAATCGTTTTTTTTCTTCTTCACTTTTTGGCGTCTTCATATATGATTCGCTCATAAATAATCACCTCTATTAACACTTTAACATACCCCCTAGCGGTATACAATGTTACTGTTTGGTTATTCGTAATGGTTACGATTTACAAATCGTAACCATTACGATATACTATAAAACACAACTTAAATTTGGAGGTCTTCCATTGATTAAACGATATAGCTTAATTATTTTTACAATGTTACTTTTGCTTATTACTGCTTGTTCAAATAACAATCAAGCTGATAATAAAAATCAATTAACAATCCAAACAACGCTTTACCCACTGGAATACATTGCTAGTGAAATTGGTGGTGAACATGTTCACGTTGAAACGATTTATCCTCCTGGTGTTGATGCTCATACATACGAACCAACATCTAAAGAAATTACGAGTCTTGCAAAAGCAGATGCCTTTATTTATTTAGGTGCAGGATTAGAAGGCTTTGCAGATACAGCAGCTAGTGCATTAGATAAACAAGATGTTGAATTAATTGAAATAGGTAAACATGACTCGCTATTTGCTCACATAGATGACAAAGATAATGATGACTCACATGATCATCATGACGGTAGCCCAATTGATCCACATATCTGGCTAGATCCACTTAGAATGAATCAAATAGCTGATATTTTATATGATGAATTAATTAATTTAGATCCTGAAAATGAAACTGATTTTAAAAACAATCTAACTCAATTTAAACAATCAATGATTGATTTAAATGCTGATTTTGAAAAAACTTTAAAAGACAAAGAAAACAAAAATATATTAGTAACTCATGCCGCATACGGCTATTGGGAAAGAATCTACGGGATTAAACAATTAGCGATTAGTGGATTATCAACAAGCGATGAACCTTCTCAAAAACAATTGGCAGAGATTGCACGCTTAGCAAAAGAAAACAATATTCATTATGTTATTTACGGACAAAATGACTCTAATCAAACAGCAGATATTATTAAAGAACATATTAAAGCTGAAAAATTACAATTGCACAATTTAGAAGTTTTAACTGAAGATGACTTAAATAACGATGCTAATTATCTCTCTTTAATGAAAGATAATTTAGAAGTTCTAGATAAAGCTACAAATTAAATACATGGGAGTGAATTTAAATGCCTGAGTCAATTATACGATTGGAAAACATAAATTTTTCCTATGATTCAAAAGTTGTTTTAAAAAATGTTAATTTAGATATTAAGCGCGGCACATTTATGGGACTTGTTGGACCTAATGGCGGAGGTAAAACAACAATTATTAAAATTTTACTCGGTCTCATCGAACCCGATTCAGGACAAGTATTTATTAATAATCAACCAATTGATAAATTTAAAGATTGGAATAAGATTGGTTTTGTTTCGCAAAAAGCTAATACATTTAATAAAGGTTTTCCGGCCACTGTTTTTGAAGTAGTTTCTATGGGACTTACCGCTAAGTTAGGTTATTTAAAATTTTTTAATAAAAAAGCTAAACAACAAGTTCTTCATGCAATTGATCAAGTAGGCATGTCAGAATATGCTTATCGAAATATTGGCGATTTATCTGGTGGTCAACAACAGCGTGTATTTATAGCGCGTGCATTAGTGAGTGAGCCAGATATATTAATTTTGGATGAACCAACTGTAGGGATTGATTTTAAAAATGTAGAGCGTTTTTATGAATTACTTCACAAATTAAATACTGAACAAAATATTACTATGTTACTGATTACTCACGATACAGGAGCTATGACTAATTATGCGACAAACATCGTTTGTTTAAATCAAACCTTACATTTTCATGGACGCTCGGAAGAATATTCAGCGTTATCTACTGAGGATTTATCACGTATTTATGGACATCCCGTCCAAGTGATAGTTCACGATCACGATTAGGAGTTGCTAACATGCTAACAGATATAATAGAATTTGATTTTTTAAGATATACATTTTTAACTGGTCTTTTAATCGGGATTGTTGCTCCATTATTAGGTGCTTTTTTAGTTGTTAGACGTTTATCGCTTTTAGCCGATGCCCTATCACACGTGACACTTGCTGGGATTGCATTTGGCTTATTTATGGAAAAACAGTTTGTTAGTTTAACATTAAGTCCAATTTATTCAGGGATGGGGTTTTCAGTTCTTGGGGCTGTTTTAATTGAAAAATTACGCTCTGTTTATACAGCTTATCAAGAGCTTGGTATTCCTATTATATTAAGTGGTGGTGTCGGATTAAGTGTTGTCTTTATCTCACTTGCTAATGGATTTAATACGGATTTATTTAACTATTTATTTGGATCTGTCTCAGCAGTTAGTAAAAATGACTTCTTAATAATTTTAGGTATCTCTGTTTTTATTCTTATTATGATTACCTTATTTTATAAAGAATTATTAACTCTATCATTCGATGAAGAACACGCTGTAGTTTCAGGTATCCATGCCTCACGAATTCATTTTTTATTTATTGTATTAACTGCGCTTGTGATTGCAGTTTCTATTCGAATTGTTGGTGTTTTACTTGTTTCTGCTTTAATGACACTCCCTGTTGCAGCTGCAATGCGAATTGCGTCAAGTTTTAAACAATTAATTGTTATATCTATTATTTTTGCCGAACTTGCTGTTATTGGTGGTTTAATCAGCGGTTATTATTTAAGTATACCTCCCGGAGGTACGATTGTTATTATGTCTATTATTATCTTACTCATTTCAATGAGCTTAAATCGCCTGACTATTAAACTAAAGAAAGAAGGTATTTAAATGAGTTTAAATGATGCAATTAATATTTTACAAAATCATGGGTATAAAATGACTCATCGAAGAAAAGCGATCATCCAATACTTCTCAACTTCAGACGGGTATCGAACTGCAAAAGATTTGTATGAACATATGGAAGCTAAATATACTGGGATTAGTTATGATACTGTTTATCGAAATCTCCATTTATTTCATGACTTAGATATTTTAGAATCAACAAGTTTAAATGCTGAAAAACATTTTAGAATTAATTGTGGTGACCATCACCACCATCATTTTATTTGTAATGTTTGTGGTGGCACAAAAAAACTTAACATTTGTCCAATGGACGATATCGGGACATTGTTAAAAAACTATACAATTGATGACCATAAATTTGAAGTATATGGTTTATGTCCATCATGTAAGCTAGCATCATGATTAATTTTAAACGCTATATTTATGTTGGAATAGGTGGAGGTATAGGAGCAAGTAGTCGTTATGGTTTATTAAGACTGACTCAAGTGGAAACCATTTTATTTCCTTATTCAACAATTTTAATTAATTTACTTGGTGCATTTATTCTTACTTTCCTAATTAATTTAACATGTTTTAAGAATAAATTTCCTAAAGATTTGCAAATAGCAATCAATGTTGGTGTCATTGGGTCTTTTACAACTTTTTCTCTGATGATGACAGACATGATTCAATTAATTAACCCATCTCACTTTTGGTTTATCTATTATTTTATAATGATTATAGGTGGATTAATAGCTAGCTTTTTAGCATATTTATTCGCATTATCATTAAATGACAAAGTTGATTTATCATGATTTTTTACATTATTTTAGGTGGGATGATAGGTGCTATTTGTCGGCTTGGGTTAAATGATTTATTTTATTCTAATAAAATAAGTACTTGGATAGCGAATTTAGTCGGCTCTCTTTTACTTGTTTACTTATTTTTATTAAACAACCACGGCTTAATTTCTCAATTAACTTATTCGTTTTGGGGAGTCGGATTTTCAGGTGCATTCACTACATTTGCGACAGTCAACAATCAACTCTTTGAAACATTGTTAAAGAAGCAGTATAGAGAAGCGCTTGTTTTAAGTGCGTCAACTTATTTAGGTATTTTTACTACTACCATTATATTTTATTATTTTTTAAATTTTATTTATTTTTAATTCTACTTTTTTGAAGTAAACAGATGAATAAGTTAGTTATTTTAAGCAATTAGGAGATTAATCTCATTCTTAATTCATACGATCTAATTAACCTATGAATTAACAAGGATTTCCAATTATAATCAGGTTGTATATACTCTTAATTTTTCATATACTAGTAAAGTTGGTTTATTACTGACTACTAATTGATATTATAATTAAGGTTTATCAAAGAAAGTTATAAATTCTAAAAAAGGTGGAAAATGAATGAATGTAATAGAAGTTAAAAATTTATCGAAAATCTTTGGTAAAAACCCTAATCAAGCATTAAAATTATTAGATGAAGGGTATTCTAAAGATGAAATTTTAGAAAAGACTGGTAATACTGTTGGAGTAAACAGAGCCTCTTTCGAAGTAAAAGCTGGAGAAATTTTTGTTATAATGGGACTATCTGGGAGCGGTAAATCCACTCTAGTTAGACTCATTAATCGCTTAATTGAACCGACAGAAGGTACAATTATGATAGGTGATCAAGATTTATCAAAAGCTGATAAAAAAACCTTGAGAGACATTCGTCGAAAAAAATTAGGGATGGTTTTCCAAAACTTCGCACTTTTCCCACACCGAACTATCTTGGAAAATGCTGAATTCGGCTTAGAAATCCAAGGTGAATCTAAAGAAAGCCGTAGCAAAAAAGCTAAAGAAGCATTAGAAATGGTTGGATTAGGTGGCTATTTTGATCAATACCCTAATCAATTGTCTGGTGGGATGCAACAACGCGTTGGATTAGCTCGTGCGCTTGCAAATGATCCCGATGTTCTTTTAATGGATGAAGCTTTCTCAGCACTTGACCCATTAATTAGAAAAGATATGCAAGATGAACTAATTGAATTGCAATCAACAATGAGAAGAACGATTTTATTTATTACGCATGACTTAAATGAAGCTTTGCGTTTAGGTGATCGGATTGCACTTATGCGAGATGGTGAAATTGTTCAAATAGGTTCTCCTGAAGACATCTTAGTGAATCCTGCTAATGATTATGTTGAAAAATTTGTTGAAGATGTTGATCGTTCTAAAGTATTAACAGCTCAACATATTATGCAACGTCCAGAAACAGTTAATATTGAAAATCATGGACCAAGAGTAGCTTTAGAAGCAATGCGTAAAGAGGGAATTTCAGGCGTTTATGTTGTTGATAGTAATCGCCAACTAAAAGGTTATGTGCACGCAAATGATGCTTCTGCATCTGCAAAGAAAGATATCCGTAAACTTGATGATATATTAAAAACAAATGTGCCTACTGTAGAAAAAGATACACCAATGAGTGAAATATTCAACATTATCCATGATGCACCAATTCCTGTTGCCGTTGTAGAAAATGGCCGTTTGCTTGGTATTATTGTTCGTGGGTCAGTTATTGCTGCACTATCTGAAGATGGCGAGGTGAATATAAATGAATAATCTTTTAGATTTAATCCCAAAACTTCCGGTAGCTGAATGGGTCGATGAATTCACAAAAACATTAACTTCAACATTTTCTTTACTATTTAACTTCTTTAAAGATGATGGTAAAGATGCGATGAATTTTATTGCCGATTCACTTAACTTAATACCGCCAATTATAGTTATTATTGTTGTTGCTGTTGTAGCTTTCTTACTCACTGGAAAGAAATTAGGTTTAGCAACTTTTTCAATTGTCGGATTATGGTTTGTTTATAACCAAGATTTGTGGTCTCATTTAATGCAGACACTTACTCTTGTTTTAGTATCTAGTATTCTTTCAATTATAATTGGTGTACCAGTTGGAATTTTAATGTCTAAGAGTAAAATAGCACAGTCTATTATTTCTCCAATTCTTGACTTTATGCAGACAATGCCAGCATTTGTTTATTTAATACCTGCTGTTGCATTCTTTGGTATTGGTATGGTCCCTGGTGTGTTTGCCTCACTTATTTTTGCAACACCGCCTACAGTTCGTTTTACTAATTTAGGGATTCGTCAAGTAGCAAGCGAGCTTGTTGAAGCATCCGAAGCATTTGGAAGTACAGGTACGCAAAAATTATTTAAAGTTGAATTGCCAATGGCCAAAACAACTATCATGGCTGGAATTAACCAAACAGTTATGTTAGCATTATCTATGGTTGTTACGGCTTCAATGATAGGTGCACCTGGTCTTGGTCATGATGTACTAAGCGCTCTACAAAGAGCTAACGCTGGTGCTGGTTTTGTTGCTGGTTTAGGTATCGTTATTCTAGCAATTGTCATTGATCGTTTCACACAAAATTTAAATAAAGAAGCAAAACAAAATAATTAATAAATAACTTCTTTATTTATTACTAAATTTTTAAATATTATTTATAAGGAGAAATGTCAATTATGTTAAAAAATAATTTAAAGCGTCTTGGTGTTATTGCAGGACTTTCATTAACACTTATTGCAGCAGGTTGTGGGTCTGATGACGCTGCAAAGACAGAAGATAATGGAGAAACAAATTATAGCGAGGAAGTTAATTACACAATCACTGGTATCGAACCTGGTGCTGGTGTATTCCAAGCTTCAGAAAAAGCTGTTGAAGAATACGGATTAGATGGTTGGGAAGTTCAAGCTTCTTCAAGTGGTGCAATGGCATCAGCTTTAGGAAGTGCAATTGATAACGAAGAACCAATTATCGTTACTGGTTGGACACCACACTGGAAATTCGCTAAATATGACCTTAAATATTTAGAAGATCCTAAAGGTGTATTCGGTGATGTAGAAACAATCAATACAATGGCACGCGAAGGATTTTCTGATGATCATCCAAACGCTGCTAAATTACTAGAACAATTCGAATGGTCAACAGACGATATTGAAAACGTCATGTCTAAAATTGACGATGGTGCATCTCCTGAAGATGCTGCGGCTGAATGGATTGAAGAAAACGAAGATAAAGTAAACGAGTGGACAGATGGAGTTGAAGAAGGAACTGACGAAATCGAACTTGTTTATGTTGAGTGGGATACAGAAGTTTCGTCAACTAATGTTGTTGGAAAAGTACTAAGCGACCTTGGTTATGATGTAACAATCACTCCATTAGATAATGCTGTTATGTGGCAAGCTGTTGCAAGTGGTGATGCTGATGCCATGGTAGCTGCTTGGTTACCTGCAACTCATGGTGAATTATATGAAGAGTATAAAGACGAGGTTGAAGAGTTAGGTGTTAACCTTGAAGGTGCTAAGATTGGTTTAGTTGTTCCAGAGTATATGGATATTGATTCAATTGAAGATTTAGAAGCTAAATAAATAGTAAAGCGGGTGTAACTCCACCCGCTTTTTTTTATAACATTTTATAATAAGGGAGAAGATAGAGTTGACATTAACACGTAAATTATCGAAATTAATAATTCCTGGAATCATTTCTGCTGGGTTGCTGATTACTGGATGTAGTTCAGACAATGCAGATTCAGAAAAAGAAAAAACAGATATATCTGACGAGAATTACAGTGAAGCAGTTGATTATACTATCACAGGTATTGAACCAGGAGCGGGTATTTCAGTAGCAACTGAGAAAGCTTTGGAAGAATATGATTCACTTGAAAATTGGGACGTTCAGCTTGCTTCTACTGCTGCGATGTTAGTTGAATTAGATCAAGCAATTGAAAAAGAAGAGCCTATTATCGTGACTGGATGGAATCCACATTGGATGTTCTCTAAACACCCTGAAATGAAATACTTAGAAGACCCTAAAGGAATCTATGGTGGAGAAGAAACTATTTCAACACTTGTAACTACGGATTTAAAAGATTCAAAACCAAATGCTTATAAAGTACTTGATCAATTTGAATGGGATATTGAAGATATGGAAGACATTATGTATGAAGCAGCAGAAGCTGATAAAGAAATTGAAGATGTTGCAAAACAATGGGTAGCTGATAATAAGGATAAAACGTCTAAATGGATTGAAGGCGTTGATGATGCGAATGGTGAATCAGTTGAGCTTGTTTCAACACCTTGGGACTCTGAAATTACTTCTTCTTCTGTTTTAAAAGAAGTCATGGAGTCAGTTGGTTTCGATGTAAAAGTAACACCAGTTGACGTTGCAATTGTTTTTGAATCATTAGCGAATGGTGATGCTGATGCAACAATTGCTGCTTGGTTACCCTTTACACATGCACAGTTTTATGAAGAACATGAAGATAACTTTGATGACTTAGGCCCTAACCTGCACGGTGCTAAGATTGGTTTAGTTGTTCCAGAGTATATGGATATTGATTCAATTGAAGATTTAGAAGCTAAATAAATAATTTAAAAGTAGCCAAAGAGAAATTCTCTTTGGCTACTTTTTTATACTTTTAATAAATGAAATCCCATAAGCGCATTTTAACTTTTTGTAAGAATGTTTTTTCTTTGGTAATTTCATTAAGCAATTTATCTTTGAATTCAAGAACGAATGCATGGTCCTCTTTCCTAGTTTCTTTTCCACTATAAACCGCTGCTTGGTTTATTTTAAGCATTTGGCTAAAGTCGCGAGCATAATCAGATCCAAATTCCTTTTTAACATCTTTCTCATAAGCCTTAATTGAACCCTGTCGCTCTTTAATACCTACATAATGTAGTAAAGTCAGTGAATAAGATGTGATTGCTGTTGTTGCTTTGTTTAGGTCACTTCCAACAAAGCTTTGAATTAATCTTCTTAGTTCTAAACGCTTCTTAATTAAATAAACAAGATAAGTTAAAATCATGAGTAATAAAATAATTAACAATAATATTAAGAAATACTTTAAAAAGTCAGTTTGATCTTTTTCTATATCTTCTGTTAATGCATCTTGATTATCCGATTGTTCATTATCTTTATTAGTATTTTCGTTATCACCATTACTTCCGTCAGTATCTTTTTGTAATTTTTCTTCTTCATCCGACCATTCACCTTTAGGATAATCAGTCATATCTATAGGTGGCATAACATTTTCATATTCAGGTGTTACCTCGATTGGAATCCAACCTATTTCATCAAAATAAATTTCAGTCCAAGCATGAGCTTCTTTACCTGTGATTGTTAATTTATCAAAAGCTTCTTTGTCTTTGATTATATCTGGGGTAACTAAGTACCCTTCAACATATCTTGCTGGGATTCCTAAATATCTAAATAATAACGTTCCAGTCGTTGCATAATGTGGAGCATAACCTTCTTTTGATTCCTCGATAATAAATGATAGAAAATCACGATTTCTATATAATCTTTTAGGACTTTCATTATAATTTATAGTTTTTTCTAAATAGTCTTTAACTAACTCGATTGCTTGTTCATAAGCAATATGTGTTTCATCTTCACTCTTATTTTCAAAGTAAATACTTAACACATCTTCTACTTCTTCTGGTAAATCAGTATAATAATCATAAACATATTGATTATAATAAGCTTCATAATCTAGATATGTTTTAACACTATCTTTATCTTTATTTTTATATAGTCGATTTGCAATGGCTGGATAATTTGTTACTAAATCATCACTTACCTCATATGAATACTGTCTTTTTCCTTTAAAACTTTTTGAGATTAAATGACTTTCATTAAAATAATGTAAATCTGCTATATCAGTTAGCGAATCATTTATTTCGTACGGTGTATATAAATATTTACTATGTGCATTTAAATTATTAATTGATATCTGTTGGGTAAATGTATCTTCATCTTTCTTCCGTGTAATCTCATCAACTAAACTCAACTGAGTAAGAGGTGTATATCCAGATTCATTTAAGGAATAAAATAAACCATAATTCTCATAAATCGCTTCATTAGCTAAATCAGACCAGGCATTCTTTGAATATTCAGCACCAATAAACCCTCTTAAATAATAAGATCTAGGCTCTTCCATAATGATTTCTAAAGCTTCACCATCTGTTAATTCAAGGTTAGCCAATTTTAAAAAATCACCTTGAGTTAATGAATCAGGAGTGTTTTTTTCATAGCGAATCTTATCTACTTGATTGAATGCTTTTTCTTCGACTGTTCTAACGGATGCATTTTTTTTATATTCAGCTTGTGATTGAATAGTAAATGCAATCAAGAGTGTTAATACAAACAAAATAATTAAAACAATACGTGTTAAAAATGAAGTATTATTTTTTGTTTCAATTAAATTATAGTCTTGAGACTTTTTATTGATAAATGATGTATTAATTATGAGTATACTAGCAAGAAATAAACCAATATTTAAATAGGTATTAAAGTAAATTCCTGTAATTAATTGAAATCCTAAAATTAATATCATAAATGGCCAAATTATAAACGATAATTTTTTACTCACAATTAAATAACTTATATAACCAAATAAAATAAACACATAAGTTATAAATAAATTAAAAGCTGACTTAAATGATTCTGGTTCAATTAAAATTTTATACTTTGGTAACAAGTAAGTCGTATGTACTCCGACTACGTCTGCAAAATGATTTAAACTTAAAAAGAAACCATTTAGAGTGTACTTATTAAAAATAATAAATATAAGTGTAAGGAATAATAAGAATCCCAAGCCACCATATGTTTTTATTTTTTTATTTTTAATGAAAAATAAAAACACAATTGGTAAAAGACCTACTAATATTCCGTAGAAAGACGCATCAGGAAACTTAAAGGAATCTAAAAATGCAAAAACAACCATTATATAAAAGAAGCTTGCAATAAAAAATTGACTTAATAAATAAGTGAGATACTGTCGATTATTTGGTTGCTCTCTATGTAAATTGATTTCAATATTATTTTTTGACATACTGATGCTCCTTAAATGGAAAGTTCACCTAAATCTTCATTCATTGTTTCTGGTGTGTAAATAAATTCGTTACTCATTTTTTGAAGCTTTTTTTCTGATTGACAAATAAGTTCTGTCACTTTTGTTTGTACTAAATCATTTGTTAATCTTTCATGACCTTGTTCAGATGTTAGATAAACAAGATGAGAATATCGGTCTCTGGAATCAGACTGAGAAAATGTTTCTAATAATGTTTCTTTTCTTTCTGTTTGTTCTAACAGTAATATCTGTTTAAGTAAAATTGTTAATTGATCTTTAGAATAGACTTCTTCAATTTGAATAATATTTGATTCTTTATCTAACCAACCGATTGAAGACTCATACCCTTCATCTAACAATGATTCTGTTATTGAAATAAGGGTATCCATCATGGCATCGATAACTGCTGGATCATTTTTATTAGCATCATTTTTAACCGTTAAATCAACGAGTATTAAAAAAGTATAATTAACAGCTTCGCTCAATTCTTTGATTATTAACTCATCAAATTTACTCGTTAAATTCCAATGTATATGTTTTAAATTATCTTCGTGACTATATGCTTTAATACCAAATATTTCTAACCCATCATCACCATGTCTACTAACTTTATGAGAATGACTATCTGCAAGTCCAACATAAGAGTCACCAACTGTGATATTGATTGGATATTGATTAGGTAAAATAAATAACTGTGATAATGTATTTATCTCAACAGTTCGTGTAAATATGCCTAAGAAATCATAATAATGAATTTTTTTCACTGTCACTTGGATTTGCCCACAATACTTGCTTCTCATATCCAACGGCAGTGACTCAGATTCTCTACTATTTAAACTAAGTACAAAAACTTTTGTATCCAATTGATTTGTTAATTTATTTTCAAACTCCAAATAAATTTTAACTTTAGAAACCGGTAATACACTCTTATTTTCTACTTGAATCGTAAGTCTTCCAGGTTCATTTTTATGAACTGTTCCTTCAGTTTTTAAGTTAAATATTAACTTATTTTTTAGTAAAACAATATTTAAAATAAGTAAAATAAGTAATATTCCTGTCAGAATAAGTAATAATAAACCTAAATAACTATCATCAAAAATAAAGAAGACGATGCTAAAAATAAGCCAAATAACACCAAGTATTCGCGATTGCAGCATGTTTAGCCTCCTTTATTTAATTGCTACTTTTTCTATTTCAGGTACTGCTGTATCTCTTAATATCTCTTCTAATAATTCACGTGAGCTATCGTAAGTTACTTTGGACTTTTGATTGAGTATCATTCTGTGATTACAAACATCTGCGTAAACTGCAATTATGTCGTCTGCAATTACATATTCTCTTTTTTGTAAATAAGCATGAGCTTTAGCCATTTTGCTAAGCGCGAGTGCTCCACGTGGACTGACTCCTTGAACAATGAGTGGATGATTACGTGTTACTTCAGTCAGTTCTGTTATGTATCTTAAAATAGGATCTGACACATGAATCTGTCGAACTTCTTCTTGGAGTGCAATTAACTCTTCACGTGTGATTACTTTATTTACTTCATCTAAAGGTTGACCTGTTTGACGATCACGTAAGATTTCTACTTGACTTTCAAAATCAGGATAGCCGATACTTGTTTTAATCATAAAACGGTCGAGTTGAGACTGCGGTAACTCTTGAGTACCATATGAACCAATCGGGTTTTGAGTTGCAATTACATTAAATGGTTTTGGCAATGGATAAGTCACGCCGTCAACTGTCACATTACCTTCTTCCATTACTTCAAGTAGCGCAGCTTGTGTCCGACTTGTTGTACGATTTATCTCGTCTGCTAATAAAAGGTTTGTCATCACGGCACCTTCTTTAAATACAAATTCCTCTTTGTCTTTATCGTACATTGTAAAGCCTGATACGTCTGATGCAACAACATCTGGTGTAAACTGAATTCGGTTAAAATCAAGCCCCATCACTTTACTAAATGCGAGGGCTATTGTTGTTTTACCGACACCTGGAATATCTTCAAGTAAAACATGTCCTTCTGCAAGCATCGTCATATATATTTTTTTAGCTACTTCATCTTTTCCTATAATTACTTTCTTAATTTCATTAATTACTTGTTCTGATTTTGTCATCAATTTCTTTTCCTCCTCTTATATTCCATACTTTATTTTAATTCGATTGAGCTTTTCACCGATTGGTTTAATAATTAATAGTAAAAATATCACATTTGAAACTGCATAAGTAATCATAAATGGGGTTGCTACTGTAATAGCTGTTAGATAACGCTTTAAATTAAAAGCATTATCAAGTGACAATACAGTCCACACATCCATCATTAAAGAGTAAACAACTCCTGCAAAAATCCCATATAACACGAGCATTAACCGGTTTTTTTTCAATATGTCGCGAACTTTAGGAAGTCCTGCAATAAATCCAATCATTCCCCAGGAAAACATTTGAAATGGCGTCCAAGGACCTTGACCAAAATAAATATTTGAAATAATTGCTGATAAGGCTCCTACTAAAAATCCAGCCTCAGCACCAAAGAATATTGCTGAGATGACGACAACTGCAGTTACTGGTTTAAATGCTGGTATAGCCGCAAATAAAAAACGACCGACAACAGATAAGGCAACTAAAACAGCAATAATAACCATATAACGTGTATTTGCTTCTTTATTTTCAAATGACATTAAAAACGGAATTGACGCTAAGATAACGAGTATAAATGAAATAAAGACATAACTTCGATCATCAAAAAATGTGATACCAATGTAAATTGTTAAAGGGACGAGTAATAATAAAATAAAGTAATTTAAAATTTGTTTATTCATATTGACGTTCACACTCATTAATAATTTTTTCTTTCGTGATTGTATAATCAAATAGATGACGTGACATACGACTTGCAGCTGTTGTGTAGAAGTTATTTTCCGAGAAAAATCGGAGTGGTGTATCTAAAGAAATCATTTCTGAATCAAAAAATAAACCAACCCGATCAGATACAGCAGCTGCAAATTCAATATCATGTGTCACTAAAACAATTGTTAAACCTTCAGCTTGCAACTCATTAATAATTTCAGCAAGTATTTCTTTTGAAAACGCATCAATTCCTTTTGTAGGTTCATCTAATAATAAGATTTTAGGTTTTAAAAGTAGGATCTTTCCAAGTGCTGCTTTTTGTTGCTCACCACCACTTAAATCATAAGGATGTGAATCAAGAAGATGGGTTATATCTAGCTTGGCAGATACTTCGGCTATCTCTTTTTTCATTTCAGCTTTACTATAATCCAGTACTTTCATGATTTCAGTATAATCATCTCGCAAAGTAGATTTTATAAAAATAGTTTGGGGATCTTGTGGTAAAACTGCTAAATTATGACGATACAATTCAGCACCTTTATATTTTTTAATTGATTTTCCATTTATGTTAACTCTTCCACGATAAGCACGTGAAGTACCAGACATAACATTTAATAAGGTTGTTTTTCCTGATCCATTTCCACCAAGAATACTAATAATTTCACCTTTGTAAATTTTAAGATCTACATTCGCTAACACATCTGGTAAGTCACGCTCATAACGGAACCAAGCTTCTTTTAATTCAATGACTACTTCTTTATTTAAATCAGTTTCTTCAACTAAATCAGTTGTGACTGTCTGATAATTATTCTCTAAAAACATGCGCCCTTCCCGAATCGTTAGCGGACTTACATCACTAAACCCAAGTGCATGATAGATTTGAATCGATGTAGGTAATGCTAAAAACATTCGATGCTGACCATTAAGATTCATCAATTCTTGACCAATAAGTTCAGGTTTATTTTCTAGAAGTAGCTTACCCTCTTCAAGTAAAATTACCCGGTCTGCTAAAGGTAATACTTCTTCTAACCGGTGTTCAACAAGAATAATTGTCAGCCCTAACTCCTCATTAAGCATTTTTAATGTATTAATGAAATTTGTTGCCGCAATAGGATCAAGCTGTGATGTAGGTTCATCTAAAATAAGTACTTTCGGCTGCATAACCATAATTGAAGCTAGGTTTAATAATTGTTTTTGCCCTCCTGAGAGGTCAGTTGTATTGTTTCTAAATAATGTATGTATTCCAAAGAAGTTAGCTATTTCCCCAACTCGTCTGCGAATGACAGGTGTTTTTATGCCTAAATTCTCTAAACCAAAACTTAATTCATGCCAGACTTTATCAGTTACAATTTGTGATTCTGGATTTTGCATCACATACCCCAACTCACTTGCCGATACGCGGTCTGTTAAATCTTCAATTAATATTCCTTCATAAGTAATCGTTCCTGACTTTTCACCATGCGGAGCGAGCTCTCTTTTTAGTAGTTTAAGTAAAGTAGTTTTTCCAGATCCTGATTCTCCAAATAAAACAACGAATTCTCCTTGTTTTATTTCTAAATTAATGCCTTTTAAGACAGGTGTTTTAGTTTCTGGATATGAAAATGTTAAATCTTTGATTTGTAATAACGCCACTGTAAATTCTCCTTCACTTCTACTAATGTAGGTAAAATTATTAAAATAAAAATAATACTTAATTCCAATACATGCTTGATAGAGAAGTCTAAACTTGACACAAGTGGATAGTAATTAAATTTGTAAACACCTTTCACATTTAAGTACATTACGAATAAAAAGATACTACCTATCATAACTAATAGGCTATAATCCCGCGAATTCCATTTAAATAAAGAAAAATTAGTGCGTCCTTTTAATCCGTAACCACGTGCTTTCATCGAATCAGCTTGTGAAATTGAATTTTCAAGCGACCAAGTAAGTAAACTATTAAAAGTTCGTATGCCACTGAATATCCGATCTACGATACTTTTACTTGTATAAATTCCTAATGTTTTTTGTGTTTTATTTACTTTTTTCATTTGTGTTTTAAATAGAGGAATAAACCTTAAGGCCATTGAAATAATTAACGATAATTTAGGAATTGCTTTTCCAAATAAATAAACGAACTTATCAGAAGTCATTAATAACGTATAAGACTTACTCCAAAAAATAACCGCAACAAGCATTGCTGCAATAACAATTCCGTATATAAATGCTTCTTTTGTTACTGGATTATCATTTAAGAAAAACAAAATCGTTTCTCCCCGGTGAACAAACAACGGATTAGTTAACGCGATTAATATAAAGACAAAGAAATAAAATCCAATATCTCGCAAGAATTGCTTGGTCGGTTCAAGCATAAAGAAGAATGTTAAAGCACCAATTAATGATAAAATTAAAATGACAGGATGCATCATAAACATCGTCATAAAAATAACTGTGACATAATATATAAATAAAATAACCGGATGCACCGATGCAAAGCTTTTCACGTTTATAATCCTCCCATTTTAATTCACATTTATTTCTTGTCCTAAATCGCGTCCTAAATCACAGGTATAGCGTAAAGAAACTTCATCTCCATCAACAAGTTCATAGCGACTTACTCCAAAGTCCGGAAACTCCCCATTCACTTCATACATCCAACCACTCAATTCACCACAAGAAAATTCATATATATGATTAATTCCTTTAATATAAGCACTCTTAAATGAATTTTCACTTGCACCTTGAAAATCTAAATGAATTTTTTTATATCTTGTTGCTCGTTTTAAAACATCAAATACAGTATCACCTTTTCTTAAAACATATTCTGATTTCTCCATGATAATACCGTCTTTAGGGACATATTTTTCATCTCTTAATTCTGTATCTAATTGATCCCAATTATCTAATATCGTAGTTGCTTCAATTTTTATAAATATTGTTTCTGAGTCTTCTGTAATATCATCAATATGCGTTTGATAATATTCTTCCACTGACTGAATTTTTGTTCCTGAAAATATCACGGCGATAAGTAATCCGACAAAGCCAAGGATTAATATATCTTTTCGCACACTTACCGCCCCCCTATCTAGTCTTCATCTAAGAAATTTTGCTTTGATTTTTCTTGTTTACGTTTTTTTCGTCGATAAATTAAATAAGCTACTAATATAATCACTATACCTACAAAAATTATCTTCATAATTTTAGCACGCTTTAAATTTTTAATTTGCGTGTCAGCTTTTTCAACATCTTCATAGTTTTGAACTTTAGTTTGATCATATTCAGCTAATTGGTCATATCTTTTAATAATCTGCTTAACTGTGGCTTCATCTTCTTCTGTAATTGCTTCAAATGGATAAAGTTCTTTCATAATTAATTGATTTATTTTTTCTATTTCTTTTTTTAATGCTTCAATCTCTGTTTGTTTCTCTTCAAGTATTGTTAAATCATTTTCATAATCAGCTTTATTTTCAGCCGTTTTTAGTAGATTAATCAACTTAATAACTTCAACTTCATATTTTGTTGATGTTTCTTTCATTAATTCTTCAGTTCGTTTAACGTCCGCTTCAGTAAATTTGGTTTGTTTCGTTTTTTCATTTGATCCACTTACTAAGTCAATTACTGTTCCCTTACCGGATGAATTAATATCCATAAAGTCACTTAATTCTTCAGGTTCTTTTTTTATATTTTTTTCAGTTAAAGCATCTGAAAGTTTAGCATAATTACTTACATAAGAACGTTCTTCTGCAGGTATGTCCAAGTAATTTTCATAAACTTTTTTTAAATCTTCTTTTTTCGGTTGTTTAGTAACTGTTTGCTCAATTTCGCTTTCAACTTTTTTTATTTTATTTTTTAATTCAAGCGACATTTCTTCTCTAAAATCATATAAAGTTCGGGAATCTGAATAGTATCTAAGCATGGATGTTAATCCATATAGAGCTTGCTCACTTGCCATTGAATTTGATTCATTCGGTTTGGATGTTGGATTATCTGGATCATATGAATAGGAATGAACAAATCCTCCATCATCTCTTTTAAATTCTTTTAAAATATCAAAGAGTGTTTGATCATCTCTAATAAACTCTTCGCTTAAAGGATCAATCTGTAAAGCAGTTAAGGCGACAATAACTTGGACTGTACTTTCAGGATTGTCTAATTCAACACTTGTTAAATATTCTAGCGCTTCATCAACAACATCACGCACGCGTACTTCTCGCTTTTTATCATCAATTTCTCTTATATATGTATAAACTTTTTCACTATTATAATATGGTGCGAGTGCTTGTAAAGTCATTCCTGTTATATCTGCATTTGATGGAGGTGATTTAAGTGAAAATCCACCATCTTCAAGTTGCGCTTCTAAGATACGTTTAATAATATCCTCACGAGAATCCGCTGCATTTTTTGGCACTTTATAACGCATACTGTCAAGTGTTAATAATCCCCAAGTTAAACCATTAATCCCTTGTTTACCTAAATCCATTACTTTACTCCGGTTATATGTTCCATCTGCAATTAAATCAATTGACCCGTCAGATATTGCAGTTGGGTCACCACCTAATGCAAGAACTGCTAAAGAGATTCGGTGCCACTCGGTTGCTTTTATTCTGTCTAATTTATGTTCACCATCGTAACGCTTAGCTATTACATCATTAATAACAGCTAAATATGCATCATAATCATCCTCATATCCCAGTCTTCCTATTCCAATTGGAAACCAATCACCTGAAGATGAACCGGCATTTTCTAAAAATTGATTATTTAATAAATTATCATCAGAAGAAATCTCAGATTCAGATTTCTTCCAATTAATAATTTCTGTACTCATTTCTTCTAGTTCACTAATAATATTTTCTTCTGCTAATGATATGGGTACAAACGAAAATTCTATTAGCAATACTAAAGTCATAATCATTAAACTTACTCTTTTTATTTGTCTTGTTAACATTTAATCGCATCCTTTTACCAATCACCTAGTTTAGAAGAGACTTTAATTTAACTTAATCAACTAATTGAATTCCTGACCTAAATTTAAAGTGAATCTGATTCTAATTTCGTCACCATCTTTAACTACATAGTCTGAAAAACCATAATTCAGGAAAACGCCATTGACACTGTACATCCATCCTGATTTAATCGTGTAATCAAACTCTCCAAGCGAGTTAACATCATGGACATCATAATCTACATCAATTTTTTCTTCTTCTAAATCAGCTAATAATTTTTCTGGGATATTAATATTTTTATTAATACCATTTATATGAATTCTTTGTAAATAAAATTTAGAATCTCTATGACCTGTATTTTCATAAGTTATACCATTTTCTCCAAAGAAACGATTAATTAAGTCAACACCATTGTCACCTTCGATAATATCAATTGCTGAATTACTAGCAAGTGTACCTAAACCGAGTGTTCCAGCTTCTAAACTAATACTAGCTGTTCCTATTAGTTTCTCTTCTGGTTCCGGTTTTGGCTCTGGTTCTGGCTCCGGCTCTGGTTCTGGCTCTGGCTCTGGTTCTGGCTCTGGCTCTGGTTCCGGTTCTGGCTCTGGCTTTGGTTCCGAATTTGGTTCTGGTTCCGGCTCTGGCTTTGGTTCCGGATTTGGTTCTAGCTCTGGATTTGGTTCTGGCTTTGACTCTGGCTCTGGCTTTGACTCTGGCTCTGGATTTGGCTCTGGCTTTGGTTCCGGCTTTGACTCTGGCTCTGGATTTGGCTCTGGATTTGGTTCCGGATTTGGTTCTGGTTCTGGCTCTGGATTTGGTTCTGGCTTTGACTCTGGCTCTGGCTTTGGTTCCGAATTTGGTTCTGGCTCTGGCACAACAGGTTCTTCAAATTCTGATGCTGGGGCTTCAAGATCCTCAGATTCTGATTCTGGAACTTCCTGCTCTTCAAATTCTGATGCTGGAACTTCCTGCTCTTCAAATTCTGATGCTGGAACTTCAAGCTCCTCAGATTCTGATTCTGGAACTTCGAATTCAGATTCTGGCTCAACTGATTCTTCTTTATTTTCTATCGTTTTTTCAGTAGATATGTCAGTGATCTTTTTTAACCCTTGACTCAAAGAAACTTTAGATACTTGTCCATCTTTATTTTCATAAGGATTATTAGGTTTTACTACCTCACCACTTATTAAAGAATACCCCAGATAAGCTGTGAAAAATAATACCATAAGGAATACATATATATATTTTTGATATCGTTTGAATTGATTCATTATTTTTCCTCCAATAAAACAAGTTCTTAAAATTTTATTTCAAATTACTTATTTAAATAATTTCAAATAAAACTTTAAAAAAATATATTAAGAAGCCTTTTGATAGGCTTCTTAATATAACTAACTTTTTCTTTCCAAATAAAAACTCTGTAAATTAAGACTAAACTTACATCTAGCATATTAAATATATTTTTTGATGAGCTAAATAATAAATTATGATTTGGCAAATCATAGGGTAAATATTAATTAGTTTTACGTACTCTAATTAAGAGCATGACACCAAGAATTAATATAATAAATCCAACTAATAAAATTGTGTAATTGTTAGTTGACGTGTTTGGTAATTTTTCTTGTTTTTTATCTTTTTTCAAGTTTTCTCTTTCATCTAAATCTTTCGAAACTACTTGTTCTTTAGATTGTTCCGGTACTGTTGTTTCTGTTGTATCTTCTCTTGGTTTATTATCTGCTTCTGGTTTACCATCTGCTTCTGGCTTATCATCTGCTCCTGGCTTACCATCTGCTCCTGGCTTACCATCTCCTTCTGGCTTACCATCTCCTTCTGTTGGTTCTTCTATAATCTCATTAAGTACCGTAACTGACACGGCTACTTCTAGTTTATCGCCTTGGATATTTTCTGGTAAATCATAGTTTCCTATAAATTTATATTTGCCTGGTACTTTACCATCAAAATTATTGTCTTCTGAAAGTGACCACTTAACAGATGTAGTTACTTTTGTTTGATCACTTAAAACAAGCGTAATTTCTTTAGGTAAATCTAATTCATTTTCTTTTGTACCAAACGGAACTATCAGACTCTTAATTGGATCTATTAACTCAATATGTGGTAAAACTTGGATATTTACCAATCCACTAATTGCTTGCTCAATATCAAGAATAGCTTGATTAATTGTTTCTTGAGAAGCATCTTCGTCTGCCAATATTTTGTTTCCAAATACAAGTGCATTTTCTAAGGCTTGACTTGATTCTGGTGTTTTTTTATCAGTATCAATTGCTTGTGCTGCTTCAATAATTGAAATTAATTCATTTTTATTGACTTGATTCTCTTCTGGCTTTTCCGGTTCTGTTGGTTCTTCTGGTTCTGCTGGTTCTGTTGGTTCTTCTGGTTCTACTGGTATTTCTGCCTTAATTAGGTTAGTCTTGGCTTGTTTTAAAGACTGAAATACTTGATCGACTTCTTTTTGCTTTGCATCTTGATTTGCAACAACTACTTTTGCTCTTCCTAATGCTGTTTGAAGCTCTGCTACAGTTTCTTCTGTATATACTGTTAAATCTTCATCTTCTACTTGATTTATTAATTTAACAAGTGCTTCTTTTGAAACTGTTGGAACTGATATTTCTTCTAAGTTCTTTACTGCTTGAGTCAATTCTTTAATAGCTTGATCGACTTCTTTTTGTGTTACATCGTTATTATTTAGTATTTGATTTGCTTTTTCTATTGCATTCAATAAATTTTGAATAGATTCTTCTGTATTTCCGTCAGTATTCATATTACTTGCTGAAACAATTAAACCTTCAAGTTCTGATTTATCAACTGTTGGCTTTTCTGTTAAATTTTGTAAGATTTCATTGATTGCTTCAGCAGCTACATCTACTTCTTTTTGTGTAATTGATTTATCTGCTAACACTTTTTCAGCATCTGCCATTGCTTTCGTTAATGCAGTTTTTGATTCGTCTGTTAGATTTGTTGCATCTACTTTATTTCCTGCTTTAATTGCTGCTTCTAACTTACTGAAATCAACTGTTGGCTTTTCTGTTAAATTTTGTAGAATTTCATTGATTGCTTCAACAGCTACATCTACTTCTTTTTGTGTTATTGATTTATCTGCTAACACTTTTTCAGCATCTGCCATTGCTTTCGTTAATGCAGCTTTTGATTCGTCTGTTAGATTTGTTGTATCTACTTTATTTCCTGCTTCAATTGCTGCTTCTAACTTACTGAAATCAATTATTGGCTTTTCTGTTAAATTTTGTAGGATTTCATTGATTGCATCAACAGCTACATCTACTTCTTTTTGTTTAGCTGATTTATCTGCTAACACTTTTTCGGCATCTGTTATTGCTTTCGTTAATGCTGCTTTTGATTCGTCTGTTAGATTTGTTGCATCTACTTTATTTCCTTCTTCAATTGCTGCTTCTAACTTACTGAAATCAACTGTTGATTCTTCTGGGGCTTCTGGTAAAATATCTTTCGCTGCTTTTAGCTGTGTAAAGATTGATTCTTGTTCTTTAATAGTTGCAAAACTTAAGATAACTTGTTCAGTAGACATGTTTAGAGCACCTGATGTTGAACCTGCATGCCAAGCAAATGAACCATCCTCAAATTGATACGCTTCAATAAATTCTTGAATTATGTTCTGCTCATTTGTCCATTTATCACTTAATAACTTTTCACCATTTGCGGCTAAGCCCATATGCATACTTGTAATCGAGTTTGAGTTTTCGCCCCATTCCATGCCAGGTAACTTGCCTTCATCTTTATATGTGTTATGAATATGAGTGATTGATTTATCTATTGCTTTCTTTACAGCTGGATGTGACTTTGTATAGGGTGCTAAAGCTGTCAGCATCCATCCTGTTGAATCTGCTCCTCCAAACATTCCATCTGCATCTTGTAGACTTAAAATATGATCGATATGTTTATCTTTTTCATACACTTGACTATCTACTAATTCCAGAGCAATCATTGCCCATGACTCTCCCCAAATATGGAAGAAACTACCATTATCTTTTTGTTTTGCTTCTAAATCAGCAACCACATTTTGTGTACCAAAATCATAAGGTGATTGATCTAAAAGAACAGCCCCAATAATAGTTCCCGCATCTTCATTCGATGTTCTATTAGCTTTTGAGAGCTTTTTCGCCCAAAAAGTATGTGGAGCTGATGGTTTTACTCCACCTTTCCAGTTAAAATCATTTTCTAAATCTTTAATTCCCGCTCCCCAAAAGGCTGAGAATGCCCAATAGTCACTATGACTTCCAGATCGATTACTTGAAAAATCCGGGAAATGATTTTCAGCATAACCGATCGCACTATTGATTGAATTATTTAGATTATCTTTTAATTCTTTTTCTGTTAATGAATCTGATTCTTCTGGAATTTCTGTTAAGCCTTGGATTGCTTTATCTACTACTTCAACAGATGTATCCACTTCTTTTTGTGTTGCGGATTTATCTTCTAAAACTATTAACGCATCAGAAATAGCTTTGTTTAATGCATCAATTGATTCATCAGTTTTACCCTTTGTTTTTGATAACTCTGCTTCTTCAATGATTGATTTTAAAGCTTCTTTATCAACTTTAGGAACTTCTATTACTTCTTCTTCTTTTACCACTACTTTTGCATACGGTCTAACAATATTTCTTTCACCAGCATCATTCAAACGATTTGCTGAAAGATGATATGTACCTGGTTTATCAAAATTAACTGTCACTAAACCATTTGCATCTGTTACTAAATCTTCTTGTTCGAGATCATCGATTAGTAGTGTTGCCTTAGCAACTGGATCCCCATCTGAACCATTTAATTTTAATTCTAAATTTTCGCCAGTTTCACTTGTATAAGCTTCTTTGTCGAACCAAGAATATGTATTATCCATATAGTTCATCACATAATAAAGAACAATATTTTCGCCGCCTTTTAGTTCACGGTCTAATACACCTACGTCTACATAAGCATTATCTATAAAATACATCCAACCACTCATACTACCTGATGTGAATTCTCCATCACCATCGAGATGTTGAATGTAATTACCACCAGAGCTTAAACCAAAAACTTCATCATCTTTTAAATCTAAGTCTGTTTTTTCTTCCATTGCTTGAATAATTGCATGGATTGCTCGTGGTGTTTCTGGAATAGAAGAATTTCCGTCATTATCATTGTTAATATATTCTTTTAAATCAAATGTTGATACTTCAATTTCTGTTGGTTCAACAAGTGTTTTTTCATGTGTTTCAACTCTTACAGTAACTTTCTTGGGTGGACCACGTTCTTGTTTAACCATTTTCGGACTACTTTTTATACTTGAGTCATCTTCAATTTGCAGTTGTTCAGTTACCTGTTCTGTTGATAACGCCTGCTCATTATCGATATTTATTGGATCACTATCCACATCTTTCTCTACTTGATTATTTACTTCTGTATCTGAATTATTTGCTTCTACCAAACCTGCTGGAACAATAATATTCAATAACAGTAATAATGAAGCTATTATGGATATTATTTTCCTGGATACTAAACGCTTACTCTTCAAATTAATTCTCCCCTTTTCTTTTTTCAAAACAAAAAAGCTCTTACCTCCAGATACAGAAGGTAAGAGCATAATATTTTATACTTATATTATAGTCGGGTCCTTATGCTACCTTTTTCCTGGAAGGTAATATTGCATATATACTTAGGCAAGTCTCCTGACTTATGGCATAAATAAATTCTTACCTTCCCAGTTTATTAACCAGTGGTATTAAAAGAATTATAACCAATTACAGTGGCCGGACCGTTTGAGAGTTTAACTCAATTCCTTATTATTCTCTTTTCAAATTAATAAAAGAGAACCTAAATATTTATATTCAATTTTAGAGTTTTTTCTATTATTTAATATACACGATAAAACCTTTTCGGACAATTGTTTTGAACTTTATTTTAATTATCAATTTTATCCATTCACTAGATTAATAATCTTAAGTGATGATAAATTAAGTTTAAAGTGTCTATTATTCAGTTTTACATGTCTAAAATAAGATTAAAAGACCTAATATCAATAGAATTTCTTGTCGCTGTTTGAGATAAGTTTTAGTTTGTTAATTGTTCTTTTATAGATTTATTTATTATTCACATTAATCTATTCTTTTCCCTCATTAAAAAAAGCTCTTACCCTCCGTTTCAGAAGGTAAGAGCTTAATATTTATATAATTGTATTATAGTCAGGTTTTCAGGTTACCTTTTTCCTGGAAGTTAAAATTGCATAGATATTTAGACAAGTATTCTGATTTATGATTATTGCTGGTTTATTATCCTTATCTGTTAAAATAACTATAACCAAATACAGTGACCGGACCCTTGGAATTAGTTTAATACCTGGTAACATTGGATCCAGTTGATCATCGTTATGAAATGCAGGAGATGTTAATTTGACACAGTCAACTTGCTCATTAAGTGCAGCGGTAATTTTCCGATGTCGATGACATTAGTTTACTGCAGAATAAGCATTTAATAAATTTAACAAGTGATTATTTTCTGGTCATTTACTCAATCACCATCAGCTTTTTCAACTTTTCCAGTTTGTGTAATGACTTGTTTACTTGATTGCTCCACCTATTATTCTTTATGATTTATATTGCACAAATTTAATAAAGTATTCATTCACACGTTGTTCTAACAATGTTCCAACCCAATGTAAATCAAGATATTGCTTTACCTCATTTACATTAGCTAGATTTACCTTAACTTCTTTAATAACATCTTTATTACTTCCTCTATCTCTTAGCTCTTTAGCAAACACATAACGTTTTTTTTCTCCATAAATCGTAACAAGCGCTTTTATTTCCATTTGTTGTGCAAATTTGTCCTTTAAACTCGGGATATTATCAGGAGCAACTGTCGCACAAACATACAAATAAGGATGGTCTTTTTTATTTAGTTCTTTCATAATTAAATTACCCATTATTTTTTGTAAGCTGTTTCCCTGATAATCAGGATGTACAAAAGAAACTTCTTGATAAATTACTTTATCCAAATCTTTTTCTTCTAGTCCTATTGCAAGCCCTAGATGATGTGGATCATCTGTTGGATCTAGTAATGCACGCACAGCAATAAGCTTATCATCTAGATAAGCACCAATCATTAATCCATTTCCTGATAAAATAAATGTGAATTCATCTTCACTTAAACGTTCTAATTTTGATTTATCAATTAATTTTTGATAAACATTATTTTGTAAATTCATGATTTCAGCTATATTTTCTATACTTAATCGACGTACTTCATATTTTTCTTTAGATTGCTTTAGTTTTCCACTACTCAAACTCTTCATTATAAATCCTCTTTTACATTACAAATATTAAGACAAGCATTTGTTAAAATATTAACACCATTAGTTAGAGCAACTTTATTAAATGTCATATCTGGATCATGTAAACCAGGTTGGACATCAGCTCCTAAAGCTAACATTGTAGCTTTAATATGTGGTCTTAATAAGGTATAGAAATGAAAGTCATCTGAACCAGCTGTTAATAAACGTGGTTGAAGTCGATCTTCACCTAAAACATCAATAATCGCCTTTTTTAAATGTTTTTCTGCTGATTCATTAATAATAGCTGCTGGTACTTCATCAATAATTTCAGTTTTAATTTTCAATTCGTATAATGTCGCTAAACTATTTATAATGTGTGATAGTTTAGCTTTAATTTCATCCATAACATCATTTTCTTGTGCTCGTAAATCTAGTCCAAAACTTGCTTCACCAGGTATAACATTATAACTCTCACTTCCTGCATGAAAATTAGTCATTTTAATTGAAGCAGGAACCGTTGGAGGGGTATAAATCTGCTTAATTTGTTGCACAATCGAACTTCCCACTTCAATTGAATTAATCCCTTCGTTTTGACGTGCACCATGATGATCTTCACCATATATATATCCTTTAATAAACGTGCCAGCACCATGTTGAATACCTGGGGCGCAATTAGGATATGATATTTCGTTATGTGGTCTTAAATGAACACCAAATAAATAATCTAAATCATCTGCTACACCTTCTTTGATAACCTTAATTGAGCCATTACCAAGCTCTTCACCTGGTTGAAATATAGCACGAATTGTTCCTGTTAATTTTGATTCTTGTTTTTTTAATCGTTGCATAACTCCAGATACAATCGTCATATGAGCATCATGACCACATGAATGATTTGCTTGCATTTTTCCATCAACATTTTGCATTAAGGCATCCATATCTGCTCTTAAGCCAACTACTGGTTTACCTTTACCTAATTCAACATAAAACCCAGGAATGTTTTTAAATCTGATTGGATTAAATCCTTCTTTTTTAAAGTAATCAACAAGATAATCTGTTGTTTTGAATTCTTCAAAACTTACTTCTGCTAAACGATGTAAGTCTTTCCACATTGAAGTTAACTCAGTTTTTTCATTCATTCAAATCCCCCCTTACACGATTTTATTTATCGTTTCTTTTTTTATTGTTAAGTCATCTAATATAGTTTGATCAACACTTATACCTAGACCAGGTTTATCTGTAATTTCAACAAATGGTAAATTATACTTTAAATTACCTGGCTCTTTAATAAATTTTGTTGGGCCTGAAATTTCTGTTGAAACAATATTATCTTTTGCTAATGCAACATGAAAACCAGCTGCAGAAGCTATGCTTGATTCTACCATCGAACCTATTTGACAACTTATACCAAATAATTCTGCTTGAGTAGCTAATTTATATACTGGATAAATCCCACCACTTTTCATTAATTTAATGTTAACGTAATCAACAGATTCATCTTCAATAAGTGTTCTTAAGTTTTGTTCATTTATCATGCTTTCATCAGCCATCAAAGGAATCTCTGTACTTCTGTTTAAACGTCTGAAAAAAGAAACATCATTTTGTTTAATTGGTTGTTCAATCCAAGAGATATTATAAGGTTCTAAACGCTTAATTGTTGATTTAGCTAGTTGCACATTTTGCCATCCTTGATTCACATCTATTCGAATTAGCAAATGATCACCAACTGCTTCTCTAACCGCTTTAACTCGAGCAATATCTTTATCTGGATCTGTTCCAATTTTCATTTTTATTTCTTTATATCCTTCTTCAAGTGCTTCTTTTGCTTGTCGAGCTAATACGTCTGGTTCTAAGATACTTGTTACTCTGGGTATCATTGGATCTATTTGCTTTCGACCTCCCAGAAGTGAATAGATGGGTAGTTGACTTACTTTGCCTAAAATATCATAACAAGCAATATCTAATGCTGCTTTAGCAGCACCATTTTGAACTAATACTTGATTCATTAATTTGTGGATTTCTTTAATGTTACGAGGATCTTGTCCCAATACTGCAGGAATTAAATGTTGTTTTAAAGCAGTAAAGACAGTATAGACAGATTCTCCTGTTACGTGTTCATCAGGTACACTTTCCCCATAACCTACTACACCAGTATCTGTTGTTATTTTTACGATAATAGCTGGCATTTTATCAAATGTTGTATATGAAATAATAAAAGGTTCTTTAAGAGGCATTTCTATATGGTAAATATCAACTTCTTTAATCTTCATACCAATACTCCTTCGAATCTTACTTTTTAATTAGATATTAGTAGCTTATAATAACAAATAATTTACGTCTAGTAATTAAAAATAAAAGAGCACTTAAGATTTATAAATATCTTAAGTGCTCTTTATTATTAATTAGGTCTCACTGCTCCAACATATCTAGGCCCCCAATAATAAGGGTCATCAATGCTTGTAATTGCAACACCTGTTGAAGTTTGTGAACCAATATATTTACTACCTCCAAGCGAAATCCCTACATGCGTAATTGATTTACCGCCTGGTGAAGATGTGAAGAAGACTAAGTCTCCTGCTCTTAATTGACTCTTAGATACTTTTGGATATGCATGATACTGTTGCGATGCTGTCCTAGGTAAATTGATTCCATTTTTTGCATAAACGTAAGATGTATATCCTGAACAATCAAAACCACTAGGAGTAGATCCAACCGATTTATATCTAGTTCCTTTTAGAGCTTGAGCATCAGCTATAATTCCATTACCTAGTTTTGAACTTGTATTTGGTTTTGGTTTATTGTCAGTTGAACTTGAATTATTTGAGTTATTTGAGCTTATATTTGTATTACTTGAACTCGTGCTTGAGTTACTTGAATTGCTTGAACTTGCGCTTGAGTTACTTGAATCGCTTGAACTTGTGCTTGGGTTACTTGAATTGCTTGAACTTACGCTTGAGTTACTTGAATTGCTTGAACTTGTGTTTGAGTTACTTGAGTCACTCGAATTGCTTGAACTTTCATTAGCATTTGAAGTATTTGAGTTATTACTATTTGAATTTGAATGAGTTGAATTGATTGTGTCATTTTCAACTGTATTGGTACTTGTATCAACTGAACGACTTTGAGATGTTAAATTTGTGTCTTCACTTGATTCAGCTGTATTATCGTTTGATTCTTCACTATTCACGTTATTTGAATTTATGTCATTAGGTTCTGACACTACATCTTCACTTTGTACTTCGTTTGTTTCATTATTTACAGGATCAACATCATTTATTGATATATTTTCATTCTCTCTCATTTCTCTTTCATTTAATTCAATTTGAATTTGTTCTTCTAAAGCTTCAAGATCATTTCCTTCATCTATGTAAGCTTGTTTTTTATTTTCTAAATTTGATATTTCTGATTCAACAGCTTTTCTTGATTTATTTAATTCTTTTCTTTGAGCTTTTTGTTCTTTATTTATTGCTGTTAATTCAGCTTTAGCTTTCTCTGTTGCTTTTAATTTTTTTTGAACTTGCTGTTCTTTTTTTTCAACTTTTTTAATTGCTGCTTTTTGTTCTTCAATTAATTTATTATCAGCGTTTGTAATTGTTATTACGGCTGTAAAGCGAGTAATAAATTCTTCAAATCCTGTTGATCCAAATATTACATCTCTAAATCCAAGATCTCCACCACTATTTTGATAAGATGATAAACGTTCTTTTAATATTTCATGACGTGCTTTAATTTCTTCTTCTAAAATTTTAATTTCTTCTTTAAGTTGCTTTATTTCTTTGCCATGTTTTTTAGCTTCTTTAGTTAAACGAACTACTTCTTCTTCATTTGCTAACAAGGCACTTTCTAATGAACTAATATCTAAGTTTATTTCATTTACTTTCATAGTAGCATTTAAAATATCTTTTTCTACTTTATTTAAATTTTGTGAAAGGTTCTCTTTTTTTTCATCAATCGTTTGTTCTGCACTAACTGATCCTACAACTCCTAAACCACTAAGTGTCAATGTAAATACAGTTCCAACAATCATCATCTTTTTTCGCAATTTCATTCTCCATTCCTCTAATTGATTTCTAATTGTTACACAATTACGTTGACATTTATAATTCGACTTTTAGTTTTATAGTAAGAAACACATGAGTATGATAGTTAATTTCAAAGACTATCATACTCATGCATTATTATTTATATTTGGGACTATTTTAATACTTTAACTGTTACTGTTTTACGACCAAAAGAATATGCTCCTGATTTAGTTGGATAATGTAGATCAATTCTATTACCTTTAATTGCTCCACCTGTATCTCCTGCAATAGCCGTTCCATATCCTGATACCCATACTTTTGATCCTAGTGGAATAACTGAAGGATCTACTGCAACAACTTTAGCATTACGATTTTTATTTAAATCAATACCTGTTGCTGTGACTCCTGAACAACCTGTACATTTTGCTGTATATGCTGTAGCTTGCATTTTCAATTCTTTAACCGCCTTACCACTTGATGGCTTTGACGTGTTGTTTGATGATTTCTTTTCAGCTTTTGGTTTACTAGCTGATTTTTTTTCTGATTTTGGTTTACTTACTGTTTTCTTTTCTGTTTTTGCTTCTGTTTTTGTTTCTTTTTCTGAACTATTGTTATTTGTTGATGTTTTTTCTGCTTGAGTTGAATTAGTATTCTTCACTGATTCTTGAACAACTTCTTCTTGATTTGATGCTTCAGCTGTTTCATTTTTTTCAGTTGTAGTAGTTGATGTTGACTTTTGAGCAGTTTTTTCTGCTTTAGCCTTTTCTGCTGCAGCAATTTTTGCTTCTTTAACTGCTTTAGCTTTTTCTTCTAAAGCTTTAATGTCATTTCCTTCTTTAACATATGCTGCTTTTTTATCTTTTAATATTTGGATTTCGTTTTTCACAGATTGTAATGCTGAATCTAATTCTGCTTTTTGACTTTTCTTTAACTCACTAATTTTTGCTAATCTGTTTTTTGCACTTTCTGCTTCAGCTAATTTTTCTTTAACTTTAACCTCAGTTGCTTCTACTTTTTTCATCGCTTCTTTTTGAGCTTCGATTAAATCATTATCTGCTTTAGTTATTGTTGTTACAGCTGTAAATCTAGTAATAAAATCTTCAAATCCAGCTGAACCAAAAATAACTTCTAGATAACCTAAATCTCCACCTGTTTTCTGGTATGAAGATAATCTTTCTTTAAGAATTTCATTTCTTTCATCAATTTGTTTTTCGAGTTTTTTAATTTCTTTTCTTAATTCTGCTACTTCTTGCTCATATTTTTTGACATTGTTTTCTTCTTTTTTAAGTTCTTCTTCGTTAGATGCAATCGCTGCTTCTAAAACTTCAATATCTTCATTCATTTTATTTACTTTATTAGCAGTATCTAAAATACTTTGTTCTACTTTATTTAAATTTTGTTCAACATTTTTCTTTCTATCTTCTAATGAATCAGCAGCTTGTACACTATCAATTTGTCCAATTCCCGTAAACATAATAAATGTTAAAAGACTTGCTGTAAATAGTTTGTTTATCAAGTTAATTCCCCGTTTCTTTTAATGTAAAATTACTTCACTAAAAATTTCACTAAGAGTACCTTAACATTTTTAAGTAACAGAGAGGTTAGAGTTTTATTACAAAAGTATTTCATTTCAGAGATATGTTTATCTTTAATTGTAATATTATTTTTATTTATTATATTTTAAAAACAAAAAAAGAAGCTTTGTTATCAAATGATAACAAAGCTTCTTTTTTCGTTTTAAATTTAGAATTGTTCCGCTTCTGTTGATCCAGCTAGTGCAGTTGTTGATGATTCACCATCAGCAATAACTTGCGCTACTTCATCAAAGTAACCTGTTCCAACTTCACGCTGGTGACGCGTAGCAGTATAACCTTTACTCTCAGCTGCGAATTCTTTTCCTTGGACTAGACGAGAGTATGCTCCCATACCTTTGTCTTTGTACTGTTCAGCAAGTTCGAACATGCTGTAATTTAATGTATGGAATCCAGCTAATGTTACAAACTGATACTTATAACCCATTGCCGCAATTTCTTTTTGGAATGTATCCATATCTTCTTCAGACATATGCTTCTCCCAGTTAAATGAAGGTGAACAGTTGTATGCTAATAACTGATCTGGATATTCTTCATGGATTGCTTCTGCAAAACGTCTTGCTTCTTCTAGGTCTGGCTCTGCAGTTTCACACCAGATTAAATCTGCATATGGAGCATAAGCTAAACCACGCGCAATTGCTTGATCTAGACCTGCTTTTGTACGGTAGAATCCTTCAACTGTTCTTTCGCCTGTAATAAATGGTGCATCTTTTTCATCGACATCACTTGTAATTAAATCAGCTGCGTTAGCATCTGTACGAGCCATAATTACTGTAGGCGTTCCCATAACATCTGCTGCAAAACGTGCTGCAACTAAGTTTTTGATAGCAACTTGTGTAGGAAGTAATACTTTACCACCTAAGTGACCACATTTCTTCTCAGAAGCTAACTGGTCTTCAAAGTGAACACCTGATGCTCCAGCTTCAATCATAGATTTCATTAATTCAAATACGTTTAAGTGACCACCAAAACCTGCTTCAGCGTCTGCTACAATTGGTGCAAAGAAGTCAATGTCATTTTTACCTTCTGAATATTCAACTTGATCCGCACGTTGTAGGGCATTATTAATACGGCGAACTACTTGAGGTACACTGTTTACTGGATATAAACTTTGGTCTGGATACATTTCTCCAGCCATGTTTGCATCTGCAGCAACTTGCCATCCACTTAAGTAAATAGCTTTTAATCCTGCTTTAACTTGTTGTACTGCTTGGTTCCCAGTTAATGCTCCAAGTGAGTTAACATAGTCTTCTTCATTCACTAAGTCCCATAGTTTTTGTGACCCTATATTTGCTAATGTATAATCGATATCAATAGATCCTCTTAAACGAACTACATCTTCTGCTGAGTATGGACGAGTAATTCCCTTCCATCTTGGATTAGTATCCCAATCTTTTTGAATTTCTGCTGCTCTTTCTTTAAACATTAATATTTTCCCCCTATTTTATACTTCTATATTTTATTTTATGAGTTATTTTATAAACTCAAATTAAGCGCTTTCTAAATTAATTGCTTATTTCTTTTCACTTCTCTTAATTATACAGATAAACTCTTACTGCTATATAACAACGGAGTTATCATTAATCTTCTTTCTTTGACAAACAATAGTCACACACTAATGTATAACTTCTTTCCGACACACTAGTTCCACACTCTGGACAAGTTACATTATCTCTCTTCATTTCCATGTTTGGCACCTCCATTTTTATGTAACAGATCGAATTTCCTTTACCTGTTGTAATACAGTATAATACATTGTCAGAATATTGCAAGCTTTTATGTAAAATTTATTCAATTAATAATTAAAAGTACAGCATAAACCCTTCCAGTAAAGCATTATACTGTTATATAAAAGTTTATTTATTTTGAATAATTACTTTTTTAACCTTTATTGACAAGAGTTTGTTATAATTATATTTAATAAGAATTTTACAAAAATTGTGAGGTTTTATGATGAGAGTTTTTGATTTTTTAGGTGTTCGTACAATCAAAACAGGTGTTGCTATCTTTCTAACAGCTCTGATATGTCAACTACTCGGTCTCCCCCCTGTTTTTGCTGTGATTACAGCTATAGTAACATTAGAGCCCACCGTATCTGATTCTATAAAAAAAGGATTAGTGCGCTTTCCTGCTTCAGCAATTGGATCGGCATACGCCGTTCTTTTTATTGCACTCTTTGGGAATTCTCCAATCACATATACATTAGCTGCTGTCTTTACAATTATTACAAGTTATAAATTAAAACTACATGCTGGTCTCCTTGTGGCAACTATTACTGCTGTCGCAATGATTGAAGTTGTTTATGACAATTACTTTTTATCTTTCCTAACTAGACTTGGCACAACATCTATCGGATTGATTGTCTCTACCGTCGTTAATATGTTTATCCTTCCCCCTAATTACATAAAAGAAATCAGTGAAAACATTAATAAATTGTATAAAAATATTGGTGAAGTCGTTCAATCAATTATCATTTTTAATAAAAAAACTCCTGTAAATAAAAATAGATTATTATTATATTTAGATAAACAAATTATAAAAACAGAAGAACTCATTCGCTTTCAAAAAGATGAAGCGAATTTCCATCCTTTAGTAGGTAATAAAAAACAAGATTTTTATATTTCTCGCAAACAAATTAATCGATTGAAATTAATGGTTTATCATTTAACTAACTTAAAAAACTTATCTCTTGATAATCTTCAACTCACTTCAGATGAACAACTACTTATTGAAAATGCTGTTGAGTCTCTAGCTGAACATATGATTCATGAAACAGATGTCGACTTAAAAGTTCACGAGGTATCTATTAAACGCTTGATGCAAACTTTTTGGTTAAACAATAATGTGATGAAATATGAATCTAGTGATGGTCATCTTCCTAATGAACTTATTTTATTATATGAATTATCTGCTCTTATCCAACTTGCGTCTGAATTTGATTTAGTTAAGAACTCTATTAAAAACAAAGAAAAAGCTGTTCAAAATCAGAATATCTGATTTGAACAGCTTTTATTAGTTAATAATACCTTGTTTCTTTTTTGCTTCTATTCGACGACGGTGTAAGATAGGTTCAGTATAACCATTAGGCTGCAAATGCCCTTCAAAAACTAAGTCGCGTGCAGCTTGGAAGGCTACTGATTCATCATAATTAGGTGACATGTTTATATATTCTGGATCACCTTCATTTTGTTTATCAACTATTTTTGCCATTCTTTTCAGCGTTTCTTCTACTTGCTCTTTCGTACAAATATCATGCTGTAACCAGTTTGCCATCATTTGGCTTGATATTCTAAGTGTTGCTCTATCTTCCATTAGTCCAACATCTTTAATATCAGGTACTTTAGAACAACCTACACCTTGTTCAACCCATCTCACAACATAACCTAACATTGTTTGAGCGTTATTATCTAGTTCATCTTGGATTTCTTCTTCTGTCCAGCTAGGATCTGATTCAATAGGTATTTCTAAAATATCAGCTTGATAATCTATTTCTAGTCCATTTTCAATTATTTTATCTTGTACTTCTTTATAATCAATTTCATGATAATGTAGTGCATGTAGCGTTCCTGCAGTTGGTGACGGTACCCAGGCTGTATTTGCTCCTGCTTTTACATGACCAATTTTTTGTTCAACCATA
Source organism: Pseudogracilibacillus sp. (assembly GCA_035301085.1). GTDB lineage: Bacteria > Bacillota > Bacilli > Bacillales > Amphibacillaceae > Pseudogracilibacillus. The sequence goes on along the minus strand of DATGUU010000024.1, from coordinate 6,460 downwards.
TCAGCCATTTTATCTGGCATTGCCCACATACCCTTTCCAATTTGCGCATTCCCTTGGAAACCTGTAGCAAGTCCTGTTTGAACGTTGTTCTTTTCATATGAACCTAACCATTTAGCATTCTTCATATCATCTTTACGTAACATTGGACCCATCTTCATTGCTGTGTGAATTTCATCACCTGTACGATCTAAGAAGCCCGTATTAATAAAGATTGCACGTTCTTTAACTTCATTGATACAATTCTTAAGATTAAGACTTGTTCGACGCTCTTCATCCATAACGCCAACCTTTATTGTATTTCTTTCTAAATCTAGCATATCTTCAACACGAGCAAATAATTCATTTGTAAATTTAACTTCTTTAGACCCATGCATTTTAGGTTTAACTATATAAATCGAACCTTTTTTCGAGTTAATATGCTTACCCTTGCCTAATAGGTTGTGCTTTGCCATTAAACTTGTAAAGACAGCATCTAAAATACCTTCATAAGAATCTGACCCATCCTCATTAAGTACTGCATCATTACGTAGCAAGTGGCCAACATTTCTGACAAGCATTAATACGCGACCAGGTAATCTCACTTCTCCATTAGTAGGTGAAGTATAGATGCGATCTTCATTAAATTTGCGCTCAATTGTACGTACACCCTTATTTACTTGAACTGTTAATTCACCACGAATGAGTCCTAACCAATTTTTATATACATCCACTTTGTCGTCTGCATCTACTGCAGTAACAGAGTCTTCACAATCCATAATACTTGTAATAGCTGATTCCATCACAATATCTTGAATACCTGCTAAATCTGTTTTACCAATCACATTAGATGGATCAATTTGAATATCGATATGTAAGCCGTTATTTTCAAGTAATATCGATGCAGGTGTTTCTTCGCGACCTTGATAACCTTTAAATTGATTAGGGTCTTTTAAGCCAACTGTTTCTCCTGACTCTAATTCTATTTTTAATTCACCTTTTGCTACATAATATAAAGTTGCTGATTCATGACTTCCTTTTTCAAGTGGTACTGATTCATCTAAAAGTTCACGCCCTTTTTGAATAACGATAGCGCCTCTTTTCTCATTATAAGTTGAACCTTTTTCCTGACCATTATCTTCACTAATTACATCGGATCCATACAGCGCATCATATAATGAACCCCACCTTGCATTTGCAGCGTTAATTGCGTAGCGTGGATTATTAATTGGTACAACTAATTGCGGTCCACCTATTTTTGCAATTTCATCATCTACATTTTTAACATCAATTTTAAAGTCATAAACTTCTTCTTCTAAATACCCTATTTCTTTTAAAAACTCTTTATAAATTTTAGCATCAAATTCTTTATTCGCTGCGTGCCAATTGTCTATTTTGTCTTGTATATCTTGACGCTCTTTAAGTAATTTTTCATTTTCGGGAGTGAAATCGCTTACTATTTGTTCAAAATCGTTCCAAAATTTAGCTTGTTCTAATTCTGCATCCTTTAATGCCTCTTGATTAACAAAATCATATAATTGTTTAGCAACTTGAATCTTTCCTACTTGAATGTAATTTGCCATTTCATTTCCTCCTATCGGATAATTAAACCTATTGTATAACAGTATCATTATTAAATCAAACATTACTAAAAACCCTATTAGATTGATGTGTATCTGTTATACAATAAAAGTTTATCATATTTACAAAATGATATCAAATCAATTTATAAGTATGATAAACTTTATAATTATTTATTTTATAAAAAAAGAAATGAGTGTTATACACTCATTTCTTTAAATCAATTTCTTGAATTACAGTGATGGTCTATCTGAATCGTCTTTATTTATTTTTTTACTTAATTTACTTAATTGTTCTTTGGCGAAATCACGTCCACCAATTCCAAATGAAATGGCAAAGGCAATCATTAAACCACCTAAGACAAGTAAGAATCCTGTGTTTACAATTGTTTTCGCAAATTGTAATTGATCAAGTGTCATAAACACAGCAAAGACAATAATTATATATTTAACAATCGTTGCAGATAAAGGGCTATTTGCATACTTACGAATCCACTGACTTAATAGATTTGCTACAAAGAACCCTAAGCCCAGGATAATTAACGCACTAACTAAGAATGGTAAGTAGACAAGAATAGCATTACCAATGTTATTTAAAACGTCTAATTGAAGAACATTTAACGCTTCAATTGTAAAGAATAACATAATAAATACTTTTACTACACTTGTAATTACTTTAGCTAAATCAAACGAAGGTTTTTTAGAATCTTCAATGCCTAGTGAACCATAGATATTATTAATACCTGTACTTTGAAGCGATTTTTGCAAAATGCCTCCAAGTATTTTAGCAATATAGTAACCTACCGTTACTAAAATAATTGCAACAAAGATGTTTGGAATTATATTTAATATATTATTAAATACTGTCGTAATTGGATCTGATATTGAACTAATATTTAATGCTTCTAACGCTGTAATAAGAATTGGTATCAAAATAAATACATAAAGAACATTAGCTAACACACTTGAAATACTTAATGATTTTTCACCAGTACTTGAATCTGGATTTATTCGATTAAACCAATTATCAGCACCTAAACTTAATAAGAACTTAAATACAATTTCTTTAACTAATTTAGCTACAAACAAACCAATTAGTAAAATAATTGCAGCGGCAAATAGGTTCGGAATAAACGCTAATAGTTTATCCATCATATTTGTCACTGGCTGTGAAACTGATTGCATTCCTAATACATCTAGGATTGATGGAATAAATAGAATAAAGATTAAGTAATAAACAATTTTTCCAATTGTATTAAGAATATCTTTACCTTGTTCCGGACTACGAATGATAGGTAACTTACTCATTGCTGTATGAAGCCCTAATTTTGTAAGTCCTTTAGTTATAATTGCTTTTGCTACAGTTGCAATCACCCAAGCAAGTAGTAAGAGTAATAGTGCGTAAATGATATTCGGTATTGCTTGGATTAATTGGTCGAACATATTATCCAATGAATTTGTTAGATTTGACATTTTATCTCTCCTTTTTAAAATTGTGTTATCTATAGCTTTCCACAATCTCATTTTTTAAAACATATTTTTTGAGTTTTTTTAAAGTACCTTTGATTGAATCTTGTTATGACAAACTCTCTACACATTTTTTTATTTTAAAATTTTATTTTGAAGCAAAAAACTATCTTATCTCAAAGTAGATACTTTATACTAAAAACAAATTTGATATAAAATAAGACTTATAAAAGGAGTAGATAAACATGTTTCATTATACAGTCACAACAAATGAGTCTATAGAGGACGCTATTCAAACATTAGAAGAAGAATTGAAAAAAGAAGCTTTTGGTATCTTATGGCAGTTTAATATCAAAGACACGTTAGAAAATAAAGGATTTGATTTTGATACATCATATCAAGTACTAGAGGTTTGTAATCCTAAAGAAGCAAAAGATATTCTAGAACAAGACTTATTAGCTGGTTATTTTTTACCTTGTAAAATCGTTGTTTATGAAATAGATAATAAAACACTCATTGGATTACCTCGTCCCTCAAAACTTATTTCAATGGTAGAAAATGACGTTTTAGCAACTCAAGCAAAAGAAATTGAAGAGAAATTAATTGCTTGTCTCGATAAAAGTATTCGTTAATCACCACATAAAAAAACAGGCTCAAAAGAGCCTGTTTTTTTTATTTTAAAGAATTCTTATTTTAACAATCTAATTTAGTTAGTTAAATATAATTAAAGCAATCACAATAAAAACAATGATTGTTACAGCATAGATGACAATTTGCTTACGTAATCCTGTTTTTAGCCAATTTTCTTCATACTCTTCTGAACGTTCTGCATATATTTTGGCTGTATCTCCATCAGCTTTATGCTTTTTCATTTTATTTTCTTCTTCTCTAAAAACGACAAAAGTTCCTACAAGTGCAATAATTAAAATCAGACTTAAAAAGATAATCATACCAATACTCATAGCAATTCCTCCTTATTCAGATTCGACAATTAATGTTTTCAAATAATCGAATCAGTTTATTCAAATGAATTAGTTAAACGGAATTAAAGATAACTTTTACCTCTTGAGTATGTCTTATTTTAATTATATTCTTTAATCATAAAATACACAAGAACTATATTTTTAATAATCTTGCATTAATCGCGACAATAATCGTACTCATACTCATTAAAATTGCTCCAATAGCTGGACTTAATATGATACCAATAGGTGCTAAAACACCTGCTGCTAATGGAATTGCAAATATATTATATCCTGTTGCCCACCATAAATTTTGAACCATTTTACTATATGTTTTTTTAGATAATTCCATTAAGGTAACAACATCTTTGGGATCACTTTTCACTAAAACGACATCAGCTGTCTCCATTGCAACGTCAGTTCCAGCACCTATTGCTATACCTAGGTCAGCTGTCGCAAGTGCTGGTGCGTCATTAATACCATCTCCAGTCATGGCGACTTTCCAACCTTTTGCTTGAATTTCTTTTATCTTGTCAGCCTTATGATCTGGAAGTACTTCAGGATAAACTTCTTCAATTCCAAGTTGATTCGCTACCCAGTGAGCAACTTTTTCATTATCACCTGTTAACATAACAGAATGAATACCATTTTTCTTTAATGTAGCTATTGCCTCTTTTGCTGATTGGCGAATAATATCTGCAAGAGCAATCATCCCAATTAATTTATCTTCAACTAAAACAAACACAACCGTTTTTCCTGCTTTTGACATTTCATTAAATTTGTCAGTATCATAAGTCATGTTTTTATCATTTACATACCCTGGACTAACAACATTTACTCTTTTGCCAGCAATATTTCCTTCAATACCTTTTCCAGTAATTGATTGAAAATCGGTAATTTGCTTCAATTCTAATTCTTTTTCCAATGCAGATTTTACCATGCCTACAGCAATCGGATGTTCCGATTCTTGTTCTAAACTTGCTCCATATGTTAAAACATCCTCGTCTGTGTATCCTTCACTTGCTACAATGTCTGTGACACCAAATTTACCTTCAGTTAATGTACCTGTTTTATCAAAGACAACAGCATCTAAATTACGTGCTTCTTCAAACTGTGTTCGGTTACGAATTAACAAACCATTTTTAGCAGAAATAGTTGTTGATACAGCTACTACCAACGGCGCAGCAAGTCCAAGTGCGTGTGGACAAGTAATAACCATCACCGTAACCATTCGTTCGAGTGATGTATCAAATGAATAACCGAGCATTAACCAAATAACGAGCGTTAAAATTCCAGCAGTTAAGGCAAGATAGAAAAGCCATTTAGCTGCGCGATCTGTAAAGTTTTGTGATTTCGATCTTGATTCCTGTGCTTCTTTAACTAATGTTATAACCTGTGATAAATATGATTCTTCACCCGTTTTTGATACTTCAATTGTTAGTGAACCTTCATTATTAATCGAGCCACCAATAACTTCATCGTCCACCCCTTTATCCACAGGAACAGATTCACCAGTCAGCATTGATTCATCAACTGTTGAAGCACCTGATTCTATTAGCCCGTCAACTGGAATTTTTTCACCGGGTTTAACAAGTACACGGTCTTTATTTTTTAATTCAGATGTCGGAACATCTTCAACCTCACCATTTTCAGTTAAGCGATGCGCTTCATTAGGCATCAATTCTACTAATTTTTCTAATGCATTCGACGCTCCCATAACCGAACGCATTTCAATCCAATGACCAAGTAACATTATATCTACAAGTGTTGCCAGCTCCCAAAATAAATCATGACCTTCCCAGCCAAATACGGTGAGCGTACTATATCCATACGCTATCGTAATCGCAAGTCCAATCAGTGTCATCATTCCTGGACTTTTTTCTTTTAACTCGCTGATTCCACCTATAATAAATGGCCAACCACCATAGAAAAATACAAATGTTGATAAGGCTAGTAAGATAAATTGATCATTTGCAAAACGCCAATCCACACCTAAAAACCCTTGAATCATTGGTGATAAGATTAAAATCGGAATTGTAATAATTAAAGATATAAAGAAACGTCTTTTAAAATCTTTTACCATATCACCGTGATCATGTCCATGATGATCGCTTTCATGATGATCATGATTATGCTGTTTTGTTTCTTCTTGTTGATTATGCATGTTTATTCTCCTTTCTGAATCAATTTTATTAATTTGTTTATTTCATTATAATTAGTAAATATCAAGATTGTATCAAGATAAAATTCTGAAATTTTTATTAAAAAAGACTAAATCATAAATGATTTAGTCTTTTCATTTAGGCAGATTTTACTCTTGATTTAATAACCGGATAACCTAAATCCTCAATCGCCTTTTCAATTGCTTCTATCGTTGTAATATCAGCATCAAAATTGACTCTCACACGACTCGAATTAAATAATACCTCAATACTTTCTTGTTTAATTCCTTCTAATCCTTTTAAGGCATTTTCT
>DATGUU010000023.1:0-2095 GCA_035301085.1 Pseudogracilibacillus sp. | reverse complement strand
GGTTCAGTGACAGCAAGCGCATATGAGACACCGATTGAAGCATCAACTGCATTACCGCCATCTTGCAAAATTTTCTCTCCAACACGTGTAGCAATCGGATTATTGGAAGCTACACCGTAATTTTTATCCGATATGTCTTGTTGATGATCTGCAATTTTATTCTCATATAAATCATCTTTATTATAATTATCCTTTTTCGTAATCATATAAAATGTGAAGGATATGATAATAGTAAGGAGTAATATTACGATGAGCGTTTTTTTATTGTAAATACTCATAGCTAAGCTCCTTTAGACAAATATTGATGGTGTGAAGATTTAAGTTCATTTTGTTCATAATGGTCTAAACCTTCATTCGCTCTAGCGAATACAATTAGTAAGAATATTATCAATACAACTGCAATGATTGTAATACTTACCCAATGGTCTTTAATGTTCATAAATATAACCTCCATTCTCTTTTTTAAGATTAATGTTGTCACCTTTTATGTTGTTTAATAATTTAGTTTCTTCAATTTTGTTGGGTGTAGATTTAGTCAATTTACCACCCACTGTTTTTATTGGGGTGATCATAAACCTAGAATTTTTACCATTCCAATTTTGTTGGACAGCTAAGCCTTGTTTATTCTTTGATAAGAAACCTTCTGAGGTGACATTACCTAAACTATAAAAAATGCTAGCGTCTTTATAATTTTCAATTTCCTGAACAACTGTATTATGTCCGACGATGACATCAGCACCCGCATCTACTAAAGAGTGTGCATATTTTTTTTGTCTTGTTGTTACTGACCTTTCATCAGTTATCCCCCAGTCCACATTAACTACTACATAATCATTTTTTTCTTTCAATTTTTTTATTAATGGAACATAGATATTGGGTTCCAAGCTGATGGACGTAGTATTTTTCAATGGATCTGTGTAATCAGACTCAACGTCTGTAAAGGAAACGTTTGCTACTTTCTTACCTTTCACCGTTTGTTGTACTGTTTTACTGTTAATAGGATTAGAACCATTACCAGTTAAAAAATTATAACCATTTTGTGCTTCAACAGCTCTACTAAAATCTCTTGCTGTAATATTATCAGTGACTTGATTTATGATATTTAAACTTTTAATATTTAAACCTTTTAAAAACATTACATTTTCTAAATTTTTAGTAATATTTGTTTTTCTATCATCTGAAAATTTGGTTAGTTTCAAACTTGCTGTTGAATAATCACTGTTTTTTAACATGTCTTCAACGGCGCTAAAGGTATCATTAATATTGTTTTTTCTCGTATGACTATTTAATTCCACATTACCTAGATATGTTAGTTTAATTTCATCTTTTCCTTTATTCATAGCTTTAACAGGCTCAAAATCCTGATGCTTCAACACAAATACTAACAAAATCAACGCTATAATTAATATCAAGCCGGTATATATGGAATTCCTTCTTTTATGGCGTTTTGTCCATTTCAAAACACGCTCATCGATAGAGAATCGTTTAGATTGCTTCATATATCTGCTCCTTACTAATTAATAAAGCTATAAAAGAATAAAACAATGTATGTAATACATGTTAGTAACATACATGTAGATAAAGTAATTACAACACCTTGTTTTTGTATAGTATTTGCAATGATACCTGGTATTACGACGCCAATACCGGACATTTCTACCATCTCAAACGGGGTTAAGGGGTAAATTAAGTCAAATATAAATTTTAATACCATTCCAGTTAATATCATTGCAGCAAATTTCCTACGCCCGTAGAGAATGACAAAGCGACTAATACCATGGTTCACAATAAAATATGTAATGCAACTAATGATTAGTACAGATAGTAGCATGATTGGTTGATCAAATATGAGAGCTAGATATCCTGGTACAACTAATCCAGCAGGACTAATACCGAATTTCTCGGCAAAAATGAGGCTTAAAACAATCCCCACGAATAATGAAAAATATAACTCTGAACCTATCATATTAATGTATCCCTTCTATATATTGTGCGATTTCTTTTCCTGGTCCATGAATATTACCAACACAGAAAATCAAAGCATTGTGTGATTCTGCATAAAGCGCACGTTCAACTTCATTTATATTTTTACCTT
>DATGUU010000022.1:0-2095 GCA_035301085.1 Pseudogracilibacillus sp. | reverse complement strand
AAATAAATCGAAATAAATTTAAACTTTCCGATCATTTTTTCAAGTGCTGGACCAAATAATACAAGTGAAAATGTATTAAAGACAACATGACTTAAATCAGCATGTAAAAAGATTGGTGTAAATAAACGCCAATATTCATTAAGTAAAAGCACACTTAAGTTATGTCCAATTCCTAAGTCATATAGCTTCAATGCGAAGGGTAACTTTAAAAAGCTAACCATAAACCAAAGGACTAAATTAATAATCGCTATAGATGACACAATAGGATATTTTTGTAAAAACTCTTTAACGCTCCGTTCAGTTCTAAAAAACATAAAAAACCTCCGCACAAAATTATTTGTTAGTTATAGACCTATTTTACCATAAGAGTTCGTATTATCACTCAAACTTGATTAATATAATTGCTGCTCAGTAAAAAAATCTGTATGATAATAATAAATAAATGAAGGAGATTAAGAAATGATTTTAGGTATAGGTGTTGACTTAATAGAATTAAATCGAATTAAACAAGCTGTTATAAAAAATAAACGTTTCATTAACCGTATTTTAACAGTTAATGAACGACAAGCATATGATAACCTAACAAAATTTAACCGAAAAATTGAGTATTTGGCTGGTCGATTTGCAGTGAAAGAAGCTTTTGGAAAAGCAACTGGTAGAGGTTTGGGCAGTTTAAGTTTTCAAGATATAGAAGTATTAAATCAAAATAATGGTGCGCCACTTGTAACGGCAAAAGCGTATCAAAAAGAGCAAATCTTTGTTTCTATTTCACATAGTAAAGACTATGTTGTTGCCCAAATTGTTATAAATGATAGTAAATAAGGAGGCAAATCGATGACGCGAGCAATTTACCGAAATACATATGCAAAAATAGATTTAAATGCGATTAAATATAATTTAAATGTTATTCAAACTAATTTAGGTAAAGAAAAAAATATTATCCCTGTATTAAAAGCAGATGCATATGGTCATGGTAGTGTCGAAGTAGCAAGATTTTTAGAAAGTGAACATTATGATTTCTTCGCAGTTGCTTTATTAGAAGAAGCGATGGAGTTAAGAGAAGCAGGTATTCAAGCGACGATTTTAATATTAGGTTGGGTTGCTCCGAAGTATGCTTATTTAGCAGCTCAACATAATTTTATTTTAACGGTCTTTCAAACGACATGGTTAAAAGAAGTAAGAGCATTAACAAGTGAAGTAAAAATTAATATTCATATTAAACTTGATACAGGTATGGGACGTAATGGATTAAGAACAGAAGCAGAATTACAAAATTTTTTAAATGAGTTAAGCATCACATCTCAAATTAAAGTAACTGGTCTTTATACTCATTTTGCAAGTGCTGATCATTTAGAAGTTGATTACTATAATAAGCAAGTAGCTCGTTTTAATGAGTTAGCATCACTTGTTTGGCAAGTGTATCCAAAACAAGATTTAACGATTCACATAGGGAATAGTGGTGCGTCGATTCAACATACAGAAGATATGACTGCTTACTCAAGAGTAGGTGTATCTATTTATGGCATGTATCCTTCACATGATTTGAAACAAACTGCGCCTGTTAAACTTAAACCGGCATTACAATTAAAAAGTGAAATTATTCATGTTAAACAAGCTTTAGCTCATGATAAAATTAGTTATTCTGGTACATATACAGCACAAGAAGGTGAATGGATTGGAACAGTCGCAATTGGTTATGCTGATGGTTGGTTGCGCAAATTACAAAATTCAGACGTTATTGTTGCTGGTAAACGGATGAAAGTTATCGGTAGAATATGTATGGATATGTTAATGATTAAGCTTGATAAAGCTTACGAAATAGGAACAGAAGTAACTTTAATTGGTGAAGATCGTGGGGAGTTTATTTCAGTTGATGAAATTGCTGATCAACTAGATACGATTAATTATGAAATTACGACTAATTTATCAGACAGAATTCCACGCATTTATTAATTATTTATACATTTTTTCCCAATAAAAAAATAGCTTCATGTTTAAGGACTAATTTACCAGTTACTTTTTGCATTGCATCCTGTTAGATGCTATTATTGAGTATATGTTTGCACTATATATTTATTTTTTAGCGGGGGTGTAG
>DATGUU010000021.1:0-7506 GCA_035301085.1 Pseudogracilibacillus sp. | reverse complement strand
AATTATCAGAAATTAGGATTAAAGCTATAGAAATAAAAGCTGAAAACCATGCTATAAAAAAAATTATGAATGGATTAAATATTCGAGATAAGACACTAGTTGATAATAGGTGGAAACGGCACAGAAATGTCGAAATCCATAGGTTTGAGTAACAAGCAGGTAAACAGTATTGATGTGACAAAGATATTGAAGCATTAAATAATGAAGCAAAACAGGAAACTTCAAAAATGATTGATAAATGCGTGGAATATAACGGTGTGAATATATCATGGTTTCCAAAAAACTGCCTCTTTTGCGTGAAAAAAATTCATTAATTTGCACTAACTTTAGTTATTTTTATAATTTTTCTAGTATACAAAATTTTATAAATAGGAAATATTGGTATTACTTTCAAATTGCTTTTTTTATCAAGACTTATAGATATTAGTAGAAAAATGAAATTAAGTAATGTCTTATTTTAAAAAATTATGAAGATAAAAATTGAATCACCACACGATATGGCTACTAACTTAAATTTTATTTTTAAAGAAGAAATTAATAACTACTAAATTAGAATTCTAAATAAATTTATTATAAGAATACTTTTTTAATAAAAACACTAACATGGCATAATCTATCGTAAGTGATGTAGTCTTTATGATCTCTAAATGTAAAAATATTTTGAAACTTAATTTGAGCAAGGTAAAAAATAAGCAGATGAATTTTATTCAAAACAAAGAAAACGTCAATTTCTATTTACATTATGTAAATAGAAATTGACGTTTATTCTTTAGTCAGAGATGTTTATTTCTCTGGTACATCATTGATATTTATATACTTAAAGTTAACATCTTCTAAGAAATATCTATATAGACATTCTGCAATTTATTTTATCAGTATTTTATAACTTAAATTTATATGGTATTATTTTTATATAATAAATTTTTCATTAGCCGATTCAAGATTTTTTGAAGTATAAGAACTGTTTTCTGTATCTATTATTTGAGAAGCACTTTTGACATTTTTTTCTTTATGACTCGTTGTAAATGTGGCATTCACTAAGTCCAATAATAAAAACTTATTTTCAAAATATTTATATCGGTATAATTCTATATTACGATTAATTTGTTTAACCGCATGCTCATCATATTTTGTAAATCCACCAGCAATACATAACAATCTCGGCGATGCCCACTCAATTTTATCAGAAACCTCTTTACTTAATTGATTCATTACAAGCAACTCAAACTCTGCTTTATGGTCCATTAGCCAGTCCAAATAAAACAAACCTTGATTAATAACATTCTCGTTTGTCGTGCGTTTATACTCAATAATTACAGGAGAATAATTTTCATCAATACCCAAAGTATCAATTCGACCTGAGTGGTTTTTCCCTGTAGAATATTCACTTGCTAAAAAGTTAATGCCTAATAGTTGCTCTGTATTACATTCAATAATATTCTGCAATGATTTTTCAATCGCAACAGACTCCCCTACAAGTTCATAAGTAGTGTTCTCTTCAATATTAAAAATTTTTACATCTCCCAAAAGAAAAACCACCTTATTTAAAAATTCCTTATCATTATATATACTAATTTAACTGTACAGTTCATCCAAAAAATAATAAGAGTTCATTTGAATCTATAAATTTTTGTTTACATAATAGGCCGTTATCAGAACTACACAAACATCTTCTGTAAAAAACCTTGTTTATTTTCCTGTAATATTTCAATTTTCTCTTTTTGTTTATTTATTAACTGATCAATTTTCTTAAAAAATTTTCCTATTTTTTCTTGTTCTTCTAATATAGGCATATCCATACTTATATTTTTTAATTGCTTATATTTTAAATTCCAAGTATCAGATGTAAGACCTTGTGAATTAATTTTAAATTCATGAATCATTCTATGAGTTTTAAATTTATACTCAATAAATGTTGGACTAGTATTCTGAGTTGGATAAATTACAGTATAAGCTGGACTAACAATTCCATCGTAATCTGATTTACCACTTGCTCCTTGCCACATTCTCATTGAGTTATATGCAATGTCACCTTTTCTAACAACTTTATAATTACTTTTATCTTTACTGGAATTATCTTTTCTATCTAATTCATCAAATTTAATAATACCATTATTTATAGTTACTGATAGCATTTGCCCTTCACCAGAACGTTCATTTCTTTCTTTTAATAGATTCTCTATTTTGTAATTTTTCCAATTTGGATAATCATTACCTTTCCCATCTTTAAATCTAAGATTTTGTGAAAATATATGTTGCATATATCCCTTTTTCTGTTCTTTTAACTTTTCTAACTTTTGTTCTTCTAACTCGATTTGTCGGTCGAGTTTGCTGAAGAAATCGCCTATTTTTTGCTGTTCTTCATTTGCTGGAACTTTTCTTAGAATTTTGTTTATAGTCACTTTACTTAGACTTGGTACACCTGTAGATTCATCATATATTTTCCAGTTTATATTTTTGAATAAACTCAAAATAAAGTATGTATTATATTTTTTAGGCACACAGTAAAACAGTGTATCTACAGTCCAAAAAGGACCTTTTAAAAGATAAGGTTTATTAATTGTTCCTTTTCTACCAATGCCTATAGCATCACCATCATATAAATATTCATCGACACTAATCATATAACCGCCTGTTCCATAAACAGGATATTGCCCTTTGTTCAAGTGTTTATAATCTTTTCCAGAACGAACGTTAACTATATTCTTTAATGGTTTTTCTTCCCATTCATCTTTAAATCCTGGAAACCTTAACTCTGGCACATTTTTCACTTCATTAGTCATGCTTATACACTCCTAATTCTTTTAAATATCCTGCTATTTCTTGTTCTACTTGTATAATTTCATCATCAATTTGATTTAAATCTTTTTGAACTTGGTCTAAGTCGATTGGTTCTTCTTCTTCAAACGTGTCGACATATCTAGGAATATTTAAATTATAGTCATTGTCTTCAATTTCTTTGAGACTTGCCACATAGCTATATTTATCAACCGTTTCTCTATTTTTATACGTATCAATGATTTTTTCAACTTGTTCATCTGTAAGATGATTTTGATTTTTCCCTTTTTCAAATTCGTTCGAAGCATCAATAAATAAGACTTCTTGATCCGCTTCACGATATTTTTTAAATACTAAAACACATGTTGGAATGCCTGTGCCATAGAAAATATTAGCCGGTAAGCCAATTATCGCATCTAAATAGTTTTTCTCTTCGATAAGGTATTTACGTATCGTACCTTCAGCTGCGCCACGGAATAGCACACCATGCGGTAAGACTACCGCCATCGTACCTTCATCATCTAAATAGTGCACCATATGTTGAATAAACGCGAAGTCTGCCTTAGATTTAGGGGCTAATTTGCCGTAATTACTAAAACGTTCATCATCGTTAAATTTACTATCCGCAGACCATTTCGCGCTGTAAGGTGGATTAGCGACAACTGCATCGAATTTTTCATCTAAAAAGGCTGGATTTTCTAGCGTGTCATCATTTTGAATATCAAAGTTTTCATAACGCACATCATGTAACAACATATTCATGCGAGCCAAGTTATATGTTGTATTGTTACGTTCTTGTCCATTATAACGATAGACGGTTGTTTCTTTACCAACACGTAATAGTAATGAACCAGAACCACAAGTAGGGTCATAGACGTTTCTTAATTTATCTTTACCTAACGTGACAATTTGAGCTAATATTTTAGATACTTGTTGGGGTGTATAGAATTCACCTGCTTTTTTACCAGCGTTTGCTGCAAAGCGACCAATTAAGAATTCATATGCATCACCTAACATGTCAATTTCCATATCGCTGTGAACAAATGGTAAATCTCCTAGATTAACTATTACTTTACTTATGAGTGCTGTACGCTCTTTAACCGTATTACCGAGTCGTGTTGAACTTAGATCCATATCACTGAACAAACCAATAAAGTCTTCTTCACTATCTTGTCCAAGCGTAGACGTTTCTACTTTTCGAATGGCTTGCGCTAAGTGTTCAATGTCAAAGCGTTGATTTTCGATTTCTTTAATCATACTGCTGAATAAGTCTTCGGGCTCAATAAAGTAACCAACATTCTCTATAAGCTCAGCTTTTAAATCTTCACGGTACTCTTCGTCTTCCCAAGCTTCTTCATATGTTAAATCCTCACCTGATAATGCTTCTGCGACTTCTGTTTCGGCTTTTTCTGATAAAAAACGATAGAAGATAAGTCCAAGAATATAATTACGGAACTCACTCGCATCCATATTACCTCTTAAATCATTGGCAATGGACCATAAGCGTTTATGTAATTCAGCCTGCTGTTGGCGCTGCTTTTCAGTAATTGACATTTCATTTCCTCCATTTGTTAAAATGCTTTATTTGCATAATTAAATTGTGTTTGATTTACGCATATCAAAACCTCTGCAATATTTATTATCACAAAGGTTTGATATCATTTCTAGCTACTATACTTTTCTGTCACTTCTTCTATAAATGACGTCACTGCTTTTTTAGTTTGGCGTTTTTCTCTAAGTTTTTTATCTCCAACGAGGTCTTTAAGATGGTCTTGATTCACAATACCACTATATTCAAACTCACCTGTAAGTGTCTTGAGTATTTGTTCGTCAACGGCTTGTTGATGGGCAAAATCATTAAATTCTTCTTCACGTTTCGCATTTTCAAATAATAGATAAGCTTCATCAATGTTATCTTCTTCAGATAACTTAGGTACCACTTCATCAATAAATTCACGAATTAAATCACGTTTCAATCGTAGTGTTGGATCATCTGCGTTGTCTAATATACGTCTAATTTGTTCGCGATTACGTTGTTGTTCTGCTTTGTCTTTTAAATCAATTTGTCTTACGAGATCCATGATATAAGATACGTTAATTCGATCATTACGTAAGATTTCAATCTCAAAATCAATGTCGTTTAATATAGATACTTTTTCAACTTCACCACGTTTAGGTTTCACTTCGTCATATATCGCGAAGTATTTACTCTTGTAATCTTCGAATTCTTGTTCATCCATACCAATATTTTCTTTTGTAAAATCGAACTCATCGAATGCTTTCAATCTCAGTACAAGTTTTGAAACTAAACGGAAAGCTTCCACAAATGTTTTTTTCTCATTTTCATCTTGGACATTATCCATATCTTGTGGTTTTAGAGCAATAGACTTCAATTCAGCTAAAGCATCTACAAATTCAGATTGATACTCATCAAAGTTTCTCATTAATACACGATCTGTATCATCTGTCTGAGAGAAAAGTTTTAATGCACTATCCGTATTTCGTTTCAAGTCACGATAGTTGACGATTTTTCCAAATGGTTTGGTTTCCTTTTCTACGCGGTTCGTACGTGAATAGGCTTGAATTAAGTCATGATATTTTAAGTTTTTATCGACATATAATGTGTTCAATACTTTACTGTCAAAGCCTGTTAAAAACATATTTACTACAATGAGCACGTCAATTTTATTGTCTTTAACACCTTTTTTAACATTTTTAGAAATATGATTAAAGTACTCCTGGAAAGTGTCCGTTGAGAAATTAGTTCCGAAGTGTTGATTATAATCTTGCATAATTTCTTCTAGTTTATCTCTAGAATGTGCCTCATCTACATCTCCTTCTTTACTCTCCTCATTTGCTGCATAAGAAAATACGCCTGAGACTTTTAAAGGATGTTCGTAGTCTTTACTAATATTTTTGAAGGTGTTGTAATATTTCACAAGTGCTGGAATACTTTGTACAGTTAATATTGCTGAATATTGTCTATTTCTTGTATATTTGTCGTGGTTTTCTGTGATATGTCGAGCAATGAGTTCAACGCGTTTATCTGCCATCCACACTTCATCTTTATTAATACCTTCAACCATATCTTCTGAATCTGGATTTATATTTTGATGTTTAAATGTATTGATATAATCTACCGAAAAACCTAATACATTGCCGTCATGAATGGCATCTTTAATGAGATATGAGTGTAAGCATCTCCCGAAAATATCGGCAGTACTTCGGCCGTCTTGACTTTGATTTTCTTCAAAACGAGGTGTTCCAGTGAAACCAAAGTACTGTGCATTATTAAAGTGCTGACGGACAATACGATGCATATCACCGAATTGACTACGATGACATTCATCAATAATAAAGACTACTTTATCTGTCTTATATTGATCTAATGCTTCAGCATTATTTTGAATGGCTTTTGACATTTTTTGAATCGTCGTAACGATAAGCGGCAAACTTTTATCATTTAACTGTTTAACGAGCTGTGCTGTATTATTCGTTTTATCAACTGAATCTTTAGAGAATTTATTAAACTCCTCTTCAGTCTGGCTGTCTAAATCCTTACGATCGACAAGAAAGATGACTTTTTTAATGTCATCTTGTTCTGACAATACTTGACTCGCTTTAAAGGAAGTTAATGTTTTACCACTGCCTGTGGTGTGCCAAATATAGCCGTTATTACTCGTTTCGGTTGCTTGATGTATTAAGGCTTCAACAGCGTGAACTTGATATGGACGCATGGCCATAAGGATATGATCTGTTTCATTTAAAATCATATAGCGTGAAATCATTTTAGCGATATGACAAGGTCTTAAAAATGTATCAGTAAAGTCATTCAATGTATTGATACGATTATTATCTTTATCGCTCCAATAAAACATATGACTTTTCAAAATTTCACCATCATTATTAGAGATATAACGCGTTTCTATACCGTTACTGATAATAAATAATTGTATATAACGAAAAAGACCTGTGTAGTTTTGTTTTCGATAACGCATCACTTGATTAAATGCTTCATTGATATCAATGCCACGACGTTTAAGTTCTATTTGAACTAAGGGCAAACCATTAATTAAAATTGTGACATCGTATCTCGCTTTATATGTGTCATTTACAGATACTTGGTTGGTGATTTGGAATTTATTTTGACACCAATTTCTTGTATCCAAAAATGATAAATACACTTCAGACTCATCATCACGTTTTAAAGGTAATTTATCACGTAGTATACGTGCACTTTCAAAGATCCCCTTACCATTAATCATCGTTAATAAGCGTTGAAATTCTTTATCTGTTAGTGGCTCTCCATTTAATTTCTCGGCATGACGTTCATTTAAAATAGAACGGAAATTATCTAACAGTTGTTGTTCATCCCTAATTGTTACAGTTTCATAGCCATTTGATTTTAATTGTTCCATCATTTCAGTTTCTAACGCAAATTCACTTTGGTATACCATAACATCCCACCTTTATCTCTATTACTATCAATTATAATATACAAATAGATTTAGGTGGTGTATATTTCAAAATTTAAGTAATCTCATTAAAACTTTCGCACTCATCAAATTGTTCTATACTATTAAAGATTTAAGTAAAATTAATTTTATATATCCAACAATCATTAATCACACCAATTTTTATATTCTTCATACAATAATTTTTCGTTACTAATATTAATTGCTTTCATACACCTTATATTCTTAATCATTGTGATAACCGCCATCAAAA
>DATGUU010000020.1:0-2729 GCA_035301085.1 Pseudogracilibacillus sp. | reverse complement strand
ATTATTTTATCATCATTAACGCCAACTGAATTGATGCAAGGAAAAATATTTGGTTATTTTCTTTTAGGTTTGATTCAAGTCTTCATTTGGATTGCTTTAGCCATACCTTTTATATTATGGAAGGTCGATCAGACAATCCTTAGCTATTTATTCACTTATGAAACAGTCGTTTTTTTAATATTTGCTGTATTAGGTTATTTGTTTTATGCTGCCTTATTTGTGAGTTTAGGGGCTACAATTGAAGATGTATCATCGTCAGGTAATTTTCAGGGGATGGTTTTTATGGTCCCATTTATACCTGTTGTGTTTATTAGTTCTATTTTAGAAAATCCGAATAGTACTTTAGTTAAAGTTATTTCATATATTCCATTTACATCTCCATCGGTCATGATCTTCCGTTTAACGCTTATGGAAAATTGGGTTTGGTGGGAAATTGGATTAGCTATCCTCGTACTTATTGTGAGTATATTTGTTTTCATGAAATTAGCAGGGAAGATATTTAAAGTTGGGATTCAGAAATATGGTAAAAATGCTACGGTTAGTGATATTTTATCTTGGCTTAAATCATCGTAATATAATTATTCGAACTATGAACAAATAAGTTAAATTCAAAGATACTAGTTTCCATGCTAGTATCTTTTTTTATGAAAAAAGATGTGAGAGTTGAGCTATCTTGTGATAGGATGAATTTATATATTTAAAAAGGCAGCTTATGAATAGAAAATATTCTAAGCACTGTAAAAATAACAATCGCCCTTGTGAGTATGTAAAAAAAATGAGGAGGTTAAGTATAGTGGATATAAATAAGGTGAGAGATCAATTATCGGTAGAATCCAAAAATGGAATCGGTTTTTTGTTATCGGCAATTGTCATTTGGTTTATAATTACAATTATATTTTTACAATCATTTTCTATTGATCAAAAAA
Organism: Pseudogracilibacillus sp.; assembly: GCA_035301085.1. Lineage (GTDB taxonomy): Bacteria > Bacillota > Bacilli > Bacillales > Amphibacillaceae > Pseudogracilibacillus. Next base: position 1,803 of record DATGUU010000020.1, on the reverse strand, counting down.
ATCTATACATGTTAATCTCAACAGGCTTAATGTTTCCTTTATCTGTAGCGATATCTCATTTGTTAAAGGCAGATTGGAAACTAGAAAATAATCCATTTGGACAATTAGGACTCCATTTAAATATTGCACAAATAATATACTTTCCTATTCTTATTTGGGGCATATTAAAAAGTCCTGATATGGCCATTATGTTCTTTGCTATTATAACAGGAGCTCATCTTTATCCTTATGGATGGCTCTATCATGCAAAAGCATATTATATTTTAGCACCCATTATATCTGTCATGATTATGGTGATGGGATTATTTTTATCTCCAGAAAAAAATTGGCTTATCCCATTAGCAATGGTTGTCTTTATCGCTTTATTAGTCATTTGTCTTTGTTTCGATTATAAAAGTAAAATGAAGAAGACGAGGTGATCTTATGAATGATTACCAACTTCGATTAAAACAAATAATAAAAGATGATCCTGACATGTTACTTGCGATGGAGGCAGTCGAACAATTGAACTTAAATGATGCTTGGATTTGTGCGGGCTTTATACGTAATAAAGTGTGGGATAGATTACATCATTTAAAGACATCATTAAATGATATTGACGTTATTTACTTTAATGAAATTAATAAATCTACTGAAAAAGATCAAGGGTTAGAGAAGATGTTAGGGGAGCTTATGCCTGGTCAACCGTGGTCTGTGAAGAATCAAGCACGTATGCATGTCGTAAGTGGATTTCCTCCTTTTCAATCGTCTAAAGAAGGTGTCTCACACTTTCCAGAAACAGCTACTGCCATTGCCATTAGAAAAGTAAAGCAAGAAATTGATATCATGGCTCCATATGGACTAGCAGACTTATTTGAAATGAAAGTAAAACCAACGCCTTATTTTCAAGATAATAAACGACATAAAATCTATATCGATCGTATAAAAAGAAAGCAATGGCAAAAAAAGTGGTATAAATTAAAAATAGAATATTAATACATAAGGAGATTTGTCATGAATCAAGCAAGTAAAAAATATTGGCAATCATATTGGATTGGTCAAGAAGAGCCTTCATCTGTGACTGCCTGGCAATTTGGAGTTGATCCAGATAAGCTAGCTCAATTAGTGATTGACGGCCTTAAAACGGCGACATGTTCTGGATATGTTTTTTATGAAAAAGAAAATGAAGCTCTACCCAAAGTTAATGATTATAACATTATTTTAAACAGTGAAAATGAACCTGTTGCGATAACGAGAACAGTTGACGTGGCCATTATGCCTATGAACGAAGTTAGCGAAGAATTTGCATATGCAGAAGGTGAAGGGGATAGGAGTTATGACTATTGGTGGCGTGAACACGAACGTTTTTTTACAGAGGCACTAGAGGAAGTAGGGCAAACTTTTAGAGCAAATATGTTAGTCGTTTGTGAACGATTTGAGCTAATCCACAGCAGGAATTTATGATTAAAAATTACCTTTCGTTTATCTAATCAAACATACGGGTATTTATATAATAAATTTATTTCGATGATTTATTAAGGGGGGGTTCATAATGAGTGCAGAAGAGTATGTGAGAGTAGAGAACACAGATGAATTAATAAAGGCTTTAAAAGATAAGGCCATACACATTCTTTTGGAAGGGGAGTTTAAGGATGAGTTTTTGCAAAATACGGACCTTCCCTTGTCAGAGGAAGAACTCATGCCTTTCGAGCTAGGTTTTCGTGGAGTCGCAGGTTTAGTAAGTGAAGGCTTTTATAAAGCGATTACGCTCTTTTCTAACGAAGAAGACCAGCAGAAATTTATTGATAGTAAAGTAAGAAGGTA
>DATGUU010000019.1:0-12015 GCA_035301085.1 Pseudogracilibacillus sp. | reverse complement strand
GGTCAAATGCAATATGGTCAAAGAAATATAGATGGACATTGGTATAATTTTGATACATATAATGGAGCTATGAAGACTGGTTTAGTATATATTCCAGAACAAAACAAGACCGTATATTATGGATCAAATGGTCAAATGCAACATGGGGTATTTAAATTAGGGAAAATAACTTATACTGCTGATCATATATCAGGGGCAATAATTGGAGTTTATAATGATGCAGAGGTAATTGGACAAAATCCAGAATTACCAACAGGTTGTGAAATAACTGCTGTGACTATGATGTTAAGATATGCAGGTGCCAATGTTAATAAAATACAATTAGCAAATGAAATGCCAAGAAGTAATAATGGTGATTATGGATTTGTTGGAAATCCTTTTAGTGTTACTGGTTGGTGGGTATTTCCAACAGGTGTTGCACCAGTTGTGAATAAACATTTAGGACATAGTCAAGTTATGACTGGAGCAAGTTTAGAAAGTATAAAGAATAAACTTCTAAATGGACATCTAGTTGTTGCATGGGTGGCAAATATGAATGGCTTTGTAAATCATGCAATTGCTTTAACCGGATACAATGGAAATATGTTGTATTATAATAATCCATGGACAGCTAGGAAAGAAAGTATGTCTATTTCTAGTTTCTATACACATTGGAATGCAGATAAACAAAGAGCATTAAGTTATTAATAAAACTTATGTTTTGAAGATTAAAAATAAAATAGTTGTACTCCTTTTAGAATGAATATAGAGCTATATGATTCTACTTTTCATTTTAAGAGGAGTTTTAGTTAGGTACGTAATATGTAGAATATTTCGTTGAAGTTTGAATACCTTATTTTATAGGGTATAATAAATGGCAGTTAGAAAAATAAGTAAAAAAGTGGGTCAATTTGTTGAGTATAATGTAAGGGTAAATTAGGCCTTGTAGAAAAGGAAAATTAGTTTTTTGAAGTTGAATGACTAATCAAGATCATAATTGAAAGGAAAGAGAGTAATGTTATTGAGACAAGACAAGACAAGACAAGACAAGACAAGACAAGACAAGACAAGACAAGACAAGACAAGACAAGACAAGACAAGACAAGACAAGACAAGACAAGACAAGACAAGACAAGACAAGTTGATTATTTATAGTCAATGTGTATTTGTCAAGCATTTTTTGCGTAGTTCGCTATTTTTTTTAAGTAGTGGACTATTTTTTGTGCCACGAAAGGTGGTGGCATAGATGGCAATATTTAAGGAAACGAAGAAGTATTTATCAATAATGGGTTTTACCCCTATAAATGGATCGACTAATAGATATCAACGTGCTGTTGAATATAAAAATAAAGTAGTAAATCGATTTACTGTGTTAATCAATCAAAACTCAGGTAGCATTGATTGGGGAAAGGTTATTGTTCAAAATAAGAGAAGTTCTAATCTTTCGAAAAAGGAATATCTAGTACAACTTTTTTGGGTAATAAAACTTATAGAATGTGGATATAGACCAGAAAATATCATTATTGAATCAGAAGTACAATTAGGTAGAAAAAGAGGTTATATTGATTTAGTAGTTAATGACCAGAACGGAGTCCCTTTTTTGATTTTAGATGCCAAGAAAGATCTTGATGAATTCACTAAGTATGCTTCAGAGTTAAGAAAATGTGAAGGACAAATTGCTAGTTATTTTGCTTTTGATAACCGAATAAAATATATAGGAGTGATTAGTGCCGAGTTTCTTGATGATTTTGTTGATGACTATTCTTTTATCGTTTCTACAAATGGTTGGGAAGAAAAAGGTAGTGCAGCTGCATATTCGGAATTCTTAAAAATTAAAAATAAGAGTTTAGAGAATGAATTTAGTATAGATGTTGGATTAGAACCATATGATAATAAGTTGGTTGTTTTAAAACAAGAAAATTTACAAGAAATAGATGAGAAAACTTCTTCCTTTATTTTTCACAGGTTTTTAACTATTTTACGTAAACATGGAATTTCTGATAAAACAAATGCTTTTAATCGGATTTTGAATTTATTTATTGCAAAAATTGTAGATGAATTTAATACCCCTAATAATACTAAATTGAAATTTCAAATTTCTACTGATGAAACTAATGAGGAATTTATTTCTAAAATTGAATCTTTATATTCACAAGGGTTAAGAGATTTTATTCAAATCCATATTGATAGTGACATAGATATAAAAAATATAAAGTTAGCAATTGAAAATAAGCTTGATAGGGATATTGACAATCAAGAAAAAGAGAAAATTTTTAAAATGATAGTTCGTCTTCAAAGTAAAAATAGCCCTAATTTCCAATTTGAAGATGTGTATGATGATAAAACTTATAATGATAATATTGAGCTTTTAAAAGAATTAGTGCAGTTAATAGCGCCTTTTAGATTTAAATATGCAAAGAAACAACAATTTTTAGGTGATTTTTTTGAAAATATTCTTTCCAGTGGTTTCAAACAAGAAGCTGGACAATTTTTTACACCTGTTCCATTAGCAAAGTTTATGGTTGAGTCCCTTCCGTTAGAACAAAAAACAGAAGAAATTTTGAAGGATGATGAGAATCCAAGAAAACTTTTACCAGTTATGATAGACTTTGCTTCTGGTAGCGGACATTTTTTAACTGAATATATGGACAAGATACAATCGGTAATAAATAATGTCGAGACTGGGAATTTATCATCTAGCAATAAAAGAAAGTTTGAAGAATTTATAAATAATCCATTCACATGGTCAAATGAATATGTTTACGGATTGGATATTGACTATAGATTAGTAAAAACTGCAAAAGTAAGTTCTTTTTTAAATGGTGATGGAGATGCATTGATTCGTCGTGGCAATGGACTAAGTTCATTTGATTCACCAGACTATAAAGGAGTCTTGCATATGGAACATGGTATTAAGAATAATCATAATTTTGATATTTTGATAGCTAATCCACCATATAGTGTAGATGATTTTCAGAGTGAATTACCTAACATGAATAACGATTTTGAATTAGCCCAATACCTAACTGAGAGTAGTAGCCAAATCGAAACATTATTTATTGAAAGAGCATCACAATTATTGAAAGAGAATGGTTTAATGGCAATTGTCTTGCCATCAGCTATATTGGATACAACAAGTTTAATATATACGGAAGCACGTAAATTTTTATTGAGAAAATTTGAAATAAAGGCAATAATGAAGAATCCTAAAATTACATTCGCTGCGACAAGAATAGAAACGGTAACTATTTTTGCTCAAAAACGAGAAGAAGGTGTATATGAAAAACTTCAACGGGATTTTAAATTTGATGGAAGACATGATATTGCATTCAATGGTGAAGAAAATTTTATAACACGATATATAAAAAGACTATTTGGAAATAGTTTTTCATTTGAAAATTATATTGAATTTTATTCAGGTAATCTTAATTTTGATAATCAAATTGTGCAACAATACAAAGATAAATATGGGAGTTTAACTAACGATGCCTTAGTTTCAAAGATTCATGAGTCTGAAAAAGAAAGAATGCTGTATTTTGCTCTTCTTAGTAATAGTGTTGTCATTATTAAGGCTCCAAGTAATAAACCGAAAGATGAAGAAGTTTTATTAGGATATTCTTTTTCTGAGCGTAGAGGTTATGAAGGTATTCATCCCAGAATTAAGAATTATACAATTGAAGATTTAACATTGCTTTATGGTGGTAAAGGTTATTATCTAAATGAAATAGTTAAGGCATCTTTTCTTAATGCACTAGATGAAATAGAGGATAATGAGGTGATTAAACCATATTATAGAATCACATATTTACATCAATTAGTTGACTTTAACGATTATACAAATGGAATAGTGATAAAAGTTCAGAATGCATTTGAAAATTACGTTCAAGATTATGGGGATAAAAATACAATTAGTTTAAAAGAATATGCAAACTTGGATAATGGAACTACGATTACTGCCGATCAATTTGAAGTTGGAAATATTCCGGTTATTGCTGGTGGAAAACAACCTGCTTACTATATTAATGAATCTAATCGTGATGGGGATGTTATCACTGTTTCTAAAAGTGGAAATGCAGGATATCTTGCATATCACGCAGATCCTATTTTTTGTTCAGATAGTTTTACTATTAGGGCAAAAGAAAGTTCACCATATACAACCAAAGAACTATACTACTTACTAAAAAATAAGCAAAAAAGTATTTATAATTTTGCATCTGGTAGTGTTCAAAAACATGTGTATACTAAGAATTTAGAATATTTCCGTATACCTAAAAGAAGTGCTGAGTCAAAAGAAATAGTATCAGCATTGAAAGAAAAGTTTAATAATCAATTACAGCGTGAATTAGAAATACAAAAATTGAATGATAAAAAGCAACGTTATATTAATGACTTTGTTGATAAGAATCAAGGTAGGTTAATTACACTCGCAGAATTAGAAAATAAAAATATTTATAAAGTTTCTGGAGGGAAACGTATCCCTAAAGAAAAAGATTATGCACCTTTCAAAACTAAACACTATTATCCTACAATTGCAAATTATGAAAATGGAAGCATTAATTTAAATGAATCAAAATATATAGACGATCAGACTTTTGAGACAATAAAAAAATATACATTAGATAATTTGGATGTATTTGTTTCTATTGCTGGGACTATTGGTAAAATTGGTATTAAGCCTAAAATTTCTGAGAATTATACTATTTCATTGACTGAAAATGCTGGTAAAATAGAGACAAAATCAACATTAGAACGCGATTACCTAGCACGTATATTATTATCAGAAAATATTCAAAAGCAAATGTTTTCAATGGTTACAAAAAAGGGTACACCTAAACTAAGTCTAGCATCACTCAGAAAAGTAGCTATACCTTGGGTATCAGAAAAGGATAAAAGTGAATTTATTAATGAGACTCTTAAGTTTGATAAAAAAATTCAAGAGTTTAGTAATAAGAAAGATGTATAAAGTATTAATTAATAATTATATTGAATAAGTAGATAAACGCAGCTGAATCGAGACAATAGCGTCTGGATTCAGCTGCGTATTATTTATACTAGAAATATCTAATAAAGAAATTAATAGCTAAATGATATTGATTTTTTGCTGAATAGTAGTACAATATACCATATGTTTTAGTAATTATTAAGATTTTTTAAAGGGGAGAGAATTATGGTTCAATCAACAAAATCAACAAATGCAGGCTCAGATTTTTCTGTTAGTTTATTAGCTTTTTGGGTTAAAGGTAATGTCTCTGTAGACAATTCATTTCTACGTGTAGATATTCCTAATACAATTCTATTTGGATTAATACCAGCTGGAAAAAATAAGGATACATCACCTTTATCAGGAATTACTAATATATACACATCTAGTTCTTACAAATTAGGTGCAATATTCTTAGGTGTTATTTTAGCATTAATAGGTTTTTCTTCATTTTCAAATTCTGCGTTATTAGGTTTTGTATTATTGTTATTAGGGGTTATATTAGTTGGTAGTGGGATTAAGACTAGTTTATCCTATGAAAGATCAGGGATAATTAAGACTATTGAATTCCCATTCTTTGAAGCAAACCATGTTCGAGAATTAGAAGAAGAAATTACTAATAAATTACAAGCATTTCAAGATGATCGCAATGTACGTATGCAAACTGAAAAGACAATGGCTCAAAGCGAAAGACATACAAAAGATATTGTAAATGCTATTAATGGAAATGACTCAACAAGTAGTGACAATACTTCAACAGGTAAGTTTTGTCCTAATTGTGGCTCATTGTTAGCAGATGATGCTAAATTCTGTACACATTGTGGAACAAAAATTTAATAATTCTATTAATTAAACAAACGCAGATGAATCGAGGCAATAAAGTCTTGTTTCATCTGCGTTTTTGTTATTCTTCTATAGGAAGTAAGCAATACGAGCCGGCAGTATCAATGCGATATGAATTTTCTTCATTACCTTGTAAGGTCATTTCCATATCAGTTGCATAGATTACTAGGCCTAACTTATGTCCTTTAGGAAGATGGTAGAACATAGGTTGTGCAGTAATCTCAACATCATAGAACTTATTAACTTCAAGTTCATCTGTACTAAAGTCATTATGACGATTTTGTAAGTTCAAGTGAGCTTGTGTAATCATCTTAAATGGTGTTTCCTTGGTTAATTTAAACTCTACTAAATTATCTTCTTGCCAATGATAACCTAAGTCTAAACCACGTCTTTCAAGAATTGTAGGAGTAGCTCCTAGACGCTTAGCATCGCCATAATCAACCAACTTAACACTAACCAAACCATGATCAAGTTGACTAGCGATTTTCAATTTGATTTTAGCGACACCTTTAAGTAAAGTTTCATGCTTTAAAGGTTCACTGGTTAGGATCAAACGGTTATCTTCAAGTTTTGGACTAGTTGGTGCAAGGATATCTTCTTTCCAACTATTAATATCTGCTTGATAATGCTTAAATGTAGCTTCTGGCAAATGATCACTAAACTCTAAAGTTTGATTTTCTTTCTTTTGTGCAGAGAGAGAATCAGAATCTAAGTATAACTTAGTAAAGTTCTTACTTTGCCAACTAGAATAAGTTTCCCATGTACTTTCCTTAGTATTATTTTGAACTAAGATATCTGGAAGTAATTCTTTAGCATTATTCTCAACACCATACAATTTATGACTTAACCAAAGATTCATCATATCTGTGAAATCAAGTGATTGGAAATTGTTGATGTAGATATGTTGACCCTGATGTAAGATAAGTTTCTTCGTTACTTCAACATCACCAAGTTTATTATATAAGTTAAATACATTCTTTAACTTAACATTCCAGTCATTGAGACCATGAACCATCACAATATCACATTTAATGTTGCCTACGTCTTTTAAATAATTACGTGCATCCCAGAAAGTATTGTAATTACCAGTAGTGCGATCTTGATCTTTAGTAATAGTTGATAGGAATTTATTAAAGCCATCTTTAGCACGATTATAATCACCAGCACTTTTTTGACGGCTAAAACATTCTTCAGCTAAGATGTCGGCATCTTCCCCAGGAAATCCACCAGGTGCAATAACAAGTCCGCCTTCGCGATAGTAGTCATACCAGCTAGAGATAGCAGCTTCACTAATGATAGTCTCTAATCCTGCCACACCAGTAGTAGCGGTAGCTGTGGCAAGCGTTCCTAGATATGATTTCCCAGTCATAGCTACTTTTCCATTTGACCACCAAGCAGGAATAGCCTTATTAGCTTCTTTAGTTGTAAAGGCCGTTCTCTTTCCGTTTAACCATTCAACTACATCTTTAGCTCCTAGAGTTTCAGCTTCATCGCCACAAGTTCGGTAGCCATCAGAATCTAAAGTCCCAACTCCACCAGAATAAACAACAGCAAATCCACGAGCTAACATGTAGTCGTTAAAAGTATATGTAAATAAGTGTTCCCAACTTTCTTCAGCATTTTTAGTAGAGATTACAACAGGACGTTTCTTAGGAAGTTTAGTTTCTGGCTTATGGTATTCAATATCTTGATAAGAAAGAGGCTTAACTTCCTTACGTTTAATTGGTAAGTCGACACTGTGCATCATTTTCTCAGCACTAGCATCATTAGTTCCTAAATAGTAGGGACTAGCTGTAAAAATAGTTGGAACTTTCATATCATTATCAGTCATTGCTGGACGCGTAATAATAACTTTTAGTAAATCACGCTTACCATCTTGATCGGTATCTAATTCTGATTCAACGTAGACTACTTCGTGAATGAGTTTATTTGTATCAAAAACAGGTTGAGCTTTTCCGTTAAAGAAAATTGGTTCTGTCAGATTCAATTGGTAGAATTGTGTGAAATATCCACGATTAGCTAGAATATCAAGTAAATTTTGTCCCTTTTTAGTTGAAGTACATAGTAAATCATACCAAGCATTAATAACATCATCGCGATGATTTATTTCTTTTTGGTATGGCAAGTTTAGCTTATCCATTGCAGAGAATGGATCTTTTAAATCGAAATCAAGATCAGCTTCAAATCCTAAAAGTTGTAAGCCGACAGCATAGAAAACGAGAGCATTTATTTTACTAGAGTTTAAATAAGTTAAAATATCAGCATTTTCAGTAGCTGCTAGATTGGAAAGAGCGTGATTTTTAGCTGCTTCAGTTTTGAAATTTGGAAAAGCACGTTCCAAAAATAAGCGATAAATATGATTGCTAGCTAAATTTTCATCACCAGCGTGAAGAAAAGCAATACGATTGAGTTCAGCTAATTTTTGTTCAAAAGGAACTTTGACATGAGCGAATTGATTGAATTTCATAATAACGATCCTTTCTTTTAGAATATTTATTACCATTATAGACTTTTTATAGAAAAACTTCTATGGTAATAGAGGGAACGTTTACATTGAATAACCAGGGTATTTGACTTTTAAGAAAAATATTTTTTTTGTAAAATATATATTGTAGAGTAATTTTTAGGTACTTTGAAAGGAAGATTATATGACCTATTTAGGAACACTTTGCTTGGTTTTGCTGACAACTGCTTTTGCTGGCAGTATTAGTCGCAGAGTCGGAATGCCTGCCGTAATTGGTCAGTTATTGGTGGGAATTATTCTGGGACCAGCGATGCTAGGTTGGGTGACAAGTAATAATTTTGTCCACATCTTTTCAGAAATTGGTGTGGTCATCTTAATGTTTATGGCGGGACTCGAAAGTGATCTAGATTTATTGAAGAAATATCTTAAGCCTGCGACTTCAGTAGCCTTATTTGGTGTAATTGCGCCAATTATTTTAGTTTATCTTTTGGGGCGAATATATAACTTTACTAATGAAGAAGCAATTTTTCTCGGCGTAACTTTCGCAGCAACTTCAGTCTCTATTTCAGTTGAAGTGTTAAAAGAGTTAAAAAAGTTAGATACAAAAGAAGGAACAACGATTTTAGGAGCTGCTGTAATTGATGATATATTGGCAGTTTTAATTTTAAGTGTCTTAGTAAGCATCTTCAGTGATGTTGCTCAAGCAGAAGGTGGACATACTCAATCTAATTTAGGCGTGGGTATCTTAATTCAAGTAATATACTTTATTGGTATTTACTTAGTCTTTAGATGGATTGCCCCACTTTTAATGAAGATCAGTGAAAAATTACCAATATCTTCCAGTGAAATTCTAATGTCATTAGTAATTTGCTTGGGAATGGCATTCTTTGCTGATTTGGTAGGTTTAAGTGCAGTAGTAGGTTCATTCTTTGCCGGAGTAGCAGTTGCACAAACTCCATATAAACAAGAGATAGATTCAAGCATTGAACCAATCGGATATGCAGTATTTATTCCAATGTTCTTTGTATCAATTGGATTGAACATGACCTTTAAAGGTTTATTGACAAATTGGTTATTTATTATAATTTTGCTAGTATTGGCCTTACTAACAAAATGGGGTGGCTGTGGTTTAGGTGCTAAAATGCTAGGAATGAGTTGGCATTCTGGCGATATTATCGGAGCAGGAATGGTTTCTCGTGGAGAAATGGCATTGATTATTGCTCAAGTAGGTTATGAGGCACACTTGTTATCTGATAAGTTCTATTCAAGTGTTATTATCGTAATCATTTTAACTACAATCATTGCACCATTTATGTTGAAATCAGCAATTATGCGCCAAGCAAAGGCAGAAGCTAGATAATATTAATAGAAGACGGATAAATTATTGAAAAAGATAATTTTTATCCGTCTTTTTATTTACTTATACACAGCGTTGTGCATAATTTTGTGCATAAGTGCTAAATAATCAAATGCTAGAAGTAAAATAGAGATACATATGTTCACTTTATTTGATAATAAAGTGATATTATCCACAAAAAGTGTGCATAACTTGGGGATAAGTTGTAGAATACTGCTATTTTTATCCACGTAGATGAAATGTTTGAATTTACAAACGTGGATAAGATTAATTTAATAAAGTGAAAACAGAAAACAATCTTAGTTTAACAATATAGAAATAAAGTTGCGTTATCATTGATAGATAACTTAATTAATGAGGAAGAGAATTATTTATGAAGAAGCAATTTAAGAATTGGCTAATTCTAGTTATGCTAGGAATTGCAATTATAATAGGTAGTGGAATCATGAGAGGAGTAAAGGCAGATAAGATTGATGCCAAGGCAGCCTACATGATAGATGCAGGTACTGGTCAGGTCTTGTATCAACAAAATGCGAATAGTAAATACCCGATTGCATCACTAACTAAAATTTTAACATTAGCGGTTATTATGAAAGATATCCACAACCAAAAATTAAGTTGGGATCAAAAAATCAAAGTGAATAAAGATGTGTCTGATATGGCTAATAGCTGGCAATACTCAAATGTTCAGTTAAACGAGGGCGAAAGCTATACCGTTAAGTCACTAGTAGAATCAATGATGATTGTATCGGCAGATGGTAGTACAGAAGCTTTAGCTTTGGCTGATGCTGGAAGTGTGCAAGCTTTTAATAAAAAGATGAAGGAAGTAGCACATGAAGCAGGAGTTACTGATGCTGAGATTTACAATATGATTGGTTTGCCAAATTCAGATTTGGGTAATTTAAAGTTGAAGAATGTAGGCGATGATCAAGAAAATAAATTTTCAGCTAAAGACATAGCTTTGATTTCAAAGTACCTGGTAAATAATTATCCTGAAGTAATAGATATTACTAAACAAAAGAATGTTGATTTTAAAATAAGTGCCGATCAGACATATAATATGGAGAATATTAATTATATGTTGGAAGGAAGTTATGCAGCTCCTAAAAATGGTACAATAGATGGTCTTAAGACAGGATTTACAGATGAGGCTGGATATTGCTTTGTAGGAACAGGTACATTCAATGGACAACGTGTGATAACTGTTGTTTTGAATGCTTCAGATTATAATAAACAATTTTCTGAAACGAATAAGATGATTGAGTCAGTTATGAATAATGATAAAGTAGTTAACACTAAGGATATAAAGAGTGTTAAGCAAGCTTTGAAAAAAGAAAATTTGAAAGTAAATGATACTAATATTTGGGTAACAAAGAACACCGATCCTAAGCAAATAAAAGCGAAATTAACTCTATCTAATGAAAAAATAAAAGCAAAAAATACTAAGAATGAGAAAGTTGGCACAATTAAAATCAGTTCTCCTGGGGTATCTCCAGTAGAATTGAACGTCAATTTAGATGCTAAATAAATTAATTATAAAAGTGTAAAATAAGTAGATAAATACTGGTTTTACACTTTTTTATTTTGTCAGATATAAAAATATTTTATGGGTTTAAAAAATATTTTAATAAAACTGAAAGCACTTGCAACAAAGAGGACTTTGTGTAAAAATAAACTTATAAAGATAATTAATTAGTTAAAGGAAGTTGAAGCTTATGAACCACTATGTTGGAATTGCCGGCACTAATGATTTAAAGTCTACTAATCTTAAATTAATGCAATATATTAAGAATCATTTCAGCGAAAAAGCAGAAATCGAACTAGTTGATATTAGTGACCTACCAGTATTTTTTAAGAACAAAGATAGAGTTATCCCAGAAAAAGCAGCAGAAATTTCTATGAAGATTGAAGCAGCAGATGGTGTGATTATTGCGACACCTGAATATGATCACTCCGTACCTGCTGTTTTAATGAATGCTTTAGAATGGTTATCTTATGCAAGACATCCATTTGTAGGTAAACCTGTTATGATTGTTGGTGCTTCTTATGGTACTTTGGGAACTTCAAGAGCTCAAGCACACTTACGCAGAATTTTAGATTCACCAGAATTAAGTGCAAGAATTATGCCAAGTTCAGAATTCTTATTAGGCCATTCACTTCAAGCATTTGATGAAGATGGAAATCTAAATAATGAAGAAAAAGTTACATTATTAGATGGTTTATTTGAAGATTTTGAAGTGTTCTCAAACATTTCTAAGCATCTAACTAATGCTAATGATGAACAAAGAAAAGAAGTAGAAAACTATTCATGGAAAGATTAGTCGGAGGAGTGGAATAAATGAAATTAGTAGGAATTATCGGTTCAATTGCTGATGAATCATACAACCGCAA
>DATGUU010000018.1:0-4234 GCA_035301085.1 Pseudogracilibacillus sp. | reverse complement strand
TGAACAGAGAATTTAAACAGGACAAGGAACTAAAAGTAGTTGTAAGTGATTTAACATATGTCCGTGTTGGACATACATGGCATTATATCTGCCTTTTAGTAGACTTATATAATCGTGAAATTATTGGCTACAGTGCTGGTTCACACAAGACTGCAGCTCTAGTTCAACGTGCCTTTGCATCAGTTCCTTACAACCTTAATCATATTGAATTATTTCATACTGATCGTGGGAGTGAATTTAAGAACCAACTCATTGATGACGCACTTAAGGCATTTGGTATTGAACGATCCCTGAGTGAAAAAGGAAGTCCTTATGACAATGCAGTTGCAGAAGCAATGTTTAAGACGATTAAAACAGAGTTCGTTAATGGTACCATTTTCCCTTGTCAACAAGCTCTTGATCTTGAACTTTTTGATTACGTCAATTGGTTTAATAATATTCGAATTCATGGATCATTAAATTATTTAACACCTGCTGAATACAAGTTGCTTAATGTATAAAATACCTTAAAAGAATTGTTCAGTTTAGTGTTGACATTCCAATTACATTTTTAAACAGTAGCGAGTAGAAGAACTACGAATGATAATTAACCTATTTAGTGATATCATAGAAACTAACAATTCATGTTAAACTATTATTCAATTAATTGCTCTTATACTAAAATTAAATAATGAAAATCAATAGTAGGAGACAATTCTATGAAAAAAAATAAAATAAATATAGATATGGATACCGCACTTGAAAAAGTATTAAAAATACCTGGTGTAAAAATAGGGAGAGAAAGCTTTCTAACCAATACGTTTTCAGAACTTGTAACTCCAACAATACTTGAAGAAATTTTAAAAGAAGGACCTTATATAGCTGGAGTAAAAAAAGAAGTTTTAGATAATATTGCTAAATCCAGAATTAAAAAAAATACCCTGTCAAGTACATCCGCTTCATTTGTAGCTGGATTACCTGGTGGAATTGCGATGACAGCAACAATACCCGCAGATATCATGCAATTTTTAGGTGTTTCTCTTAGATTAGCTCAAGAATTAGCCTACCTTTATGGACACAAAGATTTGTGGTTAGAAGAACACATTGATACAGAGGATGCTAGAAATAAGCTCTTACTATTTTTGGGTGTGATGTTTGGGGTTGGAGGAACAACTTCAGCAGTAAAATTTTTATCATCTGGATTTTCAAAAGCAATCCTCAAAAAGTTACCTCAACAAGCTCTTACTAAGACTTTATATTATCCGATAATAAAAAAAGTTGCAGGTTATGTTGGTGTTAAACTCACGAAAGATTCATTCGCAAAAGGTGTTTCCAAGATTGTCCCAGTATTAGGCGGTGTCGTCTCTGGATCAATAACATATGTCACCATGGGTCCGATGGGAAAGAAATTAGCAGATGCATTGTCAGATTCATTGACTCTAAATAAAGAGGATATAATGGATGAGTATAAAGTTATGAAAGATAATTTTCCTGACATTATCGATGTTGATTTTGAAGAGATTATACTAGAAGAAGATTGATAATCACTAATCGGTAGTACAAGTAAATGTGTTGTTGTTGTTTAAGTCTAGTATTAAAAAAATAATCTTTTTTTAAAAGAAAGGAGAATAAATAATGGCTACATCTATAGAAGTAAATAAACAGAGTGTTAAGCAACTATTAGAAACAGGAAAAGTAAATAAATTTATTATTCCTGAATATCAACGTCCGTATGCATGGACTGACGAACAGATTCAAACACTTTTTGAAGACTTAGCAGAGTATACAGAAAATAATAATGAAAGCACTTATTTTCTAGGAACGATTGTTTCTTATGAAAATGATAGCGGTGAACAAGAAATCATAGATGGTCAACAGCGAATTACGTCTTTATTCTTATTGTTACGGGCGCTTTACTCCAAGCTTAATTCAATGACAGAAACAAAAGAAGTGGCAAACTTCAAAGGACAAATAGAATCAGCATTGTGGGAACAAGATGAATTAACAGCTGAGGTTAACTTTGAAAAAGCTCTTATTGAATCTAGAGTTATAAGTGATGAGGGAAACAAAATTTTTGGTCAGATTCTTGTTAACGGTACTACTGAAGAAACTGCAAAAGATAACTATTCACTTAACTATAAGCTATTTACAGAGCTAATTGAGAATTATGCTACAAATGAACCGGAGTTATTTTTTTGGTTTATTAGGAATGTTTTAAACAAGGCAATTTTGTTACCAATCACAGCAGATTCCCAAGATACAGCTTTAACAATCTTTTCAACTCTTAACGATAGAGGATTAGCTTTATCGGATGCTGATATTTTTAAAGCGAAAATCTATAATAATCTAAGCATTGAAAAGAGATCTGTTTTCATTGAGCAATGGCAACAACTTGATGATGAAGCGACAGATGCTAGTGAAAGTATTCAAAAACTATTCTATTATTATATGTTCTATTTAAGAGCATTAGAAAATGATAGAAATACTACAACACCAGGGCTAAGAAAGTATTATTCAAGAAATAACTTTGAACAGTTATATAAAACTGATATTATAACAAACTTAAATTCAATGCTGAATTTGTGGAAAGTGGTTAATAATCGGGTAGAAATAGAAGATGAGGATTGGTCTAAAAATATCGAGATTAAACAAACACTTGATGGATTATCATCGTATCCAAATGAATTTTGGAAATATCCAGTAGTTATTTATTATCTTAACCATCATGATTTACCAAGTTTTGAAGAACTTTTTTTAAGGTTCCTTAAAAACTTACTTGCTGTTTTGGCAGCTCGCTACATAGTTACGCCAACTATTAATGCAGTCAAACGAGGGATTTTAAATTTAAATTCTGAAATTATTAATTCGCCTACACCTATATTTAATTTTAATAAGGTGGATGAACAAGAACTAAAAATTAAGATTAAAACGGCTCACCGTAACACTGTTCGGATGATTCTAAAGATCCTTGCCTATCAAAAGCAGGAGGATCTCCTTCCTGGTAAATGGGAGATTGAGCATATTCTTCCTCGAAGGTGGCAATCTAGTTATTTTCCAAATAATTCTGATGATGAGGTAAAAGAACTTGTGGAACATATAGGAAATAAAATACCTTTTGAGAAAAAGCTTAATATCATTGCAAGTAATGGGTATTTCAAAAAGAAACAAGAGAGTTACAAGAAGTCTGAAGTTCAAATATTATTAAATTTATCTAGCGAACATAAAGACTGGGGAATGGATGAAATTCGAGAGAGAGACATACGAATTTCTGATGAACTGTTAAATATATTAAATAATTGGGGATTAAATCAACCCGATTTTCTAAGTCAAAATGAAGAACAACCAACTCCAACCCCCACCCCTGAAGATTTAAGAGCAATAAGGGAATTAAAAAGAAAAGGTCTAATTTAAAATTTTACTTTTAAGAGCTATGAAATTGAGTCATTTGATTCAGTTTCATAGCTTTAAAAACACTTAAAACCGCACTTAGATACAGTACGGTGAACCGTATCACAAATAATGATAAAACAAAGCACTACAACCTCGAAATGATCATAGCAATCGGTTACCGTGTCCGTTCTCACCGGGGTACGCAATTCCGCCAGTGGGCCACTGAACGTTTAAATGAATATCTTGTCAAAGATTTTACAATGGATGATGATCGTTTGAAAAAAATGCGTAATTTTGGACAGGATTATTTCGATGAATTACTGGAGAGAATTCGTGATATTCGTGCTTCGGAAAAAAGGCTCTATCAAAAGATTACAGACATCTCAAATCAAATACCTATAAATTCAAATCACTATATATTCTTCTTCATTCCATTAATGTTATCATATATATTAATAATAAAACCTCTTATGAAAAAAGATGATTAAAATGGAAAGTGGCAAAAAAGGTATTAAACGGCATGAAGTACTACAACCTTTGTCCAGACACCATATGGTTGCATTACATCTAGGTGTAAAACTTAGACGAGCTAATACAGCGGAAAGTCTATTAAATAATAAAGAAATCCGTCAAGAAGTGATTGACTTTTGGGAACCAGATGGACAAACGCATTTTCGTGAAGAAGAGGAAATTTTATTACCTGTCTATGCTCAGTATGGAGATATTCAAGATCCACTAATCATAGAAATGCTTGTGGAACATGTACAAATACGTTCGCTCATTAGACAAATCACCAATGCCACTACACCTTTAATTGAGGAAATGCATGAACTAGGACATTTACTCGAACAACATGTACGGAAAG
>DATGUU010000017.1:0-26535 GCA_035301085.1 Pseudogracilibacillus sp. | reverse complement strand
AATGATATTAAAGTAATTGCTGTTTCTAATTCATCATTAGAAATGATGGAACAACAACTTACAAATGCAGGACTAATTGGTTTGTTTGATCATTATTATTCGGTTGATGCAGTAGAGAAATATAAACCTTTTAGTCAGATATATCAATATGTTGCCAAGAAAGAAAATATATCAACAAATCACGTTGTTATGGTGGCCTCACATGATTGGGATTTATTTGGTGCTAAAAAAGCGGGTTTAAAAACAGCATATATTAAACGAAAAGAAGTAATCTTTAATCCGATTTATCCGCAACCAGATTTTTCCGATGAGGAATTAACTAGTTTAGTAGAAAAAATTGTGAATAATAACTAATTTGTAAACACTTACGTAAATGTAGGTGTTTTTTTAAGTTAGATTAATTAGAAAAATCTGATAAATGAGCTATAATAAAATTAAGCACATAATAATTAAAAAATGAGGGTAGATAAGTGAAAGATAAAAACGTTATTACGATAGCTGCCTTACTTTTATTAGTCGTGTTGGCAATATTATTATATTTTAACTTAGGAGATAAAGATAAGGGATATCAAAACTTTGAAGAATTAAAAGAAAACGAAGTTGAAGGTGAGGATTATACGATTCATTATGAAGAAACTAATTCAGATGTGTTACTCCTTGCTATCCACGGTGGAGGAATTGAACCAGGAACAACTGAGTTAATTAAAGAGTTAGCCAAAAATAACGATTATGCCTACTATAGTTTTAACGGCATTAAAAAGTCAGGAAATCGGTCAATGCATCTTACTTCAACAATGTACGACGAACCCAAAGCATTAGAGATGATAGAAAATAGTTCAATTACTCTATCAGTTCATGGCTACGATGATAAATTAGAAAAACATACATTTATAGGTGGTTTAGATAAAGAGTTAGCAGATCAAGTAAAATTAGCTCTTCAAGATGCGGGATTCTCTGCAAGTTTAGCACTTAAAAATTTAGCGGGACTTAAAAAAGAAAATATCGTCAATCAAAATAAACAAGGTAAAGGCGTTCAAATTGAAATAAGCACAGCTCAAAGAGAGGCATTCTTTAAAGATAATGATTTAGCTTCTGAAAACAGGAAACAACCTGAAGATGAATTTTATCATTATATAGATGCTATTGAGTCTGTCTTAAAGAACGATTAATTAAAGGGGTGAAATATTTGAAGACATATCAATTAGGCGTCATGCATGGTGATGGAATAGGTCGAGAAGTGATTGAAGCAACTTTAGCTGTATTAGAAGCTGCTAATCAAGGAACAGAACAAGTTAAATTAAAGCTAGAGACCTTGCCGATGGGTTTGTCAGCAATTGATACATATGGCCATCCATTACCTGAGCAAACAAAAGAAAAATTAGCTCAAAAAGATGGATGGATTATGGGACCACATGATTCAGCTGCTTATCCAGAGCGTTTTAAAACAGAAAGAAATCCAAGTGGTGAATTACGTCATTATTTTAACTTGTTTGCTAATATTAGACCTGCAAAATCACTTAAAGGAATTAATGGCTTAGTAACTGAAGCAGACATTATTATTTATCGTGAAAATACAGAAGGTTATTATCCTGATAGAAATATGTATAGTGGGGTTGGCGAATGGATGGTAACACCAGATGTTGCCGTTTCGAGTGGTGTATTTACAAAAAAAGCGATTGAACGGATTGCTCGAGCTGCTTTTGAAGCAGCAATGAAAAGAAAAAAGCAAGTAACCATTGTCCATAAAGCAAATGTCATTAGTCTAGGTACGGGGCTTTTTAAAGATGTCTGCTATGAAGTGGCAAAAGAATATCCTGAAGTTGAAGTAAATGATTTTCATGTTGACGCTATGGCAGCTCATTTAGTCAAAAGAATGAGTGATTTTGATATTATTGTGACTGAAAATATGTTTGGTGATATTTTATCTGATTTAACTGGTGAATTAGTAGGTGGATTAGGTTTATCACCTGCAATTAATGCAAATGAATCACAAGCAATGGCACAAGCCGTACATGGCTCAGCACCAGATATTGTCGGTCAAGAAATTGCAAACCCTGTAGGCGTTATGTTATCAACAGTGATGTTACTTGAGTGGTTAGCAAATAAACATCACGATAAAACATTATTAAAATTGGCAAATAAAATTGAAAATGGTATTTTAACAACACTCGAAAAAGGTGAAACAACACCAGACCTTGGTGGAACTGAATCAACTCAAACATTCACTGAAGCTGTCATTGAACACTTGAATTAAATGAATCTTATAAAACACTTGCGACTTATCAATAAATGAGTCACAAGTGTTTTTAAATTAAATGTGTATTGGATGCTAAGATTAATTTATCACATCTTGTATAATTGTGATAAATAGATTATATTATGTGCAAGTCTGATGGAGATTACAATTAATTAGATTAAAATAATAATCTTTATTTAATTTAAATAAATTAGGAAGAGGATATTATGAAGAGAATCGTTTTGTGTTGTTTAATTGTAATAAATTGTTTTATACCCAAATTTATTAGTGCTGATAATAATAAAATTGAGAATTCTTTAGAAGTTGGTTATATTCCTGACTTACCACCCTATCAGTTCCATGAGAATGGTATACATAAAGGTTTTAATATTGATGTAATGAATCAGATTGCTAAAAATTTAAATATGTCAATTAACTATATACCAATGACACAAAATCAATCTCTTAATGCAATAGATACTGGTGATATTGATGTTTTATTAGGAGTGCCTTTTACTAAAAAACATAATGCAATGATGGATTTTACTGAACCCTATGTTACTTCACAGATAAGTATTCTTGCACATAAAGATAGCAAGATTGAGAGTCTGGAAGATATTAACGAAGCACAAGTAGCTCTTCAATTAAACACCTTAGAATATGAATTTATGAAAAATATTCGTAATATTGATTTACACGTATCGAGCAGACAAGACGTAAGTTTTAAAATTTTAATGAATAATCGCGCAGATATTTTTGTTGGGAATTATTTTACTACAAAATATTTATTAAAAGCAGCAAGTTTTGAAAAAGATTTTCATTTTATAGAAAATAAATTATTGCCGATAGAATACTCTTTTGCTGTTAAAAAAGAAAATTACAATTTATTAAATCAATTGAATCAAGGCATAAATGAATTAAAATTATCAAATGAATATACAACAATTTATAATAAATGGTTTGACACGTTAGACACGCCAATTAGTGAAAACTTAAAAAAACTACTTCAAATTACAATAGCTATTATTATAATTGGTGTCATTATTTTCTTGTTAAGTTTACGTTGGAATCGACAATTGCAAAAAAAAGTAAATCAAAAGACGAAAGATTTACAGCAAATAAATGAAAGACTTGAGATACAAATTAAAAAAACATTAGAAAGCGAACGAACAAAAGATCAAGTTTTGGAATCAAGTTATAGAGGCGTCATGACCGTAGATATAGAGGGAACAGTTGTGACAATAAACCAGGTAGCTTGTGAGATGTTTCGAGTTGATCAATCGGTGATTGGAAAGAAATTTAAAGATGTCATTTTAATGGGTATTGAATTAGAAGAAAAAATATACCGTGTATTAGAAACAAAAGAAAAACACTTAGATCAAATACTCAATGTAAGTGAATATCTAGAAGATATTGAGTATATTACATACGATATTCAACCGATTTATAATCATGACCAAAAAGTAACGGGTGTTTTGTTATTTGCTTTAGATATAACTGAAGAAAAAAAGCTACAAGATTATCTATTTGAAGAAGAAAAGAGCCAAATACTTATTCAACTTGTAGCAGGATTAGTACATGAAATAAGAAATCCATTAACATCAATTAAAACATTTGTAGAAATGATTCCTCAAAAAATTGATAATTTGAAATTTAGAGAAGAAATTAGTACACATGTACCGAAAGAAATTGATCGATTAAATAAGTTATTAGAAAGTTTAATTAATTACGCTAAACCACATGGTAACCATTCTGAAATAATAGATTTAAGTGAACTAGTCTATTCAACAGCACTTATTTTTAAAAATAATATTGAAAATAAAGGTTATTATTTAAATTTAAAGATTGAAAAAGAACTAAAAATCAAAGGTGATTTAAATCAAATAAAACAAGTATTAATAAATATTATTTTAAATGCGATGGAATCAATAAAGCAAAAAGATAATAAGTTTAAAGAAAAGCCAACAATTACAATTCAACTTTTTAATCAAGCAGAAAACAATATAATAGAAGTTAATGATAATGGCATAGGTATGTCAGAAGAAACAAAAAAACGTTTATTTGAACCTTTTTATACAACAAAATCAAAAGGGACAGGCTTAGGTCTTGGCTTATCAAAACAATATATTAAAGAAAATAAAGGTGAAATATTTATAGTGAGCGAATTAGGTAAGGGGAGTAAGTTTACTTTAGTTTTTAAAGAATGGGAGCAGTCTAATGAAAAAAATATTAATTATAGATGATGAACAAGCAATCTGTACGTCACTTGAATTTGCATTAGAAGATGAATATGATATATCCACTGAAACTGACCCACAAAAAGGGCTAGAGAAATTAAAAGAAAAAGAAATAGATATTTGTCTATTAGATCTAAAACTTGGCTCAGTAAATGGTTTAGATATCTTAGCAGAAATTAAAGAACACCATCCTTCAGTGATTGTAATTATGATGACAGCGTATAGCTCAATAGCATCATCAGTAGAAGCACTTGAAGCGGGTGCTTATTATTACTTAACTAAACCTCTGAGAATGGAAGAGTTACGTTCAATTATAAAAAAAGCAATTCATTTATTAGAATTAAATCAACAAGTCGAATACTTGAGTAAAGAACTTGAAAGTAACATAAATGATAAAATGATTGGTAAAGGTCCAAAGATGAGGAACGTATTTAGAATGATTGATCGAGTAAAGCAAATTGATACAAATGTCTTAATCACAGGAGAAAGTGGGACAGGAAAAGAATTAATCGTTCAAGCGATTCATTATAGTGGTAATCGGAAAAATAATCGTTTGGAGGTGTTAAATTGCTCTGCTATCCCTGAGCATCTATTAGAAAGTGAATTATTCGGTCATGAAGAAGGTGCTTTTACAGGTGCGTCAAAATCACGTAAAGGAAAATTTGAACTTGCACAAGATGGAACGATTTTTTTAGATGAAATTGGCGATATGCCTTTAGACTTACAAGCAAAACTATTAAGAGTTTTGCAAGAAAAAGAAGTTACACCAATTGGTGCAAGTGACGCAATAAAATTAAATATAAGAGTTGTTGCAGCAACAAATAAAAATTTAGAAGAAGCAATTAAAACAGGTGAATTTAGAGAAGATTTATATTACAGATTAAATGTTATAAAAATAACTCTACCTCCTTTAAGAGAGCGAAGAGAAGATATACCATTATTAATTGATTATTATTTACGAACGTTTAATCAAGAATTAAATAGAGATATATCTGAAATATCTCCACAAGCAATGGAGTGGTTACTCAATTATGATTATCCTGGAAACATTCGAGAATTAAGAAATATACTTGAATCTGCACTTGTCATGTCAAATGGTAACAAAATTGAATTAAAAGATTTAAATCATCAATTCTATCAACAACCAGAAAAAAATAATGACAAGAAAACTGCTATAGAAAATTTAGTTGGCCTTACTTTAAAAGAAATAGAAGAGAAGGTTATTTTAGCAACTTTAGTTGCAAATGATAACCATCGAAAAAATACAGCTAAAATGTTAGGAATAAGTGAACGTGGTTTAAGAGGAAAACTTGAAAAGATAGAATAACCGGAAAAATATGCTGGTCAACCGGAAGATTTTTCCGGTTATTTTAAAATAACAAATAAAACGCTTACAAAACATTGATGTATCAACACATAAAAGTTGGCATGATTATTGCATGTGTATTATAACAAGAAGTTAAATAAGGAGGAATTATAATGAAACGTTTATTAATGATGATAGTTACTGTTCTAGTACTAGCAGCTTGTGGTGGTAATGATGGAGGAGAGTCAAGTAGTAATGGTGAATCTAATCTAGAAGATTTATTTATTACAATCGCAACAGGAGGAACTTCAGGCGTTTATTATCCATTAGGCGCAAGTATAGGTACAATCTTAGAAGATGAAATTGGTGCTGATACGTCGGTTCAAGCAACTCAAGCTTCAGTGGAGAATGTTAATTTAGTTTTAAATGGACAAGCTGAGTTGGCATTAATTACAGGTGATACTGCTTATCAAGCATATGAAGGAGTAGGACCATTTGAAGATGAAGGTGAACAAAAAGATCTTCAAGCAATTGCTGCTTTATATCCCAATTACTTACATGTAGTTACAACGGAAGATTCAGGTATTAAAACATTTGCAGATTTAAAAGGTAAGAAGGTAGCTGTTGGCGCACCAAACTCAGGTACAGAATTAGCTTCACAAGTTTTACTTGAAGGTCATGGCATGAGTTATGATGATATTAAACCAGATTATTTATCATTTGCAGAATCAGTTGATCAAATGAAAAACGGTTTAGTGGATGCAGCTATTTTAAGTAGTGGTATACCAAACGCAGGTTTAATGGATTTAGATACAACACACAAAATTCAATTAATTCCAATTGAAGATGATGCGATGGAAAAATTAACAGAAGAATACTCTTACTTGATTGAAACAACTATTCCAGCTGATTCATATAGTGTAGAAGAAGATGTTAAAGCAATTGAAATTACAAATACAATGATTGTTAATCAAGACTTAAGTGAAGAGGCTGTGTATGAAATTACAAAAGCATTCTTTGAAAATTTAGATGTCTTAAGTGAAACGCATAATGTTGGTAAAGATATAGAACTTGAAAGAGCTACAGAAGGTTTAAGTGTTCCATTACATCCAGGAGCAGAAAAGTATTATAAAGAAGAAGGCGTTTTAGAGTGATTCAATTAAGAAAGAGCCATAAATGGCTCTTCCTTAGTTTTATTATCCTTAGTGTTATCTTAATATTCAGTTATATAATATTAAAAGAGAAAAAAATGGAACTAGTTATTTATGATCAAGAGACTAACGAAGAGTACGCTCGCACATTACTTCATCCAGAGGATACTTTTAGTGTTGAATGGATACACTCTGTCGAAAAAACCAAGTGGAAAGAGAAACTTGAAGTAAATGAAGAAGGAAAAATTATCTTAATCGAAACAAGTTTTAAGTCATATGGTTCAGGTGTTCCTAATCAAAAAAAAGGTAAAGTACATATAAAAGATGGCTATGTTATAATGACTGATTTTTATGAAGAAAAGGAAAAATATCAGTGGATTCATTCGCATAATGCGAACTTTGAAATAAAGAAAAATAATCAAAGCTTTTTAAAAACAAAAGATATACCACATCATCATAAAGCTGAGATTATTATAGAATGAGAGGGATATTATGTCAGAAAAAATGAATGAAACAAATCAAGAAGGTGTTGCTGGTCATGAAGCTGTATTAGAAAAATACGATGCAGAATCAAGATTTAGAACATTTACAAATAAAAATGTCACACGTGTTATATCAGCTATAGCTGTTTTATTTGCATTTTATCATTTATACACTTCTGCATTAGGAGCACCAACTACATTGAAACATCGTGCTCTACACGTGGCAGTGGTACTTTGTTTAATATTCCTTCTATATCCAGCTAATCGTTTTGTTAAAAGACATAAGTTAGCTTGGTATGATGTTATTTTAGCATTAGTATCTTTATCAACTGCAGCATACATATTTATAGATTATTTAGAAATTATTAATCGTGGCGGAATCCCGAACACCTTAGATGTTTTCTTTGGAGTAATCTTAACTGTCTTAGTACTGGAAGCAGCAAGGCGCATGACTGGCTGGGCTTTACCTATTTTAGCCATGTTATTTTTTGTATATGCCATAGCGGGAAGAGCTTTTTCTGGTATTTTTAGACATCGAGGATATGAATGGGATACGGTTATTAATCAACTTTATGTCACAACTGAAGGAATATATGGAACAGCAATTGGTGTTTCGGCAACCTATATCTTCTTGTTTATTATATTTGGTGCAGTTTTAGGACGTTCGGGAATGGGGCAATTCTTTAATGATATTGCAATAGCAATAGCAGGGCATACAAAAGGTGGACCTGCGAAAGTTGCAGTCATAGCAAGTGGTTTTTTAGGTAGTATCAATGGTTCTGCTATAGCTAACGTTGTAACTACCGGAACATTTACAATACCACTTATGAAGCGTATCGGTTATAAGAAAAATTTTGCAGGAGCAGTTGAAGCAACCGCCTCAGTAGGTGGTCAAATTCTACCGCCAGTTATGGGAGCTGCAGCTTTTATTATGGCAGAAGTGCTCAGTATTCCTTATTCAACTGTTGCGTTAGCTGCAATTTTACCTGCTGGTTTATATTACACTGGTGTAATTACTCAAATACATTTACGTGCTTCAAAAAATGGACTAAAAGGTTTAGATAAATCAGAAATGCCAAAGGTATCTGATGTTATGAAAGAAAGAGGACATTTAGTTATTCCGTTACTCTTTTTAATTTACATGTTATTTTTCAGTGGAAAAACAATTATTTTTGCGGCATTCTGGACAATAGTTGTAACGATTGTAATTGCGCAATTACGTAAAACGACACGTATGTCATTTAAAGAATTACTAGGCGCATTAGAAGATGGATCGCGCTCAGCCTTATCTGTTGCTATTGCGTGTGCTGCTGTTGGTATTATTGTAGGTGTGGCAACTTTAACTGGATTTGGTTTAAAATTAGCTAATGCTATTGTAATGATTGGTGGTAATAGTTTATTCTTAACTTTAATCTTTACAATGGTTGCATCAATTATTTTAGGTATGGGCTTACCAAGTATCCCAACTTATATTATTACATCAACAATGGCTGCACCAGCATTAGTTCAATTAGGGGTCCAACCATTCGTTGCTCATATGTTTGTCTTTTACTTTGGACTTTTTGCTAATTTAACACCACCTGTTGCACTTGCTTCATTTGCAGCTGCGGGTATTTCTGGCGGGGATCCAATGCGAACCGGATTTGCCTCCATGAAATTAGCGATTGCAGGATTTATAGTTCCGTTCGCTTTTGTATACAATAGCTCATTACTACTTATCGATACAGATGTCATGACAGGAATAATCATCGCAATAACATCGATAGTTGGTGTTATTATGTTAGGTATTGCAACAGAAGGATATATGCTAAGATCACTAAATTGGTTCTTTAGAATATTAGTGCTTGCTGGAGCAATCATGTTAATTATTCCAAACATTTATCTAGATTTAATTGGAGTAGGTATTTTAGTTGTAATATTCTTAATTCAATTTATAGCTAACAAGCAAAGTAAAGTAACGATTGAAGCTAGTTAATCGTTAATAAATACTTCAGTAAAAACAGGCACTTATCGGGTGCCTGTTTTTTATGTTATAATTTATGGACTATGATCATTCATCTATGATTAAACTACATCAAGATGATAGCGCATTCATTGGATTGGAGGATAAATATATGTATTTAACAGTTGAAGAAGCGTTAAATTTAAAAATATTTGAACAAGCGCGTATCCTGACTGGTATTGAACAACTAACAAAAGAGCAATTTAATTGGATCTCAATTATTGAAGGGCCTGTTGAAGACTTTGTAAAAGAAAAAGAACTAGTTTTAACACGTGGCATAGAATATACTGAGAATCCAGAAATGCTAATTGATTTTATAAAAGAAATTCATGCATCAGGAGCTGCCGCTTTAGGTATTGCTGTTGGTCGCTATATTTATAAAATTCCTCAATCAGTGATTGAATTCGCACAAGAAAATAATTTTATTTTAATTGAATTACCTATTGAAATTAGATTTGCTGATATTCAAAAAAAAGTAATGACTTTGATAAATGAAAAACAAAATGATATTTCAATTCGAGCTGAAAGAATTCAAAAAAGATTAATAAATCTAGTCATTCAAGGGAAAAACTTAAAAGATTTAATTAAATATATTGAAAATGAATTAGGCTGGAAAATAGTTTTTTTAGATAGAGAGTCACGATTAGGAGAATTAAATAAAGCAGATAAAAAATTAGTTACATTATGGGAAAATGAATATAATAATCGAAAAGAAAAAACAACAGAAGATAATAATCAGTTAAAATTAGTAAGTTATCAAAATTATACTATTTTTAAAAAAGATGTTTCTATGGAAACAGGTCAAATTGGCGAGAGTAGTTTTATCATTCAGTTAAATAAAAACGAGGAATTAACACCAGGTATTTTTCAAATTATCGAAAGTTTATCTGCAGCAGCGGCATTATGGATTTCACGAGAAGACGCTATATTAAAAACAGAATTACGCTTACGTAATGATTTTATATGGAAGCTAGCAAACACACCAGATATTGTGATTGATAATCATATAAAATCACGTGCTAAATTATTTGGTTATAAATTAAACATACCTTACATATGTTTAGTTGGTTTTCCAGAAAATTTTGATGATTTAGCTAAAAATAGATACGATAGTGATTTTTTTGGTTTTAAAAATAGTATTTATTATATCGAAGAAGAAGTTCAACATGCAGCTGCATTTTTAAAAAAGGCGGTTGTTTTCACATATTCTAACAATGAATTAATTATATTTTTAGAAGATGATGACGATACAAGCAGTGTGAATATATTTTTAGACCTTGTCGAGAAAAAATTAAACACCCTAATGCCAGGTACAATTATTTCTTGGGGAATTGGAAAAGATAGTGATGGTATTTTACAGTTTCATGAAAGTTATAAAAAAGCAGTATCGGCTTTAGAAATTGGGCGAAAACAAAATGGTCCGGGTGAACGTGTTCACTATAAAGCAACTGAATTAAATCGATTATTAATGATTATGGAAAAAGATGAAGAAATTAAAAAAATAATAAAAAAAGTGCTTATGCCTTTAATTTCATATGACAATCAAAAAGAAATGAATTTAATCGACACTTATCTCGTGTACGATACACATAATAAAAATGTGAGTCAATCAGCAAGATCTTTGAATTTGCATCGTCAGTCATTATTATATCGCTTAAGTAAAATTGAAAGTTTAACAGGCTTATGTCTAGATAATGCAAATGATGCTTTGTTACTTAATATGAGTATAAAATTATATTTACACGCATTTTAGCCTCGCTACTTATAGATAGCGAGTTTTTTTAAAAAAGTGTCTAAAAATGTTACAGAAAGTTCATACATTTTGTCAGATGTATAACCTCTAATGAAAGCGTATTCTAAAGATAGAATACATTTAAGATCTTGATATAGGGGTGATTATAATGCCATCAATTAATAAACAACTCATTAATCCTGCACTCATTCATTTAAATAAAGAAAACGTAGACGATGTTTTAGATTTTGAATTAAATAAATCTGAAGCTGAATTACGAGAGTTAGATCATAAACACTTTATTCATCCAAGTACCCCAATGAAAACATTCGCCGAAAATGGACCTACTTTAATTTTTACTAAAGGTGAAGGTATTTATTTAACTGATACGACTGGTCGTAAGTATATAGATGGTTTATCATCATTATGGAATGTAAATGTCGGTCATGGTCGCTCTGAAATAGGTGAAGTAGCTATGAAGCAGATGAGTACACTTGCTTTTTCCTCGACATTTAATTCATGGAGTCATGAACCAGCAATCCTACTTGCTGCCGAAATTGCAAAATGGACACCTGGCGATTTAAATGCCACATTTTTTACTTCAGGTGGATCAGACGCGAACGATTCAGCCTTTAAAACAATTCGCCATTATTGGATGTTAAAAGGAAAGCCAGAAAAAACTAAAATTATTTCACGCAAGAAATCCTATCATGGCATTTCAATTGGGACAACAAGTGCAACGGGTATTGAAGAATTTAGGACTTTTACAACTTCATTATCGCCGAATTTTTACTATGTTGAAAGTTCAATTGATGCATTAAAAGAAAAAATAGCCGAAGAAGGTGCACATACAATTGCAGCTTTTATTTCAGAACCAATTCAAGGTGCTGGTGGTGTAAATATTCCTTCAAAAGAATATTTTAAAGAAGTCAGACGTTTATGTAATGAGCATGATATTATTTTTATTGCAGATGAGGTTATTACAGGATTTGGTCGAACTGGAAAAAACTTTGGTATAGAAAATTTTGATGTTGTGCCTGATATTATTACAATTGCTAAAGGTGTGACGAGTGGATATGCCCCGTTGGGTGGAATGATAATGTCAGATCGTTTATATAAAGACTTACAAGATCATTCTGTCGGAAATTATTTCCAAGGTTATACTTATAGTGGGCATCCAATGGCAACTGCTGTTGCTTTAAAAAATTTAGAAATAATTAAAGATGAACATTTACTTGCCAATATTCGAGCACGCGGTGAGCAAATGTTAGCAGGTTTTAAACAAATTCAAAAAGATAACTTAAATATTATAGATGTGCGCGGAATTGGTTTGATGGGAGCCATTCAATTCGAACGGGCTCAAGGAGATGAGGCAATTGGTCCAGAAATCGTTGCTGAAGCTTTAAAACGTGGTTTAATTTTACGACCGATTAGCTACGAGAATCAAGATACGCTCGCACTTGCACCTCCATTTGTCATTAGTGAAATTGAAATGGCAAAATTACTCGATATATTAAATGAATCTATTCGCGTTGTACAAGGGAAATCACAAAAATATAATTTGCTAGCCCATTAAAAAAAGCGTTGTTGATTTCAACAACGCTTTTTTTATTCTATTGAAGATTCGAGTCCTTTTTTTATTAAAGCTCTAATTGTTTCATTTTTTCCACGTATATTATTCGTTTCTTGATATTGTTTAATCTTTTGATCTAATTCTACAGGTAGCATAACCATTAAATGAGTAGTTCTATCTTTTATCGACATATAGTGTTCACCTCTTTACTAGTATACCTCAAAAATGCTGTTAAAACAATGTTTAAGGACGTTAAGAGTAAAATGAAAGCGAAAATTTATTTAATTAGATAGATGAAGCTGTGTTTTATTTATGTATTATAATTAAGTGTATCGTGATACAATGAACTTAGCGTAAACAAGATCTCCACGATAATTACCTCTAGTTTATCAATTTAATAAAATGATTTATTCTCTCCATTTATTATTTATCCTTATTATAAATAGACATTGATTTTCTCTATATCTTGAGTAAGAAATATAGAAAATAAAAACGTGTTAAAAAACAGGTGTTTTTTAATCTGGCTTGGAAAAATTTTTAATAAATTATTTTTATGTAAGTATAACGATTAAAATACACGGAGGTTTTCATATTAAAACAATAGGATTTGTAATTAGTCACAAGAACAATGAAAAAAGAAGAGCTTTATTACCTAAAGATTTATTGAACATTCAATTTAGAGATCAATTATTTTTTGAAGAAAATTATGGTGCGGATTTAGGTTATAGTGATGCGGAATACAGAGCTTGTGGGGTGAATGTCGTCAAGCGAGATCAAGTTCTCAAATCAGATGCCATAGTAGATGTCAAATTAGGTGATGCCAATTATTTTGATGAAATATCACCTGGGAAAATCTTAATTGGTTGGGCTCACGCTGTTCAAGACATTAAATTTACAAACGCTGTTTTAGCAGGTAATCATACTGTGATTGCTTGGGAAGAAATGTTTGAAAATGGTCGTTATATTTTTTATCGTAACCGAGAAATTGCAGGTGAAGCGGCAATTCTTCAAGCTTATCAATACGTTGGAAAAATGCC
Source organism: Pseudogracilibacillus sp. (assembly GCA_035301085.1). Lineage (GTDB taxonomy): Bacteria > Bacillota > Bacilli > Bacillales > Amphibacillaceae > Pseudogracilibacillus. The sequence continues at coordinate 12,779 of DATGUU010000017.1, read as the reverse complement.
ATATGAAACAAATGTTGCTATCTTAGGCAATGGACACACCGCTAAAGGCGCTTTAAGAATTTTACATGGATTAGGTGCGGAAGTTGATGTTTATGGAAGAAAATTAGAAGCACTTTTTCAAAAAAATATGAATCAGTATGATGTTTTAGTAAACTGTGTTATGTGGGATACAAGTCGAACGGATAGAATCATTTATAAAAAAGATTTAAAACATTTAAAAACAGGTGCAACGATTATTGATGTGAGCTGTAATCCTCATTTAGAAATAGAAACATCTCGTCCGTCAAGCATTGATAATCCGGTTTATACAATAGATGGAATCATTCATTATTCAGTAGACAACACACCAGCAATGTTTCCACACACGGTTACTAACATAATTAGTAAAGAGTTTGCAAAAATAATTGATCAATTTTCAACAAGTCAATACTCAGGTATGATTTATCGAGCGATGATTATTGATAAAGGTCACATTATCGATAAACATATAATCGAGTTTAGAGAAGCAAGAGGCTTATTAGTAAAATAAACATGAATGGATGAATCAATATGATAGAACTTAAATTAATCAAAAAAGATGAAACAAAAATCAAAAGAGGCTACCCATTAATTATGAAGGATGCTGTAATTGGATTAGAGTCATTAAAAAAAGAAGGTACCTTATTTAAATTATTAGATCAAGACAATCAATTTTTAGCAATTGCCTATTATGGCATCCAAAATAAAGGGATTGGTTGGGTTTTAACAAGAAATGAAAAAGAAATAATTGATGAGTCATTTTTTAAAAGAAAAATTGATAAAGCGTTAAAAAGGCGCGAAGCATATTTTTTAGATCCAAATACAACAGCATTTCGTGTATTTAATAATGATGGCGATGATATTGGCGGGTTAACGATTGATTATTATGCAGGGTATTACTTAATTAATTGGTACAGTGAAGGAATTTATTCATTTAGAGAAGAAATTTATCAAGCATTACAAGATGCTAAAAATTATCAAGGGATTTATGAAAAAAAACGTTTTGACACAAAAGGGGCTTATATTGAACAAGACGATTTTGTGATGGGAAAAGAAGCAACATTTCCACTAATTATTAAAGAGAACGGTATGAATTATGCTGTTAATTTAAATGATGGGGCAATGACAGGTATTTTCTTAGATCAACGCGAAGTGCGTCAATTGATTCGAGAAAAATACGCAAAAAATAAGACGATTTTAAATACATTTTCATATACAGGAGCATTTTCTGTCGCAGCATTACATGGGGGAGCGACTAAAACAATTAATGTTGATTTAGCGAAGCGAAGTAAATCTATGACCAAAGAGCAGTTTGCGGTAAATGGATTTGATAGTGCTAAAGAAGAAATTCGTGTGATGGATGTTTTTAATTATTTTCGTTATGCGAAACGTCATGAACTAACCTTTGATATGGTAATCTTAGATCCACCAAGTTTTGCGCGTTCAAAAAAATATACATTTAGTACAGCAAAAGATTATCCAGCGTTAATAAGTGATGCCATTGCAATTACAAAGAAAAACGGTATTATTGTTGCATCAACAAATAATGCAAGCTTTGGAATGAGAAAATTCAAACAGTTTATTGATAAAGGGTTTAAGGATTCACAAACTAAATATAAAATATTAGAAGAAAAGTCTTTACCTAATGATTTTAGAACAAATAAAGAATACCCAGAATCTAATTATTTAAAAGTAGTTTTTTTACAGAAATTATAAAATAAATCCCATGTCCAATCTGACATGGGATTTATTTATTTTGCTTAGATATTAAATAATAAGCATTGATAAATGAAGCAATTGGAATAATCAAAGCAATCCCGATACCGGCAAATGAAATAATTAACATTTCTGCTCCAAAAATTTTTGAATTAGCAATATCTCCGATTGTATAAGATAAATCTTTAAACCAAAGTAGAAGAGCCATATAACCGCCAAAAAAGGCGAAAAATAATGTATTAGCATTTGAGCCTAAAATATCACGACCAATCGTTAAACCAGAAGTAAACAGTTCTTTACGGCTAATTTTCGGTTTGTGATGAAAAATCTCCCACATTGGTGAAGTAATAGAAATAGCCATATCAGTTATCGCTCCAATAGTACTCATAATAATGACTGATGTTGCTACTTTCATTAAATCAACACCAATAAATAGTGAAAAAACACTTAATTCTTCAATTTCCTCTTCACCAAAGCCTTGAATCATTGCTTTAGTAGTCACAAAATGAATGAAAATGAGTAATAAAGAAATAGTAATCACAGTTGCGACAAAAGCAGTGACAGTTTTACTATTTACTTTGTTAATTAAAAATAAGTTAATTGAACTGATAATGATACAAGCAATCAATGTAATGATAATTGGGTTAGCACTTTCATCGGTCATAAATAAAATTGTTAAAATAATAACAATAAAATTTAAAAAGAGAGATAAGAATGATCGTGCTCCTTTCTTACCACCAATGATAATCATTAAAAATGCTAAAATAAGAGTTAATATAAAAATAACATTCATTTTCTTGCCTTCTTTCTATTTAAGAAAAATAGCGACACGTACAGTCCAATAGGTATGGTCAAAACAATCCCAATACCACCAACAAGTGCTCGTGCAATTTCAAGTGAAAGATTCATTGAAATTGTAAAGAATAAGGGTGACCCATTTTTTAAGTATAAAAGCATAATCGGAATGGCACCACTTAAATAGGCGAAAAATAATATATTAGTCATCGTTCCCATAATATCTTTTCCAATATCCATTGCTGATTTTTTTAGAGCTTTAGGTGAGATGTGATTATTCTTTTCATACAATTCAAAGATAGATGAAGACATCGTAATGGCAACATCCATGACAGCGCCAAGCGACCCAATAAAGACACCAGCCATAAAGACCATTTTATATGGTCGTGTTAAAAAGTCCATTGCCTCATATCTTAAGCCTTCCTCTTGTGTCAGTGTGAGCACGAGATAAGCAATTAAAACAGATATAAATGTACCAATCAAACTTGCAACTATTGCAGCATAGGTTTTATCATTTCTTCCATTAACTAAAAGTAAAGAACTTACCGTAAATATAACAACACAAATACTACAAATAAATAATAAATTAACGTGATGATTATTAATATAAATATCAAGTGCAAAAGATAAAATCAAGGCATTAAATGCTAAACTCAAGACAGCGAATAAACCTTGTTTTTTACCAATTAATACAAGAATAAAAATAAACATCCAGGCAATATATATCATGTATTTATCACGTTTAACATCAGTGATATAGCCCGTTAAAGAATCATTCTTTTGCTTTAGATTAATAAATAATTCATGACCAGGTTGATATGCTTGGTCATAAGATCCAGCAATGGAATACTCATTAGTTAGTTCAATTACTTCTCCATTGTACTTTCCATTCATTATTTGAGCGGTTAACCTTTGTGTTGAGATCATATCTTGATTATTAAAAGCATCAACCGTCTCAGTTTGTTCAATTACCTCAGCTTCAGTAATTTTAACAATTGGTTTTGAGTAAAATGTATAGTTATGATTGACGAAAATAATTGAACTAATAAAGCTAATCAAAAGAATAAAAGTCGTGATAATGTGATGTTTATGTAAAGATTTTATTTTTTCGAAAATATAATGAGCCATATCTGACCTCCATTAATTAAACAGTCAGTTTCAAGTGTAACTGAAATATAAAGAAAGATAAAACAATATTCCAAGCGCGATAATGTCTATTAAACTCTTCGTTAAATAGATTAAAAAAGCTTTTTTTTATGATATAATGATTAGATGTATTTATAAAGGAGGTAATAAATGTCGCACGAAAAAGAAGTTTTATGGCGGGAAAATAAATACGAAGTCATGTCACATTCACAAAATGCTTATCGCGAGATTCAAAAATCCATTAGTAACCTTTCTTATGAAGAACTAAATGGATTAATTGTAGAAGCAAAAAAAGTAGATAAAACCAAAGGTTCTATCACTAATACATATCAGCATATATGGGGCTATTTTAAAAAGCAAGCAACCGATAATGAAAAGCAACAAACATTTGTTTTACTTGAGAATTTCACAAACAACAAAGTAGCTGAAGAAGTCATATGGACATGGTTAGCAAAATTGACAGTTAAATATAATCAAACATATTTATTAGAAAGTACGATTATTACAAAGTATATTAATTAGCAGATTAATCAATGTTTTTAAATTTTAAAATTGGGTATAGTAGGGTAACAAATAATTATGAAAGGGTCGATTCTTTTGAACGATCGATTTTGGAAAAAACCAGTATTTCTAATATCTTCGATTACAGTTTTTATATTAGTTATATTAGGGGCAACTATGCCAGTTAAATTTGGTAATGTTGCAAACATGCTTTACGATTTTACACAAATTAATTTTGGCTGGCTTTATTTACTAACAGTTTTTGTTATTATTGTTTTTCTAATCGCTTTATCAATTAGTAAATATGGAGCAATCAGACTAGGTGGCGATGATTCTAGACCAGACTATCCATTCTTTACATGGATTGGAATGCTATTTTCAGCAGGTTTTGGTGTCGGGCTAGTGTTTTGGGGAGTTGCTGAACCAATGAGTCACTTTTTCACAGCACCAACTTCAGGAGTAGAAAACTTAACGCCTGAAGCGGCTCGCGTTGCGATGGGTTATTCATTCTTTCACTGGGGAATTTCACAGTGGTCCGTGTTTGGTATTGTTGGACTTGTGATTGGTTTTCTTCAATTTAGAAAAAATAAAAATGGCTTAGTTTCAACAGCACTTGAACCAGTTGTAGGATCAAATAAAATTGTTAAAAATGGAATTGATTCATTCGCTGTTATTGCAACTGTAATGGGGATTGCAACTTCACTTGGTTTAGGTATTTTACAGATGGGTGGAGGACTTGAAGCAGTCTTTGGTTTTAGTAACGGAATTCCACTTCAAATGATTATTATAGTCGTTGTTTTTGGTGCTTATATGCTTTCATCATCAACGGGATTAAACAAAGGGATTCGTTATTTAGGTAATTTTAACCTAGCTTTATCACTTGTACTATTATTATTCTTTTTCATTGCTGGACCAACGGTATTTATCATGGAAACATTTACACTTGCAATAGGAGATTTTATCTCACATTTTATAACGTATAGTCTAAGATTACAGCCATACCAAGGTGGTACTTGGGTAAATGATTGGACGATATTCTATTGGGCATGGGCAATTGCATGGTCACCTTATGTTGGTGCATTTGTTGCGCGTGTCTCTAAAGGAAGAACAATCCGAGAATTTATTATTGGTGTAGTCGTTGTGCCACCAGCACTTGCAATGCTTTGGATTGCAACTCTAGGTGGAACAGCATTGTATTATGATTTAAATAAAGGAACTAATATCGCTCAAGCAGTTGATAATGATATTACAAGTGCATTATTTGCAACCCTAGATCATTTACCATTTACAACATTATTATCTATTTTAGCAATTGTCTTAATTGCTACGTTTTTAGTCACATCAGCAGATTCAGCAACATATATATTATCAAGCATGACAACAAATGGTAGTTTATTACCACCATTAATTGTTAAAATTGTTTGGGGTGTGTTAATGTCAGCAATTGCTGGTGTTCTATTGTATGCAGGAGGACTCGAAGCCTTACAAACTGCATCACTTGTTTCCGCCTTACCATTTACTGTATTATTAATTATTCTCATGGTTTCTATTGTTAAGCTACTCAAAAAAGAACCGATTACAGTAAGACCGGTGGATGTAAGACAATATGAAGAAGTTAAGAAAGAAGCAGAAAAACTGAGCGATGACGAATAATAAAAAACCACCTTAAATTCAATTTAAGGTGGTTTTATTTTCGGTAATTTGAAACATAAGGATTACCCTTAAGGAAAAATCGCCAAGGATAGTGAGCAGCTTCACCTGAGTTTGCTATGCCTATACGTGAACTAGTTTGAATTTCAGAATCGTTAATGTCGATTCCCTTACTAATATAAAGTGGCTTTTTAGACCAATGATGTCCATAATAAGCCATTGAAATATCCATTGCTTTTGTTAGTTTCCCCGGACCATTAGTTAAATTGAATTTATTTTTTATGTGAGACCGGTTTAGGAGCATTTGATCTAATCCATCAACAGGTTCAACCGCACGAATTAAAATAGCATGGGGTGTCTCAGGTGGTCCGGCTACAACGTTAATTAAAACATGTGTATGCATTTGATAACAATATACTCTTCCCGGATCTTTAAACATAATATCAGTACGCTTAGTACGTAAATTTTTAAAACTATGGGCTGCTTGGTCATCTCCTCCTTGATAGGCTTCAGTTTCAACAATTTTACCGACGAGTATTTGCTCTTTAGTTTCATGAACAATTAATTTTCCAAGCAAATTCTTAGCTAGGGTAAGTGTTTCAGATTCAAAAAAACGTGGATTAATCGGTGAAAGCTTAATTTTGAACCACTCCTCAGATAGTATTAACAGTAAATATATGATAACATTTATTTAACGAAAAAATATAGAAGAAATGAAGCTGATAAAATGATATTTATTATAATGATTTTAGCTAGTTTACTGGCTGCTTTTCTAGGTAGTTTAGTTGGTTTGGGCGGTGGCATGATACTTGTTCCAATCCTTATCTTTTTACATCATAATGTAACAGGATTTGAATGGGCAACAACTCAGTCTATTGTTGCAATTACGCTTGTTGCCATGATATTTACAGCCCTATCTTCACTACGGGCCTATTTGAAAATAAAAACTGTCGATATAAAAACCGGGATTATTTTATTGACTGGAACCATACCAGGAAGTATTTTAGGGACATGGTTAAATGGTGTTCTTGATACATCTAAATTCTCACTATACTTCGGAATATTTTTAGTATTAATGTTTTTATTACTTTTAATTGATCGCGAAAAACTGGGTCAAATAAGAAAACCTAAAAAAACAGATAGAATAAGAGAATTTGAAGTAAAAGGCGAAACATATACATACCACGTTAGTATTTTAGTCGGTTTCTTTGTATCTTTTACGATAGGTACTTTATCAGCCTTATTTGGGATTGGCGGAGGAATTATTGCAGTGCCAGCAATGATTATTTTATTTGGCATGCCTGTTCATATCGCAATTGCAACTTCCATGTTTATGATCTTTTTTGCAAGTCTGTTTAGTGCAACGACACATGCTATTTCAGGTAATGTTGTATGGGGATACGCACTATTCTTTATTATTGGAGCAATATTAGGTGGTACACTTGGTGCAAGAGTTAATCAATTATTAAAAGGTAAAGCATTAGAATGGATTTTAAGAATACTTATTTTGGTCATGGCAGCACAACTTATATTTGGGAATTAGGGATGTGATTATTTGGAAGAGAAAATATATTTATATTATACTAACGATTTACACAGTTACTTCGATAATTGGCCTAAAGTAGCTACCTTTCTCAAGCAAAAAAAACGTGATCGAAAAAGATATAATGAAACATATAGATTAGTAGATATAGGCGATCATATGGACCGAGTTAGCTCTGTGACAGAAGGTAGTATGGGAAAAGCGAATGTAACATTATTAAATAATTTAGGTTATCATCATGTTACTTTAGGTAATAATGAAGGAATTACTTTCCCATTTGACAATTTTTATACAATGTATGATCACGCTCAATTTAATGTGATTTGTTCAAATTTAAATTGTACAGAAACAGATAATCCTAAATGGTTAAAACAATCATTTATTGAAGAAACAAAATCAGGTGTAAAAATTGGTTATCTTGGGTTAACTGCTGCATTTAATCCCTATTATCATTTACTTGGTTGGCATGTAGATGGTTCAGCTGAAACATTACGTCGCGAAGTAGCGAGTTTGAAAAAATTAGCAGATATTATTGTATTACTTTCACATGTTGGACTTAATGAAGACCGTGTCATTGCAGAGAATTTTCCGGAAATTGATGTCATTATTGGGGGACATACCCACCACCTTCTTCGTACAGGTGAATATGTTAATGAAACTGTGCTGACTGCTGGTGGTAAGTTTTGTTCGTATGTCGGACAAGTATTATTAACATGGGATCATGATTCAAATCAATTAGTTAAAAAAGAAGCTTATGCAACAGATATTACATATTTACCAGATGATCCAGAAACAAGTCAATTATTATTAGAATTAAGAGAAGATGCAACTCAAGTTTTAAATAAAGAAATTGTTACACTTGATAAAACACTCATAGCAGATTGGCACAAAGAAACGCCACTTATGCAAAAATTAACAGATGAAGTTAAATTACAAACGAAAACAGATATCGCCTTATTAAACGCTGGTTTAATTCTTGAAGATTTCAAAGCTGGAAAAGTTACATATAAAGATGTTCATTATAAATGCCCACATCCAATAAATATTTGTATTGTTCAACTAAAAGGGGATGAGTTAAAAGAAGTTATCCGTGTCTCATTTACCAAAGAATTTATCAACTTAAAATTACGTGGTTTTGGATTTAGAGGGGATATAATTGGTCGGATGATTTTTTCAGGTATTGAGATAAAAACAAGTTTTCATAATCAAGGTGAATATGTGAAAGAAGTAAATTATCAAGGGAAACCATTAGATAATCAAAGAACTTATTCTGTTGCTATCCCAGATGCGTTTATTTTTGGTAATTTACTACCAGAAATTGCAAGATCTAAGGATAAGCAATTATTACTTCCAGAATTTGTGCGAACTTATTTAGCAAAAACATTAAAAAAATATTTTAGTAAATAACTTGTTTAAGTTATTTACTTTTTCATTGAATTGTCACACTATTCCGAAGTGTCAGAATAGATTGACTAATGGTATTTAACAAGATATAATTATAAAAACGCATTCACAAATAAATTCTAGGAGGTAATTTCTTATGGAAGCACGTCAACAATGGGGAACAAGAGCAGGATTTGTTTTAGCAGCAGTTGGTTCAGCAGTTGGTCTTGGTAATATTTGGCGTTTCCCTGCTGTTGCATACGAAAATGGTGGTGGAGCATTCTTTATCCCATATTTATTCGCACTTTTAACAGCCGGAATTCCAATTCTTATTATGGAATTTTCATTAGGTCATAAATATCGTGGATCAGCACCAATGACTTTGAACAAAGTAAGTAGAAAATCCGAATTTATAGGATGGTGGGCAGTAATTGTTGCTTTCCTTATTTCAACTTACTATTCAGTTATCGTAGCTTGGGCAGTATCTTATTCATGGTTCTCGCTTAATTTATCATGGGGAGAAGATACAGAAGGATTCTTATTTGGAAACTATCTACAATTAGCTGATACTCCAGGAACATTTGGTGGTCTTGTCCCAGGTGTAGTTATACCGTTAGCTATTATCTGGATTGTTGTTTTAGGAATATTATATAAAGGTGTTAAAAAAGGAATTGAAATTGCTAACCGAATTATGATACCGCTATTATTAATTATATTTTTGATTATAGTTATTCGAGCAGTGACATTACCTGGAGCACTTGCAGGATTAGATGAATTCTTTAAACCTGATTTAACACAAATATTATCACCTAAAGTTTGGGTTGCAGCCTATGGTCAAATATTCTTTAGTATGTCGATTGCTTTTGCGATTATGATTACTTATGCAAGTTATTTACCTAAAAAATCAGATATTACAAACAACGCATTTATTACTGGATTTAGTAACTCAAGCTTTGAGTTACTCGCAGGTATTGGGGTATTCTCTGTTTTAGGGTTTTTAGCAGCACAACAAGGTGTGCCGATTGATGAAGTTGTAACGGGTGGGGTAGGATTGGCTTTTGTTGTTTTCCCTGCAATCATTAATGAATTCCCGGCATTCAACGAACTTTTTGGATTTTTATTTTTTGCTTCACTTATCTTAGCAGGACTCTCATCATTAATGTCGATTATTGAAACATATATATCAGGTATTTCTGATAAATTCGGTATTTCAAGAGGAAAATCAGTTCTTTTTGGTGGAGGAATCGCGGCGCTTGTGTCATTGCTTTATGCGACACGAGGCGGTTTATATTTCTTAGATACAGTAGATTACTTTATAAATAACTTTGGAGTAGCAGCACTTGGATTAGTTGAAGTTGTTTTAATCGCTTGGGTGTTACGTAAACTTAAAGCTCTTCGTGATCATGCGAATCCAATTTCTGATATTCAATTAGGTGCATGGTGGACAATTAGCTTAAGTGTTATTACACCAATTGTTTTAGGAGTTATGATGTTTGGTCTAATTAAAGACAACGTTCTACGTGAATTCGCCACAGAGACTGGGAACTATGAAGGATACTCAGATGCATTTATTCTTTATGTTGGTTGGGGATCTGCATTAATAGCTCTAGTAGGCGGAATTATTATTGGTTTAATGAAGTGGAAGAATTCTAAGGAGGTCAAATAAGATGAGCATGAGCGCGATAGTTGTGATGATTATTGGAATGTTAGTCATTTGGGGCGGTTTGGTTGCAAGTATCTCTAATGCTGTCATTAAATCAAAAAGGAAGAAAAAACTATAAAATAAAGTGAGTCTTTAGGTTATCTCTAAAGGCTCACTTTTTATATTGAAATAATATCCTTTGGGAAAAAAATTATCTATGATAAAATGAATTAACTTAGACATGTAAATTTAAAATTTATAATAAATAGAAACGTGTATTAAAGTAAGGAGGCACTTTGATGATTGAATTATTTGGTAGTGAATATGAAATTGTAGAAGATAATCGTAATGCATTTGATGCTGAAGCATTGGAAGCACGTTATTCTGAAATTTTAAAAAAATATGATTATATTGTTGGAGATTGGGGTTATAATCAATTAAGGTTAAAAGGGTTTTATGAAACGACTAATAAAAAGGCAGCATATGATTCTAGAATTAATATGTTAGATGATTATTTACTTGAATACTGTAATTTTGGGTGCGCTTATTTTGTTTTAAAAAAAATAAACAAAAAGTAGAATCTTAGATGATTCTACTTTTTTAATTATTGAGCGTACTTCTTTGATAACCTGAAAAATGTTTTTCAATATATTCACCGAGTTCAAAAATAGCGTCTTCGTTACCGACTTTACTCATAATTTGAATCCCAATCGGTAAATCATGTTCATCAAAGCCAACAGGGATGGTTAAAGAAGGTAACCCCCACACATTTGCATAAGTTACATAAGGTAAATATTTCAAATACGTTTTTTTAATTGAAAATATTTCATGATATAAATCACCATGTTTAGGTGCACTACTGTGATGAACAGGAAAAATAATTAAGCGATTATTAAGATATTGATTAACTGCTTTTTGTCCGTAATTTAAAATGTTTTCAATCTCTTTTAGTCTGTTTTGAGAAGGCTTAAATAAATTCGCTCCGATAATTGCCCAAGAAAGATACATATCAGTTTGAGTGTTTTTTAATGTTTTTTCTTGGATATAAGCTTTCCAGACATTGACTTGATCAGTATTGAAGGCGATTTTTTTAATGTGATTAGCACCGTTAATCGACATTATTTCTTGCCATACTTTAGCAGTATCATCAAAGTAAGGCGGAATCGATTCATTTGCACCATATGCATGAATAAGTAATTCTTTTACTTTTGTTAATTGCTGACTTGTATATTCTGAAATTGGATAACCATTATCAATAGGAAGAACATCAATTTCAAACTTCTCATAATGATTTTTCTTAACATGTTTTTTAGCAATTAAGTCATTAACTAATTTCATATCTCTGACCGATTTGCCAATTGGGCCCAAACCTAGCATATGTTTTTGTTGCTCAATGATTGTTGGTGGAAAATGTCCAGTCTCATCAATTTGAAAAGCGCCAGACTTGAAACCGACAACACCTAAAAAATGACTAGGAAATCTAATTGATCCACCAATATCAGAACATAATCCAAAAGCAGTCGCTCCAGAACTGACTAGAGAAGCTTCTCCACCACTTGACCCACCTGCTGTATGATTAGGATTCCAAGTATTATTTGTCCGACCATATAATTTATTCGTTGTTTCTTGATAAAAACAAAGTGCTGGTGTATTTGTTTTACCTAAAATAATTGCACCAGCCTCACGCAATAGTTTAACTGTTTTAGCATCTTCAGTTTTTATAATATCTTTTCGGTGGCTAATCCCACCTGTTGTTTTCATGCCATTAACATTAAAGGATTCCTTAATGCTAATTGGAACACCAAACAAAGGTAAGCGACGCTTGTTTTGATCTGTTTCTAAATCACATTTTTTGGCTTCATCAAGAGCTTCAGTAAAGCGTGTTTCAACAACTGCATTTATTTGATCATTTGTTTTTTTTATATGATTAATATAAGCTTCAGTAACAAATTCACTAGTTAATTTATTATTAGCAATTAAACTAGCAATTTCTGTAGCGTCCATATCTAAAAGAACTTCGGTAGAATAGTTATTAATTAGAGTTGACATAAATAAGCCTCCAATCTGATGTATAAATTGATTATAACACGTTAAATTTACAATGGTCTGAAAATGTCAGAATGTTATCATATTATAATATAGTTAATATGGTATAATGAAATTTATAATGACTAAAGTGAGGGATACATATGTATTTTGTAGATCGTAGTAAGATTGAAAAAATATTAGTATACATGGATGAACTATTAAATGAAATTAAAGATAAACCATTTGATTCAAAGCTTGAAAAGTTAGGGTTACAAAGAAGTACACAGATGGTTATTGAATCAATTATGGATGTAGGAAATATGATGATTGATGGTTTTATTATGAGAGACCCAGGTA
>DATGUU010000016.1:0-2587 GCA_035301085.1 Pseudogracilibacillus sp. | reverse complement strand
AAAGCAATAGAAAATAATTCTTTTGAAAATCAATCCTATATATATCAACCGGAACTAAATATTGGAAATTCTACTAAAAAACTAGATTGATAAAAAAGTTTAAAATCATTTATATAGATGCTTATCTTTCACTAAGATAGGCGTCTATTTTTGTATACACTAAAAAATGTATAAAATTAGAGAAGCGCAAATATTCATATGAAAACTAGAAAATAACTTGAATGCTCAATCACAGAGTATCTATAATTTATCTATTAAGAATAAGAGATTTTTTTGGTCTTACAACATCCGCATAATTCTTAACCGTAATCTTTTTAATTGATTTGGTTTAACTATCCCTCTTTTTTCTAAAAGTTTATTCTTTTTAGAAAAACAGTCTTGACAAAATGAAAACGATTACATATAATGTTATGTGAAAGTTGGTTATAACCACTTATTATTTACATAAATTATTAGATAGGAGATGAAACTTTTGATTGGATTTTTAATTACGGGACATGATGATTTTTCAACGGGCTTAAAAACAAGTTTAGATATGATTGCAGGAGAGCAAGAAAAATTAGAAATCGTTCCATTTAAGGAGAATATGTCATTAGAAACTTTTAGTAGTCATTTAAAAGAAGCAGTTGAACGTTTAAATGAAGATGAAGAAGGTGTTATTATTTTCAGTGATTTATTAGGAGGAACACCATTCCGAATTTCTATGCTTTTAACTTCTGAATTTGAGGATATCGAGGTACTGACGGGGACAAATTTACCCATGATTTTGGAAGCGATTTCATTACGATCTTCAAATTCAAATATTGAATCATTAGTTCAAGATATTATACAAATAGGGGTAGAAAGTATTAAAAATCCTAAAGTTGATCTTTCAAATGAATCCGATAATTTAGATGATTCGGTAGAGGATGGAATCTAATCATGGAAAATTTTTGGAGCAATGTTTTCGCATCATCTATAGCATTAATTATTCTTATTATTTTAATTATTCTCATATATTTTTTAATAAATTTACGAGGAGTAAAGAAACGTAAAGAACATTTTTCAAACCTACATCAATCACTTAAAAAAGGTCAAAAAGTAATGTTTAGTAATGGGATTTATGGAACAATTGTTGAAGTCAAAAAAGATATAGTTGAAATTAAAGTAAAATCAGGAACACTAATGGAAGTTTCAAGATATTCAATTTCTGAAATTATAAAATAGTTTTTTATTAAGGAGAAATTTGTATGGCTAATATATTACTTACAAGAATTGATAATCGTTTATTGCATGGTCAAGTAGCTACTCAATGGAATTCATCTATTGGAGCAAATTTAATATTGATCGCTAATGATGATGTTTCCCAAAATAAAATGAGACAGAAACTTATGGATATGGCTGCGCCATCAGGAGTAGATACACGTTATTTTTCAATAGATAAAACAATCAATATCATTCATAAAGCAGCAGATCGTCAAAAGATATTTATTATATGTGAAAATCCACAAGACGTCTTAAAATTAGTAGAAGGAGGGGTACCAATAAACAAAGTTAATATTGGAAATATGCACATGTCTGAAGGTAAAAGGCAAGTTGCAACGACTGTTGCAGTTGATGATAACGATGTGGAGACATTTAAAAAATTACAAGATAAAGGCGTTGAACTTGAAATTAGAAGAGTTCCATCAATTGCTGCAGAAAATATTAACAAATTATTTAAGAGTTAATTTAGAATTAGCTAATTTAGGGGAGGGAAAGAATCATGGAAAATGTAGGTTTTCTACAAGTTTTACTTGTTTTTTTAGTTACTTTTGTAGCTGGGATTGACCAATTTAGTTTTCTGGAATCATTATGGCAGCCTATCGTTACAGGTCCTTTAGTTGGGGCTATCTTAGGCGATGTACAGACAGGTCTAGTTGTTGGTGGTACCTACCAACTAATGACAATTGGTAATATGCCTGTTGGTGGAGCACAGCCTCCTAATGCTGTTATTGGTGGTATCTTAGCGACTATTATTGCGGTTACACTAAATTTAGAACCGACAGTTGCTGTTGCAACGGCCGTTCCATTTTCATTATTAGGTCAATACGGGGTTACATTAATCTTTACACTGATGTCTCCAGTTATGACTTTTGCTGATAGAGCTGCCCAAGAAGCAGAACCAAAGAAAATTGAGTGGATGAACTATCTATCTATGATTGGAATCGGATTAGTTTTTGGAATTATTGTTGTATTATTTTTTATTGGTGGAGTCAATTATGGACAACAAGTTGTAGCTTTAATTCCTGATTGGTTAATGAGTGGATTAGACGCAGCTGGAGGAATGATGCGTTATGTTGGATTTGCTATTTTACTTAAAGTGATGGTTTCAAGAGAAATGTGGGGTTTTTATTTCATGGGGTTTGCACTTGCTAATATTGTCGGAGCAATTCCAGAATTATCCGGTTCAGCTTTATTATTACTCGCATTTATCGGATTTGGACTCGCATATTGGGATTATCAAATTCAAACTAAAACAGCAGAGACAAGCACTATAGGCGGAGGTGACTTTGAAGATGGCATTTGAGATACCAGATACTTATAAAGATACAACCCCTTCAGAGCA
>DATGUU010000015.1:0-2876 GCA_035301085.1 Pseudogracilibacillus sp. | reverse complement strand
TCTTTTTTTCTATGTGACCAAAAAGAACTCGTTATTAACATATTATTGATTGGATCGTAATATGGGAATTTTTGAATTTTAACTTGTGTTTGTTCATTTTTAAGTAATAATCGAGCTAAATCTTGTAGCATCATCACTTGCTTTGCATCTAGCTGTTCATCATTAAATAATATAAAACGATCGCTCATAAATATCCCTCACTAAAAATTTAATTCTACCGCATTTAATATCGCTTGTTGCTCACGTTCGTCTTCTAGTTTATCAATAATCGTACGTTTGATGGCACGTTCTATAGGCATCACGGTAGCCAAATCACTTAAATCAATTAAAGCACGTATGCTCGCTGCTTCTTCAGATATTTGACCTTGTTTAGTCATTGTTCGTAAATCTTCATTAAAATTAATGATTTTTTGTATTGTCTTGTCATCTGCTAATTGACTTTGATCTTTAATTACATCACTTAATATATCCCCATCAATATAATCGACTTGAATGACTATAAAACGGTTTTTAAGTGCTTCGTTCATCGGTAATGTACCAATATATCCCTCATTTATTGCAGCGATTACATTGAATCCTGGAGCAGCATTAATCACTTCGCCAGTGAATGGATTTGTTAATTTTCTGCGGTAATCTAATACACCGTTTAAAATTGGTAATGTTTCTGGTTTTGCCATGTTGATTTCGTCGATATAAAGAATATGGCCTTCTTTCATTGCTTTGATTACTGGTCCATCAATAAATACAATCTCTTGAGTACCGTTTTCATTTGTCTGTATAGTTTTAAAACCTAATAAACTTTCAGCATCTAAATCTACTGAACAATTGACTTGATGCATTGGTCGTTGTATTGTTTCACTTAAAGTCTCAGCTAACTTTGTTTTTCCTGAACCCGTTGGTCCTTTTAATAAAATATTTTTATTCAATGCCATCAATGATTTTGCATCATCAAAAACCGTTTCATCTTTATTAATATATTGTGAGTTCGTCATTATTTCTTACTCCTTTAAATTTAAAATAAGTTATAAAAAATCCATTTCATTAAAAATAGACCGGGGCTTGAATAATGTTTGATATTATAGCCCTAGTCTTATTAATTTAAGCAATATTTAAAATGCACATTTTCAATAGTACATGTGTCATACTGTAAATTATATCTCTTTAAAGTAGGTTTTAAAGTAGCCACCAACAAGTCCAGAGTTGTCGATGATTTGATAATATTCTTCAGTTTCATTTATTACATCATATTGTTGTCCCACAGTTAACATGTCAGAGACTGTGAATTTTTGCGCATCTGTATGTGTAACTTCTACTTTTTTAATGGGTGTATGATCTTTCCAAGTTTCGTGTAACATTTCTAAAAATCCTCTCTTTTTTATTTATGAAGTTTCTAAGGTTAAAATGAATGTAATACCACTTTTTTCAGTGATTCTTAATGATCTTTCGCCTTCTTGATCTAAAGTTTGATAAGGTATTCCTATGGATTCAAGTTCTTCAATAGTCTTTTGAAATTGTGATTTAGATTCTATTCCGAATTCGATTTGTTCTAAAATACCATGTTCAGGCATTAAAATTTCCTCGTTTGATGCATGAATATGTAGCTCACCGCCTAAACCACCATCACCTATACGAAAAACTTGTATTTTAAAATCAGCATGATCACTAGGAGTATATTCTGCAAAATGTTCTAGGCCAAATACTCTAGTTAAAATAGATTGTGTGAGTACAATATCATTAACTTTTAAGATTACAGGTCCTAGCCCTTGAATCTGATGTAATGGGTTTACATTACTTTCGAATGTTGGTATACCTAATGGTGTGCCAGAATTATGTTCATTGGAATAAATATTAAATGTTTGACCATTTTGATCTTGGAAATTGAAGTATTTATGGCCATTTAAATCTGTAGGTGAACTGAAAGAAATTTGATGTTGTTCTAAAATAGATTGATATTCTTCAATTCCTTCATCACTTGGAACCCTCAATCCGATATTTTCAATATGGTTGTTATTGTTAATATAGTTTGGTACTTCTACAAAATGTATACGTGTACCTGAATTTAATTCAGCATCACCAAAACGTAAAGCTTGTCCTTTATCTGCCACATTTAATCCAAGTATGTTTGAGAATAACTCTTTGGTTTTACTTAAATCATTTGTCCCTGTAGTAACACTTCTAAGACCATTCATTATATTAACCCCTCTATTCATATCTTTTCAATATATTATAACTTATTTTTCTTGTTATTTGTATGATGAAGTATCTGATTGTGGTTGTATTTACAAAATTGTAATTTTTAAACATTGGAGGATTAGCAGAAATGTATTAATATAGGTATATAATAGGAATAATTATTTTATATGTTCAAATATTTATTTTAGTTACTAGAGGAGGTTGTATATATGATTGGTACATGGATTTTATTTGGTGTCACAGTACTTATTGCAGTTTATTCAGGTATTACTTTCTTTTCCAACATAAATAACAAAGCAAAACAACGAAAAGCAAGCAAAGAAAGTATAAAGAAAAATAATATTTACGGCATTGTTTTTCTAGTGTTTTTAATTCTTGCGATTATTGAACTATTTGTATTTATTGCTTAAATAAAAAGGGTTTAAATAGTCAAGATTAAGAATGACAATGATGGTTGAAATCGTAAATTTTAAATAGATAAAGGACGTATCCATTTACTACGGATGCGTCCTTTATTTTGAACATGAGATTAATATTTCTACTCTATTTTTCATCTAGTTTTTGATAAATCATTTGTACTACCCCACTTTTATAAACATGTGTGTCACACAAAGCTATGTTTACACGATTTTGAATATGTTCAAAAAGCGGTTTGCCAGAACCTAAAATGACTGGGTGGATTG
>DATGUU010000014.1:0-29194 GCA_035301085.1 Pseudogracilibacillus sp. | reverse complement strand
AAACATTTAACAAATAGGGTCGGAGTATTTCCGACACCCTCATCTTATTAAATTTTCCTCCATGATGCAGAAAAACAACAAAATAGTATATATTAAATAGTGGCGTCCAGAAATGTTGTTCGAAGTTAATTGAAAACATTGGTTAACAGTAACTATGATATAAGTCATCCTGAACTATATATATCATAGTTTCAACATACTGTTTATCAATAACTGTATTGTAAAATAGCGTATGCTTAAAATAGGTGCTTATATCGTCCTCACAAGCGATATTATACATAGACATGGTTTTATATATAAAAGGATTGAATTGCTATACACGGGCTTATATGCTTTGAAAAGTGATATTAAACTAAACATTAACCAGCATGTCCCCCATTGAACTTATAAATAAAGAGAAGTTTTTCAAAAGGAGAACTATAATAGATGTGTGGCTATGTCGTGAATAATTTAAAAAGTAATTTCACAAATCTCACAGACTATCTGGGCGGACGGTAAGTGGGATTACTTTTTGTCTAATCTATCAGATTCTAACAGAAAACATTTTTCTCACAGATTCTGATAGATGGAATGTGACAAACATATAGCCCAAAGGGTCAATAGAAGAACATTTAATTTGCATACAATAATTAACCATTATTCAAGACAGGAGATACTTTAGGAGAACAAGGTGCAATAAAATCTTATTTATGCATTCCATTTTTGTTTTAATAATGTATAATAAAAATATGGTGATAACCCACCATACACAGACCCTGAATTACATTCAGAGGATCTTGTGTAAGATGAGTAAAATAACCCAACCATACAGTAGGCTAATACGGTAGGTGGGTTATTTTTTTATCATATACTTATACCATAGTTCAATATAAATAATGATCCCAGTAACACTTTAGTAAAAAGATTACTTTACATTTTTACTTGACAAACTGTTCCTTTAAAGAAATAATGCTTTTAAGAAAGCGCATACAAAACTTGGATAAAAATGTGTAAAAGGAGATGTGTAATCTTATGAAGAAAGTAGCTTTCACTATATTTACTTCCATAGTTATGTTATTCTCATTTTCTACTATAGCATCAGCCGCACAACAGAGTCCTAACACGGATATTCACTTAGGGAACTATGATCTAGGAAACGTTTGGAACCATACTACTTACAGCAACCCATGTACAGCAACACAAAAAAATATGACATTACAAGTTAACAATACCTCAGGAAAAGTGAGATACCAAGCACAACAAAAAGCACCAGGGGGTAATTGGAGTAATATTCAAGCAGGAATGTTAGAGGGAGTAACAACTGGTACTGAGAATGTTAAAATAAATGGTGTTCAAAGAGGTAATCATTACAGATTACAATTAAAGTCTACGACTTTCTCAAGTGCAAAAGGATACGTAACTTGTTTTTAAAATAAAAATAACAAAAGTTTTATTAAATATAAACAAGAGGAAGTTTTTTTATCTCCTCTTGTTTTTTTGTGATATTTTTTTATTCTACACTGTAACGTGGCTCTCATATCGCTGCTTCGAAACTATTATGTTTAAATTAAAATGCAAGTATTGTGGGAAAGAAAAGCCCAAAAGAAACAACAAAATAATTATATGAAAATAACTACTGTAAATCATCTTTCTGTTTTTTAAGGCTGAAATATATAGTTTCTTATAAAAAGGTTATGGACCTATTGTAAACATTTCATCCTTATCTACCCCAATTTTTGTGTGGTGTTAAAAATCATCCTATGTGTGCTCCTTAATATTATAAATGTTATTAATCTCCATTCATCAATGAATTTCCAATATGATCAAAAAAAGTATAACAAACAACATGTTCCCTAAGTTCGATGGGTCTTTTCTCAGTTATCAGGAAGTAACTAGCTATGCTTAATATTTATAATTTATTGATGAATGCATTTATCACCTTTTAAGGTGATAACTAACTTCATTATAATGTTATTGTTATGGTAGTAGGTAATAATTGAAAAGAGGTGATTTTATTAAAAAGGATATTTTAGCAAAGATGATGAAAAAAGCCTTATTATATCGATTGATGTATAACTTGGATGAGATAGTCAACAAATCTAATTTAACTCATAGTGATTTAAGTAGTCGAGTAGGTAATGCTAAAAACTGGTTTAATGATGCTTATAATAATGATGAAGATATTCGCATTTCTTCTTTTGTGAGAATTTTATCAATAGTTGATGAGGTAGGTAAGGTGAATTTAGATAAATATACTTTAAAAGATTTTTTTGATGATAAAATCTTAAAAATAGCTAGCCTAATGAGAATGTTGCCTGATGAACATATCGACTATGTGGAAGATTTTATTAGAAATGATTTAAATATTTTTATTGGATTGTTGGCAGATTGGAGATCATTGGAATATAGAAAAAAATTAACTAAAGGCGAACAGAATAATTTAACTGAGATTAATAATTTAATTAATTTTCTAAAAAAGGAGAATGTTTAATGAGAAAAGTTTGGTTTATAACACGGCCGGAACGAGATCCTAAATTTCACGTTGATGCACTAGAGGCTCTTCAAACAGCAACAGACAATTTTTCAGTAAAGTGGTATGGGAATAGAGATGCACATAAGAGATATGAATCTGTATTAGCTTCGGTTGAGTTAAAGCGTAACAATATTAGTAATGATGGATCAGGTGGGAGAACTTGGGTAGCTATGATGCGTACTTTTGGATATGTTTATTTGAACCACTTAGGATATCTTCAATTAACTAAAATTGGCCAAAGTATTTTGGATGGAAAAAAAATTAAAGAAAATATCACTAAACAAATTTTGACGCTTCAAATTCCTAATGCATACTTTCTTGATAGTGGTTTTCGCCCTAAATATGAACCTGATTTTGAAATTAGACCAGCGCGATTTTTAATTCGTTTAGTGAATCAGTCAGTATTGAATTACTACGTGACGAAAGAGGAAATTGTTTTTTATGCTTTAACTGCTAAGCGTGATAATGATCTTTTAAGTATCACTAATCAAATAATAGATTTTAGAAAAATGTCCGATATCGAAAAAGAAGAAGCTAAAAAAACAATTGCTATTAATTCTGATCATAGAGAAAGAACTGATAGTGAAGCAAGAGATTTTTTTGAAGCACATGGAGATGTCGCACATACCTTTATGATGTTGTGTGATTATACCGGACTTGTTGATTATGTGAGAAACGATGCTTTGAGATTACCAATTGAAAGATCGGAGTCTACTTCAGAAAATGTTAGTTATTATGATAATAGATACCCTTTTAATAAAAGATATTTGATTTCATTAGAACGTTTTTCGGAGAATGCAGGATTAGACGTAGATAGTTATAAGGCAAGTGCGTTTGGAGGCTTACCTCCTGCAAGTAATCGAGCAAAGAGTATGAGAAAAGTACATCAACTGTTAGAATCGCATCCGGTGATACAGGGATTAAATGTTGATCAGTTAACTGAGATTCTAGAAGCTGAATTTACCACAAGAGAAGCAAGGAAATTCGCTGTGGAATTACATGAACAAACTTACGAAGTGCTTAATGAGGATTTTGTTGAATCATATTTATTTGAAAAGGACGATCTTATTTTTGAAAATAAAACAGGGGATCTTTTAAGAGCAATTGGTTTTAAAGTAGACATGCGTCCTAAACCCTTAGGTGATAATATAAAGACTGAAATAGAAATTTTAATTCACATTGATGATAAGACAATTTGTATTTTAGATGCGAAAAATTATAAAACTAAATTTAGTTTGCCGGCACATTTAGTGTCTCATATGGCATCTGAGTATATTCCTAACTATGATGGTTATAAGGGAAAATCTGTTTCGTACTATGGATATGTAGCAGCTAATAAATTCGGGGGAGTTCGTAATTTAAAAAAGATAAATAAAAAGGCAAATAAAGTTAACTCAAATATTAATGTATCTGGAGCTATTTTTACGGCAGAATCTTTACTTGGATTCTTAGATTATTGCCTGGAAAAAGATTTAGATATGAAGGAAAGAAGAGAAAAATTTATATCTTTATTTAATGATACAGGATATAGAAATGTAGCAGAGATGATATAATTTACCTTTATCTAAAAGAAGAAAAAATTTTAAAGTTTTTCTTCTTTTTTTCTTTTTGTAATGCTTAAAAACTGCATTTTCTTTTAAAAAAATGTACTATATATATACTAGCATATCTATATGCTAGTATATATGTTCTCTTATAAGGAGCGTTAACATTGAATTTTTTAAAAGGTGAATTGTTTAATGGACCTGGTGGTTTAGCCTTAGGCGCTAAAAACGCAAGATTTATTCATCCAGATACGGGAGAAGAGTTTAAGATAGAGCATTTATGGTCAAATGATTATGATGATACAGCATGTGAAACTTATAAAAAAAATATTTGTGAAAATGAGAATGATCAATCAGTTCATGTTGGTCCAGTTGAAAATCTTCCGATTGGGGATAAATCTAAGTTAGGTGATATAGACTGTTTAGCGTTTGGATTTCCATGTAACGATTACTCGAACGTTGGTAAAAAAGTGGGGATTAATGGTGAATTTGGACCGTTATATTCATATGGTGTTGAAGTTTTAGAATTATATCAGCCTAAATTTTTTGTAGCTGAAAATGTGGGGGGATTACAAAACTCCAACGAAGGTAAAACATTTATTAAGATTTTAACAGAGTTACAAAATGCGGGATATCAAATAACTCCACATTTATATAAATTTGAGCAATATGGGATTCCGCAAGCTAGGCATAGAATCATAATAGTTGGTATTCGAAATGATCTAGCTGAAAAAGGAATTGAATTTAAGGTTCCTGCACCATTAGTAATATCTTCAACTGAATATACAACGTCAAGCCAGGCTATAATGGAACCACCTATACAAGATGGATGTCCAAATCATGAAATGACTAATCATACTAAAAAGGTTAAAGAAATGTTGAGCTACATACCAGCTGGTGAGAACGCTTGGTATCCAGGTATACCTGAACATCTTCAGTTAAAAGTAAAAGGTGCTAGATTAAGTTCCATTTATAAACGATTAGATCCAAATAGACCAGCTTATACAGTTACTGGAAGCGGTGGTGGAGGCACACATATGTATCATTGGACTGAACCAAGATCCTTGACTAATCGGGAAAGAGCAAGATTACAAACATTTCCAGACAACTTTATCTTTTATGGTAGTAAAGAAGCAGTACGTCAGCAGGTAGGTATGGCTGTACCACCAAAGGGTGCAGAAATTATTTTTAATGCCATATTAAAAACATTTGCAGGAATTACTTACGAATCAGTAGAACCTCTTGCTAAATTACAGTTAGTGAATCTAACAGGTAAAAATCACGCAAGTAAGGAACTAACAAAACTAAATATTTGAAAAACTATTACTTATATGAAGGGGTAGATATATATGTCAATATTCTGGACACAAACAAGTTAAGTCTTTAATCATTCTTTGAATGAATTTTGTTATAAAACTATGACTACTTGACATGTTCTTGGCATGAAAGACATGCCAAGAAGTCAGTCATTTTAAAAAATTATTGGCATAACAAGGGTAGATATCATATCTACCTCTCCATATAAATCCTGCGGCGAATACACCTATGGAGCGAAACAATATCCCTTCTCATTTCAAACTACAATGATTTGCTATATCTTCTTTTACTTTCGTGGTTCGTTTGTTGTTGGTTTTCTTGATTGCGATTGAAAACAGTTAATTATTTGAAAAATAATTATATACAATGATTAAAGTTTTTTACTGCTTTTTCAATTAAACCAAGTTTCTCTGCCCCATATTTAAAATTTAATTCGTAAGAAACGTCATTGTTGATAATATCATAGAACTCCTTATATTGTTTTCCTCTAGCCCCTCCTAAAAAGGAATGTTTGTCTTCTTCACGTTTTTGTTCCCTATAATTATTCCAATTTCCATCTTTATCTTTTTCTCTTATAAATATATTGTGATTATTATCCATATATATTGCTGCTTTCAATCCAATAATCTCCAAGCAGTGTCCGTCCGAAGGAAAGATGCGGGAATTACAAAGATTAAATAAAGCTCCATTTTCAAGCTTTCCATACAATATACCTACATCATCATTTGTAACTTTCCCATCGTCTGCCCATGCCGGACTCGTTCTATTTTTTATATAAGTACCTGTTTGAGCAGTAATTTCACTTATATCACCAGCAATATCATTAAGGAAAAAGTCTATTAAATCTAATTGGTGTATTCCGAAGTCTGCTATTGAACCTAAGCCAGATGTTTCTTTTTTCATCCTCCATTCTAACTCAATGTTGGAATTACCTAATCTAGAACCTCCGAGATTATGTCTATAAAAAGTAATTTCCCCTAATTTTTTTGAATTTAATATTTCTTTAATAACTTGGGCATAACCATGGTATCTATATTGCATCCCCATGTAATTAGGTATATTAGATTCATTTGCTTTTAATGCGAGCATTTCAGCTTCTTTATAAGTATCAGAAAGAGGTTTTTCACAAATTACAGGAATGCTTCTGTTAATTGCGTATTCAGCAATTTCTCTATGTGAGCTATTATTAGTACAAATTGCTATTGCATCAACTTTTGAAAATAAATCATCTAACGTGGAACATATAATATTTTGGTTTAATTCATTTCTTTCAACAAATTCTTGAGCATTTTCGATATTTAAGTCATAGATAGCTTCTAGTATCCATTCTTTTTTATTTGCTTGGATACCATTTAAATGATCATCTGCAATACCTACTGTTTTTCCCGTACCGACAATTCCTATTTTTTTCATGCTTTTCATCCTTTTGTATAAAATAGATTATAAATAACATTTGGAATTAATCAAATACACTTTCTAATGCTAAACTGGCTGAACCCAGTATCCCTATATTTTTTCCGAGGGAAGTCCGATAAACATTTACTCTTTTATTATAAGAATTATATGCATTTTTATTAACCGTATAATCAATTGAATTTAAAAGAGGATATTTATCATCTACTAAATTCCCACTAAATATAACCTCAGAAAATCGTAATATATTCACTAGGGAAGTTAATACTATGCCAATTTTCTCTCCAGCATTCTTTAATTCCCTTAAGGTATAAACATCATTGTTATTTACTTTAATTTGTAACTCCTCAATATTGCCTAAATTAAGTCTATTAAGAATTTCAGATTCTGAAGCGTACCTTTCTAAACACCCTCTGTTACCACACCAACAAGGGATGCCGTCAGGCAGGTAAGTCATATGCCCAAATTCACCAAGTCCTATAGAATTCTCGTGAAAAAGAGTGTCGTTAATAACCATTCCTGACCCTATCCCATCACCAAGATAAATAGATAGAAAGTTAGAATTATATTTACCTGCACCAAACATTCGTTCAGCATTAGCCATAGATTTGACATTGTTTTCTAAGTAAATAGGTATATTAAAAAACGATTGTATACTTTTAACAATTGAATATTCATTAAGGTTAAAATGGTTAGATTTTATAACTGTATCCTTATTTGCATTCACAACCCCTGAAACTCCTATTCCAATAGCTTTAATATTTTTATCATTTGCTTCTTTTGTGATAAAAATATTTAGATTATAAAGTAATAATTGATCCAACTTATTATTAGTTATATCTTGAGAGATTTCAATATTTTGGAGCTTTAGCAAATCACCACTTAAGTTTACTAAACCTATTTCCACATGTTTCATACTGATATGAACGCCTATAATATGCATTGCATTACTATTTAACTCTAGAGCTACAGAACGAGGACCTACTCTTCCTTCTTTTTCATTAAAGATCCCTCCCGCCTGAATTAAATCTTCTTTAATTAACTCAGATACGATGTTGGATATTGTTCCTCGTGTTAACTGCATCTTTTCCGCAATTTTATATCTAGGTATAGGTTGGTATTTACGGATAATATCTAATACAATTTTTTTATTCAATTGTTTTGTACGAGTTGTATTTTGGCCTATCAAGACATTTTTCTCCTTTATAGGGATGTAAAATTTCTCCTCTTTCTTCTATTTAAAGAGGAGAAATAACGTTTTAGTTTAAATGTGTTTTAACCAATCTTAATTCGTGAGCGTCATCTTCCCTAGTATATTCATAATAATACCATATACTACCTTCATGAATAAGTGCATCCACGTATCTTACTGCTTTTTGTTTTTCTGTTTCTAAAACTGGACCATCAAATGAAACTTTTGCGAATGTCTTCAGGTCATAAGTTATTCCTACAGCTGCTTTTTCCTCATAATTTTGCTCCACTCCGATGCTTCCATCCCAAATGGCAGTATAACCATTACCATAAGGTATAATTGTAGTAAGTCGAGATTGATATTGATCCCATCCAGTATTTCCAACTGGAATTGCAGTATTTGACCATTCAAAGTTAACTCCATCTTCACTTGTAGCTATTCCTGTTGAGGCCTTCGCTAAACCAGTATTGTGCACATCCCCTGTTTCATGCATTTTATTGGATAGATCATCTCCTGTTGCTTGGGCGTAAACAAAATACATAAAATAAGTATCATTTTGTTTAAACACATAAGGATCTTTGACACCCTCTAAATGCTTCAATCCTAAATCGCTTGAAGCACTTAAAACATTTTTTTTGGTTTTTACATCAAACAAAGCAGGATCACTGGCTTCTACAACATCAATTCTCCATCTGTTATCTTTTGGATCTACATAACTTATATATAATCGATATAAATCATTTTTGACTTTTACTAAAGAAGATCGCTCAATAGAGCTTGAGTTCAACTCTTTTTTATGAAGACTCCAAATAGTTTTGAAATTTTCCCCATCTTTACTTTTGGCAATTCTCACTTCAAATCCTCTTTCATCTTCCCCATGTCCCCGAGGCTGACGAATACGATAATAAAGATAAAATGTTTTATTTTCTTTATCATACAATATAGTTGGAGCACCTACCCAATATCCTTTTTCATTACCTAAAGGCTCTATAATTGTTTTTCCTTCTTCAGGATTAAACAAAGGGGCTACTTCTGATTTTAAAATGTTTTTAATAGTCATTTTTATACCTCTCCTTATCAATTAAATGAAATGTTATTTATTAAGTATATAATTCATTCTTTTAACTGCATCCTTAACTTCTTCAGCTGTTGATAAATGCTCAAAATGGAACGTTAAATCAATACCCCTCTCTGCTAATCTGTCTAATATCGTTGGATAATCAATCTCTCCATCTCCTAGAGGAACTTCTTTTCTTGCCTCTGTTCGAAAAATCCCATCTTTTATGTGCCCACCAATAAATAAATGTCCCCATTTATTTATTGAATCAAATGGATCACTCCCATTAACGTGTAAGTTAGTAGGATCAAAGTTAAGCTTAAGATTTGTGTGATCTACTAAATTATAAAGCTTTTCGAATCTTTCCAAACTATGAACAAAACAGGGTGAATGATCAATTTCTATTGCAAATGGAATTTTTTCTTTTGAACATGTTTCAGTTATTTCCCTGGTAAACTCAGCCGTATACTTCCATATATCTTGTTCAGATATTCCTTCAGGAGCAATCATTGTTCTGCTAAATAAAGGTATCCCCCCCAGGATGTGGACTCCTTCTATTATTTTCTTTAAATTTTCCCGTACTTCATTTCTTTTTTCGTGATCTGTTAAGTTTATTCCTATGCCCGCAGTAGTAATTTTCAACCCATTATCTTGTGCTAAAGCTTTCCATTTTTTTGTTTCCTCATGATCAATTAATTCTGCTGCCGATAACTCTACAGCGCCAAGTTTACACTCTTTTGCTAAATCAATTTTTTCTTTAATTTCCATGTTCCTCAAATCAGAGATTCTTAATCCTAACTTCATTTTTACTCCCCATTTCTGTATAAAATTACCCTTTTAGGGCTCCGCTAGTTAATCCTTCTAATAATCTTTTTTGGAAAAACAATATTAATAAAATTAATGGTACAACTGACATTACAATAGCTGCAGATATTGTCCCCCATGGAAATTCATATTCGCCAGGATACATCATAATCCCTACAGGAAGTGTTTGATTCTTTGGCTCAGACATTAATGTAAAGGCGTATAGGAATTCATTCCAGCTATACACGAAAATTAAAATTGCTCCAGCAGACAAAGCCGGCATAGACAGGGGAAGAATCACTCTTACAAATGCTTGAAGTTTTGTAGCACCGTCAATGACTGCCGCCTCCTCTAATTCCTTAGGAATCCTTTTGAGTAAAGCCGTCATTAAAAATGTAGCCATAGGTAATGCGAAAACAGCATGTGTCATGCTTAAACCAAAATAGCTATTTAATAAACCTAGATCTCTGTATGTAGTGAATATTGGTAAAAGCAAAGACATAGGCGGAAACATAGATGTTGCCATAATAAAAAATAGTATAATTGGTTTACCTTTAAAGGTAAGCCTTGACAAGGCATAAGCTATCATCATTCCTGCTACTATAGCAATCCCCATTGTTATCAACGCTACAATAGTACTACTTATATAGTAAGATGCATAAGGTTGAGATGAAAATGCATCAATATAATGTTCTAATGTAGGTTTTAAAACAAATAGTTTTGGTGGAACTTCAAAAAGCTTTGCAGTTGGCTTGAAAGAAGTTACTAACAACCAATAGAGAGGGAAAAAAGATATAATCACTAATATCCCCAAAGAAAGATATAAACCAATTCGTTTTTTAATCAATATACCCCTCCTATCCATCTGGATCATATAAAAATTTAGCGTAAATTATTGTTATAATAGCAATAACAATAAAAAGTACTACTCCCAATGCTGAGCCATATCCCATGTTCATATCAACAAAAGCCGTGTTATGAATATATAGAGGAAGAGATTCGGTAGCATTACCCGGTCCTCCATTCGTCAATCCAACCATTAAATCGTAAGCTTGCATTGATTGTAAAGTCCTTAAAACTAGAGCCACTAATATAACATTACGAATCATGGGTAGTGTTATTCTGAAAAATGATTGAACTTTAGAAGCCCCATCAATCATTGCAGCCTCATATATTTCTTTAGATATAGTTTGAAGTCCAGGTAATAGTAATAAAGCCATAAATGAAGCCGTTTTCCAAATTGATACAATATAAATAGCTATAACGGCTAAGGTGGAATTTCCCAACCAGTTAATAGGATCTTGAATTAAATTTAATTGCATCAAAATACCATTAAACAAACCATAGTCAAAATTAAACATCCACTTCCAAGTTAAAGCGTTTGTTACTGTTGGTAGTACCCAAGGAAAAAGAATTGCAGCAATTATTAAACCACGAAATTTAAATTTTTTACTTGCCAAGACCGCTAAAAGTAGACCGATGGCTAATTCAAATATGCCTGTTATTATAGAAAACAATACAGTGAATTTTAGTGAATGCCAAAACCTACCATCAGTAAGCATTTCTATATAGTTTTTCAACCCAACAAAAGGTTCTCCCGACCATGGCTCCGTTATTGATATGGAGTGAAGTGACATCCATACCACCCGTAAAATGGGGTATAATGTAAATATAGATAGAAATAGTAAGGGAGGAACAAGAAGGATTATAGCCGTTTTTCTATCTGGATTTATTCTAGCTTCACTATTTCTAATAATGCCTTCTTTTTTTTTCAAACAAACACCTCACTTTTATGAATAATAAAATAATTTTTTCTATCTTTTAAAATATAAGATATGCGTTAATGTACATTTATAAAAATGGAGCATTTAGTTACATTAATAAGTCTCATAGCTTATTCATTTACTTCTTCATCAATATCCTTTTGAGCATCTTTAACTGCTTCTTCTGGAGTCTTTTCATTATTTAATACCAAATTAATTTCTTTTTGTAATGCTCGGCTAAATTGTTCATAATTTCTAAGAACAGGCCGTGCCTTGGCATTCTCTAACATATCTGATAGATCACCCAAAAGAGGTTGTGCTTCAATAGCATCATCCATTTCATATACAGATTCAACAGTTGGAAACTGACTACTGTTTATTGCTAAAGATTCCTGTTCTTCATCGCTTAAGTAAAATTTAATAACCTCCCAAGCCTCATCTTTATGCTCACTAAAGTTATTTATTACAGGCATCCAACCTCCAGTAGATGGATAACTTTCTTCTGCGTCTTCACCGTGAAACAAAGTAGTAACATCATACTTTCCTTCTACATCTGTCTTTTTTAGATTCGCATCAGAAGAAGGCCAATTTCTCATAAACAATGTTTCACCGTTCCCATATAAATTGGTATTATCATCTGGGTTAGAAGTTGCTACACTTACAGGAGAAACCTTTTCTTCATAAATTAAATCTTGCATTAGTGTAAGAGCTTCAATTGCCTCAGGTGTGTCAACTCTTATCTCACCATCCACTTCGATCTCTCCGCCAATTCCCCAAAGAAATTCTAAAAAGTTTATAACCACTCCTTCAATCTGATCGCCCTGATATATGAAACCATTTAAATCATCATTTCCCTCTTCTTTACGCACTTTTTCAGTTGTTTCTATCATTTCATCCCAAGTTTCAGGAACATCTAAATCATATTTATCTAGTAAATCTTTTCTATAATAATTTAATCCCACGTCTATAAAACCTTGAATACCATATTGTTTCCCATCAATTTGCCCAGCATCAACAGCTACATCCCAAAATCTATCTAAATAATCATCATCTTCTTCCTCCAAATAAGAATCTATGGGCGCAATCCAGTCAGCTGCAGCATACATTCCAGGCCACGTAATATCTATTAACAAAACATCGGGCGTTTTGCTTTCACTATTAAACCATGTAGAGAATTTATTAAACTTATCAGTAGGAGTAGCTGGTAACTCTACAAATTTAATTTGTATATCATCATTTTCTTTATTGAATCTTTTCACTTTTTCTTCTGTTTCTCCAGTACTATCATGGTGAGCAAACTCTATAATTACAGGTTCATCTGAGTCTTCTTTAGATTCTGACCCATTTCCGTTGCCACATGCCATAAGAAATGAAGTTAACACAACTATAAATAAAATTTTATAATTATGCCTTTTCTTAATTTTGTTAATCACCTTTAACCCTCTCCTTTAATTTATTCATTAAACTATTTTGTTAAAATGTTTCATTTATATCTCCTTTGAAAGCGATATCATTGTTTGCCGAAAGATTAAAAAGGCCAATTAGTTAATTCATTAAATTATTTATAACCTTAACAATCTTTTGCCGAATTGTCAAAATTTATTAATAAATCAGATAGTGTAACCAGTCATTAGTTGGTTAGTCTACTATCACATCACCGTACGTACGGATTTGTATATAGTGAATTAAAGTATTCTGCATCTTAGCAATATTGTTTATATACACAAAATAAACATCATAAATAATTCACTACACTATTACGCTTACATTTATGTTTACATAAATAATATGAATGAAATAATTATAAGAAAAATTAAAGATCGAAAAAGTACTAACTAAAAATGTTATGACAAGCATGTTCTTAAATTTTAAAAATTAATTATTTATGTCTATATACGTTTAAATTAAGCTTTTGTGAGCGCTAAATCCACTTTGAACAATATTAGTCTATAAACCTTGGAAAAACTACTGTACCCACTTGTTTTTGGTTTATATATATGATTTATTCTTTTTATAAAAAATTATTTAAAAGACATCACCAACAAAAATATTCGGATTGAAAATAATAAAATTTTCAAAAAGGTATTTAAAATAATTTCTAACGACAACAGATTTTGTTGTTGTTTAATATATTGTTTTAACATATTTATATTGTTTTATTGTTTTAGATACGCTTAAAGCATTGATATTACGGAGGAGTGGGGTGTCAACTATTACACATTTGATTCTAACTATTACACATTTGATTCTAACTATTACACATTTGATTCTAACTATTACACATTTGATTCTCTAGCTATTACACATTTGATTCTAACTATTACACATTTGATTCTAACTATTACTTTTTTGATTCATACATGGTGGGCCATATTTTATGCTCTTAAGAAAACTTATAAAAAATATATGGTTAGCTCTCAAACTGCATTAATTTAGTTTAACAATTACATATTTGATTCAAATGCATTTTAATATTACATAGATTGTTATTTGTAATAGTAGTATTTACTTTTATTTTGTCGAATGGTACTATTTAATTAGAATTGCATAGATGGACTGGGGGCGTAAGAATAGTAAATGCTAAATAATCTGGTTACACAATCAAATCGTTTAATTGAGGCTAAACATACTCATTCTTTAACCTTACGGGAACAAAAAATTATATTAACTTTTGTAAGTATGATTCAACCAAATGACAAGGACTTTAAGATATACTCTTTATCCGTTAAAGAATTTTATAAATTGTTTAATTTGAAGGGCAGAGAGCATTATACACATATAAAGCGCATTATTAAAAAGCTGATGGAAAAAACTATTGAAATTCCAAGAGAAGATGGCGGATATTTAATTACGCATTGGGCTACTCATGTGGAATACATAGCTGGTAAAGGTGTTATTGAATTTTCTTTCCACCCCAAATTAAAGCCTTATTTATTGCAATTAAAAAGAACTTTCACTTCTTATAAATTAACTAATATATTGTCTTTAGGGAGTTATTATTCTATTAGATTCTATGAAATATTAAAAAAATGGGAGCGGACTGGTAAATGGGAAGCTAATATCGGTTATTTAAAAGAGCTTTTGGGAATTACACAAAAGTCATATAATGTATATGGTAATCTGAAAAACAGGATTATAAAGCCATCTATAGAAGAATTAAACAGTCAAACGGATTTAAAAGTTACTTTTGAGGAAATTAAGAAAGGCAGACGTGTTGTAAAGATTGTTTTCAGAATAAGACAAGTCCGAAGAAATATTTTTGAATACGGGATCCTTGATAAGGAGTTAATTAAAAAAGGTAATACTTCGACTGATTTGTTCGGAAAGATGAACCGACATGCTGAACACTATCAAATTGATTCAAAAGAGTTTAAAAGGATTTATTCCATTGCTTCTAGAATATATGAAGAATCAAAGATTGATGCGGAACTTTTGGGATTGATAACATATACAAATAAAAAGGCTAACAAAAACCCTATTGGTTTTATGCTACATATATTAAAACGTAAAGAAGAAATTTATAAGGATGGTGGAGATGCTAGCATTATAGATAATGAATATAAATCTGATGAAAATAAAATGGAGGTAATTCCAGAATGGTTTAATGATAAAGGTAATAAAACACAAGAAACTAATGAATTAGATCAACTAGAAAGGGAAGAAATGGAGAATATAATCGCGAAACATAGCCAATAAAATATAAGAGGAAGTTATTTGTTTAATAGTTTTTTTGGGTTGTGTTATAATAACCAAGGTATACATAATTTTTGTAATTAAAGATTTATGTATGTGTAACAGTTTATGTGTACATAATACTATTAGTTTATTTATGCTATTTCTTATGTTTAATATACCAGTGTTGAGTGTTAATGAATATAAAATAAAGATAAAGGAAAAAAGGAGATTGACAATGGTTGCGAGAGTTATAACATTCGGCTTACAAAAAGGTGGTGTTTCAAAAACCACAACAACTGGGATAATGACTTATCTAATGTCAAAAGAAAAAAAGAAAGTTTTAGCAGTAGATTTTGATTCCCAAGGTAATTTAACAGAGTTATTAACAAATCAGCCTGCTAATAATTTTTTAAACAAATCAATATTCGAGGCTATAGCATTAAGAGAGTATAAACAACCATCTGATTTTATTTATCAAGTGAATGATTATATTGATGTTTTGCCAGCTAATAATTTATTGTCTTCCTATCCAAGATGGTTATATACAAACAATCTGCCTAATATTGAAGAAAAAGTATTTTATAAAGGATCTTCTGTTAGTCAATTAAATTTAATGTTGGAAATTATTAAATCTGAATATGATTATATACTGATAGATACTCCTCCAGCATTATCAGAACAAACTACAAATGCGTTGGCTGCAAGTGATTATGTTGTTGTACTATATGAATGCTCTAAATTTTGCTATTCAGCTATTGAAAACTTTTTGGAAACAATTGAATTAATCCAAAATAGTGTTAATAAAGGTATAATCAACTTGGGAATTCTGAGGACTCTAAGTGATAAACGGAGAAAGGACGCTCATTTTTTTAATGAGGTCATAGAAAAAGAGTATCCTAAATTAGTATTTGAAACAATTATCACTCGTAAAGCAACAACAGGTAGGTTACCTTTGCGTGGTTTCGATAAAAATCATGAGTTAGATGAGGCTCTTTCACAATATGTTGATTTTTATGATGAAATTTTACAGCGAATAATAGAAAGTGAGGATAAACAATGAGTGACAGAAAACGTAATGAAAAAGACGATATGCAACAAATGTTAAATAATTTTAATCAAAAGAATGTGAATGCAACCGAAGCATTAATCAAGCCTATTGAGAAGGAAAAAGGTAATTTAAATAATCTAGAAAGAGGATTATCGGATATAATTAAAAAGAAAGATAAAATGGAAGATACTCATACTAGAAGAACCTTTCTAGTGAAAAATGAACTATTGAACAGGTTAGATGCAATATCTAAAAAGATCAATAAAACTGGGTTTAAAACTGAATTTATAAATTTTATTTTAGAAAAAGGATTGGATGAATTGGAGGAAATGGGAAATAAATAATGTATTAATATAGTTTTGTAAGTATTCTTAATTTAATTGTTATAATCAAGTTTAAGGAAGAAGAGAGTAAAATTAATATTACGATGTGCACCATGTTCAAAATATATGAAGTTCAGAAATTTGGAGACGCTAAATAGCTTACTCCATTTTTTTATTTCAATTATAATATTTATTAGGGACCTAATTAAACCAAAAATACACAGTAAGAAACTTAATAGATTGATTGAACTTCAAATACATTTCGTGTCTAAAATATTAAATGGAATATTCTTTTTTTGCTATATATCTATATAATTTTTTTAATAAATTACTAAGAAACAAAATTTGTTTCACTTATGTGTACGTAAACGTATACATACAAGTTTGCGTTTTTTGATATGCATCTATGATTTTTTATCTTATATAGTGCTATAGTGCGTATCTTCTCTCGGGATTTATCTCGAAATAATAACTTCTAGGAGATAATTAGAGATTAAAGAGTCTAAAGTATTCAGGGACTTTTCAAAGGTTAAGAAATAGATCATTTCTAAATATATTAACTTTATTAAAAGGGTAGTTGACATTTCTGAAAATTTAAATTAAGGTGTATTTAAGAATACAGTATTTTGTTTTTTGTATACAAAGTTACTTTGATAGGAGGTAATATTATTAAAAAAAAAATTATCTTTGAAAAACCTAAACCTCTTTACTTAGAAATTTATGAAGTATTAAAGAAATCGATAAGCAATGGGGAATTTTCACCAGGAGACGAGTTCACAGAAACTGAACTATCGAATCAATTAGAAGTTAGTCGGACGCCAATACGTGATGCTTTAAGGCAGTTAGACCGGGATGGACTGATAGTAACAAAATCAAATGGAGTGTCACAGGTTTTCAATCCAACAGTTTATGATGTTGCGGAAATTTATATTACTAGAGCATCGTTAGAAGCCCAAGCTGGAGCTATAGTTTCTAATATCATAACGGAATCATTTTTGACTGAATTAAATGAGATAATTAACAAATCAAGAAAAGCCTATGAAATAAACGATGTTAATTTGATTACTAAGTATAATACAGATTTCCATATGAAAATCGTTAATTTTAGTGAGAATCAGTATTTAATAAAGACTATGGAAGCTATGTATTTACAAATAATGCAAGCAAGAAGGTCATCGTTAAAAAGAAAAGAACATCGAATTAGATCATTAAATGAACATAAAGGCATTATTGAACACTTTAAAAACGGTAATAAAAAAGAGATTAAGCAGGTACTCTCAAGCCATATTATTAAAGCTGGTTTAAGGTTAGTCGAGCAAATGGGAATACCAGAAACACCTAGTCCATCAATACTGTTTTTATTAAGTTTTAAAGAAAAGGGGAACCCTTAAATGAATTCACTCTTAGAAAATTTAAATTTTGACCTTAGAATAAATATTGTTTTTGGAAAAGATAAGTCAGCTACCATATCAGATTATTTAAAAGAAAATAATTATTCAAAAGTTATGATTATAACTGATGAAGGTCTTAAAAAAAGCGGTGTATTGACTAGAATTTTTGAAGGTCTGAATAACAACAATATCGTATTTAAGGTTTTTGATGAAGTAGAGCCAAATCCTAAAGATATTACTGTACATAACGCTACAAAAATAGCGGAAGAGAATAGGGTTCAGGCAGTTATAGGAATTGGCGGAGGAAGTTCAATGGACACCGCGAAAGCAGTGGGTATTTTATATACCAATAAAGGTGAAATTAAAGATTATGCAGGAAAAGATAAAGTAGAGAAACAGCCTCTGCCTATCTTATGTATCCCTACCACAGCGGGCACTGGTAGTGAAGTAACCGCTAATGCAGCTATAACTTCTATGCAAGATAACTATAAAATGTCTATAAAATCCAAAAAAATTATTCCTAAACTGTCTATTCTTGATCCTGAATTGTTAAAAACAATGCCACCTTTTATATGTGCTACTTCAAGTATTGATGCTCTTACTCATGCTATAGAAGGGTATCTATCAAACAAGGCAACAACTTTCACTGATATGATTGCGATAAAGTCTATAGAAATATTATCTAAAAATATTAAACCGTTTTATGCTGATCCCTCTAACACAGTATTTGCAAGCAATATGTTATACGGAAGTATGCTAGCAGGAATTGTTATAAGTGAAACAGGAACAGGAAATGCGCATGCCCTTGCTCGGTCTTTAGGAGGTAAATACGATATAGCGCATGGCCACGCTTGTGCTATGTTCTTATCTAAAGTATTAAATTTCAATAGACTAGCCAGACCTCATAAGTATAAAGTTATAGCAAAGTCATTAGGCTTAATAGACTTTGCTAAGCCAATAAAAGATGAAGAAGTAAATAAAGAAATTATTGAATATATAGAAAGTTTATTAGATAGTTTGTCTATCCCAAAATATTTATATGATGTTGGTGTATCTAAATCATCTTTTAATGATTTAGCGAAGATTGCTTTAAAAAGCACTGGACCAAATCCTAGGAAAACGACTTTTGATGATTTATTGGATTTACTTAAAGAAACTTACACTATAAATGGATTGAAAGCTGAGATGAACATAAGGTGAATAATATTATATACCCATTACATGTAGGTACTTTAAAGACGAAACATTCAGGATTAATACATTCAGGAAAAAGCGATATTTATGTTGATGCTCCAATATTTATGTGGTATATCGATGGAACAGAAGAAAACATCATTGTTGATACTGGTCCAGCAAATTCCGAATGGGGAACAAGATTCCATAATCCTTTAACCAAAAGAACCGATCAAGAGGTTGAGGCTGCATTGCAAAAAGTAAATTTACGTCTAGAAGACATTAAAATAGTGATTAACACTCACTTGCATTGGGATCATTGTTATGGGAACACTCTTTTTCCTAACGCTAGATTTTTAGTACAACGTAATGAACTGCGATACGCTGCTGCTCCAGATTTGAAAGACGAAAAATATTATGAAAATAAAATAACCATTCCACCATATATTCAAATGTTTAATAAATTTGATTGTTTAGATGGTGATGAACAGATAACAGATGGTATACAGGTACTCTCATTACCAGGTCATTCTCCTGGAATGCAAGGCGTTCTTGTTAATACCCAAAAAGGGAAGTATTTGATAGCTTCAGATGCAATTCCCACATATCAAAATTTGAAACACCAAGTAGCACCTGGAATACACTCAGATTACTCTGATAGTTTGGAGTCAATTGAGAAGTCCAAAAGTTATGCAGATGTTATTATCCCTGGCCATGACCCTCTAGTTTTAAAATCAAAATACTTTGGATTAACTACATAGAAAGGAGGTATATTTAGTGTCAATATTAGTGACTGGAGGATTTGGATTTATAGGAAAGGAAGTAGTAAGGCAATTATCTTCTCAAGGAAATCACGTTATATCTTTCGGAAGAAGAGTGACAGCGGAAAAAACAAACCTTAATGTAAGCGTAATCAAAGGTGATGTCGCTGAAAAAAGAGATGTAGAAAGAGTTTTTGAGAAATATTCAATAGATAAAGTTGTTCATTTAGCTTATGCAATGGATATTTGGGGAGATAATCCTAAAGCAACAATAGATGTTAATGTAGGAGCTTTTGTTAATATAATGGAAGCCTGTGTTTATTATAATGTGAAAAGAATAGTTTGGAGTAGTTCTGTAATGGTTTACGGGAGACCTAATGAATATACTGGACGAGTAAATGAAGATTCTATCACCAATCCTGATACTTTTTATGGTAATTGTAAAAAGTTTGATGAATATATTTCTAATCATTACTCAGAAAAATTCGGCATTGATTCAATTTGTTTACGTCCTACGACAGTATATGGACCAGGTAGATATGCAAGGGGGGCAGCTGCTTTTTTATATGATATTGCTTTAGCTACTATTCAAAATAAACACACTGAACTTTATCTAGGTCTTTCTAAAACAGATTTAGTACATGTGAAAGACGTTGCTAGAGCATTTACTTTAGCAATTGAAGCAAAAAATAACAAATCTAAAATTTACAATATTAGTGGCTTTGAAATAGATGCTCATGGATTGTTGGGAATTATTAGGGAAATTAATAATGAACCCCCCCCTGTAACTTTATTACCAAATGAAAATAATCGATTTCCTTCTAAAATTGACAGAAGTTTAGCGAAAAAAGAGTTAGATTATGAACCTCATATATCCTTGAAAGAAGGAGTTAAAGAATATATAAAGGATTTTAATCCAAATATACCTATATCTAGGTGAGGAGGATAAAAGTGAAAATAACAGATGTTGAAGCAATTAGCTTAGTTGTACCAATGGAAGAAAAAATATCAGCACCAATAAGCATCCCATATGCTGAGGAAATAGAGAATGTGGTGTTTGGTCAATACAGAACAACTATAGTTAAAGTACACACAAGTGAAGGAATCACGGGAATTGGAGAATGTATTGTAAGGTTAACTCCAACAGCAACAAGAGATATCATAGAGACTATTAAACCAGTATTAATTGGAAAGGATGCTAGAGATGTAGAGATTATATGGGAATTAATGTATGGTATTATGGTGAATCGCGGGCACACTAAAGGATTTTATATAGAGGCAATTAGTGGTAT
Organism: Pseudogracilibacillus sp.; assembly: GCA_035301085.1. Classification (GTDB taxonomy): domain Bacteria; phylum Bacillota; class Bacilli; order Bacillales; family Amphibacillaceae; genus Pseudogracilibacillus. The sequence goes on along the minus strand of DATGUU010000014.1, from coordinate 7,929 downwards.
TGATATTGCCTTGTGGGATGCTGTTGCTAAGTATCAAAATATACCTGTATGGAAACTACTAGGAGGATTACATAATGATCCTATTAAATGTTATGCATCGTCTTTAAGGTTTCGTGGACTAGAGACAAGTATGAAAGAAGCGAAAGAATACGTTGCAATGGGATATGACTCAATGAAAATAAAAATAGGAAATGATCCAAAACAAGATATAGAATTAGTGCAAGCAATAAGGTCTGCTGTTGGTCCAGATATAACGCTAACTGTCGATGCGAACTGTGGCTATGATGTATTTACGGCAGTTCAAGTAGGTAAGAAACTAGAAGAAGAAAATATTTATTGGTTTGAAGAACCTATTATGCCAGATGATTTGGATGGATATAGGAAACTTTCTTTAAAGTTAAATATTCCGTTGGCTGCAGGAGAAACAGAGTTTACTAGATATGGTTTTAGAGATTTGATTACTAAAGGGGGTATTTCAATAATACAGCCTAATGTATCTAGAACTGGAGGATTTACAGAATGTAAAAAAATTAATGCTATTGCAAGTGCCCATCATATTAAATATGCACCACATACAGGTAGCACTTCAGCAGTATGTCTTGCTGCATCTATGCAATTAGCTGCGTACTTACCGAATTTTTTAATCTATGAATATATGCGAAGTGACTGGAACAAAAAGCAATTAAACCCACTTCGACATGAATTACAAAAAGAAAATTTTGAACATTTCGATAATGGTTATTTGTCTGTTCCAACTAAGCCAGGTATTGGTATGGAATTAAATGAAGATATTCTTAAGAAATATAAAGTTTAATTTTATAATCTTAAACATATTTGGAGAGGAGTTTATAGCTAATGAATAATAATTTAGGGATAAAAGAGTGGGGCATGTTTATTAATGGTAATTGGAGTTTTCCTAAAGATCGATCTACCTTCGATGTTGAAAATCCATATACTGATGAATGCATTGGGACACTTCCTATAGCTAATATAGATGATGTGAATGAAGCCACTTCCTCCGCAGAAGATCATTTTAATGATGATTTGCTATCACTAAATGATCGTTATAATATACTGTTAGATATTTCAAAATCAATTGAGAGAGATGCTGATCTTTTGTCGGATATTCTTGTACAAGAAGTCGGTAAGACAAAAACGGAAGCCTCAGGTGAAGTTAAAAGTGCGATAGATGCCTTTGTGTTAGCTGCTGAGGAAGCTAAGCGAATTACTGGAAATGAAATTCCAATGTCAAATAAAATAACTGATGAAAAAAGTAAATATGCAGTTACAATGAAGGTTCCTTCTGGACCAATTTGTGCAATTACAGCATTCAACGCTCCACTTAACCAGGGAGCACATAAAATTGCTGCAGCAATAGCCGCGGGTTGTACCGTCGTTTTGAAACCGTCTCCTTTTACACCATTTCATGCAATTCATTTAGTAAATATTATGATTGAGGCGGGGTTACCTAAAGGACATATACAATTATTATTTGGAGGAGTTGAAGTAGGAGACGCTTTATTAGAATCACAAAAATTTTCCAGGTATATGTTTACAGGTAGTTTAAATGTAGGTAAACAAATAGCTGTTAAAGCAGGTTTACGTCCTGTCATACTCGAAATGGGGTCAAATGCACCTAACATAGTTCATAAAGATGCTGACATAGATGTGGCTGTTCAATCTTGTTTGTCAGGATTTGCATTAGCTGGTCAAGTTTGTACTTCTGTTCATAGACTTTTTGTTCACGAGGATATTTACCAAGAATTTTCAGATAAATTCATAGAAAAGATAAAAGGACTTAAAGTTGGTGATCCAATGAACAGTGACACGGACATTGGTCCAGTTAGAAATGATCAATCCTCTTATAAATTTGATAAGTTAATTAAAGAAGCTACTGACGGAGGAGCTACTATTCTTCATGGTGGAAATCGAGATGGCAGATTAATAAGTCCCACTATTCTATCTAATCTAGAAAAAGATATGAAAGTTTATTTTGATGAAACATTCCTCCCTATAATAAATTTAATACCATATAAAGACTTTGACGCAATTATTAAAGAATCAAATGATTCTATTTATGGTTTACAAGCAGGTGTATTTACATCTAATTTGCATTTAGCCTTTAAAGCTGCAAGAGAATTAAAGGTAGGGGGAGTTATGATTAACGATGCCTCTCGTTACAGAGTAGCTCAAATGCCTTTTGGAGGCGTAAAAGGAAGTGGTGTAGGCAGAGAAGGTTTACCTTACGCTATAGAATTATTGTCTGATTTAAAAAATGTTGTTTTCACTAGCAATAATTTTTAGATCTGTTATGAGATGGGGATGTTTTAAGATAAAATTAGAACTTCATCCCCTTCAACATAAATAAGCCAGTCTTTAGCATTGATTATGAATTGAAAAATATAGCTTTTAAGAAAATTTTTCACAAAAAGCTAATACTTTTAGTTAACATTAGAAGTGTAAGCGCTTAACAAGGAGTGTCTATAATGAAGATGTTTAAAATTGTTTCTTTTTTGTTATTAATCCTTGTACTTATTTCAGGCTGTGGAACTACCCCTTCAAATGAGAATGACAATACAAAGGATAATCAAAATGATAAAGAAGTAAAGCTTGTTGTAGGTCATACTGGGAATAAAGATAATTCGGTAGACATTTTTTTTGAAAAACTTAAGGAGGAAATAGAAGAATCTTCTAATAATAATATTCAGTTGGAAATACAAGGTGCAGGTGCTTTGGGAGGGGATGAAGAGCTTATTGAAAGTGTAAACATAGGCTCAGTTGATATGATAAGTGCTGCTAGTTCTAACATGGCTCCTTATACAGAAGAAATATTAGCCCTAGATCTTCCTTATATTTTTAAATCGAGAGACGATGCTAATAATATTCTAAAGGGAGAAATAGGGGAAGGTCTTTTAAATGAAGTTTCTGAAACGACAGGTAATAAAGCGTTAACTTTTATAAATGTGGGTGGTTTTAGATTATTAGCTAATACAAAAAAGGAAATTAAAACTCCAAATGACTCAAAAGGGCTAAAACTTCGAGCTACTGGGTCTCCCATAGAAGAATCTTATATAAAAAATATTGGAGCTAATCCTACGCCTATTTCTTGGAGTGAGACGTATAATTCAGTTGAGCAAAAAGTTGTTGACGGGTTACAACTCCAACCTAACTGGTTAGCATTGAATGGGTTTGATGAAATTATGAATTACGCTACAGAAACTCAAGCATTAATGGCATTTCATGTTGTGCAATTTAATCAAGAGAAATGGGATGAATTAACTGAAGACCAAAGAAGTATTATTACAGAATCAATAGATAAAGTTAGGGATGAAGCTAATGAAGCTGATGCAAAGGATGAAGATAATTTTAAAAAAGACCTTATTGATAATGGAGTAGATATTTATACGCCTTCTGATTCAGAATTAGAAGAATGGTCAAAGTTAGGGAAAGAAGTTAGAGAAGAGCAAATAGATAAAAATAATATAGATAAGTCTTTAGTTGAAGATATACTCTCCGAGCAAAATTAATATTTGTCATAAAAATGGAGGGGAATACATGAATAAGATCAATAAAGTAGAAGTTTATTTATTAAAAGTCATTAATATAATGTCTGTTATCACTTTATCGTTAATGTGTATTATTGTGTTTTTGAATGTAATTCTTAGATACGTCTTTAGTTCTGGGATATATTGGTCGGAGGAAGCTGCTCGTTATTTATTTATGTTTCTTATATTTTTAGGAACTATCTCCGCCTTGAGGACTAAAGAACATTTAGGAATTGACTTCTTTATTAGAAAATTAAATATAAAAGTAAGAAAAGTTGTTATGATTTTAACAAATGGATTGCTAATTTATATTATGGGAATATTAATAAATGGAAGTTTGAAATTAATAGAAGTAAACGAAGGAAATAAGAGCATAGCTTTAAACATGCCTTTCACTTATATATATTATATGATTTTAGGATTTTCATTGGCTACAATTATTGTGTTAATAATGAACACTATACGTTTGTTTATAAATAACAGTAATCTAAACGATATCAATTCTTATAAGGGGGAAAATAAATGACATTATTTATTTTTATTCTTTCCCTATTTGGTGCGATGATATTAGGAGTTCCTATAGCATTTTCATTATTGATAACTGCCGTTGTTTTAATGTTTTATCTAGGAAATTTCGATACACAAATAATAACTAAAACTTTAGCTGATGGTGCAGATAACTATTCATTAATGGCTATTCCCTTCTTTATATTAGCAGGAGAGTTTATGAGCAATGGAGGAATTTCCATAAGGATAGTAAACTTCGCCAAAACCCTTGTTGGTAATATTAAAGGAGGGTTAGGGTATGTTGCTATTATTTCTTCTGTTATTTTTGCTAGTTTATCCGGCTCAGCAGTTGCGGATACGGCAGCGTTAGGATCTATATTAATTCCAATGATGGTTGAGTCAGGATATCGAAGATCTCAGTCAAGCGCCTTAATAGCATCAAGCGGTATTATTGCACCGATTATACCTCCTAGCATTCCATTAATATTATTCGGAGTTACTGGTGGAGTTTCTATTACCAAACTATTTTTAGCAGGAATTGTACCAGGATTAATGATGGGGGTAGGTTTGGTAGTAGTATGGTTTTTAGTGTCAAGGAAAGAAGAGAAAGAAGAAGTTCCTAGACCTACATTAAAAAGCATTTTAACAGCGCTGAAAGATGCAGCGTGGGCACTTTTAATACCGATAGTTATCGTTGTTGGACTTCGATTTGGGGTTTTCACACCTACAGAGGCAGCTGTAGTTGCTGCGTTCATTGCTTTTTTTATAGGGACAGTTGTATATAAAGAACTTAAACTAAAACAAATATATGATATTCTTTTGAAAGCAACGAAAACTAGTAGTATAGTAATGTTTTTAACAGTAACAGCCATGGTTGTAGCATGGCAAATAACCCGCGCGAATATACCGGGTCAATTAAGTGAATTACTAGGAAAGTTAGTTGATAATCAAACATTACTATTATTAGTAATTGTGTTAATTACTTTTTTTATTGGTATGGTTATGGATCTAAATCCAATAGTATTAATTCTAACTCCAATTCTTATGCCAGTAATAGAATTGGCTGGAATCAATCCTGTTTATTTTGGAATAATATTTATTATGACCACTGTAGTTGGATTGATAACCCCTCCGGTAGGGGCAGTACTAAATGTAATATGTGGTGTTGGTAATGTTGAAATGGATCAAATATTTAAACCTTTACTGCCCTTTTTAGCCGTTCATATTTTAGTGTTAATCATTTTAATATTATTCCCAAACATCGTTATACTACCATTGCATTGGTTAACCTAATAATGATTACGTCATATAGTTAAGCGCTTTGTATGCTAGATAGTATTTATTGATTAAAAGTTAAAAGTATATTAGTTTTTAAAGTTTAATATACATTTTGAGTCATATTCTTTAATGTCAATATCATGAGTTTGTAAGAAAGTTAACTAATACTTATTTTTTGGGTTTCTTTTCATCAAGGAAAAGATTAAATATTTACAACAAATGTTGCATTTATGAAGAGTCTATCTGACAGTTATATCAGGCTACTGTTAATATAGTAGCCTTTATTCATCATTATTTGTTTTGAAGCATCTCTATTTGAATTTGAAGTTTTTCTGTATTTACAGCATCATAATTTTGGACCCATAGGGCATTACTTTTTCCTGCACTTTGTGGATTATTACCTAATTGACGTGACATTTCTATTGTATTAGTAACTAGCTTTCCTTTAATTTTATCCCATACTTTTAAAGGATCTACTATCCAATTTAAAGTATTGTCGCTTTTAATTTCTATGAGGCTTCTGAAAGCAGCTAAAATAGGGAATATGAAGCCCTGCGTTATATGGTAATCGATAGGATTTTGTAAATATTTTGTAGCAATTTTTTTCTTCTTCTTATCTACACCTTTTATTCTTCCAAATGCACCTTTGGGGTTATCGATTCTATACGCCTCAGGCATTTCAGATTCAATTCGATCATATAATTTTATGATTGTAGGAAGTAAAGGCGCTATATATTCATATTGATTCTCCTCGCTATTCTTTTTATCATAGTTAGCTAAATAGTCTTTTAACACTTGGGCTTTTCCACTATAAGCCTGAATTGGTTGAGTAGCCCCTTCCGCAAATTTAAATACATTAAAAGTAAACATAAGTCTTAATAGATCAACTGTGTCTAATCTTTTATCTTCGTTTTCTCTATATGCAATATCATCTGCATATGGTTCATTAGCTATACTTCTTTTTACAAAGCCAAATTTGTTAGCTAATTCAGCTATTGCTTTATCTGAAACTTGCACACTTGTATTTCTTGCTCCCGATAATTCATCTATCTCAACTACATTTGTCATGATTTCCAAATGAACATATTGTTTTATTTCTGGGTCTAGATTATCTTTATTTTTTATTATAGCGTAATACGTATGACCACCATCTAAAACACCATATTTTTCTTTTTCGTCTTCTGTACCTAAATCTAATGTGATCTCTTTTGACAAGGCATCTATAGCTACACTTTTTGCTGATATTAATATTCCTCTATTATTTACGAAAAAGGATTGTGTACTATCAGTTAAACCTTCTTCGATTCTCTTATAAACTTTAGTGCCGTCATTTACGTCTCTCGGATTTACGTCTCTCGGGAATCCTTCTGGAACTTGTTGTACATCTACCCATAAATGATAAACCTCTCTATTGTCTTTCTGATAAGGGCTTTTTAATTTTGTAGCATTTTGATAATTAAAAGTATATCTATTATCCATGTCTTAAATTCTCCTTCCGTTTTTTGTTATACTTGGATTGTATTTCATTTAAGAAAATTAAGGAAGGAACCTTGGTGCATGTGTTATGGTAAAAAGAAACTATATTTCATTAAATGATCCTTATGTTGAAATGGGAAAAAAATTAAGATTATTACGTAAATATCATCATCTGACAATATCAGATTTAGCTGAACGATTAGATTTATCAGATAAAATAATAAGTAATTATGAGAATGGATATAACCGTATGACAATAGAGACTCTAGTACTAATCTATGACAGTGAAGCCTTTGGACAAATAGACTTAGAGGAATTGTTGCAAATTTTCATTTTGGATATTTTTGAATAACATCCAAATCAATAAGTATATTGCGTCAAATCTCAAAAGTTTTGACACCTTAAAGACACACTTGATATGATAGCCTTATAAAGGTGTCAAAACCTAGGTTCAAAAAAGAGCTTAAATTTTAATGAATACAATCTCACAGTGATACTAGGAAAGGTAGTTGATATAAAATGAAGTATGGATATGCGAGGGTATCAACGGTGCATCAGGACTTAGAGGGACAGTTACAGGCACTTGAAAATGAAGGATGCGAAAGGATCTTCCAGGATAAGCTTACCGGCACAAATAAAAACAGGCCACAATTACAAGAGTTGTTGCAAAAAATTGAGGAAAGAGACACATTAATTGTGACGAAATTAGATAGGCTTGCCCGCTCGGCCATTGATGGGATTGAAACTATACGTAAGCTTTTTAAAAAAGGGGTTCGTGTCCATATATTGAATATGGGGCTGGTGGAAGATACACCCACAGGACGTCTAATTTTCAATGTCATGATAGCATTTGCTGAATTTGAACGCGATATGATTGTTGAACGAACACAGGAGGGAAAGGCACTCGCGAAGCTAGACCCAGACTTTCGGGAAGGAAGACCAAGAATATACAGTAACAAGCAAATCGAGCATGCTATTAAGCTAAAAGAAACAAATACCTACAAACAAGTTGAGGATAAAACAGGCATTTCAAAAAGTACATTGATTCGTGCAAGACGAAAAAGAGGACTAACTTAAAGAGTGCGTTGGGAAAAGATTAAAGCATTAAATATTTCATATTGTA
>DATGUU010000013.1:0-8338 GCA_035301085.1 Pseudogracilibacillus sp. | reverse complement strand
TAAATAGAAATAATATTGTTGTTGATCAAACATAGATTGATCCCAGTTTCCATCTAATGTGTGATGATAGTTCCCATTATCATCTTGATCGATATAACCATAGTTAAAAATATCACTACTCGCGTGATTGCTTGTATATTGCGTATTTGATTGATTGTTTTCTGAAGCGTGTGCTTCTCCTTGTGCGACACCAATTGCACCTAAAGATAACGTAGCAATTGTTGCTGTAACCATTTTTTTCATAATTAATAAGTCCTCCCAAATTTTTTACAAACACAATAGTATCAGAGAAACTGTATAAAGAGAATAGCAGAAACTGTTTTTTAATTTGTTAGTAATTTGTTTGAGATGTAACGTAAATTTTTTGAAAATTCCTAATATGAACTACCGTTACAACTTCTTAATTTCTAAAGATAAATAAAATGTCAGTATGACAATACATTTTATTAAAAGATTTCCCTTTATGCTATTTCAACAACAATGTTCAATCAAATGTACTTTTGAAATAAATTTTTAAATAGGATTAATGATTATATTTATTAATTAGCAATAAAATGATACAAAAAATCCGAGACATCATGTATCTACATCTCGGATAGCTGTCATACTATTTATTTATCACTGTATTACTTTCTTATTAATGCTAAAATACCAGCTACTAATATTAAAATGCCTGACAAAATACCAAAAAAACTTATAAAAATTATATTTAAAATACCACCTATTATTAATAATACCCCTATTAATACTCTTTTTTTGTTTATAACACAACTAAGAATCAATGTTATTATACAAGTAAGTATGACTGCTATACCTAATCCAGTAATACTACCACTATCTGTTGATCCAAATTCTTTGCCTATACCATCGATCATTATAGCGAATAAGCCACCTATAACACCAAAGATACTTCCTAATATCCCTAATATCATCTCTGCCACTCTATTTGTTGGTTTTTTTTCAATATTCTTATTCATTTAAATTACTCCTTTGTTTTTTACTATGCCGCTTCATCTTCAGCAGTTGTCTCTTCTTCACTTTGTTTCATATCTTCTTCATACTCTTTATCTATTTCATCCATTTCTTCCTCATATTCTTTATCTATCTCATCCATTTCCTTTTCATATGCTTCATCTTGCTTTTTCATTTCTTCCTCGAATGCTTGGTCTTCTTCTTCCATCTTTTTATTGTATAATTCATCGACACGTGCTTCTAATTGATCATATTCTATCTCAAACACCTCATGATCAACATGATCCATTTTTTCACCATCCGTGAGTTCATTATATTCATCAACTAATGTATTATACATTTCTTCTGGATATGTTATTTCATCACTTTCTTCCTCTTCTTTTTCAGTATCAGTTTCTTCAACATCTTCTGTTTCACTCGCACTATTATTCTCACTACTTTCTGATACAGAATTATTAATTTGCTGATTACTCACTTCTTTAATATCCTCTTTATTTATGTCCCATTTTGCTTTAACATTTTCAAAATTTGGTGTAGCATCCATTTCTAAAGTATATGTATCACTTTCAGGAACGTCATAGGTGATAAATCCTGATCCAGTATTTCCTTTGTTCAATTGATGTGAAAATCCTGAATCCCCCTCAGTATTTCCATACCATTCTTGATAATTTTCATCTTTCACTTTCATACTAAAATCAGTAGAATCAATTAATACTTGATCTTCATTATTATTTTTAAATTTCAAATATACTTTGATGACCCTACCATTTTCAGGTTCACTATATTCATCATAATTGTTTACGTACTCTACTTTTGCTAATTTTACATCTACACCATCAACATCTACTACTTGTCCAATTTTAAAATTCTTCATCGTACTCGTAGCTTTAGACTTACTATCTTCTTTTCTGTCAGTATTTTTCTCTTTACTTTCAGTATTACACCCAGCTAAGATACAAACGATTAAAATAGCAAAAAACAATAATTTTTTCATTTTTTCCACTTCCTCACCTTACATTTATACTTAAATTGTATTTCGTTCAACTTTAAAATTATTTTAAACCATACTACATAATCTTATAACATTTTTAGCTAAAAGCAATTGTTTTTTTGAAATTTGTTTTAATTTAAATTTTTATTAATGTTTTATTTTTAGAAAATGCATATATAACACAAAAAAGACTGTAGAAATAATTATTACTACAGCCCTTTTTAATCTCATTTAAAAATATTTATGTTTATTTTACACATACAATATCCCTTCAATTTGTAACAAACCTTTAAGTTATTTAAAAAGATAGTGTTTATTAAAACTAATTTTATGATATGAGTATACAATCAAATTAAAAATCATATATTTTTTAAATCATTAATTACATGCTACCATAAATACATCATATAATAAGTGGGGGCTTACCATTGGACAATTTAAATAATAGCTATGTAGAAAAAGGATCGAGAGCTTACATAAAAATCATCGTAGCTCTTTTTATTTCTGGGTTCACTATATTTTCAATACTTTATAGTGTTCAACCATTAATCCCTCATTTTACAAAATCTTTTAATGTGAGCGAAACAAAGGCAAGTTTAGCTTTATCATCAGCAACTTTAACACTTGCCTTTGCCATGCTATTTTTCGGAGCCATATCTGAAGTGTTAGGTCGTAAACCTATAATGATTTTTTCCGTTCTTTCTGTATCCTTACTCGCCTTAATCCAACCATTTTTAACAGATTTCAATACCTTTTTAATTGTGCGATTGATACAAGGCATATGTTTAGCTGGTTTACCATCAATCGCAATGGCATATATTGGTGAGGAAATTTCTTCGCACAATCTACCTGAAGCGATGGGCATTTATATTAGTGGAAACGCTTTTGGTGGTGCCTTTGGAAGAATATTCACCGGCTTTATTTCAAGTATTTATGGATACCAAACTGGCCTAATTTGCATAGGTGTGATCAGTGTCATTGCAGCCATTTTATTTACATTTTTACTACCATCATCTAAACATTTTGATAAGCAGCGTTTTTCTGTCAAAGCATTATTAATTAGTTATTATAAACATCTAACAAATATTCGATTACTCAAACCTTTTATGATTGGCTTTCTGCTACTTGGTTGTAACATAGCTGCCTTTAACTATATTGGTTTCGTGTTATCAGAAAAGCCATACAATTTACATGATAGTATCATTAGTTTTATATATTTATTGTTTTTAATAGGTATGATTTCCTCAATACTAAATGCAAAATTACGTACTAAATTAGGTACTTTAAATGCTTTAAAATTTAGTGTTTTATTGTTGATTTTTGGTATTAACATCACTTTATTACCACCGCTAACATTCAAAATTATTGGCTTAGCTTTTAGTGTTTATGCTTTTTTTAGTGGTCATGCAATCGCAAGTGCAGTAGTTACCAGTCGTGCGGAAGATCATAAAGCACAGGCTTCGAGCCTTTACTTATTGTTTTATTATATGGGGTCTTCTGTAGGCGGTACTTTAGCCGGTGTATTTTATAACTATATTCAATGGCCAGGTGTCGTTTTAATGATTACTAGTTTTATGATTATTGCATTCGTTATTTCACTTACCATTAAACAAAAATAGGCTTGTAAATCTAAAATTTCAAGATTTCCAAGCCTATTGATATATTCAAACTTTTACTATTGTATTGTTGTTTCCATATTAGATTCAAATTCATCTAGTAATTCACGTGCTTCGTCAGTCGTATTTGTGCTCATCAGTTGATGTCTTAACTCACTTGCACCCCTGATACCACGCACATATATTTTAAAGAATCTGCGCAACGGTTTAAACAAGCGTGTTTCTTCTTGTGAATATTTGTCGAACAAATCAAGATGAAGTCTTAACAAGTCTAAAAGTTCCGCACTCGTATGTTCTCTTGGTTCTTTTTCAAAGGCATAAGGATTATGGAAAATTCCTCGACCAATCATAATGCCATCAATACCATACTTTTCTGCCAGTTCAAGTCCTGTTTTTCTATCTGGAATGTCACCATTTATCGTTAATAATGTGTCTGGTGCAATTTCATCACGCAGTTGTTTTATTTCACCGATTAATTCCCAGTGTGCGTCTACCTTACTCATCTCTCTACGTGTACGAAGGTGGATGGATAGATTCGCAATATCTTGTTTGAAAACATGTTTCAACCATTCTCTCCACTCATCAATTTCAGAATAACCTAATCGCGTTTTAACACTTACAGGTAGTCCTCCTGCTTTAGATGCTTGAATAATTTCAGCTGCTGTTTCTGGGCGTAGTATTAAACCTGAACCCTTACCTTTTGTTGCAACATTCGCAACTGGACAACCCATATTCAAATCAATACCTTTAAAACCCATCTCTGCCATACCAATACTCATTTCACGAAAATGTTCAGGTTTATCTCCCCAAATGTGTGCAACGATGGGTTGTTCGTCTTCTGTAAACGTTAAACGGCCACGTACACTGTGTACACCTTCAGGGTGACAAAAACTTTCCGTATTTGTAAACTCAGTGAAAAAGACATCGGGTCTTCCCGCTTCACTGACTACATGACGAAAGACTACATCTGTTACGTCTTCCATAGGCGCCAAAACAAAAAATGGACGCGGTAATTCACGCCAAAAATTATCTTTCATATATTTTTTAACCTTCTTATCTATTATTATCTCGAATTTTTATTCATGACGATATTACCACAAAAATTAGACTTATACAAAAAGATTAAAACACTCCAAAAAGCGACTCCAAACTAAAACTTACTACTTAAATAATTGAAACGACACACAGTCACTAAAAAATCTATTGTACGCTTGAATGACTCAGAAAGCAGTTCAAGATATACACGTGGAAACAATCTATACTATTATTTCTTCATATCTTTAGCAAAACCAGCAAAGTTATAAGACAAATTTCTTTTAATTCCTAGTTCGGTAACTATACATACTACTAAATAAACCTACACATAAAATAACAGCAGCGAAAATTAATGCTGCATTGAAGTTCCCTTCGTTTCCAATTAATAACCCAGATAATGCAGGTGCAATCATTTGTCCCAAACTATATATGACTGTCAATATCGCAACTAAGTTCAATCTACTATTATTCTGATACATTAAAGCTTGTGCTTTGGACATAAATAATGTAGTAAGCCCTAAAAACGTTGAACCAAATAATAATGAACTTAGTATTAAACTCAACATACTTTCTGAGAATATCGGTAAAACAACACTTATTATTTGTAAAATAAAGGCTAAATACGTTGCCTTACCATGACCTAAAACATCGGCCAACATAGACCAAAGAATGGTTGATGGTATCGCACCTAACCCCACAAACATCCAACTTAATGCCGCATAGTCTGATAGTGAGGGTATCGATTTAACAATGGCAACCAAAAAAGTGCCCGTAATAATATATCCGGCCCCTTCACAAAAATACGCAATGGAAAAGCCCCAAATAAATTTTTTCTTCAATTTACTTGATGCATTAGATTGATTTTCATTTATTTTATGACTTTCGTATTCAGCAACATCATTTTCACGCATACCAAATATAATAAAAATCGCCATGATTAATGAAAAAATACCAAGCAAAACCCATGTCGTTTTCCATGTATTCACTGAAGTGAATAAAAAAACAAAGATACTACTTGCAAAAATACCTAACCCTACACCACTATATAACAGACCAGAAATACGTTCTTTCCGAACCATTTTTAATGCTTCTAACGCAACATTTGATGCCAATACAAAAACAGTACCACTAGAAACACCAGCAACAAATCTAAAAATTGCCCATGAGATATAACTATCAAAAACACCCATGAATAGTGTTGAAATAATATTGATAATTAAATATATTTTAAGATCCACTACCTTATTAAATACAATAATCCAAATTGGAATCATTGCTCCAATAAGATATCCTAAGTAGTTATATGTAGCTAACATACCAGCACTTGGATTATCCATACCGCTATTAAGCTGCATAAAAGGCATAATGGGGGTATATGCAAAACGTCCAATTGCCATAACAATAAACAAACACAACATACCTAAAACAAGTTGCTTATATGCTCGTCTCATACTTTACACACCTTTCAACAAATCAATTACATTATACACTTTTTATGATTTTTACATATCCCTTTTATTAATAATTAATAATATTATCTTTAACCCCCTTTTAATTTTGAATTAGTAAGTATAAAATAGGCTTTATTATTATTTTGAATTTTCAGACTTTTTATTAGGAGGATTGTTATGAAACAACAAAACATTCTTTGGAAAGATTGGAGATTACATGGCATCGTTTTAATCATTATGATCATTTCTGAAGTAATCGGCGCACATAAAATACCATTAGGCATAACATCAATCCTTTTATTACCAGTAGTTTATGCAGTATTACTCGGTTTGGGCGTATATTTCACACCTATTATCAGTAAAAGACAAGCTAAGAACTCTGAACCAATGGTCTTTATTTCTGTAGCGTTACTCATAGCAAAATTCGGGGTGGAGGCTGGACCTGCACTTCCTAAGATCATTGCTGCTGGACCCGCTTTAATACTTCAAGAAGCCGGTAATTTAGCTACTATTATTATTTCATTACCGCTGGCTATACTTTTAGGTTTACGCAGAGAATCTATAGGCATGACACATTCAATAGGAAGAGAGCCTAACTTAGCACTTATCACTGAAAAATATGGTATCACTTCTCCTGAATGGCGAGGCGTCATGTCGATGTATATATTCGGAACAATATTTGGGGCAATATTTTTTAGTGTTTTCTCCGGCATTCTAATCTCCGTTTTACCATTTAGCCCATTAGCATTTGCAATGGCGACAGGCGTAGGAAGTGGTGTTATGACTGCTGCTGCACTAGGTCCCTTAGTTGAAATGTATCCTGACCAAGCTAGTACAATTACAGCATTTTCTGGTGTGAGTAATTTACTCACATCTGTCACAGGGCTTTATGTAGGTATATTAATTGCTCTACCATTAACTCGAAAATACTACAGCTTTATTATGCATATCAAATCAAAATTCACAAAAGATAAGGAGCAATGATCATGAATTCAAAAGTTATAAACTGGATACTCACATTATGTGTGGTAGGCATTATTTCACTCTTTAGTAATTGGATTGGTTATAGTGTAATGCCCATAGTAGCTTTACCTGGCATCCTTACGTTAATGGGTATTGCATTAATAGGTTTAATCTTACGTGATATTGTTCCTCTCAACATACCTAGTATTGCTTATATTGGTATAATTGGGCTCATCATTACAATACCTGGCATACCTGGATCATCACACATTGTTGAATGGACTGAAAAAGTAGACCTGTTGTCATTAGCTACACCAGTTGTTGCATATGCAGGCGTTTCTATAGGAAATTCGTGGGCCGATTTTGCTAAGTTAGGTTGGAAAACAATTGTCGTCGGTATCGTAATCTTACTCAGTACATACGTAGGTTCTGCCCTTGTAGCAGAAATTGTTTTAAGAATTCAAGGTTTAGCATAATTTACACATAATAATATCCCCATACAAACAATTCAACCTGTTGTTTATATGGGGATATTAAAATTAATCATTCTTTTAAATATAATAAATAAACACTATAAAGTTCAATAAAAAGAGTACAATAGCTGGAATTGCTTTTTTAATTGGGTCCTTGCCTAAGAAAATCAATGAGATTGCACCAACAAACATCGTTGCACCTAATAATATACTTGATAATAATGCAATCACGCTATACAACACACCTATCAACATGCCCAAGCCACCTACAAATTCAAAAATTCCTGTAATTTGATTAAAAATAGGTGGGTAGCCAAGACGCGCAAAATCTTGTTTCATTGCACCAGATAAAATTTTAGACCCTGTCATGATAAAAACTATTCCCAAAATGATTTGCAATATAATGATAATAATACCCATTTTAACGACCCCTTTTCATTTTCATCTTAGTCACGCGCTACCAAACCAGAAATCATATAAGGCGTGATGCGTTTAATATAATCTTCAGGTAACATTTCATTATTCTTTTGATACCATGTTTCAGCAGCTTTATAGATACTTGCACTTATCATATTTGCAGCCAATTGTCGTGTGCTATCATCTTCAAAATCAATATTAGCCAACAATTTATACAATACATTTGCAATATGTTCTTGAACAATATGATCTATCGTCTCTGGATAACTTCTATGACACCTTCTATTTAAAGACAATTGAAACTCTGCCACTACTTTAAAGATATCGACAATTGTTCTTTCATTCAATGGATTATCTTTAAAATATTCATAATTTAAATTAATTAATAGTTCTTCAGCAAGCGCTTTTTCTAACAAATCA
>DATGUU010000012.1:0-6813 GCA_035301085.1 Pseudogracilibacillus sp. | reverse complement strand
AAAAAACATCAACTGGAAACATAGTTATGGTGTAGGTTTAACTATGTTTTAATCATACCATGATATTGAGTGCTAAACAAGAATGTTTTTGGAGGGGTTAAGTGTTTATTCTTTTGTTAGATACTACTTTATTCCATAGTTTTATACTTTCATCTTCATCTGTATGAAGATTAAATTCTTTCATCATTTTTTCTACTGCCATTAATGCAACACTTTTATCTAATTCGTCGTTATCAACAAGTTCAGATAATTCTTCTATAAATTCTAAAAGATTAGAAAAAGGTGTTCCCTTTTCATCAATATCGTTTATTAATTTACATATAACACTGTTTAACACTTTTCCTTTATCAACTGCTTTTGTAGCACCATCGATAGTGTCGATTACATAAATAACAAGATGTTCGCCATAACATCTCACACCTTTTTTCGTTCTTTCTTTACCATCAATTCCTATATAACGCAAATCAGTTTTTTGTGTTTGTTTTAATCCTTTGAATTTTTCTAAAAAGAATATAATATCTGTTTTGTTATGGTATTTTTTTAATAATGCTTTCTCAATATAATCAGTAGTTGTTCTGACTTGCTCGTCATACCAAGTATTATACAATTTTCTTATAGTTGATTTTTCCAAATGAACCAACCAATGTTCAAAGTCATCATATCTTTCAGGTGGTTGTTTCTTCAGAAAGTTTTGATACATATAATTCTCGCCTTCATATACTTCTTTTAAAATAAAAGGCAATTTATTTAACATTGCTGTATTATGTTTTATTCTATCTGTTTGTGACTCTTGTTTTTCTTGGTTCAACACCTTTTTTTCGTTTGCACTTAGATTATACACAATATCGCTTCCTTTTCTTTTTATTTATTATCTTGTTGTTCTTTTAATAATTGGTAGAACATACCATCATAATTTAAAGGTCTATTTTTCACTTCTTCCATATCAATGTCACTTTCTGTTTCAATACCATTTTCAATTTCACCGAAATAATTATTTTCTAATTCATTTTCATGGCTAAGCACCACTTCTAAAGCATCTGACAATCTTCTATAACCAAACTCTTTTATATGTTGGCTTGCCTTACTACTTAAATCACTCGGAATATTTATTTTGCGTTCTTTACTTATATCTTCTTCAAATACTTCGTCGTAATACCCTTCTGCGATTAAAGTTAAAAAAAGCTCGAACATTTCCTTACGACTTTTAACTAATTTCTTTCCTTCTGTGTGACCGTCCATGAAATCTAGTAAATCTGAATGTATCTTTATCTTTGAATATTTCATCAAAATTCACTCCTTTTTCTGCGAATTATTGGCTTAATTATATCACGCTAGTTATAGTAGGTCAACTACGACCTACTAGAGATAGTCAGAACTCTAATTATACTATTTATAATAGGTCTAAATGTTATAGTATGCTTCCTTTGAATTGGTCTATAGTACATGTTAGACATCTTTATGTTAGCAAACTATCGTTAAAAGTCATTCGTTATAGGTCGTATACGACTACTATCAATAGGTAAGCACCGACTATTTCATTTTAGTGTATTTTCACACTTTTTCTAAAAAATCGCTAAACTCTTTGGGGGAGTAAGCGTTTAGAGATTTTAAGCATTTCATTTCAAAAATTCCTGTGTCAAAAAAATAAAGCATTTTGACACAGATTTTATTAATGCTATACAATCTACCAACTCTTACTGCCACAAGGGGTTTGATGTTTTATTCCATGAAAATACTCCAATATATCATCCATCCTGTGTCAGCCTGTGTCAAAACGAGAAATCGTCAAAACCTTAGAGCCACAAGTATTTAAGAGATTTCTGTGTCAATGTGTCAATTTTTTCTAAAAAAACCCAAAATAAAAATAAAGTTAAAACAAAAGAGAAAAATGAAATTATTTATATAGATATAGTTTTGGTAAAAAACCGACACATTGACACAGAAATAGTTTCAACCGTTGGGGCAGTTGGAATCAGCTTGTTTGGTGAATCAGCACATATCTGACACAGACCGACACATAAGTTATAGCATTATCAACTAAACCATTGGGAGAGTAAGAGTTTGGTTGCTTATATTATATTGACACAAACTGACACGAGAATTATTTAGAATTAAAAAAAAAGAAGGTTTATAACCTTCTCTTTTACTTAATCTTTAAATTTTTCAAAATCGATTTCTTTTTCATTATTATTATTTTTGAGATAATCTTCAGGCAGTGCTTCTTTTATTGTTTTGATTACAAGTTCAGCAAAATCAATACCAAATGTATTAATTGGATTAGTTTTTGATTTTTGTACAAAATCACCGTATTTATTTATTTCTATTGGACGTTTACGAACCTTTTTAATATTATGAACGTTTGATAAATAGTTGCTGAATTTCTTAGGAAACACTGTTATATGTGGATAATTAGTTTCATACCATTTTACATATTGGTCTAATATTTCTTTAGCTGAAAGATTAGCAACCCACACAAGAAAGTCTTTTTCATTGGCTTTATCGTTATCAACTTTATTTGTTCCTACTTTATAGTAGTGGATAAACTCTCTCATAAACTCTTTATCTCTATCAAAGTCATTGAAGTAACGCTTAGTGTCATTACATATCTTTTCAGTTGTGAAACCTTCAATAACATCACCATTAGCACCACCAGAACTCATGAATGTTGCGATGTTGCCTAAATTATTTATAAACGTTCTCATGCAAAGCAGTGCAAAATAAGGTATTTCTTTCTTCATTTCATCGAAATCAAAGTATTCACTAAAGGATTGTCCTTTTTCTTTTTCGAAATCTCTAATCTCTTTTGTTGGTTTACATTTAATCAGTACAACACGTCTTTTGAACCCGGAGTCGTTGACATATGATGGTGGAATAGCCGGTATTTGTTCAACATTACCCATGATAAGAAATGTACAATACAATTTTGCTGTGAATGACTGTTTATATTTTGGGTTGATTGTTGTTGTATCATTAATAGCTTTAAATGTTCTTATAATTTCTTCTGATAAATAAGAACCATTCGTTTCACTAATGATATTCATTTCTTTGCCATACATTGAAGAAAGTAAAAAGTCTGACCCTTTCTCGATACCTTTTTGGTCTACACCTGATTTGTTTTTAGTACCAATCATATAATCACTGACTAAAGTGTCATAAATCATAGATTTACCATTACCACCTTCACCGATGATAATTGGTAGGACTTGCCAGTCTTTATTTGAATGGCAAAAGAAACTACCTATGAGTGATTGTATGAACGTGAATTCATTTTCGTGATGAAGTAGTTTTAATCTTTCGAGTATCTTAGGACATTTATCCTTTAATTCTTCATCTGTTAATGCTACATCAATAAAACCATTTTCCTTAGATAGTTTACTTTCGTGAGCGTACCCTGTTGGAATACTATAATCATGATAGTGAGCTAATTTAAAATCTTTGTTCATACGAGCAAACTTATCGTTTTTCATATCGTAAACAATGTCTTTAAATTGAACCCAATAAGGATTATTTGTTGAATATTCTTCTAACATATCAGAATGTAATTCTTCATGTGTTTCAATTTGGTTTAATATATTTTTAGTAATCGTTTCAATTAATTGTGTTTGTTTATCCACGTTGAAGAAAATAATGATGTTTCTCACGTGTTTCCTGATAAGTTGCGTTAGTGCTTTTTCAGTAATGAAACCCCATTTTAAGTCTTTAACATTATAGTAGTAATAAGGTTCATCAGAGTTAGAAAACATCTTAGACATAATAGCGTACTCATTATATTCCTTAGCGTATAAGTAATTGGCTAAATTCTCGGGAATAATTTCGAAGTCGTATTCTAAAACAGGTTGTTCATCTTGTTCATTACTTTTAACCGTTTTATTTGTCTTATACTTGAATTTGATAAATGTTGAGTTGACACCAAATTCTTTATAAATTCGATAGTTGAATAATGTTAAAGCATTAATTTGCCTAACATTCTTTCTTGCTTTTAGATTTACTTTAGGGTCATTAGCAATAAAACTTTTTAGTATTTCAAATTGTATTAAGTCAATCTGTTGATTATTGTATTCAAATGTTTGATTTTGGTTAATATTTAGTGTTTTGTAATTATTAAATATATATTCAATCTTAGCTAGTTCTTTTTCAAATTGTACTTCTTGACTGTTTTCGTGAGAAGTTTTTGAAATTTGCTTTTCTAAAGAATCCATTTCACCTTCATATTCGAAAAATGAGTTGGGTGAAATTTCATCTAGTTGTGGTTTACCATAACTGATAATATCTTGACTAGCTTGTTTATTATCAATATTTGTAATTTTTGATTTGCTACTCAAATTACTTATCATAAAAAATCTTCCTTTCTCTACATAGAGTTGTTTGAAAGGAAGCCCACCATGATAATGTTTTTTGTTAAATTAATACTTGTACTCTTATTGTACTGAATTAGTGTATATGCTATACTGAATATAACAATAAATCAGTAATGACTTTTTTAGTCATTCTGTGTTATACTAAAAATATTAATAACAACATATTATCATTATTCCACTACTTCTTGTCGGTTGTAGGTGGGCTTCATATTTTAGAGTAACTATTTTTCCGGGTAGTTGCTCTTTTTTTTATTGCTTTCATTTAATTGTATCATGCGTGTGCAACTTCTAACGATTGTTCTTCTGAATTAACTTCTTCCAATTCTTCTAATAATTCTTGAAAAACATTTATTAAGTTTAGAATAGTTTCTTATCTAAAATTTGGTGATGTTTTTTAAGACATAATCTTCTTATTGTGTCGTAGCTTTAAACAATAACATTATCAATTCTTCGTCTTAAATCATTGACTGATTTTTGACTAATATTAAAGTACATGTTCATATCATCTGTATGTTCAAAACCTAATTTAATCATTGCCCCTCTGAATTCTTCGTTCGATACATAGCTTGATTTTGTTTCTTCATGTCTTTCAAACAAATGTTTCAAACCATATGAAGTTGTAGATTTTTTGTTAATGTTTTTAATCGGTTTGAATGATTTTTCGCACCAAACTAATAATTCTTCTCTTGTTACTTCATCCATTTTTGCTAATGCGTCTAACGATTCTCGTCTTAATCTGTAATAAGCATCTGTTTTACTCATATTGATACACTCATTTTTTCATCTTCGACAACATCTTCTACTTTGATAGCTTCTTGGACGGTACCGAAATTTTCGTCTGCTACCCTTTCAATGTTATCAAGTACATCTTCAAGTTGATAAATTCTAAAACCAATAGCATCGTGATTGAAGAATACACGTGTAACTAAAGATATTTTTAACTGTAAATAATCAAGTGCGAAACTTTTAATAGAAATTGTTTCAAGTCCGTCGGATAAGAAAAATTTAGTTGTTGTACCTAATTTTTTAAAAGTTTCCTTTTCACTATCTGTAAAAAGAAAGTTTTTTCTACCTTCACGTATTCTTGTTAAGATTTCTCTACATTCTTTGGTTAGTTCGTATATATATAAGCGTTTATATTTTTGTTCAACTGTCATCATAATAATCACCTCTTGTTTTATTTCTTATATTAATCATAACATGATGAAAGAACGATAACAATTAAAATTAACAAAAAATATTAAATAATATAAAAAAATAAATTTACAACTTTAGAAATGACAAATCTCTAATCAAGAAACGAATGACTTTCACTATTGTACAGAGTTAGTATATGTGTTATATTATTGATAGGGAAAAATAGTGCTACTTTAATAGATAACTATTTTTTTTTATTTTGGTGAATGTGAAACTCCTTAATTAAAAATCCTTTCCAGTGTTTTTAAACGTTGTTCACTGGTTAGGATTTTTTTTTGGAAAACATATACTGAATTTATTGTACAAATTTAGTATATCTGTTATATTTAATACATAACAAGTATATACACATAAATTTTTTGAACATTATTTATCTATCCCTTCGGCTCACAGCTTTCAAAGTTGTGAGCCTTCTTTTTTGCACAAAAATAAAGGACAAGGTGATTAATTCACCCTGTCCTTTTTATTATGCTTTATTGTTGTTTTGCTTTTTTGCTACGGATTCCAAAGATAGCTAAGATTGCACCCATGATAGATGCGATACCTCCACCGATAACGCCATTGTAATTATCGTCGCTACCTGTTTTTGGTAATTTTTTATCTTTAGCTTTGTCTTTATTATCAGATTTTTTCTTATCTGAAGCATCTTTTGTTGCTTCAGATTTTTCTTTGTCTGATTTATCTTCGTCAGCTTTGCTGTCTTTGTCTGATTTATCAACTTGGTCTGCTTTGTCGCCTTCATCACCTTTATTTTTTGTAGGTGCTACAATTGGTGTAGGTTCATTATCGTCAGACGTGCTGTTTTTAACATTAGAAACATTAGATTCGTTATCAGCATCTTCAACATCAGCTTCATTATCTACGTTTTCTGAATTATCAGCAGTTGCTTCGTCGCTAGAGTCAGATTCATCATCAGCTTCATTGTCAGTATCTACATTAGAAGCGTTTCCTTCATCTGAATCATTTGAATCATCAGATGCGTTATTATCTTCTGCTTCAGAAGCACCACCTGAACCGGCTTGAGATTCGTCGTTAGAACTTGAATCAGCATTAGGAATATCGCCTGAATCATCATTACCACCATTATCGCTAGGTGGTGTTACATCATCGTCACCACCATTATCACTAGGTGGTGTTACATCATCATTACCACCATTATCACTAGGTGGTGTTGTATCATCATTACCACCATTATCACTAGGTGGTGTTACATCATCGTCACCACCATTATCACTAGGTGGTGTTGTATCATCATTAC
>DATGUU010000011.1:0-2662 GCA_035301085.1 Pseudogracilibacillus sp. | reverse complement strand
ACTTATCGATGCCTTAGATGCAGAAAACATCGAATCAAGACCTGTATGGAAACCAATGCATTTGCAGCCGTTTTTTGAGGAATATGATGTAGTTGGTGGGGATGTTGCTGAACAGTTATTTGTAAATGGAGTATGTTTACCATCGGATACGAAGATGACGGATGAGGAATTAGAAAGAATAATAACAGTAATTAAAAGGTTGTGGAGTAAATGAAAGGTATACAAAATAAAATAAAACGACTTTTTGATTTACTTGTTAGTATAGTTGTCATATACATTACTGCTCCATTTTTATTATTAATTTCTATTGCTATTAAACTAACATCAAGAGGACCTGTATTCTTTAAACAAGAGAGACTTGGTAAAGATGGTAAGATTTTTAAAATACTTAAATTCAGAACAATGGTAGATAATGCGGTAAATATAGGATCAGGCTTGAGTACTTTTGAAGGAGACCCAAGAGTGACTAAGGTAGGGAGTTTTTTAAGAAAAACTAGCTTAGATGAATTGCCACAATTATTCAATGTATTAAAGGGAGATATGAGTATTATTGGTCCAAGGCCACCAGTCCCATATCACCCAAGAAAATATAATGAATACTCGGAATATCAAATCCAAAGATTTTCTGTTAGACCTGGAATAACTGGATATGCGCAAGTAAAGGGGAGAAATTCTCTTACTTGGGATGAGAGAATAGAATATGATGTGCAATATGTAAAAAAACAATCTTTTTTTATGGACTTTATAATCGTATTGTTAACTTTCATCAAAGTATTTAAAAATGAGGATATTCATGGACCAGAAAGACGTAAGAAAGTTAAATAATATTTACTTTATATGCTGAATAGGGGAGAGTTATATTGTTAAAAGCTAACAATACATATATTCGATTAATGGAAGAAAGTGATGTAGAACATAAAGTTAATTGGTTTAACGATGAGGAAGTAAGAAAAACGTTGAATGTGGACTTTCCAATATCAATAGTAGGAACAAAAAAATGGCTGAGTAATGTATCTACAAATAGTACGAGAAAAGATTTTATCATTTGCTCAAGTGAAAATAATGAACCTATTGGATATTGTGGTTTGGTAAATATAGATTTAAAAAATTCAAAAGCAGAATCATATTTAGGAATAGGCGATAAAGAATACTGGGGTAAGGGGCATGCGTCAGAGGCAAGAAGATTAATTTTAGACTATGCTTTTGATGAGTTAGCTTTAAATAAAGTCTATTCTTTTGTGAGAGCGGAAAATGTAGCAATGCAACATATTAATAAAAAAGTAGGATTTATTATTGAAGGACGGCTTCGAGATGATGTGTTTTACAAAGGCGAGTTTATAGAGAAGGTTTTAATGGGAATATTGCGTTCTGAATATAAAAGATAATTTATAGTGAAAGTAGGAAAATTATGAACATACTAATAACAAGTGCGGGAAGACGTGTTAAGGTTGTAGAGTATTTTAAGGATACTTTAGAACCTGTAAGCGGAAAGGTAATTACAACTGACTGTGATTCGAATGCACCAGCACTTTGTTTCGCACACAATTATGAAATTGTCTCAAGAATAGATACTCCTAATTATATTGACGAAATTCTTAATATATGTAAAAAGTATAAAATTGATGGAATTGTATCATTAATAGATCCCGAACTAGAATTGTTAGCACGTAATATAAAAACATTTGAACTGCACAATATTAAATTAATTTTATCACCAAGGGAAATAGTCGAAATAACATTTGATAAATTTGAGACTTATAAATATCTAACAGATAAAGGCATTCCAAGTGTACCAACATATAATGATTTATCTGAAGTAAAAGAACTATTAAACCAAAATAAATTATCTTATCCACTTATAGTAAAGCCTGCAAAGGGTAGTGCAAGTATAGGATTGTTTAATGTAACAAATGAAATTGAATTAATTGAAGCATTTAATAAATTTGAAGGGCAAATCATCCAACCATTTTATAAAGATAAAGAATTTGGTATTGATGTTTACATCGATATGATTAGTGGAGAATTAGTAGATTTGTTCATTAAAGAAAAAATTAAAATGCGCTCAGGAGAAACTGATAAGTCTATCTCTATTCATAATAGTAAAATAGAACAGCTAGTAAAAGAGATGATTAAAGTTACCAATTTTAAAGGACCTATTGATATAGATTGCTTTGAATATAATGGTAAATTCTATATATCAGAAATTAACCCAAGATTTGGTGGAGGTTATCCTCATGCATATGAATTGGGCTGTGATTTTATGACATATATTATAAAAAATTTGCAAAAAGAAGCGAATAATAACTATTCAACATATGAATATGATTCAAACTTAACTATGATGAAATATGATAATGTTATTATAAAAAAAGATTAATATATTAAAAGAGTGAACATGAGGTGTCGTGGTGTTTTTTATACCAACAATACGAGAAAAAGTGATGCAGCCAAAAGTAAATCAGGAAAGGTTTTTTTATCAAAATACTCCATTAGAGCAAGTATCTAACTATCAATTAAATACTTTTAATAACATATGGCAAAAGATACAGCAAAATGTACCTTATTATCAAAAACTAGTTCTTAAGGAGTTAATACCTGAAAAAGTTAATAGTTGGGAAGAATTTTTAAAAATACCTATACAAAACCGTGCGTATGTTAGGGA
>DATGUU010000010.1:0-2648 GCA_035301085.1 Pseudogracilibacillus sp. | reverse complement strand
ATTTTATAATTCAAAAAGATAACTTATTAAAACATCTGTTGGTTTAAAACCAGCCTTCATATAAACGTGATTAGCTTGTTTATTTGTGTTATCAACATTTAATGCAATTTCATTAATCTGTGAATATGAAAACATTTCTGTCAATACTTCCTTTAATAACATCGTGCCGAATCCTTTATTTTGAAATGTGTCCGAGATTCCTATGTATTCTAAGGAAGCCTCTTTCATTTCAAGATCGACTTCATAGTAGGCATAACCCTGAATTTCATTAGAAGCATTTTTAAGTAATTTTAAAACATTTCCTTCTTCATTTAGTCTTTCTCTAATTATTTTGGCATTATAATATGTATTCGGAAAGATGGTATCGTGTAGCTTTTCAAATTTTTGAAAATCATTTGATGGAAACGGAACACTCTTTATTTCACCGATCATATCAAAATCTTTCTTTTTAATCGTTAAATCCAGATGTTCCCCCGTATTCTTCGCTCCGATGTCACTCATAAACGTTTGCTGTCTTTTGTTTTCTTTATTTATAAAAAATGTAAAGTTTTTCACAGTAGGATATGTGTTTAATAACTTTTTCCATAATTTATATTGCATGTCAAAATTCTTTGTTTGATTAAAAGGTCCCCAAACCTCAGCGGATACATCATCTATATCTAGACCCATAGCAGCCACGATTTTTCCGTCACTATTTCTCGCCTCATAAAAGGTAACGTCATCGTCAGAAGTAAAATCTTCTTCTAGTGACTTCTGAATGTCTTTTGGCTTTTTACCACAAAAACCTATGTGGGATTTCTTTTGTCCATTCATCTCAGAT
Source organism: Pseudogracilibacillus sp. (assembly GCA_035301085.1). GTDB lineage: Bacteria > Bacillota > Bacilli > Bacillales > Amphibacillaceae > Pseudogracilibacillus. The sequence continues at coordinate 1,828 of DATGUU010000010.1, read as the reverse complement.
AAGAAATAGGCTAATTCTTTGAGGTCCTTTGATTTTTCTATTCGTACATTCATCCGTATTTACATTCCCTTCAAGGAATCATTATTTATTGTTGAAAAAAATTCTCGGATTCAATTAGGACGATTTGATTGAATAAATTGCTTGGTTAGCTCCAAATCTGCTAGTGGTTCGTTCCAATTCCATACCCAACTTTTCTAATAGCCTGCAAGAAGACGTATTGGCCGTTTGCGTTTCGGCAACTATTTTTGAAAGTTTTAAGTCATTTAAAGCATAATTAACAATCAACTGCACTGCTTCCGTGGCATAACCCTTTCCCCACCAGCTTGGTAAAAACTGATATGAAACTTCAAGGTAAACACCTTCATGGTGGGGATCAAGCGAAATTAACCCAATAAAATCATCTGTGTGTTTTTCCCTAACCACCCAATAAAAAGAGTCATCACTTGGATAAAGCATTTCGTCCAATGCGACCTCAATTGAGTTTTCTGGGCGGATGCCACCAAGATATTTTCTTACCTCCTCATTTTGATATAATTGTTTCACATCAACAAAATCAGATTTTTGAAAAGTATTGATAGAACATCGCTCTGTTTCAAACAACCGTATTCACCCCAAAAGTTTATTTTTTACGATTCTAATTCATAATTTTTATTCATCAATTGTGCTCAATAGTTAGAGATTAAGATTAAGTTTGTAATATTCGATAAATTCACTGGGTTCAATTGTAAAAAGTTCCCTAATATCACTAATATCTTTATTCTTACTAGAAACATAATTTGATACCAGATTTAAAGCAAATGAGTATCCTGCAAACACGGGTATTACTCTTTTTTCACTTCCAAAACATAACTGACTCTTTAGATTATCGTCCGTTGATTTTAAATGTTCCTTACATTGATCCCAATAGTTTGTTTCTACATCGGTCGGGAAGTTATCTTTCCACCATCTCTTATCTGGGTATAAGGATAAACTAAAATATTCTGCAGTTCCCTCCATTTTATACCATTCCTCTAACGTAAATGTATTCAATGATAGATTGTAAATTGGATTTTCAGGACTTGCATGATGAGATTCATGGGCAAGCAAATTTTAAGCATAGTATTAATCCCCTTTTTCTGAACATCAATTTAACACTTTTCCCTTGTAAACTCTTAGTCTTTCTTTCCCTTTAAGAATTACCCCCGATTCTGGCAAAACTTCATTGGTTTTAGGGGGATAGCCAAGGACACATCGTATCTTGGATCGCCGTGAATGAATGTCTGGCTATAACTATTGGGTTAATTTGTTTTAATATAGTTCTTCTGTTACTTCAATCTCAAAGTTTTTAAAATTGTAAATAACATATCATCAATCCAAGGTATCTCATTTACTTAAATGGTGGGACAAGCTGTTGAATAAACCTATTTTTTCAAAATAGCCTTTTTAGCTTTGTCTTTATCATCAAATTGAATTGTTTTATCTTTAAGTATTTGATAAGTTTCATGCCCTTTACCAGCTATAATGACAACATCATTTTTTGATGCCATTTTAATAGCTTTATCAATAGCTTCTTCACGATCAACTACTAATTGATATTGGGACGAAGTGAATTTTTCCATTCCTTTTTTAATATCTTCCATGATTTGAATAGGATTTTCTGAGCGTGGGTTGTCAGAAGTAACAATAACAATATCACTATACTTGCAAGCAATGTCACCCATTATTGGTCGTTTGGTTGTATCCCTATCCCCACCACAACCAAATACAGTAATTACTCTTCCAATTGAAAAATCTTTAATTGACTTTAGTACATTTTCTAGGCCATCGGAAGTGTGGGCATAATCGACTA
>DATGUU010000009.1:0-9763 GCA_035301085.1 Pseudogracilibacillus sp. | reverse complement strand
AGATAAAACGATGAATTATTCTTGTGCATATTTTAAAACGAAAGAAGATTCGTTATATACAGCTCAAGTTAACAAGATTAACCATATATTAAAAAAGCTAAATTTACAGTCTGGACAAAGCTTATTAGATATTGGATCTGGGTGGGGACATCTTATTATTGAAGCTGCAAAACAATATAATGTCCAAACGTTAGGTATTACATTAAGTGAAGAACAATATATCAAAACAAAAGAACGCATTAAAGCTGAAGGTTTGATCGGTCAAGTGGATGTTAAGTTAATGGATTATAGAGAACTCATTAATGAAAAGAGAACTTTTGATCGCATTGTAAGCGTAGGTATGTTAGAACATGTTGGACATGATCATATTCCTATATTCATGGAAAATACCCATAAGTTATTGAAAGATGGCGGTGTGGCCTTATTGCATTGTATTACTGGACTTGTAGAAGTAGAAGGTAACGACTTTCTCACTAAATATATTTTTCCCGGAGGTGCAATTCCTTCTATAAGAGCGTTAGTTGACAATATGTCACAAAATAACTTAAAAATTGTAGATGTAGAAAGTTTAAGAAGGCATTACACTTTAACTTTACGCAACTGGGCAGAAAATTTTGAAGCAAATATAGGTAAAGTACGAGAACAATTTGATGAGAGGTTTATAAGAATGTGGCGTTTGTATTTAAATGCATGTGCAGCAAACTTCACATGTGGCGTTTCCGATTTGCACCAGTTTTTAATCACAAAAGGCGTCAATAACGAACTGCCAATGACAAGAGATTATTTATACAAAGATAATTAAAATAAAATTTTTGATCAATAGTGTTGAGATTTTACTTTTTAAATCAACACTATTGATTTTTTTATGATATAGTAACATAAATGTTTAGTTAACGTTATTTATATTATGTAAACCTTTGTTTATATATGATTGTTTTTAAACCATAAGTTAAGTAAGGATTGTTATAAATATTATCTGATAGCAACACTCTTATAATTAATAGAAAATATAATTACTTTTTAAAGGAACTATCTCATTTAAAACGCTGAGAAGTTGATTTCTGAACATTGAACTTTGCTTTTGTGTATCTATGTAAACATGATTGCAAATGAGAAGAAAATCAATTTATGATAATGTGATTGTCAGCTAGATTACTGTAAATACACGTTGAGTATGGTTAAGAAAAAAGTAGAATCCATATAGTGATGGTCACATGAATGCAATAAGATGTGATTGTCAGTCTTAAGTTAATTTTGTATGTGTAGCTTAAGTTTTGGTTAAATTAATTAAGGATTTATCATATGATGAATTTTAAACTTTTATAAATTAATAGATAAATCAGCATACATATATAAATTAACATTTTAGTTTACATAATATATATTATAGGAAGTTATGTATATTTTGATATAAGGGACCTATCATATAATCTTTATATTATTTACGTTTGTTCAATTTTATTTTCGTTAACTTTTTTAAATAACCAATTTTCATATGTTACTTGCAGTTTAAATTAGATTATTCTTTATCTACTTTAATAACTGTAATTATTAAGTCACTATGTATTCTTTATATATAATTATTTGCATTGTATCTTAAATATGTAACGATACGTATTAATCTATTAAGTATTTACTATAATCTATTAATCATTATATGAACTCTACAGCTTTAATCATTGTTGTTGAAAATATAACTGATAAATTTACATAAAATATATGCCTTTATCAAATCGTAATTTTTTTGATTTAATAAAGGCATATCATTATTGCTTGTTTTTTACATAAACATCTATTGAGTCTTTAATGAATTGAGCAGTGCCTGTTCCAAATTTATCAATATTTACTTTGAATCGTTTGTCTTCGACATACATTTTACCTAAACACTCAAAAATATCTAATGTGTAATTAAAATTTAAGTTTGAATTTAAATAATCATACCATTTTTGTACGTTTGACTGGACCTCAACAGATTCTGGTGGCCGACTTTTTAAATTGGCGAAAGTTGAAAAGATATCATTCATTTCATTTGTTTTTAGAATTTTTTCTTTGTCTGACCATGAGTTAATATGTTGGTTAGCTTTTATTATAGTGCTATCGCCCCACTTTTTACGTGCTTCTTCATCATAGCTTTTAGATAAATTATCAAAATTAAAGCCTTCGAATTTTTCTTCATTGGTCATTGCTATTTCTCCTCTCATATGACGTAATGTTTGATCGATTGTTTGAATCATTTGATCAGTACGATTTTGTCTTTCAATAAGTAATTGCTTGTGTATTTTTAAAGCTTCTTGTCTATCGAAAGACGGGCTATCAATGATTGATTTTATTTTTTTAAGGGAAAAGTCGAGTTCTCTAAAAAATAAAATTTGCTGTAACTTATCTAGGTCTGTTTCTGAATATAGCCGATATCCTGATTTGGACAGTTTCGTTGGATTTAATAAATTAATTTCATCATAGTAATGTAACGTACGCACACTAATACCTACTAAATTGGCTATTTGTTTAACCGTCATTTGCATTTTTCTTACCTCCTCATAAAATGACTATAATGCTTAACGGAACGTCAGGGTCAATAATAAATTTTGTATTATTTTTAGCAGTATAATAAAAATAAAAAGTCCCTGAGACAAAATGTGTCTGGGGACTTTCAATATTGGTAGATGAAACAATGAGCTTTGTATTTTTATTCCGATATTACTTTTTTTAACAATTATTTTCTTCTTTTAAATTCATGTGCTTCCTCTTCAGGAGAGATACCACGTTTTTTCATTTCTTTTAATGCCTTTTTTTCTCGACGTTTACGTCTGAAGTCACGCGTAGAGTACCAAATTAAAAAGCTCATGATTAAGCTTAATACCGCCATAAATGCAGCAAAACCTAATAAAGGCTCGTAAGTAATATTTTCAAAATTAGGTATTAAGAATGCAGCAATAGCTAATATAACAAATGTTAAAATTGCAGCTGCAAACCATTTATTTAAAACAAGTGTACAAAATAATGTAACTACTATAACAGCCACTACTGTAATCCATAAAAAATTAGGTAAATCAAAAATAGTCATTTATAGCGCTCCTTATAAAAATCGACATATTTGTCATTATAACAATTATACTAAATGAAATTATATATCATATCCATCTTGAGTAGTATAATAACATATTAAAATATTGCATTAATCACGTCAAATTAACATTCTTTATACAATTAGATAACTTGTTTTCTTACGCTGGTTTGGTCTATAAACCCACAATTGTATCTTACCAGGTAATTTCATGTATAATTAAACATGAAATTATTATACATGATTAGGAGTGATTAAATGGCAGATACTTTACCACTTAGAAATGAAGTTTCAGCTGAAACAACTTGGGATATTTCAGCTCTATTTTCATCAGATGAAGCATTTTATCAAACTTTAGATAACACCACAGCAGCTGCAAAAACATTTAATGAAAATTATGTTCATCAATTGGATAATCCTACTATTATTGAAAAGGCATTAGCTGTATATTCTGATATCTTGGTCCAATTAGATAAAATGGCAAATTATGCAGAATTGAGATTAAGTGTTGATACGGCGAATGAACAAGCACAAACATTAAGTGCTAAATTTTCAAATACTTATGGAAAAATTGCGAGTGAACTATCATTTGTTGAATCAGAAATATTGGAACTTTCTGATGAGGTATTCAATCATTTTATTTCAACATCTAAATACCCACATTATTTAAAAAAATTAAAAGAAAGTAAACCGTATCAACTTAGTCCTGAAGTTGAAAAAACATTAGCAAGTTTATCATCAGTGTTTGAACGTCCTTTTGAACTATATGGTATAACGAAGATGTTAGATATAGATTTTGATTCGTTTGAATATAACGGTAAAACATATCCTTTAGATTATGCTACCTTTGAAAATGAATATGAAGATCATCCAGAAGAAGCATTTAGAAGGATTAGTTTCAAAAATTTTAGCGATGCATTAAATAAGTATCAACATACAACTGCTGCTACATATAATATGCAAGTACAACAAGAAAAAATTGAAGCAGATTTACGTGGTTATGATTCTGTAATTGATTACCTATTACAAGATCAAGAAATTACTCGAGATATGTTTGACCGTCAAATTGATGTTATTATGAGCAATTTAGCGCCTATTATGCAAAAATATGCGAAATTGATTAAACGTGTTCATGGCTTAGAAGTCATGCATTTTGAAGATTTAAAGATATCTATAGATCCTAATTACGAACCAGATATCTCTATTGAAGATTCTAAAAAATATATTTATGGCGCATTAAATGTATTAGGTAAAAATTATTTGAATATGGTTGAAACAGCTTATCAAGATAGATGGATAGATTTTGCTCAGAACAAAGGCAAAGATACTGGTGCGTATTGTGCAAGTCCATATGCTACACATTCGTATATATTTATTTCTTGGACTGGTAAAATGACTGAGACATTTGTTTTAGCACATGAGTTAGGACACGCTGGCCATTTTACGTTAGCACAAAGTCATCAAGATTATTTGGAATCAGAACCATCCATGTATTTTGTAGAGGCACCATCGACAATGAATGAAATGTTAATGGCGAATTATTTATTCGAAAATAGTAGTGATGCTCAATTTAAGCGTTGGGTTATAGGTTCTATCGTTTCTAGAACGTATTATCACAATATGGTAACGCATTTACTAGAAGCAGCGTACCAACGCGAAGTTTATAAAAAAGTTGATAATGGCGAATCGCTGACTGCGCCATTATTAAATCGAATTATGTTGGATGTTTACACTCAATTTTTTGGAGAAAGTGTTAAATTTACTAAAGGTTCAGAGCTTACATGGATGAGACAACCACATTATTATATGGGATTATATTCGTATACGTATTCTGCTGGCTTAACAATAGGTACAGTTATGTCACAACGTATTCAGCAAGAAGGACAACCTGCTGTGAGTGATTGGTTAAAAACATTGCAAGCAGGTGGCAGTCAATCACCTACTGAATTAGCTCAATTGGCTGGTATTGATATTCGCACTGATCAGCCATTAAAATCTACAATTGCATATATAGGTAAATTGGTAGATGAGTTGGAGCAGCTTACAGATGAAATTGAAGCAGACAATCATCAACACTAATAAATATAAATAAAGACATATCTTAAAAAAGCACGATGTCGATAAAATAAGCAAGCCCTGTTTTACAACTGGATGTAGCTTATCTCGACACCGTGCTTTTATATTTTAGTCATATGATTCGTAACGTTCACCTGTGACAAAGTAAAAAATACTTTCTGCAACATTGCTGATGTGGTCACCGATGCGTTCCAAATGTCTGGCTGCTAGATGTGCTTGTCCTGCAACAAAAGGATCATTATCTATTAAATAAGTTGTATTAACAATATTTTTATATAAATCATCAATATCTTCGTCACGTTCAATAATTTCCTTAATCAAGGTAACATCGTCTCTTTTTACTGCATCATCTAAATCTTTTAACATTAATAATGCAAGTTTACCCATTGTGTTCAATCTTGTAAGCACGTATTCATCGATGATTTTAGCGCGTAATCTAATTTCTGCAATATTTGCAGCATTATCACCAATTCTTTCAAAATCAGAAGCAATTTTTAATGCAGCCATCATCAACCTTAAATCAGTAGCGATGGGCTGTTGTTTAGTAATTAACATAATTACTTTTTCATTTATTTCTGTTTCTAAGGCATTGATGTCTTTATCGTTCGCAATTGTTTCCCGCGCATAATTTCTATCCTCTTCACTTAACGATTTTAATCCATATTCAATATTATAATATACGTGAAGGCCAAGTCGACGTAAATCTTTCATTAATGCGTCTAATTGGCCTTCATATTTCTCTCTAATAACCATATATTAACCGAAACGACCAGAGATATAATCTTCTGTTTGTTTATCAGATGGGTTAGAGAAGATTTTATCAGTGTCGTCGTATTCATTTACATAACCGTTAAGGAAAAATGCTGTTTTATCAGATACACGCGCAGCTTGTTGCATATTATGTGTAACGATAATAATCGAATATTTTTCTTTTAGTTCTTGTACGAGCTCTTCAACTTTTAACGTTGAAATTGGATCTAACGCAGATGTTGGTTCATCCATTAAAATAACATCTGGTTCAATTGCTAATGTACGTGCAATACAAACACGCTGTTGTTGGCCACCTGATAAACTATATGCGTTTGTATCTAAGCGGTCTTTTAATTCATCCCATATTGCAGCGCCACGTAAAGATTTTTCTACAATTTCATCAAGAATTTTTTTGTTTTTGATACCGTGTATTTTAGGTCCGTATGTGATATTATCATATATTGATTTTGGAAATGGATTTGGTTGTTGGAACACCATTCCGACATTTGTTCTTAATTTTTCAACTGAATATTTTTCGTCGAAAATATTTTGATCACGGTAAATGATTTTACCTGCTGTTTTAACAGATGGTACAAGTTCTACCATTCTATTTAATGCTTTGATATAAGTAGATTTACCGCAACCTGATGGCCCTATAATAGCAGTGACATTATTTTCTAAGATATCTAGATTTATGTTTTTTAAAGCATGATTATCGCCGTACCATAAATCTAGATTTTTTGTAGAATAGACAATTTTTTTCTCACTATCAGGAATTTTATGTGCTTTGTTATCTGTGTCTCTATCAATCGATGCAATTGGTACTGAATTTTGATTTGTATGTTCCGCTATTTTTGTTTTTTCTTCTTTAATTGTATCTTTAGCCATAATTAAAACTCCTTTTACGGTTATTTTTAAACTATAAAATTATAATTTTTCCCCAAAAATAACCGATTAATTAAATTTGATTTTGAAATAACATTAATATTTTTTACTGTATTTGTTTCTCAAGAATATCGCAATTGCGTTCATTAGCAGTAAAATGATTAGCAAGACAATGATACCGGCAGACGCAACATTTTGGAATTCATCTTGTGGAAGTTTTGCCCAATTGTAAATCGACATCGGTAATGCTTGGAATTGGTCGAATACACTTGAAGGTAAACTTAATAAAACGGTTGGTATACCGATTAGTATGAGTGGTGCAGTTTCGCCTAATGCACGTGATAATGCTAGAATGAAACCTGTGAGTATACCTGGAATTGCTGCTGGTAAGACAACTCGACGTATTGTTTGCCATTTGTTTCCACCTAAGCCATATGAAGCCTCTCTAACCGAACTTGGCACAGACCTAATAGCTTCCTGGCTTGCGACTATAATGACTGGTAAGATTAGTAACGACATGGTTAAAGCTGCTGCAAGTACTGAGTTACTTAAAGCAAGTGCTTCTATCCCCATACCTCTTACAAAAATAGTGAGTCCAAGTAAACCAAAAACCACTGAAGGCACGCCCGCTAAGTTTGAAATACTAACCTTAATAAAGCTTGTAAATGCATTATCTTTGGCATATTCCTCTAAATAAATTGCTGTACCTACACCTAATACAATTGAAATGGGTATGATTGTAATCATCAACCAAATTGTACCAATTAAACCACCTTTCACACCTGCCATTGAAGGTGTTGAAGATGAAAAATTACTGAAGAATGACGGTGTTAAATGGCCCGCGCCTTTAATGAGAGTGTCTATAATTAAAGCTGCTAGAAAAAGTAAGGCTACTAAAGTACATGTAAAGAATGCCCACTTATTAAATTTATTTGTTGTTAACCTACTGGAAAGTTTTTTTTCAACTTTTTGTTGATTAACAAGTGCTTTAGTATTTGTTTCTGCCATATTAATACTCCTCTCTAAAGCGTTTCGTAATCCATTGTGAAATTAAATTCATCACAAGTGTGAATAAGAATAATGTAAAACCAACGGCATAGATACTATAATAAATATCAGAGCCAAATGTCGCATCTCCTGTTGCCACTTGTACAATATATCCTGTCATAGTTTGGATTGACCCAGTTAAATTTAATGAGGAACTAGGTGTACTACCTGCAGCAAGTGATACAATCATCGTTTCTCCGATTGCACGTGAGACAGCTAATACGATAGATGCCATAATACCTGAAGTAGCAGCTGGTAATATCACTTTTGTTGCAACTTCAAATTTTGTTGCGCCTAAACCAAGTGCACCTTCACGTATTTTGTTAGGTACTGATGACATAGCATCTTCACTCATACTTGAGATCAACGGAATAATCATAACGCCTACGACAATTCCAGGACTAATTGAGTTAAAACTGCCTAACTCAGGAAATATTGAGCGGAGGACAGGGGTAACAAATGTTAATGCGAAAAAGCCAAAAACAATTGTTGGAATTCCAGATAAGATTTCTAATATAGGTTTTATTATTTTTCTCACTTTTGTAGAAGCATATTCACTTAAATATAAAGCAGCTCCTAAACCAAGAGGAACAGCAACGATTGTTGCAATAACTGTAATTTTAAGCGTACCTAAAATTAATGCCCAAATGCCATATTGTGGTGTTGATGAGAATGGATTCCAATCTTTAGAAAATAAAAATTCAGTTATTGGAACGCGTGTAAAAAATGTAATGGTTTCTGTTAATAAAGTAACGATAATCCCTATTGTTGCTAGAATTGAGCAAATTGCAATAATTCCCAGAATGATCGGTACAATTTTATCGCTAATACCTTTTTTCTTACCGTTATTTTTAGCAATCATTTCACTAACAGAAATATTCTGATTAGCCATGTAAATACCCTTCTTTCGTATAGACTCCCAATATTTAAAATAAAGTTGGGACTGTTCTTCATCTAGCGTTTAGCAACATAGCGATTTTCACTATATTGTTAAACGCTAGATAAATTGAACTTGGAAGTAGATAGATAAATTTAATAATACGTTTTGTCTATCTACTTCCTGAATCCCAACTTTAAAAATTGCTATTATGTTTATTTATCTTCTTTTTTGCTGTCTTTTTTGTCGCTATCTTTACCAATGATATCTTTTAATTTACTTTGTTGTTCTGTGTAATCTTTTTCAGGTAAGGCAACAAATCCTGCTTCTTCAGCTGATTTTCCTTTATCCTTCATAACAAATTTCATGAAGTCTTGGAATCCTTCATTATCTTTTAATTTTTTCTCGTTAGTGTAAATATAAAGTGGTCTACTTAATGCGTAAGAGCCATCTTGGATTGTTTTCTTAGTTGGTTCTGTCAATTGACCATTTTCATCCTTGATTTTAACTTCTTTTAATTTGTCTTTATTTTGTTTATAGAAGTTATAACCAAAGTAACCGACACTTTCTTTGTTTTTCTCTACTGATTGGACAATTGTATTTGTGTCAGCATTTTTCTCTGCTTTGATATCTTTTTTGTCCATAATTTCTTCAGAGAAGAAATCGTAAGTACCGTGTGATTGGTCAGGAGAGAATGCTTTAATCTCTTTATCTGGCCATTTTGAATTAACATCTTTCCATGTTTTGGCTTTACCTGAGTAGATTTCGCTTAATTGCTCTTTCGTAAGTTCATCTACAAAGTCATTTTCTTTATTTACTGTAATTGTTACACCATCTTGTGCAACTTTAAATTCATCATATTTAATGCCTTTATCATCTAGTTTTTTCTTTTCTTCATCTTTTATAGGTCTAGATGCATTTGAGAAATCAGTGCTGCCTGAAATGAATTTTTCAAATCCACCACCAGTTCCTGCTGTACCATTTGATACAGTTACATCTGAATTATCTTTAGCAAATTTTTCATTTAATTTTTCAATGATTGGACCTACAGTAGATGAACCGTC
>DATGUU010000008.1:0-5920 GCA_035301085.1 Pseudogracilibacillus sp. | reverse complement strand
TCTCTCTTCTGCAGTAATACTTTTAGCAAGTTCCATAATCTCATTGTTAACCCCTTCAAACTGCATCGGTACTCTTCTGCTCACTCCGGCAATCGTAAATGCAGGCATTTCTTTTATACGTACTTCCATATTTTCTCCTCCTCTGACATCGATATAAAATGAAAGTTTAGGGTAGGTTAGGTGAATCTTTGTCTTCTTAATTTCAGACGGCAAATAGCCGCTCCATGTTTTGAAAGCTCTGGTAAAGCCCTCCACTGATTGATAGCCGTATTTAAAAGCAGTATCTGTAACACTGCAGCCATTCACAAATCCTGATTTGCCACAGCTAATTTCCTGTTTTTAATATATTCACTGAGCGGTATGCCACTGATATACTGAAATACTTTTCTGAAGTGATAGTCAGATTCCCCTGTATATGCTGCGACATCTTCTAATTTAATATCATTAGCAAGGTTATCTTCAATAAAATTAATAACATCATTTAAAGTTTTAATCATCATTTCCACCGTCCTTTCAAATTACATACTACAGAGTTGCCAAAAAGTTCTCTCGATATTTTCATAGTGAATTATATCGGTCAGCATTATATGATTATTAATTTTTACATAAGTGTGTTTATATTGACTGTAAGGGTATTAAGTTATTACTTAAACTTACAGCAGAGGGTGATTAAATGAGCGAAAATATAATGGCAATTACAGGGCCAACATCAGGCATCGGGAGAGCGACTGCCTTGGAATTAGCTAATCAATTCGACCGAATCGTTCTTCTTGTCCGTAATTTAAATAAAGGAGAAGTATTAAAACAGGAAATAGAAACAAAATCACCTGTTCAGATAGATGTGATTCACTGCGATTTGAGCGAGTTGTCATCAATAGAAGCTGCAGCAAATAAAATGAAAGAAAAATACGATTCAATAGATAGTTTAATATTAAATGCGGGCGTAGTTTCTTTAACGAAGCAGGAAACGAAAGACGGTTTTGAAATGATGATGGGTACAAATTATATCGGTCAATTTTATCTGACACACCTGCTGCTGCCGCTTGTTCTTGACAGCGAAACAAAACAGGTCGTTGTTGTTTCTTCCAATGGTTATAAATTCGCGCCGTTAAAAGCACCTTACTTTAAACGAAGAAAATTTAACCCCGTGACGAACTACGGCCAGTCGAAACTCGGGACTTTGTATCTGATGCAAACCTTGTACGACTCGTATCATGAAGAAGGGTTAAAAACGACGGCTGTACATCCAGGAGCAGCGTCGACTAACTTAGGAAAAACACCGAAAAATGAACGCTTCGGCAACCTGGTCTACAAAGTACTGACACCGTTTTTCCTTACTCCGGAAGAAGGCAGTTTTTCGACAGTAATGGCTGTGCAGTTCCCAGAAAAATACAACGGCAAATATATGCATAATGGTGAAATTCTTAAAGTGCAAAAGCACGGGAATGACATAGATGCAAGAACATCTCTTATTACAGCGACATTGGATGTTTTAAATTTAACTCACTTGTAAGAAGAAACCTTTAATTTTCTAGCAATCTTTTTTTGAAAATAAATATAGTTCGCACAAGGTAAAAGATTTCAACTTGAATAACGTATTTAGACTTTTTATTAGAAAAATTATCAGAGCTATCCTTCCTATATTTATAAACTTAGATTTATTCAGTGCATCAGATTATTCTAATCTGCATGACACTTTGACATTTAATATTTCTTTTATAATTACTCCATATTTTATCTTTATATAGAATGAATGCTAAAGATAGCAGAAGGTGACAGACATTATGTATGTCACCTTTTTCAGTTAAAGACTTTAATAAGCTTCATAAGAAATACTATTTTAAATATCCCAAAAATCTTCTAAAATTGATATTTTTTATGATAAGTTCCTAATAATTCTAAGATAAAATAGAGCGATATTTCAGTTATTATTGATCAAAATAAAATGGAGGAACCGATATGGAACTGCAACAGTTAAAATATTTTAAAATGTTATGTCATTATAGAAATTTCACAAGAACAGCACAAGAGTTTAATATTTCTCAGCCTTCAATTACAGTATCAATAAAAAAGTTAGAAGAAGAACTGGGAGTTAAATTATTAGAAAGAAACAAAAAGTATGTAAAGATAACCCCTGTTGGGGAAGTTTTTTTAGAGAGAGTTATTGATATTTTAAAACAAGTCGAAGATACTTCTACTGAAATAAGTGATTATAAATTAAACAAGAAAGAAACGATACGAATAGGAATTCCACCGATGATTGGTTCTTACCTCTTACCTCATCTTTTTGATGATTTTATTGTTAAGTATCCTCATATCCATCTAGATGTGAAAGAGTTAGGTACAGTAGATATTCAAAAAGCTCTGACAAATGATGAACTTGATATCGCCTTGGTAATCATCACAGATTCTTACAAAGATCATCACACATATTATATTAAAGATGAAGAAATTTGTTTAGTGTCTTCAAAAGCTTCCAAATATCACAAAGATATCTATATAGATTTTAAAGATTTGAAAAATGAAACCTTTATTTTAATGAATGAAGGAGCAGTGATAAGAGATATAATTATACAAGAATGTCATAATTATAGTTTTGAACCTCATATAATTCACTCTTCTACTCAGATTGAAACTGTAAGAAAACTAGTTTCTTTAAATATTGGTGTTACTTTTATGCCAAATGTTTTTGCTGCGCAATTATCAAATTTAAATTTCACTAGCTTTAAAAATGCTATATATATTAAAACAGGTCTTTCCTGGACAGAAGATAAGTATTTAAGTAGAGCATGTCAATTATTAATAAATTATATTAAAAATATATAAACTAGTAATAGTTTCTATTTATCATGTTATTAGATATCAATATTTCACATTTATCATTTTTGCAAATATGATTAAGTCAATAGTTGAAAGCGCTTCAATACAACTTAATCAAGGAGTGATAAATATGAGTCACGAAGTAATAACATTAATTCTATTAGTAATCGTCATTATTTTGCTTATTACTGAATTAATTCCGTTATCTGTAACAGGTTTATTAATCCCTATTTCATTAGTATTATTGAATATTGTGCCTTTAGAGGACGCTTTTTTAAGATTAATTGATCCAATTATGTTCATTGTTACAGCTGCATTCATATTGGGTGAAGTAATGTTTAAAGTCGGTATTGCAGAAAAAATTGGTACTTTTGTTTATAATCTCAACAAAAAATATGGTAAGGGCGAAAAATCAATAATCCTCATTGTGATGTTGATTGCTGCTGCTATGTCCACAGTACTACCTAATTTAGGTGTTGCTGCAGCACTTATACCGATTGTTCTTTCAGTAGCTATGTACACTGGTGTAAGTCGGACCAAACTTTTAATTTCTTTAGCTTTTGCATCAAGCCTTGGTGGCGCAATAACTTTAATTGGATCGCCAACAAACTTAATGGCGAGAGGATCGCTAGAAGCTGCCGGAGTTGGCACCTTAGGTTTTTTTGACTTCGCTTATATCGGTTTACCTCTAACAATTATAGGAATTATATATATGATATTTATCGGTAGAAAATGGATTCCTGAAAGGTATATAGAAAGTCGCGAAGAAACTCCTGATTTTAAAAATGATGAATTTAATAATCACAAAAAATCTCATCAAATCATTGCTGTACTTGTATTTGTATTGTTCCTATTGGGTATAATTTTCGAAAAACAAATAGGAATATCAGCTCAACTTACTAGTTTAATGTGTATATTGGCAGTAATTATTTTAAAAGTAACCACAGAAAAAGAAGCTTATAAAAGTATTAGCTGGGAAACAATGTTTTTTATATTTGGGATGATAACATTAGCCGATGCCATTGTGTATACAGGTGCTGGAGAATTAGTTGCTAATAGCGCTGTTACATTACTTGGAAACGAGACAAGTTCAGTTATCATACTCGGGTCCTTATTTATCCTTACTGCAATACTTACCCAATTTATGTCTAATACAGCGTCCGTTGGAATGCTTGCGCCAATTGGTATTTCAATTGCAACGGGATTAGGCATTGATCCTAGAGCGGTTGTCATGGCTATTGCT
Organism: Pseudogracilibacillus sp.; assembly: GCA_035301085.1. Classification (GTDB taxonomy): domain Bacteria; phylum Bacillota; class Bacilli; order Bacillales; family Amphibacillaceae; genus Pseudogracilibacillus. The sequence goes on along the minus strand of DATGUU010000008.1, from coordinate 1,857 downwards.
GTAGGAGGATCAGTTGCTTTTATGACACCTATAGGAACACCTGCCAATACCATGGTTATGATTCCTGGAAAACTGAAATTTAATGACTGGATTAAGGTCGGAACTCCACTTGTGATTATTACGTTAGTTTTAGTTGTTATAATTCTCCCAATAGTTTGGCCAAGCATGTAATTTAAAAGAAAGGGTGTTTTCATGTCTACAAGTGTTATCGATAGTTTGTTATATAAAGATCAGTTTGGCACACCAGAAATGAGAAAAATCTTTAGCGATAGAACGATGGTGCAGAACTGGTTAGATGTAGAAGCAAGTTTAGCAAAGGTTCAATCAGAGTTGGATATAATTCCTGTCGAAGCTGCAAAGGAGATCGAAAAAAATGCTGATGTAGATTTAATAAATTTTGAAGAATTAAAATCTGAAATTGATAAAACGAACCATCCTTTTGTACCTGTCATTACGTTATTAAAAAAATTATGTCACGATGATTATGGGGAATATATTCATTGGGGTGCAACTACTCAAGATATAATGGACTCTGGATTAATACTACAAATTAAAAGTGCTCATGAAACCATACTTAAAAATGCACATGAATTGCATGATTTAATCAATACTTTAGCAATTAAGTATAAAGATGTTTCTGTAATCGGAAGAACTAACGGACAACATGCTTTACCAATAACTTTAGGCTTTAAATTTGCAGTATGGTCACATGAATTAGAAAGAAGTATTTCACGTTTAGTAGAGTGTGAAGATCGTTTATTCACCGGACAGTTCTCAGGTGCTGTAGGTACGTTAGCATCATTAGAAAATGACGGGTTGACCATACAAAGGTTATTAATGGAAGAGCTAAAATTAAATGTTCCTAAAATTACTTGGCATTCTTCTCGAGACTCACTTGTAGAATTTGCCTCTATTCTAGCAATTTTAGCTGGTTCTATTGGAAGTATCGCTAACGAGCTATATAATTTAAATAAAACAGAAACCGATGAATTTTACTTAAGGCAAACAGAAGATGAGATAGGTAGCAGTACCATGCCGCACAAAAAGAATCCATTTAATCTTATGCATGTTATTTCTTTAAGTAGAATTATCAAAGCAAATATTCATGAGGCGTATCTTACTCTGGAGAGTGAGAGTGAAAGAGATGCTAGAGTCTTATCTATCGAACAAGACTATATTTCAAGAATATGTTGTATGACAGATGCTTCAATTGTTAAACTACATTCAACTTTGGAAAAATTTGAAACTATTAAGAAGAATATTGATAAAAATCTACATCTATTAGGTGATTTAATCTCTTCTGAAAAGTTCATGTTAAAATTAGCTGAAAAAGTAGGTCGACAAACTGCTCACAATATTGTTCATGAAGCTTCAATGAAATCCAGAGAGGAAAATAATAGCCTAAAAGAACAACTAATGTTGTATAAGGAAGTAAATATCCATTTTAATTTAAATCAATTAGAAGATTTACTCAATCCGCAAAATTATATTGGTTTGTCACAGTGGTTCGTAGAAAATGATTAGTATTTTTTCTAAATATAAAACTATTAATCGAAAAATGAAACTCCTTGTCTACTTTAAAGTAGGCAAGGAGTTTCATTTTTAAGTATTTCTTGATAAAAAACTACCTTTTTTATTATACTGTTCCTATAAAAAGGAAAATGGTTCAGACAAAGATACCTGTACCTTCTCCATGCTGTTAAATATTTTTACTTATCTTCCTTCTTATTTCTTTTATTTTAAATTGAGGTCATGATTCGACAGTACGAAAATTCTCTAATTTGTATATCATATCTAAAGTAAATAAAAAATGACACAAAATCTTCTGCTGAAGAAAAATCTGTATCATTTTTTAGC
>DATGUU010000007.1:0-3562 GCA_035301085.1 Pseudogracilibacillus sp. | reverse complement strand
TTTAAGTATTTATTGTAAATGGTTTTACTGACTGAAATATCTAAACCAAATTTGTTAATAGAAGTCATTAAATCGACTGTGTCATCTAAAATTTGTTGCCGAATAATTAACATATCTTCACTCATTTGATCTTTTTTTAAGGCTTTATCATAACCAAACAATGTTGAAACACATTTATTAACTACAGTTTGACATTTCATATAACTAATCTTATTGGGATTAGATAAACCTTTTTGCAAAACGTCCATAGCTTTTCGTTGATGCTGCTTATCCATTAAATGAAATACTTCATGTTGCTTTAATCCGATTGATTGTCTTAACTCTTTAATAACTTGCTTAACCCATTTCTTAAACTCATCAGCTTCATCACGTCTACTATTCCAAATAGCTTCGTAAATACCTACTTCTGAAATAATTACAGCTTTTTGCTTACCTTTAAGGGTGTCCACATTATGGACAGCCTTTTCTGACACATCTAATAATCTGGTCATATGTGGTGTGTGTGAATACCCTAATGCTTTTGCAACATCACCTGCTATTGCCCAATACTCACCGCCTTTTTCTATAAAACGGATTTCTTTGTCATTGAAAATTTGCTTAATCATGTTATGCCTCCTTTTTAAATAATTGATCCATCAATTTGTTTTTAGGTATTAAAATCTTGCCACCAACCCTTACACTTGGTATTTCATTATTTCGTACTAATGTATAAGTGCGATGTTCAGTGAATCTCAATAATTCTGCTGTTTCTTTAACTGTTAAAAACATAACGTCCCTCCTTAAGATAAAAAAGATAATTATTTGTGTTTTTTTATCTTAAACTTAGTATAAGCTCTTATTTGTTACTTTTCAAGAATAAAATCCAAAAAAAATATTTTTCTGTGTGTTCTATTGTGATATATTTAGTTTGAGGTGATGAAAATGACAAATTTTGATTTAGGTTCTTATTTAAGAGATTTAAGAGAAAATAAAGGTTTAACTACGAGGGAATTATCTGAAGCAATAGGTTATTCTTATAGTTATATTGCAGGCGTTGAAAAAGGTCATAAAGAAAATCCTTCAAATGCCTTTTTAGAAAAATACATTTATGGTGTTTCTAAAAATTTACACGAAATAGAAATTATAAAAGAAGATATTGCTAAAGGTACTAATGGTAAGTTCTATAAAGATTTTCAAAACAGGGAACCAACAGAAGTTAAGAAAATAGAAAAGGATGAAAGTTTATTAAAAGCGTTCACAATTGAAAGTTCACCAAATGTTTTCTTTTTTGAACGAAATGGTTTAGTAGATGACAAATATTTTAATTTTCCTATAAATGACATAGCATTTCACCTTAATGATAAATATAATGCTAAATATTTCCGTAAATTAAAAATGAGCGATGAAGATAGAAAATATATTTACAATTTTATAAATGACTATTACATCAGAAAGGTCAATATTCAAAAGGAAGAAGTTATTCACAATAAAAAACAAGGTAATATATCAGAAGAGACTGCAAAACGTTACATTAGCGATTATGAAAGTTTGATAAAAAAATTAGAGAATCCTAATGATTTAAAGTATTAAGTAGGTGAATCCCATGCAACACGACTTTAAATTATCACACAACATCTATAAAGATGCTAAACGAGGTACATATTACTTCCGTATCACATACTATGATAAGACGAATACAAGAAAAGAGATTAAGCGTACTGGATTTAAGCAACGTAAGCAAGCTGTGAAGGCTTGTAACGCTTATATGGATGAATTAGAGGGTATCGGCAAGATTAATCAATTGCCTTTTGATAAGCTAGTGGAAGAATATATTGATTGGTATACAGCAAGACGTAAATCATCAGGTGTGAAAGCATTAAAAACACATACCAATAATCATTTAGTACCCTATTTTAAATCAATGGACATTTTCAATATGACTACACAAGATATTATGAAGTTTCAGAATAAGAAGATGAAAGAAGGACGTTCTGGGGAATATTTGAAGAAAATGCATGTGTTTTTAGTATCAATACTTAACCATGCTATGAAGTATCATGATCTAAAGCAAAATGTCGCGTCATTAGTTGGAAACTTTGAAATCGAGACGCAAAAACGCTTAAATTATTGGACTTTAGACCAATTTAATCATTTTTACGATGCTTTGCCTACTATTCAACAAAAGTTATTCTTCAAACTATTGTTCTACAGTGGTGCACGTAAGGGTGAAATTAGAGCGCTCACATGGGAAGATGTGAACTTTGACGATGATTATATCCATATAAACAAAACGGACTATCACGGTGAAGTGACAGCCCCTAAAACGAAAGCAGCCATACGTGATATTTACTTACCAACTCACATGATGGACGACTTACGAAATTATTTAGCTTGGTATAAAGAGAATAACATATATAAGGATAATTATGTATTGTTCGGAACATTCTTTAAAGCGTTCAGCGAATCCACTATTGATAGATGGTTTACTGGTACATTAAAGTTATTAGATGATGAATTACCTGAAGGCGAAACATTCCCACGTATTGTAATCCACGAACTAAGACACAGTCATTGCGCAATGCTAGTCAATCATGGTGCTAGTTTAATGATAATTGCACAAAGGTTAGGCCATTCATCTATAGAAGAAGTAAGCTCACGCTATGGCCATTTGTACCCTAGTACACAAAAAGAAATAATAAAATATTTATGAGGTGAATAAATGAATGATTTAGGAAATACAGTTATTGAAAATTTTAATACATTCCCACCATCTAATACTTTTCTTGATTGGGTTAAATTTTTAGCCACACCAGCTGCTACTATAATCGTTGGTTTATTGGTATATTGGTATACTAATGCACATCATAAAAGGACTTTGTTAAATGAATTAGATTCAAAATCAGAGTGGCGTAAAACTTTGTTTGTAATCGCTGGTAAAGATAAAATTACGCTTGAAGATGTTTTTAAGCTAAGGGCATGCTTGCGATTCGATACAAAAGATAATCCACATAACATTTTTGATAAAAAAACAAATCAAATAATAGAATTCTGTGAAGAAATGAAAACAAAGTATGACAATAAATATTCTTGCGAAAGTAAAATATTGTTTATACAGGATCGTGAAAAAGTAAGGATATATTCAAGATATTTACTAGCTAATCATTGGGAAATTTTGCAATTAACAAAAAAAGATTATAAAAAGTATGAAATGCTTAGAAATAAAGAAAAAGAACAAGGACAAAAGAAAAACAAAGAACAAAAACTTAATGCATCTAAAAGTTGGTATAAAAAAGAACAAGAGTTAGATGAAAAAACAAATGAATTAATTAATAAATTGACACCCTAAAATAAAGGGTGTTTTTTATTTGCTTGTGGCACATCTGTGGCAATACTGTGGCAACAAAAATAAAAAGCCTTCAACCACTAGAGTTAAAGGCTTAAGTATGGAGACGGCGGGATTCGAACCCGCGTCCAGAGGTCCTGATACTAATCTTTCTACGTGTGTAGTCTATCAAGGCATTTCGCACAATGTTAGGTGATAGACAGCCGACATTGTGCTAGCTTGGTTAATCTCTTCTAGGCA
>DATGUU010000006.1:0-2513 GCA_035301085.1 Pseudogracilibacillus sp. | reverse complement strand
CCTGCTATTGAAACTGCTAATGCCGCTGCAGTCGATTTACCCGTACTAGAGTTCCCCATAAATGAAAATATCGTGCCAAAATATTCGACTTCATGCTTTGTTTTTAAGAACGCAGTCACTAATGAAGAAACACCAAATATCACAGCAAGCTCCAGTAACAAGTTTCCTTTTACTTCATCAAGATACATTTGCCACCAGTCTTCAAAAGTACCTTTAGGTTGTAAGTCGTATTGTATATCACATAGGATTTCTTCATTTAAAGAATGCTGTACCTTTTTAGATACGTAAGGTTCATCCAACGATATGATAGGGTAATTTTCAGTGTTAATTACACCAACACCTTGATACATTGCTGATACAGGAGTTTTAGCTCGCATTTGTTGAAGTATAAATCCTAGGTCTCTGACATATTTTTCATTAATATTGAATCCAAATTTGATAATACTTGGAAGTTTTTGTGATGACAGAATGTCAGCCTCTTCAATTAGTTCGGTATTATTAAAATCTGATAAAATAATTTTTTCAACTTTAGTCTCTGGATCTATGAATCTTGCTGTTATAACAATGGGGCTTGATATGAAAACTTTTTTATCCTCATCTTCGTTTTTCTTGGCAGGGATAATTAAAAACCAACCGACCATAGTCAAAATAGCATTCCCAAGTTTGAAAGGTAGGTTTGAAAGGTTCATTAGAACCCACCTCCTTTCCAGTTACTTTTGTGACGCATTGGATTAGGACCAGTTTTTTTATACAACAAACTACCATTCTTTTTACCTACAATCTTAAATGGAAGTCCTGGCGTATGCTTAATCCAGTAAGCAAAACGACGTCCAACTTCACGTTGGTCGTTAGTGCTACAGACCATACCAGATTTCTCTCTTAGCTCACTATAAGTGAACGTACTTCCCACCGATTGCTTGAATGCCATAGCATACATACAATTATTAATTTTATTTTGTTGCTCAGTTTTCTTATTCATCTAAAACTACCTCCAATTTATATTTGAAAATCAAAGGTGCGCACAATTAATTTTCTAAATATAGTATCGCATGAGTTATAATGATTAAGGATTAGAATAAAAAGGTGACTTTTTATTACTTTAAAGTGTTAGGGTGATGTTATGAAGGAATGGGTGGAGAATTTATTTAATGATTTAAAGGATGTCATTGAACTTGAAGTTGCATTACACCTAATGATTAGGAAGAGAGAAATTGATTCATTAGATATTTATCCAAGTATTACTGAATTTTTTGATTATTTAATATTTGATGCAGAAATAGCAATTCAAGATAAAGAAACGCTACATAGACATTACAAAACGGCGAATATCCATAATATATTACGTGTGAAATTGAAGCCTAAAGATAATTGGGAAGAAGAAAAAATACTAAACCCAAGTGCATTACGAACTATTTTTGCTATAAAATTAAAGGATACAAACTTAACAAATGGATTTTTAATTGAAAAACTAGATATTGAAAAATTGAATATGACTTATAAAAGAATTAATGCCAATAATGAAAAATTAATTAGAGAAATCACTAAAGATTCCAAAGAAATGAAGTTGGAAAATAAATTAATACCTTACAAAGATTTATTGAATTTATATAACTATTTTATGGATGAAATAGATTGCTACGATTCTGATTTTGATTGTTTACGTTCGTTACTTTATCTAGAACTTGATTTTTCATTTGTACTTTATAATGAATTATTGCGACTTACTCACGAATTGAAAAAATTAGCGAAAGATATTAGTAATCAGAAGTTGGAAACAATATTAGGAGAAGTAGGTATGGAATTATCGAACGTTGAATTTCCATGGATTAGATTAAAAATATTGAGAGCAAGTATTGATAATATAAGTAAGTATAACGACATTGAGTTATTTATGTTAGATATTAATTATGTAATACATACGACTATGGATGAAATAGAAAAGTGGATAAAAGAAGCTACGTTAGAAGAAGATATTACTCAATGTGTATTAGGGGACGAAAACCGAATTCCGTATTTAGATTCTATACATGGAAATAGGTTTAAAAAAGATACACTTTTTTCATACTACAATTTTTTATTAAATATATTTGACATAAGATGGCAGTATGGTCTTGATTTTAATGATCAAGATAGAAATAGGTTTAATAGATCAATTAAGAATCAACCTATTATTTTATGGGGATATAACTAATGGAGGATGAATTGATGATAACTGAGGACATGCTAAAACAAATTTCAAATATTTTTAATGGTGATAATGAAGATAGTGTTTATAATTATAAAACTGGTGCAGACCTAGTGAAATTTTTCAATCAATATTTTAATAGAAAGGATGTATATGAAAATCCTTTTCCCTCAAGATGGTTGTATATTGTAAATATTTTGGAACAGTTATTGCAAGAGAAAAAATTAGATGAATTTTTTACAATAGTTTTAAGCAATCGCTATCTTCAAAGTGAGTTACGTGTTAGTGAAGTAGAAGCTATACGAAAATCTAATGAAGCTTTAGCACA
>DATGUU010000005.1:0-214183 GCA_035301085.1 Pseudogracilibacillus sp. | reverse complement strand
AATTCTTCGGTAACCATAATTTCCGTCGTTTTCATCGAATATTTTTTTGATTTGATTTTCAACATCTTCATCTGGATTAGATTCACTTAATCTTTTTTGCCAATACATATACGTAGCCTTTGGAAACTTTATTGCTTCAAGGATTACTGCTAATCTGAACTCTTTTCTGAGTTCTTGGATGACTCGTGACTCTGTTTTCGCAGTCGGCTCGGAATATTTATCCCTGAAGCTCGGAGCTTTTTTAAATAAGCATTTTCTACACGTAATAACTCATTTTCTCGCTCAAGTTCTTGTTCTCTTGTTAACTTTTTATTTTTCTTGTTCTGGTTTTTAGGTTTATTTGACATAGTTGGACGCCCCTTTAATTTAGAGAGCCCATTTGTACCTTCTTGTTGCCAAGTGCGTAGCCAATTAGCAATAACCGAAGGTTCATTTAAACCGAATTTAATAGCGATATCTAAATAGGGCTCATCTGTTTCTAATTTATATTGTATGACATTCAACTTAAATTGAACAGAGTAAGTTTTATGTGAAATTCTTTGTTCTAACCCAGACTCACCCAATGTTTCATAATTTTTAACCCATTTTCTAACTGTGCTGTGGTCAGCGATACCAAACTCAGTAGCTACCGTTCTATATCCACCTTTTCCATTTAAATATGCTTTTACAACAGCTAGTTTATACGCTAGATCATATTTGCCCATACAAAACACCCCTAGTAATTAGATTTTTGGTCTAACTCTAGGGGTGCACATCAGTATAGGTGTTTTTCTATTATGGAGCATGTCGGGCTTGAACCGACGACCTCCTGCGTGCCACGCAGGCACTCTCCCAGCTGAGCTAATGCCCCGAAGTGTCACTAATAAACAGTATAGCGATTATAAACTAAATATTCAACTATATTGAAATTTAATAAAGTGAACCTATGATTTAAAAAGTGTGCTATAATATAAATATAAAAAATGAATAAGAAATCACTGGGGGAGCTATAGCTGAGAAGAGTAAACTCTGACCCTTAGAACCTGAAGCAGTTAATACTGTCGTAGGGAAGTGACGATATATGATGACTTAGAGTATTTATGTACCTTAGGTAATTTATCTATAATTTTATCGAGATCACTTTCCCTAGTGATCTCTTTTATTATTTATAAGGGGAGAATTCAAATGGAAATCAAAAATCAAATTGTCTTAGTTACTGGAGCAAGCAGAGGTTTAGGTGCAGAAGTTGCTAAATCATTTGGTCGTGAAGGCGCAAAAGTAGTTGTAAATTATTATTCGAGTGAAGAAAAAGCAAAACAAGTTGTAGAAGAAATCGGTACGGATCAAGCAGTTGCGATAAAAGCAGATGTAAGAGATAAAGAAGCGGTTCAGCAAATGTTTATTCAAGCTAAAGCACATTTTAATTCACCTGTAACAACCATTGTTAATAATGCATTGGTCGGTTTTAGTTTTAATGGTGATGAGCGTAAAAAAGTAGCTGAAATTGGTTGGGAAGATTTTCATACACAATTTGAAGGAGGCGTGCGTGCAGCATTAAATACCTTACAAGCAGGTCATTCAGATATGAAGGAGCATAATTTTGGACGAATCATAAATATTGGCACAAATCTATTCCAAGATCCTGTCGTTCCTTATCATGATTATAATACTGGTAAGGCTGCCTTGCTTGGTTTCACACGAAATATGGCAAAGGAACTAGGACCGGATGGTATTGCAGTTAATATGGTATCAGGTGGTTTATTACAAAAGACTGATGCAAGTGCAGCAACACCAGATGCTGTCTTTGATTTAATTAAGGAAGGTACTCCATTAGGTAAAGTAACAACACCAAAAGATGTGGCTGACGCAATTTTATTCTTTGCTTCACCATGGAGCAGGGCAGTGACAGGACAAAATTTAGTTGTGGATGGTGGATTAGTGATGGATTAATGAACAAATCGTGACTTTTATGATTAAATAATCAAAGTGTTTAGTAGTTTGTTATTCATTAAATTGGTTTAATAATGAAGTTTTATGCTAAAATAAAAGAAGCATGGAATTTCAAGGAGATATAGATTCATGATGTCTAAAGATAAAAAAACAAATCATTCTAAACCGAAACGTGACTATAGATTAGCTATTGCAATTATTACAGTTGTTTTAATTGCCGCAATATTTATCTTGCTTAGTTTACCACCTGTTGAAGATTTTAATGCATTTGATATTACGATATTACCAATGTTGAATGCAATTTTTAACGGATTTGCTTTTGTTTTCTTATTAGCAGCTTTAATAGCAATTATGCGTGGTAATGTTAAAGTACATCAGCGTTTTATTTATGCTGCAATTGTCGCAACAGCTTTATTCTTAGTTAATTACGTTATTTTTCATTTTATTGCTTCTGCCACTCCATTTGGTGGAGAAGGGATAATTGTTTATGTTTATTATACTATTTTAATTAGTCATATCGTTTTAGCAATGGTAACTATTCCACTTGTTTTAACAAGTATTACACGTGCATGGAATGAAGAAAATGAACGTCATAAAAAGATATCGCGTTGGACGATGCCAATTTGGCTTTATGTCAGTTTCACAGGAATTGTTGTTTACTTTTTAATTCGTCCATATTATTAATCAGTTAAGAATCGTTTAAATAAATACCAAAGAGAGCATGATTCATGAATGATGATTGTTCTCTTTTTTATGGCTTTTTCTTCTTAAACGAGGTAATATTTCACTTTTTATTAATATTTGCTACAATAATGAATAGAATGTCAACAGAAATGAGGAATGCAGATGCAATGTGGCGCTAAATACTTTCTCGTTACCTTAAAAATCAATGGAGAGATTAAAACAAAACATGTTACTGCACGTACTCAAATAGCTGCAAGGAAAACCATTCGTAGTCATTACGGCGATTCAGCAGAGATTATTTCTGTTAAAGAAAACATGAGGAGTGAATGAAATGAATCAAGCACATTTAGATAAGATTAAAAATAACAAAGGATTTATTGCTGCACTAGACCAAAGTGGTGGAAGTACACCAAGAGCACTTGCCGCATATGGTGTAACAGAAGATAAGTATGACAATGAAGACGAAATGTTTAAGTTAGTTCATGAGATGCGTACGCGCATTATCACATCACCATCGTTTAACCCTGATCATATTATTGGTGCAATTTTATTTGAACAAACAATGGACAGCAAGATTGATGGTATGTATACAGCAGATTATTTAGCTAATGAAAAGCAAGTTGTTCCATTCTTAAAAGTTGATAAAGGATTAGCTGATGAAGTAAACGGTTCTCAGTTAATGAAACCAATGCCTGAATTAGATGATTTATTAAAGCGTGCAAACGAACGTAATATTTTTGGTACGAAAATGCGTTCAGTTATTAAAGGTTACAATGAAGAAGCAATTAAAGAAGTTGTTAAGCAACAGTTTGATATTGGTAAACAAATTATTAAAGCAGACCTTGTACCAATTATCGAACCAGAAGTAGATATTCACAGTGAAGAAAAAGCAAAAATTGAAAGCTTTATGAAAGAAGAAATTCTATCAGAACTAAACAAATTAGATTCTGAAGAATTAGTTATGCTCAAACTAACGATTCCAACTGAAGCAAATCTTTATAAAGAATTAGTTGAACATCCAAATGTTATTCGCGTAGTAGCTTTATCAGGTGGGTATACAACTGAAGATGCAAACAATAAATTAAAACAAAATGATGGCGTCATTGCGAGTTTCTCACGTGCATTAACACAAGATTTACGTGTCGATCAAAGTGATGAAACATTTGATGAAACATTAGCAAAAGCAGTTAAATCAATTTATGAAGCATCTCTATAAATGACTCTAAGAGCCAGGTTTAAAGGATGTCGATATCCTTTAAACCTGGCTTTTTACAATCTAAAATGTTTATTATTTTTTAAAAAAGGGTAATAAATGATATTACTTATTTGAAAAGAGGCTTAAATTATGAGAGAATCAACGCGTTTTATAAAGTTCTTAGGTGGTCGAAACCTATTATTTTCATTACTTGTTTTGATCTTAATCGGCGTGATGATTTTTATTTATACTAAAGTGTCATTTATCTTTTATCCAGTAGGTGTCTTCTTATCAACTGTAGCACCTCCGGCTATTTTAGCATTCATAGCCTACTACTTATTAAATCCAATCGTTAATTTACTAGAAAAATTACATATTAAAAGACTTTGGGGAATCATTATTATTATATTAAGTATCGGTGGAATTATTACAGGTCTTGTATTTCTAGTATTTCCATCTGTAGAAAAACAAATAAATGATTTAATTATAGAAACACCGGGATATTTCCAGCAATTAAGTGGTGATTTAGAAAATTTATTTGCAAATTCATTCATGGAATCATATTACGATGATGGTGTTGAGTGGTTATCTTCAGCATTTAGTGATTTACCAAACCTGATTCAAGAATATATGGGTGGTGTTTTTACAGGAATTAAAAACATTGCAAGTACTGTCACGCATGTTTTTGTAGCCTTGTTTACTTTTCCATTTGTCTTATTTTTCTTATTAAAAGGTGGCGAAACATTTAAAGAATTCTTTATTCAATTATTACCACCTAAATTTAGAAATGATGTTGAAAAGATTTTAAATAATATGGATAAACAAGTGGGGGCTTACATTCAAGGTCAAATCATTGTGGCAATCGTAATAGGTGTATTACTCTATATTGGTTATCTAATTATTGGTTTAGAATATGCGATTATTTTAGCAATAATTGCAGCACTAACAAGCGTTGTTCCGTACATTGGACCGATGATTGCAATCACGCCAGCAATCGTGATAGCAATTGTCGATTCACCTTTTATGATACTTAAATTAGCGATTGTTTGGGCAGCTGTTCAATTTTTAGAAGGGAATTTTGTTTCACCAAATGTCATGGGCCGCACGATGCAAATTCATCCGCTCACAATTATTTTTGTGCTCTTAATTGGTGGTAATTTATTTGGGGTCTTTGGGGTAATTCTTGGTATACCTGGATATGCTATTTTAAAAGTAATCTTTGGATTCATCTATGATAAATTTAAAGTGCGTTATGATAAATACTATGCACAAGATGATGGACCCTATGAGATAGATAATGTTGTAAAAAAATAAGTCATTAAAAAGCGAGCAATAAAGGAAGTTATTCCTTCTTTGCTCGCTTTTCTTTATCTTTACACAAGTCCCATAAAGAATGCAATAATTAATAAAACAATCCCAACTCCCCATAACCAAAAGAATGAATATTTAATATGTTTACCCATCTCTAGTTTTGCAAGACCTAATGCTAACCATAAAGCAGGAGAAAATGGGCTTACAAACGTTCCGACGATATTACCAATAATCATCGCATATGCTATTGCTAATGAAGAGATACCGAAAGTGGTACCAATTTGTTCGACAACAGGTAATAAAGCAAAGTAATAAGCATCCGTACTTAATAATAAATCAAACGGTACGCCAAAGAATCCAATAATTAAATGAATATAAGGTTCAATTGCTTGGGGTATAACTTTTACTGTATCAGCTGCAATAGAATCTAGCATACCAGTTCCTGTTAAAATACCTAAGAAAGAACCAGCAGCTAAGATAATCGCTCCCATTGTTAAAGCATTAGGCGCATGCGCTCTAATACTCTTATTTTGTTCATCCATTGTTCGGAAGTTAACAGGTAAAGCAATACTAACTCCAATCATAAATGCAAACCCTGCTGGGATAACGCCCCAAACTAGCGTAGCAATAACAAGTACTGTTAATATAAAGTTAAACCAAAGCAGTTTAGTCGATGTTTTTTGAGTACCTGTATTTACAGCAATAAACTCATCTACATTTTCAGATATCGTTCCATGACGGCGCTCGATTCGTTTCTTTTCAGCAAATCCAATTAAGAATGCAAGGATAAGCATTAAGACCATTCCGATTATTTGAACCGGAATAAGTGGCCGCCATAACTCGGTAACATCCATATCTAAAACACTCGCAGCTCTCCCTAAAGGACCGGCCCAAGGAAGCATATTCATCACACTTGCACTACCTCCAATAAGTAGTAAAAGTAAGTAAGGATTCATTTTCATACGTTGATATAATGGAAGAAGTGCAGGAATAGTAATTAGAAACGTCGAGGCGCCTGACCCATCCAGTTGAGCAACAGCAGCGATTATTACAGTTCCCATACTAATTGTCATCACATTACCTTGTGTGAGTTGAATCATTTTATTAATGAGTGGATCAAATAAACCTGCATTTTGCATGATACCAAAGTATAAAATAGCAAAGACAAACATAATAACAACATTAATAACACCAGAAATACCTTCGTTAAAGAACTCACCTATTTCAGCGAAATTAAATCCAGCAGCAAATGCGGCGATTATAGGTATAAGTACAAGCGGTATAACAGGTATCAATTTACCACGTAATAAAATAGCAACGATTAAAAGTATTGTAATCAAACCGATAAAACTTAACATAATATTCACCCTCCTAAAAAAGCGCTTTCACAATATGTGAAAATCAGTTACATAAATTTATCATGGTATTATGAAAATGACTAGATTAGGAAAGTAGATTACATTAAAATCTTTTTGTTAATTTTGCTCATTTTGCTCATGAAGTTTATAAATTCTTTGTGGCCTACCTATTTGTCCATAACTTAAAGAAGCTTCAAGCCAGTCGATTCCAATTAAATATTCTAAATATCTTCTCGCTGTTGCTCTGCTAATACCTATTTCTTCAGCTAGTGTTTGTGCTGTGACGTCTGTTACTTTAAAAGAATTAAAGAATGATTGGATTTTATTTAAAGTAAGTGAATCAATTCCTTTTGGTAAGCTTTTGGCATCATAATTTATCGTATAATCACTTAATTGCTGAGTATTTTGCCATAATAAATTATCGATTTCTTTTTGATTTAATTCATCGTGTTCATAAGTTATCACATTATAAAAGCGTTCAAAAGCTAAATTTAGTCTATCAATTTCAATCGGTTTAATTAAATAATCAAACACACCAAGGCGTTTTGCAGAAATAAAGGTTTGTCTATCATTGGCAGCAGAAGCTATAATGATTGAAATGAATGGATAATCTTGTTTAATTTTTTGGAGTAATTCTATCCCAGTGACATCAGGAATATATATATCAAGCAAGATAAGGTCAACAGTTAAAGAAGCAATGTCTAAAAAGTTAAGTGCTTCTTCAGCTGTTCGACTACTATTAACAACTTTATAATATTTATGACTTTCAATCATTTCTTTATGAATGTTAGCTATTCTAAAGTCATCTTCAATTACCATCACATTTATTTTTTTCATTTTAATTCTCCTTTGGAATGATAACGACAAAGCACGCGCCACCTAACTCGCTTGTCTCTAAAAAGATATTTCCATCTAAAAGTTTTACAGCTTGTTTAATAATGTATAACCCTGTTCCGTGACCAGGTTCTTCCTTTGTAGAAAAACCATCATCGAAGATTTGATTTCTAGCCTCGTTTGAAATACCCAGTCCATTATCGTCTATTTCAATGATAATATCTTTTCCTATATCAGTAATAAGCAGATGAATTATCGGATTATTATCGATATTATCTAGGGCATTATCAATTAAATTACCTAAAACTTTTAACAACACGTCACGATATTTAACTGAATGAACACGTTCTAAATGACTATCTTCGTCTAAAATAAAACTAACTCCTTTTTCATTTGCCTGATTATATTTTGCAATAAGTAAGGCTTGGATAGAAGGTTCATTAATAGTCGTTGTTATTATATCATGTTGTGTCGCATATGTTTGATAGCCTTCTTTAATAAATGCCTTTGCTTCATCAATATGATCAAGTGCTAAAAGACCAGAAAGCGTATGCATTTTATTAGAGAATTCATGGGCTTGAGCTCTTAAACCATCAGCGTATTGCGTAATTGTACTGAGCTCCTTAGTTACTTTTTCTAAATCTGTTTTTCTTCTGAAGGTAGCAACTGCGCCATAAATAGACTGATTATCTTTTAATAAAAATGTATTCATTAAAATAATATCATGGTCTATGATAACTTCACGGTCAACAACCAGTTTATTTGTTGCATACTTCATTAGGGGTATATTGACATAATGATTTAAATCATGATTTATAATAGTTGAGCTTGGTAAATGATCTATTTTTAAAATTTCTTTAGCAGAATCATTAATCAGAGAAATTTTATTATCTGAATCAATTGCAATGATGCCTTCTTTAGTTGATTTTAAAATAGCTTCTTTTTGTAATAAAGATTCGGCAATCTCATAGGGTTCCATATTGAATAAAAGATTTTTTAAATGTTTGGCAATAAAGATTGAGCCAATTACACCTGCAATAAGAAAGACAATAAATAATATAATAATTGGTTGATTCTTCTCACGGACAAGTTCTTTCACATCATCTAATAAATAACCAACTGAAACGACACCTATTATTTCATTATCTTTAATAATGGGAGCTTTCCCGCGAATAGACAGTCCCAGCGAACCAGTCTTTTTTGAAATATAAGACTCACCGTCTTCTAAAGCACGTTCATTATCATCACCAACCATTTTTTTGCCAATTCGGTCTTCTAAAGCATGCGAGTAACGGATTTCATCTTTATTACCGACAACGATAAATTCTGCATCAATATCTTTTTGAATGGCATGAGTCCATGGTTGGATAATTTCTTCTGGTGAATCAGTATCAAATGCTTCAATTAGTTTGGAGTTTTTAGCTAAAGTAGTGGCAACCGCAAGAGCCTTATCGCCAACTTCATCTTCAATATTTTTAGCCATAATAGAGTGAATATAAAGTGATAAAGCAATAAAGATAATTAAGATAAGTAAACTTGTTAAAGTCATCACTTTTGTTTGAAATTTTAATCGCCTGTAAGCTGATTTAAATGCATGCATAGATAAGCTCTCCTTATGAAAATTAACTAAATATAAATATACATGAGCTTTTTATATTTAGCTATACCTTTCAAAAGTAAAATAAAAAAACGAACAATTAGCGCTTATTTAGCGCTAATTGTTCGTTTTTAATATTTATTTATGCAATTGTCCAAACATCTGTCATTTCAATGTCTGCAGCAGCAAATGTGCTATAAACAGGACAGCGAGCTGTTACTTTTTCTTTAAGTTCATTAACACGCTCTTCTGATTCTGAAGTAGTGACTTTTACTTCTAATTTAGCTGTTTGGAAATGACTACGTACATCAGGGTCACCCATAAATCCTCTTGGATCGAATTCACCCGAAGCTTTAATTTCAAGTTCTTGTAAATCAAATTCCATTTCTTTTGCAACCATGTGTGCAACAGCGTTCGTACAACCAGAAAGTGATGTTAATAAATACTGTAATGGGTTTGCACCTGCGTTATCTCCACCCATTTGTTCAGCTTCATCGACAATAATTGTATGTTTGCCTGCCTTTACAATTGTCTTCATACCTTCACTTTTACCTGATACTTGCATTTTCATATTTGCCATTAAATATTCCTCCTCATTTTTATTCTTTCATTATTTTTAGTTTTATCAAAGAGTTCAAATCTCGCTCGAACTCTCATCACAAATAAATATACCACACAGGGTATATTTTTAGCAAATAACATGCTTATCTAAATATAAAACACATCTAACAGTATATGTGATCTAATTTGTAAAATTGATTGTATATCGAAGTGATATCTTGTAAGATATTGTCAAGTACTGCAACTATGGAGATGTGAGGTATAAATATGAAATCACGTAAAACAACTTTTTTATTATTAGCGGTAATTTTCTCACTTTTATTTATTTTTGTTGCCAATATCACATCAGGAAGTTTAGGTGTTAGGCTTGATGAAGTTTTTGCTAATTGGGCTGACCAACAAACAAACACTTTAATTAATCAATTAATGAGCTTTGCTTCAATTATTGGATCAAGTGAAGTTATTTTACTCGTTACTGTTTTAATTGGTCTTTATTTTTTAATCAAACGTTATTGGCATCATTTCTTTTTCTTTTTTGTTTTATCGGTAGGTGGGGTAATTTTAAATTTAACCTTAAAATTACTCGTTAAACGGGCTCGTCCAGATGATGAAGTTTCGTTTATTGAAGTGTTTGATTATACCTTTGAATTACAATCATATAGTTTCCCAAGTGGACATACGATGCGAGCAACGATCTTATTTTTATTTATTATTTATCTAGCTATTTCTGGGTTAAAACGGACAGTCTTTAAAACAATTGCGATTATAGGTTCAATTGTTCTGTTATTATTGGTTGCTTTAAGCAGAATAATGTTAGATGCGCATTATGCGACTGATATTATTGGAGCAATTGTGATTTCACTTGCATGGTTTTTCTTATGTTTAAACTTTTTTTACCCAACCAAAGCCAGATTGCAGAATTGAAAAATTAATTAAAAAAGAGCACTTTTTAAAAAGTGCTCTTTTTATTCTGCTAATTTATCAGCAAATGCTTTCATATAAGCGGGTAAATCAGGCGGACGACGGCTTGAAATTAGATGGCCATCGACAACAACCGGCTCATCCACCCAGATAGCACCAGCATTTGTCATATCATCTTTAATGCCTGGTGTACTCGTTACTTTTTTACCTTTTAAAACATCGGCAGATATTAATACCCACCCAGCGTGACAAATTTGCCCAATAACTTTTTTCTCTTTATCCATTTCTTGAATATATTGTAAAACTTCTGGATATCTTCTTAACTGATCAGGCGCCCAGCCACCAGGGACTAAAATCCCATCATAATTACCAGCTGATGCTTGTAAGTCTTTAAAACCAAAATCTGATTCAGCAGGCACACCGTATTTACCAATGTATGTCTGTTTCGCACGCGGTCCAATTAAATGAACAGTCGCCCCTTCTTCTTGCAAGCGTAAAATGGGATACCAGAGCTCTAAGTCTTCAAAATCGTGATCGACAAGAGCAATAACTCTTTTATTTGCTAATCGCATCATTCATCCCTCCATTATCTTTCTTCTTTAGTATAACAGATTATAAAGGGGCTGGTCGAATTGTTAAAATATTGCGTGTTTATTGCAGTCATGCTGTGAAACCGTTATTATAAAAGAAGTAGTTAATTTAAGGAGGAGTAAAATGTCTGAAAAAATAAAAGTAGGTATTTTAGGGTACGGTAATTTAGGAAGAGGTGCTGAACTTGCGGTTAGTCAGCAGCCAGATATGGAGCTTGTTGCTGTATTTTCGCGTCGGGGTTCAGTCGAAACGGTTGATAAAAATGTGAAGAGTTTACATATTGATGAAGCAACAGATTATGTTGATGAAATTGATGTTATGATTTTATGTGGAGGTTCAGCAACTGATTTACCTGAACAAACTCCTGCATTTGCAAGGTTATTTAATACAGTAGATAGTTATGATACACACGCGTTAATTCCTGAGTATTTTGAATCAGTTAATGAAGTATCTAAAGAAAGTGGTCATGTTAACATTATCTCAGTTGGTTGGGATCCAGGACTGTTTTCAATTAATCGTGTTATGGCAGAAGCAGTCCTTCAAGAAGGAAATACCTACACGTTTTGGGGGAAAGGATTAAGTCAAGGTCACTCAGATGCTGTTCGTCGCGTGAAAGGTGTTAAAGCAGGTGTTCAATATACATTACCCTCAAATGAAGCAATGGATGAAGTAAGACAAGGTAATAATCCTGAATTAACAAAGACAAGTAGTCACAAACGTGAGTGTTATGTCGTTTTAGAAGCTGATGCTGATCCTAAAGTTGTTGAAAAAACAATAAAAACAATGCCAAATTACTTTGATGAATATGATACGACAGTTCATTTTATTACAGAAGAAGAATTACAACGTGATCATAATAAGATGCCACATGGTGGTTTTGTAATCCATAGTGGTAAAACAGGCACAGATAAAAACGATCAAATTATTGAATATAGTTTAAAATTAGATAGTAATCCTGAATTTACAGCAAGTGTGCTTGTTGCATATGCACGAGCTGCATACAGATTAAGTGAAGAAGGTCAATCAGGTGCTAAGACAGTTTATGATGTAGGACCAGGATATATTCATCCTAAAAGCCCTGCTGAATTAAGAAAAGGTTACCTCTAAATAATTACTCATCCGAACTTACAGACATGTGAGTTCGGATTTTTTAAAATATATTTTATTTTTTTATAAATGCATAACTATCAAGGGATTACATCCATTATTTTCCAAGTTATATTAATTAATTTATCAAAATAGTTTGACAATTATAAAGATACATAGTATATTACTAATCACAACTTAATAAATTGATTCAAAACTCTTATCAAGAGAGGTGGAGGGACTGGCCCTTTGAAGCCTCGGCAACAGACTTAATTATAGTACTGTGCCAATTCCAGCAAGCTATCATGTTTGACAGATAAGAAGAGAAATCTACAATTATCAGCCTCTTCTTATTTATGGATAAGAAGAGGCTTTTTGTGATTTAGTGCTTCTTAATCAATTAAGGAGGAATTAAATGTCAAATCAATTTAGCCGTGAAACAAGATTAGTTCAAATTGGAAACGAAAGAAATGAAGCTAATCAAGCAATTGCTACACCAATTTATTTGTCAACAGCTTATCGTCATACAGAAATTGGTCAAACTGATGGTTATGATTATATTCGCACAGGCAATCCAACTCGTGATGTGTTAGAACAACACATAGCTGAATTGGAAAAAGGTGATAAAGCATTTGCTTGTAGTTCAGGAATGGCTGCTATTCAACTAGTTTTCTCTAAATTTAAAACAGGAAGTCATTTTATTATCTCTCGAGATATTTATGGGGGATCTTACCGATTGTTTGAAAATTTTAAAGCTAAATACAATTTTAAATTTACTTATTGGGATGGGAGAAAAGACATAGCTGAACTAATTGAACCTACAACAAAAGCTATTTTTATTGAAACACCGACTAACCCTTTAATGAATGTTGCTAATTTGAAAAGTATTGCTGAGGTAGCAGATGTAAATAATTTATTATTCATTGTTGATAGTACTTTGTTTACACCTTATTTCCTTAGGCCAATTGAATCAGGAGCAGATATTGTAATTCATAGCGCAACAAAGTATTTAGGTGGTCACAATGATTTATTGGCAGGACTCGTTATTACCAAAGGTGAACAGCTAACGGAGGAATATAGCTATTTACATAATTCAATAGGAGCAACATTATCTCCAGTTGATTGCTATAGCTTAATTCGTGGCTTAAAAACACTCGCTTTAAGAATGGATAAACATTTAGAAAATGCCCGTCAAGTTGTTGATTACTTACAATCTAAACAAGAAGTCAGTAAAGTTTATTTCCCGGGAAATACAGGGATGGTTAGTTTTGAAATTAAAGATGCTGCAGACGTAGAAGATTTTTTAAAAGCATTGAAACTAATCAGTTTTGCCGAAAGTTTAGGTGGTGTTGAAAGTTTTATTACTTACCCAATTACACAAACACATATGGATATTCCAGAAGAAATTAGAGATAGTTACGGTTTAACAGATCGCTTATTGCGTATTTCTGTCGGTATTGAAAGTGCAACAGATATTATTAACGATCTTGATCAAGCGTTCGTCCGTCTTAAAGAAAGGGTTGGTTAAATTGAGTTTTTTAAAGGCAATTGAAAAAAACATCTTAGTTGGCGATGGTGCTATGGGATCAATGCTTTATGTTCACGGAGTTGATCGTAGTTTTGAAGAGTTAAATCTTTCAAAACCAGACCAAGTCCAAGCAATTCATGAAGCTTATCTGGATGCAGGAGCAAATGTGATTCAAACAAATTCATATGGGGCAAACTATATTAAATTAGCTCGCTATGGTTTAGAGGAACAAGTGAAAAAAATTAATACAGCAAGTGTGCGATTGGCAAAGCAAGCAAGTAATAATCAGGCTTATGTGTTAGGTAATATTGGTGGGATTCACGGAGCAAATAAGCGACTTGCTTCCGATGAAGAAGTCAAACGTAGCTTTAGAGAACAACTTTATTGTCTATTGCTTGAAGGTGTTGATGGTATCTTACTAGAAACCTATTATAACTTTGCAGAATTGACCTCAGTTGTAAAAATTGCTCGGGAAGAAACTGATTTACCAATTATTGCCAATGTTACTTTACATGAACCGGGTGTTTTAGAAAATGGTCTGTTTATAGCTGATGCATTTGAAGAATTAAGAAATTTAGGCGTTAATGTCACAGGGATTAACTGTCAAATGGGACCGTCGCAAATTGTAACCTCTCTTGAATCTGTTCCAATCAATGAAGATACGTATTTAGCAGCTTACCCTAATGCAAGTCTTCCAGCCTATAATGATGGTTTATTAACGTATGAAAATGCACCAGAATATTTTACAGAAAGTGCTAAAGAATTACGTCAGCAAGGTGTTCGTTTAATTGGTGGCTGTTGTGGAACGACACCTGAACATATTAGAGCCATTGCCAAAGGAGTTAAAGGTTTAGCGCCTGTCACAAAAAAAGAAGTAAAAGAAATTCCTCGTTATGAAATAAAAGAAAGTCCAGAAAAAGGTAAAGAAACACTAGCTCAAAAAGCTCAGAAACAACGAACAATTATTGTTGAATTAGGCGCACCGAAACATTTAGATATTAGTGAGTATTTAGAAGGGGCAAAAGCACTTAAAGATGCAAATGTTGATGCGATAACCCTTGCTGATAATTCCCTTGCCTCACCAAGAATTGATAACTTGGCTATGGCAACGATTATAAAACAAAAATTAAATATTGAACCCCTTGTTCACTTAACATGTCGGGACCGTAATTTAATCGGTATGCAATCACATTTATTAGGTTTACACACATTAGGCATGCGAGAGATATTAGCAATTACGGGTGATCCTACAAAAATTGGCGACTTTCCAGGTGCGACATCGGTTTTTGATGTAAATTCATTTAAATTAATTGAACTTATTCAAAAAGGAAATACTGGATTATCTTTTTCAGGACAGTCATTAAGAGAAAAAACAAATTTTAGTGTTGCTTGTGCACTTGACCCGAATGTTCGACATTTAGATAAAGCAGTCAAACGTTTAGAAAAAAAGATTGATCATGGAGCAAATTATGTTTTAACTCAACCAATCTACTCTAAAGAAAAAATACTTGAATTAAAAGAAGCAACAAAACATCTAGATATTCCTATCTTCATTGGCATTATGCCGATTACATCGACAAAAAATGCAGAGTTTTTACACAATGAAGTGCCAGGAATTACTTTAACAGATGATGTAAGAGAAAGAATGAAATCTGCAGGTAGTGACCGAGAAAAAGCAGAAAAAGTTAGTTTAGAAATATCACGTGAGTTAGTTGAAACAGCTGCAAAACACTTTAATGGGATTTACTTAATTACGCCATTTATGCGTTATGGCATGATTATTAAATTAATAGAAGCAATTAAACAATTTGATTTACACACAAACAAGGAGGAGTTATTAATATGACAAACATTAAAAGTTCAAATTTAGGGTACCCAAGAATTGGTGAAAAACGTGAATGGAAGCGTGCATTAGAAAGCTTTTGGAAAGGTGATATAACAGAATCAGAATTACTTGAAAAAACAACAGCTATTCGTTTAGATAATCTAAAGAAACAACAACAATTAGGTATTGATTTAATTCCAGTAGGTGACTTTTCATTATATGACCATATTTTAGATACATCAGCTAGCTTTGGAATTATTCCAAAAAGGTACGATTATAAAGGTGGGGAAGTTGATATTAATACCTATTATCAACTTGTTCGTGGGAGTGATGATGTCATTGCTTCAGAGATGACAAAGTGGTTTAATACAAATTATCATTATATTGTGCCGGAGTTAAACGAACAACAACCAGAATTAAAAATAAATCGTGCATTAAAATATTATAATGAAGCCAAAGACAAGTTAGGTATAAATGGAAAACCTGTTCTAGTAGGTCCAATCACTTATGTTAGTTTAGCAAAAGGTTATCAGAAGGATGAATTAAGCGAAATTATTAACCAATTCACACCTTTATATGTTCAAATTCTTAAAGAGTTAGCTGAAGCAGGAGCAACATGGGTTCAAATTGATGAACCGATTTTTTCAACAAATGTGAGTGAAGAGCTTGTTACGATAGCTGAGAATGTGTATCAAACAATAGCTAAAGAAGTGCCAGAAATTAAAGTGATTTTTCAAACTTACTTTGAACGTTTATTCCACTATGAACGTCTATCTAAACTACCAGTAGCTGCATTAGGACTTGATTTTATTCATGGTGAATCACTTGAATTACTTCAAAAGTACGGCTTTCCTGAAGACAAATATTTAGCCGCAGGTGTCATTGATGGAAGAAATGTCTGGCGTGCAGATTTACAAGAGAAATCAAAATTAATTGATCAATTACGTACATACGTTAAAGATGATCAACTTATTATTCAACCATCTTCATCACTCTTACACGTGCCTGTAACGAAAAAGCTTGAAACAAAAATTGATCCAGTTATTTTAGGTGGTTTATCATTTGCAGATGAAAAATTAACAGAGATTAATCTTTTAACACAAGTAGCCAACCATGAAAAATCAATTGACCAAGAAGAAATCACTGACTCAACCAAAGCGCTGGAAGCATTAAAAGAAAAATATCGATCAAACGATTCTGTTGCCGTTGAAATAAGTAAATTAACCGAAGAAGATGCACAGCGTGATGTTGGTTTTAAAGAACGCTTAGCACGTCAAAAAGATGCACTTGGTTTACCGGTACTACCAACAACAACAATTGGAAGCTTACCACAAACAAAAGAGGTTAAACAAACGCGTTCTAAATGGCGTCGTGGTGACATAACTAATGAAGCTTATGATGAGTTTGTTAAAGAACAAATCGCAAAATGGATTAAGATTCAAGAAGACCTAGACTTAGATGTCTTAGTTCATGGAGAATTTGAAAGAAATGACATGGTTGAATATTTTGGAGAAAAGTTTAATGGATTTTTAGTAACTGAATATGGCTGGGTGCAATCATATGGTTCACGTTGTGTAAAACCACCACTTATTTTTGGTGATGTTGATTGGTCAGAACCGATTACAGTTAAAGAAAGTGTTTATGCACAATCCCTAACAGACCGTCATGTTAAAGGAATGTTAACAGGTCCTGTTACGATTTTAAATTGGTCATTTGTCCATGACGCAACGCCACGAACAGAGATTATGAAACAAATTGCGCTTGCTTTACGTAAAGAAGTAGAAGCATTAGAATCTGCAGGTATTAAAATTATCCAAGTAGATGAACCAGCATTAAGAGAAGGTTTACCTTTAGATACGGCAAAATGGGATGATTATTTAACCTCTGCTGCTTATGCATTTAGATTAGCAACAGCTTCAGTTCAGGCAGAGACACAAATTCATACTCATATGTGTTATTCGAATTTTGAAGATATCTTCGAAAGCATTGACGCATTGGATGCTGATGTGATTTCAATTGAGACATCTCGAAGTCACGGGGAATTAGTAAGTACATTTGAAGAGAACACTTATGAAAAAGAAATTGGTCTCGGTGTGTATGATATTCATAGTCCACGTGTGCCAGCAATTGAAGAAATAAATGAAAATATCGATCGTGCCCTACAAACAATTACGCCTGATAATTTTTGGGTTAATCCAGATTGCGGTTTAAAAACGCGTGATGAACAAGAAACAATTGACGCATTAAAAGTGATGGTTGAAGCGGCAAAAATAGCAAGAGATAAAGTAACAATTAAACAATAAAGAAAAATAAGTATCTCACTTCTTTTAACGAAGTGAGATATTTTAATTTAATTCCTTCTACTATATAGGAATTTTTATGCGCTTACAAAAAAATGAAAAACATGGTATAATAAAATCAGCAGGTGAAGGGAGTGGATAAAATGACTGAAGAACGTAAGAATTTAAGAATCGACATCGACAAGAAAAAAGAAATGCGTACAAAAGAAATTTCTAAAATGATTGGTGAAGGTGGCTTAGGTGCTTATGAGTATTATGATTATCCTAAAAAATCTAAACCTAAAAAAGAAACAAGATCTGAAGAAATCTCTGAAATGATTGCCGAAGGTGGTATGACTTCTCGCACACACTATAATGAAAAGACAATACCTAACTTCAACGATGACGATGAAAAATAAATAGAACTGGAATGCTGCCTTTTAGATGATGACTATGTTAATTAGTTCATCATCTAAAAGGCAGCATTTTTAAATTTATTTAAAGAATATTAATTTAGCAGAAAATCTCATAAAGAAATAAAATGTTCATAAAAATGTCACTTATAATTTATGCTAAATACTATACAATGATTAAGAGACTTCACACGACTTTTATTTTAAAAACTATAGAAATGCAAAAAAATCTTAATATATAAAATTGACATTGGTTATTTGCTATTGTAGAATTCAACGTGGAGTTATTACTTTATAATGCGTTTTCTATGGTTATTTAACAAAGTAAAAGGTTTGAAAACTACACTTACTAAGGTTTGTGTGGAGGCGAAGGATTAGAATTTACATAAGCGATATATCTTAAACTGCCGAGAAAGTGAGTGCCCTATGTCTAGCTACAAAGTAATTTTTAAGCGCCAAAGAAAATGGATGTTATTTTTAATAGCATTATTTTTAATGGCTGCAGGCATTAGTACATTTACCAAATATCAGCCGGTTTTTTATGGACTTTTACTTGGTATATTGATAGGATTTTATAATGTCTGGTTCTTACAGAAAAAAATTAGTTTGTTTTCTGAAACAATTATGGACTCAGATAGCAAACGTCAAGGACTAGGGATGATATCACGATTTGCAGCAGTTATCTTAGGAGCAATGATTGCTATTAAGTTCGATATGTATTTTAATCTGATAGCTTATCTAATTGGATTTGTCTTACTTTATCCAGTTATGATGATCGATCTTATTTTGTTTCAAAGAAAACTGTAACGTTGAAAGAGGGGTGAAAGAATGAAGGATGGACCAACAGCACCAATTGTCGAGAACGTATTCGGTATATCTTGGTTATCTTTTGACCTATCAATCGTCATGATGGTAATCATTACATCGATTGTTGTCTTACTTATCGGGATTTGGGGTAGCCGAAACTTACAGATGAAACCAACCGGCGTTCAAAACTTCATGGAATGGGTCGTTGAATTTGTAAAAGGACTTGTCACAGATACGATGGATTGGAAAACGGGACGTGCGTTCCTACCACTAGGATTAACTTTAATTATGTTTATTTTAGTCAGTAACGTACTAGGTATGGTAACAACTGTCATCATCGATGATAAGCAATGGTGGACAGCACCAACGGCAGATGCCGGCATCACATTAACATTAGCAGCGATGGTTGTTGTGTTATCACATTATTATGGTATTAAATTACGCGGATTTAAAGCGTATGGAAAAGGATTCTTTGCACCAATATGGATTATGTTCCCATTCAAGATTATTGAGGAGTTCACAAACACACTTACGTTAGGTTTACGTTTGTTTGGTAACATTTTCGCTGGAGGAATTTTGACGACATTAATACTTGGTATGTCATTCAATGCAGCTGGAGACTTTAGTATCTTTGGATTTATTGGATCAATTATACCAATGCTCGCATGGCAAGGATTTAGTTTATTCGTTGCCGGAATCCAGGCATTTATCTTTACCCTATTAACGATGTTATACCTTTCACATAAGGTCGTTGACGAAACAATCGACGGTCATTAAAATGAAGCAAGTCGTTTTTTAAACTTTTGGAACACACTTTAAGAAAGAATTTCTTTCTTATTGTATTTATATAAAAAAAGCAACAACAAATTAGAGGAGGAATTTTATAATGAATTCATTAGCAGCAGCAATAGCAGTAGGTTTAGCAGCACTAGGTGCAGGTCTTGGGGTTGGTTTAATTGCAAGTAGAACAGTAGAAGGTATCGCACGTCAACCAGAAATGCGTGGGCCTTTAACGGTGACAATGTTAATGGGTATCGCGCTTGTAGAGGCTATCCCGATTTTCGCAGTAGTAATTGCATTCATTGTCATGTAAATAAAAGTAATATAAACATGGCGTAGGTCTTATTTAATCTGAACTGCGCCATTATTTTATTCAAACAACTTAGAGTGAGCACTCTCCACTGAGTTAAGATACAACTAAATGTTTAAGTGAAAGGAGTGGAATCTGTGCATTTATACAGTGATTTCTTATTAATCGGAGCAGATGTCGGTGGTTTATACATCGGTAATATGATTGTGATGATCGTTTTCTTCCTATTACTATTAGCTATTTTAAAGAAAGTAGCTTGGGGTCCACTTATGGACGTAATGGAAGAGCGTGAAAACTTTGTAGCAAACGAAATCGAAGTTGCGGAGAAAAACCGTAAAGAAGCTGAAGCAGCAGCTAAAGAAGCAAATGCTCAGTTAAACCAAACAAGAGAAGAAGCACAAAAAATGATTGCAGATGCTAAAGGTGCAGGTGAGAAACAACAAGCCGATATTATTGAAGCAGCAAGACAAGAAGCTGCTCGCATTAAAGCAACTGCGACAGAAGATATTCAAAATGAAAAAGAAAAAGCTTTACAAGAACTTCAAGATAAAGTGGCCTCACTTTCAGTACTTGTTGCAAGTAAAGTAATTGAAAAAGAGATCAATTT
The DNA here is from genome assembly GCA_035301085.1 of Pseudogracilibacillus sp. Taxonomy (GTDB): domain Bacteria; phylum Bacillota; class Bacilli; order Bacillales; family Amphibacillaceae; genus Pseudogracilibacillus. The sequence goes on along the minus strand of DATGUU010000005.1, from coordinate 193,567 downwards.
AGAAGATCAAGAAGCATTGATTAATGACTACATTAAAGAAGTAGGCGAAGGGAAATGAGTCAAATAATTGTTGCAAAACGTTATGCAGATGCACTATTCCAACTTGCCGAAGAACATGATTTAACAGATCAGTTCATCGAAGAACTTAATGTAGTTAAATCAGTATTTGAACAAAATGAAAAGCTATCAACATTACTAGCTAGTCCAAGTGCAACCATTGCACAAAAGGCAGCATTAATTGATACTGCTTTTGAATCTGTTCATGTCTATATTAAAAATGAACTTAAAATCATGGTAGAACGTAGACGTTCTAATGCAATATTACAAATGATTGAAGAGTTTACGAAGCTTTATAATGATAAATTTGATTTAGCATATGCAGAAGTTTACTCAGTACGTGAATTATCCGCTGAAGAACTTTCAAATGTAGAGACGACATTTAAAAAATTATTAAACAAAAATTCGTTAATCGTTGAAAATAAAGTAGATAAATCATTACTTGGTGGTTTAAGAATCAGAATTGGTAATACAATTTATGACGGGTCGCTAAGTGGTAAATTAAAACGCATTGAGCAAAAACTATTAACTGCAAGTAAATAAAGGTAGGGGTGACATGGTATGAGCATTACAGCTGATGAAATTAGTTCAATAATTAAACAGCAAATTGAAGATTTTGATTCTGAAGTTGAAGTCAATGACGTCGGAACAGTTATCTCAGTTGGAGATGGAATTGCGCGTGCTCACGGTCTAGATGATGTTATGGCTGGAGAGTTAGTCGAATTCGAAAACGGCGTTGTAGGTATGGCACAAAACTTAGAAGAAAGTAACGTAGGGATCATTATCTTAGGTGAATATGTTGAAATTAAAGAAGGCGATGAAGTTCGTCGTACAGGTCGTATTATGCAAGTTCCGGTTGGAGAAGAAATGATCGGTCGCGTAGTAAACCCATTAGGTCAACCAATTGATGGTAAAGGACCTATTGAAACATCTAAGACTCGTCCAATTGAAGCAGAGGCACCAGGAGTTATGGCTCGTAAATCAGTATTCGAACCATTACAAACGGGAATTAAAGCAATCGATGCTTTAGTACCAATTGGAAGAGGGCAGCGTGAATTAATCATTGGTGACCGTCAAACAGGTAAAACAACGGTAGCTATTGATACAATTCTTAACCAAGCTGACCAAGATATGTTATGTATCTATGTCGCAATCGGACAAAAAGATTCAACAGTTCGTGCAACAGTTGAAACACTTCGTCGTCACGGTGCACTTGATTACACAACAGTAGTTACAGCTGGAGCATCTGACCCAGCACCATTATTATACTTAGCACCTTATGCAGGTATATCAATGGCAGAGGAATTCATGTATGACGGTAAACACGTACTTGTTGTTTATGATGACTTATCTAAACAAGCAGCAGCGTATTGTGAGCTTTCGTTATTACTTCGTCGTCCTCCAGGTCGTGAAGCTTTCCCAGGGGATGTATTCTACATTCACTCGCGTCTCTTAGAGCGTGCAGCAAAATTAAATGATGACTTAGGTGGCGGTTCGATTACTGCTTTACCATTCGTTGAAACACAAGCAGGAGATATCTCAGCTTATATTCCAACAAACGTTATCTCAATTACAGACGGACAAATTTTCTTACAGTCTGACTTATTCTTCTCAGGAGTAAGACCAGCGATTAACCCAGGACTATCAGTATCACGAGTTGGTGGGGACGCACAAATTAAAGCAATGAAAAAAGTTGCGGGTACACTACGTCTAGACTTAGCGGCATTCCGTGAGCTAGAAGCATTCGCACAGTTTGGTTCAGACCTTGATGAAGATACACAAGCTAAACTAAACCGTGGTGAGCGTACAGTAGAAATTCTAAAACAAAACTTGAACCAACCAATTGTTGTTGAAAAACAAGTTATGGCTTTATATGCTTTAACGCGTGGTTTCTTAGATGATATCCCAGTTGAAGATATTGTACGTTTTGAACAAGAGTTTTATGTTTGGTTAGATAGTAATGCTGCAGAGTTACTAAAATCAATTCGCGAAACAGGTGCATTAGCGGATGAACAAGAAATGAACGGTGCAGTTGAAGGATTTAAGAAAACATTCTTACCAACTAAACAAGATTAATTATAGACAATAAATAGCGTCAGATAATCTGAAAACTATTTAAGAGAGGTGGTGATTAGCTTGGCATCACTAAAAGACATTAAAGATAGAATAGGTTCCACAACAAAAACTAAACAAATTACGAGTGCGATGGAACTTGTTTCAGCTTCTAAAATGACTCGCGCTGAACAGAATGCTAAGAAATATGCACCTTACAGTGAAAAGATTCAAGAAGTTGTTGCAAACATTGCAAGTAGTAATTCTGACGTATCCCACCCGATGCTGGAACGTCGTGAAGTAAAAAAGACAGCATATATTGTTGTTACAGCTGATAGTGGTTTAGCAGGTCCGTATAATAGTAATATTTTACGTCGTCTTAATGAAATTATAACAAAGAGACATACATCTAAGGATGAATTTACAATTTTAGCAATTGGTCGTTTAGCATCTGAATATTGTCAGAAAAATAACCTTCCAATGGCAAAAGATATTATTGGTCTTGCAGATCAACCTAAATATGCTGATATTCGTGCTTTAGCTGCTTACGGAATTAATATGTATGAAAATGAAGAAATTGATGAACTTGTTATTTTATATAATAAGTACGAAAGTGCAATTTCTCACATTGTGACTGAAAACACATTAGTACCATTAAGTATCGAAGCAGATGGAAAAGCAACGAGTAGTTATGAATATGAACCGGATGAAGGCGCAATTTTAGAAGTACTTCTTCCGCAATATGCTGAAAGTTTAATTTACGGTGCAATTCTTGATGCAAAAGCAAGTGAGCACGCAGCAAGAATGACCGCTATGAATAGTGCAACAGATAATGCGAATGACATCATTGATGATCTAACACTTTCGTATAACAGAGCACGCCAGGCAGCAATTACTCAAGAAATCACCGAAATTATTGGTGGAGTAGCAGCGCTTGAATAAATTTAAACAGGAAAGAAGTTAGGAGGGAAATCGATTGACAAAAGGTGTAGTAACACAAATAATGGGACCGGTTGTAGACGTTAAGTTTGCAGACGGAAATCTCCCTGGTATTTATGATGCAGTAATTATTGAAATCCCAGCAACAGAACAAACAGAAGCAAGAAGCTTAACTTTAGAAGTAGCACTTCATTTAGGTGATAACGTTGTCCGTACAATCGGTATGTCATCAACTGATGGAATTAACCGTGGTATGGAAGTTAATGCAACAGGTAATCCGATTTCTGTTCCAGTAGGTGATGCGACTTTAGGTCGTGTGTTTAACGTATTAGGAGAAACGATTGACCTTGGTGGAGACGTTGCTGAAGGTACTCAGTTTGATCCTATTCACCGTAAAGCACCAGAATTTGAAGAGTTATCAACTGAAACAGAAGTATTAGAAACAGGTATTAAAGTAGTAGACTTACTAGCTCCTTATATTAAAGGTGGTAAAATCGGTTTATTCGGTGGTGCGGGTGTAGGTAAAACTGTACTTATCCAAGAACTGATTAACAACATCGCACTTGAGCATGGTGGTATTTCTGTATTTGCTGGTGTTGGAGAACGTACACGTGAAGGTAACGACTTATACTTCGAAATGAAGGATTCAGGCGTATTAGAAAAAACAGCGATGGTATTCGGTCAAATGAACGAACCTCCAGGTGCTCGTTTACGTGTTGCTTTAACAGGACTTACAATGGCAGAACACTTCCGTGATGAACAAGGACAAGACGTTCTATTATTCATCGATAACATTTACCGTTTCACACAAGCAGGTTCTGAGGTATCAGCTCTACTTGGCCGTATGCCATCAGCAGTTGGTTACCAGCCGACACTTGCAACTGAAATGGGACAATTACAAGAGCGTATTACATCAACAAATAAAGGTTCAGTTACATCAATTCAAGCGATTTATGTTCCGGCGGATGACTATACAGACCCAGCGCCAGCAACAACATTCGCTCACTTAGATGCGACTACTAACCTAGACCGTGGTTTATCAGAACAAGGGATTTACCCAGCAGTAGACCCACTTGCTTCAACATCACGTGCTTTAGACCCTGAGTTTGTTGGTAAAAAACATTATGAAGTAGCTACACAAGTACAGCGTACACTACAGCGTTACCGTGAATTACAAGATATCATTGCAATTCTAGGTATGGATGAGCTAAGTGATGAAGATAAACAAACTGTTAACCGTGCACGTCGCGTTCAGTTCTTCTTATCACAAAACTTCCACGTTGCAGAAGTATTTACTGGTGAGCCAGGATCATACGTACCAATTCAGGAAACTGTTAATGGATTTGCTGATATTTTAGCAGGTAAATATGACCATTTACCTGAAGATGCATTCCGTTTAGTTGGACGTATTGAAGAAGTAGTCGAAAAGACTAAAAAATAATTAAAAATATTCATTAAACATCCAAAAGGTAAGGGTTAGCCTTACCTTTTTCTTTAAAAATAACCAGAAGCTTTTTAAGTTTTAGGAGGTGTTTCGCTATGAATACACTAAAGGTAAGTGTTGTAACGCCAGATGGTCCAGTTATAACAGGCGATTTTGAAATGGTTAATTGTAAAGCTGAAAGTGGAGAACTCGGTATTTTACCTGGACATATTCCAATTGTTGCGCCACTTGTGATTGATTCGGTTCGATTAAAGCGTGATAATACAGAAGAAATCGTTGTCGTAAACGGTGGATTCTTAGAAGTACGTCCTGATGAAGTATCTATCCTAGCTCCTTCAGCAGAACTTGCTGCTGATATTGATATTGCTAGAGCAGAAGAAGCGAGACTGCGTGCAGAAAAACTTCTTGAAGAACAAGAAGGTATCGATAGAGAAAGAGCAGAACTTGCACTTATGCGTGCCATGAACAGAATTCGCGTTGGTAAATTAGGTCAAAATAAATAATAGTTTAAAAAGCTCATAAGAGAATATTCTTAATGAGCTTTTTTTATATTCATAAATAAGGAGGATGTATATGATTTCAATTGGGACAATGAGTGTGATTGGAATTGTTTCACATATATTTTTTATTGCAATGACTTGGCGACTTATGTTAAGTGTTAATTTTGATCCATTAATTAGAAGAAATCGTGTCGCAGAAGCAAGATTATTAATTATTTTTCTAACGATTACAATCGGGTCAATTGTTAGTAACTTTGTTTTAGATATTATCCGCTGGACCTTAGACATCCCCCTGATGTTTTAATTCATCTTACCGTCACAGTTTGTAGAATAAGTCACGATTCAGACTTGTTTTATCTATATGTAAAGTGATATAATGTACTTCGGACTATAAAAAATAAGAATATAAACTAAAAATAAAATTATATAAAATATATAGATAATCTTTTTGATTACATGTAGATGAAGGAGACAAACGATGGATACAATCATTGTAAAGGGTGGAAAAGCTTTAGAAGGTACGGTTAAAATTGAAGGTGCTAAAAACTCAGTTTTACCAATTTTGGCAGCTAGTTTAATAGCAAGTGAAGGGAAAAGCGTCTTATCACATGTCCCAACACTTGACGATGTGTATACGATTAATGAGGTATTACGTAATCTAAATGCTGAAGTTGAATTTGATAATAATCAAGTAACTGTTGATGCAGCAAAAGAATTAACAACAGAAGCGCCATTTGAATTTGTCAGTAAAATGCGAGCATCAGTTTTAGTTATTGGACCATTACTTGCACGTTTCGGTCATGCAAAAGTTGCTATGCCAGGAGGTTGTGCAATTGGATCACGTCCGATTGACCTTCATTTAAAAGGCTTTGAAGCAATGGGTGCTGAAATTAATATTGGAAATGGTTTCATTGAAGTTTCTTCAAACGGGCGTCTTCAAGGTGCAAAAGTGTACTTAGATATGCCAAGTGTTGGTGCAACGGAAAATTTAATGATGGCTGCGACACTCGCTGAAGGTACAACTGTTTTAGAAAATGTTGCGAAAGAACCTGAAATTGTGGATTTAGCTAACTACTTAAATAAAATGGGAGCTAATATAAAAGGTGCAGGTACTGAAAAGTTAATAATTAAAGGTGTAGAAAAATTAACAGGAACAGATCACCGTATTATCCCAGATCGTGTTGAAGCAGGTACATTTATGGTAGCTGCAGCAGTAACACAAGGAAATGTTCTCATTCAAAATGTTTTAAGTGAACATTTAAGTCCGCTCATTGCTAAATTAAGAGAAATGGGTGTCGAAATAAAGGATGAAGGCGAAGATATTCGTGTGATTGGACCTGAACATTTAACAGCAACAGATATTAAAACATTACCACATCCAGGTTTTCCAACAGATATGCAATCACAAATAATGGTTGCTATGATCAAAGCAGAAGGTACAAGTGTTTTAACTGAAACTGTTTTTGAAAATCGTTTCATGCACGTTGAAGAATTCCGTAGAATGAATGCAGATATGAAAATTGAGGGACGTAGTGTAATTGTTGAAGGACTGAGTAATCTTCAAGGTGCTAAAGTTTCAGCAACTGATTTACGTGCTGCAGCAGCACTTATCTTAGCAGGTCTGATTGCAGACGGTCAGACAGAAGTAACAGAACTTAAGCATTTAGACCGTGGTTATGTTGACTTTGCAGGTAAACTTAAAAACTTAGGTGCAGATATAGAACGTATTTCTGATCAAACTCAAGTTAAGCAAGCAACTGAATCATTAAAATAAACTTATATGTTATGACTTTACAAGCCGAATAATTCCTTTATTCGGCTTTATAAAATTAAAATGAATACCTGCAAATGTTTAGGAGGATATCTATGTTATCAAAAGATTTAGGAATTGACCTCGGGACAACAAATATACTCATTCATGTTAAGGGAAAAGGTATCGTTTTAAACGAACCAGCAGTTGTTGTCATTGATAAAGTAAATAAAAAGCTGCTTGCCGTTGGTACCGAAGATTATATGTCAATCGGAGGAAATCCTGGAGATGTTGAAGTAATATATCCGATAAAAGACGGTGTCATTGCTGATTTTGAAGTAACTGAAGCGATGTTAAGACATTTTATTGATAAAATCGGTATCAAAGGATTTTTATCTAAACCACGTATGCTTATTAGCTGTCCGACAAACATTACCCAAGTAGAGAAAAAAGCAATTAGACAATCAGCTGAAAAAGCTGGTGCAAAAGAAGTCTATATTGAAGAAGAACCTAAAGTTGCAGCAATAGGTGCAGGCCTTAATATATTTCAACCAAGTGGCAAGATGGTCATTGATATAGGTGGAGGAACAACTGATATTGCTGTTATGTCAATGGGAGAAATTGTTACAGCTGAATCAATTAAAACAGGTGGTAATGCCTTTAGCGAAGCAATTTTACAGTATGTTAAAAAGAAGTATCAGTTATTAATAGGTTCCAAGACAGCAGAAGAAATTAAAATGAAAATTGCAACCGTCTATGAAGGCTCACGTGATGATGAACTTACTATTCGCGGACGTGGTATGGTCGACGGTCAACCTCAAACAATAACTTTACATTCACAAGAAATTCAAGAAGCTTTAAAAGAGTCAATAGCTTTAATTATTCATGCTACAAAATCAGTTCTAGAAAGAACCTCACCTGAATTATCAGCAGATATAATTGAGCATGGGATTGTATTAACAGGTGGTGGAGCCTTAATTCATGGACTAGATATGCTATTAACAGAGGAACTAAATGTTTCCGTAACTGTTGCAGATGACCCACTTAATTGTGTAGTTAAAGGAACTGGTATTTTATTAGCTCGTATGAAATAAGGATATAATTAAATCACAAGTTATTTTAGAGAATTAGGTGAAAGAGTGTGGAAACGAAGCAATCTGATAAATCCGAAACATTTATAACGAAAATTAAATTGTTTTTTGAAGGTTATTTTAAAGGTGAATTTAAAGTGCGTCTTTGGGTGAAGGTTGTCTTCTTCCTAGGTTTATTACTTTTTAGTATAATTGCAGGTTTGATCTTTGGTTATGCAATTATGGGTGATGGTAGTAAATTAGATGCGTTAAAACCATCCACTTGGCTACATATATTAGATTTCATTAGAGAATAAATAAAACCGATATAAAAGGAGGGATAACATGTTAGATGCTCAAGCAATTAAAGAGATTATTCCACATAGATACCCATTTTTATTAGTTGATAAAGTAACTGAAAAAGAAGAAGGTAAGCGCGTTGTTGGAATTAAAAATGTCACAATTAATGAACCATTTTTCCAAGGACACTTCCCAACACATCCAGTTATGCCAGGTGTTTTAATATTAGAAGCACTTGCGCAAGTTGGTGCCATTGCAGTGCTTGATATGGAAGAGAATAAAGGTAAAATTGGTTTTTTAGCAGGTGTTGATAAATGCCGCTTTAAAAGAGAAGTTGTCCCAGGTGACCAACTTGAGTTAGAAGTTGAAATTATGCGCATGAAGGGACCAATTGGTAAGGGTAAAGGTATTGCTAAAGTAAACGGTGAAGTAGCATGTACAGCCGAAATTACTTTTGCAATTAAATAAATAATCATAAAACTACGATTGAATTCAATCGTAGTTTTTTATTTTAACTAAATTTGATTCACATATGATTATAGTACAAGCTTTTTCTGTGATTTAGCAGATGGGTATCTCAGGTATATTTCCTTCTACGTAAGCAAAATTTAATACTTTTGACATATTTGAATGAATCTTCCAAATAATCTCAGCAATTTTGATGAGATTTGCTTGTAAACTGAGCAATCGCGTGTAAAATATGAGTTAGATATATATTAAGCAGTAAATGGGAGGATTTAATCGCATGAAAAAAAGAATAATGTTATTGCTATTTATGAGCTTTCTTGTAATATTAAGCGCTTGTGGTGATTCAGAAGAAGAAACAGAAAAAGAAACAAAACATACTGTTATTCCTGTTGAAACTGCTGATATTAAACAAGAAGATTTAATAGCTGAAAAAGTATTATTTGGACAAACACAACCAATTAAACAAACACCTGTCATTGTCAGTCAACCAGGTGAGTTAATAAAACTAGAAGTATCAAATGGTGATAATGTAAAAAAAGGAGATCCTTTGGCAGTAATTGAATCAACCGTTCCTGCCCAACCTCAACCAATTGAACAACCTCCAGCGCAACCAGCTGAAATGCCTGGAGAAGCATCAGCAAGTGATGCAGCGGGTAATAAAGCTTCGCAAAATCCAGCGCAATCAGAACAACAACAACCAGAGCAACCAGCGCAACCAGAACAGCCAGAACAACCGGCTGAAGATGAAATTGTTGAAGAAACAATTGAAGCACCTAGTAAAGGAACAGTAGCAAGTCTCTCGCAAGAAACAGGGACTTTTGTTTCAAGTGAAGCCCCTTTAATGATGCTTGCCAATTTAGATAAAATAAAAGTTAGCATCACAACGACACAAAAAACTCGGACATTATTTAAAAAAGATCAAGAAGTATCTGTCGAAATTGATAATAAGACTTATACAGGAAAAGTATTAGCAATTGATCCCTTACCAAATGAAAATGGTGAATATGTCTTAGATATTAGTGTAGATAATGAAAATGGAAAAATTAATCCAGGTGAAGCGGCAGAAGTAACATTAGAAAAAACATTACAAAAAGATAAGTTAATTGTTCCGTCTGAAGCAGTAATTACGACAGAGGAAGAAAGTTATGTGTATATTATTAAAGATTCACGTGCTAAAAAGGTGAAAGTAGATATTTTAGAAACACAAACTGAAAAAACTGCTGTTAAAGGCGAACTTAAAAAAGGAAATAAAGTTGTCATTAAAGGTCAAACCCTCTTATCAAATAATATTAATGTCGATGTAAAAAATGAAAAAGATAAAGACAAGAAAGAAGATAAAAAAGAAACAAAAGATAAACAAGATAAAGAAGACGAAAAGGATGGTAATGAATCGTGAATTTAATCCGTCTATCCGTTAAAAGACCTGTCGGAGTCATCATGATTGTCCTTGCAATTATTGCACTTGGTGTTGTTTCTGTGCGTAGTTTAGCGGTAGATTTATTTCCAGAAATAGATTTACCAATTGCTGTAGTTGCAACGTCTTATCAAGATGCAGCACCAGAAGAAATTGAATCAAGTATTTCAAAACCGCTCGAATCAGCGATTAGTTCTGTAGAAGGGATTGAAATGATTCAATCACAATCACAAGCTAATTCATCGCTTGTAATTATGATGTTTAAAAATGGCACAGATCTTGATCAAGCCTTACTCGATGTTAGAGAGAAAGTTGATCAAGTTTCTGGCGCTCTACCTGAACGTGCAGGAGATTCAAGAATTCTCAGATTTAGTCCAGACCAATTACCGGTTATGTGGGTTGGTTTAACTGGAAGTAATCCAGACGTTTTAACAAATCTTGCTGAAACAGAAGTCGTTCCTTACTTTGAAAGACAAGAAGGCGTTGCCTCAGTCACAGTAGAAGGTGGAAAAGAACGCGAAATCCAGTTAACTTTTGATGAGGCAGCTTTAAATACAGAAGGTATTAGTTCTGAAGATGTCGTACAAGCCTTACAAGCTTCAAATCAATCGTCCTCAGTCGGAACAATTGAAAAGGGCGATCAAGATCTCCAAGTGCGAGTATCTGGAGAATATGAGTCGCTTGATGATCTGAACCGAACGATTATTCAAACGCAAGATGGGAAACAATTATATCTAGAAGATGTAGCTGAAGTAAACGATACCTTTAAAAAAGAAAGTAGTAAAACACTTGTAAATGGCGAACCATCAATTGTTTTATCGATTTTAAAAAACTCTGATGCAAATACCGTTGATGTCGCTCGAGCGATTAAGACGAGTTTAGATGATTTAAATAAAGATTTACCGTCTGGTGCCGAGTTAAGTGTTGTTATTGATACATCAGAATTCATCGAAGAATCTGTTGATTCAGTTATTATGAATATTTTAATTGGGGGCGTTATTTCTGTCTTTATCTTACTCTTATTCTTAAAGAGTATTAGAGCAACGATTGTTATTGCGTTATCGATCCCAATTGCCGTTGTTTCAACCTTCTCACTCATGTACTTTACAGGTGAAACACTTAATGTGCTTACATTAGGTGGTCTTGCTTTAGGACTTGGAATGATGGTCGATAGTTCGATTGTTATTTTAGAAAATATCTATTCCTATCGACAAAAAGGTTACAACCTAGTCGATTCAGCGATTAAAGGTGCGAGTGAATTAGCACCTGCAGTTATTGCTTCAACAACGACAACTTTAGTTGTATTCTTACCGATTGTTTACGTTGAAGGAATCGCATCAGATATATTCACGCCACTAGCATTAACAGTTTCATTTTCACTACTTGCTTCATTAGTTGTGGCGGTGACGTTAGTGCCAATGCTATCGTCTCAATTACTCTCAAAAGCAATTGATGATGGGCGTCGTTATTGGTTTGATACCTTATTAGAGAAATTAACAAACTTTTATCAAACGATTTTAAAGAAAATTTTAAAATTCCGTAAAACATCTGTTTTTGCGACATTACTTTTAATTGTTCTAAGTATACTTGCGACACCGTTTATCGGTGCTGAATTTATTCCAGCAGGTGATCAAGGTCAATTAGAAGTAAAAGTTGAAACACGCTTAAGTAGTTCACTTGAACATACAGAAGAAATAGCAAATGAAGTCACAAAAGAATTAAATAAATACGATGATATGATTCGGGTTAGTTTTGTCACAATAGGTGCAGCTGACGCGATTGGTGGCGGTGGCCAGTCTGGAAGTAATGAAGCGACCTTTACAATTGAACTCGTCTCACCAAGCGAGCGTGAATTAACAACAAGTCAGTTTGTTAGTGAATTAGATGAAAAACTTGCATCAATTGTTGGTGCAGAGATTACTGTTAGCGAAATTGAAGCGGGTCTTGGTATGGGTGAACCGATTCAAATTGAACTGACTGGACCAGAACATAGTGTTTTAAGAGACCTTTCAAACGATATTAAAGAGGGCATTTCAGATATTGATGGTGTGTTTAACCCTAAATCTGGTGCGGAAGAAGCTGTACCACAAATGAAGTTAACAATTGATGAAGAAAGAGCGGCGCTATATGGATTAACTGCACCGCAAATTACTCAGCAAATTGAGAGTCAATTCATCGGACAAACAGCAACTGTCTTTAGAGAAGAAGGTAAAGAAATTGATGTTACACTAACTTATCCAAAAGAAAATAAGCAAACAATTGCTCAATTAAAAGATATGAAAATTCAAACTGTTATTGGTTTAAAACCACCTTTAGAAGAATTAGCTGAATTTAAAGAAGTTCTTGGACCAGTCTCGTTAACAAGACAAAACCAACAAGCACAAACAACAGTGACAAGTGAAATATCTGAACGTGACTTAGGTGGTGTTGTTGCAGATATTGAGACTTATTTAGATGATTACGCATTTCCAGAAGGATATTCGGCAAATATTGGTGGTCAAGCTGAAGATATGGCTGAATCATTTGCAGATTTAACACTAGCGTTAGTTTTTTCAATCTTTTTAGTTTACGCAGTTATGGCGATTCAGTTTGAGAACTTTTTATTCCCATTCATTATAATGTTCTCGATGCCAGCAACAGTGATTGGAGTTGTCGGTGGACTACTAGTTACTGGTTTATCATTTAGTATCCCTGCATTTATCGGGATTATAATGCTTGCCGGAATTGTGGTTAATAACTCAATTGTGTTAGTCGACTATATTAATATATTAAGAGATCGTGGTATGGACCGTTATGATGCTATTTTAGAAGCGGGACGCAGCCGTATGCGACCAATCTTAATGACGACATTAACAACAGTACTTGCAATGGTGCCACTAGGACTTGCATTAGGTGAAGGTTCAGAAATGCAACAACCATTGGCGATTACAATTATATTTGGACTAAGTATCTCAAGTATATTTACATTATTACTTATTCCAGTTGTTTATACATTCTTTGATGATTTAACGAAAAAATTCCGTAAGAAAAAACACGCAGAATAAGCTCATCTATGTGGGTTGAACAGTAGAACTCACATAGATGTTTTTTAATTAGGAGTTGTCTAGTCAATATGGAAATATATAATCATGAGGAAATAAAAATTATCACTTTTCCTCTCTTGCCATTTTATCAAGACTTTGTCATATATATTTATTATGTCGATGGCTTGTTGATTGATACAGGTCCAAGATTTAGAAAATCAAAAGTTGCAGCTGAATTTGAAAAATTACCAATTAAACAAGTCGCAATTACCCATCATCATGTTGATCATATGGGGATGGCAGGTTGGTTGTCTCGTCATAAAGACGTTGATATTTATACACATGAAAACACATTACCACATATAAAAAAACAAAAGCATTTACCATGGATGTACCGCTTCGGACGTAAATTAGCTGGTCAATTTGAATCTGTGATTTACCCTGAAAAATTAACAACCGAACGTTATGAATTTATCCCGATATACACACCAGGACATACAGATGATCATGTTGTCTTATATGAACCGCATAAAAAGTGGCTATTTACGGGAGATTTGTATATTACAGCTAATCCAAAAGTGGCTCACCGGTCTGAATCAGTTCAACAATATATTGAGTCACTTGAAAAAATATTAACACTCGACTTTGAAACGATTTTTTGTGCACATGAAGGTGTTGTCACGGATGGTCGAGAGAAAATTAAAGAAAAAATAGCTTACTTAAAACGCATGAGAAAAGCAGCAACAGAAATGCATCAGGAAGGATTTACTGATGAAGAAATCGTTAAAATTATCTTCCCACGTCAAGTAGTTTTAGAATCAATTACATTTGGTGCATTTTCACGTAAAAAATTTATTAAAGCATGTTATCAAGATGAAACAAAGTAACTGATATGGTAGTTAAAGATGAGATGCTTACATGTCAAATCATAATGTCATTAAAATGAAAGCAACACTTCGTGTGTTGCTTTTTTGTCATTGGTATCGCAATATTCTGATAATACATTTACAAATGGCACATTTATTGTTACAGTTAAATGACAACGTTTACATAAAATAAAGGGAGGGACGACTACTTCAGATATTTTTACAAGCTAACTTATAAAAATATACTAAGAGGTGAAAAAAATGGCTGATCAAAAAGATAATAAATCATCAGAACAAGGTATGGATCCAACGCGTCGTCGCTTTTTAAAAAACACAGGACTCGTCATTGGCGGTGTCGCTGGTGGATCACTTTTAGGTGGATTATTAGTTAACCAACAAGGTGATGATTCAAAATCTGGAGATGATGGTTCTAAAGCTTCTCAACCAACAGAAGCGCGTATGTTTTTCACAAGACACTCTGATTTTGTCGTCTTAGAACAAGCAACAGAACGTATCTATCCTGAGGATGATAATGGACCCGGTGCGATAGGTTTAGGTGTGCCTTACTTTATTGATAAACAACTAGCAGGCGCTTTTGGTTCAAATCGTAATGATTATACTAAACCACCAGGGCGTGAGCCGAAAGAAGATGTCAATACCTATCAAACATTAATGACCCGAGGGGATGTCTTTTTAACAGGATTACGCACGATTGATGCAGAAAGTAATAAACGTCACAATCAGAAATTTAAAGACCTTGAAGGTGAACAACAAGATGAGATTTTACAAGATATCGATGATGAAAAAATTAAATTAAATGGCGTAAGTTCTAAAACATTCTTTGACTTACTCGTCCAAATGACAATTGAGGGTGCTTATGCCGATCCATTGTATGGTGGTAATAAAAATATGGAAGGTTGGAAAATGAGAGAGTATCCAGGTGCAAGAGCAAGTTATACAGACTTAATCGACTCAGAAGAATTTCAAGTACTTGATCCAATCAGTCTAACAGATTATCAACCGTAAAATAAATATATCAAAAAGGAGGCATAATTATGGCTGAAAAATTAGATAAAGTAGATGTTGTCATTGTTGGAGCTGGTTGGGCAGGTGGGATTACAGCTGCTGAATTAACAAAAGCAGGCTACAAAGTTGTTGGGCTTGAACGTGGAAAAGATCAAGAGATAAGCGATTTTGTTGGAGCTAAAGATTCACTCCGTTATGATTCTAGATATGGAATGATGGAAGATAACTCTGTCCAAACAATTACAGGACGTAGAAATGAAGATGAAGAAGCGATTCCTTTAAGAACACAATCAGATAACTACGAAGGAAGTAATGTTGGTGGAAGTGGTTCGCATTGGTCAGGGGTGACACACAGAGCGACAGCCTTCGACTTTGAAGTGCGTTCTAAAACGATTGAAAAATACGGTGAAGATAAAATACCGAAAGATATGTTCTTACAAGACTGGGGTATTACGTACGATGAAATTGAACCATACTATGATAAATTTGAAAAAATGGCAGGAACCTCAGGTGAAGAAGATCCACTTGGAGCTCCACGCAGCTCACCTTATCCAACGCCACCGATGAAAGAAACACCAGCAATTAAATTGTTTAAAGATGCGGCAAAGAAATTAGGCTATCATCCATTCCAAATTCCGTCTGCCAATCTATCTCAACAATATGAAAACCCAGACGGACAAACTATCAATGCGTGTCAATATTGTGCGTTTTGTGTCATGTATGGGTGTGACTTTGGAGCAAAATCAGATCCACTCGTTACTGTTATACCAACCGCATTAGAAACTGGTAACTATGATTTAAGAACACACGCTTATACGCGTCGCATCCTTCATGAAAATGGTAAGGCAACAGGTGTGTTGTACGTCGACATGAAATCGGGTAAAGAATACGAACAACCAGCTGATGTGGTGATTTTAGCAGCATATACACTATCAAATACAAAGCTAATGTTACTTTCAGATATAGGTGAACCATATGATCCTAAAACTAAATCTGGTGTGATCGGTCGAAATGCCGGCGGGTTCACAGGTTCAAGTAAAGGGACAGCGACAGGCTTTTTTGAAAATAAGAAATTCAACTTAGCAATGGGTGCTGGTGCTCTTGGTGGAACCTTTAGTGATTTAGATAGTGATAACTTAGATACAACAGATCTTGACTTTATCGGTGGTGGGATTGTTGAACTAAGATTACGAGGTGAAGACCCGATTAACTATAATACAGTACCAAAAGACACACCGCGTTGGGGTAAAGAATTTAAAGAAAAATCACTCCATTATGCGAACCGAAATTTAACTGCTCATTTTAAAGCGCCAAACTATGGTTGGTCTTATAATTATATGGATCTTGATCCAACCTATAAAGATAGCTTTAATGATCCCCTACTTCGTGTCACAATGACATTAACAGACCATGAGAAGAAATTAAGAGACTTTGGTAGAAATAAAATGGCCGAAGTGATGGAAGAAATGGGAGCGGACATTGTAGAGATGAGCGATATTCCTGATGATTGGGAATTTGGTCAAAGTGGTGGAGAAGCAGGTGGTGGTGTCATCATGGGTGACGATCCTGAAATCTCAGCAGTTAATAATTACTTACAAGTTTGGGATATGGAGAACTTATTCGTAGTTGGTGCTTCAGCCTTACCTCAAAAAATACCACAGCAAACCGCAACTGTCGGAGCATTCGCATATCGTGCTGCTGAAGGTGTTGAAAAATACTTAAAAGATGGTGGAGGTATGTTAGCAGAAGCAAAAAGTAAGACGAAAAAAGTTTAATCTCTGACTTATTTATATACTTAACATATGTAAAAAAAGAAGAGTTTAGTCTCTTCTTTTTTTATTTAATTAATAATAAAAAAAGCCCACTTGTATGTTATAATTAATTATAATCTTATTTATAAAAAAACAGATTTCATGTTAAGAAATCGAGGGATGTTAAATGAACATATTAGTCACAGGTGGTGCCGGATATATAGGATCGCATATATGTGTGTCACTGCTTCAAAAAGGATATTCAGTCATAGTTGCAGACAACTTGTACAATAGCGAAATTAAAACGATTCATAAGATTGAAGAAATAACGAATCAAAAAGTGATTTTTTATGAAGTAGATGTGTGTAATTCAGAAGCTTTAGAATCAGTTTTTATAGATAATCAAATCGATGGTGTGATTCACTGTGCAGGGTATAAAGCAGTTGGAGAATCGATTGAAGAACCAGTAGCCTATTATAAAAATAATGTCGGAAGTACAATGACATTAATTGAAAAATGTTTAAAATACAATGTGAAGCAATTTGTCTTTAGTTCATCAGCAACAGTTTATGGCAATAACAAATCACCAGTCGATGAAACAATGGAATTATTACCAACAACGAATCCTTATGGTGAAACAAAAGCAATGAGCGAACGCATCCTTAAAGATACTGCGCACGCAAATCAAAGCTTATCAGTAACCCTACTGCGTTACTTTAATCCTGTTGGTGCACATGAAAGTGGCTTAATCGGTGAAAATCCAAAAGGCATACCAAATAATCTAATGCCTTATATTACACGTGTTGCTAAAGGAGAACTTGAGCAACTACAAATCTTTGGAGATGATTACCCAACTAAAGATGGTACAGGTGTCCGAGATTATATACACGTGATGGATCTTGCTGAAGGACATGTTGCAGCTTTATACAATAAAGCTGAAGGTGTAAGTATTTATAATTTAGGCACAGGAGAAGGAACAAGTGTGTTAGAATTAGTAAATAAATTTAGTGAAGTAAATAATGTTGATGTTAATTATCAAGTGGTTGAAAGAAGAGATGGCGATTTGGCAAGTGTTTATGCTAATGCCTCAAAAGCAGCAAAAGATTTAAATTGGGAAGCAAAAAGGAGTCTTGCCGATATGTGCCAAGATGTTTGGACATATGAGCAAAGAAAATAATTAATAAAAAGCGGCTGTTACTCAATATTAAATGATTAACAGCCGCTTTTTATTTATACGTACGAGTTGTTGAAAATAGATATTTAAGATACAATCAATGTAAGCGAATACATTTTAAGGAATAACTTAAGTAACATGGAGGGATGAAGATGAAAGCACAAAATGTTCTTGAAATGCTTTATAAATCTGTGGAAAAATATCCAGATCAAAGAGCTTTGATGTGGAAAGAATCTGGCACTTATACACAAATGACCTATCGTCGTTTATGGGAACGTATTCAAAACTTCTCAGCAGGTTTAAAAGCAAAAGGTATTTCAAGTCAAGATAAATTGGCTATCTTAGCTCATAGTGGACCAATGTGGACGATTTCAGATTTCGCTGCGGCAAGTTTACACGTAACAAATGTACCTATTTATCCAACGATTCCTGCAGAACAAGTAAAATACATGATCGATAATGCAGAAGCAACGTGTATTGTCGTTCAAGATAATGATCAATACGAAAAAGTGCTCGAAGCTGGCGTTGACATGAAATTAATTGTCGTTATGTTGCCAAGTGAAGACTTTAAACAAACAAATGAAGTGATGTCTTTTGAAGCAATAGAAGCGCTAGGTATTGAGCAACCGTATGAATCATGGCAAGAAAACTGGGAAAAAATTGAACGTGATGATTTATTAACGATCATCCACACATCTGGAACAACAGGTAATCCAAAAGGAGTCATGCTCACACATGGTAACATCCTAGCTAACCTTGAAGGAGCACTATTTTGGATCTTTGAGTTACGACCTACCGATAGGACATTATCTTACTTACCAGTCTCACACGTCTTTGAACGCTTAGCTGGACACTTTTTACCACTAAGTTCTGGTGCGACAATAGCTTATGCAGAAAGTATTCATACCATTTCTGAAAATTTAAAAGAAGTAAAACCAAATATTGTTACAAGCGTACCACGTCTGTTTGAAAAAGTTTATGCAAGTATTATGAAAAAAATGAATGAAGGCTCACCCGTTAAACGTAAAATCTTTAATTGGGCGCTTAAAGTAGGGGAAGAACGTTATCAATATTACTTAAAAGCAGGCACTGATGAATTAATTAAACAAGACTATTTACCAAAAAGTTTATATAAAAAATGGAAACGTGCCGATAAATTAGTATATCAAACAATTCAAGAAGAATTGGGTGGAAATATAAAAACAATGGTATCTGGTGGCGGGACATTAAACCCTGAAATAGCTAAATTCTTCTGGTCATTAAATGTGCCAATATTGGAAGGTTATGGACTAACGGAAACATCTCCCATCGTATCTACCAATCCGATGCTAGAAGCAAGAATTGGGACAGTAGGACGTGTCTTACCCCATACTGATGTCACAATTGCTGAAGATGGTGAAGTACTAGTAAAAGGACCGAGTGTCACGCAAGGATATTATCGAGATGAAGAAGAAACGAATAAATCCTTTACGGAAGATGGTTGGTTTAAAACTGGTGATATTGGTGATTTTGATGAACATGGCTATTTACGAATTCTTGATCGTAAAAAGCGTCTTCTTGTGTTATCAACAGGTATGAACGTTGCACCGGCACCGATTGAAAGTGCGATTAATGAAAGTCCTTATATTGGTCAGTCACTTGTTGTTGGTGATAATGAAAAGTATATTTTAGCACTTGTTAATCCTGAGTATGAAGCTTTAACAGAGTGGGCGACTAAACGCGGACTTAAATATGAATCAAATGAAGCATTAAGTCAGTTGCCTGAAGTAAAAGCAATGTTTGAAGAAGAAATTACTAAGCGAACGAAACGATTCACAAACTACTCCAGACCGAAAAAAATAATTGTGATTGGTAAAGAATGGACTATTGATACAGGTGAATTAACACCCAAACTATCTTTAAAAACAAATGTTATTGAAGATAGATATGCAGATGTCATTAAAGCAACCTATGCAGCTAAAGATTAACAAAAACCTGACTAGCTAATTTAGTCAGGTTTTTTAGTTGTTAAGAAGCAAAAAGTGGAATAATCAAGGAAATGTTGAATATTAATTGCATCTTTCTATACATATTAGTTATACTTTAGATAATTACTAAAGTGTAAGTGGACGATAGGAGAATTATATGTTTAATTATTTAGAGTTTATCATAGCTATAATCATGTCAGCTCTGGCGACGTTCATACTTACATTTTTTGTAAGAGAGTTAGCCATTAAATTTAAATTTATGGATGTACCTGATTATCGTAAAATACATAAAAATCCAACCCCGCGTATAGGTGGACTAGCCATATATTTGGGGTTTTTAATTGGTCTATTATATCTTCAGCCATCAAATGAACATATGCCGGCAATTATTGTTGGAAGTTTAATTATTGTCATTACTGGTGCACTAGATGATAAATACAGTATCCGTCCGATTGTTAAATTAACCGGACAAACAACAGGTGCTGGACTTTTAGTCTTATCTGGTTTAGTTATTGATCGTGTTACTTTACCTATTATTGGTATGGTTGATTTAGGTTTTTTTGGGATTATATTGACGTTACTGTGGATTGTAGGAATTACGAATGCGATTAATTTAATCGATGGTCTTGACGGGCTTGCAACAGGGGTTTCAACAATTGCCTTACTTAGTATGTTTTTTATGGCTATCATACAAGGTCAAGTTGTCGCAGCTTATTTAAGTATCGCACTTGTCGGTTCTAATTTAGGGTTTTTATACCATAACTTTCATCCTGCAAAGATTTATATGGGGGATACTGGATCAAACTTCTTAGGTTATATGATTGCTGTTATATCGATATTAGGACTATTTAAAAACATAGCGTTATTTAGTTTTATTATTCCAGTTACTATTTTAGCAGTGCCTATCTTTGATACACTGTTTGCAATCGTGAGAAGAGCAGCTAATCAGCAAAAAATTATGGCGCCTGATAATAAACATATTCATTATCAATTATTACATGTTGGATTCACACATCGTCAATCAGTACTTATCATGTATGCCTTCAGTCTTGTATTCGGGGTATTAGCAATCGTCTCGACTCAAGTATCTATGATTACAACGTTAATTATCACACTTTTTGTCATAGGATTGCTATATATCTTAGCAGAAATGTCAGGACTCATCCGAGGTGGAGAAAGGCCAGTAGTTGATTATATCTTACGGATTATGAATATAAAGAAAAAATAAATAAAAAGCAGATTCATTTTACATGAAATCTGCTTTTTTATTTATTTAATCCTAAGGTGTGTATGCATCTAAAAAGTCTGTGAATACACCATCGACTCCCATTTCAATAAGTAATTCAATATCTTCTGTATTGTTAACAATAAACGGATGAAGCTTTAAATTATGATTTTTAACTTCCTCAGTATAGTTCTTATCAATATCTTTATAATTTAATCCAATTCCAATTGCATAATTAGAGATATATTCGAGTTTTTCTTTAGATGAAAAATCTTCAATACTACCTAATTGAATTAGAGGAATCTTCTTATTTAACTTATTAATTAGTTTTAAACTATCTACGTGAAATGATTGGATAATAACTTGTCCATAATTATCTAATAAATCATAATCATCTAGTAGAGTTAACAATAACTTCTCTATACCGTTTTCAGCTTTAACTTCAATATAATAATTTACATCATGACCGAATTCATCTAATACCTCTTCTAAAGTAGGTATAGTAGATTGATTAAAAGATTGATCAAACCAGGATCCTGCATCAAGCTTTTTTAACTCATCAATTGTTAAACTATCTACTCGGCCAGTTCCATTAGTCGTTCGATCAACGGTTGAATCATGCATCGCAACTAAAGTATTATCTTTACTTATTTGTAAATCGATTTCTAAATAATCAGCATTCATTTCTTTAGCTAATTTATATGATTCCATTGTATGTTCTGGCGCACAACCACTGGCACCTCTGTGAGCTATTAATAAAAAATCTTTATCTAATATATTATTATTTAGATTAGCTAGTAAGAATAAACTTGTCACTAAAATAAAAAACAAGAATGAAATTTTCCATTTCAATAAACTCACCTATCAAAATATTATTTAACTAAAATTATTTTATAATAACTAAATAAAAATGATATTCTTTAATTTTTTCAATAAGTTCTATATTAATCTCAATTTATGAACTAAGGAAAAATAGCTTTAAAGATAAACTAATTTTAAAATACTTAAACATAAAATACTACTATAGATATTTAAAATGCGCTTTATTAATGATAAAAAATATTAATAAGATCATTGGTTGATTGTCCGTCAGAATACTTGTTCCAACGTAAATTAAAGGCATCAAATTCTTTTTGATTAACTGAAGCATGATTAATTGCTTCAATTAATTCGCTTGTATTTTTAGCAATTGTACCAGGAACTGTTTCTTGTAGAGGTTCCCATAAACCACGTGATTTTGAATATCTGTTTAAATCTGGCACGTAAAAGACCATTGGTCGTTTAAGTAATGAAAATTCAAAAGGTAAAGATGAATAATCCGTAATTAATAAATCAACGATCGTGAGTAACTCATTTACATTTTTATGCGCTGAGACATCATAAACAAAACCCGGTAACGCATCAGCCGTAAAAGGCTTATTTAGTCTCGGGTGGAATTTCACAAGTAAGATATAATCATCATCAATCGATTGTTTAATTTTTTTATAATCCATTCTTAATCTTCTTCTGCTTAATCGTCCTTCTCTAAAGGTCGGTGCATAAAGAATGACTTTTTTATCTTTAATAAAAGGATAACGATCAATAATTTTCTTTTTAGCCTTTTGCATATCAAGATCATTAAAAAAGAAATCCGTTCTTGGTATGCCTGTTTTTAATAATTGTTTTTTAGTCGTCTTAAAGGCATCCATAAATAATTCACCCATGCGATCAGATCCAATCACAGTATAATCAACTTGATCATATGCATATTGGAATCGCTCAAGTGCAGTAGGTTGACGTAGTTTTACTTGCTTATCTTCTAAACCAAACTTTTTAATTGCGCCTGCAGCATGCCACAACTGGATAATGAATTGTTTTTTATGATTTGGCATCCCAGCGAGAAAACCAAAATAATTATCAATAAAAATAATCCGACAGGTTGCTAAGTGATAGATGGATTGGATGAATTCAAACGGTTTTTTGACGTCATTAAAGATAAATACTTTATAATCAGAAAAAGTATTGGGAGTCGCTGATAATTTGTTATCTTTTAAGACGACAATTTCTTCAGAAGGCACTCTTTCTTTGAGTGCATTCATCACATAAACAGAGTTATCAGCAAAAGAAGTTACAAAAACAGTTTTTTGTTTTTGTAATGTAAAAGAAAATGCAGTAAATAATCCTCTAAAAATTCTTAAATAGATTTTCACTGCAAATTCTTTAATCATGATTCGCCCGCTTTTCTAAATCTTTTTTAATTTGTGTTGTTGAAATACCTTCTGTACGAGGTAAATAAACAACTTCACATTTGTCCTTTAAGAAGTCAAATTCACCTTCCCAATCATCACCCATTACAAAAACATCAATATCATGATCTTTGATATCAGTGTTTTTTTGCTCCCAATTCTCCTCAGGAATCACTTCATCGACATAACGCACAGCTTCTAAAATAGCCTTACGTTGTTCAAACGTATAGTATGCTTTTTTACCTTTAAGGGCATTGAATTCATCAGAAGAAATAGCGACAACTAAGTAATCACCTAATGCCTTAGCACGACGTAAGATATTAATATGACCCGTATGTAATAAATCGAATGTTCCATATGTAATGACTTTTTTCATAGGCTTTTAACCTCCGTTAAATAATATAGACTTTAATTATACTATATCTATGTGAAATAAGCTAAGTGAATTTAAATGAACGATTGCGAGTTTCTTTGTTTTATCTAAATAAGCAGTGGTATAATAGAAGGAAGAGGTGAACAAAATTATGGACAAAATTTCAGTTATTATTCCTACATATAAAACAGATACATATTATGATACATGTTTACAATCTGTTTTAAATCAAACCTATGCAAATTTAGAAGTTATAATTATAAATGATGGTAATGAAGCAGAATTTACTAATCAACTAATTGATGCTGCATGTAAAGATGAACGCATTAAACTTATTCATCACAATAAAAGACAAGGTGTCGCCTTTGCCAGAAATAGAGGGTTAAAAGAAGCAACAGGTAAATACCTTTACTTTTTAGATAGTGATGATTATATAGCGTCAAATACATTAGCACAATTGGTCAAATATACTAATCAAGCTAATATTATCAAAGGAAAGATAGAAAATACATATGTTAGCAATCAAGTCATCACACCACATGATGAATTATATAAACTAAAAATATATAAAGAAAATAGATTTAAGTTAATTAGTGATCATTCAGTGTTAAATACACTGTTTAATAAAGACTATCTTGATAAACATCAATTTAATTTTTTAGAAGAAATTGAAGTTTATTCTGATTTAACTTTTATCATACCAGCATATTTAGCCACACCTGAAGCGTACTATGTTGCTGAAGCAGTTTATTTTCACCGTAAAAGAAATGACCCAATTAACAATCCATCATTAATTCAAATGGATGATGAGCAACGAATAAGGACTTATTTATCTTTATATCAAAAATTAAAAAAGCTGTATAATGAAAAAATTGTTCAAAAGTATTTAGATCAACAATTATTAAGTTTTTATCAAACAGAAATTATTTCATATATCAATAATGATCCTAAGGCGCTTGAAAACATATTTGAAGATTTAGCTATGACATTTAAACAGATGGATTCACAAATGCTTTCAAAATATAAGAAGCCGTTTATTAGAGAAGTAAAAGCAATTCAAGCAGACCAATTAAACCGTTATAAAAAGATTATGAATCAGCATACTTTTCTACGTCGATTTAAACGAATAGCGACATCACGTAGTTTGCTTAAGCGTGCTATTTATAAACGGATATTCTTTAAATTACCGCTAAAAAAGAATCTGGTTTTCTTAGAAAGCTTTTTAGGTAAAAGTTATTCAGATAGTCCAAAGGCAATTTATGAATACTTAATTGAGCATAATTATGATTATGAGTATGTCTGGAGCTTTAATGAAACAGGTAAAAATATTCCAGGTAATGCTAAACAAGTGAAACGATTTAGCCTGAAGTATTTTTACTATGTCGCACGCGCAAAATACTGGGTGAGTAATTCAAGAATGCCTAAGTATCTTGGAAAGCGAAATGGGAATGTGTACTTGCAAACATGGCACGGAACGCCATTAAAACGCCTTGTATTTGATATGGATGAAGTCCATTCAGCAGACCCTAACTATAAGGCTAACTTTTATGCGCAATCGCGTCGTTGGGATTATTTAAGCTCACCAAATAAATACTCATCAACTATTTTTAGACGTGCTTTTGAATTTAATAAAGACATGTTAGAGTTTGGTTATCCTAAAAACGATCTTTTATATAATAAAAATAACGAAACAACTATCCAGGCAATTAAAAAGAAATTACACTTACCAGAAGATAAAAAAGTTATTCTTTATGCGCCGACATGGCGTGATGATGATTACTTTTCACGAGGTAAGTACCGCTTTGAATTAGAGCTAAATTTAAAAGAAATGCAAAAACGCCTCGGTGATGACTATGTTGTTGTGCTGAGAATGCATTACTTTATTGCAAACCAGTTAAATATCGAAGCGTTTAGCGGTTTTGCTTATGATTATTCAACTTATGACGATATTGCGGAACTTTATTTAATTTCAGATATATTGATTACGGATTATTCATCTGTGTTCTTTGATTATGCCAATTTAAAACGTCCAATCTTGTTCTTCACTTATGATATAGAAAAGTATCGTGATGAATTACGCGGTTTTTATTTAGATATGGAAAAAGATTTACCAGGTCCCTTACTGATGACATCAAACGATGTGATTAATGCAGTTGAAAATATTACAGATGTCTCTCGTGATTTTGAAGAAAAATATGAAGCATTTTATCAACGTTTTTGTGAATGGGAAGATGGTAGAGCTTCTGAAAGAACAGTGAAAACTATTTTTAACGACTAAGCGCTCGTCGATATGAAAGAGGTTGTTTTATGAATAGAGTAGAAATTATGGATATCCCATTTATCAATGAACGAAAAGAAACGCTGTTAAATCAAATTTATCAAGCAGTAGAAAATAATGATAAACAATTTATTGTAACAGCCAATCCTGAAATTGTTATGAAAACAAGAGCAGATAGAGCATATAAACACATCGTTCAATCAGCTGATTACGTTGTTCCCGATGGTATCGGAATCCTGCTTGCGGCTAAAAGGTATAAAACACCACTTAAGGAACGTATTCCAGGTGTTGAATTAATGGAATCAATGCTCAGCTATGCTAATAAATATCGTAAAACATGTTATTTTTTAGGGGCAGAAGATAAAGTCAATCAAGCCTTAATTAAAAAAATTAAAATGCATTACCCTGATTTAATTATCGGCGGTTACCATCATGGTTTTTTCGAGTTAGATGATGAAGCCATTGTAGAAGATGTTAAACGCTCAAATGCAGATTTTGTTTTTGTAGCGCTCGGATTTCCAAGGCAAGAAAACTGGATTAATCAACATTTCGCTTTCTTTGAAAAAGGTGTTTTTATGGGGGTAGGCGGCAGTTTTGATGTTTTATCTGATACAGTCAAACGCGCACCAGCTATTTGGATTAAATTAAATTTAGAATGGCTCTACCGCATCGTAAAGCAACCGACGCGTGCATTTAGAGTTTTAGATGTTGTTAAATTTATCATCCTGACGATATTAAAAAAATAAATGAAGATAGGAGGTGTGAATAAATGACTAAAATTAAAGTGATGACTGTTTTTGGCACGCGACCAGAAGCAATCAAAATGGCGCCAGTTGTTTTAGAATTAAAAAAGCAAGCGGATGTATTTGAAACAACTGTCGTCGTAACGGCACAGCACCGGGAAATGCTTGATCAAATCTTAACAACATTTGAAATCAAACCAGATTATGATTTAAATATTATGGGAAAAGAACAAACACTGGCTGATATTACAACGAATGTCTTAACGAAACTAGACCCAATTATTAAGGAAAATAAACCTGATATTGTGTTAGTTCATGGAGATACGAGTACCACTTTTGTTGCTTCTCTGGCAGCTTTTTATAATCAAGTAAAAGTCGGTCATGTCGAAGCGGGTCTTAGAACGCATAATAAATATTCACCCTTTCCTGAAGAAGTTAATCGTCAATTAACAGGAATTATTGCCGACATACATTTTGCACCAACAGAAGAAGCAAAAGAAAATTTACTTATTGAAAATAAAAAGCCAGAAACAATATATGTCACAGGTAATACAGTTATTGATGCCTTAAAAACAACAGTCAGCAGAGAAAGAGTAATGACTAAAACAGATAAACGGACGATTTTAGTAACCGTTCATCGAAGGGAAAATTTGGGAGAAAATATGCGTCAAATTTTTTCAAGTATTAAACGGATTGTTCAAACGCATAAAGATGTTGAAGTGGTTTATCCAATGCATTTAAATCCAAAAGTACGTGAATTAGCCAAAGAAATTTTAGGCCAAGAAGATCGCATAAAGCTTATTGAACCTTTAGATGTGGTTGATTTTCATAATTTAATAGCTGAATCATACCTTGTTATGACAGATTCAGGAGGCTTACAAGAAGAAGCGCCGTCATTTGGTGTCCCTGTGATTGTCCTAAGAGATACAACGGAACGTCCAGAAGGTGTTACCGCTGGAACATTAAAATTAGCAGGAACGAATGAATCAGAAATTTTCAAACTAACAGATGAATTATTGACAAATCAAGTCATGTATCAACAAATGTCTGAGGCGAAAAATCCTTATGGTGATGGTAAAGCTTCACAGCGAATAGCTAAAATTATTAAAGAGTCTTTTAAATCATAGTTATAAAAGGAGGATTAGTTAAATGAAAAAAAATATGTATATCTTTTTAATCATATTGTTAATCTTTTCTAGTTCACCTAATTTAATTTTAGCAAAAGAAAAATCAAAAAAAAGAAAATTAGAAGAAGCATCAGAGGAAGAAGCAATACAAGAAGAAACAGAGCAAGACGAAACAACACAAGCTAAATCAACAATGCTCATGAGTCAAAAAGTAAAAATTGAAGAATCACGCATAAGTCGGTTAGGTCATATCCGTGGTGGAGAGCGTTATATTTATGAATCAATTGGTGGTAAATCATTTAAAGCTGCCCCCACTTATACGAATGCTGTCTATTATATAAAACGCCAAGCTAAAGTAGAGTCGGAAATTTACTATTTAATTAGTACATCACCAAGTGATACACGTGGTGTAGTAGGGTGGATGAAAGCAAGTGATTTATCAACCCTCGCTCATATAGGCGTATCGAAAAAGCCGAAACAACTATTACTCAATGGTAAAGGAAAATCGACAAGAAAAGCGTGGGGTGGAAGTAAAGATATGGTCCATGCATCAATGGATCAATTTAAAGCGCGAATATTAGAAGTAAATTTAACAGAAAAAGTGGGCAATAATATCTGGTGTCGAGGTAAAATTAATGGAATTGGATCGAATGTCTGGGTGCACTCAAGTCAGACTTTAAAAATGCCACAAATAACAGAATCAGACACAAGTCAATTAGGCCATATTCGTGGTGGTGAACGTTATATTTATGAATCAATTGGTGGTGAATCATTTAAAGCTGCCCCCACCTATACGAATGCCGTCTATTATATAAAACGCCAAGCTAAAGTAGAGTCGGAGACTTACTATTTACTTAGTCAATCACCAAGTGATACACGTGGTGTAGTAGGGTGGATGAGAGCAAGTGATTTATCAATCCTCGCTCATGTAGGCGTATCGAAAACACCGAAACAATTATTACTCAATGGTAAAGGAAAAGGGACAAGAAAAGCATGGGGTGGAAGTAAAGATATAGTCCATGCATCAATGGATCAATTTAAGGGACAAATATTCGAAGTGAACTTAACAGAAAAAGTTGGTAATAATATCTGGTACCGAGGTAAAATTGATGGTCAAGGTGCGAATGTATGGTTACATTCAAGCCAAGCAGATAAAGTTAAGGAAATAGTGAAAGAAACTGATTATAGATTGTCTTTAAATCAAGCTTTAAGTATTCAAACAAAACCAGAACGCACACATTTTATTATGAATGGATCTCATGGTTTTATTGCCAAAAATCGAGTTAATCAAACTAACGAAGTTATTGGAACTACTAACGTAAGAACAATGCCACAAACAGAATCAAATTTGGATAATAAAGTGATTAAAACATTACCAGCAGGAACTAAAATTTCACCGATTGGTGAAATAAGTGCTTGGTATGCAATTGAAGTTGGTGGTAGTAGAAAAGTCACAGCGTTATCACATCAAATAAGAGATAGGTTAGACCCAAGAACGGCAATTCACGATCCAGTAAATAAATTTCAGTTTTTAGATCTACGTGTAAGAACAAGATTAACTAATATTGAAATGAATCGTGAACTTTTAACAAGCGGGATTTTACAAGGGCAAGGTCAAGCATTTAGTGATGCTAGTAGATTGCATGGTATAAATGAAATGTATTTAATCGTCCATGCAAGACTGGAAACAGGGAATGGAACATCAGCACTATCTAATGGAACATATGAAGTCGGATTAGATAGTAATGAGAACCCACAACTTGTTACACCATTAAATAGACTTTTATTAACAGACATCAAAAAAACTTACAATATGTTTGGTATAGGAGCAATAGATACTAATCCAGCAGAGGGCGGAGCGATACGTGCTTATAATGAAGGTTGGTTTACACCCACAGCTGCTATTGTCGGTGGTGCACAATGGATTAGAGACAGCTATATTTATAATGAGCATAATCAAAATACATTATATAAAATGCGTTGGAACCCAAATATGGTAGACGGTTATGCATGGAAACAATATGCAACAGATATTGATTGGGCATTAAAGCAAGCGAAACTAATTCATGATGTATATACTCATATAGATAATGATAAAATTTTAACGTTTGATATATCTATATATAGATAGAAATTAAAAAACACCTAAAATCGTGAACAGATTTTAGGTGTTTTTTTTTTACGCATAATTATTTTTTTAAATGAATAAATACTTTGTCTACTACTCTTTTTGTTGCATTTCCATCTTCAAGTTTAGTGAATTTTTTAAAGTTATTTTGATATGCTTCAAGTGGGTAATTAATTGATTCTGTTTGTCTAATTGCTGTAATTAAGTCTTTTGTTGTTTTAACAAGAGGACCTGGAGCTTCTTTTTCAAAATCGAAATAAAAGCCACGTAATTTATCACGATAATTTTCGATGTCATGCACATAAAAAATCATCGGTCTGTGTAAGTTCGCATAATCAAAGAATACTGATGAATAATCGGTTATCAGTATATCTGAAACTAAATATAAGTCTCTAATGTCTTTGTGGTGTGAATAATCAACAATAAAATTTGAGTATTTTGATAGATCAATTCGTTCAGCAATTAAGTAATGAAGTCTTAAGATAATAATATAGTCATCACTTAATTCCTGCGCCACCTTCTCCAAGTCAAAAGGTAAGTTAAAACGATAATGACCGACTTTTTTATAATCATCATCTCGCCATGTGGGCGCATATAAAATCACTTTTTTATTAGCAGGCAAATCAAGTTTACTTTTAATCCGACCAATATCATGTTCATTATTATGGGTGATTAAAAAATCATTTCTTGGATAACCTGATTCAATTATTGTTTGATTAAATTGAAAGGCGCGTTTAAAAATAGGTGTTGCATAAGCGTTAGGAGAGATTAAATAATCCCACTTTTTACTTTCTGTAATAAAATCACGTTTATAATCAAAAATATTTGTGCCTGGCATATGAACTTGTTCCATATCGGTTGCTAGTTTTTTTAGTGGTGTTCCATGCCAAGTTTGTAAGTAAATAGTGTTTCTAGGCTTTGGAATCCAAAGAGGTAATCGACTATTAGATACCCAATATTTTGCCCGGTTCATTAAAAACATCCATTTTAATGAAAATCTTTTTACAGATAAAATATTGTAGTTTGAAAATGATTCAATATTTTTCTTATCGAAACTCCAATATAATTTTACATGCGGGTAATGAAGGTTAAGGTATTCATAGATTGCCCGCGGATTATCACTAAATTGTTTCCCTAAAAAACTTTCAAAAACAATAATATTTTTACTTTTAGGTAAAATCATTCCTAAAAATTTAAAAGCAATTTTATAAATAGTTAACAAGAAGTTTTTAACTCGTTGCAAATTTATCACCTATTCCTTATAGAAGCACATTAAATAGTAATTCTATCATATAACAAACTAGGAGTATTTCAATAATTAAGTATCGTTATTTCAACTATAAAAACATTTATGATATACTCTTTTGCGGGAATAAAGAAATTGTTAAAAATAAAGAAAACAAGGTAGGAATTAAATAAATGGAAAAACAACCTCTCATTAATATCGAACGAAAATTTAGACTAGAAATAGAGGGGCTTCGTTTTGTTGCGGCCCTTTTAGTTGCGATCTACCACATCTGGTTTAACCGTGTTTCAGGTGGGGTCGACGTATTCTTTGTAATCTCAGGATTTTTAATCACCAGTTCAATTATCTCTACAATTAATCGAACAGGTGAGCTTAAATTTTTACCTTACATAAAGAAATTAATGAAAAGACTGTTACCGTCTGTCTTTTTCATTTTAAGTATTGTCTTAGTTTTGAGCTACTTTTTATTACCAAAATCAATTTTTGGAAAAACATTAAAAGAAGTTTTAGCGTCCATGTTCTTTTATCAAAACTGGCAATTAGCCATTTCTAACACGGATTATTTAGATGCAAGTCAGATGAAGACACCTATTGAACATTTTTGGGCATTATCAATTCAAGGGCAATTTTATTTAATCTGGTTTCTGTTATTTACGATTATTTTAATTCTTGTAAAAAAATATCGCAATCTAAATGTAAAAAGAGTAATTAATACACTATTAGGGATTATCTTGGTTACATCACTCGCCTATTCAATTTATTTAACATCAACTAATCAACAGTGGGCTTATTTCACAACATTTACACGCGTGTGGCAATTTGCACTCGGAAGTTTACTCTGTATTAACTTATCTTCAATTAGAGTGAATAAGGTCTTTGCGGTACTGGCAGGTTGGATTGGGTTAATTGCCTTAATTTCAACAGGTATTATTTTTGATGTATCAGAGAAATTCCCAGGCTATATTGCTTTGTGGCCGATGATTGCCGCCATTTTAATTGTTTTATCAGGAACACGTGAAACAAGATTTGGTGTGAAGCGCTTTTTAGGTTCAAAATGGATGGTTAAGATCGGTGGGATATCTTTTGGAATTTATTTATGGCACTGGGTCTTATTATCATTTTATCGCTATAACGTTCAAGATATTCCAGGTTTCTTTATGGGAACGTTTATCATCCTTGTATCAATTGTCTTATCTTTCTTTATGACACAACTAATTGAAGATCCCATTCGTACGTCAAATAATGATAAGTTTGCATTTAAGAGATTAGGTATTATGGGAAGTATTAACCTAACTTTAATTATCGCATTGTTTATTGGGCTTACAATAGATCAAAAACAATTAAATCAAAAAGTAGCTGACGCAGATTATCCGGGTGTTATGGCTGTTCACGACAGTATAGATGTCCCGGAAAAAGAAGCGATACCTGATTTATCTCAAGTGTTTGATGACCTTCCTCAAGCCCATAAAGATGGCAGTAATCAAAATTTAAAAGAAAGTGACTTAAAAGTTGGTGAATATGGCGAAACAGAAAATTATGATGCAACGATTGCATTAATAGGTAGTTCACACTCTGAACATTGGCAGGGAGCTTTATTGGAAGCTATAAAAGATCAAAATATACGACTATTAAACATAACAAGATCAGGTACAAGATTTTCTATTGGATATCAAGAGGACGATTTGAAAGGTATTTGGAATCAACATGTATTAAATTATTTAAAAGAAACTGATGTAGATCTAGTTGTCGCTCAATCTACTGCATCAGATACTGATAAACTTAAAATTCAACATCAAATGATGGATCAATTAAAGTATGTTAAAAATGAGTACGATATAGATGTATTAGCTTTACGTGACGTCCCGCGATATAGTTTTAATATTTTAGAGTCATTGGAAACTGACGGGACAGAAAGTACAATAGAAAAAATGAACAATGAAAATAATCAAAAAGATACAGAAGCTTGGGAAGAGTTTATAAATTCAGATTCATCTATGTATAAACTAGATTTAACAGAATACCTTATTCTTGATGAGAAATTCCAACCAATTATCGGTAATATAGTTGTATATCGAGATAACAGACATCTAACGAATACCATATCAAAATCTTTTGGACCTATTTTAGAAGAAGAAGTATTAAAGATATTAAAAGAAAATCAGTAAGACTAGTTTAGATCTAGTCTTACTTTTTTTGAAAAAAAGTAAACTTTAACTATCCACACTATAATGTTATATAGTATAAATTGTGTTAAAATAAATACAATATGAAAATTTTATAAACAAACATTGAAGGATGATTATAAATGATTTTTAAAAAATTTAAGAGACGTAAAAAACCATTTAAACAAGATCTAATAATTGAACAAAATAAAGAGAAAGTACATATCGAAGGTTTAATTAATCGAGATAAATGCGAAATAACTCAATTAGTTTTTAAAAACAGAGAAATAGAAATTCAAGAAGATATAGTAATAGAAAATGAAGTGACAGGACAAGCATTTAAATTTACGATAAATTTGTTAAAACAGGAAGAATTTCTAGAAGATAGTTTATATGATTTATATATAATAACGCGTTGGAAAAAAACAGATGTACCGGAAAAAAGACAATTAAAACTAAGTCAAATTATCACATATAAAACAGATGCTGATGGGATTGAATATCTAGAGTATCCCATTAGATTAGGAAGGTTTGTTAATACTGATTTTAAAGAACTAGTACCATTTTATTATAATGGCTATAAATATGAGATATATACTACAGTAAAAGGTAGTTTATCTCTTTCAACAAAAGAAAATTTAAATCAAAAAACAAATGCTCAAATAGACATTCTTAAAATGAAAGATGATTATCTTGAAATAAATGGGAAAGTATTTACTAAATCAAATATCATCGAAGGTATCTATCTACAATTTAAAAGTAGACAGGGAGAAGCTGTATTATCAGCTCCTTTAAGTTATAAATTTTTAAAAACAGAAACAAGTCGTCGTTTTGGATTAAGGCGTTATCGCTACCGTGGTAAATTAAACTTTACTGAAAATATTGCAATGTTAAAAGAAGATATTTATGATGCTTTTTTACTAATTAAATATAAAGAAATGGATCCAATCGAAATTAGATTAGGAACACCACGTTATAGAGCGAGAATTCAAAACAAATCAAGTTATGCCAAAGCTAATAACTCTGTTTTTGTCGCTAGTTCTTACTATACATTTAGAATGAAAAATTTATCATTACAAATTGATGAATTTAATCCACAAGCATATGAATATTTAGAAAAAGCATTGAAAAGACCTAAATTTTATAATCGATTTAAAAAAGAAGACGTTTGGATCGTAGGTGAGCGTCGTGATAAGGCTCAAGATACTGGATATCGTTTCTTTAAATATATGAGAGAGAATCATCCAGAACAAAAAGTATATTATGTGATAGATGAAAACTCCGAAGAATTAAAAAATGTTAAGCCATATGGAAACATTTTATATTTTAAAACAAAAGATCATATAGAAAAATTACTTCAAGCATCAAAAATTATTGGTTCACATCACCCAGACTACCTTTATCCGTTAAGAACAAAAGAATTTGAAAATAAATTAGTCGCTAAAAAAGTGTTTCTACAACATGGTGTTATAGGGACTAAAAACATGAAGGCTAACTATGGTAAAAATGCAAAAGGCTTTGACACGGACTTGTTTTTAGTAAGTTCACAGTTAGAAAAAGAAATCATCGTAAATGATCTCGAATATGATAAAGAAGAAGTTAAAATTACCGGTCTTTCACGTTTTGATGATTTATTTACAAAAGATATACCAACTAAAAAGCAACTATTAATTATTCCAACATGGAGAGAATGGCTATCAAGAGACGATTACTTTTTAAATAGTCAATATTATGAAAGATATCAAAATTTACTTTTAAATGAACGATTAGAAGAATTATCAAAACAATATAACTTTGAAATTGTTTTTTGTTTACACCCTAATATGCAACGATATGCACATCTTTTTGAAACAAGTCATGTAAAACAGATTAACCAAGGTGAGATAGATGTTCAAGATTTATTAAAAGAGAGTGCGATGATGGTCACTGATTATTCAAGTGTAGCGTTTGATTTTAGCTTCTTAGATAAGCCAGTTACTTATTATCAATTTGATAGAAATAGATTTATTGGAAAAAAAGGTTCTCATTTAGATTTAAATAATGACTTACCTGGGGATATCATAAATGAATTAGATGATTTATTAGATAATATTGAACAATATGCAAAAAATAATTTCCAAATAAAAGAAATCAATCGTTTAAAATCTAAAAAATTTTTAAAGTATAAAGACCGAAAATCTTCTGAAAGAATTTATCAAGAAATTAAAGATTTCAAACCAAAAAATCAGCTAAAAAATAAAATATTAAAATCAGAAACATATCACGTGTTGTTTAAACGATTTAGAAAGAGTAAACGTTATTTCCCAATTATGAAGCTTAGTTATAAACTTATGAGAAAATATTTGCCCGTAGATGATAAATTAATTATTTTTGAAAGTGGATTAGGAAAACAATATGCAGACAGCCCTAAAATGATATACGAAGAGCTAGTTAAAAGAGATTTGGGCTATAATTTTGTTTGGATAAGTAATAAACACATTCCATTTAGAAATTTAAATACTCAAAGAGTTTTACGCTTGTCTCCTAGTTATTATTATTACTTAGCAAGAGCAAAATATTGGGTGAATAATCAGAACTTCCCTAAATATATTGAAAAAGGAAAAGACACAATTTATTTACAAACATGGCATGGTACTCCGCTTAAAAAAATGTTAAACGATTTAGATCATGTTATTGGAAGGTCAGATGACTATTTAGAAAGTACAACAAGGTTAGCGAATGATTGGGATTATTTAATTTCGCCAAGTAAATATGCAACAGAAAAATTCACATCAGCATTTAAATATAAGAATA
Source organism: Pseudogracilibacillus sp. (assembly GCA_035301085.1). Taxonomy (GTDB): domain Bacteria; phylum Bacillota; class Bacilli; order Bacillales; family Amphibacillaceae; genus Pseudogracilibacillus. The sequence goes on along the minus strand of DATGUU010000005.1, from coordinate 157,466 downwards.
ATATCATAGAGACGGGTTACCCAAGAAATGATGTTTTTTACGATGTAAATCAAAATAAAAAGATAACGAATCTAAAGAATAAATTAAATATACCGAGCGATAAAAAAGTTGTCTTATATGCACCTACATTCAGAGATAACGAGAAATCAAAAAATAAATTCACACTTGATTTTCAAATGGATTTAGAAAAAATGCAAGAAAGATTAGGAGAAGACTATATTATCTTAGTTCGACTACATGTTATTGTTAAAAATACTTTAAAAATCTCAAGAGAATTAAGAGGATTTGTTAAGAATGTATCAAACTATCCTGATATGCAAGATTTGTTATTAATATCAGATGTTCTAATTACAGATTATTCTTCATCTATGTTTGATTTCGCTAATACTAAAAAGCCAATGCTTTTTTATACTTATGATTTAGAAGAATATAGAGATGATATAAGAGGGTTTTATATTGACTTTGAATCAGAAGCCCCAGGGCCATTACTTTATAATACAGATGAAATAATTACTAGCTTAGAAAATATTGAAGAGGTTAAATCAAACTATCGAGAAAAGTATAATAAGTTTGTAGAAAAATATTGTGAATATGAAGACGGCCAAGCAACCAAAAGAGTTATTAATAAAATTTTTAAGCATGAAAATAAATAACTGAATAGGGGTTATGATATTGAACAGAGATTTAATTACAAGAGCCGAAAAAATATTAAATGATAAAAATACTGAAATAATTAACAAACCCAAAAATAGTAAAATAGGATTGTTTAAAGAAAAAAGAGATATAACTATTATTACAGCATCATATAATGCAGAAGAGTTCATTGAAAGAACTATAGGTTCTGTTATTAATCAAACTTATCCTTTTGAAAAAATAGAATTGATTATAGTTGATGATAAATCAACTGATTCAACAAAAGAAATTTTAATTAGTTATGCTCAAAAGTATAAGAATATTACTGTCGTATTTTTAAATGAAAATACAGGGACTGCTGGCATGCCTAGAAATATCGGATTAGAACTACATTCAACTGAGAAGGTAATGTTCTTAGATGCAGATGATTGGTTTCATGAAGCGGCAGTTGAGAAAATGATTAGGAAAATGGATGAAAATAATGATGATTTTGTTATAGGTCAAACGATAAAAGTAAACGAGGCTGGGGAAAATATACATGCAGAATTTATGTCGTATAAAGAAAGAAATCATATAAGTCCGACAGAAATGCCTTATTTATATTATCATATGGGCCCACCTTCAAAATTAATGAAGAGCTCTATAATAATGGAAAATTCAATTAGGTTTCCAGAATATAAATTTGGAGAAGATAAAAGTTTCTTTTTTGATGTATTAGATAAGTGCAAATCATTATCAGTTATTAAAGAACCCATTTATTATGTTAATCGCTTCAAAAGTAATAATGAGAGTTTAACACAAGTTATGACAGCATTGGATAAGCGTAAAATTGATCTTGAAATATTAAAGAGAGTTTATGATCAAAATTTGCCTATCGAAAAAGAAAAAATACTCATGAAAAGATTAGTAGAATATGACTTATTAAAAACCTGTGATAGTTTTGTGTTTATTCGAAGTAATGAAAAACAAGAATATATAAACATAATAAAAGAAGCACTAGATATATTGTCAGCTAGAAATTACGATATCATAGAAGAGTTTGACACACCATTATACAAAGCAGGGGCTAGGTTAATAGAAAGAGAAAATTATAACGATTTTATCCAGCTTTTTACGTGGTATAAACTAGACCAATATAAAAATATATTAATTAAAAATGACTTACCTTATTATGATGTACAGGTATTTGATGATAGTCATGAGTTTAAGCACATTTCTGTTCCTTTGTATGCTAGAGCAATAAATTCTTATATAGAAAATAAAAATATTTTTCAAGAAATAGAAATTTATGGGGAATTAAAAGGAACTGTTGATAAATTAGTGATTCGAGATCGAAAAAGTGCAACGAATGAATTAGAAGTCGATATAGAAATTGAAGGCAATAATGGAATATTTAATGTTTCAATAGAAGAGTTAGATAGTTTAAATACATCACTATTTACTATGTTTCTAAGGTACGATGGTCATAAATTATTAAATATCAAACATCAAGTGGAGACGACGTTGCCTACTGAAAATCGTAATATGATTTTTTATACAACAAAAGCAAACAATTTAGGTTTAGCAATAAGAGATAAAAAATAAAATTTTATAATATATCAAATAAAACTAGTCCTTACTATTATTCAATATGAGGGCTAGTTTTTATTAAATTGTATTTTATCTAATCTACTTGTATAATTAACATGGTATTTAATTAATTTTTAAATTGAAGGGATAATCATATGAACTCTGTCATAATGGTTTTAAGAGAACAAATAACTAATTTTTATTTAATTAGACGTTTGTCATTATATGAACTAAAAAGTAAAAATAAAAGTAACTATTTAGGAATGGCATGGGAAATTATAAATCCGTCTATTCAAATACTTATTTATTGGTTTGTATTTGGTACGTTAAGAAGTAGAGCACCAGTAGAAGTTAATGGAATAGAGATTCCATTTTTTATTTGGTTACTTACTGCATTCTTTCTATGGATATTTATGTATCAATCACTAATAGATGGTTCTAAATCAATATATACACGTCTTAGAATGCTCTCAAAAATGAGTTTTCCATTTAGTGTCATACCTAACTTTGTTATATTTTCAAAACTATATATACATTTATTTATGTTAGCAGTAACAATTATAATCTTACAGTTTAGTGGTTTTTATATTTCTATTCATTATGTACAATTAATATATTTTTTATTTTCGGCTATAGCTTTATTGTTTGCCGTATCTTTAATTACATCAACAATTTCAACAATTATTAGAGATTTTCATATGTTTTTAAATGCGACACTTAGAATGTTGCTCTATCTTTCAGGAGTTTTATGGCCCATTACAATATTATCTGACTTTCCAACTCTGATGAAATTTATGCAATTGAATCCGTTGTATTATTTATTAGAAGGGTACCGTGCATCATTGCTTGGTAGAGAATGGTATATTGTTACACATTGGCAACTCGGTTTATATTTCTGGGGATTAGTTATTGTTTTATTAATTATCGGTTCAAAATTACATGTTAAATTTAGAAGACATCTTATTGATTACTTATAAAAGGTAGTGAAGACCTTGGAAAAAGCAATAATAGTAGAAAATGTATCAAAAAAATACAAATTATATAATACGTCACAAGAACGTTTATTTGACTTGTTAACACCAAAAGAATATGGAAATGATTTCTATGCTTTGAAAAATGTAGATTTTACAGCCTATAAAGGCGAAGTAGTAGGTTTTGTAGGCATTAACGGATCTGGTAAATCAACACTCTCAAACATAATCGCAGGGATTGTTCCACAAACATCAGGAGAAGTTAAAGTTAATGGAGAGACATCTCTAATAGCTGTTGCAGCTGGATTAAAAGCTGATTTAACAGGTAGAGATAATATTGAAATGAAACTATTAATGCTAGGATTTAATAAAAAAGAAATTAAAGAGTTAGAACCTGATATTATTGAGTTTTCAGAGTTGGGTGATTTTATCGATCAACCTGTAAAGTCTTATTCGAGTGGAATGAGATCACGTTTAGGTTTTTCTATCTCAGTGAATGTTGATCCAGAAATCTTAATTATTGATGAGGCCTTATCGGTAGGAGATAAAGCTTTTGCTGAAAAAAGTTTAGCAAAAATGAATGAATTTAAAGAAGAAGGAAAAACGATGATTTTTGTAAGTCATTCGATTGGTCAAATGAAACGTTTTTGTACAAAAATATTATGGTTAGAATTTGGTCAAGTGAAAAAGTATGGCGATGTAAATAAAGTAATCGCACATTATGAAGACTTCTTGTCGAAGTGGGAAAAAATGTCAAAAAAAGAACGAGCAGCATATAAGCATGCAGCATTAAACGAAGATGATGTAGCAGATATAGATGTAGATGATTACTTTACACCAAACCCGAACTATAATAAAGTAATTGAGTCACCAACAAGCAAATTAGTACAGCTTAAAAATGTTGAATCTTATTTATATATTTATCCGAACGAGATAGATAAGCAAGTAACAAAAAAACATCTTAATAAATCATTTTTTGTTAAAAAACAAGCACGTTATCAAGATGATATATACTATCTACTAAGTACCGAGAGAAGTGCTGTTGATGGTTTAATTGGCTGGACCAAATCGAAGAATGTTACTGTTCATAATCACGTATTAATTGATAAAGACATTAAACATTTCAAGTTAACAGGAGAAGGGTCTTTATATACACACCCGTGGGGTGGTAGAAATCGTATCTATATCAAAGATTTAAAAGACTATCAAGGTACGCAAATTGAAGTGGTATGTAGTGAATTAGTAGGGAGGACGTTGTGGTATCAAACAAAAATGAATGATCAAATCGTTTGGATAAACCATAAATTTGTTGAAGCAATTGAAGCAAATAAATCAGCAAAATAAAAAAACTCTTAAGAATTAAAAATTCTTAAGAGTTTTTTATTTAAGAATGTACAGATTAACTCTTATAAAAGGTGTATAATAACTATATATAAAATACACAAAAAAGAGGGTGCAGATGAATGAACAAAAGAACGATTATTATACATGTTCTACTGTACGCAGTTTTGTTTTCAATTTTGTTAATAAATTCATTTGCAATAGTTGAATGGTTAAACAAAAGTCTGTTTATTGACTTCGATATTAGTCCAGAAGCCTCTAGTAGTTATTACTTTGGTGAAATTATCTTAGTATTTTTAATTGCCTTACTTATGTATGCTATTATTGGTACGTTTATAGTAAGTATTTTAGCTACTAATATTATTTTTGGGACATTAGTCATCGCTAATCAGATTAAGGTTAGAGAAAGAAATGAGTTTATTACCTTTTCTGAACTTAAAACGATTGCCTCTCCTCAAGAATTGCTATCCTTTGTTGATATAAGTTTAAGTATAGCTATCATAGCAGTTGTTAGTATGTTAGTTGTTTTAATACTCATTCAATTATCTGTTTTTAAAATAAATGAGAAATTAAATATTACTTTTAATAAACGTGTGCGAATTGCTTTTGCTATTATCCCTTTAATGATTTTATCATTTATTTATTTAGAACCAAATACGTATAATGAATATGTTTTGAAATATGAAGAAGCTGATATTCATAACTGGAATCCTGTTAATCGTGCCAAGGCTTCTGGGTTTATTCCAACTTTTCTACACACCATCAAACCAAACTATCAAAATCAGCCAGGTAGTTATTCTAAGATAAGAGCAAATTCAATTAATGAAAAATATGAACATCTTGCAGAGGAAATTAATGAAGATCGATCAGGTTCGCTCTCTGACTCACAAACGATTTTTTATTTAAGTGAAACACTGATGGATCCATTAACGATACCTGGCTTAATCCAGAATGAAACACCTATCCCTAAAATTAATCAATATACAAAAGACAATATTGGCGGAACAATATATAGCCAATACATCGGGGGTGGTACTGCAAATATAGAATGGTCAATTTTGACATCATTTAGTTTGGAAGTATTTAATGACCCTATCTCTGTGACACCTTATTCTGATTTTTATTCAGATTCAAAAAACAGCCAAACTATTTTAAGTTATTTTGATAAAAAAAAGGCGATTCATCCCTATACATCACATTTGTATAAGCGAAAAACAATTTACGAAAAAATAGGTTTTGATAACTTTTTATATTTAGATCATGGGATTGAACATACAGAAAAACTAGGCTCACATCAACGCGTATCCGATCAAGCGTTAAATAAGGATATTTTAAGAGAGAGTAAAGATTTAAATACCGGTTTGTTGCACATATTAACAATGCAAAATCATTCTCCCTATAGTGGTGAAATTGAGGATATGGCATATAGTCCAGAAATTAGTGATCGATATCCAAGTGACCAAAAAGAAGGCTTGTTTAATTATCTGCAAGGATTAAAAGCCTCTGATGAAGCGATAGATGAGTTAATTAAAGAGCTAGATCAATCAGATAAGGATATTAATTTATTGTTTTATGGAGATCACTTACCTAATTTATTTACAGGACTTGAAGATATTTTTGACGAAGAAAAACTTCATCAAACGCCGTGGTTTTTATATATGAATCATGACCGGAGTAAATCAGGGAATCAGTATGAAGATATCTCACCCTTGTTTTTTATACCGATGCTATTAAAGGAAGGTAATTATTACGTCTCACCTTTTCAAGGCTTACTTTATGAATTAATGGAAGACGGAGTCTTGAGAATTGGTAAAGATTTTATCTATACAAAAGAAGGAAAAATCCTAGATAGAGATTTATCACCAGAATTAAAAGAGAAAATAGCAGATTATCGTTTTATTAGTTATGATGCTTTATTTGGTAAGGATTGGTTAGGAGCTAATTTTTATCACCCACCTAATCAAGAAAAATTAAAAGCTCGATAGAATAATTTCTATCGAGCTTTTTCATCTAAATATCTTGACTATCATTTTCTTCAATATCCTGAACATCCATCTCTGGATCTTCTTTTACATCCTCATCTGTCAATTCAAGATGTTCTTTTAGAATGTTTCTTGTCTCTAGTAATGACGCTTCGTCAAGCTGCCAGTAATAAACACCAGCAGGTTGATAGTCATAACCATCAATCGAGTAGCTTTCAATATCGATATCATCTGTAGATGAGCCGTAAGCAACTAAGCTCTTCATATCTTTAAAAGTTAAGTTCGTTGTGATATTAGAGGCGACATCTTTAATCAGATTATCAAGTTTTAAAAGCGATGTGATGGAAACAGATTTATCAACAACTGCTTCGATGATTTGCAGTTGACGCTTACCACGTTCAACATCACTATCATATCTTCTTGTTCGTGCAAGGGCTAAAGCTTCTTCACCATTTAAAAGTTGTTTTCCAGGCATCAAGTGAATCGCATTAGACTTATCTTGTGAATTTTGTTCTTTAAGTTCATAAGGAACGTCCATCTCAATGCCATTTAATGTATCGATGACATCAATAAATGCTTCAAAGTTTAATTTAACATAGTAATCAACGGGTAGTTGGAAGAGGTTTTCCACGGTTTCAATGGTTGCTTTTGTACCGCCATGCGCATGGGCATGATTAATTTTTGTACTGTAATCAACTTCAGGAATATATACATAGGAATCTCTTGGAATGCTGACAAGTTTGACACTTTTTGTTTTCTTATTTAATGTTGCATAAATTAAAGCATCTGTTCTTCCAGGTCCAGTATCTTCACGTTTATCACTTGTATCAACCCCCATAATTAAAACAGAAACGTTATCCATTTTTGGGTTAACACCTTCAGCTCTAAGAGCAGATTTGTCATTGCCACGCCCGTCAGACTCAAATGAATCAGTTAGGGCTGATTGCGCTTGGAAATATAAATAAATACCATAAGCACTTACAGCAAGTAATAGAATTAATAATAATAGTAGTATGATGACGCGTTTTCTTAGTATACGTTTTTTAACAACTTTTTTTCGCGTTGTACGATTTGATTGATCTACCACGTTTTTCTTCTCCTTCATAAACCTAAATAAAAGCTAACCACCATTATACTATTAATGAAATTAAATGTATATTATTAATCTTAAATTAAATAAAGTTTTAATCCATTCACCCCTTTTTCAAGCGAGTGACCGAGTATAGTTTGTGAAGCGGGGGTGAGGAAATGGTTGGAGCAGATCTTAGAAGTTCGCAGTTGCGTTTAGTACTTGCTGTTGGAATTGACCCAGCAAGCGGTCGTTCGATTCAAAAGACGAAGACGTTTAGTAACATTAAAACAAATTCGACAGATGAAGCGGTCTTTAATGTCGCACAGGCATTACTAAGTGTTCAGACATCAACACTTGCAAATATTGCACGTAATGATGTGAAGCATTTATATTTAAATTAATTTTAAAAGTTGAAAAAGGTGGTGAAATTGATGAAGACAATTGAATTACGTTTTAGAAATGAAGATGATAAGTTGGTTCGTTTTAATTTAGATAACCCAGTCGATCCAATTGATCCAGTTATCGTTAACGAAGCGATGGATGCGATTATTGCTGAGAATGTTTTTACATCTTCAGGTGGTGACTTATTAACAAAAGAAGGCGCACGTGTAGTTGAACAACTCGTGGAAGAAATTGAAATAATTTAAATTAAAAGCAGATAAGCTATTTATAGTTTATCTGCTTTTTTTAAAGGAATTGGAGGGTTAAATATGGAAACGTGGCTTGCATTTGTGACTGAGCTTGGCTTCCCTGTTGTGATAACATTTTATTTATTACACCGGATTGAAAATAAGTTAGATGTGTTAAATGAATCAATTCGTGTTTTACCACATGAAATCCGAGAAAAAGAGGCGTGAATTATAAATAAAAAACGCCTCGCATATTACAAATAAGTAACAAAAAATTCACATATATTTCATTCTGTGATATAATATTACATGTTGTAAAGGGGGAATGGTGTGTGATTAAAGAACCAGATGAAGTCGCTTATAAAGCATACTGTAAAGATAAGTTACTAGTTAGCGAAGAGACGACTGAAGAACACGCTGATGATTCGATACAAGAGGTAAGAGAAGAAGAACTTAAAAAAACTAAAAAAAATACAACATTGTTTATTCGATAAAATTTAAATAGAAGCTAGGATGCATTTGATTTTTAAATGCACCCTGGCTATTTTTTATGTCTATTATTTGTGATAGTATGATGAGAAAGTAATGTCAAAAGAAGGTGTCTTCGTTCATGCTTGAATTTTTCTATATTTTAAAGGAAATTATTTTACCTGTTTTTCTTGTATTAATTGTAGGTTATATCGTTCAAATAAAATATAAGTTAGATCTACAAACGATTGCTAAATTAAACATTTATATTTTTGTACCGGCATTTATTTTTGTGAAACTATATGAAACAACAATCGCGCCATCAATTTTTGTGCTGGTCATTTCATTTATGCTTGTTTATGTGCTTATTTTATATGTTATCGGTATTCTAATCTCCCGAGCTATGAAGCTTGATAAAAAGAAGCGGGTGACTTTTACAAATAGTGTGATTTTCTTTAACTCAGGAAATTTTGGCGTACCAGTCAATGACTTAGTTTTCCGCAGTGATCCGTTTGCGATTTCGATTCAAGTGATTGTCTTAATGTTTCAAAATATATTTTTATTTTCTTATGGTGTCTTTTCACTCCAATCGCTTGATAGTGGTAAATTAAAAGCACTATTTGCCTATTTTAAAATGCCGGTGATGTATGCGATGCTACTCGGTATTTTACTTAATGCACTTGATCTAAAGGTCTCAGAAGTAATTATGATTCCAACGACTTATTTAGCAGATGGAATGATTGCGCTCGCCTTATTAATGCTGGGTATGCAAGTTGCTGAAATGAAATTAACCAAAGGACTTGGGACAGTATATGTCAGTTTAATCATTCGTTTGCTTTTAGGCCCACTCATTGCTTTAGCTTTAATTTATCTGTTTGGCATCTCAGGTATACTTGCTCAAGCACTCTTTATCGCATCAGCTATGCCAACGTCTGTTAACTCAGCAGTCATTGCCCAGGAATATAAAAATCATCCGGATTATGCCGCACAAATAGTTCTTTTCTCCACAGTCTTTAGTGCGATAACCGTCTCACTTGTGATTTATGTGGCCCGGATTTTATTTGCTGGCTAATCATTTATAAGTAAAACAAGCTGAAGGCTGCTACACCAAGCTTGGTAAGTGCTGTTTAGCTTTTGGTAAGAAGTTGTTAAGTATCTGAAAAGCTGATGAAAAGTATTTGTTTGTATTCTTTTGGTATAGTTTATTCATAGCGAATAAAGGAGACATTGATATGAAAATTATGTTAATCTCAGAAAATGTTGATTTTATGGATGACAATGCCAAATTTATTTCTGAATATGCGCATCAATTTACAACATATATTACAAAAAACGCCGATGACTTTTTAAAACGCGAAGATTCTAAACGTTTTGATATGATATTTGTTAGAGATACAGATAAGCAAGATGCGATTGAAAAAATTAAAGAAAAATTACCAAATAGTATTATCATTGTGATTAATAATGGTGAAAACTATACGCATCCAGATGCGTTTGCAACATTACATTCACCACTTAAATATGAAGAGTTAAAAAAAGTATGTAATGAAGCAAATCATAAATTAATTAACCATCCCAGTGAAAACGTCATTGTTGAATGTTTTAAGTCACTCACTTTCAAAAGCCATATTCAAGCCAAAGTACCGATTGAAGTCAGATGGCGGACAATGAAAGCAAAAGAATTATTTACCTATTTACTCGTTCATAAAAATGACTTTCAGAGTAAAAAAACAATTCAAGATATGTTTTGGAAAGAATTAAGTGAAAAAAGTGTCACACAACAACTTTATTCAACAGTATATGAAATTAGAAAAACGATTGAAAAATATAATATTCCGGTTGAAATCGTCAATGCTGGTGATAAATATATGATGAAATCTGAATCACTATGGGTTGATTATCAAATGTTTGAAAAACAGTTAAAAGAAATTGAACAGGTCACCGAAGAGAATTACGAACGTTTAATGACGATATTAAATATGTATACCGGTCACCTCTTAGAAATTGAAGAATATTCATGGACAGTGAATAAGCGTGAAGAACTCCGTTTCTTATGGCTCATTTATATGGAAAAATTACGTGATTACTATATTGAAGGTGATAATATAAACGAAGCGATCATTTTAAATTTAAAAATGCGCGAATTGTTACCTCATAACAAAATGGTTGAAAATAATTTAAATAAACTTTATGAACGAATTGGTGAACCAAGCCTTTAACTAAACACTCTACCCAGAACTATACGGGTAGAGTTTTTTCATGTAAACTAGGCATATAAAACATACAAAAGAGGTGTCTTATATGAAAGCAGTGATTGTTGATGATGAACTGCTTGCTGTGCAGTATTTAACTAAAGTATTAGCTGATATTGGTAAAACAGAACTCATCTCTTGCTACACATCATCCCTTGTAGCAAGAGATGAGATTGTGAGTCTTCAACCAGATATTGTCTTTTTAGATATCGAAATGCCCAAAATGAATGGGTTAGAACTCGCCAGCTTTCTTCGCACGGAATTACCGCATGTAAAAATAATCTTTATTACGTCATACGAAGAGTATGCCCTAGAAGCGATTGAAATAGGTAATATCGATTATATTCTTAAACCTTTTGAACCAGCTATACTAGAGGAGAAATTAAATAAATTATCAGATACGATCAAAGAAGTATCTGAGCCCGTTATTTCAATGATTTGTTTATTTGGCAAGCTTAATTTTGTATATTATAAAGACAACAATGAACTGATTGAAATCAGTGCTGGTAAATGGCGTACAAAAATCGCCCGTGAATTGTTTACTTATATGTTGAATAGCCGTGGTAAATTTATTAGAAAAGACCTTTTAGTTGATATGTTTTGGCCGCGCTTATCAATAAAAGAAGGCTATAATAATCTCTATGCTACGATCCATCATATTAGAAATTATTTAAAAGCGGTTCATTTTCCAATTATTATTGAAAATGAAGACGATTCTTATCGCTTACATTTAAATGGTGTGCGGATTGATGTTGACTATTGGCTTGCAAACATTGATGGAAACTTAGATCCCACCGATCCACGCTTCCAAAGTATAGTTAAACTATATCGCAATCATTATTTAGAAGAAGAAGATTACTTGTGGGCTGAATATAATAAACAAACATACCGTTTAAAATGGTTAGCGTTTATGCGTGAAATGATTGCTGATTTAATTGAGCGAAAGGAATATACATTAGCCATGCTTAATGCCCTGCAATATCAACATATTGAACCTTATATGGAAGATGGGTATTTTACACTGATGAAATTATATGCAAAAACGCGTGATTATAAATCAGTGAGTAAGCAATATGAATGGTTAATTGATATGACAAAAGAAGAATATAATTCATTACCTGAACCAGAGATTACCAAGTGGTATGAAGAGTGGAAAAAATCGAGCAAGTAAGGGGCTTAGCAGATGAAAAATCTCCGGATTAGTTTATTACTGGTTGCTTTTGCGCTTATCCTTTCTTTTGCCCATGTTATTTGGATTTACACAACAGGTCCTGTTGCCCATGAAGATGCTAAAGCAGGCGTGCTTACGTTAGATGAGGCTTTAATTAAAGAAAATAAAATGATTGATTTAAATGGTGAATGGGCTTTTTATCCAAATGAATTACTCACACCCCAAGAAGTCGCTAAACGCGAGCCCAAAGCAATGATTGATGTACCTGAAAGTTGGCAGGTTAATCAAACCAATCAGGAAGCGGCACGTGGATTTGGCACCTATCATTTACGCATTCCTGCCAAAGCGCTTGAGGGTGAAATATTGGGATTACGCGTCAATAAAATTAATCTCGCTTATAATTTATATGTGAATGGTGATTTGATCCAACAATTAGGCAAAGTGAGTTCTTTAGAAAGTGATGCGGTTGCTGAACGACGTCCAGTCGAGGTTAACTTTGCATCAACTGAACCAAACATTGATCTAGTCATTCAAGTGTCTAATTATACATATGACACAGTGGGTGGGATAGTGAATTCGCTTTTATTTGGAACGGATGAGGCGATCCAGCATTATTTCTTTTATAATAAATTATTTCAAATTATGCTTGGTTTGATTCTCTTTATGTATGCGATATCTTCAATTCTTGCAGGTATGATTGGGATTGCTCAGAAACAATCGTACTTTTTTAGTTTAATATTAATCTTTATGCTGATATCGATTCTTGTTGATGATGATTATTTAATTCTAAATATTATTGACCTTTCTTATGAAGGATTAACCCGGCTTTCAGATTTTATTTATAGTGGTATGACTTGGTTAGTGATGCTGTTAATTGTAAATCATTTGACGATAAAAGATAAGGCGCGTCTGCTAATTCGCACGTGTTTATCAATCCTTGGGTTCATTTTATTATTACAAGTGTTTTTACCTGTTAATTTTATTCGTGATTATATTGTTTTATATTATATACCGTGGGTCATAACTTCAGGACTTATTTTATCTCAGCTAATGAAACAAGCCAGATACACAAAAAGAGTCAATGTGATTTTAATTACTATTTCATTAATTAGTATCATGACTTCAAGTATCTGGGGTGGGATCAAGAATGCTTTTGCTTTAAATATTCTTTATTATCCATTTGATATTTTGCTTGCAGCAAGTGTCTACGGTGCTTATTTAACTTATCGTGTTTGGGATGTGTATCAACAAAATGAGCAGATGGAAAATGCCTTACTACAAGCACAAATCCAACCGCATTTTATTTTTAATACATTAAATAGTATTATTTCACTGAGTTATATTGACCAAGAACGCATGGTTAAACTCATCCGTAATTTCTCAACCTACTTACGCTTTAGTTTTAAAGAAATTAAATTAAATTAAATAAATTAGTCACTTTAGGTGAGGAATTAGAGATTGTTAAAGCCTATATTAAAATTCAACAAGAGCGATTTAGCAATCAGATTCGGCTAGAGTGGGATGTTGATCATTCGGTTGATCATGTGATGATCCCTCCACTCACCATTCAACCACTGGTGGAAAATGTGATAACACATGGTATCTTACATGACTATGAACCCGGACTCTTACAGGTGATTGTTAGAAAAGAAGCGGATGCTGTCTATGTCGAAGTGAGTGATGATGGCCCGGGTGTCACTCAAGCACAAGTACATGCATTACTAAATCAGCATGATGATGCTAAAGCTGGCATCGGGCTTAGAAATACCCATGACCGCTTGAAACAAAATTTTCAAAGGGGTCTAACGATTGAAAGCAAACCAGGAGAAGGTTTTACTGTTTGGTTTAAGCTAGCTGATAAAGAATCATAAAAAACCTGTCTTTACTTAAATTTAAGTAAAGACAGGTTTTTTGGAATATATTTTTCGTCAAAATTAATAAAAACGTTTAAAGCTGTGGAAATGTTTTGACCAATATGAGTTGTTTAGACTTGTCACAGTGACACCTTTAGATGAGCTAGCATGGATAAATTTATTATTCCCAGCATAAATACCCATATGTGAAATACCCGCACGATATGTACCGGCGAAGAAGACTAAGTCGCCTTCTTTTAATTGTGATTTATTAATTGTATAAGAGCGGTTAAAGTAACCTGTTGTTGATGTACGAGTTATATTTTTACCAGCATCATTGTAAGCCCAGTGAATAAAACCTGAACAATCAAAGCCACTTCTCGTCGTACCGCCCCACTTATATTTCGTTCCGACGACAGATTGTGCTGAGTTAATGATAGCACTTGCAAGTGATGTCTTAGGCTTACTCACTGTGTTGGTTGTTTTCTTTTTTGTTGTCGTTTTCTTAGCTTTTGGCTTTGATACTGTTGTTTTCTTTAATTTTAAGACTTGATTCGGATAAATAATATTATTTCGTAAGTTGTTCCATTTCTTTAAATCTGCAACGCTTACGTTATTGTTATGTGAGATGCGCCATAATGTTTCACCTGCAGATACCTTATGTGTTGCAGCAGATGCTTCACCAACCGCAAAAAATGTTGCCATCGCAATGACTAAAGAAGCAATTGAAATAGCTAGTTTCTTCATAAACATTGAATAAATTCCCACTAAAATTTTCGCTATTAAAGCGATTACAAAATATGTTTAGTAATATAACATCAATAATTGACAAATGCTATAACATCTTCATATTGTAAATAAACTGAAATATACTTGTAATATATAGAGGGTGAAATGTTAAATAAAAAATAATTGTGGCAAGAGTATGTAAAAAAAAGGTCAATAATTGGTATAAAAACCCAAAAAAACATAGTTTAATTACTTACAATATGATATATTAGACTTAATAATTTAATTTTCTGTGAAAATAATAATAAAAGCATTATAGGAGGTAGTTATGACTTTTTCGATGGTTATTACAGCATGGATTATTGGTGCAATTACAGGTTTAATCAAAGGTCTTATTTTTAACCCTAAAAAACTTATTGACTTGTCATTTAATATTTTCGGCGGCATTATTGGTGCTGGCCTTGGTTTTCATACACTAGGTGTGTTCGGTCCGACTGTTTTTGACATTCGTATTATCCCAACAATACTTACAGCACTACTATTAAGTATCATGTTAACCTACGTTCTTAGTGCTATTCGAACAGAAATAACCCATGATGGGAAAGCGATATAAATAAATAGACTCTCAATTTCTGTAAAAAGTTATTGAGAGTTTTTGCGTGGCGAGAAAAATGGTAAAAGATGTATCAAAAGGAAAGAAGATTTGGTAAGATATAAAGAATATACAAAAATAAACAAATTATCTGGAGGAACTCACATGGAAGAAACAATTTCACTCAATGAAATATTTGACGTATTAAAGAAAAGAATGAAAATCATTATCGCTTCAACAGTTATTATTGCTTTATTAGTTGCACTTGTTAGTTTATTTATATTAACCCCTATGTATGAAGCAAGTTCACAGTTTATTGTGAATGAAAAGACAGAAGATCAAATTAATCGCGTTGATACGGGTGCAATCAAATCAAATATTGATTTGATTAATACATATAATGTCATCATTACGAGCCCGGCTATTTTAGATGATGTAGTTGATAAATTAAGTTTAGATTATGGGCCAGGCGCATTAGCAAGCAAAATTAATGTCTCTAGTGAACAAAATTCACAAGTTGTTACCGTCACAGTCACAGATGAAAATCAAAAAAAGGCAGCAGATATTGCTAACGGAGTTGTCTCGACTTTCCAAACAGAAATCCCTGAAATTATGAATGTCGATAACGTCAGTGTTCTAACAGTGGCGGAAGTCCTTGAAGACCCTAGTCAGGTAAGTCCAAATGTTCAATTAAATATCGCAATTGGCTTGATTCTTGGTTTAATGGTGGGTGTTGGCCTTGCATTCTTAATTGAATATCTTGATACGACAGTTAAAACAGGAAAAGACATTGAGAAATATATAGATATTCCAATTATTGGATCGATTTCAACAGTTGAACGTGACGATTTACGTGAAGAAAAGTTAAGCGAGAATGACGCTGAACAGCCAAAAAGGAGTCGAGCATAATATGTTTAAAAAGAAACCGAAGACATCAACAAGCACGGTGAGGCATTTAATTGCTAAGTTTAATCCAAAGTCACCCATTTCAGAGCAATATAGAACGCTGAGAACGAACATTCAATTTTCTGGTGTCGATAAAAAAATAAAATCACTATTGATCACCTCATCAGAAGCCGGAGCAGGTAAATCAATGACCGCAGCTAACTTAGCGATTGTTTATGCTCAACAGGGCTTGAAAACCTTACTCATTGATGCGGATTTAAGAAAACCAACCGTTCATTATACGTTTAGATTAGATAATCTAAATGGGTTAAGTAATGCATTAATTGAAGGTGCTTCTTTAGCAAATATTGCCCAAACAAATGAAATTGACAATCTTGATGTTATACCAAGTGGACCAGTGCCACCGAACCCGTCAGAGCTACTGTCATCTAATCAATTTAAAAAGATATTAGCTGAGGCCTATGAAAATTATGACATGGTTATTATTGATTCACCACCTACACTTGCTGTCACAGATGCGCAAATTTTAGCGACACGCGTTGATGGTATTATTATTGTGGCACGTAGTGGGATGACAGAAATTGATGAATTAAAAGAAGCCGTTGGACTCATTAAAAACGTCCAAGGAAATCTTCTTGGTACGGTCCTGAACGGTGTGGATAAAGATACAGCAGGTGACTATTATTATTACGGTAATTAATCGGAGGTAAACAAATGATTGATATCCATTGCCATATCTTACCAAGTCTTGATGATGGGGCATTTGATGAAACTACAGCTTTACAAATGGCCCAAGAAGCAGTTGCATCAGGCATTAAAAAGATAATTGCGACTCCACATCATAAAAACCGAACGTATGAAAATGATAAAGCAACAATTCAAAGAGAAATAACTCAATTTAATCAATTATTAAACCAACACAATATATCACTTGATGTTCTACCTGGTCAAGAAGTTCGTGTTTTCGGAGAACTTTTAGCTGATTATCAAAGAGGCGAAATACAGACATTAAATGATTCCAAATACTTATTATTAGAACTGCCATCTGATCACGTGCCGCAGTATACTAAGCAATTGATATTTGATATGCAACAAGCGGGATTAATTCCTGTGATTGCTCATCCAGAAAGAAACAGAGATTTATATACTGAACCCAATCAACTCTATGACTTTATTCGCCAAGGTGCGCTTGCTCAAGTGACTGCAGGAAGTTTAACAGGTGTGTTTGGTAAAGAAATCCAGCGCGTATCGCAGCAAATGATCGAACATAACTTGATTCACTTTATCGCATCAGATGCACATAATGTGAAAACGCGTAATTTTACGACTTTAAAAGAAGCTTATGACCTGCTGGACAGTGAGGATCCCTTTATATCAGATCAATTCAAAGAAAATGCGGAATATTTAATTAACAATGAAAATATAAATCAAGATGAACCGATGAAAATAATAAAGAAAAAACGTTTCTTTGGTTTGTTTTAAAAAAATCAAGAAAGGGGGATGTTTCGTGACCTATAAAGCAAGACTTCCTTTACTTATGTTACTGGATTCAATCATTATATTGTTTGCTGTTTACCTAGCCGTTGTGATTACCTATCCGGCATCAGTTGATTATGACTTTAGCTCATTAACGATTATTGCGGTTATTTTATTAGTTTTTCACCATTTTTACGCCTTTATTTTTAAGATCTATAATAAGATGTGGTCTTACGCAAGTGTGGGTGAACTCCAATCAATCGTCTTTACAGTGACTTTAACGGTTGCCTCAGCTGCACTTGTCCAATTTTTTATCAATGATTTTGTCATTTATAAACGCGGATTTGCGGTAACCTGGATGCTTTATATCATTTTACTCGGTGGTTCACGCTTTATTTGGCGGATTGTTAGAGATGAATATATCTTTAAGCGAAAAGATAAAACACGGACCTTAGTTGTGGGTGCGGGGGATGCCGGGGCCATGGTTGTCAGACAACTTAACTCACCCCATAACACGTCAGAGCTTCAACCTGTTGCCCTTGTTGATGACTCACATGTCAAGCAAAACATGTCGATCTATGAGCTCCCCGTGATTGGTCGAATTGACGATGTCCCAGAGATTGTAAAAAAAGAAAATATCGAACATATCGTGATTGCGATTCCTTCCTTACATAAATCCGAACTCAAACGGATTATTGAAATCTGTAGTTCAACAGACGCAAAGGTTCAACAAATTCCGAAAATTGAAGATATTATGACGGGTAAAGTATCTGTCTCAAACTTACGTAATGTCGAAGTAGAAGACTTACTCGGGCGTGAACCGGTTAAGTTAGATACAGCCCAAATAAAAGATTCTATCGCAGGACAAACAGTCATGGTGACCGGAGCGGGTGGTTCGATCGGGTCTGAGATTTGTCGTCAGTTAACCCAGTTCAAACCTGAAAAACTAATTTTAGTCGGTCACGGTGAATATAGTATCTACCAAATCCATATGGAACTAAAGAATATTCCTGATATAGAGATTATTCCTGTGATTGGGGATGTGAAAGATAAAGCACGGATGCGGATGATTGTTGCTGAGCATCGACCAAGTAAAATTTACCATGCGGCAGCCCATAAACATGTGCCCTTAATGGAATATAATCCACATGAATCGGTTAAAAATAATGTGATTGGCACTAAAAATGTGGCTGAAGCAGCGGCAGAGTTTAAGGTGAAAACATTTGTCTTAGTATCAACCGATAAAGCAGTCAACCCAACAAACGTCATGGGCGCAAGTAAGCGAATTGCTGAAATGGTCGTACAAAGTATGAACGGACAAAGCGAAACAAATTTTGTTGCCGTTAGATTCGGGAACGTTTTAGGTAGTCGCGGCAGTGTGATTCCACTCTTTAAGAAGCAAATCGAAGCAGGGGGACCTGTTACCGTCACAGACCCTGAAATGACACGTTACTTTATGACCATTCCTGAAGCAAGCAGACTGGTGATTCAAGCAGGTGTCTTAGCACGAGGCGGCGAAATATTTGTCCTTGATATGGGAGAACCCGTTAAAATTGTAGATCTTGCCAGAAACTTAATTAAACTATCCGATCATACTGAAGACGAAATCAAAATCGAGTTTACAGGGATTAGACCAGGTGAAAAGATGTATGAGGAACTACTCGGCGAAGAAGAAATCCTACCAGGTGAAGTGTATGAAAAAATCTATATCGGTCGAACGCTTGAGGTTGATTGTGAAGCAATTAACAACCTCATCACTCATTTTAAAGAAATGACTAATCACGAGTTAAAAGAAGTGATGATGAGGATTGTGTATGCAGAAAATAATCAAATAGTTAAAAATTATTAATATGGATATCATTATTTATATAAAAAGCATTAAAAAAATAAGTGCTTTTTTGAATTTTATTTAATCCATGTAATTATTTGTTGTTAAAGTATGAATTGTTAATACGTTTGTTTGAAAAAGTTTAAGTTACCAAGTGTTAATATAATACTAGTTTTCTACATACCCATTTTAAAGAAATTAAATTATAAAAAAAAGTTGAATACTACTTTGATAAGAAGAATAGTGAAAGTATAAGTAATAAACTGAACGGGGACATGTGTTATGCTATCATTTTCTCAATTATTATTAATAACATATATGGTGTTAATGTTGATTGTACCCAATTTTATATTGAGTTTAATTATAATTTTACCAGTTATTTTTATAAAACATCTTGGTGTAAAAAAGAAAATAAAAAAACGAACATTAATATTTACTGGCTTATCGTTAATATTATTAGCTTACTTATTGCTTATAAACTTTTCATATCCACAAATAATGCTAGAATCTAATTTAACTATGTTATTAATATTTACCACTTCTTATTTATTAGTTTTTATTTTACTAGAAAAAGAAGATAGTGAAAAAAAAATACAAATGTTTAAAGAAGTTTTATTTTATTTAGGTTCATTACTAGCTGTATATGGTGTGTTTATTTATTTTTTTGGAACAACAAGTGGTACCTATCAAGTTTTTAAATTGGGACCGATAAATTTAAAACAAAGTATAATGGGACAAGAACCATTACTAAGAATTACATCTCTGACTAAGAACCCTAATAGTTTAGCCATGATTTTAAACTTTTCAATACTTTCGGGGTTAAGTTTAATAAAAACAAACAAAAGCTTAAAGTTAAAAGTTTTATTAATTATTCAAGTTATAGCGTTAATTTTAACTTACTCTAAAACAGGTATAATTGTAACTATTATTTTAATGTTGTTAGTAGTATATAGTAGCAACCTAAGACGATTAACTAAAATTATAATATATCTCGTATTATTAACTATTGTTATAATAAGTTCAAATAAAATTGATCAATTAGATACTAATAGATTTGATGTTGATTTAAATAATAGAGAAGTTGCTTGGAAAATTGCGGAAGAGAAAGTTATTAATAATCCCTTCCAACCAATTGGCTTTCCAAATAGTGGGTATTATTTAGAAGAACTTAATGATATAGATAATAAAATGCATAACAGTTACATAATGTTAGCATTAGAAATCGGTTTAATTCCTACATTAATTTTATACAGTACTTGGATTATATTGATTATAAATTTATTGATTAATCAGAAGAATAAAAAGAACACTTATTTAATACTCATGAATGTTATTTTATTAATTCAACAATTAACAGAAGCGAAAATGTTTCGTTACGATCTTGTTCATTTCATTGGAATATCTATAATAACATTCTCAGTTTTAATGCTGTACAGGAAGGAAGAGTGAAAAATTAATAAAATAAGATTTGGAAATGAAAGTTTAAGAGAAGAACTGGAGACAGGAATTTAAAGAAATATGCTAAAAGATTATATCATTATTACAGAATCTGAAGAATCCGTTGATGAATATTATAAAGAAAGTTTTAAAAGAGATAGTAGAGGTTATGTTATACTTTTTAGTAATTATAGTGTCTGAAAGAAGAGTTATACCAGTTGATTTATTAAATGATTATTATAAAAAACAGAAAATTTTATATTCAAAAAATGTGGATAAATTAGTTGTTAAAATATTGATGGAATTAAAATCAAATAAAAAAATAATTTTAATTGCAATAAAGTTTAAAGAGGATTTTATGTTATTAAGTACTTTAATGTCTAATTTACTATATAAGAAACATTAAAGAAATACATTCATAAAAAAGAATTATTGAAACACTTTTTAACATATGGCTTTCCGTTAATATTTAATATTTACTTTCATATTAACATTTAGAATAAATTCTACTGAAAAATTATTGTTGAAGAAGTGGGTTTATATTCATTACCAAACGACTACTTAAATTTCATACCAATTAATATATTTATGATTTTTAATCTTGTTACTGACCTTTAATTTAATTTTTATAGTATTCCATTGACTGTAGTTTTTTACGGTTTAAGACTCAATGTAGTGCAGAAATAATTTTAGGAGCAAATTATTCAAAAGATATGGTATTTATTATAATTAGAGCAACAATTATTATATCTATTTTAAGAGTACTAAAATCATACTACTATGGTATTACATTTTATTCTTAGCGTAAACATTAAAAGAAAATTATTAAGAATATACCTTTAATCTAAGAAAGTAATAATTTATGTTTACTACAGGATTCATATAACTTTAAATTAATATGCACTAATATGATTATTGAACTTATCTTAATATCGACTTCATTGGACTCCATGATATTATCGTTTAATTTAAAAAAAATATATTAAAAAAACAGGTGAAAAAATGATTAAAATAACTCATATCATAACTGGTCTTAATATTGGTGGGGCAGAAAAGATGCTTTATAAACTACTTCAAAATATGAATGAAAAAAATTACAAGATAGAAGTAATCGTTCTTCAAGATAAAGGATTTTATGGTCCTAAAATAGAAGAGTTAGGAATAAAAGTCCACGAGATTAAAATGAAAAACATACCAAGAGTGAAAGATATCATGAAAATTAGAAAGCTAATTAAAAATGCAGATGTAGTTCAATCATGGATGTATCATGCAGATTTAATAAATTATCTCGCAACTCGATTTTTAAAGAAGAAAGTGATTTGGGGAATAAGAAGAACAAATTTAAATAAAAAAGAAAATAAAAAGAGTACTTTACTTATTGCAAAACTAAATGCACTTTTGTCTAGAAGGGCAAATCTTGTAATTAGTTGTTCTATCGCTGCTAAAAAGACTCATATAAATTTTGGATATTCTGAAAATAAAGTGATTGTAATACCGAATGGTTTTGAAATGGATAAAATATATAAAGATATAGTTGCTAGATCAGAAATTAGAGACGAAATGGAAATAGAGAATAAACAAGTTATTTTAAGTATAGGGCGTTGGAACATTGCCAAAGATCACAAAAATTTAATTCATGCATATAAAAAAGTTGAAAACACTAATACCCATTTAGTATTGATAGGTCCAAATATAACAGAAGACAATGTCGAGTTAATAGAAATCATAAAAGAAAGCAAGATAAAAAATTATTCTTTGTTGGGACCACAATCAAATATTAATGATTATTTATCTGCAGCTGACATTTATGTCTCGTCTTCAAAAAGTGAAGGTTTTCCAAATGTTATTGGAGAAGCAATGGCTTGTGAGTTGCCTTGTGTGGTAACCGATGCAGGAGATTCAGAGTATATTGTTGGTGATGTAGGTATAACAGTACCAATAGAAAATTCAGAAGAGTTAGCAAAAGGTATCGAAGAAATGCTTAGTTTAACGAACGAAGAAAGAAAAAAACTAGGTAAAAAAAGTCGTAAAAGAATTAAAGACAACTTTGATATCGAAGTTGTCGCTAAAATGTTTGAAGAACAGTATTATTAGGAGGAATTTAGATGAAAAAAATTATAGTAACAGGTGCTGCAGGCTTTATCGGTTTTAACCTATCAAAGCGATTACTTGCAGAAGGTCACCAAGTCATCGGTATTGATAATATGAATGATTATTATAGTGTTGAGTTAAAAGAAGATCGCTTAAAACAAATTGATAATGAAAATTTTGAATTTAACCGCATCGATTTAGAGGATTTAGATGCAATCAATGAAGTATTTGAAAGAACTCAGCCCGATATTGTAATAAACTTAGCAGCTCAAGCAGGTGTGCGTTATAGTTTAGAAAATCCACATGCTTATATTAATTCAAACATTGTTGGATTTACGAATATATTAGAGGCTAGTCGTCATTTTAAGATTGAGCATTTAATTTATGCATCTTCAAGTTCGGTATATGGTGCCAATACATCTAAGCCATTTGCAACAAGTGATAATATTGATCACCCATTAAGTCTTTATGCAGCAACAAAGAAATCAAATGAATTGATGGCTCATACCTATAGTCATTTATATAATTTACCAACGACAGGTTTACGCTTCTTTACAGTTTATGGTCCATGGGGGAGACCTGATATGGCACTCTTCTTATTTACAGATGCCATTGTAAATGACAAGCCAATAGATGTGTTTAACCATGGAAATATGCTACGTGACTTTACTTATATTGATGATATTGTAGAAAGTATCACACGTTTAACAAAACGTCCAGCACAGCCAAACCCAGATTGGTCTGGTGCAAATCCTGATCCAAGTAGTAGTAATGCACCTTACAAAGTGTATAACATTGGAAATAATAGTCCCGTGCGTTTAATGGACTTTATCGAAGCAATTGAAACGAAGTTAGGTAAAACAGCAAAGAAAAACTTTATGGATTTACAAGCTGGTGATGTACCAGAAACATATGCAAATGTAGACGATTTATATCGTGATATTGATTTTCAACCACAAACGAGCATCCAAGACGGAATTAATAACTTTATCGATTGGTACTTAGAATATTATGAGGTGAACAAATGAGAAAAATAGCTGTTGTTGGACTTGGTTATGTCGGCTTACCCGTTGCTGTTGAGTTTGGTAAAAAACAACCAGTTATTGGTTTTGATATTAATGAAGCCCGGATTAAAGATTTACAAAAAGGGATTGATTTCACAAATGAAGTGGAACAAGCAGATCTAAATCAAGCAGATATGACCTTTACGTCAGATCCAACTAAATTAAGTGAAGCAGATTTTATTATTGTTGCTGTTCCAACACCCATTACTGAAACGAAACAACCAGATTTAACACCACTACTTAAAGCATCAGAAACAGTTGGAAAACATATGAGTAAAGATACGATTGTTGTTTTTGAATCAACTGTCTACCCTGGCGCTACAGAAGAGGATTGTGTGCCTGTTCTAGAAAAACATTCAGGTTTAGTGAATGGGAAAGATTTCTTTGTTGGTTATTCACCAGAGCGAATAAACCCAGGTGATAAAGTGAATACATTTAAAACAATTACAAAAGTTGTTTCAGGTCAAACTGACGAAGTGCTAAATATTATTGCTGATGTTTATGCATCGGTAGTTGATGCAGGTGTCTTTAAAGCGAAATCAATTAAAGTGGCTGAGGCAGCAAAAGTAATCGAAAATACCCAGCGCGATATCAACATAGCTTTAATGAATGAATTAGCCATTATATTTGAAAAAATGGATATTGACACCTCAGACGTCCTTGAAGCAGCAGGAACAAAATGGAACTTCTTAAATTTCTCACCAGGCTTAGTAGGTGGTCATTGTATCGGCGTTGACCCTTACTACTTAACCTACAAAGCAGAGCAATTAGGGCATTATCCTGAGATGATTTTAGCAGGACGTCAGATTAATGACTTTACAGGTAAATTTATTGCGCGAAAAGTCGTTAAAGATATGATTCGTGAAGGCATTAATATGCAGAGTGCTACGATTACTATTTTGGGTTTCACCTTTAAAGAAAATGTACCAGACATCCGTAATACACGCGTAATTGATATGATTGAAGAATTAGAAAGCTTTGGTTTAACTGTTCAAGTCACAGATGCTTATGCAGATGCCGAAGAAGTTAAGCGGCATTATGATATTGACTTAGTTGACCAAAAGGATTTAAAGAAAACTGATGCAGTAATTTATGCTGTTCCCCATGAAAGTTATCAAGACATAGGTTGGCAGTTATTTGATGATTTATATAATTCAAATGATTTACTTGTATTTGACGTAAAAGGTGAATTAGAACGTGAAAATAAACCAAGTAATGTGATATTGCGGAGGTTATAATTTGTGAAAATCATCCAAGTTAGTGCAATTGATTTAACAATGAATGTGTTGCTAAAAGAATTAAATGAACAAACTATTGAGAAAGGTCATGAACTTATCTGTGTTTGTTCAGATGGGCCACATGTCGAAGATATGAGAAACAATGGATTCGATGTAAGAACGATAAATATTGATCGTCAGATTAGTTTAACAAGTAACTTAAAATCAATTAAAGAAATGTACCGGTTGTTTAGAAAAGAAAAACCAGACATCGTTCATGTACATACACCAATTGCTGCAATTTTAGGAAGAGTAGCAGCAAAGTTAGCAAGAGTACCGACGATTATCTATACAGCTCACGGATTTTACTTTCATGAAAGTATGTCAAAACTCACTTATAATTTCTTTTATTGGATTGAAAAGCTTGCAGCGAAATTCCTAACAGATTATATATTTACACAAAGTCAAGAAGATGGCGATTTAGCAATTAATAAAAAGTTCTTACCATCTGGCAGAATTACAGTGATTAGTAATGGTGTCGATGTTACTCAGAAATTTAATCCTAGAAAAATCGCTAATGAAAAAAAGATTGCACTTAAAAATGAATTAGGGATTAAGGAAACTGATAAAGTTATTACATTTATTGGTCGTCTTGTGAAAGAAAAAGGGATTTTCGAATTATTAGAATCATTTGAAGAAATGAAACATGAAAATGTTAAGCTGTTAATTATTGGGAGTAATGAAGATAGTGAACGCGATCAAACAACTAAAAGTAAACTAGAAAAGTATTATAATAACAAAAATATTATCTTTACTGGGTTTAGAAGTGATATACCAGAACTTTTAGCTTTAACTGATGTTTTTTGTTTACCTTCTTATCGAGAAGGTATGCCTAGATCTATTATTGAAGCAATGTCAATGGAATGTGCTATTGTAGCTACAAATATTAGAGGATCTAGAGAAGAAGTTGATCATAATATAAACGGTTATCTTGTTCCCTTAAAAACAATCAAACCTTTATCAAATGCATTAGAAGATGCTGTTAGTAATGAAGATAAACTCAATGAATTTAAAGTAAATGCGAGAAAAAAAGCTTTAGAATTATATGATGAGAACAATGTAGTAAATACACAACTTCAAATATTTGAAAACGTAGTGAAAGGTAAGTGCCATAATTGAAACGTTTATTTGATTTTATCACTTCTTTTTGTGCGATTCTTGTTTTAATTATTCCTATGATAATCATTGCTATTGTTGTTAGAATAAAAATGGGGTCTCCTGTTTTATTTGCTCAAAAACGCCCTGGATTAAATGGAAAGCCATTTCATATAAAAAAGTTTCGTACAATGACTGATGAAAAAGATTCTAAGGGTAATTTGCTTCCAGATGAAGAAAGATTAACTACAGCAGGAAAAATCATACGTAAATTGAGTTTAGACGAACTACCTCAATTGTTTAATGTACTTAAAGGTGAGATGAGCTTTGTAGGTCCACGTCCATTACTAATGGAATATTTGCCTTTGTATAATGAAGAGCAAGCGCGAAGACACAATGTACGACCAGGAATAACAGGCTGGGCTCAGGTCAATGGTCGCAATGCTATTGAATGGGAAGATAAGTTCAAATTAGATGTTTGGTATGTTGATAATCAATCATTTCTACTTGATTTAAAAATTATATGGTTAACGATATTTAAAGTATTTAAATCTGAAGGTGTTAATAAGGAAGGTCAAGCAACTACTGAAAAATTTAATGGAAATAAAGAAAAGTAGGTTTTGATAAATGAAGGACTTAATAATAATTGGAGCAGGTGGACATAGCAAAGTAATCCAAGATATAGTAAAAGCTCAAAATATCTATAAGATTCACGCTATTTTAGATGATGCAATTAAACAAACAATAACGAAAGAAAACATTATGTACAGTGAGATAAATTATATAAAAAATATTAATGTAGAGAACTATTATTTTATTATTGCTATAGGAGATAATGAAATCAGAGAAAGATTTGTTAATAAATTAAATTTAATGAATGTTAAGTACGCAACTATTATTCACCCTAGTGCAATAATAAGTGGATCGAGTAAAATAAATTTTGGTACTGTTATTATGCCAAATGTTGTCGTCAACGCTGACACTAAAATTGGAAGTCATACTATTATAAATACAAGTGCTGTAGTCGAGCATGACAATAAAATAGGTGATTATGTGCATATATCACCTGGTGCAGTATTAGCAGGTGGAGTAACAGTTGATAATGGAACTCATTTAGGTTCTGCAAGCACTGTTATACCTGGGAAAAAAATTGGTTCTAAAAGTAAAATTGGCGCTGGAGCGGTCGTAACAAAAGATATACCTAATAACGTAACTGTAGTCGGTGTACCAGCTAAAATAATCAAGGAGGGATTGTGTGCCACATAGAGAAAGAATCTTTCTATCTTCACCACATATGAGTGGGGAAGAAATGAAATACATAGATGAAGCATTTGAATTAAACTGGATTGCTCCTTTAGGAAATAATGTGAATGGTTTTGAAGAAGAGCTTGCCGCATATAATAATGTGAAATCAGTAGCTGTTTTATCATCAGGTACATCAGCCATTCATTTAGCCATACGCTTATATGATGTTGGTCCAGAAGACACAGTCTTTTGTTCATCACTTACTTTTGTTGCCAGTGCTAATCCGATTCTATATGAACATGCCACACCTGTCTTAATTGATTCGGAACCAGAGACATGGAATATGTCGCCAGAAGCGCTAGAACGTGCTTTAGCTGACGCTAAAGCTAATCACAAGTTGCCTAAAGCAGTGATAGTTGTTCACTTGTATGGTCAAAGTGCGAAAATGGATGAACTTATGGCCGTATGTAAGAAATATGGTGTACCACTTATTGAAGATGCTGCAGAATCATTAGGAAGTAAATATAAAGGCATTCCAAGTGGCTCGATCGGTGATTACGGGATTTATTCATTTAATGGCAATAAGATTATTACCACATCAGGTGGTGGTGCACTTATTTCAAATAATGAAGAGGCCATTCAAAAAGCGCGATTTCTATCGACTCAAGCACGTGATCCAGCACTGCATTATCAACATTCAGAAGTCGGTTATAATTACCGGATGAGTAATATTGTCGCAGGGATTGGTCGAGGCCAGCTTGAAGTATTAGATGACCGCGTTAACGCACGACGTGCTAACTTTAAACGTTATGAAGCAGCCTTTGCTGATATTAAAGGCATTCACTTCCAACCTGAATTAAAAAATACTTATTCAAATAGATGGTTGACGGCTTTAACAGTTGACCCAGAAGTAACAGGTGTGACACGAACTGAAATCATTGAAAGATTAGAAGAGTCGAATATTGAAGCACGTCCCGTTTGGAAACCAATGCACTTACAACCCTTATTTGAAGGTGTTGCATACTATCCACACGAAGAAGGTAAGAGTGCTTCAGATGAATTATTTGAGAATGGCCTGTGCTTGCCAAGTGGTTCGAATATGACACAAGAACAACAAGATAAAGTGATTGAGATAATTAAAGGAATGCTAGAGAAAAAAACTGTACATGTGCGTGAATAAAAAAGAGCTCAATTAAATATAGATCATTAAGTATATTGGTATATATTATTTATATTTTTGATAATTTTAATAGTAATTAAGTGTTTATTAAAAATTATTATGGAGAATTTAGACAAAATAATTTAAACAAAGAAGAAAATAAAAGAAGTAATTTGTTAACTATCAAAATAAATGCCATGTTTTCTAAAGAAATAGATATTTTAATTGCTTAATTGCAGCCAAGTAATTATACATTAATTATGGTTATTCAAAAGACACAATGATCCTTATTTCTAATGGCTTTGAAAGAAAAAACATATTTTATCATAAAAATTGAATGAAAATAAAAAATTAACTCCAAGTATAGGACGTTAAAATATAGTAAAAAATTATAAGAATATAATAGAAGCCTTTAAATAAGTAGAAGGAGATACTATTTTTTAATTATGATTGGACCAGATATAACAAACGAAAAAATATAGATAATAAAATCAATAAAGTGATTTGATATTAAAAACTATTCTTTATTAGATCCTTAATCTATTACCAATTCTTATTTATCCGCTTCAAATATTTATGTATCATCTTCCATGAATGAAATATTACCTAATGTAAAAAAAGTTAGGGCCTGCAAATTATCATGTGTTGTAACAGATGCAGGAGATTCTATTTTTATAGTAGATGATGTAAATATATTAGTTCCTATTAAATATTATCAAAAAATATATCTAAAATTCTTAATCTTACTAATGAAGTAAAACAGTAATTGGTTAAAAAGCTAGGATAAGAATCGAAAAAAATCAGAAAAAAACTGTAACTAAAATGTTTGATGAATAATATTAATAAGAAGAAAGAGATTTTATTATATTTACTTGAATTTTTAAAACTATAGTTTCTTAAATAATTTATTTTAAAGTATTAAAAGAAAGGAAAATAATAATGCTTTACAAAAAAATAGCGTTTTTTATACCAACATTAGAAGGCGGAGGAGTAGAAGTAGTTACAGTCAATTTAATTAATGAATTAAATAGGAAAGGATATAACATAGATTTACTAGTTATAAATTCGCAAGGTCCTATAAAAGAAAGAATTAATTCAGAAATTAACATAATAGATTTTGATAAAAAAAGAATATTGCATTCGATTCCATCTCTTGTTATTTATATTTTAAAAAACAAACCCGAAGTAATATATACAGCATTATCTCATGTTAATTTTATAAGTATAATTGCAAAGAAATTAGCAGTATCAAAAGTGAAAATAATTACATCAACACGTTCATTAGATTCGGCAAATCCTAAAGGTAAGTTAAATAAACTGATACAAAGTTATGTACTAAAACATTCATATAAACATATAGCTATTACTAATACTGTAAAAAAATTAATTATGGAGAACATAAATTTTTCAGAGGATAATATTTATGTGATAAATAATCCTATATTAAAAAAATCTGAACCACAACAAAGAAATAAAAAAAATGAAAATGATAGCAAAGATATATTAACAGTAGGTCGTTTAGAACCGGTGAAAAATCATTTACTTTTAATAAAGGCTTTCAAAAAAGTTATAAAAGAAAACAATAATGTACATCTAACAATAGTAGGAGATGGAAGTTTTAAGAAAAAATTAGTTACTGAAGTTGAAAAAGAAAAAATAGAAAAATACATTACTTTTACTGGTTTTCAAAGCCAAACATCTAAATTCTATGAAAATGCAGATTTATTTGTATTACCTTCTATAAAAGAAGGTTTAGGAAATGTTGTTGTAGAGGCGATGTCCTATTCACTGCCCATCATAGTAGCTAAAAATTCTGGAGGACCAGTAGAAATTTTAAAAGATAATATTTCAGATGAAGACAATTTTTTTATTCAACATGACTGTGAAGATTTAGCTAATAAAATTTTAAAAAATTTATCTTCAAAAAATAAGGTGGAATATAAAGATTTAAATAAATATACAGTCTCTCAAATTAGTAAAAAGTATTTAGAATTAATTGATGATTAAAAATATAGATATATAAAGTTAATATTACTATTATCAATTTCAATATATTAAATGATAGTTTGTGGAAAAACGATCTATAAAATAGAAAAAGTAGCAAGGAATTAACCTAACAAATATTTTTTTGTGAAACGAATGTATAAATTATTAATTTTAATTAAAATAAAAAACACTTAGTATATAAGTGATGAAAAAATTGTTAAAGTAGAATATAAAGAAAATATAGGGAAACATTTATATTTGTATAACCCTAAAAGATACAACGAGAAAATTTGTTGGCTAAAATTAAATAATAGAAACCCATTATAAACTTATGTTTAAATAAATATTGAAGTAAAAAGTTATATAAAAAACGTAACTTAAAATAAATTTTAATAAAAATATACAGAATGTGCGATAATGCTTTCATTAAAACAAATTAAGTAAGGGATAGAAATCAACCACTTTTTTTTTAAAAAAACGATTTAATCGTTCGTTGAAAGAAAATTATTATTTTCAATCAAGAAAACATAACTATAAACATATAAAATCCAAAATTATTATAGAAGAAATGCCAGATCCATCTTCTAATAAAAGATTGGTAGTCTATTAATTTTTATATTTTGATGGTAAAGCTAAATAAATATTTGTAGAATGAAATGCTTTAAATCAAGATGGTATCCAAAATTAATTATCAAAAGAAATGTTTAAGATGAAAACTTCAAGTTATTGATATGCAAATTCGCATTTTTTAATTTCGATAGATTATTAATTAGTAAACCGAAAACTTTGAAAAATAATTGGATATGCTGAAATTATTTCTAAACCTTTTCCTCGTTGTACAGTTGATTTACATAATTTAACAAGACAAATATTATTTGGAGAGATTATATTTTATAACGGAGGAAGCATAGAAGAAATAAAACTTGTAAAATATAATAAAATCATAGGTGATTGGATTGATCTTAAAAGTGATAAAGTGGTTACAGGTGTAAAAGTTAAGTATTTATAATTAGAAAAATAAATGAAGGAGTAAGATAATCATGAATATAGGAATTGTTATAACACCAGAAAGAAGTCGTAATAAAATTATAAAAGCATTAAAAGAAGAACAGGTAGATTACACATTCATAAATTTAATAGATGATAATTGGTTAGATTATTTTAAAGGTCAATTCGATGGTTATTTGATATATCCACCTTCATTTCCTTATGAATGGAAAAATTTATTTTTTAAAAGGCTCTATTATATAAATGATTTAATAAAAGATCGAATGACACCTAATTTACAAGCAATATCAATATATGAATCTAAAATAGCAATGCATGATTTTTACAAAGCTAATAATATACCTCACATAAAAGCAAATACATTTTATAATTTACAAGACGCATTAGAATACTCACATGGTTGTAAACTTCCAGTAGTAGTAAAAGAAGATGAAGGAAGTAGCTCTGTTGGAGTTAATATCTTTAAAGATCGAAAAAAACTTATAAAAATGATAAAAAAATCATTTTATTTTAACAATCAAATTACGAAAAAATTAAATTTTAAAAACATTAAATCTAAATTATCTCCTTATAAAAAAAATTTTAATATAGCTTTAAATACTAAATGGAATTACTTTCCCTCTAACACTAAACGAGTGGGGTTTATACACATTCAAAGTTATGAAAAGATAAAGTATGAATGGCGAATAATTCGAATAGGTGAAAGCTATTTTGGTCATAAAAAATTAGAAGATGAAGAAGGCTTTCACAGTGGCTCTTTAAGAAAAGGTTGGGGTGAAATACCAATTCAGATATTGAATTTAGTAAAAGAAGTTTCAGATAAAATAAATTTTGACAATACGAGTTTTGATTTATTCGAGACTAGTAATGGAGAATTATATTTTAATGAAATACAAGTTATGTTTGGCGTTTCAACAGAAGAACAATTAATTGTCAATAATGTACCAGGTAGATATATTTTTAGAAATGATAATTGGATATTTGATCCAGGAAATTATTCAAGAAATGGTTGTAATAATATGAGAATAAAACATCTAAAAAAAATTTTAGAGAATAACAAGTAATAATTTATTTCATACTAGATTTTTATTTAAGAGATATATACTTTATTTTATTAACAATTATAGTTAAAAATTATTCTCAAGTGCAAGGTAAAAGGAGTTTAAAATGAAAGAAAAGTTAATAAAGTTCAGTAAAAAACCATTCGTGCGTAACGTAATATTATTAGCAAGTGGAACAGCAATGGCTCAAGTCATAGCAATGATACTATCTCCAATTATAACTCGATTATATGGTCCAGAGGCTTTTGGTTTAATGGGGACGTTTATGGCTGTTGTTAGTATTGTAGCTCCTATAGCAGCACTTACATATCCAATAGCTATTGTTTTACCTAAACGAGATCAAGATGCAAAAGGTCTTATTCGATTGTCTTTAGTAATTACAACTATTGTTTCAATCATATCTCTTGTTATTCTTTTGTTATTTAATAAGCAGATTATAAATATATTTAACATAAAAGAGATCGAGATTTATTTATACTTAATTCCGTTAATAATTATTTTTTCAGGCCTTATGCAAGTTGCTGAACAATGGTTGATTAGAACAAAACAATTTTCAATTAATGCTCGAGTGACAGTGTTACAATCAATTGTAATAAATGGAAGCAAGGTAGGTATTGGATTATTCTATCCAATTGCAGCTGTTTTAGTTGTATTATCTGCTTTAGCTAATGGTTTAAAGGCTGCGCTGATGATCTTCTTTGCAAAGCGATCAAATTATGAAGAAAATAAACAATTTAAAGATGAAAAGACAGGATTAAAAGGGTTAGCGAAAGCTCATAATGACTTCCCAAAGTATAGAGCGCCAGAAGTTTTTATAAATTCAGTATCTCAAAACTTACCGGTGTTGATGCTTACAGCTTTTTTTGGTCCAGCATCTGCAGGTTTCTATGCAATCGGAAGAACTGTATTAAGAGTTCCGTCAACTTTAATTGGTAATGCAGTTGGTGATGTCTTTTATCCACGTATCGCTCAAGCAGCAACTAATAAAGAAGATCTGACAGCTATAATAAAAAAGGGTACTTTAGCATTGGCAGGAGTTGGTATATTTCCATATGGTTTAATTATTTTATTTGGGCCTTTTTTATTTAGTTTTGTGTTTGGATCTGATTGGGTGACAGCCGGAGAATATGCTAGATGGATTGCATTAGGGTCTTATTTTGGATTTATAAATAAACCAAGTGTCAAATCATTACCAGTATTATCTGCTCAAAGGTTTCAATTAATCTATACGATTTTTATGTTACTTACAAGAATAGGAGTTTTAGCAATAGGTTTTTATGTTTTTGCAAGTGACCAAGTTGCGGTAGCATTGTTTGGATTGTCAGGTGCGGTTTTAAATATTGGCTTAATTACTATCACATTAAAAATTAGTAGAAAGAAAATGATTTAAAATTAAAAAAAGAGATGAATATATTTATGACAAATGAGATTAATAAAGTTAATGTTTTATGGACTGGTGGATATGATTCTAGTTTTCGAATGGTACAATTGTTGAAGAAGGATGTAACTGTTCAACCATATTATTTATCAGATAATCGAAAAAGTGAACAAAATGAGCTAAATGCTATAGTAGAAATAACTGATGATATAAATAAAAATGAGGGAACAAGATGCGAAATATTGCCTTTGAAAATATATAATGTATCTGATGTGAAAGAAGATGAAAAAATTACAGAAGCATATTCAAATTTAAGAAAATATTTACCATTAGGATCTCAATATGACTGGCTACCAAGATTTGCTAAAGAACATAACATAAAGGGTTTGGAGTTAGGACTAGAAAAAGCTGAGACGAGTGTAGCATATAATTGTATTCAAAAGTATGGCGATGTAAAGTTCATTGATCATGATGAAGTAGCATATTATATTATAAATCAAGAAAAATCAACAGCAGATTTAATTAAGATTTTTGGATCATTTCATTTTCCAGATCCGTTATTTACAATTACTAAACAAGAAATGTTAAAGGAATATAAAAAATTAGGGTTTGAAACTACTGTTAGTAAGACATGGTTTTGTTTTAATCCTATTAATAATAAACCATGTGGATTGTGCAATCCATGTAAATCGACTATCGAAGAAGGTATGGAATTCAGATTTCCTAAATCAAGTTTAAGAAGATATAAATTACGCTTTTTTTATAAAAGTCTTTCTAGATTGAAAAATGGTTTAGCTAGAAGATTAAAAAATAACAATAGTTGAGTAATTAATACGATTGAATAATGATTTAATATGATTATATTTTACATAGAGCAAGAATATTTCTAACCCCACCACATATGAGTGGAGAAGAAATGAAGTATATCAATGAAGACTTTGAACTTAATTGGATTGCTCCACTTGGGAATAATGTGAATGGCTTTGAAGAAGAGCTTGCCGCCTATAGTGATGTGAAATCAGTAGCTGTTTTATCATCAGGTACATCAGCCATTCATTTAGCCTTACGTTTATATGGTGTCGGTCCAAAAGATACAGTTTTTTGTTCGTCACTTACTTTTGTTGCAAGTGCCAATCCGATTCTTTATGAGCATGCTAGACCTGTCTTAATTGATTCGGAACCAGAGACATGGAATATGTCGCCAGAAGCGCTAGAACGAGCTTTAGCTGAGGCTCAAGCTAATCATAAGTTACCTAAAGCGGTAATTGTTGTTCATTTGTATGGTCAAAGTGCAAAAATGGATGAACTTATGACTGTATGTAAGGAGTATGGCGTACCACTTATTGAAGACGCTGCAGAATCATTAGGAAGTAAATATAAAGGTATACCAAGTGGCTCGATCGGTGATTATGGAATTTATTCATTTAATGGCAATAAGATTATTACCACGTCAGGTGGCGGTGCGCTTATTTCAAATAATGAAGCAGCTATTCAAAAAGCGCGATTTCTATCGACACAAGCACGTGATCCAGCACTGCATTATCAACATTCAGAAGTCGGCTACAATTACCGGATGAGTAATATTGTCGCAGGGATTGGTCGAGGACAGCTGGAAGTTTTAGATGACCGCGTTAACGCACGACGTGCTAACTTTAAACGTTATGAAGCAGCCTTTGCTGATATTAAAGGGATTCATTTCCAACCTGAATTAAAAGACACCTATTCGAATAGATGGTTGACGGCTTTAACAGTTGACCCAGAAGTAACAGGTGTGACACGAACTGAAATCATTGAAAGATTAGAAGAGTCGAATATTGAAGCACGTCCCGTTTGGAAACCAATGCACTTACAACCTTTATTTGAAGGAGTTGCGTATTATCCACACGAAGAAGGTAAGAGTGTTTCAGAGGAATTATTTGAGAATGGCCTGTGTTTACCAAGTGGATCGAATATGACAGAGATACAGCAAGATAAAGTGATTGAGATAATCCTTGAATTATTAAACGAATAAGCAAAACCCTTTAGTAAATAATTACTAAAGGTTTTTTTTGATTGATTTTTAAATCGTTATCTATATCAATTGATATTTCTAATTAAATTTGATATTATCTTAATTCAATTAAAATTCAGAATATTTAAAAAGGAGTGAGTTTTTTTGGAGAAAAAAGAGCCTGTTAAGCATTTTAAAATCTGGGTTATTTTACTGATTTTATATGTATTGAGTGTGCCCTGGTATTTACCTAAGAGGACCTATTTACCGATTGTTTTTGGTATTCCATATTGGGCTTGGATTGTTCTAGGTGTTTCTTTAGCTATTTCGATAACGCTAACCTATGTGATCAAGCACTATTGGCAATTATCTGATGAAGAGAATAATGACGGGGAGGATTAAACATGGATCTAGCTTTTTCAGGAACATCTGGGATTATTATTATGCTGGCATATGGCTTAATTATGTTGGCAATAGGTATTTTTACATATTTGCAAAACAGAGGGATTCATCAATCGAATAAAGAGTTTTACTTAGGTGGCGGTAAGATCGGTGTTATCGTCTTATTTTTCACATTTTTTGCGACCCAATATAGTGGAAACACAATTGTTGGTTATGCTCCAACGGCTTATCGAATGGGCTTTTTTTGGTTACAGTCGATTACTTTTTTCATTTTAATTGTGATAGGTTATTTATTATTCGCACCAAGGCTGTATGTGATTAGTAAAAGGTTTCAGTTTATTACGCCATCAGACTTTATTGAGAAACGTTTCCAAAGTAAAAATGTGACGATTCTTGCTTCCATTCTGATGTTATATGGTTTAGGTAATTATTTATTAGAACAAATTGTTGCGATTGGTCAAGGGGTAAGTGGGCTAACAGGTGGAACTGTTCCTTACCAAGCGGCTGTTATCTTTTTTGTAACGATTATGATTATTTATGGTTGGCTTGGTGGGATGCGTTCAGTTGCTTATACCGATACGATGCAAGGAATTGCACTTTTAGTTGGTGTCATTATTTTATTTATTGGTTCAATCATCTATTTTGGCAGTGTCGGTGAAGCAACAGAGTACGCAGCACAAATCTCCCCCGAGAAATTAGGCGTGCCAGACTTTGAAGGGGTTGTCGTTTGGTTTAGTATGCTGATTCTTGTAACAATAGGGGCAGCCATCTATCCCCATGCGATTCAGCGTATTTATGCAGCAGGTAGTGAACTCAGTTTAAAACGTTCACTGACTTGGATGGCTTGGGCACCATTTATCACATCAGGTGTTGTCTTTTTAATTGGTATTATTGGGATTAAAGCATTTCCTGGTTTATCAGAAGCTGAATCTGAACAATTAGTTGGAATGATGGCAAATCACATCGCTTCACAAAATGGCTTTTTCTATTGGGCGATGATTATTTTATTCGGTGGGATTATTGCAGCAATTGTCTCCACCGCTGACTCTGTCTTATTAACATTATCATCTGTTATTTCAAAAGATATTTACGGGCGTTACATCAATAAAGAAGCTAATGATCAAAAACAAATATTAGTAGGTAAAACGGTCGGTGTTTTAATTGTGATTGGCTTACTTTATTTAGCATGGAACCCACCAGCAACACTTTACCGGATATTTATCTTAAAGTTTGAATTATTAATTCAAGTCGCCCCTGCCTTTATTTTAGGCATCTACTGGAAGAACCTTCACGCCAAGGCTGTATTTATTGGCATGGTGATAGGCACGCTGATTGCCTCATATATGGCATTTAACGGACTCAAACCATATGGTATCGCAAGTGGCCTTTGGGGACTCGGTGTGAATACAATCTTTGCAGTCGGTTTAAGTTTTTACTTTAAACAAACAAAAGAAGAAAAGCTGAGGTTAGAAGAAACCTTGACAGTGTAGAAAATGGCATTTAGTATTCGAATTCAGATAATTGTCTTAATATGTAGCTTTTTTTATATGTTTAAAAATATTTTATCATAAAAAATAGTTAAATTAGATAGGAGATTCAATCTATAGGAAAAAAAATGAATTTTTTAGAAGTAATATAGTAGCGAACAATAATATGGAAATTGTAAATTTATCACATATGTTTGAAGATTTATATTTTCAAATCGAGCATGGCACGGTTATAAGATATGAATTTAATAATGAAATTGCAAAAAATGCAAGTATCCATATTATTTAATTATTCAATAGGAACATATCTTTTTAGTTATAATTTAAAAGGAATTGTAAATGCATTAGATAGTG
This sequence comes from Pseudogracilibacillus sp., assembly GCA_035301085.1. GTDB lineage: Bacteria > Bacillota > Bacilli > Bacillales > Amphibacillaceae > Pseudogracilibacillus. Next base: position 118,960 of record DATGUU010000005.1, on the reverse strand, counting down.
TTTTATTATTTGTATCTATAATTGTAGGTTTTATGGGGGCGAGCATAAGTGTGTTTGCTACGGTTTCTGATTCAAAATTTGCAATTAAATTAAACAATAAACCTATAAAAGCGAGAGACAATATTTTCGATTTTTCAATCAAAGAAGGGTTAATAGGTGGGCTAACTAAAACAAAAGACAGATATCTAGGTAAAGCTAAAATGACATTAAAAGGGATAGAATATTTCAATGAAAATGAAGCATCTCCTGTGTTTTATAAAAATTAGATTTTCAACTCTAACTTCTGGGGGCAGTACCTTAGAGAGATTATTATTTTTTTAATAGTTAGCAGACAAAGAATCCGCAAGTTAAATTCTGTATGTGCAAAATAGTTATCGGAAAGTAGTTTTATTTATAAAAAGTAAAAAAAAGAGGAGGTCATCTATACATAAGTGTATGACTGAGTAGAAAATAATGATTTAACAGTGTATAATAGAGTTAACGAATGATTGAAAAAGGGGAGAATTGTTATGAAGAATTTAACATTGGAATCTAAGGAATTTAACAGAGTTTCGCGAAATCTCTATTTAGAAAATCTTAGCCTATCCCTTGCAAATCAAAAGAAAGTAATTGAGATTATTAATTCAAGAGTTAAAATTACACCCAATCTAATTAAGGATTTAATGAAAGATGGCGAAGTATAATGAACAGGATAACGATAGTTATCTCTTAGAAAATAATTTGTTAGGTATAAAAACCTATGAAAAATTAGAAGAAACAGAATCTCTGGTGTTCTCTCTTCGTGCGTTAGAATTGGAAAATATAAATTATAAAGATATTCCTATCACACTGAATGGATTAAAAAAACTTCTGACTTATTTAATGAATTAGAGAAAGAACCATCTTGGCCTACCATAGAAATTGCAGCTGAACGTTTAGCTTATTTTAAATCTGAACTTAATATGCTTCATCCATTTCGTGAAGGTAATGGTAGAACAATCCGTATTTTTATTTATTTGTTTGGATTAAGAAGAGGAATAACATGGCAGTATGAAAGAATGAATAGAGAGAATTATATACAAGCAATGATTAAAGCTGTAACAGACACTAATGTATTACAAAAACTGTTTTTAGAAACTATTAAGTATACTAAAGAAGTGAAATAGATATACAAAGATCCAATCGTTTAAATGATTGGATTTTTTGGTGGAAATAAAGAAAAAACAAAATTATATTCTAAAATTAAACAAAATATTATCTTGAGTTTTAAGAATTATATTTGCTAGATACTTTAGAAATTATTTGGAGGACTCTTATGGATAAAATCATTTCAGCATTTGAAACAACATTATTTGATCCGATATTAAGTGAATCTGTCAAAGGATTGGCAGATTTAGGTATAGATTCGCTTTTAGAAGAAAGTGTTTTTGCTAGTATTCCTGTCGTCAATGTAATTTTATAAAATATGAAATGATGCCCATGAAAAAAATGCTAAGTATTGGTTTAAATAGTAAGATACATAATCAAATAAAACGTCATTGGAATAAAATACAATCTGTATTAAATCAGTCGAATTTTTAAAAGATATTTAATAGCAAAAGATTGCTGGTAAATATAAAAAATAAAAAATATAAATAAAAAAATTTGTATGTCTGTCGTTTATTGTTAAAATATCAAGAAGAGGTGAAGTAAATGACAGAAAAAATATTGATTAATGATTTTCCAATTGAAACAACAAAGCTAGACATAAGAGAAACAAATCCTTATAAAGTAGCGATCGAATTTATAGTGACGCATGAAGCCTATCATGATGTCACAACATTACTTTATAAAAATGATTTTTTAGTTGAAATCCCAGAAGAATCAATTAATTTTCCCGCAAAAATTTCAAATTATTCAACATCTGTTACCAATCTTTATGAAAAGGGTGCAGAAGGGGAATTTTATTTAGAGTTAATTGAAAAATAAATCATAAATTAAGATTTGGAATAGTTTGACAATTAAATCAACTTCATTTATAGTATGTATAACAACTTCATAGAAAATATCTTATTAAGAGAAGTCGAGGGACTGACCCGTTGACGCTTCAGCAACCAGCAATTTATTGTATGGTGCTAAATTCAGAAGAATACACTGTATTCTGAAGATGAGATGAATGGATCGTGTTTTTATTTAAGTAAAGAACAGGCTCTTCTCTCATCAATTTGAGAGGAGGGCTTTTTTTTATTTTTTTAATATTAAACCATAGTAAATATATCTGAGTAATCAAAAATAGGGGGAGAAGAAATGAGTCAATTACATATTAAGCAAAATTTAAGAGAAATCGAAACAAGCTGTGAAAGAGTGGGTCCGGTAAAAAGTGTGAGTTATGTACGCGATTTTTCCTTTACGATTGATCAAACTATTCGAGGTGGAGGAACGAATCAAGCACCGACACCCATGGAATATATATTAGGGTCCTTTAATGGCTGCGTCTTAGTCATTGTAGAAAGGATTGCCAATGAAATCGGCTTTCACTTTACTCACCTTAAAGCAAAGTCAGTCGGTACAATCGACCCAAGAGGTGTCCAAGGGATTGATCAGGTGAGTCCACATTTTAAGCAGGTAATTAATACGATTTGGTTTGAGACAAATGAACCAGCAGAAAAACTAGCAGAATTAAAAGCCCTTGTTGAAAAGAGATGCCCTGCTTTAAATTTATTTTATGATGCCGATATCGATGTTGAGTTAAATTGGCTCTTAGTAGGTGATGTGAAATGACCTCATATGGGTGGTGGTTAATTAGTTTTGCTCTTATTTATACAGCGGGTTTAATCGTCGCGGGTCAGCTATCGAGAAAGAAAGCAGTAAAAAAGCAGGGTTACTTTGTCGGTGGTCGGACATTTAATAAATGGATTGTTGCTTTTTGTATAACTGGGTTATTTTCTGGATCAACCTTTATTTCAATTTTAGAATTATCCTACTTAACAGGGATTTCTGCGATTTGGTACGGTGTAGCCGAAACAGTCCAAGTCCTGATTATCGCCTTTGTGATTATTGGTCCCTTTAGGGAAAAACTCGTCGTTACCGTCTCTGGGCTAATTGGTGAACGATATGGCCGAACAGCACTAGGATTTGCAGGTGCGATTACGGCATTTGCCTTTCCGATGTGGTCGGTTGCAACGGCGATTGCCTTTGCATCAGCTGTTCACGTCTTTACAGGTATTTCATTAACTTTATCTGTCGCCTTTACTGCGATATTATTATATCTTTATTTGAAGGCAGGCGGTATGTGGTCGATTGCTTTAACACAAACGATTAATTTCTTTATATTTATTATCATGTTTGTAATTGGGCTGATTGCTTTTTTCATCAATCCAGGGATTGAGGGTTTACGTGCTTACGCACAAATAAATCCAGAAATGTTCCAGTGGGGGAGTGCGGGTCTTCAAGTAATCGTTGCTTGGTTTGGGACCTTTATTGTGAATGTCATTCTAGCCCAAGCTGCTTTTCAAATGGCCTTATCTTGCCGGACACCTGAAGAGGGTCAAAAAGGTTTGAAGCTTGCTGCGGTATTTGGGATTCCATTTGTCCTTTTAGGTGTTTTATTTGGTCTTTCAGCTGCGATTGTTATTCCAGGTTCGACACTTGGTCTTGTCGCTTTACCCGAGTACCTCATGCAAGTCTTACCCGCACCGCTTGTTGCCTTGTTCTTTTTAGGGATTTGGGCCTGTGCCTTAAGTTGGGGTGCGCCCTGTCAATTCTCCGGTGCGACGAGCTTAGGAAAAGACTTAGGTGGTGCGCTCAATCCAACTGCCACGCCTGAGAAGTTAATTATTTATACACAGCGCTCACTGCTTATTTTGACTGGATTGATGATTGTCTTTGGTCTGTTGCGAACCGAACAAGCGGCTTGGTGGAACGTGCTTGCTTGGACAATGAGAAATTCAGCCACATTTGCGCCCGTCTTGGCTGTTTTATTTTGGCGAGCTGCAACAAAAGAAGCGGTTGTTGGTTCAATGATAACTGGCTTTTTATCTGGTGTTATTTGGTATCATTTAGGCGGCTGGGCACCAGATCAATTCTATTTAAATGTCCATCCTGTTTGGATTGGTATGTCAGTCAATATAACAAGCTTAGTTGCGATCACCTTCGTTCAAAAACTAGGGAAACTTGAAGTAAACTTCTTTTCTGCTCATGCTAAAGTAGGTCATTATGCTTTGGCGAGTGCTCTTGTGATTTTAACCATCTTACTTATTAATCTCCAAGCACTCAACAATTATGGTTTAATTGGTTTATTTGCCTTTGCCTTTTTACTTAGTTGCTTTATTGCAATTGCCGTCTATATCCCAACAACAAAAGAACATCTAGCATTGAAACCAAAAGTTATTCGAGCAAAGTAAATAGTTAAGGATAACTTTGACAAAAAAATACTAGACTGAACAGATTATTATCCTGCTCAGTCTAGTGTTTTTTTATAATTTAAATGAATTAAACTATTGTGTTTGTTGTTTATATTTTTCTAAGATCTCATTCACATCGATTTCTAAAACAATAGCAAGTTGGATAAATGTTGTGAGTAGTGGATTTGTCTTGTTATTTTCTGTTCGACTAATTGTTTCAATACTGACCCCGCTTAATTCAGATAATTTATCTTGTGACATCCCGCTATGTAGTCGCTTGGTTTTTAAATGTGTCGTAAAAACGTCTAGTAGTAATAACTCATCAGACTCCATGGCTTCAACCTCCCTTTAAAATAACTATCAAGTGAGAAGGACTGAATCACCACGTCATCCGTGACGTATTTGGTGTCGATTTAATGACAATTGATTTACTAAAAATCCAATCAAAGAAATGATTTTACTTATAGGTAAATAACGCATGCATGAAAACTAATAATAAAATATACATAATATATAAAAAGATAGTGAATAAATTTAGCTAACGTGTATACTACAGAAAATCAATAATAAATATAAAATGTATATTTTTTGATAATTAAACGAATAGTAATGATGAGCCGAAAAAAGAGGTCAGAGGGAGTCATCTAATTAGCCAATGAAAGTGCCTACTTATTCAAGTCATTTTTCTAATCCCGAGATGTTCATAAAACAAACTAAAACAGGAGCTGAGGAAAGTGAAAAGATTAGAAGCACCCATAGTAAAGCAGATAATTCTCAAAGAAGTAAAATTAGTTCATCCAAAGAAGATGGTGATTTATCCCGTGGTAAAAAGAATAAGCGATTTAAAGCTTGTATTATTCATGCTTCCGATCGCTTTACCAATCCTAATTATTTTTGCGATATTAATTAAGCTTGAAACATCTGGTCCTGCTTTTTATATTCAGGAAAGAAGTGGGTATAAAGGTAAATCTTTTCGACTCTATAAGTTGCGGTCAATGGGAATTGACGCTGAAAAAAATGGCGCTGTTTGGGCGATAGCAAATGATCCGCGCGTCACTAAAGTTGGTAAGTTTATTCGTCAAACAAGAATTGATGAATTGCCACAACTATTTTATGAACGAAAGCATTTAAAGATATCAAGTATTAACGCACTCGTGCGCACCTATCAAACAGGACTGGGAATAAAAGAATTAATCGCAACGCATCACAAATTTAGAAATCACCGCGTGAAATTGCTTGATAAGCGATTTTTAAATCCAATTTCAGTTTTAAGACTCTTCAGAAAGCGGATAAGCGCAAATAAAAAAGAAGCCGAATATTATCAAGACTAATCAATCTTTACAGATACATCATTGATAACTAATTTTATGAGAGCGCGCTCATTGGAAGGAAGCTTTCTAGGTAATTGTTTATTTACGGTGAAAGTCGCAAGTGAAGCGATTATTGAAGCGGAGGGTTAGTTGTTGGTTTGATTTGTTTGTATAAATTAGCAACTTCAGCACAACGCCTTGTTTGCTTGATTAAAATATGATTAGAAATCGGTAATTTTAATGTGATATTATTTTTGAAGACAATTTTAGAGTGATTATTTTTAGCTTGCGTCCTTGTGATTTGTTTGGCAAATAGCCAGATACACTCAAACGAGTTTACGCGGTGGGTAGGAAAGGCGTGGATCCTTGGATGAATCGCAACTGGGACTTTGCGTTTAAAGTGAAGGTGGTAGGTAATCGCCTTAATCCGTCCGGCATAATCTGCACCATTAAGTAAGCAATTATGTTTGATGACGTCAAAAGGGGATTGTTTTACATAAAGGATTTGCTCTTCTTCGATGACTTTTGTTTGGTGATCAAATGAACGGGTTGGCAGTAAGGCACAAGTGGCTGGGGTAATCTGATACGAATCTAAAATAAGTTGCATCGTAATTCCTCCTATCAGTCTGATTCATTCATTATCTAAAATGACATGAGTAATGCACAGGTCATGAGTGACGATATATGTGACAAACTAACAACAAAAAAGGAAAGCCGCTCAAGTTAGCGACTTTCCTCTTTTTATTGAATATCGTCTTTCTTAACCCAACTGTATAACTCTTTAATTAAGACATCGTTTTGACCGACTTGTTGAATGGTGTAGGATTTATTTTTATAAGCTTTTGGAATCGTTTTTGTGCTGCGAGCGTATTTTTTGGCTGAAGATTTAATCCTTACTTTCTGGCCGACCTTGAAGGCGGCTTGTTTGAGTGCTACAACATCTTTAGTGTGGACCCAGCTATATAATTCTTTTAACAACAAACGATTACTCCCACGTTGTAAGACTGTATATGTTTTGTTTTTGTAGCGATTGGGGATTTTTTCACCTGTGGCGTAACGCGTCGCGCTGGCGGTGAGATGAACGTGACTGCCTTTAGGAAAGAGGTGGTTAGTTGATTGATATGGGATTGCTTTGGCGGAAGTTGAAGGGGTTTTTTTATTTGTTTGTGCGAGGAAATCTGTCCAACTCATCACTGTTGCACTTCTTAAAATTCGGGGGCAATTTTTCCGACTCCAATGATGATGCTGAATGACGCGTAGAATTGTCGGGTATTTAGCTTTTAAAAAGTTTATAACTTGAATTGTATTTAAGACAGTTTGCTGATAATTACCATCTTGATTGACACACATCTCAATAGCGATACTTGAATAATTACCTTTGTATGTGCCTGAATGATAGGCCGCTTCTGTGAAGGGGAGTGATTGATAAACTTCTTGTTCATCATCAACTTGTAAGTGCCAGCTTGCTTGGCGAGGGTTACCATTTGCTTGGAGAAGTGCGTGAGCGCGGGCATTGGCTCTGACCTGTGTATTATCTGTTTCGTGGATTGTAATCGAGCTTGGTGTCATTTTGGCTCCAGGTCTCGTGCGTGTATTTGTTTTGGGGATATAATGTTTAATAAAACGAATCATTTAATCATACCTTTCAAGTGATTTTTTGATGCGTGCTTTTAAATCTTTTTCTGTGCGTAGTTTCCGTCTTGCTTCTTTCGCCCAACTTTTAACTGCCTCAACCGAAACATTTTCATGCTTGGCGATTTCTTTAAGTGAGTAGCCATCGACAACGTAGCCAGATAACCAGGTCCATTGACGTTTAGAAAGGAGTGCCTTAATTTTTTGCCAAATATCGGTATCTTTAACCGAAATGCCTGGTGAATCAAGGAGGAGTTGATTGCTGCGTGTCATTTTATTTCCTGTTTCTTGATTAATAATCAGTTGTTGGCGGGCTGAGAGTTGGGCATCACTTGCACGTTTGTTTTGCCGGATTAAATCAATAAAATGAAAATTAAGCGCAGCATTTAAATGGTTATCTAAGCTACCGAGCGTCTCATCAAATGATTGATAGGCTTGCCAAAGCGCAATCATTCCCTCAGCGTAAAACTCTTCATGAAATGCATAGGGAATGCGCAAGCGATGAATGTGATAATAAATCCGTTGTTCTTGTGAAAATATTTTCTCAATCATATTTGTTCACCTCCTACTTGAATGGCTCAAGCATAAAGTGAAAGAAGTAAAGACGCATCCCTGCTAAAGTGTTTAATAGGGCTCAAAAATGGCGGATTGTTTTCAGAAAAGCTAATTTTTGACGAGTTTGCGTCTAAATAATCAAAAATGATCAAACTAAAGCGAAGTTAGTTGCCAAATAAAAAAACCGTCCTGCAAAGCAGAACGGTTAGTCGTTATTTAGTATGGTTACTAGCATTTTTTGCAAAGTGATTTAATTTATCAGCCACTTTTTTATAGACTGTATTGGCCGCGTATTCCTTGTTTTCATCAGCTTTCCCTGCAGGTATGCCGGTTAAAATTTCAATCCCTTCTTCAATCGTATGGACTTGATAAATGTGGAAGGAGCCATTTTTAATTGCTTCAATCACTTCGTCACTTAACATTAAGTTTCGCACATTTTGTGGTGGGATTAAGACGCCTTGTCTACCTGTTAATCTACGCTGCTTACAGACTTCAAAGAAGCCTTCAATTTTTTCATTCACGCCACCAATGGGTTGAATCATCCCTTTCTGGTTGACAGAACCTGTTACAGCTAAGCCCTGATCAAGAGGAAGATCTGCAAGGCTAGAGAGGATGGCATAAAGTTCAGCAGCTGAAGCACTATCCCCATCGATACCACCATAGGATTGTTCAAAAGCGATGTTAGCAGTTAACGACAGTGGGGTTTTTTGGGCAAACATTTGTCCTAAATAACCACTTAAAATATAGACACCTTTATTATGAATATTCCCACTCATTTTACTTTCACGTTCAATATTAACAATGCCCTGTCGTCCAATAAAGGTTGTTGCGGTAATGCGGGACGGACGTCCGAAACTATATTGGCCCATTTGATAAACAGATAAGCCATTCACTTGTCCCATTTTAAAGCCATCTGTATCAATTAAAATCGATCCTTGATTAATATTTTCTTGGATTTTTTCTTCATATAAACTTAAACGATATTCACGTTCTTTGATAGCTTTAAGGACATGTTTTTCTGTGACGATTTGATCTTTGGCCATTTTAGCCCAGGTATCGGCTTCATAAATAATTTCAACAAGCTGATTAAATTGTGTCGATAACTTTTCTTGATTGGCGACCAGTCTCACACTATATTCAACCACTTGAGCGACCGCTGTATCATCAAAGGGCAGTAAATTGTGATTTTGACAATGTGTATGAATAAAGCGGGCCATATTATTAATGTTTTTATCATTGAATTTCATTTCAGTATCAAAATCAACTTTTACTTTAAATAATTTACTAAAGTCTTCCTCATATTGATAAAGTAATTGATATAATTCAAAATTACCGATTAAAATCACTTTGACATCAAGCGGCACAGGGTCAGGTTTAAGCGAAACAGTCGTTAATAAACCTGCGTGTTCACCGATGTTTTCAATTTGAATCCGGTCATTCAATAAGGTGTGTTTTAAACTTTCCCAGGCATAGTTTTTTGAAAACACATCTTTAGCCTGAATAATTAAATAACCGCCATTGGCATGGTGTAAGTAACCTGGCTTAATCTTTGTGAAATCAGTACTCATGACACCCATTCGGCTTTCGTATTCGGCTTTACCAATTAAATTATAATAGTTGGGGTTATCCGCGTGAATAACAGGTGCCCCAATCGTCTCACTATTATCAACTAGTAAGTTAATGACATAACGATTTGAAAACTTATCTTGAGTGGACTGTTTTTGGAGTTGCATTAAGGGATCTTCTTGTTTATTATCTCTTTTGATTAAGAAGTGATCAAGGTGTTTAATAATATCAGCTTTAACATCAGTTAAATAATCGATCACATGCTGACATTCTTTAAATTTATCTTCTAAAATATCGATATGGTAACTAATGGCAGAGTCAGCTGTTTTTCCTTCTAATTTAACTAAGGTTGCTTTTAATTCGCTTTCTATCGCGCGCAATTGTTTCATATGATCATAAATTTTCTCTTGGAGTTTACTTGATTGTTCATCATAGTTATTAAGCGTTTCTTTATCTAAATTTTTATATTGTTCTTCTGTAATTGGTTTCCCATCAACTAAGGGAACCGTAACAAAACCACGTCCAGACATACGAATGACAAAATTGTCTTCTTTTGCAATCGCATCAATCGTATTCACAATGTGATTACTGCGTTGTTGGATTTGTTTAATAATTTGTGACCGTTCTTTTTGATAACTTTCTTCATTAAATGCTTTTGGAAGGTCTTCATGTAAGTCGATTAATAGTTGTTCCATCTCACTTTGTAGATGTTTTCCCATCCCAACAGGGAGTTGTAACATTTTCGGACGGTAGGAATCATCAAAGTTATACACATAACACCAATCAAATAATTTTGCGTCTTCTTTGGCGAATTCGTTGATTAATGTATTTGTAAATGTTGTTTTACCGACCCCGCTATTACCAGCTACATAAATATTGTAACCTTTTTGATTAACGCGGAGGCCAAACTTCATGACAGTTTCAGCCCGTTCTTGACCAACGATACTCGTTAGTTTTTCATTTGAATGAGCAATTTTCGGATTAAAGTCCGATGGTAAAACATCTCTTTTTAATTGATCAGGGGATAAGGCAGCTTTGATTTTAATCTCATTTGATAACATACAAATACCTCCTTATAAAACTAAAAGCGATCTTACTTTAATTGTACTATAAGAAAGCGGTTACGTAACGGAAAAATGTAAAATAATTGTAATCAAATATTCAAATCATCATAATCTAAAGGATGATGAATTATGGTATAATGAAAAAGCTGACTAAAAATGAATGTTACTATATATAGAAAAGAGATGGCTTATGACTACAAATGTTATCCCAATTCCAATCACTTATAATCAGAGAAAATTAAATGAACATGGTGAAGGATATGTCCCATGTTTGGTATCAGACCGCTGGTTACAATTTCCAGAAACAGCTGTTCATGAGATAAATATCCCCGTAAAAATAATGGAAGAAACAGAGGACGGGCAACCCTTTGAAGTGGGTGAATTATTTTTAAGTAAATCTGATTTGCTTAGAGCTGTCCATGCAGTCAAAATTGAAAATGAATAAAAAAGTGGCTTTAGTACAATTGTACTAAAGCCACTTTTTTTTAAATATTATTGTTTACTCTTTTTATCTAAATCTCTTAAAGCAACACGTCTTGTTTTACCTGAAGTTGTTTTAGGAAGTTCTTTAATAAATTCAATTTCTCTTGGGTATTTATAGGCACCCGTTCTTTCTTTGACAAAATCTTGAATTTCTTTAATTAATGCATCACTCTGGTCAACACTATCTCTTAAGACGATATATGCTTTAACGATATTTCCACGTACTTTATGTGGACTTGCAATAACCGCGCTCTCAAGAACAGACGGGTGGCTTTCAATCGTATCTTCAACTTCGTGTGGCCCAATTGTATAACCTGAACTGATGATAATATCGTCATTTCGACCTTCAAACCAGAAATAACCATCTTCATCAATTTCAGCACGGTCACCAGTTACATAATAATCGCCACGTCTTGATGCTTTTGTACGCTCAGGATCCTTGTAATATTCGCGGAATAAAGCTGGGCTATCAATTTTTAAAGCAATATCTCCAACTTCACCAACCGGAACTGGATTGCCATCATCATCAATGACCGTAACGTCATTACCAGGTGTTGGTTTCCCCATTGAACCAGGTCTTAACTCTGTGTCTTTCATAATACCTAGTAATAATGTGTTTTCAGTTTGACCATATCCGTCGCGCACATCAAGTCCAAAGTTATTTTTGAAAATATCAATTACTTCAGGGTTTAAGGCTTCACCTGCAGATAGTAGATTACGTAATTCAGGGAATTTATAGTCACCTAAATTTTCTTCTGTTGATAGGAATCTGTATTCAGTTGGTGTACTACAAAGCACATTAACGCCATAATCACGAATTAATGATAAAGTTTTTTGTGGTTTAAAGCGTCCGTTATAAATAAATCCAGTCGCTCCTGAACCTAATGTTGCTAAGAAAGGACTCCAAACCCATTTTTGCCAACCAGGTGCAGCAGTTGCCCAAACAACATCACCATCTTGAATATCAAGCCAGTTTTCTGCAATAGTCTTCAAATGAGCAAAGCCCCATGAATGTGTATGTACAACCCCTTTAGGGTTACCTGTTGTTCCAGATGTGTAAGGTAGGAAGGCAATATCATCACGTGTCGTCTTAGCGATAGCTAATTCATCAGATGCATTAGCTTTTAATTCATCTAAGAATTCCCAACCATCGACTGCTTCACCGATAACAAAGCGTTTGAGTTGATCATATTCCTCCAGTTCGCTGTAAGCGTTCACATACTTATGGTAGGAAACAACGCCATTTACTTCACCATGAGTGACACGATATTGTAAGTCTTTTTTAGTTAACATTTCAGAACATGGGATAATAACAATTCCTGTTTTTAACGCTGCTAAATAAACTTCATATGCTTCAAAAATACGTGGCACCATAATTAAAATCTTATCACCTTTTTTTAAGCCACTATTTAAAAAAGCGTTACCTACTTGATTCGTTCTTTTAATTAATTCAGGGTACGTTAATTCTTTTACTTGGCCATCTTCGGTTTCAGTAATTAAAGCTTTTCGATTTTCATCATTGGCATAGCGCTCGATTTCCATGAAAATATTATAGTCTTCTGGCGCAATTAAGTCATTTCGATTCATCTTCTTAACCTCCATAAATAATTATTAGTCATATCATACCATAAATTATTTTTAAATAAATGATTGATGATAATAATCTTAATTTACGCTTAAACTGTAAAAAAAGCAATAGGTAAATAATGGCTTTAATTGCAAAAGATTCTATATTGACATTACAAGAATGTTTCTGTATCATTACGTCATTACAAGTTTTCTGAAAAATTAAAAAGTTTTATGAAACCGCTATCACTTTTGGAAAAGGAGGTTACATATGGAAAAGATGTTAGAAGTCGATCAAATATCTTTACAGTTTGGTGGTGTTAAAGCATTAGATGATGTCAGTTATCACATTGAAAAAGGCGAAATTTTTTCACTGATTGGCCCTAATGGAGCAGGAAAAACGAGTATGTTAAATTGCATTAGTGGTTTATACACACCATCAGAGGGATCGATTCGTTATCAAGGAAAAGAAATTTTAAATATGAAGCCATATAATAGAACATCGCTTGGTATTGCTCGAGCCTTTCAAAATATAGCACTTTTTGCCCAAATGTCAGTGCTTGATAATTTAAAGTTAGGGAGACACACTTTAATGAAATCAGGCCCATTTAGTGGTGGTTTATATTTTGGTAAAGCTGCTAAAGAAGAAATAGCTCACCGAAAAGAAATAGAAAAAGTAATTGAGTTTATGGATTTACAAGATATTCGTCATACACCTGTTGGCACTCTCCCTTACGGCTTACAAAAACGAGTTGAAGTAGGACGTGCACTTGCTTTAGGACCTGAGTTAATTTTATTAGATGAACCGATGGCAGGAATGAATGCTTTAGAAAAAGAAATGATGGCACGGATTATTTTAGATATGAAGGAAATAAAGGGAATGACGGTCGTTTTAATTGAACACGATTTAGGTGTCGTGATGAATTTATCAGACCACATTGCTGTCCTTGATTTTGGTAAGCAAATTGGTTTTGGTACACCAGAAGAAATTCAAAGTAATCCAGAAGTGATTAAAGCATATATTGGAGAAGAAGAAATAAGTTAGAAGAGAGGGACAAAGATGATAAATTCAGATCTAACTTTACCTAAACTTTTAGCTGAAAGGGCAAGCACACACGCAAATAAAGTCGCACTCAGGCAAAAGGATTTAGGCATTTGGAATGAAATGACATGGGGAGAATATTTAAGTCATGCTGAAGCTTTAGCCATTGTGCTAGAGACAGACTTTGCTTTTAAAAAAGCAGATACAATCATGTTAATCGGTGAAAATCGGCCACAATGGTTATTTTCGCAAATGGCAATCCAAGTTTTAGGTGGTATCGCTGTAGGCATCTATCAAGAATCATTAACTGAGCAATTAAAATATTACTTAAATGATACCCAAGTAAAAATCGTCATTGTTGAAGATCAAGAACAAGTTGATAAACTACTTGAAGTTGAAGCAGAAGCACCACACTTAGAACATATCATTTATTATAACGAACAAGGGATGAGCCATTATGATCATCCTAAGTTAATAAGTTTAGCATCACTCCTGGCAAAAGGTGAAAGATTACTTGTTAAGGAAAGAGATTACTTCTTAAATAAAGCAAAATCGTTAAGCGGGAATGATAACGCTATCATCGCCTATAGTGCGGCAACAACAGGAAATCCTAAAGGAGCACTCCTTACACACACGAATTTAATTGCTGCTGGAAAGCATTTAGAAGAAGTAGACAAGATTAATTACCAAGATGATTATTTATCATTTTTACCACTTGCTTGGATCCACGAACAAATCTTAAGTATAACGATACCTTTATTAAAAGGATCTATCGTTAACTTTCCAGAAAGACCTAGTACTGTTTTATCTGATTTACGAGAAATCGGCCCACATACATTATTAGGCCCGCCTCGCGTCTATCAAACGATTATGTCTAACTTTATTACTCGAATCAATGGGGCATCATGGTTCAAAAAGAAAATTTTCAACTTTTTTAAAAAGCATGGTGACAAGGTCGCACATGCTAAATTAACAAATGAAAAAGTATCAGCTATGAGTAAGTTTATGTTTAAACTGGGTGATTGGTTGGTTTTTAGTGCGATTAGAGACCACTTTGGTTTAGCCAGAGTTAAACGCGCTTATATTGCTGGTGCTTCATTAAATAGTGAAGTTTATTATTTTTATCATAGTATCGGAATTAACTTAAAACAAACATATGGTGGAACAGAGCTTGCTGGGATTGCATTTGTTCAAGCAGACGATGATATCCGTGTAGAAAGTTCAGGAAAGCCCTTACCGCAAACAGAAGTGAAAATTGGCGAGGACAATGAAATTTTCGTAAAAAACGCAGCTATTTTCGCTCATTATTTAAATGCTGAAGATGATAAAGAAATTATCGATGGTTGGTTATCACTCGGTGATTGTGGTTATATTTCTGATGAAGGTCAGTTAGTTATTTTAGACCGGAAAGAAGATATTATTAAAGCAGACAATGGCGAAAATGTTTACCCGACAGCTGTTGAAAATAAATTAAAGGTGAGTCCATACATTCAAGAAGCAATTATAATTGGACAAAATCGTCCTTATTTAACAGCTATGCTTAATATTGATATGACAAGTGTGGGTAGATGGGCAGATCGTGAACAATTAGTCTACACGTCATATGAAGATTTATCGCTTAATCAGCGGGTTGTCGATTTAGTTGAACAAGAAGTCCGCCAGTTGATCGCTGAATTACCTGAACATGCACGGATTAAACGATTTGTCTTGTTACATCATCAATTTAATGCAAATGATGGAGAACTGACACGTACATTGAAATTAAGAAGGAAATTCGTCACAGATAAATTTCAATCTCTTATTGATTCAATGTATTTAAATCAAGCAACAATAGATATGTCAGATCCAGATGATGATTTTAGAAAAGAAAAAATTGAATTACAAATCATTGATTTAGATTCTAAGCAAGAGGAGGTGGCGTAATTAATGACATTCTTCATTCAATTACTCGTCACAGGTATCGTTGTCGGTTCGATTTATGGACTCGTTGCTTTAGGTTTTGTACTTATTTACCGAGCGAGTGATGCATTAAACTTAGCTAATGGGGAATTTGTTTTAATTGGTGCCTATATTTCACTTACGATTATGACAGCTTATAATTTACCATTTATTCTCGCAGTCTTAATTACCTTAGTCTTTAGTGCGATTTTAGGGCTTGTTGTTGAACGGATTATTTTAAGGCCTTTGCAAAATGCCCCTGTTATTTCAGTCATTATGGCTACGATAGGTTTATCAAGTGTACTAGGTGGTGCCGTGCATATGATTTGGGGAACCCAACCTAAATCATTCCCAGCCGTTTTTCCTGCAACGCCGGTTGAGTTTTCGGGCATTATTATTGCGCCAGTTTACTTATATTCGTTCATTATTGTTATGGTCTTACTCATTATCTTTTCCTTGTTTTTCAAATTCTCAAAAATGGGTATTGCCATGCGAGCTGTAGCCGATGATCAAGAAGCCGCTTTATCAATGGGGATTAACATTAAAACAGTTTATGCCATGACATGGGCAATTGCTGCAGTCGTTGCTGCTGTTGGAGGTATCTTATTAGGAAATATTAACGGAGTCAGTGGTTCAATGGCAACAATAGGATTAACAGTTTTACCAGTTGTTATTTTAGGTGGTTTGGATAGTATTTTAGGAGCAATTTTAGGCGGTTTTATTATTGGTATTATTCAAAATCTAGCTGGTGGCTACTTAGATCCACTTGTTGGTGGTGGCTTAAAAGAAGTTGTTCCTTTTATCATTATCGTCATCATTTTAATGATCAAGCCATATGGATTGTTCGGTAAAGGTGGAATAGAAAGGGTGTGAAGCGATTGCGTAATCCGTTTGTTGCAGAAAGTGGTACATACAAAACAAGTTATAAAAATGATATGAAGTTATTTAAAACAAAAAAGCAAACGATAATCATGATGATTTTTATTGGATTAGTCCTTGTCTTGCCTCTGTTCGCGTCAAATTATGCAATCGGTCTCTTAACGTTAGGGGCGATTGCTTCGATTGGAGCGATAGGTTTAAATATTTTAACTGGTTTTACGGGCCAAATATCTATTGGTGTTGGGGCATTTTTAGGTGTTGGTGGTTATACAGCAGCAATCTTAACATCAACAGTTGGTTTAAGCTTTTGGATTACACTTCCTTTAGCAGGTGTAGCAACAGCAGTTGTCGGTGGCTTGTTTGGTATACCGTCTCTGCGTTTAAAAGGTTTATATTTAGCGATTGCCACATTAGCTGCTCAAGTCGTTATCTTGTTTATTATTACGAGATGGACGAGTTTAACAGGTGGTACAGCAGGGATGACTTTAAGTCGACCTAAAATCGGTGAATATTCACTTTCATCAAACACAAGTTATTATTATTTAGTCGTCATTATATTAATTTTGACAACCTTGTATGCGACTAATCTGATTAGAACCCGAACAGGTCGAGCATTCTTAGCTGTGCGAGATCGTGACGTTGCTGCACAAATTATGGGAATTAATTTATTTAGTTATAAAGTGATGGCATTTGCAATTAGTTCATTCTTTGTTGGGATTGCTGGTGCACTTTTAGCACATTACACGATGATTGTCAGTCCAGAATTTTATAGTATTGAAGTCTCGATTGAGTATTTAGCAATGATTTTAGTTGGTGGGTTGGGGAGCGTCTTTGGTTCAATTTTAGGTGCCTTATTTATTACCTTCCTACCAGTTGGACTTGATATGATGATTAGTGTTATCTCAGGTTATTTACCAAATATTAATCAAATATTATCGTCCTTTAAAGAATTAGTATTTGGTTTAGTTATTATTTTATTCTTAATTTTTGAACCAGGTGGTTTAGCTCAAATTTGGTTAAACATCAAAAGTTACTTTAGACTTTGGCCGTTTTCACATTAAAATTGGTTTTATAAAGCCGTTCAGGCTATTCACACAGATAAAATAATAAGGGGGAAATAATAATGAAAATGAAAAACAAAAAGTTTTTAGGACTTATCTTTGGTTTAACGCTGATCATGCTTTTAGCTGCATGTGGTGGTGGCGATGAAGATGCTGATGATGAAGAAAATGTTAAGGTTGATGAAGATGCAATGGTCGTTAAAATTGGGTCACTATGGGATATAACAGGTGGTTCGGGTGATACTGGAACACCATATTCAGAAGGACAAACAGCTTATTTTAAATATTTACAAAGTAATGGTGGTATTGAAGGGGTTCATATTGATCACTCAGGTGAAGATTATGGTTATGAAATTAGTGACGCTCAAAGAACCTACCAATCATTCCGAGATCGCGATAATGCGGTTGGTATTTTAGGTTGGGGTACTGGAGATACTGAGGCTATGCGTGAACAAGTAACAGCAGATGAGATTCCTTATATTTCTGCATCATATTCTGAAGCATTAAATAATCCAGAAGCTAACCCGTATAACTTCTTTATTGCAGCATCTTATTCTGACCAAGGAAGAATGGTACTGGATTGGATCAAAGAAAATCATGAAGGTGGCGAACCAACATTTGCCCTGATTTACGGTGATAATGGATTTGGTCGTTCACCTATTGAAGATATTAAAGCATATTCAAAAGAAGTCGGCGTTGAACATGTCGGTGATTTCATTATTGAACTTGACGCTACTGAAGCACAATCACAAATGTTAAACATGCAAAAAGCAGCACCTGATTATGTTATTGTTCAAGAAACGTGGGGAGCAACAGCTGTTGCTTTACGTGAAGCTCAAACATTAGGAATTGAAACACAGTTTATCGGACTTAACCAAGCAGTGGGTGAGGGACTGATTGAACAAGCAGGTGCAGATGTGACAGAAGGATTTATTGGTACATTAACTCATGCCCTACCATATGAAGAGGTAGAAGGGATGGATGAATACAAAGAGTATTTAGAAGCTGAAGGAAAATCAATTGAAGATATTAATATGCAACATGTTGCAGGTTGGGTATCTGGTAAAGTAATGGCTGAAGCGGTTAAAATTGCAGCAGAAAATACTGATGACGATGAAATTACTGGTGCAGAACTGAAAGAAGCACTTGAATCAATGGATAACTTTGATTTAGGTGGATTAGCAGCACCAGTTGGCTTTGATGCAGAAGATCATGCTGGAACAGATGAAGTACGTCTTGGAAAAGTAACAGATGGTAAGTGGGAAGCATTCACAGACTATATTAGTGCTGATAAATAAATCCAAGGATTATGAGTCAATGAAGAGATGTTATGGATCATTAAAAAAACGCTCTGTTTGATTAAATAAGATCCTAAAGGAGAGACGTTATGCTTAAAGTTAATAATGTTGAAGCTGTTTATGATAAAATAATTTTAGCTTTAAAAGGTGTATCTCTCCACGTCCCAGAAGGGAAGATAGTAGCCTTACTTGGAAGTAATGGTGCTGGTAAATCAACTACATTAAAATCAATTTCAGGTTTATTAGCAGGTGAAGGTGGAGAAATTACAGATGGTGAAATAGAGTTTCTAGGAGAAAATATAAATGCATATACACCAGATAAGATGGTGCGGAGTGGTGTTTTTCATTGCATGGAAGGACGCCGCGTCTTCCCGCATTTAACCGTTGAAGAAAACTTAATGGCTGGTGCATTTACACGTAAGGATCGTCGTAACTTAAGTAAAGACCTTGAGCAAATTTATGAATATTTCCCCCGGATTAAAGATTTATTAAGTCGTCATGCCGGCTTATTATCAGGTGGAGAACAACAAATGCTTGCGATAGGACGAGGATTAATGGCAAAACCAAAACTATTGTTATTAGATGAGCCTTCTCTTGGCATTGCGCCATTACTTGTTGAAGAAATCTTTAAAAATATTAAACAAATTAATCAAGATGAAGGCTTATCAATTTTAGTTGTGGAACAAAATGCTAACGTTGCTTTAAGCATTGCTGATTACGGTTATATTATGGAAGATGGCCGGATTGTGATGCAAGGGGAAGTTGAAAATTTACTTTCAAACGAAGAAGTACGTGAACATTATCTAGGGGTAGGAAAAGAAGAAATTACAAATTATCGCGAAGTGAAAATGTATAAAAGACGCCAACGTGTTGTCTGGTAATTATTAAAACAAATGACAACCAATTCATCAAGATGAATTGGTTGTTTGTTTTGTTAAAAAATTAAAGTGACACATTTTTACAATAAATAGAAATCAAGATTTAAATCTATGTTAATATAGATTTAATGTATGATGTCTAAGACAATAGTAATTGGATAAAATATTCATAATCAACTGGAGGGTGTAAAAGTGAATTATAGTGGTCTTTTAAGAGCAGGTAGACAAGCGTTAGAATCACAGCCATTTAGTAAGTTATTGAATGCGAAATTGAGAGTCTTTAGTCCAGGTGAAGTTGTTTTAGAAGTACCGATTACTGAGGAATTAATGCAACAACATGGTTTTGTGCATGGTGGTGTGATTAGTTATGCAGCGGATAATAGTTTAACCTTTGTCGGCGCTTCTGTTTTAGGTGCAAAAGTGTTAACTTCAGAATACAAAATAAATTATTTAAGACCAGCAATCGGAGATAAATTGATTGCAAGAAGTCAAGTCGTCTCAGCTGGAAAACGCCAAGCTGTTTGTCGATGTGATATTTTTGTCTTAGCTGATCAAGAAGAGAAATTATGTGCAACAGCACAAGGAACGATTGTCACTTTTGTGACAGATGATGACTAGCTAATAATTTAAACCGATGAAAAGGAGTTTTTGTAATGGAGAGTAAATGGCGCTTAAAACTAGTCTTTGTACTGACGCTATTAGGAGCTATTGGTATTATAGCTATAATTCCATATGAAATAACGACTTTAATGAATAATGAAGTCTATCAATCAGATCTAGGTGCACTGCCTTTGGAATTTGTGATTATTATCAATACGATTGTGCGCATAGTTCTTGTATTTATCTTCGTTTTATTTGGCTTGCGTTTTCAAAGACGCACAGGCTTAAATGTGTCAATTATTGAAAATTTAGTCTATCAAGGTAAATTAATTAAAATATCTAAATTAGGTTTCTATAGAAGTATCATTGGTGCTTTATTAATCTCATTTTTAATTTTAATCATTGATGTATTTGTATTTTCTGCAGCACTTGATAATACGATAAATGAAGTGGTTGCAACAATTTGGTGGCAAGGTTTATTTGCTAGTTTTTATGGTGGGATTACAGAAGAGTTGATGCTGCGCTTATTTGCCATGACATGTGTTGTTTGGTTACTTGCAAAAATAACTAAAAAGCACGGTGCACTTATTCCCAATCGTTATTATTATCTAGCGATTATCCTAACGTCACTTTTATTTGCATTAGGCCATATTCCAGCAACGATTGAAGTGTTTGGTGAATTAACGCCATTACTCTTTTTTCGAACGATTGTATATAATGGTTTATTAGGTTTATGGTTTGGTTATGTCTACTTTGAAAGAGGTCTCGAGTACGCGATGATTGCACATTTTTCTGCAGATATATTTATTCATGTCTTAATGTCTGTGATCATGCATTAATCTAAGCGTTTTTTAAATAAGGATTGGAGTGGTTTAAATGCAGTTTAATCAACCGGCTATCCAGCTAGATAAAACGACGCGTGAAAAAGCTTGGGATGCTGCTGGTTATACATTTTATTTTGGTATTTTAGCCTACTTATATTCGATTTGGAAGGACTTACCAGATCAAGTACCGACACATTATAATGTACTTGGTGTTATTGATCAGTGGGGCTCTAAATGGGAATTACTTATTATTCCAGGGACAGGATTGTTTATGATTATATTTATGCATTTTGTCTGGAAATACCCTCACCTACATAACTATCCGAAACGGCTCAATGATTCAAACCGGAAAGCTTTCTACCTACAAAGCCGGCAATTCATTAATCAGTTAAAAAACATCATTTTAATTTGTTTATCACTTATGTTAAATGAAATGATTAACAACGCATTAGGAAATACAGATAGACTTAGTCCTTGGTTTATGCTGATCTTCATCTTAGCTATCCTCATGCCAATTATTCATTATTTTTTAAAAGTAAGACAAATAAAATAAAGAGTAGATTAATCTGAAATGATTAGTCTACTCTTTTATGATTAATTAATCGGAGTTGGCTTTTTTAATGATAAGATAATTGCTCCAAGTCCAAAGGCGACAATGATAAAGCGAATGAACCAACCTAAGATAGGTAGGAAAGTTAAGAGCGTAAGGATCATTAAGCTGCCTAAAAAAATCCAAAAGACCCATGCATTTGACCAAGCAAATTTCTTTTGAAACCAAAATCCAATAAAGACAGCGATGATAATTTTTGCTAGATAAAGCGAGATTAAATAAGCCGTGATAAGCATTAAGCTAAGTGGAATCCCGATGATAGTGATCATTAAAAGAAGCATAACAATTGGTAGTACAAAAAGAGCTAAGATACCGACACCAAAGCTTTTTAAAGGTGAAGTTAATAACTTATCAGCAAATGTTATCCAGAAGTTTGGTCTAATGAATCGAATGACTAACCAGACAACTAAAGCTGCAAGCAAGCTATACAAAGCGGTTAATAAAGTTGGGGCGTAAGATTTACTGTCTTGTTTGGCTTCAGTTTTAATTTCTGTCCACTCTGTTACACCCTTAACATTAGCTTGATTTGAGAAATCCGCCTCATTTTCACTATGATAGCTTAAATCACCATCAATTTGACCACTTACTTCCAACTTCTTACTAGAGCTTGTTAAATCGCCTTCTATGAGACCAGCATAATAAACTTCATCAGCGCCAATAAAGCTATCATGTTTAATAAGATTATCTTCTTTAAAGGTAATTGTTTGTCCTGCTAGAAAAGTACTGCCATGTGTTTGAGCATTCAAATTGATTGCGGCTCCAGCTGAGTATAAGTTATTTTCAATGAGTCCATTAACAGATACATTTTGCGAAGCGGTAAAGACGCTGCCGTCAATCGTGCCATTAATAGTAATATTTTGAGCAGCAATAAAAACATCACCCTTAATATCGCCGTTAATTTCAACGTTACTTGCGGCAAGAAAGCTTGTAGCATTAATATCGCCATCGATTCTAATTTGATTGCCTGAGAGAAATGTTGTTTGATTTAAAGTTTCATTGGAAGCAATTGTAATGGTATTACCACTTTTACTGATACTTTTAGCAGCAACAGGATTTAGTGTGAATAAACTTATTGTGATGATAAAAAAAGTGATAGCAATAAGTTTTAGCTGACCTTTGTTTGGTAATTTCATTATCCTACCTCCTCATTAAAAGTTAGAATATTCTAACTATTTAGCTATACCCTAATACTCATTTAATCAAACAAATTAATCAGTATAAATGAATGTCTTAGTGGATTTTTTAGCTGAATTGTGATTATCTTAATGAGTGGAAATGTGTTTTAGATGGGAGTGTTTTTAATGATTAGATCAAGTGCGACCTATGCTATTATATTTTATGTCTTATTAGCCATCTGGCAAGCAATCTTTGAACCGGAAATTTTATGGATAAGTAATATTGCCTTAGCTCTTGTCGCTATGTTTATTTATTTTTTATTAGAATGGTTGATTGCAAGATATAAAAAAGGAAAAGATTGATAATAAAGAAAATACTACACTTAAACCAGATGATTAGCTTACTGACTGTTAAGTGTAGTATTTTTTAATATTTTATAAACTTGTTTTTGTTTGAATCGCGTCTTGGTCATTAAAAGTTATTTCATCAAAATTACCAAGAGCTCTTGAAGTGATTGTACCTGCTACCATACTACCGTTAACGTTAAGAGCTGTTCTTCCCATATCAATTAAGGCTTCAACAGAAATCAAAATACCAGCAAGCGCAACAGGTAGATTAAGCGATGAAAGGACTATTAAAGCAGCAAATGTTGCTCCACCACCAACACCAGCGATACCAAATGAACTAATGCCAATAATAAGCACAAGTGGAATAATAAAGCTAAATGTTAATGGATCAATCCCAACTGAAGGGGCAATCATTACAGCAAGCATTGCTGGATAGATTCCGGCACAACCGTTTTGTCCCATTGTTGCACCAAAGGAAGCAGACATATTAGCAACCCCTTGATCGACACCTAAAGCATTTTTTTGTGCATTAATATTAAGTGGGATTGTTCCTGCACTTGATCTTGATGTAAAAGCAAACAGCAAAACAGGTATGACCTTTTGTACGAAACGAACAGGATTCAAACCAAATAAACTAACTAAAACTAAATGAATAATAAACATAATAAATAGTGCCACATAAGAAGCAATGACAAATTTCCCCATTTGTAAAATACCAGCAACGTTTGTACTTGCGACTGTATTTGCCATTAAAGCTAATATACCAAAAGGGGTTAAGCGTAAAATAAGTGTGACAATTCGCATGACGACTGCATAAATAGCATTAATAATTTTTGTGAAAAAGACAGCTTGTTCTGGATCTTTTCGTCTTACGCCAAGAACTGCAATACCAACAATCATTGAAAAAATAACAATTGCAATAACAGAAGTTGGACGTTCACCCGTCATATCTAAAAAGACATTTGAAGGGATAAAGCTTAAGATACGGTCTGGTGTTGTTTGTTCTTCAACATCAGCTAATGTTGTTTCAAGGACACTTCCACGTTCTGACTCAGCTTGCCCCATATCAATCTGATCTGCATTTAAATTAAATACAGAAGCTGTTCCAATACCAATTAAAGCAGCAATCATTGTTGTAGCAATTAATGTACCTATTATCCAACCTGACATTTTACCAAGTTGAGATGTTTTTTCTAGATTAATAATCGATTGAATGATTGAAACCATAACAAGTGGAATAACAATCATCATTAGTAATTTAATATAACCACTACCGACAATACTATACCAAGCAGTTGTTTCAGTTAACACTTCAGATTCTGATCCGTAAACAGCTTGTAAAATACCTCCTAAAATAATTCCTAAACCTAAACCTGTGAAGACACGTTTAGAAAATGAGAGATGTTTTTTCTGCATCCAAATTAATAAACCAATCAATCCTAATAAAATAAGTGTATTTATTAAAACAAGTAATCCTGTCATGCATTTTCCTCCTAAAAATATATAGTTTATAATTCATATGACTTTACTATGCTTTAATTAATTTAAACGATAAATCCTAAACTGTCAAGAAAGTGATCTGTTAATTATAAAATAAAAAGCTATATGCACGATTTCTCGATAAATAATCGGTATAATCAAATTAGCAGATAAAGAGGAGGTCTTGTTATGATGCATGGAGGCATGAATAGTTTATTTGGAATTGGCCCGATTTGGCTAATTTTATTTTGGCTAGCCTTAGTTGTTTTAGGGATTTATTTACTAGTTAACTTTGTCGATGGAAATAAGCACCCGACAAAAAATAAACAAGATAAAAAACAAAACTCATCATTAAACATACTTCAAGATCGATTTGCTAAAGGGGAAATTACTGAAGCAGAGTATAAGCATAAAAAAAACATCTTGAAAGAAGATTAATAAAAACATCGTTTAATACGGGGGAATAAGATGTTTAGAAAATTATCATTTAAAATTGGTTTCTTGTTTTTTGTATTTATTTTAATTATTGAAACATTTTTGTTTTTTACTTTATATATTAATTTAGCTAATGACCGGATTGATGAAGTGATGAATAGTTTGTTGGCACGTGGAAATACGCACCGTGATGTTTTGGAAGACGACTTTGATGCTTCTACTTTAGAACATGTGGTCATTATGGAGTCTGAATCTGAATTTACCGTTGTGATTACTGATGAAGCAGGAGAAGTGATTGTCTCATCTGATTCAACCGAAGATGATATGTTAACGATTGCTAATCATTCCCAAGCATATTTACCGATTCATGCAGATGGTAAAATCATAGAAGACCGCTGGGAAGAAGGCCGCTATGTTGCAACAGATAGTCCAATTACGATTAATAATGAACATCGCGGACATGTTTATATGTTTGCACCAACTGATTATGTTAAGCGAACAGTAGATCAACTGACAAATCAATTTTTAATAACCGGTTTAATGACATTGGCTTTAACGCTTGTGACAATCATTTTATTATCACGATTTATCGCCAAACCACTCGTTGAAATGAAGCAAGCAACGGAACAATTAAGTAAAGGTAACCACGGGGTTCGATTAAATACAGAACGTAAAGATGAACTGGGCGAACTGGCACAAGCTGTAGAAAAGCTTGCAATAGATTTAGAAAGATTAAAAGTTGAAAGAAATGAATTTTTAGCAAGTATCGCACATGAACTTAGAACTCCGCTCACCTATATTAAAGGGTATGCAGATATTATTAATCGAAAAGATACAAGAGAAGCAGAAAAAGCAGAATATATTCAAATTATCCGCGAAGAAACAGACGAATTAAACTTATTGATTAAACATTTATTTGATTTAGCCAAAATCGATCAACATAACTTTACAGTGGAGCCTGAGTGGATTAATTTATCTGACTTAATTTATCAATTAAATGACCGGATTCAACCGGTTTTAAGAAAGAAAGACTTAAGGACTAAAATTGATTGTCCAGATCATTTAATGGCTTATTTAGATGCTGAAAGAATACAGCAAGTATTAATCAATGTCTTAGATAATGCCCAAAGACATGCTTATCAAGAGTCGGTTATCCACATAGTTGCTTTTTTGGAAAATGAAACAATTAGGCTTGAAATAACTAATCAGGGTGAGGGAATTAGCGAAACAGACTTGCCTTTTATCTTTGATCGTTTATATCGTGGAGAAAAATCACGATCACGACAAAGTGGTGGGAAAGGTTTAGGTTTATCAATCGCTCAAGAAATCATCGAAGCACATGGTGGTAAAATTAAAATCAAAAGCAAGCTAAATCAAGAGACCAGTGTGAGCATCAGATTACCAAGAGGTGAATAAACAAATGAAAAAAGTATTAATTGTTGAAGATGAGAAGCGGATGGCAGATTTAATTGGGCTCTATTTACGTCCACATAATTACAGAAGTACAAAAGCATTTCATGCAGATCAAGCTTTAGCTTATTTAAATCAAGAGTCATTTGATCTTGTTTTACTTGATATTATGATGCCTGATGTGAGTGGGTGGGAAGTGTGCGAACGCATTAGAAGATTTTCAGATGTTCCAATTATTATGGTCACAGCACGTGATCAACAAGAAGATATTGTTAAAGGTTTAAAATTAGGTGCCGATGATTATTTAGTTAAACCATTTGATGAAGCAGAACTCCTAGCAAGAATGGAAGCAATTTTACGCAGGCAAGCGCCAAAAACAATCTTAAGTGTTGCTGGGCTTGTCTGGGATAAAAATCAATTTGAATTAACTTACCAGGATGAACTCATCCATTTAACACCAAAAGAATTTTTGATGTTGGGTCATTTTATTAAACATCCAAATCAAGTCTTTACAAGAGATCAATTAATTGAACTTTTATGGGGATTTGATTCAAACACAGAAGGACGTACGATCGATTCGCATATTCGAAATATGCGTGATAAAATTCGCAAGGCAGGTTTTCCAATTAATGATTATTTTCAAACGGTTTGGGGCGTAGGATATAAATGGGTAAATAAATCATAAAATATGTTATAATCTTGATAAAATCTTGATAATTAAAATGTATGATTAGTCATCAGCTTCAAGAAAGATATTCTAAGGAGGCAAGATGATGATTAAAAAGTTAAATAGAGGAGTATTGTTAATTATAGCAGCATTAGTTCTAGCAGCGTGTGGTGGAACAACAGATGATGATGAACAAGAGAAAAACCAAGCACCAACTGAAGAAACATCAGAACAAAGCTCAAATATGGATGACATGGAACATTCTGATTCAGGTGAAATACCAGACGATTTAGAAGCAGCAAGTAATCCAACATATGAAGTGGGGAGTCAAGCAAGAATTACAACAGATCATATGAAAGGGATGGAAGGTGCTGAGGCAACAATTGTCGGTGCTTATGATACACGTGCTTATATTATTTCATATACACCAAGTACAGGTGGTGAAAAAGTAGAAAGTCATAAATGGGTCGTTCAAGAAGAAATAGAAAATAGTGGTGACAGTGAAATTCCAGCAGGTGAAGAAGTGACTGTTCAAGCAGATCATATGGAAGGAATGGAAGGTGTTACAGCAACAATCGATTCTTCAGAAGAGACGACTGTTTATATGATCGACTATGAATCGACAACAGATGGTAAAGCTGTTAAAAACCATAAATGGGTAACAGAAGAAGAGTTAACGACAAATAAATAATTAAGGGAGAAAAATAGTGTGCGCATAAAATTAAGCATCTTTGTGATTTTAAGTATGATGTTATTAATGGGTTGTAGTAGTGAAACAGAACCAGAAACAGAAACAGAAGCAGAAGTTGCGACTGAATCGCTTGATACAGCATCAATTAAAGCGTTAGTTAATGATTATACAATTGATAAGTTAGATGCAAAACAAGCATCAATCACGTCGACTGAGTTAATTATTGAAGAAGATGATAACCAAAAGAAAGTGTACCAACTTCCCGAAGAAGAATTTTTTGTTTCAATTGCGCCTTTTAAAACAGAAACACATGAGTGTGATATTCATAGTTTAACTGGCTGTCAAGGTGAACTTGTGAGTGAATCATTTGATGTGGAAATTACCAATGCCTCAGGTGATCTTGTTTTAGATGAAAGTAAAACAACCGAAGCCAATGGATTTATTGATTTGTGGTTGCCACGTAACGACACATATACAGTCGTAATTACCCAAGATGATAAAACAACCGAAGCTGAGATTTCAACATTTGAAGGCGATAAAACATGCATTACGACTATGCAATTGCAATAAGCAGAAACAACCAATTGATGATTGGTTGTTTCTTTTTTTAAAAGATTGCTATAATAAAGTTAATGATGTTAATTTACCACAAGGGGGAGTTAAATATGGGATTTGAATTAATTTGGATTGGACTAGGTTTGGCTGCTGCAGGTTACTTTATCGGTGAAGGTTTAAAAAACTTTAAAAACCCAAGTGCACATGGTTTAAGTGACATATTTGCAGAAGATGATGAACATGAATTAATTAAGTTACAAGATGTCCATTATTTTATGGGGGTTGCAAAAGAGGATGCAGAACATTTAATCAAAGATCATCCTGATATTCCTCATATTTTAATTAAAGATGAAGTGTATTTTCCAAAAGCGAAATTACGTCAATGGTTAAAAAATTTAGGCAATTAAAGACTTATGATCATATGTTTAAATTGACGAATCACATTAAAAATGTTATATAGAAGGTAAGATAAAATTTAGTCGGTTAGCTCAAGATAAATCATATCATGTTTTTTTGAGACTCCTTTTCTAGAAAAAGGTTCCTGCCCAGCGCATCTTATGGGCAGTAATCATTTTTAATTCTGGAAGGGGGTATTTTTATGAGCGAGTACAAGTATACACAATTTAAAAAACCAGATAAGATCTTATTAATTATTGCAGTTATCCTAGTTGCATTAAACCTACGTCCATCAATTACTTCAGTCGGTCCAATTATTGACCTTTTACGTGAAAGCCTCTTATTATCTAACTTTAGTATAGGTATCTTAACGAGCCTCCCCTTAATCGCATTTGGAATAATGTCTCCGATTGTTCCAATGATTAGTATGAGATTTACAAATGAAATAACTTTAATTGCTGGTATGGTTATTCTTGTGCTAGGTTTAGTCATTCGGTCACTTGCATTTGTGCCTTTATTATTTATTGGTACGATTTTAATTGGGATTGGCATTGCAATCGCAAACGTCTTATTGCCGGGTATTATTAAAGAACGTTTTCCTAATCGAGTCCCGATGATGACAAGTGTTTATGTAACAGCGATGAGCTTATTTGCAGCTCTGGCCTCTGGTGTGAGTTTGCCAATTGCAAATGGACTTGATTGGGGCTGGGAAGGTGCTTTAGGTGTATGGATTATCCCAGCGGTTATGGCAATTATTATTTGGTTTTATTTTGTTAAAAATCGTAAATCTGCAGATGACGTACAACTGTATTATGTTAAAGCAGATAACGTGAGAATGTGGCGTTCACCACTTGCTTGGCAAGTTGCTATTTTCTTTGGTTTACAAGCATTTGCTTACAATGCATTAATGACTTGGTTACCAGAAATATTAAGTGACTATGGTGTCACAAGTGCAACGGGTGGTTGGATGTTATCATTTAATCAGCTTGTTGGTTTACCCATTAGTTTATTTATTCCAATTATTGCTGGAAAATTAAAGTCCCAGCGTAGTTTAATCCTTGTATTATGTGCTTTTGCATTCATTGGTTACTTAGGTCTATTAATTGGCGGTAGCTATAATATGATGTTAGTAAGCGTTACTTTACTTGGTCTCGCTTATGGTGGACTTTTTCCACTCTCATTACTTTTTTTAGGTATGCGTGCACGAACAGCACTAGAAGCAGGTCAGTTATCAGGTATGGCTCAAGCTGTTGGTTATTTGTTAGCAGCTATTGGACCGATTCTGTTAGGAACGCTTGTTGACTTATCAGGTGCCTGGACTTATTCGCTTTATGCACTTGTTCTTGTGACTGTTTTAACAGCACTTGTAGGTCTAGGCGCAGGTAGAGACCTTGTTGTAACAGAAGACATAAAAAAACGTTATGAAGATTATTAATCAAAAGAGAGCTTATTTCTTAATTGGAAATAAGCTCTCTTTTTTATTCAGCTTAGGTGATTAAGTTTAATCTTGCCTTGTAAAACTTTTTTTAAAGAAGTTTGCTTGAAGCCAATAAGTCGGTATGAATGATTCGTTTCATCGACTGCTTGAATCGTCACTTCAATTGTGTCATTCACATAAACGGGTTGAAGCATTTTTATTTTAAATCTTTCGACACATAATCCTTTGGCTAGAATAGGCGTCAGTAATCTAGCGGACAAAGCAAGGGTTAACATACCGTGAGCGATTTTTTCAGGCAAACCTAAACTAAGTGCAGCTTGTTTATCTAAATGAATCGGATTATAATCACGTGATGTTTGGGCGTAATGATTGATTAAGGCCTC
The DNA here is from genome assembly GCA_035301085.1 of Pseudogracilibacillus sp. Taxonomy (GTDB): domain Bacteria; phylum Bacillota; class Bacilli; order Bacillales; family Amphibacillaceae; genus Pseudogracilibacillus. The sequence goes on along the minus strand of DATGUU010000005.1, from coordinate 88,376 downwards.
TGTTATTTGCATAGAGAAGTGCGTGCGATTCATGAGGATTCACCTCTAGTTAAGAAGAGTGTTGTTTCAAGGGTGGCAATGATGTGTGCCTGGTGATAAATTGCTAATTCGTGAATCGCTAATTGACTATCTTTACGGGTTAGTAATTTTTTTAAAGTGATCTGACCATGATAAATTTGATTTATTATCAGCGGTTTATTGTAATGAAAGTCTTGAGTCGTTAAAATAATGTTTGGCTGGTCTTCTAACCAAACAAGCGAAAAAGATTGCCAAAATAAGGCTGGATAAGCTGGAGGTAGTGGTATATCTTGATACCCAACTTGCTTGGCAAAGGCTTTATCTGTATAAAGCGGATCTTGTTCATTAATTGTGATTAAATATGTTTTTAACTCATCTTCTGAAACTGAGAGCTTTACCCATTCTGATGTTGCTTTTTCAAAACGCTGGTCGATCATCTCATTCATACCTTTCAAATAAAGTAGCCAAACCTAAACCGCCACCGATTCCAAGCGTAGCAAGGCCATATTTATTCTGACGTGTTAATAATTCATTCATTAATCGTGTGACTAAAATAGCACCTGATGCGCCATAGGGATGACCATAAGCTATCGCACCACCACCTAAATTCAATTTATCTAAAGGAATCTTTAAAGCGTCTATCGAAGCTAGAACTTGTGAGGCGAATGCTTCATTAAATTCAACCAGATCAATCTCATCAATTGTTAATTGGCTCCGTTGTAAAAGCTTCTTTACAGCGGGAACTGGGCCAATCCCTAGCAAATTGGGATCAACACCAGCACTTGTTGCATCGATAAAGGTTAATTTGGGTCGCAGTCCAAGAGATAAACACATTTCTTCTGACATAACTAAAGCAAGACTTGCCCCATCATTAATCGCACACGCATTGCCAGCAGTCACCGTTCCGTCAGTTGAAAATGCTGGTTTTAAACGAGATAAGAGACGCTTGTTTAAACGCGCACGTGGTCCTTCATCTTGAGACTTTCCAAGCAAGGGAACAATTTCATTTGTAAAACGGCCAGCTTCTTGTGCTATTAATGCTTTTTTATGACTGTCAAGTGCAAATTTATCTTGGTCGCTTCGTGAAATATTGTAATGACAAGCGACATTATCAGCAGCCACTCCCATATCAGGATCCCCAATTGAATCGGGTGAAAATCGTGCGCGTTCAAACAATGTGGGCCTGTCATAAAGTGTGCCAGGTTTAGCGATTTTCCAAGGAGCTAAACTACTACTTTCAACGCCTCCTGCTAAATAAATCTCACCTGCACCAGCTTGGACGAGTCGACAGGCATAATTAATCGCTTCAAGTCCAGACCCACATTGGCGATCGATTGTGACACCAGGTACATGAACGGGTAATCCTGCTGTTAAACTTGTCAACCGGGCTATATTACCACCAGGACCAATGGCATTACCTAAAATAACTTCATCGATATCAGCTGGATTAAGCTGATTATTTGTTATTAAGGCACGGATAACTTCTGAAGCTAATTGTTCAGGACCTAGTGATTTAAACATACCTCCTACTTTACCAATAGCTGTTCTTTTGGCATCGACGATAACAGCATGCTTCATCTAGCTAACCCCTTTAAATTATCTAAGATTTGTTGTCTGGCAATTTTATTTGTATGCGTGTAGGGGAAAGTAGCGACAGGAATATATTTTCTTGGTCGTTTATAAATGGATAAATGCTTTTTACACAAATTTTTAACAGAAGCTAAATTAGGATGACATTCATCTTTCCATTCGATTAAAGCAACAATCCGCTCACCCCAATGCTGATCAGCAAGTCCTACAACAACTGCTTCTTTAACAGCTGGCGATTGTTTAATGACTTGTTCAACTTCTTCTGGATAAACATTGTGTCCTCCTGTAATCATTAAGTTGTTTTTTCTACCAACAATGGTAAGTGCACCAAGCTCATTTAAAAAGCCAACATCGCCAATAAATGCGCCATATTTAGTTAAAGTTTCCTGGGTTGCTTGTGGATGATTTAAATAACGATTAAACAAAAATGGGCTCTTAACATAAATATCTCCAATTTGATTAGCAGGAAGAATCTCCCCTTGATGATTACGGATTGTAATCTGAACATGAGGGAAGGGAAGTCCAACACTTTTGGGATACTTTTGATTAAATGAATCTGTTGCATATGTAATGTAACTTAATTCAGAAGCACCATAATATTCATAAATGCTTGCCTGTGTAAAGAGGCTCTTTAATTGCTGTTTGACGTGTGGTTCAAGTTTAGCACCCGATGAAAGGAATGTAATAGGATCTGAATATGTTTCATTAAGAGATGCTAAACTGTGGAACATAGTAGGTACGCCATACATAACTGTGACACGGTGCTTTTTTATTAAATTTAAAATCGATCTATTGGAAAAAGCAGTTGGTAAACAAAAGGATGCACCTATATGTAAGGCGTGGGTTGCTCCAAAGAGTGATAAGGAATGGTTTAGTGGCCCAGGTGCAATAATAGTATCGTTTTGATCATAATTAAAAACCACTTCATCAGCAGAAAAACTATGAATCCAAGATAATTGACTACGTAAAAAGCCTTTGGGAGTTCCAGTTGATCCTGATGTGAAACCTAAATAAAATTCCTTTTCAGCATCAGCAACAAAAAGCAGATCAGTGTTAGATTCAATTAATTTATTTTGGTCGAGTAACACTGACTCATCAAATTGATAAGCAGCTTCTTGTTTAAATGCTTCACTCGTTATGATTAAATCGGGTTCTGCCATGTCTTTAATAAGGCCTGCTTCGTTTTTAGTCCATTTAGGATCAAAGGGAACAGCAACCCAGCCAAGCATAATCACAGCAAAGTAAACTTCTAAAAACATCGGTTCATTATCGATGAGCAGTGCTACTTTTTGCGTTTTTTGAGCATTTAATAATCCCCTTAATTGTTTTTGATAGGATGCTATATTTTCTTGGAAAGATTTATATGTAATGATTGTATCTTGATAATAAATAGCGGGTTTATCTGGTTGAGTTTTTGCAAATTGGACAAGTTGTGATCCAATCCCTTGAAACTTATCGTGTGGCATATTTATCATTCCCGATAATTGGATAGACTTGATTGACTTTAATAATAATGAGCGTTGCGATAATCACTTTAATTAAATCACCAGGAATAAAGGTTAATGCCGTAAGCGCTGTTGGTCCCCATGGTAAATTTGAGGCATAAGAAAGATATGTAACACCACTTGCATAAATAACCAGCATGCCTCCTAAAATATTAAAGAAAGCAACTTTAAAAACATTTAAAGAGTTAATATTTTTTTCAACTAAATAACCAATAACAAATGCTGCAACCGGCCATGCAAAAATATAGCCCCCACCAGGACCAAGTAAGACACCTAATCCACCTCGACCACCAGAAAGAAGCGGTACTCCAACGGCAATAAGTGCTATAAAAATAAGCAGTGATAAGCCCCCGCGTTTAGCACCAAGTAAGCCACCTGCTAGCATGACACCAAGTGTTTGCGCCGTAATTGGAACAGGGATGCCTGGGATAAGGATAGGTGGGAAAAAAGCCATCACACCAATAATTGCGGTAAATAAAGAAACAAACATCATATCACGTAAATTCATAAATAATTCTCCATTCGTCTAATTTATATATGCTCCTAGCCTAATAGAAAATGACACATATTGTCAACTCATATATAATCGGGTTAACAATGAAGGCGAGGGAAGTAAATGATAAAAATAAACGGAAAAGTGATTGATGATGAGACACGATGTGAGCATTATGCAAGTAAAAAAGATATTATTGCAATTAAATTTTATTGTTGTGAGGAATATTATCCGTGTTATAAATGTCATGAAGAATCAGTCGCTCACCAGATTAAAGCTTGGCCAAAAGAAAAGTTTAATGAACAAGCAATTTTTTGCGGCGTTTGTAAAAGTGAGTTTTCGATAGAAGCATATTTGAATCAGCAAACATGTCCTACTTGCTCAAGTGTTTTTAATGAAAATTGCCGTTTTCATGCCTCGATTTATTTTGAAGTATAAGCAAGATAAAAAAAGATGAACCTCTATTTGGGTTCATCTTTTAATTATTTATTAATAACGGTAAATCGCTGCAACACCTGTATCAGCTGGCATACGTTCTTTTGGTAATATAACGACTTCACCTTTTTGTTGGAAGACAAGTTCAGCAATATCATCTAAGACATCGTCAATATCAGGGTTTTCGATGTGATCTTCAATCAGTTCACCACTTGATAAGTTGAGTTTACCTGGATAAATTCGACCTGATTCAATGAGTACATGACTTATACGCCCTTCAGTAGCCGCTCTGGCGACTTGAGCAATATCATCAGAACCTTCGTCTTTTGATCTAGCTGTTTCAAATTTTTCAACAAGCTGATTTGTTTTTTCAATATAAATAGGTTCTAAAACATTCCATGCTGCCGTTTGTAATTCTTTTAAGTCCATAGCTGTATAGTCTGTTTTAATGCCTTCTTTTTGTAAGTATGGATTATTACTCAAGTTTTGGAAAAGCGTATGATACTCATCTAATGCAACTAAGTAAACAGGCAATTCCATTGGACGTGAATAATAATCAAGCACTTCTTTATCAACAATCCGGAAAAACTTTTCTGTTGTTTTTTCAATGACATCTTTTTTACTACCTGAGCCATGAAACATTGCAGTTCCACGTGGTCCACTGCCTCCGGTAGTTATTTTTTTCTCTGCGTAATCGTCACCAAGTGCTTCGGTAATTGTTTTTTTAATATCTTCATTTAATTCAACTTGTGCAATACCATAACGTGTCCCTTCAAATAGTGAAAATTCTTGTTGATCTAAGCCGAGTAAGTGATAACGATCAGCAGATTGGTAGACACGAATAAGTGGTTTAATATGAAAACTACTTGCAACGATAGCGAGTTCATCAACTGGACGTTGCAAACGATAGACAATACATTCCTTTTCTGAGGCAAACATGGCTAACCCTTCGCCAGCATGTTGCCAAAATTCTCGGTCATTTTCAAAATCATAAAATGGTTTCATTCTTTTTTCAACGGTTTGTTTGTCATATTTTTCACTTAATGACTTTTCAATTTTTTTAATTAAATTTTTAAACCTAATTAAATCCTGTTGATTTTCAGGTCCGTGGCGGTGGGTTGGTTGATATAATGAGATTGATGATTCACTCGTTGTTAGTAATAACTCTTCTGGAAAAGCAGTAACTATTTTATAACTCATATTTAAACATCCCTCCATAAAAATACTTATTCTTAGTAATAAGTACGATGATATCAATACTTACCTATCATCAGCATAGCACAATTTGAACAATTAGTATATGTAAGTAGAATGATTAGTGTGATATTTTAGAATATTCATATCTTTAAAGTGTTTTTAATAAATATTTAAACTAGAATATGTTTGCTCTGAAAACTTATTCTGTGTATACTCATAAACGAAATCTTATTTAGAAAATTTAATGACATAAACATAGATAAAAGGAGGCACTTGAATGTCAGAGCAAGTGAAATCAAAAGGCCGCATAACAAGCTTATTTGAAATATTATTTGCTGCAACGAAACTCGGTTTAACGTCTTTTGGCGGACCAGTTGCTCATCTTGCCTATTTTAAAGATGAATATATTGACCGAAGAAAGTGGTTAAGTGAAAAAACCTATGCAGATATTATTGCGATTTGCCAATTTTTACCTGGACCAGCGAGTAGTCAAGTCGGGATTGCTATTGGTATTTTGCGAGGTGGATTATTAGGTGGAATAATATCATTTTTAGGTTTTACCTTGCCATCTATTATAGTATTAGTTATTTTTGCCTTACTTTATCAAAGTTTTTCACTTGAAGGTGCTTTATTTATTCAAAGTTTAAAAATAGTAGCTGTTGCGGTTGTTTTACATGCGCTGATTGGCCTTGGAAAGAAATTAACACCTGATAAAACAACGATTGCCATTGCAGTAGCTAGTGCAATTGTGATGTTGCTTTATCCATCCGCTTGGATTCAAATATTAATTATCATTATAGCTGGCTTAGTTGGTTTAAAGTTATTTCAAAATAAAGCTGAATCAAATATTGAATCATTTGATGTGAATATCTCGAAAAGAATGGGAATCACTGCTTTATTAGTTTTAATCAGTGCTTTAATGGTTTTACCAATTTTAAATAACATATTTAATCATTCACTACTGAATATTTTTGATATTTTTTTTAGAGTCGGTTCATTAGTTTTTGGTGGCGGGCATGTTGTACTACCAATGATTGAACGTGAGTTAGTTCCACTTGGTTTGATGTCATCTGGTGAATTTTTAGCAGGATATGGGATGGCTCAAGCTGTACCTGGACCGCTATTTACATTTGCAAGTTATCTAGGAACAATGATGGAAGGTGTTACAGGAGCAGTTATTGCAACAATTGCGATCTTTTTACCTTCATTTTTATTAATTGTCGCAGCTTTACCATTTCTTAGTGAACTCCGTCAACACGCTTCATTTCAAAGTATATTAATTGGAGTTAATGCAAGTGTAGTCGGTATTTTACTTGCAGCATTTTATGATCCGGTAATTAAAAGTTCGATTGTTTCAGGTGCTGACTTTGCACTTGCCTTAATCTTATTTGCATTATTAAATGTATGGAAAACACCAGCTTGGTTAATTGTTATCATTGGTGTTTTAGGTGGTTATTTCTTTAATTTGCTTGGCTTTTAAAAATCAGAAAAGGGCGCTCAAATCGAGTGCCCTTTTTTTATGTGAGTTGTTGTTTGGCAAAATCATGGTAAAGAGGATGAGACTTAATTAATTCTTGATGCGTGCCTCGTCCGGTAATTGTACCATTTTCAATAAATAAAATTTGATCGGCATCAACAATTGTTGATAAGCGGTGGGCAATAACAAATGTTGTCCGTCCAGCCATTAACTTAAATAATGCTTTTTGAACAATTTCTTCAGATTGACTATCAAGACTTGCTGTTGCTTCATCCATCATTAAAATTTTTGGATCTCGTAAAAATGCTCTAGCAATTGCAATACGTTGTCTTTGTCCGCCTGATAATTTCACACCTCGTTCACCCACTTCAGTATCTAAGCCATCTGGGAATTCTTTAATAAATTGATCAGCATAAGACATTTTTGCAACTTTCCATAAAATTTCATCAGGAATCTCTTTAGCATCATCTAAACCATATGTTAAATTTTCTCTAATTGTCCCTGCCATCATGGAACTCTCTTGGGAAACATAACCGATTTGACTCCGCCAAGACTTCATGGATAAATCACTAAGCAGCGTCTTGCCAATTTTTATTTCTCCTGAAGTAGGTTCATAAAAACGTTCAATTAAATTAAAGATTGTTGTTTTTCCTCCACCACTTGGTCCTGCTAAAGCAATCATTTCACCTGGTGACGCAGTGAAAGAAACGTTTTTAATGACAGGTTCGTTTTCAAGATAACTAAACGATACGTCCTTAAGTATGATTGGTTGTTGAGTGACAATTTTTTCAATCCCTGTTTGGCTATGTTCAACGGGTTCATCTAATATATCAATAATGCGTTCTGTTGCTCCTTTTGCTTTTTGTAATTGGGTAAAGAACATTGTCAAAGTTGTTAAGGGAGCAATAATTTGAAATAAATAAAGTAAAAAAGCAACAAGTGTACCAGTTGTCATATCACCACTTGCTACACGTAAGCCGCCATAGGCAATAATACCAACAACGACTAGCATCACAGTAAAATAAATGAGTGGTGCGATTAAAGCATAAATTCGTGCTTCTTTTAAGCCATAATTCAGTAGTTTTTGAATGCCTAAAAGTCCTTTTTTTTCTTCAATCTCTTCAGCGGTTGATACTTTCATTAATCTGATTTCACTTAATGTTTGCTGAGAATTACCTGTAAAAATAGCCGTTTCATCTTGTAATCCACGTGATATTTTCGTCATTTTACGACCTAAGGGAATCATAATCAAAATAATAAGGGGCACAATAATTAACATAATTAAAGTCATTTTCCAGTCCATAATTAATAATAATGTGACAGCACCAACAATTGAAAATACACCTGAAATAGAATTAGGAAAGTGTTGTGCAACAACGTCACGTACAATAGCCGTATCATTTACAAGGCGACTGACCATTTGTCCACTGGATGTTTTATCAAAATATCTGACTGGTAATCTAATTAATTTTATCCACATTTTCTCTCTTAAGCTAGAGACAACTTTCTGACCTACTGCAGTGAGTAAATAAATGGACCCACCACGAAGAATAGCTTGTAAAATAAATGTCGCACCAATTGCAATCATTAGAGGTATGCTGATTGCTGCTGTAGAAAAGCCATCAACTAAATTTTTAGTTAGGAGTGGTACAATTAATCCTGATAATGTTGTAGTAATACTAAATAATAAACCAAAGGTTAACCCTATTTTGGGAATATCGGTTGATAAGATAAGCGAGAGAAATGGTTTTAAACTATTTTGTTTTGTTTTCATAGTAAATTATGCTCCTTTTGCTCGTGTATAAATAAGAATAACATGTCAGAGTGAGGTAATCTATTTTAAGAATTAACGATTCAGACCTAAGATTAAGTATGAATAATTTGATAATTATGATATCTTACAAGCAAAAGGAGTGATTTGATGAAAGAGCAGATTCATTTACCTAAATGTAAAGGGATAATAAATAAACACAATCCACCAGGGGTTAAAGATAGTGAGTTAAATTTATTTGGAGATGATGTTATCTCTGATGTGCTTACATTTCAAAAGAGTCATCCACTTTATACAAACACACCGCTCATTTCGCTTAATCAATTAGCTAAGCGATTAAATGTTAAATCAATTCATGTGAAAGACGAATCACACCGCTTTGGGCTAAATGCATTTAAAGTGATGGGTGGAATTTATGCGGTAGGAAAATACTTAGCTGATCAATTAAATAAAGATATAAATGAATTATCCTTTGAAGAATTAAAATCAGCTGATGTGAAACAAAAAGTAGGTGAGATCACTTTTATTTCAGCGACAGATGGTAATCATGGGCGAGGAATTGCTTGGGCGGCACGTGAGCTAGGTCAAAAATCGATTATTTATTTGCCTAAAGAATCAACAAAAGCACGACTGGAAGCAATTCGAAATGAAGGTGCGCATGCTGAAATTAAAGATATGAATTATGACGCAACTGTAAAATTATCTGCTGATCTTGCAAAAGAAAAAGGATATGTCATCGTTCAAGACACTGCTTGGCAAGGTTATGAAGAGATTCCGCTTTGGATTATGCAGGGTTATGCAGCAATTGCGAAAGAGATAGCTGATGAGACAAAAGAAGTACCAACACATCTTATTTTACAAGCAGGTGTGGGTTCATTTGCAGCGGGTATTGCTGCCTATTATTTAAAACGCTATGGGAATCAGGCACCAAAATTAATGATTGTTGAACCGAACTTAGCCGACTGTTACTATCAGTCTTTAAATAGTCCGAATCAAGAAATTACACCTGTTACAGGAAAAATGAATTCAATTATGGCAGGATTATGTTGTGGTGAACCTAATCTAACAGCTTATCAACTCTTGAAAAAATATGCTTATGCAAGCTTTTCATGTGAAGATAAGTTAGCAGCGCTTGGTATGCGAGTGCTTGGACACCCACTACGAGGAGATGAGCGGATTATTTCTGGAGAATCTGGTGCAGTACCCTTAGGCTTACTTTACTACTTAATGGAAGACGGTAAAAAAGATGATTTAGCTGCATTAGAACTAAATGAACAATCGAAAATTTTAATGATTAGTACAGAAGGCGATACCGATCCGGAAGCGTATTTAGATGTTGTTTGGAAAGGAGATTATTCCAATTAAAAAGAGCCATTACCTAAAAAATAAAGGTAATGGCTGCTTTAGTCTTACTTCACAATTAATACAGGAGAATCTGCACGCTTAAATACTTTATGGCTCACACTACCAACAAACATTTCTTGGAAGGTATTTAAGCCGCGACTACCAATGACAAGCATGTCAACAGCTTGATCATTTGCATATTCAACAATTTTTTGTCCAGGATACCCATTAAAGACTGTCGTTTTATAATTAACACCATGGGCTTTCATTTTCTCTTCAAATGGAATGAGATGTTTCCGTCTTGTATGATCAAGATCTACTTTACTTCCTGAATGAAGTACATCTGCTTTAATATCATCAAAATCAATGATATAAATTATTTCAATCTGACTGTCTTCAACAAGTGAAGCAATCTTAATTGCTTCATCTGCTGCGCGTAAAGAGTTTTCTGATCCATCAGCGGCTAATAAAATGTGTTTATACATATTATCTCCTCCTATTTAAATATCATATACGGCTAATTGGTCGACTAATTTTTTACTTGATTTATTTAAGCCGATTAATTCCACATTATTTTCATTTTCTTTGAATTTAATCATCACCGTATCAATTGCCCCTACTGCTGAGTCATCCCAAATATGAGCGTTTGAAAAGTCTATCACAATATTTTCATTACTGACGCTTTGGTCAAATCCTGCTAAGAAGTCTTCAACAGATGCAAAGAATAATTGACCTTCAATTTCATAAAATGTTTGGTCATTAACATGTGATTTAACAACGTTAATTTTTGAGATTTTAGAAACAAAGAAAATGGCACTTAAAATAACTCCGGCAATAACACCTTTTGATAAATCACTTGTAGCAACCACGACAATAACAGTCACTAACATAACAATCGCATCAGTACGTGGTGCTTTAATAAGATATTTAAATGAACCCCAATCAAATGTTCCAATTGATACCATTATCATCACACCAACAAGCACAGGCATTGGGATTTGCACGACTAAGTCGCCTAAACCAATAATTAAAAAGATTAAAAAGACTCCAGCGACTAAGGTGGATAATCGACCTCGTCCGCCTGATTTAACGTTAATAACTGATTGACCAATCATCGCACATCCTGCCATCCCACCAAAGAAACCGGTGATAAAGTTGGCAATACCTTGTCCACGTGACTCTCTATTTTTATCACTTTCTGTATCAGTCATCTCATCAACAATTGATGCAGTGAGTAAAGTCTCTAATAACCCAACAATAGCAAGAGCAATCGAAAATGGGAAAATAATAGCTAATGTTTCTAAATTAAAAGGGACATTAGGAATAAAGAATTCAGGAAAAGATCTTGTAATTGTACCTAAATCACCAACAGTTCTTAAATCTAGATTAGTGTATAAAGCTATTGCAGTTAACACAATAATTGCAATAAGTGGTGCAGGAATTGCTTTAAAGAATCGGGGTAAAATATAAATAATAGCTAACGTGATTGCGACAAAAAGATAAGTCATATTAGAGATCCCGATAAAATGAGGGACCTGCGCCATAAAAATTAAGATAGCTAAGGCATTAACAAACCCTATCATTACTGCACGTGGGATAAATTTCATTACTTTGGCGACTTTAAAGATTCCAAAAATCACTTGAATAACACCTGTTAAAATTGTCGCAGCAAGTAGGTAATCAAGTCCATGCTCACGAACTAAAGGAGCCATTAATAATGCCATCGCACCTGTTGCAGCAGAAATCATCCCAGGCCTACCACCTGCAAAGGCTATAATGACAGCAATCGTAAATGAAGCATACAATCCAACCATTGGATCAACTCCTGCGATGATTGAAAAAGCAATTGCTTCAGGAATAAGTGCAAGTGCGACTAAAATACCTGAAAGTATATCGCCTCTCACATTTGAAAACCATTCAGTTTTTATTTTACTAACCACTATAACATCCACCTTTAAATTATAATTCATACGGGCCTACTAATAAAAATAGTTTACCATTTATTTATTGAAATTGAAACCTACTTTAACGCACATATGTTATCATATAATAAAGTATTGATTATAAAAAAGGAAGGTATTAAAAGTGACGCCATTAACTGAAGGTAAATATGTGATTAAATTTATAACGAGAGCTAAAGAGTCAAATAAATCATCTTTGATGGGAAGTTATTTAGCACAGCAAGCAATTATTACTAAAACAGCTGATTTCATGACGATTACCCTGCATATTTTGGATAATGAAATTGTCTTAGGCTTTCAACTTGAAGGAAGTAGTGACTGGGAAGAAGCGGTTGAATATCGAGTTGATGATGTGACAAATCAACGCTTTGAATTATTTGATTTACACGAATTAACTGAAACGATTAATGCACGCATTCAATATGAATATCCTGAAGATGGAAAGATTCTAAAAACAGATGAAGAATTTAGAATTGAATTTGATCAAGCATCGTTAGAAACAATTTAATGCATCGTCCAGTAGAGAGGGTGAATTTCTACTGGATACTTTACTTGATAAGTATCCGATTTTCCTTTCCAGATAATCAAATGTTTTCAAATGGCACTTTTGGATACGCTTACTTAACTATCATTATAAGCTTTAAAGTAAAAAGTGTCAAAATGATATTTATTGAATAAATTAGATTGACTGCTCAGATCAAAAGGTTAAAATGATGTCAATAGTGAGCTTTAGATTTTAAAAGTACATACACTAAAATTAAAAATAAATGCTTTAGTTAAAAAGGAGGTCATTAAAATGAAAGTATCACTATTTATTACATGTGTCTGTGATATGTTCTCACCCGAAGTTGGAAAAGATACAGTTGAATTATTAGAAAAAGTAGGTTGCGAAGTAGACTTTCCGACTGGGCAAACCTGTTGTGGTCAACCTGCTTATAATAGTGGCTATTTAGAATCCTCTAAAAAAGGAATGATTCAAATAATGAAAGCGTTTAAACATGCTGAATATATAGTTGGGCCATCAGGCTCATGTGTCGGCATGATTAAAGCCTATCCTGATATTTTTAAAGGGGACCTGAAGTGGGAGCAATTAGCAATTGAAACAGCAAATAAAGCTTATGAAATAACACAGTTTTTAGTTGAGGTTATTCAAGTAACAGACATAAAATCAAACTTCACAGGCCGCGTGACTTATCATCCATCTTGTCATATGACGCGGATATTAGGTGTGAAAGATGCTCCAAAGATTTTAATGAATCAAATTAAAGGACTTGAATTAATAGAACTTGATAATCAGGAAGATTGTTGTGGCTTTGGCGGGACATTTGCGGTTAAAAATAATCTTATTTCAGAAGAAATGGTGAAAGAGAAATCTTCACATATTACAGCAACACAAGCTGATTATTTAGTCGGAGGCGATATGGGATGTTTAATGAATATCGGTGGCCGGATGTCAAGGGAAGGTAAGGCAATTCAAGTTGTTCATATTACAAAAATTTTAAATGCGTGAGAGGAGGCGTTCAAATGAGTTTAAACTTAAAAGATCTAGCCTATGAAAAAAGAGTCGAAAAAGGTTTAGCTGATAACTTTATGCGACAAGCAGTCTCATCAGCACAAGAACGTTTAAAAAAAGGACGATTAAGTGAAGCAGAAATTATTGGTAATTGGGAAGAGTGGCGTTCACTTGGTGCACAAATTAGAAATCATACACTAAATCATTTAGATTATTATTTAACACAATTAAGTGATAATGTCGCAAAACGAGGTGGCAAGGTTTATTTTGCAGAAACAAAAGAAGAAGCAAATGACTATATTTTAAAAGTAATTAAAGCACGTAATGGTCAAAAAATTGTTAAATCTAAATCAATGGTGACTGAAGAACTCGGATTAAATCGTGTGTTAGAAAAGGAAGCCTTAGAAGTTGTTGAGACAGACTTAGGGGAATGGATTTTACAATTAGATGAAGATCCACCCTCACACCTTGTTGCACCAGCATTACATAAAAACAAGGCTCAAATTAAAGATACATTTGAATCAAAGCAGGATTATACAGGAACAGATTCGCCAGCTGAGCTAACAGCATTTGCCCGCCAACAATTAAGAAAAGAATTTTTATCAGCCGATATAGGCATAACAGGATGTAATTTTGCTGTTGCTGAATCAGGTTCAACGACACTCATCACCAATGAAGGTAATGCTCGTTTAGTCAGTTCATTACCAGATACACAAATTACAGTGATGGGCATGGAGCGAATTGTACCAACTTGGGAAGAATTGGATGTCTTAGTCACTTTACTGACACGTTCAGCTGTTGGTCAAAAAATATCTACTTATTTAACAGCAAACACTGGCGTCCGTTTAGAAGATGAAGTGGATGGTCCAGAAGATTACCATTTAGTTATTGTCGATAATGGTCGTTCAAAAATCTTAGGGACGGAATTCCAAGAAGCACTAAATTGTATTCGTTGTGGCGCTTGTTCCAATGTATGCCCAGTTTATCGTCATATCGGTGGACATGCTTATAATTCTGTTTATTCTGGTCCAATTGGTGCTGTTTTATCACCATTGCTTGACGGCTATGAAAATCATCAAGAACTCCCACATGCCTCGACATTATGTGGTGCTTGTACTGAAGCGTGTCCTGTAAAAATACCTCTTCATGAACAACTCGTTATGCATAGACAAAAAATGGTCGAACTCGGGATGAGTTCTAAAAGTGAAAAAGTAGCTATGCAAGGTTTTGCACAATGGGCTTCGACGCCAAGTGCTTATAAACTAAGTGCTCATTTTGCTCGAACGGCACTAACACGATGGATTAAAGCAGAGCAAATAAATCACGGTCCTGGCCCATTAAAAGCGTGGACTGATTCTCGCGACTTTAAAGCACCGAGCAAACAAACATTTCGTTCCTGGTATAAAAAAAGAGCGAAAGAAGGTGTGAAAAAATGACCATTCAAAATCGTGATTCATTTATTGAAAATATTGCTAAAGCCTTAAATCGACCAGCTCAAATTAAAAGTGTCGATAAACCAAACTGGGATTATCATCCTCAAAAAGACGTGTTTAAAAATTATCAACTCGAAGATTTAGTCGATATCTTTCAAGCTCAATGCGAAAATGTTCATACAGATTTTAAACGCACAGATTTGGCACAATTAAATCAATTATTAAAAGAAGTCATAGAAAATTATCAAGCGAAAAACATTATTACGAGCAATGATTCGAGACATGATACATTTCAGCTGTCGTCTTTATTTGATGAGCTTCAATCAACTGGAACAAATGTTCATTATTGGGATGTGAAATTAGGCAAAGAGAATCAAGTTATTGCTGAAACCTCAGATATTGGCATAACGTATAGCGATCTAACACTTGCAGAATCAGCAACAATTTGTCAATATAACGATAAAAATAATGGTCGAACAATTAGCTTGCTCCCTCAAAATTATCTGGCAATTATTCCAAAAAGTACACTTGTCCCAAGACTCACTCAAGCAATGACGCGTATTCATCAAGATGTTGCTAACGGTAAACAAGTTCCCTCATGTCTTAGCTTTATCTCAGGTCCAAGTAATAGCGCAGATATTGAAATGAATCTTGTTGTAGGTGTTCACGGTCCCGTCAAAGCAAGCTATATTTTAGTAGATGATATGTAAATGATAAGAGATATTTAATCCATTCAAGGCGTGGTATAATTAAAGATAAGGATATGGGTAAATGAAACAACTCCTCATATTTTAAATAAATGTCAACGCAAACCGACTTGAAGGAGTGGTTAAATGAATAGTTCTAACCTTATAGACATGGTAGAAATCATTTGGATTGTATTACCTGTGATTGTCTTAGTCATTTCATTTATTATCCAACTTATATTTAAAAAAGAATTCTTAATTATTATCGGTAATTTTATGATTTGGTTCATTGTAATATTGGTTGTATTTGATATAAGTTTTATTGTTTATCCTTTTATTTATACATTAGTAGCAATTATCGGCATTGTCTTAGCAAACTTAACACTAAAAATAATGAAAAAACCTTAATAAACACTTAATAATCAAGTAGTGTCTATTAAGGTTTTCTTCGTTTTCTATTACATGTGTGGAGTGTTATAATGTAAAGACTTAAATTAAGAATTGAGGACTGGTTAAAATGTTAACAGTTGAAGGATTAAAGAAATCATATGGTGATAAGTTATTATTTGAAAATATAAATGTTTTGATTAAAAATAATGAACGCATTGGTTTAATTGGTGTTAATGGAACAGGTAAATCAACTTTCTTAAAAATATTAGCAGGGATTGAACACGCAGACGCAGGTGAAATTAATCATCCAAATGATTACCGGATTGAATATCTCCCCCAAAATCCAGACATGAACGGTGAAATGAAAGTGATTGATTATATTTATGCAGGTGAGGCAGATATTATGAAAGCGATGCGTGAGTATGAACATGCCTTAATTAATCTTGAAAATCATCCGGAAGATGAAAAAGCACAAAATAAATTACTTGATTGCCAGCAGACGATGGATAAATATGATGCTTGGGAAGCGAGCACGGTTGCTAAAACAGTTTTAACTCAAATGGGTGTGACAAGTTTTGATAAACAAATTAAATATCTCTCAGGTGGTCAAAAGAAACGGGTCGCAATTGCTAAAACGCTTATTCAACCGGTAAACTTATTAATTTTAGATGAGCCTACCAACCATTTAGATAATGAAACAATCATTTGGTTAGAACAATATTTAACAAGGTATCAAGGTGCTTTATTACTTGTCACACATGACCGATACTTCCTAGATCGTATTACAAATAGAATTTATGAATTAGATAATGGATCATTATATGTTTATGAAGGTAATTATGAAATTTTCTTAGAACAAAAAGCTGAACGTGAGATACTTGAACATAGTCTAGCTGAAAAACATCAAAATACTTTAAAACGTGAATTAGCATGGTTAAGACGTGGTCCAAGAGCTCGTTCAACAAAACAACGAGCACGAATTGAACGGATTGATAAGTTGAAGCAAGAAACATTTAATTTAAGTGATGAAAATGTTGAGATTCAAACTGGTTCAACGCGCTTGGGTAAACAAGTGATAGAAGTTGAAAATTTAAGTAAATCAATTGCAAATAAACAATTGTTTACCAATTTTAGTTATTTAATTGGGCCAGGAGATCGGATTGGAATTATTGGCCCTAATGGCTCAGGTAAATCAACGTTACTTAATATCATAAGTGGTCGATTAAAACCAGATGCTGGAACGATTAGTATAGGTGAAACAGTAAAAATTGGTTATTACACGCAAGGTGAAGATGAACTGAATGAAGATGAGCGAATCATTGAATATATTAAAGAAGTCGCTGAAGTCATTAAAACAAAAGATGATAAAATAATTACAGCTGAACAAATGTTAGAACGCTTTTTATTTTCAAGAGCTCAGCAATGGTCGTATATTAAAAGTCTTTCAGGTGGTGAAAGACGCCGGTTATATTTATTAAAAATATTAATGACGGAACCAAATGTGATTATTTTAGATGAGCCGACAAATGATTTAGATATTAAAACATTAGGTATTTTAGAAGACTATCTTGAACATTTCCCAGGCGTTGTCTTGACGGTTTCTCACGACCGATATTTTTTAGACCAAGTCGTTGATGAGTTAATTGTTTTTGATGGTCAAGGTCATGTAGAACATTTTTATGGTAATTATAGCGAGTACGCAGAACAAGTGAAAGAAGAAAAATTAGCAAGAACAAAAGTAAAACAAGTGCAAAAAACCCAACCACCAAAAAAAGAAAAAACAAAGCTCTCTTATCATGAGCAAAAAGAATGGGAAACAATTGAAGATGAGATTGAAGCATTAGAAACAAAGATAGAAAACTTAAAAACACAAATTGCCGCAGAAGGTAGCAATATAGAAGTCGTTCAAGAACTCTTTAAAGAACAACAAACACTTGAATCACAACTTGAGATAAAAATGGAACGTTGGGAAGAATTATCTCTTTTGGTTGAAAGTTTTATCAAGTAGGTATTTTATTGTTTAAAGCTTTGTGATAACGGGTATAAGAAAACAAGCATGATTGGAGCTGAGAGCCGTGTGAAGATTTTTATCAAACTAATTACGATTGGTTTAATTGCTGGTACAGTCTTGGCTGAATCTTTACGTTTAATTTATGCAATAACTGAAGTAAATGCTTATAACCTTTTATTTAACTTCGACTATATACCCATTATTGGCGTTTATTCAAATACAAGTAGTTGGACAGGAATGACTTTTCATTACTTTACTTGTGTCGCTAGTGTCGTTGTAAGTTATTACTTTTTTAAAAAGTTAAAACTTGAAAAAGAAGCATTGCCATATATTAGTTTGTTTTTTGTAGGATCATTAATGCTTTATTTTTTAACCGGATTATCCCCTGAACCGCCAGCTTGGAATGATTGGGTAGCATTTGGTTTCTTTGGTTTGTCGCATCTCTTATATGCTGTTGTTGTTGTGAAGTTAATTCAAATCATGATTAATGAATTAGTGTCAATTGATGTTAAAGTGTGAAAAACATATGTGTGATTCAAAACAAATAAATATTGGAGGTTTTTTTAATGTATGAGGAAGAAGCACTAGATTTAAAAGATGTTTTTACAGATGAATTTATGAGCGAATATACAGACTATCCAGACTTAGAAACATTTCTTGCTGAAAGTCCTGTAGAAATTGAAACCCAAGAAGATTTTGAACAAATGGATATAGGTGCAATGGATGCTTTTGTTAGTGAAGTAACAAAATTTGAAGCATGGGAAGATATGCAAGGCGAAGCGGTTAGTTTATACACAATTAAACAACTTGGCCTTTAAATAACGAGAGTAATTAATTATGAGGAGCGAATAAAATGGCCATTGATGGTAGAAAACGTAATCAGATTCAAATTGGTTCAGAAGTAAAAATTGTTTTAAAACAAGATCAAAAAACAAATAAATTAACGCAAGGTATTGTAAAAGATATTTTGACGAATTCGCCCAATCACCCTCATGGGATTAAAGTTAGACTAACAGATGGTCAAGTTGGACGAGTTAAAGAATAAGGCGTTTATTAACGCCTTTTTCTTTAAAAATAAACATTTATAGAGTAAAGGTTGAGATGAGCATGATTCGATTTGAAAATGTCACAAAAAAATATGATGATAAAGCGGCTGTAAAAGAAGTTGATCTTCAAGTAAGAGATGGTGAATTTCTTGTTTTAATTGGTCCTAGTGGTTGCGGAAAAACGACAATGCTTAAGATGATGAATCGTTTAATTCCACTGACTACTGGAACAATTTATATTAATGATAAACGAATCAGTGATTATAATATTAATGAACTGCGTTGGAATATTGGTTATGTGTTACAACAAATTGCTTTATTTCCTCATTTAACAATCGAAGAAAATATTGCGATTGTCCCTGAATTGAAAAAATGGGAGCGCTCTCGGATTAATGATCGGATTAAAGAATTAATGCAACTTGCAGGGCTTGATTATGATACATACAAGGGGAAACTTCCAGAAGCATTATCAGGCGGACAACAACAACGTATTGGTGTGATTAGAGCACTTGCTGCAGATCCTGACATTTTACTGATGGATGAGCCATTTAGTGCTCTTGATCCAATTAGTCGCGTAAAGTTACAGGATGAGTTAATTGCCATTCAAAAAGAAATCAAAAAAACGATTGTCTTTGTCACGCACGATATGCAAGAAGCATTAAAATTAGCTGATCGAATTTGTCTTTTACGAGATGGTGAAATTGTTCAAGTAGGTACACCGCAAGAAATTGTAAATAATCCGAAAAATGATTTTGTAAAAGCTTTTATCAAAGGTGAAGTATTCCATATCAGTGACTTAATTAAACCCTTAGGTGATTTTATAGCGACAACAACTGTGTCTGACACTGATTCACTTGAAGAGATATTAAAAGCACTTACTGAACATGAAATAATTCAAGTAAAATCAGGTGATGACATACTTGGTATTTTAGAACGTGACGACGTGTATCAAGAAGTTGCTAAAGAATTAGAAAATGTAGGTGGTTAAATTGTTAAATGTTTTTAACGAACGAAAAGCAAGTATCCTTCAAGCTTTAATTGAGCATATTGAACTATCCTTTATCGCTTTATTTTTTGCTGTTTTAATTGGTTTACCATTAAGTATTTATTTAACACGCCACAAAAAAATAGCAGAACCAATTATTAACGTAACGGCAGTCATGCAAACAATTCCTTCACTTGCTCTTTTAGGTTTAATGATTCCTTTGTTTGGAATTGGTAAGTTTCCAGCTGTTGTTGCTTTAGTTGCTTATGCATTACTTCCAATTATGCGTAATACATATACAGGCATTGCAGGAGTAGATGCATCTCTTATTGAAGCGGCTAATGGAATGGGCATGAGTCCCCTAAAGCGATTAACAAAAATTGAACTTCCCTTAGCACTTCCTGTTATTATGGCAGGTGTAAGAACCGCCATGGTCTTAATTGTAGGTACAACAACCTTAGCAGCCTTAATTGGTGCCGGTGGTTTGGGTGATTTAATTTTACTTGGTATTGATCGTAATAATGGTCAATTAATATTATTAGGAGCGATTCCAGCTGCGCTACTTGCTCTTATTTTTGATTTTGTATTACGCTGGATAAGTGAATTATCTTATAAAAAATCATTAATTGCCTTTTTAATTATTATTATTACTGCTTTAGCTATCGTACTTGCACCCTTATTTGGTAAATCAACAGACAATACAGTCGTGCTTGGTGGAAAATTAGGTGCCGAACCGGAAATTTTAATTAATATGTACCAACAATTAATCGAAGATGAGACGGATTTAAAGGTAGAATTAAAGCCAGGCTTAGGTAAAACATCATTTGTCTTTAATGCTTTACAAAGCGGCGATATTGATATCTATCCTGAATTTACAGGAACAGTTATTAATGAATTTTTAAAAGAAGAAGTCAAATCCAGAGAAGATGATGAAGTATATGAACAAGCCCGTAGTGGTTTACTAGAAGAGTTTGACTTAGTTTATTTACCACCAATGGCATATAATAATACTTATGCCCTCGCAATGAAAGAAGAATTAGCAAATGAATCAGGTATTGAAGATATTTCAGATTTAGAAAAAATTAAAAGTGATTTAAAGGCAGGTTTTACTTTAGAATTTAGTGACCGAGAAGATGGTTACCTAGGCATTCAATCAGAATACGGGATTGAATTTAAAGATATGGTGACAATGGAACCTAAATTGCGTTATACAGCGATTGAGAATAATGATATTGACATTCTCGATGCTTATTCAACAGATAGTGAGCTTGAATCGTATAAATTAAAAGTGTTAAATGATGATTTAGCACTATTCCCACCATATCAAGGAGCACCTTTACTAAGAGAAGAAACCTTAGAAAAACATCCTGAGTTAGAAGAAGTTTTAAATAAACTAGCTGGAAAAATAACAGATGATGAAATGAGAGAAATGAATTATTTAGTTAATGTTGAAGGTGAGTCTCCACGTGAAGTTGCTTTAGAATACTTGAAGGAAAATGAGTTATTAAAGGACTAAGTAAAAAATAAAGCCTGAACATTAATTTGTTCAGGCTTTTTATTTTAAAAAGAAAAGAAGTAAAATATAAATCTTTAACGAGATGTTTGTATTATCATTAAGAATAAAGGATAATAGAAAAATCAATGAAAAATAAAAGAGGTAAATATATGCATATAGATGATTTAATATTAAATGTTGGTCAATTTTTAGATGAAGATACCGGCGTGATAGTTGGTAGTGTAGAAGTTAATATGTTAAGCGATAATATGCCAATTAATTTAGAGAATTTAACAACGGTTGTTGATTTTAATTTTCATTTATATAATATGAACTATTTTTCGGATCCTCATCAATTACCAGTAATTACTGATGAATTATCTGATGAAGAAGCATATTTAATAAATACATTAAACGAAACGCAAGCATTTTTTATTCATGATCATTTAGTCATGACAATTAGTGACTTTAACTGGTCAGAAAATTACTATTCGCTTGAAAATAAAATGTTGATTTTAACTAAGTTTATTCATTACTGTAAATATAATAATTATGATTACTTAGCATTAATGGTTGAAAAAGAAATTAAAAAGCAAGTGGTAGAGACAAATGTGACAGAGTTCCCTAAAGTTAAACAATATGAAGCGCTTGGATTCGAACGGATAAATATCCATCAAACACCCATCATGGTGAAAAAATTAAATGGAAATTAGATTAATTCGTTATTTGCCGAGTATTGTTTGGATGGGCGTTATTTTTTATTTATCACATCAACCAGCAACAGATTCTGCAGCAACAAGTAGAGGAATATTACTTTATTTACTTAATCTATTACCGATTCCAGTTGAATATGAAGGAGTCTTCCACACGATTATAAGGAAATCGGCACATTTCATGGCTTATTTAATCTTAGCCGTGCTGATTTATTTTGCCTATCGTGGTAAGGGGACAATTATTTTTATTTATAGTATGTTTTTAATCTTTATCTTATTATCCCTGATTGAATCTGATATGAATTTACATTCTTTGATTAGAAAATCAATTCACTTTTTTGTCTATACGATATTGAGTGTACTTGTTTATCTAGCCTATCAAGGGAGACGTGCTGTTTTATTTACACTAAGTGTCTGTTTATTATATGCGATTACTGATGAGTTTCATCAATTGTTTATTCCAGGACGAAGTGGTGAAATTCGTGATGTGCTAATTGATTTTAGTGGTGCTGTTTTTGGAATTATTTTAGTGAAGTTATTTATGAAGATTAAAAGTAGGAGAGAGTTAAATGTTTAGAATTAAAGCTATCCAAATGCCAACATTAACCGAAGCGGTATTAATGGTTATTGTCATGATTAGTTTAATGAGCGCAAGTATTATTTTTTATGAAGCACCACCACATATTGCACTTTTATTAGCGATGTTATCGCTGATTATTTATGGATTAGTAAAAAAAATAAGTTATCAGCAACTCGAAGCAGATATGGTAGAAGGTGCAAAAGCAGGTATTGCAGCTGTGTTTTTATTTTTTATGATAGGTATTTTAATTGCTTCGTGGATGCTAGCTGGTACAATACCGACACTTATTTATGGCGGGTTTGAATTAGTGACCCCTAAATTCTATTTGGCGGTTATTTTTGTTGTCACAGCAATTATTGGTTTAAGTGTTGGGAGTTCTCTAACGACTGTTGGAACAGTTGGCCTTGCATTTATTGGGATATCTCAAACCTTGGATGTGTCCTTGGCAATGACGGCAGGTGCCATTGTTTCTGGTGCTTTTTTTGGTGATAAAATGTCACCTCTATCAGATACAACAAATATGGCATCATCAATTTTGCAAGTTGATTTATTTGATCATATAAAAAATATGGGCTGGACAACATTTCCGGCATTTTTAATCTCACTTGTTTTATTTGCAATTATTTCACCAAATATTACAGTAACAGAATTTACAAAAATGAATGAATTTCAAGAAAGTTTAGCTGAAACGGGTTTAATTAATTGGTATGCAGCTGTCATTCCGATTGCTGTTCTTTTATTATTATCAATTAAAAAAGTGCCTGCATTTTTAGCTTTGAGTGCGGGATCATTGACGGCTTTGATTATTTCAATCTTTACTAATCCACAACCGATTGGCAAAGTATTAATAACATTATTTGGCGGATATGTATCTGAAACAGGGAATGAACAAATCGATACATTATTAACACGTGGCGGAATGGAAAGTATGTTATTTACAATAGGAATTGTTATTTTAGCCTTAAGTTTGGGTGGATTATTATTTTCATTAGGAATTGTGCCTAAATTGCTAAATTCAATTGAAAATCTGTTAAATAGTATTCAATCAGTTATTATTTCATCTGCATTAACAGCAATTGGCATCAATGTTTTAATAGGAGAACAATATTTGTCTATCTTGTTAACAGGTGAAGCCTATGGTTCGCAATATAAAAAAGTTGGTTTAGAAACAATTAACTTGGCAAGGGTTAGTGAAGATGCTGGAACTGTTGTGAATCCACTCGTACCATGGAGTGTATGTGGTGTCTTTATAGCAAGTGTTTTAGATGTCTCAACATTAAGTTATTTACCATTTACATTCTTTTGTCTCTTAAGTCCATTATTAACAATAGCATTTGGCCTATCGGGCAAAACATTAACTTACCTTCAAAAATAACGTAAATAGGTGTCTTTTTAAGAATAAAAAATAATGAAATTTACTTAAAAAATAGATTGCATTGCTTAAATAGACATGGTATATTTTAAGTATAAATTGAATATTAACCTTGTTAGGTGAGGCTACTGTTTGAAGAAACGTTACTACCCAGAAATGTCGAAAGACGCCAATGGGTTAACTAAAATAATCGAATTAAGGTTATTTTTAATGTGACTGGAACTTCTTCCTACGTCAAACAAAGCTAAAGCTCAAACGAATAGAGGTATCAGTAGATAACACACACCTCTATTTGTGCAGGTGTGTTATTTTTTTCAAAAAAATAAAAAAGGGGGGGATGAGTCATGTCTAGTGACACTGTTCCTAAATATAAAGATGAGAAAATTGAATATAATTTAGTTAGAGTAAAACAAGATGAGCGACTGACTCATCTCCTTAAAAACGACTACTTTTAAGGTCTCGTAACTGAATTACTTCTAAATTTACTGTCACTTTTTAAGTGACTAAGGAGGTAATGTTATGTTAAGAACCTATAATCTAACAATGGAAGAACATTTCATTTTATATACAGAAATGAGTCATCCTGACGTTTCACCTTATGTGCGCAACTATGTGAATGACTTTAATGAATATATTTCAAATGTGAATCATATTTTAGAAGCTGAAAATCGAGGAGAAATGATCGTTCGGGTTATTGTTAATGAATGGAATCGACCGATTGGTTTAATCACACTTTATGATATCACTGAATATGGTGGTTTTTTATCTACTTGGTTAGGTAAAGATTATCATGGTAGCGGATATAATAAAGTAGCAAAAGAATTATTTTTTAATGACATATTTGATACAACCGAGATTCAAACAGTCTTTATGAAAATCAGAGTTGATAATTACCGCTCGCAAAAAGCAGCCTTGAAGTTAGCATATGTTGCCGAAGCAGACTATCGTTATCAAGCCGTTCACACTTTTGTAAATCAAACAGTATTTAAATACAATTTATATACTGTCACTAAACAAGCTTATTTAGCTGATCAAAAGGTG
Organism: Pseudogracilibacillus sp.; assembly: GCA_035301085.1. Lineage (GTDB taxonomy): Bacteria > Bacillota > Bacilli > Bacillales > Amphibacillaceae > Pseudogracilibacillus. The sequence goes on along the minus strand of DATGUU010000005.1, from coordinate 63,320 downwards.
CGCCAAGTTGATTATGTAACAAGTGATTCAGAGATACAGCTTTCAATATAAAAAGACTACTTATAAATTAAGTAGTCTTTTTTTGTTTAAATTTAAACTTAAAAGGGTAATACGTATAATAGGAGTGATGACAATGGAAGAACAAGTAAAGACATATTATATTTCATTAGATAAAAGAACAGTTAGTGAAGTAAGCGTACCTGATACGGTTGAATATGAAGTAAGAGCAACACCATCGCAAATAGTGAAGTTTGAAAATATTCTCCAGGATAATGATGCAAAAGAATTTGAATTTGCCATAAAAAACATTCCTTTTAAACCATTTGCTGAAAAAGAAGTTGATGAAATGCGTGAAGAAAGTGATGATAATGTCATGGCAGCTTATCACTTTATTTATCAGTATGGAACAGAAGAAACACGCAAAAAAATAAAAGAAATAGGTTCTACTAAATAATAGAATAACAATTATGCCGATTTGGAATAAATAAGTATAACTTCTTTCAATTACAACTTAAATATGAGAATATAAAAGAGGGTTTATTAACTTAAACTCTCTGTTTGTTTTTTATTATACATATGTGCAACATTTCACAATTTAAGTTTGTAAAGGAGAAAAATAAATGAAAATAGGAATTGATAAGATAGGATTTTATGCACCGCATATGTATGTTGATATGGTCAAGTTGGCTGAGGCTAGAGGCGATGATCCATTAAAATATACAAAAGGTATTGGTCAAGATGAGATGACTGTAACACCTATTACACAAGATACGGTAACTATGGCAGCAAATGCTGCACATCAGTTAATTGATGACAAAGATCGTGAACAAATTGATTATGTTATTTTTGGTACAGAAACAGGGATTGACCATTCAAAATCAGCTGCGATTTATGTGAGTCGTCTATTAGGTTTAAAAAAACAAGTTCGCGCTGTAGAAACAAAACAAGCTTGTTACGGTACAACAGCAGCCATTCAATTAGCAAAAGGATATATTGCTCTTAATCCAGAAAGTAAAGTACTTATCTTGGCATCAGATATTGCCCGTTATGGTCTAGCGACACCTGGAGAAGTAACGCAAGGTTCGGGTGCTGTTGCTATTTTATTAAGCCAAGACCCAAGAATTATGACACTAGAAAAAGAAACAACATTCCAAACAGAGGATTCGATGGACTTTTGGCGCCCAATCTATTCAGATGTCGCATTTGTCGATGGAAAATATTCAAATGATCGCTATATTGATTTCTTTGCTGATTTATGGGGAGAGTATAAAGAAAAAACGAAGCGGGATTTTGCAGATTTTGCAGCGCTATGTTTCCATTTACCTTATACACGTATGGGAGAAAAAGCACTTAAGCCTCATTTAGAAAATGTAGCAGAAAGCGTGGCTAATCAATTAACAGAGCGTTATAAAACAAGTACAACATATAATCGTTTAGTTGGAAATATTTATACGGGATCACTTTATTTAAGCTTATTATCATTAATTGAAAACGATGATAATTTAGCAGCGGGTGATCGCATAGGCATGTTTAGTTATGGATCGGGTTCTGTTGGTGAATTTTTCACAGGAATCTTGGAAGAAGGTTATCAAGATCATCTAAATACGGCTAATCACAAAGCATTATTAGCAAACAGAAAAGAAGTAACAATTAAAGAATATGAAGCAGAGTTCTTAAAAGAATTACCAACTGATGGTTCGACGGTTGAATATAGTGGTGACAATGATCCGGCTGATATTTATTTAGCTGGAATTACAGAACATATGCGTCAATATAAAAATAAATAAGCTATAAAAATACGAAGCTATTCTTATCAAAGAATAGCTTCGTATTATTTTTTCAACATATAATGTAACAAAAATCCAGTGAAAAAGAATCCACTAATAAAGTTTCCTATCGTTACAGGAATTTGATTCCATACCCACCAATCAGCTAATGTCACATCTGCTCCTAAAAGCATACCAGCTGGAATAATAAACATATTTACAACAGCGTGTTCAAAACCTAAAGCAAAGAAAATCAAAATAGGTAACCACATTGCAATAGTCTTACCTATTGTTGAAGAGGAGGTGAAACTCATAATGACGCCCATTGTCACCATCCAATTACAAAGAAAAGCCTTAATAAGTAAGACAATCATTCCCGTACGACCAGCCTCTTGATAAACAATTGTTTTCCCTTCAGCATTGGCAATAACTTTTTCAATTAATTGTAAGCTAGCTGAAGTGGCTGTGTGCTGAATATAATAACTGAATAATAAAGCAAAAAATAACCCACCTATTAAATTGCCAATAAAAGCCCAAGAAAAATTATGAAACATTTTTTTCGTCGTTGTTTGTTTATTTAACCTGGCAATCGGCATGAGGGCAAAAGAACCAGTCACTAATTCTAAACCAAGTAATGTTACCATGACAAATCCTGCTGGGAAAACGAGTGCACCGATAAAATTGATATCTGTTTCAATTGCGGCAGTAAAAGCAAGGATTGTCGCATAACTTAATAAAACACCAGCTAAAAATCCCCGAAGTAAAATTTCTTTTACGCTAAGTTCTGAACGTATTTTACCAGATAAGGCGACATCATTAATCAATACATTAGGTCTAATATAATCCATTTAAGCACCTCAACTCAATTATTAAGTTGATTTAGGTTGTTTGAAATCAGTTACTTCTTTATAACATTTTCTACAAACAGGTAAGTACTTTTCATTACCACCAATATCAACTTGATTACCTGAATACACAGGTTTTCCTTGTTCATCAAATCTTAAATTCATCATTGCTTTTTTATGACAATACCAACATTCTGTTTTTAATTCTTTGATATTATCAGCATAAATCAATAAATACTTAGAGCCTTCAAACAATTCATTAAATGAATCATTTTTTAATCCATAACTCATAACAGTAATTCCATATGTATCAACAATTTCAGTTAATTGAATGACTTGTTCTTTGGTCAGGAATTGTGCTTCATCGATTAAAATAGAATTTGGTTTTTCGGCTAAATTAGAGACGAGCTTAACTAAATTCGTAGCTTGATTAAATAATGAAGCATCTTTTTCAAAGCCTGTTCGGCTCCAGATTTTGCCTACTTGATAGCGATTGTCAAGTTGAGAAGTTAAGATGAGTACTTGTTTATTTTGGACTTCATAGTTGTAGGCAACTTTGATAATTTCTAAACTTTTACCTGCAGACATTGTTGAATAGTGAAAAAATAATTTTGCCATTTATTTGCCTCCAAAACAAGAGATTATTTATGTTGTTTATCAGGGTAAACAATCTCTTTTTCTCGCATTGTAAAGCCGACAATATATAAAATGCCAGGGAATAAAAATAAGAACACAGGCGCTTGAATCAAGAAGCCAATCAGTGCTTCTGGTGGTGGGAAGCTTCCGCCGTTTAAGATAACAATATTATAAATACCAATTGAAATATTTAATATACTAACAATTAAAAAGTAGAAATAGATCTTTTGTAAGTCTTTATATTTAATCGTATAATAGATAATCCAATTTAAAATGATGAAAATTAATGTTGAAACAATTAAAAAGACAGTAAATGATTCGTTGAAATTCGTATTTAATAATTGAGCGACTAAATCTCTATTCCCGATTAAAAGTAAGAAAATATAGCAGAAAAATACCCAAATAAATGTATTTAAAATATTGGCAATAAAAATAAAGATTAGTTTCCAGTTATCATAAAGTGGCACGACATGGGATTGGTCGGTAATATCTTTTTTTGAAAAATAAATAAGTAAAGACCCTGTTAAATAAAGAAATCCAGGAATTAATGTTGATAAACCTTGACCAAAAAAGATTAACGCGACACTAATCAATCCTGCTAGGAAAAAGAAAAAGAGTAGTTTTTTAATTCCTTTTTTAAAATAAAGGAAGACAATAAACCAACTGATCATGACTGTTAAAATAGAAGCAGTCATAATAATGAATTCACTTGTTCCGATTGTGTCGTTAATTCGAGCTAGAATAAAAGCAACATAAGCAAAGCCTAAACTAACTGTCGTAATTAAGACATTAGCAAAAATAATTAAAAACTTACCTGTATTTGCTTGTACCAAATTTACACCTCATTTATATAATAAATCACTCTTGTATATCTTACATGATGAGCACCCTGGATACTATTAATTTACCAGAAAATATTTAGCAGATACCTTAAGTAGGCATCTGCTCATTGGTTTATTATTCAGGTCTAATTAAATAAGTGTCTCCTAAAACATCTCTTAAGCTTGTTTCGTGATAACGACCTTCTGTCCAATCAATAAATTGATCACTATACCACTTACTTCTAAAATGGCCAGATTGTCCGGGACCAACTATGTGATGTCCTTTTGTAAAGTCAGCTCCATCAATTACAAAGCGCCATGATGCACCGTGATTAACAATTCCTGAATCAGTATGTCTTGCTGCCATAACAGTAACACCACTACCACCAACAGCTTCAGGTCGATGTCGATTAAAGAGTTTATGTGTTATAAAGTTAGCACTTGCAAGTGGATGCGAAAAAGCTACTTTATGAAACTCTCCCCATTGCCATAATGTTTGATTTGTTCCATATTTTTTTTCTAATTCTTCAATCGTTTGATTTAAAGTGTTGGCAAGAAATCTACTAAATTCATCTTGTTGATTAATCCAAATAGATTGATCACCCATTCTTAAAAGCGCATCTGTTGTTTGGGCTTTATTAGAAAATAATGTATCTATTTCTTTTGGAATATCTTGATATAAATCACTTTCAATCCTTGTTAGCCAGGCATCAAAGATAAGGGGTTCATGACGTGACACATGATCATCAAAATTCCAATTATTTAAATGCTTAAGCGCTGTTTGTGCGCTTTTGCTAAGTTTATCTTTTTCAATGGATTCGGTAAATAAAGGAATAAACTCTCTAGCGCGTAAATTAATTGTGTCCATTTGTAAATCTTTCATATCTTCAAGCGTTAAATTGTCATTTGCTTCTAGAACTTCAGTAATGCGGTCAAAACGATAAGGTTGGGCCCAAACATTACTTAAATGATAAGGATAGTCATCAGAGACTATTTTATTATTAGCAGTTGCAATATATCCTTTATCTGGATTAATTACTTTTGGTAATTCATCAAAAGGAATATAATTGTTTAATTCATAGTTCTTATCCCAGCCAGGAAGAGGGAGGAGAGCGTCTGATGGGTCTTGATAAATCGGTATTTTACCATTTGCTTTATAAGCAATCATGCCAGTGTCATCCATAAAAACGAAATTTTGAGCAGGTACTAAAAAATGTTCAAGTCCCTGTTCAAATTCTTCCCAGTTGCTTGCTTTATTTAATTCTAAGATGGCAAGGAGTTCAGTCGTCGCTTCGAGTGCTGTCCATTTAAGTGAGAAAAGTTGCTCGGCATTTGTATCTTTACTAAAGTCGGAAATAATCGGTCCATGTCTTGTTTCGGTTACTTCATAATCAATTGTTTTTCCACCTTTAACTTTTATTGGCTCAGAAATAACTTTTGCTTTTTCCCAGTTATCATCGAATAAAAATTCAGTTTCATTATCTGGATTTTGTTTTTCAATAAATAATTGTTGCACATCAGGACCCGTATTTGTCACACCCCAAGCTATTTTTTCATTATGTCCTAAAATAATGCCAGGGATTCCTGCAAAAATAACACCTGCTACATTTATCTCAGCTGATTCCAAACTCATTTCATACCAAATGGAAGGTGTAGAAAGTCCTAAATGCGGATCATCAGCAAGTAATGGCTTTCCTGAAGCAGTTTTATCCCCACTGATCACCCAGTTATTACTACCATTAAAAGGGTCAGGAATAATGACATCTTCAAACGCGCTTGCGATGTTAATTTCTCCAGGTTGAATAACTGTCGAACCATTTTTAGGGTAGCTTGGAAGAAGTTCTTTTGCTTTAGATTCTTCAAAGGTCTGCATCAGATAATAATTAAAAGCTTGGCGTTCCCAGTGGCCGCCTAAATCAAAAGCCATATATTTACCAATCGTTAAGGAGTCGATTTGTGACCAGTTTTCAGGCTTTGCACCCAGGAGTGCGTATTCTAAAGGTAAGTTATTATTATCAGTTGCTTCTTGAATAAAAGCATTCACACCGGCTGTAAATGAATCTAATACTTCTTTTGCTTGTTTAGGATAGATAGCTAATGATTTTTCAGCTGCTCGCCTAAGGCCCAGTGTGCGAAAATATTTATCATTATCTATCGCTTGACTGCCAACCAATTCACTTAAAGACCCAGAAGCTTGTCTTCGAGCTAAATCCATTTGAAAGAGGCGCTCACGTGCTTGAACATAGCCTTGTGCGTAAAATAAATCAGAGTCATTTGTCGCTTTAATGTGTGGCACGCCTTTATCATCTGTGACTACTTGGACATCGTCAGTGACGGCTAAATTAATCTCACCAGAATGATTCGGCACTTGTTTTTTACTAAACTGATTAAAAAATAAACTACTAGCAATAATTAAAATAATTAAAATAAAACCGATAATTAATAAAGTTTTTTTGAGCCAATGCTTTTTTTGAACAGAGTCCATTATTTCCCCTCCTTATGAAAACGTATACATTATAGTGTTAATTATGTCATAAGTTGCTGTTTTTGTCATATGTGTTACAAACTAAAAGTTTAGATAAAATCTGAGAGAATTTGCCTTTTATTAATCTATTTTTATAGTATACTTACTATAGAGATGTAAATGAAAAATAAAATGGCATAACCGTTTTATTTAAGAAATGGAGCTATCTAAATGAGTCGAGCGAAAAAGAAGATGTCGGTTTGGAAAATATTAATTATTATTGCAATCGTCTTTATATTAGCAGTATTAGGTTATGTTATCGCTGTTTATTTACATGCTAAAAACACAGTTAATAGTGAAATGCATACACCTGTTGAAGCAATCGATACGTCAATTGGAAAAGACAAAATAAAAGCTGGTGAAACGTTAAACATTTTGCTATTAGGAATTGATGCAGAAGAAGATGAGCGAGGTCGTTCAGATGCAATTATGATTTTAACAATTGACCCTAAAGGTGAACAAATACAAATTGTTAGTATACCGCGAGATACGCGAACTGAAATTGTCGGAAAGGATATGCAAGATAAAATTAACCATGCATATGCTTTCGGTGGATCTGAAATGGCAATCAACACAGTAGAAGCATTTTTAGATATGGATCTTGATTATTATGTAAGTATGAACATGGATGGTTTTAAAAGTTTAGTAGATGAACTGGGGTCAATAACTGTAAATAGTGATATGGAATTTACTTCAGGAAAATATGATTTTAAGTTTGGTGAAAATACAATGGATGGCGATAAGACGATGGCCTATGTCCGAATGAGAAAGCAAGATCCAACTGGAGATTTTGGACGTAATAAACGTCAACGTCAAGTTATTGAAGGAATTATCAATGAAGGAGCATCAGTGGCTAGTGCAACTAAATTTACAAGTGTCGTATCAATTTTAGGTAAAAACATGGAAACGAATTTAGATATGGGTGACATGCAAGATTTATTACTTAATTACCAAAACGCTCGAAAAAATATCTCAGAATATCAAATGACGGGTGAAGGTACTAATATTGATGGAATCTATTATTTAAATGTTGATGATGCAGAAATTGAAAAAGTTCGTAATATGATTAACGAATTAGGTGGTTAATCAAAAGAACAACATGATAACTTGAGTTATCATGTTGTTTTAATTTAAAAAAAGATTATTTAGATGGTTTTATTATATAATAATGTTAAAATTAAAAAGGATAATTGATTTTAAGCTTGAAAGGATGTCGAGCATGAAAAAGCGTAGTTACATAGTGAGTTTCTTTTTAATTACGATACTTCTATTAAGTACAATAGGTATAACTGTAGAAGATATTAGTAAGAAAATAAACCTTGGTTTAGATTTACAAGGTGGATTTGAAGTGTTGTATGAAGTTGAACCGATTGAAGAGAGTGAAGAAGTAGATCGTTCATTACTTGAAGCAACAGTGCAAACATTAAATGATCGTGTGAATAGATTAGGAATCAGTGAAACGGTCATTGATATTGAAGGCGAAAATAGAATTCGGGTGCAACTTGCTGGAGTTGAAGACCAAGAAGAAGCACGTGACATGCTCGCAACATCAGCTCAACTCTCATTTAGAGATGTGAATGATCAAGAGCAACTAAGTGGAGCTGATGTGAAACAAGGTAGTGCAAAGCAAGATTATAACCCAGATACAAAAGTACCAAATGTGACCTTATCATTAAAAGATGCTAAAAAATTTGGTCAAGTAACAAGTGAAATAAAAGATATGCCACCAGGTGAAAATTTACTTGTAATTTGGATGGACTTTGAAGAGGGGGATTCTTTTGAAGCAGAAGTAATTAAAGATGAACCTAAATTTATTTCAGCACCACGTGTGAGCCAAACGTTAAATACATCTGATGTAGAAATTTCAGGTAATTTTACAGTAGAAGAAGCGCAGCGTTTAGCTGATATAATTAATTCAGGCTCGCTACCTGTTCATATGGAAGAAATATTTTCAACGTCAGTCGGTGCTCAATTTGGAGAACAAGCACTTAAAGAAACAGTATTTGCAGGATTTATTGCCATTGGATTAATTTTCTTATTTATGATTGTTGTTTACCGTTTTGTTGGTTTATTAGCTTCAATCAACTTAGCTATTTATGTGTATTTAATTTTACTAATCTTCCAATTAATGAATGGTGTTCTTACATTACCAGGTATTGCAGCACTTATATTAGGAGTTGCGATGGCTGTTGATGCAAATGTGATTACATTTGAACGTATTAAGGAAGAGTTAATTAAAGGTAAGTCCGTTAAAGCAGCATTTGATGCAGGACTGAAAAATTCATTAACGACAATTCTTGATGCTAATATTACAACAATGCTTGCTGCAGTTGTCTTATTTATTTTTGGAACAAGCTCAATCAAAGGCTTTGCAACGATATTAATTATTAGTATTTTAGTTAGTTTCTTAACAGCTGTTTATGGAACAAGATTATTCTTGAGCTTATGGGTGAAAAGTGGTTATTTAAAAAATCGCAAATCATGGTTTGGCGTAAATACGAACAAGATTCACGATATAAACCATACTGAAGAAATCGAACCGACATTCTTTAATAAAACGATTAATGTCGTCCGTCATCAGAAAAAAATCTTTATTTTAACGACTAGTATGCTTGTTATTGGTGCGGCTTCGTTACTTATATTCCAATTAAATCCAGGGATTGATTTTTCAAGCGGATCACGTGTTGAAATACTCGCAACAGATTCGTTATCGCAAGAAGAGATTGAAGCGGATTTAAAATCGCTTGATTTAGAAGCGAAATCTATTGTTCTCTCAGGAGATAATGAAGAAATAGCAGTAAATCGGTTTGATACTGTACTTGAAAAAGAGAAAATTAATGAAGTAAAACGCTTGTTTGGTGATAAATATGGTAAAGAACCAAGTGTTAGTGTTGTGTCACCAATTGTAGGTGAAGAACTTGTGAAAAACGCCCTTTATGCCTTAGGAATTGCTGCGATTGGGATGATTATTTATGTTACCTTGCGTTTTGAGTTTTACTTTGCATTAACGTCAATTCTGACTATTATTCATGATGTTTTCTTTATTTTGGTAGTCTTTAGTATTTTCCAAATAGAATTTGATGTGACTATCGTCGCAGCTTTACTGACACTTGTCGGTTACACAATTAATAATACAATTGTTGTTTTTGATAGAATTCGAGAAAATATTAGATTAGAGAAACGAATTACATCTTATAGTCGTTTAGCAGAAGTCGTTAATCGAAGCGTTGTGCAATCATTTACACGTAGTTTAAATACAACATTAACAACATTAATTGCTGTTGTCATTTTCTTATTCTTTGGTGCAGAGTCAATTACAGGATTTTCGATTGCTTTAATTGTTGGTTTACTTGCTGGGCTTTATTCATCACTCTTATTAGCTTCACAATTATGGCTAGTATTACGAGGACGAAAGATTAAAGAACGTCCACTTGATTTTAGAAAGAAAAAGAAAGTAGAAGGACCACAAGTATAAAAAACCTTAGAGAGTGCACTCTCTAAGGTTTTTCTTTATTTATAACTGGATAAGCGTGCACGACATAACGATCAGGGGCACTTCCAATATATGAAAATGGATAACAAGTTGATACAGTGAGAACTTCATCTTCTCGATCAGGATCAATTACGGTAGTATCATCGGCACTGACGATGAGATGATCTTTAATTTCATAAATAAATGTACCATGTTCCATTTTGATATGAAATTCATCACCATCTTGTAAATCACCAAATTTTCTAAACACAGTATCTCGATGACCGGATAAAAGGATTTGTTTATTTTCTCCTGGAAAACCCGTCCCTTTATAATGACCGACACCTTGAGCTAGTTCTTCTTCATCAGTTCCTTCAATAATTGGAATCTCCCGATCAAGTCTTGGAATATATAAAACACCAATTGTATCCCCTGTTTTGAAGATATTATAATCAAATGTATCAGACTCAAAATGATTAATTATTTGATCAGAAACAACCGCTTCATTTAATCGTTTTGATTCATTAGCAGATGATGAATATAACTGAAAACCTGCATAAGCTAAAATAGAAAAACCAATTACAATTAAAAGTATCGAAAGCTTTTTTAACATGTATTCACCTCAAAAATATTCTCATTTAATTCAAGTCTTCTTAGGTTGAACAATATAGTTGTAAATATCTCTAAACACGCCTGTACGATGAAGGGCAGTACCTAAAACCAATCCAAGCGGACCAATAATTAACCCGAGAAAACCAAAGAGTTTAAAGCCAACAAATAATGAAATTAATGTCGCAAGAGGATCTAAATCTAAACTTGAAGACAATATTTTCGGCTCAATAAATTGTCTTGTTCCTGCAACAGCAACATATAAAATAGCTAAAGCAATGCCAATCCCAAAGCTACCTGCAACGAGTTCGTATATAGCCCAAGGAATTAAAATAGCACTTGTCCCTAAGTAAGGTAATAAATCAACAATAGCAATGATCAGTGCAATAGTTAGAGCGTGTTCGATTTGCATAATTAGTAGTGCAATAAAAATAATAATAAAAGTAACAGTTATTAAAATGAATTGTGCTTTAAGAAAACCAAGACCTGCTTGTTTTAAATCTTTTAAAACTCTACCAGAACGCGTTGTGAAGGTTTCAGGTAAAAAACTTTGTAATGTCTTAGATAATTTATGCCAATCTTTACTAATAAAGAAGGTTGCTAAAAGAATAAATACAATCGCAGTCGCAGCACCAGGAATCCATGAGACAAGTGATGGTAGGGATGATAATAAATCTTGGAGAAATGAGGTAATATTACCTGATAATTTATTGCTTGCTTCTTTAATGCTACTTGTAATTGTTTCTTGTTTACTAGCATCTAAAGCATTGAACTTCGAAGCAATACCTTCATAGAAGGGAACGATTCGGTCTGTAAAAAAAGTTTGAATGGTATTAATGATTGAATTTATTTTTTGAGGCACAACATTAGCTAAATAAGCTGAGCCTGCGATTATTTCAGCGATTAATAAAGTAATAATGCCCGCAAAGACACTAAAGAAAATGAGCAGTGTTGTTAGTACAGCAAGTACCCTTGGAAAACGCGCTTTTTTCTGTAATAAATTGATTAATGGATTAATTAATGCAACGAGTAAAGCAGCAACAATAAAAGGATAAAACAATTTAAAAAAGAAGTAAATAATAATTCCGGCGAGGATCGTAATTGCAATCACAATAAGTGTTCTTAATAAGATGCCAAGCTTTTTATTATCCATTTAAATACCTCCTCATTAGCTTATCATTATTATACCATGGATTAATTAACAAATAGGAAGAACATCTTTAATTACATAAGAAAACTTGTATATTATTAAAATCTTTTGTAATCTTTAAGGAACTAATGACAATTGAAGGGGACTCTATTATGAAACAAAATTATCAGGCGTGGACATCTAGACTCGGTTTTATTTTATCATCAGCAGGAGCAGCAATTGGTTTAGGTGCGATTTGGCGTTTACCATATGTTACTGGAACAAGTGGTGGAGGAGCGTTCTTTTTAATTTTTGTTCTCTTTACTTTATTGATTGGTTTACCAATGTTGATAGCTGAATTTACTATTGGACGAGGAACAGGGCTTGAAGCAGTTAGTGCTTATAAAAAGCTAGCACCTCGATCTCTTTGGGTTTGGGTAGGTAGACTCGGTGTACTTGGTTGTTTTTTATTATTATCATTTTATAGTGTAGTTGGTGGTTGGGTTCTTATTTATAGTGGTAAATCGATTGGCAACAAAATTATTGGTGAAAATGTAGCTTATGATGCGTTATTTGGTTCAGTTGTCGGTGATCCACTTGTGACGATCATGGGTTTACTCTTATTTACTTTAATTAATGTAGCTGTAATTTCATTTGGCATAAAAAATGGAATAGAGCGTATGAATAAATATATGATGCCGCTTTTATTTATTTTTTTAATTATTATAGTTGTCCGTGCACTGACACTAGAGGGGGCGATGGAAGGTGTTAAATTCTTCTTAGCGCCAGATTTCTCTCGAATTAATGGTGAAGCTGTCCTTTATGCTTTAGGTCAATCATTCTTTTCACTAGCTGTTGGTTTTTCATGTATGGTAACTTATAGTTCTTATTTAGATAAAAGAGTGAGTTTAACGACATCAGCAAGTTGGGTAGTTAGTATGAATATATTTGTTTCATTATTAGCAGGTCTAGCAATATTTCCTGTTGTTTTTGCATTTGGTTTAGCACCTGATCATGGTCCGAGTTTATTATTTATTGTCTTACCTGAAGCATTTGCACAAATGCCATTAGGTAGTCTGTTTTTAAGTTTATTTTTAATCCTATTCTTATTTGCAACACTTACGTCATCATTTAGTTTATATGAAATTATTGTTGCTGCCTTTACAGCAAGTGGCAAATATTCACGTCGTAATGTTTCGATTATATTAGGTATAATCTTATTCATTGTTGCGATTCCGGCAGCTTTATCATCTAGTTTACTAGCAGACTTCACAATTTTTGGATTAAGTGCTTTTGATGCAACAGATTATTTAGTTAGTAATATCTTATTACCATTAGGAAGTTTATTAATTGCTTTATTCATTATTCACAAAATGGATCAGTCTTTAGTAAAAAGTCAATTTATGATTGGAACGAATCTTTCATCAGGCTATTATAAACTGTGGCATTTTCTAATGAAATTTATTGTTCCGATATTTATTATTCTCGTCTATTTAAATTTACTAGGTATTATTTAATATAGCTAAAAATTAACAAAGGTTGATTACATCATCTTTAGAAAGAAATAAACCTATCATAAAAAAGAAAGTTTAAAAGATTAGTCTTAAAGCTTGCAATTATAATGAATGCATAGTATTGTTATAAGTAGCGAAAGAAAATTGGATTTCGAATAACTTTAAACTCCCTTTTCAAAGAGGTGTGGAAGTGTTTGATTCAGTTACTTTTCACAAAATTTTTAAGGGAGGTCATTCATTATGATGACAGGTACAGTTAAATGGTTTAACGCAGAAAAAGGTTTTGGTTTTATCGAGCAAGAAGAAGGCGACGATGTATTCGTACATTTCTCGGCTATTCAGTCTGAAGGATTCAAGACTATCGAAGAAGGTCAAAACGTAGAATTTGAAATTGTTGAAGGAGAACGTGGTCCACAAGCGGCTAACGTTACTGCTCTATAATATTAAATTTGGAAAGCTTATCTCTTAATTGAGATAAGCTTTTTTTTATTGATTTGAAAAAACAATTTAAAAATATTTTAATTTTTCTAAAAAAAAGATATTGAAGTGAAAAAGATTGCTTATTTTTTAAAAAACGTGTAATGTTGATCTGATAATGTTTAAAGCAATTTTATAAGCTAAAAAAATGATAAAAATAAAAAATTTTGTCTAAAAGGCTTGCAATTATAGCTAGACCATAGTATTGTTATATATAGCAAAAGGAAATTGAACTTCGAATTACTTTATAATCCCTTTAGAAGAGGTGTAAAAGTATTATTTGATTCAATTACTTTGCACGATATTTGTAAGGGAGGTCATTCACTATGATGACTGGTAAAGTTAAATGGTTTAACGCAGAAAAAGGTTTTGGTTTTATCGAGCGTGAAGATGGTGACGATGTTTTCGTACACTTCTCAGCTATTCAGTCTGAAGGTTTCAAGACTCTTGAAGAAGGTCAAGATGTAGAATTTGAAATCGTTGAAGGCGAACGTGGTCCACAAGCGGCTAACGTTACTGCTCTATAATAATGAATTTTAAAGGACTTATCTCTTTTTAGAGGTAAGTCCTTTTGAGTTTTAAGGATGATAAAAGTGAATGAATGGAATGAACATACAAAAGCACAATGGAATAAACAGGCAATTAATTGGGATAAACGTAGTATAAACATGTGGGATAATGGTAGTAGAAAAGATATTATTCCTTTTTTTACAAAACATCACCAAGCAAATGTATCAGTTATTGATATTGGTTGTGGAAGTGGTTATGGATCATATAAATTATTGAATTCAGGATACGATGTAACTGGCATTGATATTTCTGAAAAAATGATTGAACTCGCTCGTAAACAATTGAATGACCAAGTGCCACTTTATGTTGCTTCTGTAGATGATTTACCATTTGCAGATGAGTCATTTGATGCTAGTTTGTTAATAAATGTCATCGAATGGACAAAAAATCCACTTGATGCTTTATTAGAAATAAAACGGATTTTAAAACCAGGTGGTACGATTTGTGCTGGAATTTTAGGTGCGACAGCTGGTCCAAGAGCAAATAGTTATCAACGCTTATATAAAGAAGCTGTGCCAATGAATACAATGATGCCTTGGGAATTTTATCAATTAGCAAAAGAAAACGGATTTCGTTTAATCGAAGAAAGAGTCATTCATAAAAGAGTAATTGATCAAGCAGTCATCGATCATCTACCTGATGATTTACAACAAGCAATCTCGTTTATGACCTTATTTATGTTAAAAAAGGAGTCGTCACATAATGAATGAATTTAATGAAGATGATGATTTTGTAGATTTTGATCCTTCAAGTGCTTTTGAAGAACCTAACTCTAAAACAGTTGATGAGCAAGTTATAGAAAATTATCAAAAAGATGAAAAAATGATGGTTTTAATATTTGCTCAGTGGTGTGTGAATAATGATGTTGATGCAAATGAACTATATAAAAGGGCTTATCCAAACCAACAAGCAAACCCATTATTAATTGACGCATATCGTCTAGCACTTGAGGCAGGTAAATCAGATGAGGTAACTGATATAACAGTTTTTAGTGTTTTAGAAATTTTTGGAAATAATGAGTTAGCATTTGAAGTCCAATCAGTCGTTGATCAACGCGAATAAAACGGTACACCTTGTTTGACAAGGTGTAACGTTTTGATTAGGCGTTTTGGTAATAAAGCATTAAGGCGTGAATGCCTTTTTCGCCATGTCCCTTTACTTCTAGTTCTTTATACATGCTAAGAGCTAGATTAAGTCCAGGAGCGTATAATCCAAGTTCTTCAGCAGATTCAACAGCGATTTCCATATCTTTAATAAAATGTTTAATTGCAAATCCTGGATCATAATTTCCTTTAATAATTCGCGGGGCATAATTATCAAGCGACCAACTGCCTGCTGCGCCTGTACCAATACTCTTTAAAACTAATTCAGGATCTAAATGCGCTTTTTCAGCATAAACAAGTGCTTCTACCATACCAATCATCGCTGGTGCAATTGATACTTGGTTGACAACTTTAGTATGCTGTCCAGCTCCAGCAGGCCCTTGTAAGCGAATGTTTTCTCCCATTGCTTCAAAAACAGGTAGTGCTTCATTAAATGCAGCTTCATCGCCACCAACCATAATAGTTAATTTACCATTTTGAGCACCAACATCGCCACCTGAAACAGGTGCATCTAATGATTGAATACCTTTTACATTTGCAATATCATAAATGTTTTTAGCAAGACTTGGTTTAGATGTTGTCATATCAATTAATAAGGTACCTGGTTTTGAATTTTCAATTAATCCATCACTCCCAAAATAAACAGCTTCAACATCTCTTGGAGTACCGATCATCGTAATAATCACATCACTTTTTTCACTAAGTTGTTTAACAGAAAACATCCATTCTGCGCCTTCAGCAATTAATTGAGTTGCTTTAACTTTTGTTCGTGTATGAAGATTTACTTTAAATCCTTTTTTTAATAAATTTCTAACCATACCTTGTCCCATGACGCCTGTGCCAATAAAGCCAATTACTTTGTTTTTCATTAAAAAAACCTCCCTATAAATTATCTTACTTATTATTTTACCATAATAAAAAGCCTAACTTCACAATAATTGTAAAGTTAGGCTCATCTATGCAGTAAGTATGGTGTTTATTGCTTAAGTTAGGGGGGAACCAAACATAGCGTATGCGTACCAAAGCTTACTGTGAGCATCAATATTGCTCGAATTTCGGAATTAGTTAATTAAGGTTAATTCTGATGTTTGCTTTTTACCATTACGAACATATTCAATAGTTACTTTATCGTTTGGTAAAGCATCTGTGTACAATGCAACTTTAATATCAACGATCGAAGTAATCTCTTGTTGATCAATTTTTGTAATGACATCAAATTTCTTTAAGCCAGCTTTTTCAGCTGGAGAATCAGAATCAACATTTGCAATGACCATACCTGAGCGAACATCTTTAGGTAAATCAATTTGTTGTTGCACTTCAGGTGGTACTTGATTTAGTGGTGCAGTAGCGATTCCTAATGTAGGTCGATTTACTTCACCTTTTTCTTCTAAATCTTTAATAATTGGTTGAGCTGTATTACTTGGAATGGCAAGTCCAATTCCTTCAACAGCACTTTGAGCAACTTTCATTGAATTAATACCAATGACTTTACCTTTAGTATTTACAAGAGCTCCACCACTATTACCAGGGTTGATGGCTGCATCTGTTTGTAATACTTCGGTTACCCAATCGGGTTGTTTATCACCATTTGTATCAACTTCTACAGAACGGTTAAGACCACTTATGATCCCTTTTGTTACTGAACCAGCGAATTCACTTCCAAGGGGATTACCAATGGCAATGACTGTTTCGCCAACTTCTAATTTATCTGAATCATAAAATTCAGCAACATACTCAACATGTTCGTCATCCATTTCTAAAACAGCTAAATCAGTTAATGGATCTGATCCGAGCAATTTTGCTGGAACGACTTCTTTATTAGATAATTCAATTTCAATTTCTTCAGCATCTTCAATGACATGATTATTAGTGACAATATATGCTTTATTATTTTCTTGCTTGTAAATAATGCCTGAGCCAGTACCGCCTTGTGTTGTATTTGTCCAAGGATCTAATGTGCGAATGTTTTTAACACCAACAACAGCTTTAGATACCTCAGCAATAGGAACATCTTTTATCTCAGAGTCACTCGTTAAATCATTAGACATTGTTTCAGTAGATTCAGATAATGGTGATTGACTAGTTGATGAATTAAAATCAAACATCGGAATCAAATTATTAGCGATTAAAACAACAATAATAAATGCTGCAACTATACCGCCAACGACTCCTGTAGTAAGATGAAAGAGAAAACCACGTTTATTTTTTTGGTTTTTTTTAAGAGAATTAATTTCAGATTCATATGCGTATATTAATTGTTCACGACTTAAAATTTCTTTACTCTCTTCAGATGGTAATTCTTTATCTTGATCATTATTCATCTGAAACCACCCTTTCATTTGCTATACTTCAAGTATAAAGAGATTTATTGGCAAGAGATTGGTATAATTGTGTAAAATATGAGTAAAACAATTATGATTAGATGATTATCTGTAAATTAGTATAAAATAAATTTTAATAGCTAGGAGGTTATGTAGTGAATTACAGAATTGCAATTGTAGAAGATGATCAAAATATAAGACATATTGTCGCGACCTATTTAGAAAAAGAAGGTTTTGAAATTGATTTATTTGATAATGCAGAAGATGCGTTAAAATTATGGAATGAAAATCCCCCACATATGTGGATACTTGATATTATGTTACCGGGGATGGATGGCTATGCATTTTGTAAAAAAATAAGAACAAAAAGTGATGTACCAATTATTATTATTTCAGCAAAAGATGAGGAAATTGATAAAATTATTGGTCTTGAACTTGGTGGAGATGATTATTTAACAAAGCCATTTAGTCCAAGAGAATTAGTCGCTCGTGTGAGACGTTTATTTGCACGAACTTATCAAAACATAAAAGTTGAAAATGAAAATTATATTCAATCAGGAAAATTATCAATTGACGAAGATGCCCGAAAAGTAATGTGGCATGATCAAGTCATTGAAGTGACAATTAAAGAATTTGATTTATTAGTCGTGTTTGCTAAAAATCCAGAACGTGCTTTTTCAAGAGAAGAATTACTCACTCATGTTTGGGGAAATGATTATTTTGGTAGTGATCGTGCAGTTGATGATTTAGTTAAACGCATTCGTAAAAAAATACCGGAAATTAATTTAGAAACAGTATGGGGTCATGGATATCGTTATAGTGATAAAGAGGAAGAAAAATGAGGTTACAGACACAGCTTAACGTAGCTTTTACGACACTTGTTTTAATTGTTTTAGCTGTTGGGAGCTTTATTATCTATTCATTGATTCTTGATTTATTAGTGAAAAATGAGGAAAGTCAACTCGAACAAAAAGGTGAGCTGTTAGTACAATTTTTAGAAGAAAATGCATATTATAATAATTCTGTTGAAGAATTAGAGAAATTTTTGAATGAACAAAATTTACAATTTATTGTTTATGATCAAATAAGTGATCAAGTGATTATGTCGACACTTAATTTAAATATTGTTGAAGGATTTTATAAAGAAGAATATTTTACTGATAAAGAATCAGATTTATGGGAATTTGGTGAGAGTCAATTCGTCGTATCTAAAAAAAGTATCAATCCAAACCAGACAGGATTAGAACTTGTATTATTAACGCCATTAACTGATCTGCAAGAAGTTCAGCAAAGTTTTATTTCTCGAATTGCCTTAGTCTTTATTATTGGTTCTTTAGTGGCGATATTATTAAGTTATTTTGTGACGCGCCGATTAGTCACACCACTTGAGCGATTAAAAGAGGAAGTTAAAAAAATTGAAAGACGCGAGTTTAGTGATTTAAAAGAAATAAAAGCATCTGGTGAGATAAAAGATGTCGCCTTAAGTGTGAATGAAATGGGACTTGAGCTACAAAGATATATAGATTCACAACAAACATTTTTCCAAAATGCTTCACATGAATTAAAAACACCACTAATGACAATTCAAGGCTATGCAGAAGGTATACGTGATGGTATTTTTACTGGTCAAGATATGGAAAAGGGGCTTAATGTTGTCACTTCAGAAGTTAATCGTTTAAAAACACTTATTAATGAAATGACATTACTCGCTAAATTAGATAGTGAAAAAAGTATGATAGAACAAGACCAAATCAATCTTGATGAATTAATTAAAAAGGTATTAGCTCGCATTTATCCATATGCAATAGAACAAGATGTGACAGTGGAGTATTTAGAACATGATTCAGTTATTATTTTAGGAGACGAAGATAAGCTTCTTCGTGCATTTTTAAATATAATAACGAATGGTATTAGGTATGCCAAATCTCACATAGGAATTACTGTTGAAGAAATGAAAGATAAAATTAGTATAAAAATTGTAGATGACGGCTCTGGGATTGATGAAGAAATCCGCCCGTATTTATTCCACCGGTTTGTGAAAGGAAAAGCAGGTGATACAGGTTTAGGATTAGCTATTTCAAGAGCAATTATCGAACAATCAAATGGGACTATCTCTGTTAACAATAAGCCAGGAACTGGTGCTGAATTTATTTTAGAGTTTAAAAAGAATATAAATAATTTAAAAGAATAAGCAATAAAGCACATAAATTGTAAATATTTTCAAAAAATAGATACTATTAAACTATATGTGTGGTATAATAGTAAAGTTAAAGCAAGTTGAATAATGAGGAGCGTTTAAATAATGACATTAAGAGAAGACATTCGTAACATAGCAATTATTGCTCACGTTGACCACGGAAAAACAACGTTAGTAGATCAATTGTTGAAATATTCAGGAACATTTGAAGCACATGAACAAATAGATTCACGTGCGATGGACTCAGACGATATTGAAAAAGAGCGTGGAATTACTATTTTATCCAAAAATACAGCGATTAAATATAAAGATGCGACAATTAATATCTTAGATACACCAGGTCACGCTGACTTTGGTGGAGAAGTTGAACGTGTCATGAAAATGGTTGATGGAGTAATTTTAGTAGTAGATGCCCATGAAGGCCCTATGCCACAAACGCGTTTTGTACTAAAAAAAGCATTAGAACAAGGATTAAAGCCAGTTGTCGTATTAAATAAAATTGATCGACCAAATGTACGCCCAGAAGAGGTTGTTGATGAAGTACTTGATTTATTTATTGATTTAGGTGCTGATGATGAACAACTAGAATTCCCAGTCTTATATGCTTCTGCAATCAATGGTCTTTCAGGTTATAACGAAGACGATTTAAGTGAAACATTTGATCCAGTGTTTGATACAATTTTAGAACACATTCCAGCACCAGTAGATAATCGTGATGAGCCGTTACAATTCCAGGTGACATTACTTGATTATAATGAGTATGTTGGTCGTGTAGGTATTGGTCGTGTATTCCGCGGTTCGATTAAAGTTGGTGACCAAGTAGTTGTGATGAAAACTGATGGTACTGAACAGAAATTTAGAGTATCTAAATTATTTGGTTTTATAGGGTTAACACGTACCGAAATCAAAGAAGCGCATGCGGGTGAAATCGTAGCAGTATCTGGAATGGAAGATATTAATATTGGAGAAACAATTTGTCCAGTTAGTCATCCAGAAGCATTACCAATCCTTCGCATCGATGAACCAACTTTACAAATGACATTCTTAGTTAATAATAGTCCATTTGCAGGTAAAGAAGGGGACTATATCACTTCAGCGAAAATCAAAGAACGTTTAATGACGCAATTAGAAACAGATGTTAGTTTACGTGTTGAAGATACAGAGTCACCAGATGCGTGGATTGTTTCAGGACGTGGAGAATTACACTTATCTGTTTTAATTGAAAATATGAGACGTGAAGGTTTTGAATTACAAATATCTAAACCACAAGTTATTATTAAAGAAATTGATGGCGTGGAATCTGAACCAATGGAACATGTACAAATTGACGTACCTGAAGAATATACAGGTGGCGTTATGGAGTCTCTTGGTGAACGTAAAGGTGAAATGCTTAATATGGAAAATACAGGAACAGGACAAGTTCGTTTAGAATTCACTGTTCCATCACGTGGCTTACTAGGTTATTCAACTCAGTTCATGTCACAAACACGTGGTTATGGTATTATGAACCACTCATTTAGCCATTATGCGCCTGTTGTTAAAGGGGCTGTAGGTGGACGTAGGAGTGGAGCTTTAGTAAGTTTAGAAGGTGGTAAAGCGACTGCTTATGGTATCCTACATTTAGAAGATCGTGGAACTATTTTTGTTGAGCCTGGGACAGAAGTTTATCCAGGAATGGTTGTTGGTGAACATAACCGTGATAATGACTTAACAGTTAATATTTCACGTGAAAAACACTTAACAAACATGCGTACAGCGAATAAAGACCAAACAAGTGTGATTCGTAAAGCACGTACGATGTCACTTGAAGAAGCAATTCAATACTTAGCAGATGATGAATACTGTGAAGTAACGCCAAAATCAATTCGTTTACGTAAAAAGATTTTAAATCAAAACGAACGTGAAAAAGCTAAGAAACATAAAAAATAAATAATAAAAGCCGATATAATTAATATATCGGCTTTTTCTTATTTCTTTATAAATTCATAAGGTGATTGCATGACCCACTCGTGAATCGAAAGTTCACGCGCGCCTAGCTCAACATAAGGATCTAAATTTGCCAGGTCAGTTGCTTGTTCTAATGATTCAGCTTGATAAATAAGTAATCCACCTGTCCCATCAGTTAAACGACCATATGAAAATAAACGATCTTGTCCAACCATCTCTTCAACAAAGTCTAAGTGGGCTTGTCTGTGCTCAGCACTTTTTGCTTCATCTTTCATCTTTAAAAAAGCTGCGAAATATTTCATTGTTTGTGATCTCCTTTATATTGTTAATAATTAGTCAAATTAAGTATACAAGTAATTTAGCTAATAAGAAAACATTAAACGATGATTAACTAACTCATTACTTCAGGATTAAGGATATCGCGAGGTTTTTTGTGAGTTAAACTATCGCGTAAATTTTGCTCGGCACGTTGAGACATTTTTAATTCATTTTCAATTGTTGCTGGTCCAATGTGTGGTAATGTGACAATATTAGGTAAGGTTAACAAGGGGTGATTAGGGTTAATTGGTTCTGTTTGATAAACATCGATGCCTGCGGCAAGAATTGTTTTTTCATTTAAAGCGTCAAATAAAGCTTGTTCATCATTATTAATTCCTCTTGAGCCATTAATATAAATTGCCGAATCCTTCATAAGATTAAATTCCCGTTTTGAAATAATATGTTTTGTCTCAGGTGTTGCTGGTAAGGTTAAGCAAACAAAATCAGATGTTTTAAGCAAATCATCGAACTCAGTAAATCGAGCAGAATATTTTTCTTCAACCTTTGGTTTTCTAGAACGATTATAATAAATAACATTCATATCAAATCCTAAGGCGCATCTTTTGGCAAGTGCTTGCCCAATGTTGCCCATACCAATAATTCCAATTGTCTTCCCATGTAGATCCACACCAAACTGATCATGTTTTAAATAATTATCCCACATACCTGCCATAACATAGTTATGTAATTCAGGTATACGCCGCGCAGTAGCTAACATAAGTCCAAATATAGCGTCTGCAGTTGTTTCAGTTAATGTATCGGGTGTATTTGTCGCAATAATTCCACGTTGTGTCAGTTCATCAAGATCAAGATTGTCATACCCGACTGAAACATTTGCAATTGCTTTTAAGTGGGGTGCATATGTTAAGACATCCTTTTTTCCAGCAAACTCTAAACCTATGATACCGATTGCTTTTGTTAATGCTTTTAGAAACAAAGGATGATCGATTGTTTCACCATTTTCAAAATAATGGACTTGATAGTCTTTTTCTAGTGACTGAATGACTTCTTTGGCAACACGGTTATAGGCAATAATCGTTTCCATAAAAACAACTCCCTTTTAATTAAAATAAAACTTTAATAGACAAAACATAGAAAAGGCAATTGACAAATAATAAATTATAGATTATGGTAATAAACACAATGTCGAATGTCGACATCCGACATTGTGTTTATTTTATTATGAAAGCGCTTAATTATCAAGTAGTTTTGCAAGTTGTTTTTTAAGAAAAATGAAAGCGCTTTAAAAGTGTGCAAATACTTATGTGAGGAGAATTATGATGAACTTGAATAAAAAAATAAAAGATAATATAGAATTGAATAAAGAAAGTTATCTTGACTATTTACAAGCGATAGTAAAAGAACCTTCAACGATAGGTAATGAAGCAAACGCTCAAAAACTAGTTGAAGAAAGATTAAAGGCAAACAAATTAGATGTTGATGTTTGGATTCCTCAACATGAAGAATTACAAAAGAGTGAATTTTATAATCCAATCCGAGAAAATTACGATGAAAGTCCGAATGTTGTTGGTGTCTTAAAAGGTACTCAGCCAGATGGTCGTTCAATTATCCTAAATGGACATATAGATGTTGTTCCAGCAGGTGATTTAGATAAATGGGAGCATGGTGCTTATTCAGGTAAGATTATCGGTAATAAATTGTATGGTCGTGGGACAACCGATATGAAAGGTGGAAATGTAGCAACCTTAATCGCTCTTGAAACTATTATTAATTTAGGAATAAAATTAAAGGGGGATGTGATTTATCAAAGTGTCATTGAAGAAGAAACAGGTGGAGCAGGAACGATATCTGCTATTCAAAGAGGCTACAAAGCAGACATCGCTCTGATACCCGAGCCGAGTGAAATGAAAATATTTCCAAAACAACAAGGGTCATTATGGTTTGAAATAAAAGTTAAAGGTATCTCAGCACATGGTGGAACACGATATGAAGGTGTGAGTTCAGTTGAAAAAGGAATCATCGTTTTCAATCAGTTACTTGAACTTGAAGAAAAAAGAAATGAAAAATATCGTAAACAAGACCTGTATAAAGACAACCCAATTCCAATCCCGATTAATATCGGTCAATTTAATGGTGGTATCTTTCCTTCATCAGTACCTGAAGAAACAGTGATTAAAGGCAGATATGGTGTTGGACCAGATGAAACTATTAATGAAGCAAAAGCAGAATTTCAAAAAATGCTTGATGATTTAGTAGAAATCGATCAATGGTTTGAAAAATACCCTGTTACTGTGAAGTGGGAAGGGATTCATTTACCACCAGGTGGAAGTGATTTAGATCATCCGATGCTTGAAATATTAAAAGAAAAGTATGAAGAAATTGAGCATGAGAAACCAATCGTCGCTGGTTCAACCTGGGGAACGGATGGTGGATTATTAACTCAATATGGAAATATTCCATCAATCGTTTTCGGTCCTGGTACAACGAGTATGGCACATTTTACAGATGAATATATCGAATTAGATAAATTATTTAAAACAGCAGAAATTATAGCTTTATCAATTATTGACTGGTGTGAAATAGATAATTAAATATAAAGGAGACTAACAAAATGAAAAAAATATCATTAATATTTGTTGCAATTTTAATAATGATTTTAATATCTGGTTGTGGTTCAAGTGATAACACTGAAGGAAATAATAAAAAGGGAGGAACAAAAGTAGGTATAACTTACACGACTCCTGAAACAGGTTCTACTCACATGGGAATGGAAAAATTTAAAGAACTTGTAGAAGAAGAGTCTGATGGTTCATTGTCAGTTGAATTATATCCGAATGGTCAATTATACGCCTCTGAAAGAGAAGCAATTGAAGCAACTCAATCAGGAAATATAGAAATGACTGTCACTGCCTCTGCGCCTGTTGCAGGATTTAATCCACATTTTATGGTATTAGATTTACCATTTTTATTCCCAAATCATGAAATTGCTTATGAGGCTTTAGATGGAGAGTTAGGTCAAAAATTATTAGATGAATTGCCTGAACAAGGATTAGTAGGATTAGCTTATGGAGAAACAGGAATGAGACAACTAAGTAACAGTAAGCAGCCAATTAAAAAACCAGAAGATTTAAAAGGATTAACAATACGAACAATGGAAAATGAAGTTCATATAGATGCATTTAAAGAATACGGTGCCAATGCTTCACCATTTGCGTTTGGAGAGTTATACAGTGCACTTCAACAAAATGTTTATGATGGTATGGAGAACCCACTTAATTTAATTGATCAGATGAAGTTTTATGAAGTACAAGATTATTTAACCTTATCTAATCATGCCTATACTGCAACCGTTGGCTTTATGAATGAGGATTTCTTTAATGGATTAGCAGAAGAAGATCAAGAAGTTCTAAAAAAAGCGGCTAAAGAAGCAATGAATTATCAAAGAGAAATAGCTAGAGACCAAGATGACGAAGGACTAGAAATCATAAAAGAAAATATGGAAATAATCGAATTATCTGATGAAGAAATAGAAATATTTAAAGAGGCATCTGAGTCAATTTATTCGAAGTATGAAGATGAAATTGGAAAAGATTTAATTGATTTAGCAAGAAGCTATAGTGAATAAGCTAATAGCCAGTTGAATAAATTTAACTGGCTATTATTAATCTTGTTTTAGGAGGTAATTCAAGATGAGTATGAAATATATTTTTGACCGAAAAATAGAAGAAGTCTTTCTAGTAACTAGCTTACTCATTATGGTTATTTTAATGTTTACACAATCGATTAGCCGTTATGCTTTCGGAAATTCATTTAGTTGGGGATCTGAATTAGCTCAATATTTACATGTATGGCAAATATGGATTGGTGCAAGTTTAGCAGTTAGAATGCAATCTCATATTAAAGTCGATGTATTTATTAATTTGCTACCTAAAAAAATTAAGAAATATATCGATATTTTAGGTATTCTTGCATGGTTTGTATTTGCTTTATTTTTAGCTTATGAAGGAACTAAATATGTAATAGATGTTCAAGCATCCGGGCAAACAAGTCCATCATTAAAAATAAGTATGTGGATACCTTATTTAGCAATACCTATAGGTGGTGCCTTAATGTGCCTTCGGTTAATTCAACAAATTTACTTAATTATGACAAATAAATTAGTAGAGAAAAAACAGCTTGGGGAGGAGAAATTATGACGATTATTTTACTTTTTGGGTTATTTTTTCTCTTAATGTTCATAGGTGTTCCTATAGCTGTATCATTAGGACTTTCTTCTTTAATAACGATGGTTTTTGCAACTAATTCATCACCTAGTGTAATTGTGCAAAAAGCCTTTACATCTTTAGATAGTTTTCCACTTATGGCTATTCCATTCTTTATTTTAGCTGGTGTATTAATGAGTACAGGAGGAATATCTAAACGATTATTGAATTTAGCTAGTGTGTTAATAGGATTTATTACTGGTGGTCTTGCAATGGTTACTGTTTTAGCAAGTATGTTTTTTGCAGCAATATCAGGATCTGGCCCTGCAACAGTTGCAGCGATAGGTTCATTCATGATTCCTGCAATGAAAGAAAAAAATTATGGTGGAGGATTTGCTGCAGCAATTACAGCATCAGCAGGTTCTATGGGCGTGCTAATTCCACCAAGCATTCCATTTGTAATGTATGGCGTTGTTGGAACAGTATCAATTGGTTCTATGTTTTTAGCAGGAATTATTCCTGGAATTATTCTTGGATTAAGTTTAATGTTAATATCATATTTTGTTGCTAAAAAAGAAGGATATGCTGGTACAGGTGAAATACCAACTTTTAAAGATGTCCTTAAAGCACTTAATGAAGCAAAGCTTGCATTACTTATACCAGTTATTATATTAGGAGGAATTTATGCAGGATTATTTTCACCTACAGAGTCGGCAGCAGTAGCTGCGGCTTATGCACTTTTTGTAGGAGTATTTATTTATAAAGAAATGAATTTAAGAGATTTATATGAAGCATTTTCATCAGCAGCATTAACAAGTGCTACAACAGTTATTATCATAGGTTTTTCAATTTCGTTTGCTTATTTAATGACTCGTGAACGAATACCTGTAATTATAGCTGATTTCATTGTATCTATTTCAGATAATCCCATAATAATAATCTTGATTATTAATTTGTTCTTATTAATTGTTGGTATGTTTATTGATACAATTTCTGCAATTGTTATTTTAACACCGATACTTTTACCAGTTGTAACAAATATTGGTATGGACCCTATTCATTTTGGTATCATACTAGTAATGAATCTTGCTATTGGATTTGTAACTCCACCACTTGGCGTTAATTTATTTGTAGCATCTACAATCGGTGCAGTGCCGTTTGAGAGAATTATCAAAGCAATGATTCCAATTATGTTTGTAATGATAATTGCTTTACTAGTTGTCACATATGTTCCATTCTTATCAACATGGCTACCAGAAAAGTTAGCCCCGTAAGATTTTGAAGGGGAGTGAATTAAAATCTTAAATCAATCTGACTTAATACAACTACAAAGTTCATTAGGTGAAACTGTAGCAAATTTAATCAAAAAAAATATTTGGATGCAAGAGTATAAATTAGGTGAACGACTTCTTGAAAAGGATCAAGCAGAAAAATTTAATGTGAGCAGAAGTACAATTAGAGAAGCATTTACAATTTTAGAAAATCAAGGCTTAATCGTTAATAAAGCACGAAAAGGGACGTATGTTGCTCATTATACTGAACAAGATTTAAAAGAGTTGATTGAGTTACGTATTCTCATTGAAAAAAATGCTGTTGTTAAAGCTCTACCATTATTAACAGAAATAGAATTCACAACTCTATCAAACATTTTAGAAGTAATGAAAAATCAAATTGAGAGTGCTGATTGGTATGAGTTATTTAATTTAGATTTAGAGTTTCATAATACAATTGTCAGAGCGTGTGGTAATACACGAATTATTAAAATATTTGAATTAAATCAAATTGAAATGAGAACTTACTTAGGTTATTTAAAAGAATCTTATTCAAATCCAATTGATTTATACACAGAACATTTAAATTTATTTAGAGCGCTGCAAACAAAAGATTTAGCAAAAGTTACTCAAGCAATAGAAGATCATATTATGTATGCTGAAGAAAAGTTATTAGACAATCTGACAGAAAAATAAATTTGAAAGAGGCGATAAGATGAAATATTTAATGACAATCAATGGTGAATCAGTAGGCGAAAATTTAAAGCAAATAGAAATTATTAATCCAGGAACAAATGAAGTAGTCGGTACCGTTCCAAATGGTGCAGAAAAAGAGGCGGAATTGGCTATTGAAGCAGCGCATAATGCATTTGAAGGCTGGGCGGATTTAACTGCTTATGACCGAGCAAGTTATTTAAAGAAATTAAATGATTTATTAATTGAAAATAAAGAAGCACTTGGTCGTGTGATGACTTTAGAAATGGGTAAACCAATTACACAATCTATGGGTGAAGTGATGTATGGTGCTTCGTTTCTTGAATGGTATGCTGAAGAAGGTAAAAGAATTTATGGACAAACAGTACCAGCTCACCTGCCAAATAAACGGATGCAAGTTTGGAAAAAGCCAGTCGGTGTAGTTGCCGCAGTAACACCTTGGAATTTTCCATTAGCTATGTTAACTCGTAAAATTGGTCCAGCCCTTGCAGCAGGATGTACAGTAATTATGAAGCCATCAAGTGAAAGTCCACTAACAGCAGCAATGTTTATGGACTTAATTGAAGAAGCGGGTTTTCCAAAAGGGGTTGTCAATTTAGTCACAGGTTCATCAAGTAAGATAGTTGGTAAAATTATGGAAGATGAACGTGTACGTAAATTGACCTTTACTGGATCTACTGAGGTTGGAAAGCTTTTAATTCGTCAAAGTGCTGATAATGTAAAATTATTATCATTAGAATTAGGAGGTCACGCGCCATTAATTGTATTAGATGATGCTGATTTAGAAGTAGCAGTACAAGGTGTGATAGACTCTAAGTTTAGAAATACAGGACAGACATGTGTGTGTGCAAACCGTATATACGTCCAATCAGGCATTTATGATGCATTTGTTGAACGGTTTTCAGAGAAAGTTAAAGAACTCAATGTAGGTGATGCATTAGATGAGTCTGTTGATATTGGTCCTTTAATAAATCAAGATGGTTTAGAAAAAGTCATGCGTCATGTTGAAGATGCTGTTGATAAAGGTGCCAAAGTTGTTTCTGGGGGTAATCGTCAAAGTGAAAAAGGATTATATTACGAACCAACAGTCATTAAAGATGTCGATAAATCAATGGTTATTATGCATGAAGAAACATTTGGACCGATTGCACCTGTGCAAAAAATAGAAACAATTGAAGAAGCAATTAAATTAGCGAATAGTACAGAGTATGGTTTAGCAGCCTATGTATTTACAGAAAATGTAGCAACAGGTATGAAACTAATTGAAAAGCTAGATTTTGGTATTGTTGGTTGGAACGATGGTGCGCCTTCAGCAGCTCAAGTCCCATTTGGTGGTATGAAAGAAAGTGGGATTGGTCGAGAAGGTGGAGCAGAGGGAATTGAAGCATTTGTCGAATCACAGTATGTTTCAATAGGTGTTAAATAAGTAAAAAATATCCCTTCCTCTTAAATTAAGAGAAGGGATATCTTTATTCTTTAGGTATCAAATGCTTTTTCTAAAATAGCTAAGCCTTTATTTAATTCATCATCTGTAATAACCAGAGGTGCTAAGAAACGTACAACATTACCATGTAAACCAGACGATAAGAGCAGTAATCCGTGCTTATTGGCATATGCTAAAATACGATCTGCTTGTTCTTTGTTAGGTTCTTTTGTCTCTTTATCAGTGACGAGTTCAACAGCAACCATTGAACCAATAGCTCTAATTTCACCGATATATTCATGTTGATTCGCAAGTAATTCTAATTTTTTAGTGATTTTCTTACCGACATCATTTGATCGATTAACTAAATCTTCATCTTTAATGACTTCAATAACTTCAAGAGCTGCTTCACAAGCAACAGGGTTACCTGCATAAGTACCACCTAATTCTCCAGGAGAAATTGTTTCAAAGAATTCTTTTTTACCAACAACACCACTTAATGGTAGTCCAGCTGCAAGTGATTTAGAAATAGTCATTAAATCTGGAACAATATTAAAATGTTCCATAGCAAATAATTTACCTGTCCGACCAAATCCTGTTTGAATTTCATCAGCAATAAAGACAATCTTATTTTTTTGACAAAAATCATAAACGTGCTTAACAAATTTTGCATCAGGAATGATAAAACCGCTTTCACCTTGAACAGGTTCCATTACGATACAAGCCACTTCATCTTTAGAAACAGTATTTAAGAAAAATTCATCAAATTCATTAATGATGTCTTGGACATATTCATCATCTGTCAGTTTATTATTTTTGTGATAATTATATGGAAATGGTGCTTGGTAAAGTTCAGGTGTAAAAGGACCAAAACCTACCTTAAAGGGCCTTACTTTACTCGTCATGCCCATAGTTAAATTAGTGCGTCCGTGAAAGCCCCGATTGAACGTAACAACTGCTTTTTTGCCTGTATGGTGACGTGCGATTTTGACAGCGTTTTCAACTGCTTCAGCTCCTGAATTAAAGAATGCAGCTTGCTTTGGCATTGAACCAGGCGTGATTTCACATATTTTCTTAGCTAATTTTAAATAGCTTTCATACATGATCACATTAAAACCAGGATGTAAAAATTTATCAACTTGTTCGTGGACTTTTTTAGTGATTCTTGGATGTGAATGGCCGACATTTAAAGTACCAATTGCACTTGCAAAATCAATCCATTCATTTCCATCAATGTCTGTTACCGTCGCTCCGCTTGCAAAATCAGCAATAGCTAAATTACCATTGCCAATTGCTTTTGGAACAAATTCATCACGCATATTTTGTAAGTCTCTTGTATTTAGTTTATTAGTTGTCGTCATAATAATACCCCCTCTTATGATACTTTTAGTATGACAGAAATGTAATTTAAAAAAAGGGTCAGCAAACAGACAAAAAAGGGGTCAGACAAGGAGAAATTCATATGATTCAGTTGAATATTAAAAGTCAGGCAGGATTTATTTACAAACAAATTTATCAGGCATTAAAAAATTATATTTTAACAAATAAATTAAAGGCAGGAGATAAATTACCGTCTAAAAGAGAGTTAGCTGAACAAGAAGAGGTAAGTTTAAATACGGTATCTAATGCCTATGATCAATTGTTAGCAGAAGGATACATTTATTCAATCGAACGTTTAGGATATTTTGTTGAAGACATAGCACCTTTTAAAAATCGAAATGAAGAAAGGGATCATTTTCCGGAAAGTTTGCGTGAAACAGATTTAGATTTTACGGGGTGGTTATCTTTATCGCATAATAAAATTGATTTAACTGATTTTCCATTTAAAGACTGGTTAAAACATCAACAAATTACTTTTAAAGAAAACCGTCTAGCCTTACAAATGATTCCACATTTACAAGGGCCTTTACCGGTAAGAAAAACGATTGCTCGCATGTTACTTTTTAATCGAGGAGTAAAGTGTGAGCCGGAACAAATAATTTTAGGTGCAGGTACACAAGGTTTATTAAAACAATTGATTGAATTATTTCCTAAAGAAACTGTTATCGGCTTAGAAAATCCAGGATATCCAAGATTTCATCAGTTGTTTAAAGATAATGGGAATAAAATAAAATTGCTAGAACTAGATAAAAAAGGGGCTTCAATGACTGCGATTAATCAGATTAATCCTAACATCCTAGTGATTACACCGTCTCATCAATTTCCTACAGGTGTGATTATGCCAGTTTCAAGACGAATTGATATTTTAAATTGGGCATTACAAGATGAGAAGCGTTATATTATCGAAGACGATTATGATAGTGAATTCAAATATGAAACAGATAATATTCCATCCTTACAAAGTTTAGATAAACATGAAACTGTTATTTATAATGGGACTTTTTCAAAAACATTATTTGCTGGAATGAGAGTAAGTTATATGGTCTTACCAATTGAATTATTAAAGAAGTATCAAACAGTTCATCGCAACTTAATGTGTACGAGTAATATGTTGGAGTTATTTACATTAAGTCGGTTTATTGAGCAAGGTGATTATATGAGTTATGTTCGAAAAATGAATTATAAGTACGACTTAAAGAGAAAAAAACTTATTCAAGCATTAGAAAATAAATTCCAAAATCAGATTCGAATCCATTCTATTCCAGCAGGATTACATTTTATTGCTGAAATTAAAACGGAAATAACTTATGAAGCATTTACTGAAAAAGCAATTCAACAAAAACTGGAACTATCAACTTTGAGTTATTTTAAGCAAACAAAAACTCATTCATCAGATAGGCTCACAATTATTTTAGGCTTTGCTTATATAGCCCAAGAAGACATTGAAGAAGCGGTAGCAAGACTTTACCAAATTATTAATTAATTCATTTAATATACTTAGCAAAATAAATTGCAAAAGCTAAACAAACTGAAGCGATTAAAGAAGCAACAATGCCACTAAAAATAAAATCTATTTGATAAATGAAAAATAAGCCAATAATAGCTAATAAAGTAAAAAAATATGTTAAGTATCGTCGCATATGCATCCTCCGTCATTCTAATATATACTTTTATTTTGATTCTGTCATTTAATAAAGCGTTTTCAAAACTCGATTTATTATCTGAATTAGCGTATTCTTAGAATGAATAGACTCATCTAGATAGAAGGGAGTGTTTGACATGTATATTTACAATGAACAACAAATTAAAGCAATTGATCAAGCAGCACATGAGCAAGGTGTTTCATTATACACACTTATGGAAAATGCAGGTCATGGTTTATTTAAAAAAATTCAAAAGCATATAACAAAAAAAGATAAGATCCTTATTTTATGTGGTAGAGGAAATAATGGTGGAGATGGTGTTGTACTGGCAAGGCATCTAAATCAAAATGGCTATCAAGTCTTATTAACATTTCCACTGGGAAAACCAAACTCAGAAATCACAAAGCAACATCTTGAGCATTACGAAGCGCAAGGATATGTTGTAAGTATGTTTGACTATTATCAAACATATGATGTGATTATTGATAGCTTAATTGGGATTAGTTTGAACCGAGCTCCTAATAAACATTTAAATGAACTTTTAACTTGGTGTAATCGTTCAAAAGCATTAAAAATAGCAATAGATCTACCAACAGGTGTGAGTGCAAATGAGGGGGAAGCAGATGATGCTTTTAAAGCGGATTTAACACTTTGTTTACATGGTGTTAAACCATCTGCATATTTAGTGAATACATCGCGTTATTTTGGTGAAATAGAAGTTGTTGATATAGGTTTAAAACAAACGAGTAAAATGAAAGTTATTGAAGAAAAAGATGTTGCAGAAGCATTACCTGAAAGACCCTCTTATGGACATAAGGGAACTTTCGGTACCAGTTTACTTGTTGCAGGATCAAAAGAAATGCCAGGTAGTGCTGCTTTAAGCAGTATCGGTGCGATTCGTTCGGGAACAGGTAGATTGACAGTAGCAACTGAGATGTCAGTGATTCAAGCAATTGTGACTCACGTGCCTGAAGCTACGTTTAAAGATATTCAACACCCTTTAAATTTATTAGAATATGATGCATTGGCAATTGGTCCGGGTCTTCAAGATCTTGAGCAAGCTACAACCATTATTAAAGAAGGTTTGGAAATCGGTTTACCTTTAGTTATTGATGCAAGTGCCCTTCATTCTTTTGGAGAGTGGATTCATGAAATTAAAACATTTAAATCACCTGTTATTTTAACACCACATCCTGGAGAATTTAGTATAATGACCGGTTATTCAATTAAAAACATTATGAAAAATACTTTAGAACTTGCAAGTGAATATGCGACAATTTATAAAGTAATTGTGGTTTTAAAAGGTGAAAATACAGTTATTGCCTTTCCAGATGGGAATGTGTGGGTAAATACAACTGGAAATAGTTCGCTTGCTAAAGGTGGAACGGGCGATGTTTTAACAGGTATTATTTTAAGTTTAGTAAGTTATTACGAAGACAAACAACAAGCTGTAATCAATGCAGTTTATATACATGGTTTAGCTGCTGAACTATGGAGTGAAAAGTATAGTAAAGCAACAATGACTGCTTCAGATTTTAAATTTTTGCTTCCACAAGTGTTTAAACAATTAGAAAATAAATAAAAGCCATCTATTAAGATGGCTTTTATTATTATCGTTTAGTTGGGTCGTCTTTATCTGGAAGATGGACAACGACACCTCGTGTGTAGCGAATATGTTTTGTATTGTCAATATCGCCTTTTTCTTCTTCTTTTCGACGCCAAATAATTAAAATAAAAAGCAACGCAATAATATAACTACCAAGTTGGAATAGCTTTAATGTTGCCCCAGCAAGTTGTTGATCATAAATCGGTGTAAATCGAGGTAATAAATCTGTCATTACAGCTTCATAAACTGGAAATTGAACTTTTTGAATAACAATATAGAAAAAACCAATGGGTATTAAAAAAGCAGAAGCAAAAAAAATATAAGCTGCTCTTAATATATATGTTAAGCGAGTCATTTCTGGAAGCGGATTAATAATTACCCACCACATAAAAATAGCATGAATAAATAAAATAAAATGAGCAATTGCCATCAGGATTAAATGTTCATGGAAAAACTTATGAACACCAGGGATTAAAAAGATTGATAATAAACCATTAAACATAAACAAAGTTAACCATGGGTGGCCTGCTACATGGATAATAAATCGTATTCGATAATCCCAAATATTTTGTCTGAAAAACTGTCTCGGAATACTTAACATTAATAAAGGGATAACAACAAAAAATTGGACAGAAAGTTGTAATACGTAAGCACTAAATAAATAATCGGTTCCAATCACATTAATTGGTGTGCTTGTCACAAGTAAAAATGCCACGATTCCACTAAAAAAATATTTCTTTTGTTTAGAAGTTACGTGAAAGGCAGGGGAATTGACAAGTATTTTGTAATAAAAGTAAGTTATTAATACAGCTATCACAATCCAATGAGGTTTGAACAGAGTATACAAACTATAATTATTAATCAGTAATTCCCACAAAATATATTCCTCCTTATATAATTATACTAAGTGTTTACATGAAATTAATTTAATAATACGTGGGGCTTGAAATATTTTTTGCTTTTTTTAAAATAAGAGGACCAATCAAGAAACCTCCGACGAAACCAAATAGATGTGCAGAAATATTTATATTAGGCATGAGAATACTCATAACGATACCTAAAACAAAAATAGTTTTAATAATTTGACTATCAGTCCTACCGATTAAATCTTTTCTAAAAAAGACCATAAAAATATAAATCCCAAAGAGACCGTAAATTGCTCCTGACGCACCTAGATGTGGGATATAAGATTGCATATTTATAATGAAGGTACCTAAATTACCAATAATACCTGTAAATAGATAAATAAAAATAAACTTAAAACTACCTAACATTTTCTCAAGGGCTGGACCAAATAAGATCAGTGCAAACGTATTAAAGATAACATGACCGAAGTCAGCATGCAAAAATATAGATGTAACTAAACGCCAGTACTCATCCAGTAACAAAATAGACAAATTATGTCCAACACCTAAATCGTATAATTTTAGACCAAAAGGTATCTTTAAAATATTAATGATAAACCATAGGCTAAGATTGAGGATTGCTAAAAATGAAACAATTGGGTAGAGCTTAATAAAATCACTCACACTTCTTTCAGTCCGTATAAACATTAAAAAACCTCCGTACAAATTGACTTCATCGTTATTAACTCTATTTTAACACAAGCATTTGGATAATCACGTTAATTGTTTATTATAATTGACGCTTATTTTTTAAAGCGATATTATAAGGATAATATATTAGGGGAGATTAGAAGATGATTATCGGTATAGGTGTTGATTTGATTGAATTAAATCGAATTGAACGAGCAGTGATTAAAAATAAACGTTTTATTAGCCGGATATTAACAATTAACGAACAAAAATTATATAATGAGCTTCCTAGTTTTAAAAGGAAAATCGAATATTTAGCGGGTCGCTTTGCAGTGAAAGAAGCATTTGCAAAAGCAACAGGTGAAGGTTTAGGTAAGTTGAGTTTTCAAGATATCGAAATATTAAAACAAGAAAATGGTGCACCTTATGTAAGTGCTACTGGATACGAAAACAAACAGATATTTGTTTCAATTTCACATAGTAAAGAATATGTGGTTGCTCAAATAATCCTAAATGACCATTAAGTAAGGAGTTGAAGCAAGGATGAGTAAAATGTACCGGAATACATATGCAGAAATTGATTTAAATGCGATTAAAGAAAATCTGCAGACTATTCAAATCAATTTAGGTAGTAAAAAAAGAATAATCCCTGTTTTAAAAGCTAATGCTTATGGTCATGGTAGTGTTAAGGTTGCTAAGTATTTAGAAGAGCTAGGGTATGACATATTTGCTGTTGCTTTATTAGAAGAAGCAATGGAATTAAGAGAATCGGGTATTAAAGCAACAATTCTAGTATTAGGATGGGTTGCACCACCTTATGCCCACATAGCTGTCAAACATAATTTTATTTTAACCGTTTTTCAGAAGCAATGGTTAGAAGAGCTTGACGCACTAGATTTACAAGGCACACTTCAGGTCCACATTAAATTAGATACAGGGATGGGCAGAAACGGTTTAAGGAACGAAGAAGAAGTTAACACATTTTTAAGTCAGTTAACCGAGATGCAATTAATCAAAGTAACGGGTTTATACACGCATTTTGCTTCTGCAGATTATAAAGATTCAACGTATTATAAAGAGCAAATGAATAAATTTAATCAGTTAGTAAAAATAATTTTTCAAGTTTACCCAGAAGAGACCTTGATGATTCATGTTGGTAATAGTGGTGCGTCAATTCAACATGCATTGGATATGCCAACCTATTCAAGAGTTGGTGTATCGCTTTATGGTATGTATCCTTCCTTGGATATAAAAGTTGCTAATATAGTTAAACTAAAACCAGCACTCTCTTTAAAAAGTGAAATTATTCATATCAAAAAAATGCACGAAGGAGATAAAGTAAGCTATGGAGGCAGTTATATAGCCAAAGAAGGTGATTGGATAGGGACAGTGGCAATCGGTTATGCAGATGGTTGGTTACGAAAATTACAGGGATCAAGCGTGTTAGTCGCAGGTAAACGAATGAGAATTGTTGGTAGAATATGTATGGATATGATGATGATTAAACTTGATCAATATTATGAAGTTGGAACAGAAGTAACTTTAATTGGAAATAGTGAAGGTGCAGTTATTTCCATTGATGAAGTTGCTGAGCGTCTGGAGACAATTAATTATGAAGTATCAACGAATATTACTAGTCGTGTGCCAAGAATTTATAAATAAGCATCAAAATACTGTTATAATCAACTAAAATTCAGTTTCTTTTTGCAAAGACCCCTTTAAAATGATAATATTAGGTAAGTATTTGCATTTATAATCTAATTTTATATTTTAGCGGGGGTGTAGTCTTGACGGATAAGGTAGAAGAAGTCTTGCTTAGATTACCAAAACATTTTTTTCATGAAGTTTGTGGTATTGCAGAGTATGAAGAAATAGAATTAACTGATTTTATTTATCAAGCTACTAAAAATTATGTCGAACAAAAAAAAGAAATTTTTATTCTACATGAACAAATGCAAAAAGGTTATCAGGAGATGGCGCCAATTAACTTAAAGATTTGTTCTGAAGCCTTTTTAGCTGAAGAAGAAGCCAATCACACTGCTAATCGCTCTATGAGTGAGGTGTAGCCTTTGAACGTCAAAAGGGGCGAAATCTATTTCGCTGACCTTTCTCCAGTAGTTGGTTCGGAGCAGGGAGGAATAAGGCCCGTATTAATTATTCAAAATGACATTGGTAATAAATTTAGTCCAACAGTTATTGTTGCAGCGATTACTGCGCAAATTCAAAAAGCAAAATTACCAACACACGTCGAAATTAATTCAAAAGAATATAATTTAGAAAAAAATTCAGTTATTTTGCTTGAACAAATTCGAACATTAGACAAACAAAGACTAACAGACAAAATAACAATTTTAGACAGTGATATGATGAAAAAAATTGATCATGCACTTGAAGTAAGTCTAGGATTGAGTTTTAACAAAATGTACGATTAGCACTCCCTTTTACGATTTAAAAAGGGGAGTGTTTTGTTTATAGTAAAGGGGACGTTTATCTTGGAAAAAGAATTAAAGGTATATGCAGAGTTATTACAGAGATATATAGTAACTTTGGATGAACGTTTTTTGTATCGTGCAGAACAAATTAGTAATGTGTTCATTAAAAATGATATCTTACCAGCCGAATTAATTAGAATACATATAGAATCAATGAAGCAAATAAATATTGAAATGAATGAAGAGACAAAATATGCAATGGATTTCTTATTAGAAGCGATGATTGCATACGGTGTTGCTCATCAAAATTATAATTTAATAAAAGAAGAACAATTAATGTTAAAAAATGAAATTAATATTGCTGCAAATATGCAAGCTGAATTTTTAAAAACGAAAGTGCCTGAGTCAAAGAGCTTTGATATCGGCGTTATTAGTATGCCATATAGCCAAATGAATGGTGATTATTTTCATTTCATATCTAACCAAGACGGGAAACTTGGTGTCGCAATTGCCGATGTTGTCGGAAAAGGTGTACCAGCAGCGTTAAGTATGTCAATGATAAAATATTCATTAGATAGTGTACATGAATCTAATTACAAACCTCGAAAAATCTTAAAGCAATTGAATCGTGTTGTTGAACAAAACGTCGCATCCAACATGTTTATCACAATGTTTTATGCAGAATATGATCCAGATAATAAATTGTTAACATATGCATCAGCAGGTCATGAACCTGGCTTTTTTTATGATGCAAAAACAGATAAATTTAGTGAAATAAAGGCAGAAGGACTCGTTTTAGGTGTACTTGATCATACAGATTACACAGAATACCAAAAAGAAATGAATCCAGGTGATTTAGTTGTTTTATTAACAGATGGTGTAACAGAGTGTAAATATAATGATCGCTTTATTACACGCGAAGAGGTGTTAGATATCATTAAAAAATATATGTATCTGTCACCTGAAAACCATGTAGCAGCTGTTTATAATCACTTTGCAAATTTAAAAGGATTTGAGTTAAAAGATGATTTTACCTTAATCATTTTAAGAAAAAAATAAATAATCATAGATTCAGTTAAATAAGTTTAAGTATCTGAGTTGATGGGTATAAATGTGTTAGAGGTGGTATAATAATGAATTTAACGATAGATATAGAAGAGAAAGTTTCCCAAGTATTTATGATATTAACAGGTGAAATTGATATTTATACAGCGCCAAAACTAAAAGAAAAATTAAATAACTTGGTCAGCAATAAAAATGCGGATGTAATTGTCGACTTACAAGGTGTATCTTATATGGATAGTACTGGACTTGGAACATTTGTAAGTGGTTTAAAACATGCCGAGGAATCAGGGTCACAATTAAAATTAATCAAAGCAAATGATCGTTTATTAAGATTATTTCAAGTGACAGGATTAGATGACATCATTGACGTAAGTTCAGAAGAAGGTGATTTAAATGTCTAATGTAGATTATATCGAAATGAAATTGCCTGCTAAATCAGATTACGTAAGTGTAGCTCGCTTAACAACATCAGGTATTGCCAATCGAATGGGATTTGATTATGAAGCAATAGAAGACTTAAAAGTTGCTGTTTCAGAAGCTTCAACAAATGTAGTTAATCATGCATACAGTGAAAATGAAAAAGGTGAAATTATCCTAGGATTTAGTGTTTATGATGATAGATTAGAAGTTATGGTATCAGATCGAGGTGGGAGTTTTGATTTAGATGAAGTAAAAAACAACTTAGGACCGATAGATCATGTTAAAAAGACTAATGATTTAAGGGAGGGTGGTTTTGGTTTATTTCTAATTAATGCTTTAATGGATAAAGTTGAGGTCAATAATAATTATGGCGTGATTGTTCATATGATTAAGTATCTCAATGGAGTCGAGGTGACAAATGGTGCCAAAGCCACAACTAAATAAAAGTAAAAAAATATATGATTGGATTGAAGTGATTCAAACTAATCCAGATAATGAAGAGGCAAAAGAAAATGTTGTCATTCATTATGAAAAGCTCGTACATTCGATTGCCCACAAATATTCCAAAAATCAAAGCCATCATGAAGATTTATTTCAAGTTGGCATGATTGGTTTACTTGTAGCAGTGGAACGTTATGACCCTTCATTTAATCGAACGTTTGAAACATTTGCAATCCCAACAATTATTGGTGAAATTAAACGTTTTATTCGAGATAAAACATGGGATGTTCATGTACCTAGACGGATTAAAGAATTAGGACCTAAAATTAATGCAACGATGACAGAATTAACAGAAAAAAATCAAAAGACACCACAAATTAATGAAATTGCAGCGCACTTAAATGTATCAGAAGAAGAAGTTCTTGAAACAATGGAAATGACAAGTAGTTATAAATCATTATCAGCCGACACACCACAAGAATCAGGGACAGATGAAGGTAATGTGTCCATCTTAGACTTAATTGGTAATGTAGAAGAAGGATATGATAAAATTGATACACATCTTCTTTTAGAAAAAATCTTACCCATTTTGCCAGTGCGTGAACAACAAATATTAAAATGTATCTTCTTCGATAATATGAGTCAACAAGAAACTGCTGAACAGTTAGATTTATCCCAAATGCATGTTTCACGATTACAACGTCAAGCATTAAAAACATTAAAAGAAGCGTTAGAAAAAGAGGGGATTTACCGTTTTTAATCGGGATCCTTTTTTTGTTAGATAAAAAAATAGAGGTGTTCAGATTGGATAATGAAATTATTGAATTAGTAACCAAAGAAACAAACATAAAATCATCAACGATTACAAAGGTGATTGAATTACTCGATGAAGGAAATACAGTTCCTTTTATTGCACGTTATCGTAAAGAAATGACCAGTGGTTTAGATGAAGTTGAAATAAAACTCATTCAAGATACATATGAATATGCTAAACAATTAAAAGAACGTAAAGAAGAAGTGATTCGTTTAATCGATGAGCAAGATAAGTTAACTGAGTCATTAGAAAAAGAAATTAATGCTGCGACCAAACTACAAAGAATTGAAGATCTCTACCGTCCGTATCGTAAAAAACGTAGAACAAGAGCAACAATAGCTAAAGAAAAAGGATTAGAACCATTAGCAACACAAATATATGAACAATCCATTTCAGATGTATCGGCTGAAGCCGAAAACTACTTCTCAGAAGAACATGAATTAACCGAAGTGGATCTGGTCTTGGCAGGTGTTAATGATATAATTGCTGAGTGGATTTCAGAAGATGCAAGTTATCGTGAATATATTCGAACTGAAACTTGGAAGCGTGGTAGTCTTGAAACAGTTGTAAAAGACAAATCATTAGATGAAAAACAAGTATTTAAAATGTATTATGAATACAGTGAACCTATCCGAACACTTGTATCGCATCGTACATTAGCCATTAATCGTGGAGAAAAAGAAGATGTTTTAAGAGTAACGATTAGCCCGCCAGTAGAGCAAATTATTGACTTTTTAGAAGGTCAAGTTATTTCAAAGCATAAGCAAGAGGAATGTGTGAAAATACTAAAACTAGCTATTGAAGATAGCTATAAACGATTAATCGAACCATCTGTTGAACGTGAAGTGCGTAATCGTTTAACTGAAGAAGCAGAAATACAAGCAATAGAGATATTCTCAGAAAACTTAAAAAATCTCTTACTACAACCACCATTAAAAGGACGAATGATCCTTGCACTTGATCCAGCATATAGAACAGGTTGTAAATTAGCAGTAATAGATGAAACAGGTAAGATGCATAAAGTAAGTGTGATTTATCCAACGGCACCTCGTAATGATATTAAAGGTTCAGAAAAAGTAGTTTTAGATTATATTGATAAATATAATATAGAACTCATTGCCATTGGTAATGGAACAGCCTCGCGCGAATCTGAGCAGTTTATTGCAGATGTGATTAATAATAATCAGTTGGATGTTGCTTATATCATTGTTAATGAAGCAGGAGCAAGTGTTTATTCAGCATCTGAACTTGCGAGAAAAGAATTCCCAGACTTAGAAGTAGAGGAAAGAAGTGCCGTATCAATTGGTCGTCGTGTGCAGGATCCTTTAGCAGAATTAGTTAAAATTGATCCAAAATCAATAGGCGTCGGTCAGTATCAACATGATGTGACACAAAAACTTCTAAATGAATCACTTGATTTTGTTGTGGAAACAGCGGTTAACCAAGTAGGTGTTAATGTCAATACTGCTTCAGCACCATTACTTGAACACGTTGCTGGATTAAGTAAAACAACAGCAGAAAATGTGATTTTAAAAAGAGAAGAACTAGGTAAATTTACATCACGTAAGCAATTAAAAGACGTACCACGTTTAGGTCCAAAGACATATGAACAAAGTATTGGTTTTTTAAGAATTATTGATGGAGAGCATCCTTTAGATCAAACACCGATACACCCTGAATCATATAAGCAAACTGAAAAATTATTAGCATTATTAGGGTGCGAGTTAACTGATATCGGTACAGAAACATTAAATCAAAAAATTAAAGACATGAATTTAACTGAAATGGCATTAGAACTTGATATTGGTGAATTGACACTAAAAGATATAACTGATGCGTTAATGCGACCAGGTCGAGATCCACGTGAAGATTTCCCGCAACCATTATTAAAACAAGGCGTTCTTTCTTTAGAAAATTTAGAAAAAGGTATGGAAATGCAAGGGACTGTGCGTAATGTAGTTGATTTTGGGGCATTTGTAGATATTGGTGTTGGCCAAGATGGACTCGTTCACATCTCGAAACTTTCTGATCGATTTGTTAAACACCCGATGGATGTCGTATCTGTTGGTGATGTTGTTACGGTGTGGATTGAAGATGTTGATGTTGAACGTGGACGTGTTGCATTAACGATGAAAAAAGCATAAGAAAAGCTGCGGAATTTTTATTCCGCAGCTTTTTTATTACTTACCAATCTCTTTCATTTATTTCTTGTTCGACTTTACTCATTGGAATCCCTGCTGCTTTTGCAACACCTTCACCATAAGCTGGGTCTGCTTTATAGCAGCTAGCGATATAGCGAACTTTAATAAATTCTTCTGCTTCTTCGAAGTTTCTAGCTGTGTTTTCGAAGAGAACTTGTTGTTGTTCAGGAGACATTAAGTTAAATAACTTACCAGGTTGCTCATAATAGTTATCATCATCTTCTCTAAAGTTCCAATGAGTTGCGTCTCCATTGATTTTTAGAGGTGGTTCCATGACTTCTGGTGAATCTTGCCATTCACCATAACTGTTAGGGTGGTAATGTAATTTACTACCATGGTTACCATCAACACGCATTTGTCCATCACGGTGGAAACTATTAACAGGGCATTTTGGTGCGTTAACTGGAATTTGATGATGATTAACACCTAAACGATAGCGCTGTGCATCAGCGTAACTAAATAGGCGCGCTTGTAACATTTTATCTGGTGAGAATCCGATACCAGGAACAATACTTGCAGGTGAAAATGCAGCTTGTTCAACATCTTGGAAGTAGTTGTCAGGATT
Source organism: Pseudogracilibacillus sp. (assembly GCA_035301085.1). Lineage (GTDB taxonomy): Bacteria > Bacillota > Bacilli > Bacillales > Amphibacillaceae > Pseudogracilibacillus. Next base: position 19,398 of record DATGUU010000005.1, on the reverse strand, counting down.
ACGGTTAAGTTCAAACTCACCAACTTCAATTAATGGGAAGTCACCTTTATACCAAACTTTTGTTAAGTCAAATGGATTATAAGGCATATTTTCTGCTTCTTCTTCAGTCATGACTTGGATATACATTTTCCATTTCGGGAAGTCACCATTTTCAATGCTTTCATATAAATCTCTTTGGTTATTTTCACGATCTTTACCAACAATTTCTTCAGCTTCTTGGTCGGTTAAATTTTCAATTCCTTGTTGTGTGCGCATATGGAATTTAACCCAAACACGTTCATTTTGAGCATTAATCATACTGAATGTATGGCTTCCAAATCCATGCATATGACGGAATGATTTAGGAATTCCACGGTCACTCATAGTAATTGTAACTTGGTGAAGGGCTTCAGGAAGTAATGACCAAAAGTCCCAGTTGTTATTAGGTGAACGCAAGTTAGTACGTGGATCACGCTTAACTGCGTGGTTTAAATCTGTAAAGTGTAATGCATCTCTAAAGAAGAATACCGGTGTATTGTTACCAACTAAATCCCAGTTACCTTCTTCTGTATAGAATTTTAAAGCAAATCCACGAATGTCACGTTCATCATCTGCAGCTCCGCGCTCACCAGCTACTGTTGAGAAACGGGCAAACATATCTGTCTTTTTGCCAACTTCTGAGAAGATTTTTGCTTTTGTATATTTAGTAATATCATTAGTTACTGTAAATGTTCCATGTGCACCGGAACCTTTTGCGTGCATTCTGCGCTCAGGAATAACTTCACGGTTGAACTGCGCTAATTTTTCATTTAACCAAAAATCTTCAGCTAATACCGGACCTCTTGGACCTGCTGTTTTAGAGTTTTCATTATCTGCAACAGGCATCCCAGTTGCAGTTGTTAGTTTTTTCTTATTTAAATGATCATTTTTTGACATAAAATAACCTCCTTATTTATAATCATTATTATATCAGAGTATTTATATACTATCAAGATAATGTTCTTTAAAAATAAATAAAATTTAATTGAAAATAAACAGTGAAATAACTACTCTAAATGAGAACAGATTGAAAAATAGATAATAAATTATCTATCTGAATATATTTCAAGTATAATGAAGAAGTAGTATAAAAGAAAGCTCGAAAAGGATTTGATTTTATGCAGTGGAAAAATATCTATCGTGGATTTTTTATGGGAATAAGTGATATTGTCCCAGGAGTAAGTGGTGGAACGATTGCAGTATTATTAGGTATATATGATAATTTAATTGCTGCAATCAATGGATTATTTTCAAAAGAATGGAAACGTCAATTTGGTTTTTTAATTCCACTTGGAGTTGGTGCTGGACTTGCCATTTATACGTTAAGTCATTTAATGGAGTGGTTATTAAAAACATACCCCATACCAACTTTCTTTGCATTCATTGGTTTAATTATTGGAGTGCTTCCATTTTTATTAAAAGAATCAGGAGCTAAAACGAATTTTAAACTAGGTCATTATTTATTATTAATTGTTGGCGTAATTGCACTTATATTACTACCAGAAGCACAAGATACGGGTGAAATCATTAGCGAACGAACAGTAGGTGTTTATATAACTTTGTTTATATCTGGCTTTTTAGCAAGTGCAGCGATGATTTTACCAGGAATAAGTGGTTCATTTATACTGTTAATTTTGGGTGTTTATTACACCGTTATTAATGGTTTAAAAGAACTGGATATCTCGATTATTCTTATAGTAGGACTTGGGGTTTTAATTGGGATTATGACAATGAGTAAAGTCATACATTATTTTTTAACACATTATCGATCAGCTACATTTGCATTAATAATCGGGCTTGTGATTGGTTCTGTTTTTGTTATTTTCCCTGGTATTCCAATAGGAACAAGCATGTGGGTAATGAGTGGTATTACATTTACATCTGGGTTATTAATTGCCTACTTACTTGGTAAAGTTGAATATTAAAAGTCGTAGAAGAATTAGTTTCTACGTCTTTTATATTTATCACTGGCTCATAGGTAGTACGTAAGTTAAGCGTGTATAAAATAACAACTACTATAGGTAGAGCGTAGAAAAGAGTGTGAATGAATTAATGATTGGTTGCTTAATTATTCATGGTTATACAGGCGGACCTTATGAAGTCGAACCACTAACAAAATATTTAAAAGAAAAAACAAATTGGCAAATCAAAGTACCTGTATTATCAGGACATGGCCCAGAATTAGAGTTAGAAAATGTCCAGTATGAGCAGTGGTTAGAAGATGCTGAAACAGCACTACTATCACTAAAGGAAACGTGTGATACAATTTATGTCATTGGTTTTTCGATGGGTGGGATGATAGCAGCATTTTTAGCAGCTAATTATCAAGTAGACAAACTCGTATTATTAGCAACGGCAAGAAAATATTTGTCCTTTAGACATTTAAGTGCTTATGTGAGAAGTGGTATTAGAGCCGGTTTAAAAGGAGAGTTAAGAGAAAGTGACATGTATAAACATTATAAATATAAATTTGATGTCGTGCCATTTTCAGCAAATATAGAATTTATGAAATTAGTAAATAAGACAAAGACATATTTAAAAGATGTAAAGTCACCCGTCTTTATTGCTCAAGGTCAAAAAGATGCACTTGTACCTTCGCAAACAGCCTACACGCTCCATGATGAAATAGGTTCATCAGATAAAGAAGTGGTCTTTTTTGAGCGCTCAAATCATTTAATTTGTCTTGGTTCAGATCACATTGTATTAAATAGAATGATTTATAGATTTTTAAATGAATCATAAAAAAGGTTATGGATTTCGCGTCAGTCCATAACCTTTTTATATATTATTCTTTTTTAGCAATTGTAATTTTTCGTTTTTTAGCTGTGCTCATAATAAATAAGAATAAACCAAAAATAACAATGAATCCACCAAGCCATTGTGTATAAGTAATTACTTCACCTAAAATAAAGTAGGCTAATATTGATGCTCCTATAGGTTCAAAAACTATTGCCATTGAGATGTTGGAAGTACTTACCCATTTAAGTGCCCAATTAAAAATGGTATGCCCGAAAAATGTCGGAAAGATAGCCAGTGCTAAAAAGATCAACCAATGATTTTTTGTATATCCAGTAAAGTCATTGTTTAATATGACATTATAAATAATTAATGTAATTGAACTTGTTGCATAAACAATGAAAGTATATGTCATTAACGACAAACTGCGACGTAACCTTTGTCCAAGTAAGAAATAACCAGTAATAGCAATTGCCCCAAGAAATGCTAGTATGTCTCCAAATAAAGCCATCCCACCAATTTGGAAATCACCCCAACTAATAATAAAACTACCCGCTAACGCAATAACCATACTAATTACTGCACCAAGGGAGAAACGTTCACCAAAAATGAAATACGTTCCCAAAAATGCAAAAATAGGCTGTAATGTGACTAAGACAACTGAACTTGCCACGGATGTATAATTAAGAGATTCAAACCATAAAATGAAATGAAAGGCTAAAAAGATACCTGCTAAACTTGTTAGTACCCAATCTTTTTGTGTTACAGATTTTAATTCATCGCGGTGTTTTATTAAAACATATGGTGCCATAATGATAACCGCTAGTAATAATCTATAATTAGCAATGATTCCAGCCGGAACCCCAGCAGCTAATTTAACTAAAATTGCTGAAGCAGAAACAGAGATAACACCTATGGCGATAGCAATGTATGGATTAAATGGAGGAACTCTCACAATTTAAAACTCCTTTATCAATCTAATATGTCATTTACTAATAGTTTAGCATGATAAGAATAAATAACATATTTAAACCCATTAGTATCTTAAATAATTTTAATATGGTATACTAAGGAAAGTTATTATTATACATGAGTAGTTTGGGTAGGGCTCAGGTCCAATTATATTGGAGGAAGCCGTTTAGTAACTTTAAGAAATATATGCTAAGTTTTATACTTATGCGTTAATCGTAAGTCGTAGTATATGAATTTAAAATGAAATATAGGTAGACAAATAAATTGTTTACTAAGCGTACGTTCAAAAAGTCAACCTTAGAATTAAAACATAAATTTAAAATCTAATTTGTTTTGATTTGTTTTTAGTAGATTAACTGTTGTGATTTATACGCGATTTTTTGAACGACCTCTTAAAGTTCTTAAGAAGGTTTCCACTTATGTAAAGTAAAATTTACAAGGTAGAAAAAGGAGAATACTAATAAATTGACAACATTTAAAGAACTAAACGTATCAGAACCAATTATGAAATCATTAGAGAAAATGGGTTTTGAAGAAGCAACACCAATTCAGGCTGAAACGATTCCACTTGCAATGAAGGGTGAGGACGTTATTGGTCAAGCACAAACAGGTACAGGAAAGACAGCAGCATTTGGGATTCCAATGATTGAAAGATTTAATCGTAATGAAAAAGGTGTTAAAGGATTAGTAATCGCACCAACAAGAGAGCTTGCAATTCAAGTTGCAGCAGAAATTGACCGTTTAGGTCGTAATAAAGGAATTAAAACATTAGCTGTTTACGGTGGTCAGCAAATGAGCAGACAAATCCGTGCATTAAAAGATGGTCCACATATTGTTGTAGCAACACCAGGACGTCTACTTGATCATATGCGTCGTCGTACAATTAAAATGAGTGACATTCAAGTAGCTGTTTTAGATGAAGCAGACGAAATGTTAAATATGGGATTCATTGAAGATATTAAAGATATCTTAAAAGGAATTCCTAAAGAGCGTCAAACGTTACTTTTCTCAGCTACAATGCCGAGACAAATTCGTGAAATTGCAACAACAATGATGAATAATCCAAAAGAAATTAAAGTTAAAGCGAAAGAAATGACTGTTGAAAATATTAAACAATCGTTTATTGAAATTCCAGAGCGCTTTAAATTTGATACATTAACAAATCATTTTGATATCCACACACCAACATTGGCAATTGTATTTACACGTACGAAGAAGCGTGTTGATGAAATAGCAGACGGTTTACAAGTTCGTGGTTTTCGTGCAGAAGGTATTCATGGTGACTTAACCCAAGGTAAACGTGAAAGTGTCTTAAACCAATTTAAAAATGGTCGCGTTGAAGTACTTGTTGCAACAGACGTTGCGGCTCGTGGCTTAGATATTTCTGGTGTAACACATGTTTATAACTTTGATATTCCACAAGATCCTGAGAGTTACGTACACCGTATTGGTCGTACAGGACGTGCGGGTCGTACAGGTGAAGCAATCTCATTTGTGACACCACGTGAGATACCACATTTACGTTTAATTGAAAAAGTAACAAAAAGTAAAATGGAGCGTGTTGTACCTCCAACTAATACTGAGGCGGCTCGCGGTCAACAACAAGCAGCAGCTGAGAACTTAATTAAAACAATTAATGAAAATAACTTAAAAGCTTATCAAGATACTGCAAAAGAATTACTTGATGATCACGATTCAATTAGTATTGTATCTGCAGCTTTAAGCTTACTTACTAAAGAGCGTAAAGATGTACCTATTCGTATATCTTCTGTCCAGCCAATTAGTGTTAAAGGCAGCGGCGGTGGAAATCGTCGTTCAGGCGGCAAGCGTTTCTATGGTAAAAAAGGTGGCGGCAGTGGTAAAGGCGGTAACCGTCAAGGTGGAAGAGGTCGTAGTAACAATCGCGGCGGTTCACGTAACGAAGGACGCAGACGTTAAATTAAAAAATCTAGAAGAGAAATTTCTCTTCTAGATTTTTTATTTTTTGATGATAACTTGAATCACATGTCCTAAGCCACTATGTCGCGAACCTTCATAACGAACTGCCTCTCCATAATAAAAGTGAATGCATTCATATGGATCAATAATGTCCAAAATAGTTTTAGGATCATATAAATAATCAAGGTTACCAGGTCCACCAGTATTATAGTTAAGTTGAGCATTTGAATAAACCTCAAACATAACTAAACCACCTTTTTTAACAGTGTTAATCAGATTATTAATTAAGGTTGTTTGATTATCTTTATGAACATGACCAAACACTAATACAGCATGATCATAAGTATTTTCAGGCAAACTTTCATTTATTAGATCCATTTGCTTTGTTTGAATAGACACACCGTTACTTTCAGCTAATTTACTTGCTTTATCAAGTCCAACATTTGATATGTCATAAGCAGTGACGTCGTGACCTTGTTTTGCAAGATAAACAGCATTTCTACCTTCACCTTCTGCAAGACAAGCAATGTTACTTTTTGATTTAAATCGTTTAGCTTCAGCTTCAATAAATAAATTTGGATTGACTCCGTAAACAAATTCTTCCTTTGCAAATGATTCGTCCCATTTATTTTTCATTACTTTACTGCCTCCTGAATTTACTAGTCTTTTTTGTTTTTTTAAGTTGCTGCATTAAATCTTCTGTTTCTGTTTGCATTTTTTTAGTTAAGGCATGATTAATGCTAGTAATTATGTAAGTATGAGTTGTTTTCTCTAAATTAAACCATGTGCCTTCTTTGCTACCTGAAGGAAGTTCAGTTTGGTTAATAATCAATTCGTCATGATTTGAAGCAATTAAAATAACAGCATGATTATTTTCAAACCGATCTAAAACACCATGAATACTCATTTAGTCACCTCCAATACAAGCTAAATCTTCGTCTATAATTTCATTTAATCGTTTTTCATTAATTCCATTTATCGCTTTTAGTTCGTTTAAATGAGTAATCGGACGCATGTCAATTATTTCTTTAGCACGTAAATCACCAATATGTACGATTTTCATCAGATCGCGATGAGTCGCTTCGTTTAGATTAATGCAGTTATTATGAGCAGTTTGTTCATTATTTGTTTTTAAATTATATGTTTTCCCATCTGTTGAAATAACAATGGAACCTGATGAGTCTGTGCCATAGACATCAATATTTTTATCTTTTAAGCGCGCAAGAACATCTTTGCTAGGATGATTGTATATATTATTTTTACCTGCACTGTAAATAGCAATATCTGGGTTAACTTGTTCAATAAATTCATTACTGCTTGAAGTACTTGATCCATGATGACCTAATTGCAAAATGTCTGCCGTTATATCAATGTCAGACTCTATCATCATTTTTTCTTGTTCGCTATACGCATCACCAGTAAATAAGAAATCAACTTCTCCATAAGTGAATTTGATTGCTAAGGAATCTTCATTGAGTCCGCTGGTTAATGTTTCTGGGTGAATCATTGACAAAGTTAATGGTCCAATGTCATAAATCATGCCTTGGCGTGGTTCATCATAGGCAATCCCAGCTTCCAGTAGTGTTTCAATAGCTTTTTTGAAAATAAGTGTAGGTGTTTCATTTCCAGACATCCAAATTTCTTCAATAGTAAATAAATCAATCATTTCTGCGAGTTGGCCAATATGATCAGCATGTGGATGACTAATAATGACAAGGTCAAGCGTATCGATATTTTCATTGATTAAATAATCAATAACATCTGTGCGCTTCCAATCACCTGTGTCATATAAAATATTTACTAGTTTATCTTCATCATAAAATTGAAAGAGAGTGGCGTCTGCTTGACCTGCATCAATATAATGAACAGTCAAATCTTTATCCGTCACTTTATTAGTTTGAATAGCTTCAAGTTTTGGCTGATCTTGTTGAGTTGAAAGTGATAAATCATTATTTGTACAACTTGTTAAAATCATTAATAAGGTAAAGCATAATATTAAATATTTTTTCATACATGTTCCTACTTTCATCAAAACCTATATTTAGATTAGCAGAAAGGTAAATCTAATACCATTAAGTAAGCTTTTATATTTGATTGATTAAAATTATTTCTTTCGCTCATTTTGGACGCAAAAGAACAATAATAGCTAAACTATCTTTGAATATTAATGTTTCGCTTTAAGAGAAAATTGTGAATGCTTGAGATGTTGATTATTTATTTATCCTCTATGATTGATAATTAAATCAGAGGAGTGATTAATATGTTTTTTAGTCCGATTATGAAGATAAGTTTTAAAATATTTATGAGTGTCTTATCATTAATTATTTTATTTAGTATTAAATCGCCGAAAAATATATTATTAACTCCGTTAATTGAACAAATCTACGGACTCTACCAGGAAGAAGAGTTAATTAGTGGGATTGTTGATCGTGTTATTAATGATCACCAAGTCATCGTGTTGATTGAAACAGATTTTGATGAAATAATCATTCATCAATCTAACTATAAAAAATTAAAATCAGGTGATGTCGTAAATTTGATTAAAGTAGATGAGACTTACAAGTTAGTTAATGTTAATGAAATAGAAACAAGAGAACTTCAAAAGAACATGAAAAATCTTATGCAACAGTTACGTGAAAGTGATGGTTAATTATATAGATGTCTTTTTTCAGTGAAACAGATTAAACTAAAGGTATATACAAGTACTTTTAGGAGCGGATCAAATGAGTCGTGTTAATAAACTAAGCACAGAATCAGTTTCTGTCAGCTTTTTTAAATATCTCATTCCTTCACTTATAGGAATGGCTCTGATGTCGATTAATATTGTTATTGACGGCATTTTTGTAGGACATGGTGTCGGTTCTACGGCACTTGCTGGTATCAATATAGCTGTACCTGTTTATTCAATCATTTTATCTGTAGCACTATTGATTGGTGTTGGTGGTGGCGCAGTTTTTTCGATGGCCCTTGGAGCTAATGAAATTAATCATGCCCAACGGATATTTACAACATCGTTTGGTTTACTGACAATAATCGTATTATTAATAATAAGTGCTAGTTTAATTTTTATTAAAGATCTTGCTTATTTCTTCGGTGCTAATGAAGATACTTTACCTTATGCATTAGAATACATGAAGATACTCTTAATATTTGGCATCTTAATGGCTTGGGAAACAGCGCTGAGCGTCTTTGTTAGAAATGATGGAAATCCAAATTTAGCGATGATTGGATTAGTTTTAACATCTGTTTTAAATATTGGCTTAAATTATTATATGATTTTTATCTTAAAATTAGGAGTTACAGGTGCGGCAGTAGCAACAATCATTGCAACGAGCGTAGGCTTGCTTGTGCTATTAACTCACTTTTTCAAAAAAGATGCACTTTTAAAATTTGTTGGATTAACTTGGAACAAACAAGATATCAAACGGATAAGTTCAATTGGTTTTCCGAGTTTTGTCTCTGAAATAGGGATGGGTGTATTTACAGTAAGCTATAATATAACTATTGTGTTTTACGCAGGAACAGTAGGATTAGCTGCTTTTTCTGTGTTAAATTACTTACATACGTTTATGTTCTTACTTTTTATGGGGATTGGTTCATCGATTCAACCGATGATTAGTTATTATTATGGGGCAGGTTTAAATAATCAAATTAAAGAAACAATAAAAATAGGTGAGAAAACGGCAATCTTGATTGGTGGATTATTTTTACTTATAGGCTATCTAGGCGCATCACCTTTAGTTGCTATGTTTGGTATTGTCTCAAATGAAATAACTGAGCTAGCTGTAACAGGAATTAGATTATTTTTTATTGGTTATATTTTTATGGGGATAAACTTTATTTATTTAACCTATTTTCAGTCGATTGGTAATGTGCGACCATCATTATTCATTACCTTGTTTAGAGGATTTATCTTACTTTTACTGATGTTATTTATCCTGCCTAAATTTTTAGGAACTAATGGCGTGTGGCTTGCATTACCTGTTTCTGAAGCGCTAGTTGCTCTGTTTTTATTATATTTTGTCCGAATAGATATAGTTGGTCGAAAAATACATGACTAAACTCTATAACGTTTATCTTATCCTTACTTAATTTAATAGTGTAAATAATAAAATAGTATTTTTATCATGTACCTATTTAAATTATTAATGCCTAGAAAAAGTAGTATATAAAATTAAGATAGATAGGAGTATATGTATGAAATTAAATGAACAATTTAAAAAAAGATTTGAAGCAGATCAAGTCCCGAGTGTAGCGCTTGAAGCAGTTGTAAAAGATAATAAATATGAATGTTTTTATGGCGCTTATAATGAAGATGGCGATAAACCGACAGGCTCAACATTATACGGTGTTGCTTCATTAACAAAATCAATAACTGCAGTCGCGATTATGAAATTGCAAGATGATGGTAAATTATCTGTGACTGATTTAATTAAGAAATGGTTACCTGAAATCAATCTACCTAATCAGAGTGAAAATAAAATTACAATTCATCATTTACTTACTCATACAGCAGGTTTTCCAGGAATGAATGCATTTAATTTGGCTCGACTGGAAAGTTTGGAGCGTGATCCAGATGGTTTGAAAATATTTGGCGCGTTTCCAAAATATAAAAAACAAGTTGTCACAATAAAAGATATGATAGAAGCAATGAATGATACTGATTACGACTTAATTGCTGAACCCGGAACTTTGTTTAATTATTCTAATGAAGGTTATGCTTTATTAGAAGAGATAATTAAACGTGCAAGTAACGATTCATATATTAACTATATCAAGAAAATCATACTTGACCCATTGAATATGAATCACTCTGTATTTACAGTAGATGAGTTAGATTATTATCCAGAAGTCGCTCATTCATATGCTTTTACAAAAAATAAAGAAAGAGAAAGATATTATTCGCCAACTTGGTGGGAATCTGGTGAAATATATGGGGCAGGTGCTTTAAAATCAACCACTTCGGATATATTAAAGTATCTTGAAATATTTAAAGGTAATCAAATATTAAGTGAACAAGCACTTGAAGCTATGACGAAAGCGCATGTTAAAACGCCTAATGAAAATAAATATGGCTATGGTTTACTTGTTGGCGAATTTGATGGGAAAAAAGTAGTAGGCCATGGTGGTGGCATAAAGGGAATTTCATCATATATGTTCGTTTGTAAAGAGTTAGACTTTACGGCGGTGGCATTAACTAATATCGCAGAAATATCTGCAGAAGATTATATCCTTTCAGCATTCAACCGAATAACAGGAATTGATGTAAGTATCCCAATAAAAACATCTGATTCTTTACCTGACTTGGCAAAGTATACCGGAATATATGCATCAAATGAAGGAAATGAAATAAAAGTAAATAAAGGTAATCCAAATCAATTAACAATGGAATTTGATCACAATTCACTCGAATTAACCCACGAAAAAGATGATATATTTATTCTACCTAACGGTAAAAAAGTAGCTTTTGTTCTCCAAGATGAAGAAGTTATTGGGATATTTCGTGGCATGCGCTTTTTAAATAAAATGAGTTAGGGTGATTATAATGAACAAAGATATAAAATCAGAACTTGAATACTTAAAAAATACAAAAAGAAAAGAAGTCAGAGAAAAGATAAATAATGCACGTCAATTTTGTGATTTTAATGAAGATGCCACGTATAAAGATTTTATTGATGAACAATATCGTTTAGAAGAACGGATTCAAGATTTAGAAAATAAATTACATCAGTATTCAGATGCAAATACCTTGAAATATCCGTTATTAAATCATCAAATAAAAATAGTTTGGCTTGATGATCAATGGCAAGAAACATACTGTTTAGTTAACCCACTTGAAGCCGATGTAGATAAAAATTATTTATCAGTCGAATCCCCCTTAGGTAAGGTGTTAGTTCATACAAAAGAAAATGAAGTTTTAAAAGTTGACCTACCAAACGGTGTTGCAGAAATTAAAGTTTTAGAAATTAAAAAACTAAATCAGAGTTAAAGACTATGAATTATTGACGTTTTTAGGTATACTATAAAAAAAAGAATGAAGGTGATAGTGTGAAAGTAGTAAATAATATATCAGAATTGATTGGTGAAACACCACTTGTGAAGTTAAACCGGGTCAAACCAACTTCAGGTGCGGATGTTTATGTTAAATTAGAAGCAAGCAATCCTGGTGGGAGTGTAAAAGACCGTGCTGCTTATAATATGATTGTAGAAGCAGAAAAAGCGAACTATTTGAAAGAAGGTTCTACAATAATCGAACCAACTTCAGGTAATACAGGGATTGGATTAGCTATGAATGCTGCAGCACGTGGTTATAAAGCAATCTTTGTTATGCCAGATAATGCAACAACAGAACGAATTCGTTTAATGGAAGCATACGGAGCTAAAGTGGTTTTAACACCAAGTGCTGATAAAATGCCGGGTTCAATAAAAAAAGCAAAAGAATTAGCGAGTCAGATTGACAATAGTTTTATTCCAATGCAATTTGAAAACCATGCAAATCCAGATGTTCATCGAACAACGACAGCTCAAGAAATTATTGAAGCAACAAAACAATTAAACCGTAAACTCTCAGCATTTGTTTGTACAGCTGGAACAGGTGGCACTGTAACAGGGACAGGTGAAGCACTAAAAGCACATGATGAAAATATATCAATTCATGTAGTCGAGCCATCAGGTTCACCTGTATTATCAGGTGGTAAACCAGGAAAGCATAAATTAGTTGGGACAAGTCCTGGATTTATTCCACCGATACTAAATACAGATATTTATAATGAAATTATTCAAATTGAAGATCAACAAGCTTATGATATGGTTCACGACTTAGCACATCAAGAAGGCATTTTACTTGGCCCTTCAGGTGGTGCATCTGTATTTGCAGCAATTCAAGTAGCTAATAAGTTGTCAAAAGATGATTTAGTTATCTGTATTGCGCCTGATTCAGGTGAACGTTATTTATCAAGTGACTTATTTAAATAAATATGAAATTGAAATAAAAACATGGATTAATCCTATTAAAATGGGATTAATCCATGTTTTTTAATTTTTAAAAAAGAGATTAACTTGACAAATCTAGTTTAATAGTAGATTATAAACATATTAAACATACCTTAATAGTATGGATTAAGTGGAAGGGGTTATCCAATGTACTTAAAGTTAGAAAATATTTATAAAAATTTTCAAATTGGAAAACAAGAACAATTAAATGTTCTAAACGATATTAATTTGTCAGTAAAAAAAGGTGAATTTGTATCCTTACTTGGTCCATCAGGTTGTGGAAAGTCAACACTCCTTTATTTAATCGCAGGTATCGAACAAGCTAGTTCAGGTGAGATAAAGTTAGAAAATAAAACAATTAATCAACCAGGACCAGATCGGGTTGTTGTATTCCAATCAGATGGCTTATTCCCGTGGATGACTGTTTTAGAGAATGTTATGTATGGTTTAAAAATTAAAAAAACGCCTCAAAATGTAGCTTATAAAAAAGCAGAAGAGACGCTTAAAATGGTTCATTTAGGTAAGTATCTCAACTCTTATCCACATCAACTCTCAGGTGGAATGAAACAACGGGTAGCAATTGCTAGAGCACTCGTGATGGAACCAGATATTTTACTAATGGATGAACCATTTGCAGCATTAGATGAGCAAACGAGAATGGTATTACATAAAGAATTATTAGCAATTTGGCGAAAAACAGCCGTAACAATTATATTTGTCACGCATAATATACGCGAAGCAGCATTACTATCAGAAAAAATTGTTGTCATGGCAACAAGACCTGGCTCAATAAAAAAAGTTTTCGAGCCAGAGAATTATACAGATGGGATTACACCAAATGATGTCACATTAAAATTAGAACAAGATATTATGAATGTTTTACAAGAAGAAATAGAAAAAGTATTAAAGGAGGAAATGGGAGATGACTACAGTTTTAAGACGGATAATATTCATCGCGATACTAGCGGCGATATGGGAAGTCACATCTAGATTTTCAACATTACCAGATTTTATGTTTCCTAGTTTTCTCCAAGTGATCGAAACGCTTTTTGTCGGTCTTTTAAATGGACAAATCCTCTCAGCAATTGGGATTAGTTTAGGAAGATTGTTAATTGGTTTTGTAATAGCTGTTGTTTTAGGACTTACTTTAGGTTATTTAATTTGGCGATATAAAATCATCGAAGATACGTTAGGTTTTTTAATTACTGCCTTACAATCGATACCGAGTATCGTTTGGTTTCCACTTGCGATTATCTGGTTTGGTTTAAATAACTACGCCATATTATTTATTGTCACGATTGGAGCAACATGGACTGTCACATTAAGTGCGGTGAGTGGGTTTAAAAATGTTCCTACATTATATCAACGAGTCGCGCGCACACTTGGTTCGTCAGGTTTTCATTTTTTAAAAACAGTTATTTTTCCAAGTGCTGTACCACAACTTTTATCAGGATTTAGAATCGCATGGGCATTTTCCTGGCGCGCATTAATGGCGGGTGAATTATTAGGTGCAAGTAGTGGACTTGGTCAGTTACTTGATGCAGGACGTTCACTTGGTCAAATGGATTTAGTTATTGCTGTGATGATTATTATTGGCGTAATTGGAACAATTGTTGACCGGTTAATATTTACACGGATTGAAAAAAATGTCCAAAGAAAATGGGGCTTAAACTAAAAGGGGGAGATTCATTATGCAAAGAAAAATTGGGCTTGTTGTTATGATAGCACTCACACTGGTGATAGCTGCTTGTGGTCAAGCAAGTTTAGAAAAAAAGGAAAAAACAGTTAAAATTGGTTACTTTCCAAATCTAACACATGTTGCAACGATTGTTGGTTTAGAAAAAGGTTACTTCAAAGAAGCATTTGGTGAAGAGGTTGAAATAGAAACAAAAACAGTAAATAATGGTGGTTTATTTATGGAAGCGATGGCAACAGGTGCAATTGATGTTGGTACTGTAGGACCAGGTCCCTTATTAAATCATTATGTAAAAGATCCAAATTACTTTATAATTTCAGGAGCTGTAAATGGTGGAGCTGTCTTAGTTGGTAGTAAACATAGTCAAATTAAAGAATTAGAAGATTTGGACGAAAAGAAAATAGCGATACCAGTCATCGGTAGTACGCAAGACGTGATGTTAAGAAAAACATTAAATGAAGTTGGCTTAAAACCAACAACAAATGGAGGTACAGTTGAATTAATGCCTGCAGCGCCTGCTGATACAGCAACATTATTTCAACAAGAATCAGTTGATGCGACAGCTACCCAAGAACCATGGGGATATATTTTAGAAACTCAAGCTGACGGTGAACTTATTTTGAATTGGGATGAGTTTGCGTGGGGGAAAGACTCTACAAATACAGTTGTTGCAGCGACAACAGACTTTAAAGAAAATGACTCTCATACAAAAAAATATTTATCAGCGCATATTAAAGCAGTTGAATTTATTAAAGACAATCCCGATGAAGCTCAAAATTTAGTCATTGAACATATTAAAGATTTAACAAGTAAGGAAATTGATAAACAAGAATTAGAAACAGCATTTGACAGGTTAGAAGTAACAACATATGTAAACGAATCTGTTATTCAAGAAATGGCAGATATTAGCCAAGAAGCAGGTTACGTCGAGAGTAATAATATTGATGGATTGGTTGATTTATCGACCCTAGATACAATAAAATAATCTTAAAACATCTCTTATTTAAGAGGTGTTTTTTTTTATGAATGTGTTAAGGTTAAAGAAAGGAGTGACTTGTTAATGAATATAAAAGAATATATTAAACAAGATGCAGTAGGTCTTTCTGACTTAATAAAAAGAAAAGAAATCTCGTCAAGTGAATTGATAGATTTAAGTGAAGCACGTTTGAATCAAGTGAAACAAGATTTGAATCCAGTAGCAAGTAGTCGGATTGAGCGAGCAAGAAACGAAGTGACTAAAACTATAAATCTAACCTCACCTTTTTCTGGAGTTCCTTTTTATTTAAAGGGCATATCTCAAGGATTAAAAGGTGAACTACTTGAAAGTGGAGCTAAATTACTTAAAGGTTTAGTTGCAGAGCAAACCTCTTATTTTGCCCAAGATATGTTAGATACAGGTTTAGTTTGTTTAGGTCATTCAACTACACCTGAATTTGCACTGAAAAATATTACTGAACCTGAATTATTTGGTCCAACGCGAAATCCCTGGGATCAGGACTATTCATCAGGTGGATCAAGTGGTGGTGCCTCAGCCTTAGTTGCTTCAGGTGTTGTGCCATTAGCTGGAGCGAGTGATGGTGGAGGATCAATTCGAATTCCAGCATCATTTACAAGTCTTGTTGGATTAAAACCAACAAGAGGACGTACGTCAGTTGGACCAGGTGTTGGTCGCCAGTGGCATGGTGCTGCAATCGACTTTGCTTTAACTAAATCAGTTAGAGATAGCGCACGTTTGTTAGATAATTTACAAGTTGTTCAAGAAGCAGCCGCATTTCAAACACCTCTTTATCCGTATGCTTATGAAGTAGAAATTGAACGTGAATTTGATCGAAAACTAAATGTGGCATATACAACAGCATCACCTGTAGGAACGCCTGTGACAGATGAAGCCAAAGTAGCAGTTTTAAATGTTGTTAAATGGTTTGAAGATCAAGGTCATTCAGTGACAGAAGCAGATAATGGGATAGATGGTAAAGAAATGATGCGTAATTATTATTTGATGAATAGTGGTGAAGTATCAGCAACAATTAAAAATATTGAAAAACAAATAAATCGAGAAATTACCGAAAAAGATCTTGAAATTGAAGCATGGTTATTAAATGAGGCAGGTAAATCTGTTTCAGCAGCTGATTTTTCATTAAGTTTAGCTTCATGGGATCAAGCAGCAGAAAAAATGAGTCAGTTTCATCAAACCTATGATTTTTATATTACGCCAGCTGCCGCTTCAACAGCACCAAAAGTAGGCGAGTTAACACAGTCAAAAGAAAATAGTGAAAAATTACATGAAGCGATAATGCAAGCAAAACCAGCCCAACAACAAGAAATTATTTATGAAATGTTTTTACCGAGTTTAACATATACGCCTTTTACACAACTAGCTAACTTAACGGGTCAACCAGCTATTAGTGTCCCGACACATCGCTCTCAAAATGGCTTACCAATCGGAGTTCAAATAATGGCTAGAAAAGGTGCCGATTACTCATTGCTAAAAGTTGCAAGACAACTTGAGAAATCATCTTTATGGGTTGGTGTAAAAGATTTATTAGGTTGATTTTAGAACTTGAATAATTATGAAATAATAGTAAAATAGACATAGATTAATTACAGGCTTAGAATTGGAGACGATAAAATGGAAACACAAGACACAATTTTGATTTTAGACTTTGGTAGTCCTTATAATCAAGAATTAACAAGACGTATTCGTGAGGTTGGAGTATATAGTGAATTGCATCCTCATGATATGGATATTGAAGATATAAAAAAATTAAACCCTAAAGGAATTATTCTCTCAGGTGGACCCCATGCTGTAGGTGATGTGAACAATTATCAAGCAGATAGAGGTATTTATGATTTAAATATTCCAATTCTAGGTATTTGTTATGGTATGCAATTAATTTTAACAGAATTTAGTGGTACAGTTCAGGCGATGACTGAGCGTGAATATGAAGAAGTAGAAATTACCTTAAATCCATCTGCTCCTTTATTTAAAGGATTAAATAATGAAGAAACAGTTTATTTAAGTAAGGGTGTTGAATTTTCAGTAAGTGATGAATTCACAATTGATGGTGTAGATAAATTAGACCATGCGGTTGCTATTTCGCATAAAGAAAAAGCAGTTTATGGACTTAATTTCTATCCGGAAAAGCAAGAAACACAAAATGGCTTAACAATACTTAAAACATTTGCATTAGATATATGTAAGTGTGCGGGAAGTTGGACAATTGATTCATTTATTGAAGCTGAAGTGGCTGAAATTAAATCAATTGTTGGCGATAAGAAAGTATTATGTGGCCTAAGTGGTGGGGTAGACTCATCAGTTGTCGCAGCATTGATTCACCGTGCAATTGGTGATCAGTTAACATGTATCTTTGTTGATCACGGATTATTGCGTAAAAATGAAGCAAATGAAGTTATGGCATTATTTGGTGAAGATTTAAAAGTTAACATTATTAAAGTTGATGCAGTCGATCGTTTCTTAGATAAATTAAAAGGCGTTGCTGATCCTGAAGAGAAACGTCAAATTATTGGAAATGAATTTATTTACGTATTTGATGATGAAGCAGATAAATTAACTGAAATCGATTATTTAGCACAAGGAACTTTATATAGTGATGTGATTGAAAGTGGTACAGCTACAGGTGGAAAAGTAAAATCACATCATAACGTTGGTGGATTACCTAAAGATATGCAGTTTGAACTTATTGAACCACTCCGTTCGTTATTTAAAGACGAAGTACGTGAAGTTGGTTCAGCATTAGGTCTACCTGATCATATCGTATGGCGCCAACCCTTCCCAGGACCAGGACTCGGTATTCGTGTTTTAGGAGAAGTCACGCCTGAAAAACTAGAAATCGTGAGAGAAGCGGATGCTATTTTACGTGAAGAGATTGCAAAGGCAGGCCTTGACCGTGATATATGGCAATACTTCGCAGTCCTACCAGACATCAAGAGTGTTGGTGTAACAGGTGATGCACGTTCATATGATCACACAGTAGGATTACGTGCAGTGCATTCAGTTGACGGTATGACATCTGACTTTGCAAAAATCCCTTGGGACGTTTTACAACTAATTTCAAAACGAATTACAAGTGAAGTAGGACATGTAAACCGCGTTGTCTATGATATTACGAGCAAGCCACCAAGCACGATTGAGTGGGAGTAGTAACAGGAGCCCTAAAAGCCTTGGTAACACATGGTTTTCAGGGCTTTTTTATTCTTCATGGCACAGTTATGGCACACTTTGAAATTTTGTCTGCATAAACTGATTGCTGCTGTAATGTTCAATTTGTGTATCATCACTTGTTTTTAGTTGAATAATATTGCTTAATCTGTCAGCAACTTGAAAATTGCTATTTGGATAGAGGTGTCCATAGGTACCTAAAGTCGTTTGTATATCCTCATGTCCAAGTCTGTCTTTAATCACTAAAGGATTTTCTCCCATGCTAATTAATAAAGAAGCGTGAGAGTGTCTTAATCCATGGATTTTAATCGAGTGGATATTTGCAGCCTTGGCAAAGCGTTTAATAGAATGAGAAACAGTGTGTTTTTGAGTTGGGATTCCATTATACGATAAAATGAAATTGGTTTTACATTGTTTCTGTTGTGTCTCTTTCCAATCTCGTAATAAGCTTAGTGTATCTGAATCTAAAGCAATAACTTGAATGCTTGCTTTTGTTTTAGGATCTGTAAAACGATAGTTGGAAGCATTCTTGTAATAAAGAGTTTTGGAAATGTTTAGCGTTCCTTCCTCAAAGTCTACATCATCCCATTGTAAAGCAGTAGCTTCACCTATACGCCTACCTGTCATGAATAAAAGCCAGATAATGATAAATTGAAAATGCTGAAAGTAATCACCAAGATAAATCTTTGATATAACAGCCTCAAATTCTTCCTTCGTCCAAAAATCAATTTCAGTTTTAATCTTTTTAACATTTCCAATTATCTTTGATGGATTTTCTTTCATTAAACCTAATACAATCGCTCTATCAAAAGCTAAGGATAATAAACCTTGTATGCCTCGAACGTATTGACTAGAGTATTTTTCT
>DATGUU010000004.1:0-3084 GCA_035301085.1 Pseudogracilibacillus sp. | reverse complement strand
TTTCAAAAAATCTATAAATGACCATACACTAAAAACTGCTGTGGCCATTACATTTTCTGCCGGGGCATTTGTTATAATTGTCTCATTTATAGTAAGCTATTTAAATTCAGCAATATCTTATACTAAAGTATTATTCGAAGTCATTTCTGCTTTCGGTACTGTTGGGCTATCGATGAACTTCACGACGTTTTATGATAGCCCTACGAAAATAGTTATTGTGCTAACAATGTTAATTGGTAAAATTGGTATACTTACATTCCTCCAATTATTTATTACTGAAAAAAATCAAAAATTTCATTACGCTAAAGAAAATGTACATCTATAAAGAAATGAAAATAGACCAGAAATTAGCTTTTAATTTCCGGTCTATTGCTATTTCACATCAATATTCATTTCAGTATCGTCTAATCAAATCTTAATAACATTATTTCACTTTTCTTAAAATTGTAGACGTTGTCGCACAAATCATAGTCATTAATACCAAAGTAGTCATGACTACCATATGTGTACCAGATACATCGAATCCTAAGCTAAAGTTTCCAGATTGATTATTGATAAAACTGTTAACAAACACAAGCACTAATGCACTTATCGCACATAAAATGCCAATCACATCAAATAAAAATTTAACATATGGATATTTAATACCTTTAGTTAACATCTGTATCACCTCAACTTAATTTAACGTTACAATCTCTCTATATAACACGTTAAAAATGCACTAATTTCGATTACATATAATGTATCACACTATATATAATCATAAAATACTTAGAATTGTTAATCCCATATAAATCATGATTAAAATACTTCAAAATTGTTATTATTTTAAAAAATAACGAATCAATCATTAACCAATTGGATATTTATTAAATTGAATTGATTCATTGTCTATATCCGCCCATAATTTTATTTTATTAAAGTAACACGAAATTATGACACTCACAATTATATTCTTAAAAATAATTTTTAATTTATTAAAAAACGAGCATCGTCTATTTAGACTTGCTCGTTCATATACAGCACTTCTATTTTATTTTTAAAATTTGGCCAACTTTTAAACTATTAGAACTCAACTTGTTATCTTTTTTAATTTTATCTACAGTAGTACCTTGA
This sequence comes from Pseudogracilibacillus sp., assembly GCA_035301085.1. GTDB lineage: Bacteria > Bacillota > Bacilli > Bacillales > Amphibacillaceae > Pseudogracilibacillus. The sequence continues at coordinate 1,968 of DATGUU010000004.1, read as the reverse complement.
TTTTTAGCGACACTGTATAATGTATCACCTTTTTTAACCGTATATGTCTTAACTAGATATAAAATTTGTCCTTTACTAATATTATCCGACTTTAAATGGTTCCATTTTTTTATGTTTGCCACACTCACTTTACTTCGTTTTGAAATATTATAAAGTGTGTCTCCTTCAACCACTTTGTGTGAATCGCCAGTAATGGAATCACTTGGTGTACTAGGATTTTTCAACTTTAGTACTTGCCCTACAGAAAGCGTGTTGCTCGTTAATTTATTCCATTTCTTAATATTATCTATTGCAACACCACTTCTTCTCGAAATGCTATACAGCGTATCACCTTTTGATACTTTATATGTACTGCCAGTAATTGCTCCGTCACTATCTCCACCTGATAGAGATTTATAGTGCTTCTGTACTAAACTGTAAAACTGGTTCATATTATAGCCCCATTGTCCGAAATAGCCAACCGGATCTGAATGATCTGAACCACCCCAATATTGGCTTACCGCATTGTGACTTATAATTGTTCCTGTCCCTTGATTATTGTCAGCAAGCGAAGGTTGTAGCCCATTGGCTTTCAACATTTTCGCAGTTAAATATGCTTGGTTATTAACAGATCTGGCGAACCCATCAAATGTGTTAGATCTTGTTAATTCAATTTGATAAAAATATGGATTGGCATTAGCGCCTGCGCCCCAAGCTAAATATTGACTTGGCGCAGTTTGAACAATTTTATCACTACCCGCATACGCATGCACAAACGCACTATTATAATTGTTGTACATGTAATTTACTTCACCATCAATTGTACTGTTCGGATTTGCAGTTTCATGTATTACTACACCAATATATTTACCAGATTTATAATTATACTTCGGTAAGTTATTCATTCTGGAATCTTGTACGATTTTAGCTGGTTTTATATTATTATTTGCTATGTATGTATTTACATCTTGATACGCTCGATTTGCCGAAAAACTTCTCATTTCAATATTTTGACGTTCACCATCTTTATTATGTAATTTTAAATCTCCTGGCGTTAATGCATTTTTCAATTGCTGTGGGCTCATTTTTTGAGCTTTTTCATAATCAATGGCCTTGCTTGTATTTTCTTTGTTTTGTGTATCATTTTTCTTCGCATCTTGCGTATTTTTATTTTCTTGTGCTGCAATTGCAGTTTGTGACAGTAGCAAGCTCGAAACTAATAATAATGAAACACTAAATCTAAATTTCATAACGACATCTCCTTGAATAAAATATTGATCCGTTTACTATTAAATAGCAAAAATTTCATTTACAAAACTTCTTTAATTCATTCTATATTAACATTGAATTAATTACAAAATTAAATATTATTTTATACTTCATATTAACGATGCTTTACCTTTCCAAATCAAAATTAAAATGTCGTCACTCATTTGAGCAACGACATTTTATTAAATATCTGTAAAAACACTAGACAGTATCGCAATCAAAGCCACCACTAACACAAGTACTAAGATGGAATCAATTTTTCTTTGATTACGTTGATTCATCGGTTTTCTGAATTCTTTTAATGCTTTAAAACCTGCGATTAAAACAATAATTAAACAGACTAAATGAAATAACAACGCAAACACAGCCATCCCAATCACCCCAAGTCATATTAATAAGATCTTCAAATCGTATCATTACATAAAAACATAAATCTCTTATGAAAAGGTCATATTATTTATTTATCCATACCCTTTCCATACATTAAACTAACTACCACTTTTGTTTTCTATTCGAAACTTTGGTTTTTGGTTCAATTTTTATAATAAATTAATTACTTAATTAAAATACCCTCGTTTCGCTTTAAACATAGTCATTTCAATATCAATTGATAAAAAGCTAAGTCCAACCATTTGCTAAATTTGTAACCGACACTTTTTATATTTCCACAAAGTTCAAAACCATATTTTTCATGTAATTTAATGCTAGCAGTATTTGATG
>DATGUU010000003.1:0-14356 GCA_035301085.1 Pseudogracilibacillus sp. | reverse complement strand
TATTAAATGAAATTAAAGATAAACCATTTGATTCAAAGCTTGAAAAGTTAGGGTTACAAAGAAGTACACAGATGGTTATTGAATCAATTATGGATGTAGGAAATATGATGATTGATGGTTTTATTATGAGAGACCCAGGTAGCTATCATGATATTATTGATATATTAATAGATGAGCGTGTTCTTCCAGCTGAAGATGAAGCATCTTATAAAAAAGTTGTTGACTTAAGACAAGTGCTTGTCCAGAACTATTTAGAAGTTGATGATAAATTATTAAAAGAAACAATGAATGAAGAAAAAGCAACATTAGAAAACTTTAGTACGCATATAAGAAAATATTTAACAAATGAACTTGGTGTAGCAAATGCATTTTCAAAAGAAGACTAAGAGGTGAGTAGGATGAAGAAAAAAGCGACGACAAAAGAACAGTTACTCCTTGTATTAAAAAAAGAAAGTGAATGTTCAATGAAAGATATTATGAAACATTTTACAATATCTGAAATTGCGATTCGCCGTCATCTTCGTGAACTTATATCCCAAGGGTTAATTCAGGAGAAGTCTGTTAAACAAGAAATAGGCCGTCCGTATCACAAATATAAATTAACATCACTTGGACATGAAACCTTTCCTAATCAAGACAACTCACTACCACTAGAAATATTATCAGATTTAGAATCTACATTAGGTAGAGAGGCTGTATCAACAGTCTTAGCTCAACGTAAACAGCGTGAATCTAATGCTTATCAAGCAAAAATTAAAGATAAGTCTTTTGATGAACAAATAAAAAGTATAGCTGATTTACAAGATAAAGAAGGCTATATGGTTGAGTATAAAAAGAATCCTGATGGAAGTTTTGAGATTATTAATTATAATTGTCCAGTTTACAGCATTGCCGCTACCTATAATGAAGTGTGTGATAATGAAAAAGCTGTCTTAGAAAAAACATTTCCTAACAGTAAAGTAACTTCAGAATCTCGGATTACAGAAGGAAAGAAAAACTGTTGTTGGGTTATTAGTAAACCAGTAATCGAATAAATGATGTGCTAAAAGCATATCATTTTTTTATTTAAATAATAAAGGATGACAATAACATTGACTGTCTATAAAGGGTATTTAATTGATTTAGATGGAACAATATTTAGAGGCGATGAAGTAATACCAGGTGCTGTTGAGTTCATTCAGAAGCTAATTGATAAACAGCTACCTTATGTTTTTATTACAAATAATTCTTCTTATACTGCTGATTTATTGATTGATAAATTAAAAAAGATGAATATTCCAGCTAAAAAAGAAAATATTTTAACATCAAGTATTGCAACTGCTAAATATCTTAAACAAAGTAAAGAACAAGTAAAATGTTTTATGATAGGTGAGATTGGACTAAAACAAGCACTTGAAGATGAAAACATAATGATTACAAACCGACATGTTACTCATGTTGTGATGGGAATAGATCGTCAGATAACATATGATAAATTAGCAATGGCGACTGATTTTGTTAGTAAAGGAGCAACATTAGTATCTACTAATAAAGATCTAGCTATTCCTAGTGAGACAGGTTATAAACCAGGAAATGGTGCATTGACATCTGTTGTTTCATTGAGTTCTGGAAAAGAACCATTATTTATCGGTAAGCCAGCTAAAAACATAATTCAAATAGGTTTAAATATGTTGAATTGTAAAGCTGAGGAAGTATTATTAATTGGCGATAATTACTTTACAGATATTACAGGAGGTATTAATTCGGGTGTTGATACAGCATTTGTCTTAACAGGTATTGGTCAACGAACGGATATTATAAATAAAATACAGCCCACATATGTATTAAATAATTTATCAGACTATCACCTTAAGTAAAAAAACTCTTATCTATGATTAGATAAGAGTTTTTATTCTTGAATACCTTTAATATCTCCAACCATCGCATGCGCTAATCGACTTGATGCGGCAGCTGCAATGGCACCAACAATATCATCTAAGAAAGTATGAACTTCTCCTGAACTATGATCATTTAATTTTTTTAATATGCCAGGCTTTTGTTTATCAATGAAACCATAGCTTGTAAAACCAATTGATCCATATACATTAACAATTGATAAGGCGATAACTTCATCAATTCCATACAGTCCCTCATCACGATGAATGATATCTTGTAAAGGTTCTGATAATAAACCTTTTTCAGCTAATATGTCTAGTTCTATTCCTGTAAGAACGGCATGTTGCACTTCACGTTTTGATAAAACTCTATTAACATTATGTAAACATTCTTCCATTGTTAAATTATCTTGATATTGTGCTTGAAGATAAAAAACAAGTTCAGCAATATCGTTAAGTGAAACATTACGAAATTCAAGCATTTTTCTCGCTTCTTTTTCAAGTTCACTTTGTTTTTCTAATTTTTTCAAAAATGTCACCACTTTCTTGTGTATACTTACCTTAGTTTATCATGACTTGGAAAATGTGGGAAGCATGAATCATTTAGATATGATAGGATATAAGATAAAACAAAGGAGGTTGACTATGAAACAGAGAATATATATTACTAGAAAATTACCAGATTATATTATTAAACCTTATGCAGAAAAGTATGATATTAAGATGTGGCAAGAAGCAGAAACTCCTGTACCAAGAGAAATTTTATTAAAAGAAGTAGTACATGCTGATGCCTTGTTTTCAACGTTATCTGAACAAATTGATCGAGAATTATTTGATGCTGGTAAAAACTTAAAAGTCGTTAGTAATCTAGCAGTTGGTTTTGATAATATTGATTTAGCAGTTGCACGTGAATATAATGTACCTGTTACAAATACACCTGATGTTTTAACTGAAACGACAGCTGATTTAACATTTGCTTTATTAATGGCAACGGCTAGACGTTTAATTGAAGGATATCAATGTATTCAAGATAATAATTGGAAAAATTGGGCACCTTTTATGTTAGCAGGCACTGACATACACCATAAGACAATTGGTATTGTCGGAATGGGACGAATTGGTGAGGCTGTTGCTAAAAGAGCAAAAGGGTTTAATATGAAAGTTATTTATCATAATCGTAGTCGTAAAGAAGATTTTGAAGCAGTTGTCAATGCAGAATATAAAACATTTAATGAATTAATAGAAGAAGCAGATTTTGTTGTTTCATTATTACCTCTTACAACAGAAACAAAAGAAACGTTTAATCGAAGTGTGTTTAAAAAAATGAAGAAATCTGCGATATTTATTAATGCATCACGTGGTGGTGTTGTAAATGAAAAGGATTTGTATGACGCCCTTGATTCAGGTGATATTCAAGCAGCTGGATTAGATGTGTTTGAAAAAGAACCCATACAAAATAATCACCCATTACTTAAATTACAAAACGTGGTTGCACTACCTCATATTGGTTCTGCAAGTGTTGAAACACGAGAAAAAATGATTGATTTATGTTTTAAAAATATTGTAGCAGTTCTATCAGGTGAGAAACCATTAACTGAAATATAAAAAAGAATCAGACAAGATCTTGTCTGATTCTTTTAATTAAAAGACTTGTTCAATTTCTTTAATCCCAGGAACCTCAGATGTTAAAGCACGTTCAATACCAGCTTTTAATGTAATAGCAGAGCTTGGACAATTTCCACAAGCCCCCATCAAACGTAATAAAACAACACCATCTTCAACATCAATTAACTCAACGTCTCCCCCATCACGTAAAAGGAAGGGACGTAATTTATTTAGTACTTCTTGAACTTGTTCATGCATTATTAAAACCCCTTTCGAAAAAAGATTGGCTAATATATTAAATGAATTATTTAAAAGGTCGACTTATTCCTATTTTAGACTCTTTTAACAAAATTGTAAAACAAAACAGCTCTAATTGAGAATTTAAATCAATCATAAAAATGAAATGAATCGAATCAGTTGCTTGACTCTTCTACAGTTTGTATACTTGAAATACAGGAGAGTTATAATAAAGGAGGGTATAAGATGATTATAACAATAACAGATAATGCACGTACACAAATAAAAGAAATGATGAAAGATGAACCAGAGAATGCTAAATTAAGATTCGGTGTAAAAGGTGGCGGATGTAGTGGGCTTTCTTATGCACTCGGATTTGAAGAAGAATATAATGAAGAATTAGATGTCATGGAAGTCATCAATGATATTCCAGTAGTCATTTTTAAACAAGATATTCCAATGCTAGAAGACACAGAAATTGACTTTAAAGAGAACTTACTAGGTGGCGGTTTTAGTATTAAGAATCCACAAGCAGCTTATTCATGTGGTTGTGGCTCATCGTTTAGACCAGAAGAATATAAAGGTGAAATTGAGAAATGTAAATAAGTAATACATTTAATTATTAATATAGATGCTAAAAAGGTTCCACATTTAATGTGGAACCTTTTTTATTTGAAAGTAATTATTCGCCTTTAGAAACAATAAGTAGTATAATTTCGAAGTGATTTTATAAATTGTATTTTATACCGTGGGGTACACATATAAATATGGGGGTGGGGAATTGAGTAAAAATATGTCATTAGCTTTATTATTGACGAATTTATTCATTGCGTTTTTAGGTATTGGTTTAGTTATACCAGTACTACCGACGATTATGAATGAATTAAATTTATCTGGTAAGATGGTAGGTTATTTAGTGTCGGCCTTTGCAATTAGTCAATTGCTTGTTTCCCCACTTTCAGGTAAGTGGGTAGATCAATATGGCAGAAAAACAATGATTGTGATTGGTTTGCTTATCTTTAGTTTTTCTGAGTTTTTATTTGGTCTTGGAAAGACTGTAGAAGTTTTATTTATCTCGAGATTATTAGGTGGTGTCAGTGCTGCATTTATTATGCCAGCAGTAACTGCTTTTATTGCAGATATTACCACGATGGAGATGAGATCACGAGCAATGGGATATATGTCAGCAGCAATATCTACTGGATTTATTATTGGACCAGGGATTGGTGGATTTTTAGCAGAACTAGGAACAAGAGTCCCTTTTTTTGCTGCTGCAGTTGTCGCTTTAATCTCAGCGCTAGCATCACTTATCTTACTGAAAGAACCTGAACGCTATAAATCAGCAGTGATTGAAGCAAAAACATCTGGGTTAGGACGCATATTTAATCCCTTATATTTTTTAGCTTTTCTGATTATTTTCATAGCTCAATTTGGCTTGGCAGCATTTGATTCTTTATTTAGTTTATTTGTAGACCGTAAATTTGGTTTCACGCCAAAAGATATTGCAATTATTATCACTGGTGGTGGTTTAGTTGGTGCACTTGCGCAAGTATTTCTTTTTGACCGATTAACACAAAAATTTGGTGAAGTTAAATTAATTCGCTATTCATTTATTTTTTCAGCTATCTTAGTTGTTGTAACAACGATGGTCAATTCTTATTTTAATATTTTACTTGCTACAATTTTTATTTTTGTTGGGTTTGATTTAATGCGACCAGCTGTGACTTCTTATTTATCAAAAGTTGCAGGAAATGAACAAGGATTTGTTAGTGGAATGAATTCAATGTTTACAAGCTTTGGTAATATGTTTGGTCCTATTGTAGGTGGGATTTTATTTGATATTAATTTAGATTATCCATTTTATTTCACGGCACTTGCACTCATCGTTGGAATTGGCTTAACCTATTTTTGGAAACAACCAACTTATCAAGAGGAAATTAGCTGATAAAAAAGATCAATTCGATTAATCGAATTGATCTTTTTTTTACCAAATATGCATCATTATTTGAATATAAATTTGCGTGACAATGAAAAAAGCAAACGCATATTTCCAATTAGATTTAATCCCGTTTGTGAATAAGTTAAGGCCATTAGAATCACTTAAGACAATTAAAGGCATTAATACAGGGGAAATTAAAATTGAAATAACACTACCTGATGTAATCGAAAGCACAATGAGTTCAGGTGGATAAGGTAAATTGAGACTTTCTAAAATACCGGCAACTAAAACCATAACCGTTAATGGTCCAAGTCCCATTAAACCTAAAATAATAACAATAAAAGGTAGTAAATAAAGTGGATTCAACCAAGAAACTACATTTTCAATCGCATTTAAACCTCCAACAACATTTTCTGCGAAATTAGTTTGATTGAGGGAATAAATGAGTGTACCAATTGAAAGCATTAACGCTACTTGATAAGCTTTTTTACCAAGTTCATTTGAGAAATATTGTTTAGCAATTGATTTAAGTTTATACATTCTCTGTTTATATAAATAAAAAGTTATAATCCAGCCAATAATAGTAAGAGGAATCAAAGTCATTAACGGGATATTCCAAATGCTATAGATGAAAAATATAGCACCAAACAAACTAAAGAATAATAAAAAGAATTCAATTACATTTCGTTTACGTGTTTTAATATCTGTTGAAGCAGTTAATAAAACATTATTTATTTCTGTTTGTAAGATAGGTGTAATATTTAAATTATGTTTTCTTTCAGTTGGTGCGACGAATAAGACAGCTAAAATGGTTCCAACTAAAGCAATGCCAAAACCTTGAGCAATTGAAATATAAATAGATGCTCCTAACGTATCAACAACGACAATAAAACTCGGAACAGTAATCACCCATAAAGTAGATAATCCATATCCACGTAATAAAGCAGTACCTTTATACCGTTGCCAGATTTCGCTTTTTTGATCTTTTAAAATGATGTCGATAAATTGATACATCATATTAATTGAACCAAAAAGTAAAAAATAAGTAAGTACTTGCGTCAAAGAGATCATTGTAAAATAAAATTTTTTACTTGTATTAATAAAATTATGAAAGACACTCATCATATCTTCAATATAAGGTTCTTCTTGTAAGACCCAACTAATTAAAGGAATAATAACAAGAATACCAATAACATTACGCATTTGTTGGACACCTAATAAAATACCACTAAAAATATTTGTTTGAGAATAAAACAATATAATAATAGCAATCAGCAAAATAAATAGTGGCAATTTAAAATCACGAAGTGGAATAGCTAACATGCTAAAGATAATAATTGCTAAACCTATATATGAGAGTAATTGCATCAATAAGGATTGTTCATTAAATGAAGTAACAATATGAATCAGTGTGTAAAGTAAAATTGTCACTCTAAGTCCATAGTTAATAAATGTTTTCATTGTCATCTATATTTTCCTATCTGTGTTAATTAACACTAAACTTATATTATAAATAGATAATTATTTTAAAAGATAAAACCGATTAGTGATTTATAAGCAATCACTAATCGGTTTGTAGATTATTTTTCATTTAAAAAAGCTTGAGCAATTTTATAATCACTAAAATCATAACGTACACCGTTAATTTCCTGATATTCTTCTTGCCCTTTACCAGCAATAATTACAATATCATTTGCTTGAGCAAGATTAATTGCTTCTTTAATGGCGTTTTTTCTACTTTCATAAATTAAGGGTTCTTTATTCATTCCAGCAACAATATCTTTGATAATTAGCTGTGGATCTTCAGTTCTTGGGTTATCAGAAGTAACAATTGGAATATCGCTATATGTTTCAGCAATTAATCCCATCTCAGGACGTTTTGTTTTGTCCCGGTCACCACCTGCACCAAAAACAGAGATGACTTTACCTGTAGTGACTTTAGAAACAGTCTTTAACACATTTTCTAAAGCATCAGGTGTATGAGCATAGTCAATGAACACATTGCTCGATTCGACCCTTTCTAAACGACCTTTAATTCCTTTAAAGCTTTTAATACTTGTTTGAATCTCTTCTAAAGTTAATCCTTCTTGGTAAGCAACAATAACAGCTGCAAGTATATTATATAAGTTGTATCTACCAATTAATTCAGTTTCAAAAGCAATTTGTTTATCCTCAAATATTAAATCAAAACGTGTGCTGAATTGATCTTCTTCAATGTTTATTGCTTTAAAGTCAGCCGGTGCATCAAGTGCATACGTAATAATTTCTGCTTTAGTATCTGATATAATTTGTTTGCTATATTTTGAATCAGCATTAACTATTGCTATTTCATCTGCTTTTGCAGTATCAAAAAGAATTTTTTTAGCATTGAGATATTCATCCATCGTTTTATGATAATCTAAATGATCTTTACTTAAATTAGTAAATAAACGATATTTGAAATTTATTCCAAGCGTACGTCCCATATCAAGTCCATGACTTGTCACTTCCATGAGTAAATAATCATTGTTTTGTTTTTGTAATTCGGTTGCAATTTTTTGTAATTCAAGTGGTGGCGGAGTCGTTGGTGTTTTCGTATTTGTTTCAAATTCCTGATTATTTAAGAAAATACCATTTGTACCAATATCAGCGACAGACTTATCAGTTGTGCTAAGTAGATGTGAAATAAGCTTCATTACACTCGTTTTACCGTTAGTACCTGTAATGGCTACGTTAGTCATCGATTCCGTTGGATTATCATAAAAGCGAGCAGCTATCAGGCCAATAACATCATTTGTATTATCGATTAAATAATTCGGTAAATTTGTATCTAATGGCGTTTCACTGATAAATGCGTGTGCTTTTTTTTCAATTTCTCTAAACTTTGTATGAGGATCAAAGTGATCACCTTTATGAAAAATAAATAAATCACCTGGTTGAACATCTCGGTTATCAATTGAAATACCAGTAATGTTTATGTTTTTATCAGCTTCATTTACTGAAAATAAACCAGCTAATAAATCGCCTAAAGGCATTGATTTTTTCATTCTAAATTCTCCTGTCTACTAAATTAAAACATACTTGTAGAATGTCTTGGTTGAATGCGTGCTGTTGGATCTAAATATTGCATCGCATTGTTAATGGCAGTTGGTCCTTCGCCAAAGCCAGTTGCGATTAATTTAACTTTACCAGGGAAAATATTGATATCGCCAACCGCATAAATACCGGGAATATTTGTTTCCATTTTTTGGTTAACAACAATACTGTTACGTTCAATATCAAGTCCCCAATTTTTAATTGGACCTAGTTTAGAAACGAATCCATAGTTACATAAAACTGAATCAACATCTAGTGTCATGATTTTTTCACCACGTGCTTCTTGTAAAACAACACGTTGAATTTTATCATCACCTTCAATATCAGTTGGAACAAAAGGTGTTAATATATTAACGCTGGACGCTTTTAATTTCTCGATACTATGTTCATGAGCTCTAAATTGATTACGGCGATGAACGAGTGTGACTTGTTTTGCTATAGGTTCTAACATTAATGCCCAATCAACAGCGGAGTCACCACCACCTAGAAGCATCACATGTTCATCTGCATAACGATTCATATCATCAACATAATAGTGTAAGTTTACATTTTCAAAATCTTCGCTTGCATTTATATTTAAGCGGCGTGGTTGGAAGGCACCATTACCAGCCGTGATAATAATAGTTTTTGAATAATGGACTTCACCTGTGTGGGAAGTTAATTCAAAAATATCTTCATCATCTTTTTCAACAGTTTCAATTGTTTGATTTAAAACAATTGTCGAATCAAAAATATTTAATTGTTCAGTTAAATTATCAACTAATTCTTGTGCTTTTATCTTAGGAAAACCAGCAACATCGTAAATATATTTTTCAGGGTACAGTGCGGTTAATTGTCCACCAACATGAGGTAAGCTTTCAATAATTTTTACCTTTGCTTGACGCATACCACCATAAAAAGCAGTGAATAATCCCGCAGGTCCTGCACCTATAATTGTTACATCATAGATATCTTTATTCATTAAATCTCCTCCACTCAAGTAACTACATTTTACATTAAATCTATTCTACCATAAACTAATTAGCCTTGTATTATGAAACAAAGGATGATCTAAGGTGTAAGTCTTTGCAATTTTTGCATAAAATCTATAAAATATAAGTTGGAATTGAAAGGGGTTTGTATCGAGTGATTGGAATTGTACAACTTATTGTAGGCTCATTGTTATTTTTTGTTTTGTTTTTTGGAATAGCATTTATAATAAACATGTTAGTAAGGCAAACCTGGATAGTTACTTTATTATATCCTATCATTATCATTATTATAGTTGGAGATTATTCGTTTTTTGAATATTTCACAGAACCAAATAATGCCTTTCCAGCAATAATTGATATATTTACACGAATGACTTTAGTTGAAGCAATAAATTTAATATTTGGATTTATTGGTACGATTGTTGCAGGTATTGTAATGCGTGCTTTAAGAAAAAGTGGTTATCAAATGTTTTAAAACTTTTGCAAGAGTGTCTAACTCCCTAAATTAGCGAGTGACACTTAAGCAAAAGTTTTTTTATGCTCAATACTAATATAAAGAGTATTTGAAATTATCAGAAAATAATGATAAAATTCTACATTAAGTAGAAACAAAATTTGCTATTTAAAGGAGTGAAAATAAAAGATAGATTCAAATTTTAAGCACTTTAAATAAGGGGGCATGTCAATGAATGCTTTGTTAGTGGCAGTATTAGGATTGGTTGTATTTGCATTGGGTTACCGCTATTATTCTAAATTTATTGCAGAAAGAATATTTAGATTAGATCCAAATTATGTTACACCAGCACACAAGTATAAAGATGGTGTGGATTTTGTCCCTACTAATAAATTTGTTTTATGGGGTCACCACTTTACTTCTGTTGCAGGTGCGGCACCGATATTAGGACCGGCAATTGCTGTTTATTGGGGCTGGTTACCCGCTGTATTATGGGTTATTTTAGGAACTGTGTTTGCAGCAGGAGTGCATGATTTTGGAACATTAGTTGTTTCAGTAAGAAACAAAGGACAATCAATGGGAACATTAGCACACCGACTCATTGGTCAACGTGCAAAGGTCTTATTTTTATTTATTATACTTATTCTAGTCTTAATGATTAACGCAGTTTTTGCTTGGGTTATTTCGAATTTATTTATTACTTTCCCTGCGAGTGTTGTTCCTGTCTTTATTCAAATTCCATTAGCACTATGGATTGGTCACTCAGTTTATAAAAAGAATGGAAAAATGTTAGTGCCATCCCTCATTGCTTTAGCATTGATGTACCTCATGGCAATTGTGTCGAGTCGAGTTGAATTTTTACAAATTGATATTGTTCAATATTTTGGCGGTGAAGCCGCTGCTGGATGGTTTGGTCTTTCGTCTGTTGGTACAGCATTTTTCATTTGGATTATTATATTAATGATTTATGTTTATATTGCATCAACACTTCCAGTATGGAAGCTATTACAGCCAAGAGATTTTATTAACTCACACCAATTAATTGTTGGATTATTAATTTTATATTTAGGATTAGCATTTACAAATCCAACGATTACAGCACCTGTAACAAATATAACAACTGATGTTTCTTGGTTCCCACTCCTATTTATTACGATTGCCTGTGGTGCCATTTCAGGATTCCATGGACTTGTTTCATCAGGAACATCTTCAAAGCAATTAAATAAAGAAACAGATGCTCGATTTGTTGGATATTTAGGTGCAGTAGGAGAAGGTATTTTAGCATTAATTTCAATTCTAGCAGTAGTAACACTATTCTCATCTAAAGCTGATTTTTTAGCGACCTATTCAAGTTTTACAGAAGCAAATGGTGTAGGTTTAGGTGTGTTTGTTGAAGGTGCAGCTAATCTAGCGAATGGTTTAATGATTCCAGCAGATATTTCAACAACAATTGTTTCGATTATTGTTGTTAGTTTTGCAGCAACAACATTAGATACATCTGTTCGCTTAATGCGTTATATTATCGCAGAGCTAGGAATGGAATATAAGATGCCAGTTTTAGCTAAAAAACATGTTGCAACAACAATTGCTGTTGTTTCAAGTGCTGCACTTGTTTTATTACCAGAAGGACCACAAGGATTTGGTTCAGGTGGTTACTTACTATGGCCTTTATTTGGTACAGCTAATCAGTTGTTAGCAGCAATAAGTTTATTACTTATTTCAGTTTGGTTAAAGCGACTTGGTCGAAACTATGCCATTTCGATTGTTCCAATGTTCTTTGTATTAGGAACAACCTTATATGCCATGTTCCAACAAGTTGTTCTACAATGGTCTTGGTTTGGTTCAAATCAAAACAATTTATTATTTGTTTTCGGGGCAATTATCTTTGTGTTTGGAATCTGGATTTCCATCACTGCTCTATCGACATTAACACGTGACAAAGAGTTGCCTTTAAAAGATGATTAAAAGTATAAAATAACAGAAAGGACTAATAGAATGTATCATTTTCTGATGCGATATTAGTCCTTTCCTTAATGAAAGGATGAGAAAAAATGCTTGATCAAGTAAAGCGATTAATTCGTTTTTATGAAGAAGTACTTAGCATGCCACACCGGCAAGAAATTGCTCGTGAATTACGTGCTCAAGATGATTTGTTTTTTCTCTTATTGTACTCAGAAATGATAGGGATACCTAACCCTGTTTTTTATTACACCTTAGAACTTTATCCGTATATGATAGAAGAATTTCACGAATGGCATTTGCGTATGGGGATGGATGAATCACCAATGACGGGTATTCGTTGTTGTTAAAATGATGAAATTAGAAGGTGATTGAATGGATATTTTTAATAAAAAAATTATTTTCGTTGGTGGAAAAGGTGGAGTCGGTAAATCAACATCATCTGTTGCGCTCGCATTAGAATCGGCTAAAAGAGGCTTTAAAACGTTGTTAATTTCAACAGATCCAGCACATAATATAGGTCATATTTTTGACCAAAAAGTCGGTGGAAGAATAACGACTGTAGATGATAATTTAGATGCACTTGAAATTGATCCAGAAAAAGAAACAGAAACATACATCAAAAGTGTTAAAGAGAATATAAAAGGAACCGTACATCCTACAATGATGGAAGAAGTTCACAGACAAATAGACACAGCTAAAGCATCACCTGGAGCTGATGAAGCAGCTTTATTTGATAAATTAATTTCGATTATCATTGAAGAAAGCGCTAACTATGATAAACTGGTATTTGATACTGCTCCAACGGGCCATACAATTCGCCTTTTATCGCTACCCGAACTTATGGGTATTTGGATTGAAGGTTTATTAAGTAAACGAGGAAAAACACAAGAAACATATACACGGTTATTACATGATGGTGAACCAGCAGATGATCCTATCTTTGATGTGCTTTTAGAAAGACAAACGCGTTTTAAAAAAGCACGTGAAATCATGTTAGATGGTGAAAAGACTGGTTTTATTTTTGTTTTAAACCCAGAAAAACTACCCATTATTGAAACAAAGAATGCAATAGAGATGTTAGATCAATATCATTTACATGTACGAACATTGATTATTAATCGTGTTTTACCAGGGGATGAAGATGGTGGGTTTTTTCAACAAAGAAAAGAACATGAAGCACCTTATCTAGAGGAAATAAAAGAAACGTTTAAATCACAAGAGTTAATCTATATACCATTTTTCCCTTACGACATTACAACACGAGAACAGTTAGAGGAATTTAGTACTTATTTAAAGAAAGAAGGTTGAGATGATTGATGAAAGCATATGTAACAGAAAAAGGTCAACTAAAATTAAAAGACATGACAACACCAATAGCAGGTGATGATGAAGTTATCGTTGCGCTTAAAGTAGCTGGTTTAAACCGACGAGATATTGCTGTACCAAACCGGATTAAAGATCAAAAAGAGCCAGTTATTTTGGGTTCGGATGGAGCAGGTGTGATTGAATCAGTCGGTAAAAACGTAACAGAAGTGTCAGTAGGTGATGAAGTTATTATTAACCCTGCTTTAAGATGGGAGAAAAATAGCGATGCACCACCTGAAGGGTTCGATATTTTAGGAATGCCAGATCACGGGACAATTGCAGAAAAAATTGTTATCGCAGCTAATCAAGTGGAAGCTAAACCTGAGTATTTGACTTGGGAAGAAGCAGGAGTACTGGCGCTTGCTTCACTAACAGGTTACCGTGCCTTGTTCACCAAGGGTGAAATTCAAAAAGGCGAAACTTTATTTGTCCCCGGGGCAAGTAGTGGTGTTGCAACGTATATTATTCAATTTGCTAAAGCTGCTGGAGCAAGAGTCATTGTTACATCAAGAAGTGAAGAGAAACGTAAGCAAGCAAAATCACTTGGAGCTGATTTAGTACTTGATACAGCAAGTGATTGGGTAAAAGAATTAGAAGACGAGACGATTGACTTAGTTATTGATAGTGTCGGTCGTGCGACATTTAATCGCTCACTTGAAGTGTTAAAACAAGGTGGTAGAATGGTTGTCTTTGGTGCTACAACAGAAGATACTGTTAACCTAGATATTCGAGCTTTCTTTTACGGACAATATAAATTACTAGGATCAACAATGGGGAGTAAAGAAGAATTAAAAGCATTACTTGGATTTATGGAAGAACACGATATACGTCCAGTCGTTGGTCATACATTTACATTAGACGAAGTAGAAGAAGC
>DATGUU010000002.1:0-3224 GCA_035301085.1 Pseudogracilibacillus sp. | reverse complement strand
ATATTTGAAAAAAAGACCACCAAATAGCCCAAGATGCAAAAAATAGCATTAATGTAAGTGACGTTTGTAGATATGATTGATTCTTAAATAATTTGAACGATTTTTGTTTATTCATTATAAAATTACCTCTCAATAAAATACGATTCAGAAAACGTTTTCTTACAAAATTGTATACGGTTTCACATTTTATGTCAACCGGTTGATATAAAACGCGAAACTTCTTCAAATAACTTTTTGCATTCCTATCCCCTACAATGTTATAATGCAATTAACAAGGATATCCGCATTTGATGCACCAAGCCCCTCACTATTAGTGGTAGTGAGGGGCTTTTTAGTGTGGCTTAGTCGCCTATTTACTTATCGTCACGTTTGCGAAGCGAATACGCAAATAATGTGACAGTACAACCACTTACTACTGTGGTCATGATGTTAACAAGAATATCTGTCATTTTCTGCACCTCCTCTCTACGTCAAATAGACGCCTGAGAGATAGGCGACTTCACTCTATTATATCATCTGTAAATATATAAGCATATGCACTTCCGATAAGTTGAAATGTGTTAAATTAAAAGTGAATTTGCTGTATAAAACATAACAGTTCGAGAAAATCTAATTTTGAATCGATAATGTTTTAAACTATACATTTTCTAAAGGTAAATTCATACCTTTCCATCCTTCTAAAGCACCAGCTAATTCGTAAGCTTCATATCCATTTTTGTAAAGTTCTAATAAAGCTTTTTTACCTAAAATTGTTCCGCCCGTCCAATCGTAAACTACATATGCCTTATCTTTAGATAAATTACCCAATTGTTTTTTCAAATCTTTAACAGGTATTTCAATGGAATTTTTGATTTTATCTTGCTTAAATTCTCTTGGCGCATTTCGAACGTCAATAACTATATATTTACCTTCTCCATTTTTCATGTCTTTAAGTACTTCGTGATCATCAATATAAAAACTTAAAAATGTTTCTAAAAATTCTACCTTGTTCATAAAAAAACATCCTTTTCTAAATTGATTTTAAGTTTATTCGCTAGATAATACAGTTGTTCTTTTTCTGTTTCGCTAAAATTTTCAAAAATATTTGAGACTAATTCATAATTGTATGGCAAGAACGCTTTTAATTTGTTTAAACCCTCGCTTGTTAATTGAACATAATTGGTCCTTTTATCTTTGAGTACTTTAATCCTGCTAATCCAATTTTGTTTTTCTAATCCTTTTAAAACACCTGTGATGGTTGACTTTTTGCTACCAATTTTGTGTGCTAAATCTGAGGGGGATAAAATCATATTTTTCTCATATGATAACAACATCATTATTGTAAATTTGCTTTCAGACAACTCAAATTTTTGAAAAAGGGCGTCATGATTTAATTTTATATTCTTATAAGCCTTTTGAATTTCAAAATAAGTAAGTACCGAAGTAATGTTTAAGTTAGTATAAATTTTCTTTAAATTTTCTAACTTTTCAACAGAAGGACTGTCATACAAATAAAAATCTGACAATATAAAACACTCCTTTAAAATAATTAGGGGGCTAACTATTTTAAATATAACATTATCTAATGAATTTGAAAAGTGATTCTAGCTTATATAATTAGATATTGTAAGAACTGAAATTATTAACGCTCTAGAAACGACGACATTTATACATATTATGAATAATAAATTAGCGTATATGAGTTAAGGGACACTCAGTGTATAGAATCATAAAAAAGGGGTAGATAATAAATACATTAAAAAAGGAGTAGATACAATGGTTAATAAAGCATTATTAGAGCCAGGAAGACTAGAAGAAATTTTAAAAAATATTATGATTAAAGCAATTAAAGAAAATAACAATAATTTAACTCCAGTTGATATTTCCTACGATTCAGAATTAAGTGACTCAGAAATAGATGCTATTATATTAAAGATAAATGATATCAATAAGGAAAATAACATATTAATTTCTAACTTATTACATCACAAATTTTCAAAGAAGTAATTCAAGCTGGAATTGAACAATTTTATGACCAAATGGTTTCCAACCAATTTTTATCTCAAGAAGACAGAAACGAAATATTATTTTCAAAATCTTTCAAAGAAATTGAAGCGTTTATAAAAAATTATAAAGCGCCAAAAGTAAGAACTTATTAATCAAAATTGCTTTATTCCGATTGTTATATTGAATTGATTTTTGAAGCTTTTGCCATACCACTCGCTATGATGTTATAATGTAATTAACAAATAGAGTGTTTACATGGTAAACACCGAGCCCGATAACTATGTCCGTAGTTATCGGGCTCTTTTTGGTGTATTGGTTATGTCGCCGTCGGATTATTTATCACGTTTATTTAACCAATGTGAAAACAACGTGATTATAACTCCTACTATGATAGGCGCTATAAGTGCTACAAATAGAGTGTTTAACATGGTGTCACCTCCTTCCATGTTAGTTAAAACACAGAAGTAAAACGACGACTTTTATATTATATCATTTGTAAGTATTTATGGATATTGACTTCTGACGACTTGGATTAGGCGAGTTAATGATAAATTTAGTTGGATTTCGAAAACCCACTAAATGCTATTGAAACACCAAATTTTAATGGTTATATGATACGTCTGTTTTTCTATATACGACGTCTCCATCAATAATAGTACCTAACACTTCGATATCTTTAATTTCGAGAGGTTCTATTTCTAATGGATTGGCTGAAAGGATAGTAAAATCTGCATCTTTATTTTGTTCAATACTACCTGAATTTTGTTCATCAAAGTTAATTCTAGCGCCATCAATCGTCATAGCTCTTAGTGCTGTTAAAACATCAATCCGTTGATCCGACCCTAAGATGTTACCTTCTCTTGTCATTCGATTGACAGCTGACCAAATAAGAAATAGGGGAGAAATAGGCGTCACAGGACAATCTGAATGTAATGTAAATAATAATTCTCGATCGAAAGCATCTTTCAATGGGCTAATGCGACGAGCTCTATCTGGCCCTAAAAATATTTGTTCATGGCGGTCTCCCCAGTAATAAACATGATTAATGAAGAAAGAACCTGCAACCCCCAGTTTTTGCATTCTGTCTAAGTCTTCGGTTGTTGCTGTTTGTACATGCTCAATACGATGGCGGTGATCATCACGCGGGAATTGATTTAAAGCGTATTCGAATGCATCTAATATGGACCCAATTGCGCGATCTCCGTTACCATGTACAGCAATTCTAAACCCACGTTTAT
>DATGUU010000001.1:0-3410 GCA_035301085.1 Pseudogracilibacillus sp. | reverse complement strand
GATAACTCAATGCATATCTTAGATAGTAGCCAACGGCTACAGTGATAACATCTTTGTTAAATTGTTTATATCTGAAATAGTTCATACAGAAGACTCCTTTTTGTTAAAATTATACTATAAATTCAACTTTGCAACAGAACCGTTCGTTTTTGACACAAAACCTCTTAACTATGAATTAAGAGGTTTTTCTTACATATTTCAGTTTCTAAACTTGTGTTATAATCAATGTAGCATAAATATCAAAAGTTACGAGTTTTTAGACGATAAGAGACGCGTTTATTTGCATCGAGAACTAGATTTCATTAATAAGTACCCATAAAACGATTAAAAGAGGTGGTATTCAAATGGCTAAAATTGGTTATGCACGTGTATCAACACAAGATCAAAGTCTTGATGGACAGATTGATACACTTGAGGAATACGGTTGTGAACGTATCTTTAGTGAGAAAGCGAGTGGTCGTAAAACTAAAAGAACGGAACTTGATAAGTGTTTAGACTATTTACGTGAAGGAGATATCCTAGTTATCTATAAACTAGATCGCCTTGGACGTACAACAAAACAGTTAATTGAACTATCGCAATGGTTGGACGAAAACGGCATTGATTTACATATTATTGATATGAACGTATCAACCAAAGATGCGATGGGCAAAATGTTCTTTACCATGATGAGTGCATTCGCTGAACTTGAAGCTAACTTGTTAAGTGAACGAACTAAAAAAGGTCTAGAAGCAGCGCGAGCAAGAGGACGTAAAGGTGGTCGACCTTCATTACCCGACCATAAGAAAAGAGAGATTAAATTCTTATACGATGAACAAAAATTTACGGGTGAAGAAATTGCTAAACAAACAGGAGTGAGTCGTTCTACAGTATATAGGATTATTAAAGAATTCAGAAAAATATAAAGTACTAAATTAAAGTTTTAATATACCCTATAATTGAAAAATCTCCGTAAAAAGACACTTTTCACGGAGATTTTTTTAATTTCATTAGGTTTAATAAGAGCGATATCAATCGATTTAACTATCTCAAATCATAATTAATTGCTATTAATTGTTTCATAAAGCTCAGCAAACTTTTTAGCATCTTTACGATTCACTTGATCAAATATCCAATTATCTCCATCATTTAATATAATAACAATTCTAAATGGAGCAATCGAAAATCCAACTTTAATTTTTTTAATTTCTTCAAAAGAAAAAGTATCTTTAACTTCAGTGCCCTTTAACAATCCACTAGCTTGAAAACATATTCTATCGCTTAGTAGCATTAAATTTCCAGGTATTGCTTGAGCTTTGAAAATTTTCATCGATGCATTAACCGACATAACTGTATTTTGACTGTTAATATTCACTTTATTCCCTCCAATCAAAAAATTTCAATCCCGTCCTTTATAAAGTAAATCTATTACCATTAATAGATTACACAGGATAAATTAGCAAGTGAAACAAAAAATATTTATGACTAATTAGAGTGTACTCTAATTAGTCATACCCATTGGGCACCTCTTTTTCTTTTAGCAAGTTATTCAACTAGGCTATTACTTTTACTCGACTCAGGAGTAGAAGTAATAGGATAGAAATTATGTGGCTAGGGAGAATTCTAAATACACAATAATTAGATTTAATTCAGGAAAATAAGCTACTAATTAACTTGATGTGCCTTCCCAAAGAGATACATCAAGAACATACTCATTATTAGTTTCTTGAAGTTTCAATCGTTGATTTAAAACCTCAAGTGCTTTGTCTGTTATTTTTGTAATAGGCTGTACAATTGTTGTTAAATTGGGATATAAATTTCTTATTAATTCGGTGCCATCGTAACCAATGATTTTAATATCTTCAGGTATACGTTTATCCAATAATTGTGCAATTTGCATTAGCATAATTGCATCAACATCATTTGATGCGAAAATACCATCAAGAGCAGGTTGTTCATTAAAGATGCGACGAAAAATTTTGCTTTTCTCTTCATAACTTATATTAAAATCTAAGTGATAGATAATAGGTTCTAAATCACTTTTTTTCATTGTTTCTATATAAGCTTGCGTTCTACGATGAGCTGGCGTTTCGAGTTCCGTTGGACCAGTAGTATGAACAATCTTTCTAGCGCCTTTTTCAATTAATCTTGAAGTTGCTATTTGCCCCCCGCGATAGTTATCTGATTCAATGATTGGAATATCTTCATTCATAAAACGATCAATTGCAACAATAGGTAAATTATTTTTTTTATACTGTTGAATTCCCCTATTATGAGTACCAACAATCAAACCATCTACTTGGTTAGATAATAATTGATTTAGATAATGTTCTTCTTTTTCTGAGTCGTTCATAGAATTACCAATAATTACTTTATAACCTTGTTTATACAATTTGCGCTCAAGTTCTTGAATGATCTCACCAAAAAAGGGATTAGCCACAGTTGGAAAAAGAAGTCCAATAATTTTTGTTTCTTGTTGAAATAGCTGACGTGCTGCTGAATTAGGTTGATAATCCAACGCTTTCATTGCTTTGTTTACTTTATCTATAGTCTTTTGACTTAAGTATCCACGATTATTTAAAACACGAGAAACAGTTGTTTTCGAGACATTTGCAAGTTTAGCAACATCCTCTAACTTAGGTTTCATATTAGCACCCCTAGTAAAAATGATAAATATTGTTAAATACAGTTTAATAAATAAACAATTAAAAGTATATACATATAAAGAATGGCAGATGCTAATACATCTGCCATTCTTTATTAATTAATATTTAACCGCATTGTTTTCCAGTTGATAAACGGTTTCATGTACAATAATATCACTAGACCCTTCTATTTGAACTATAGGATCGCCTTCCATGTAATAACGCTCTGTAAATACTACTTCACCGTCATTTATAAATATTTCAATGGAGCTTTTATCAATAAATATACGCATTTCAATTTTCTCCGTTAAGTTGCTTGTCGCATATCGTTGATCGCTTGTATCTATGCCAGCCAAAATAAAATTGTTTTTTGAATATTTTAAAGTTAAAAAAGAAGCGTTTTGGTTATCTTTAAAATAAATATTAAAATAAATATTTTTACTTTTTATAGAAAGGTCTAACTCAATTTCACTGTGTTCCGTAATATTAGAAATTGAATGTACTTCGTCTAATTGAAACTTTTTGTTATCACTCCTATCTTTTCTCAAAGAATTCACTTCTTTTATAGGTTTCATGTACATTTGATCGCCATTTAAAACTAATTCTCTAGGTAGTGTTAATGCACCAGACCAACCATCTTTTTGCTCAGGCATTTCATTTTCCCACATTGCCATCCAACCAATTAATATACGTCGTCCATCTGGCGCTAATAAAGTTTGCGCTGCATAAAAATCATGGCCCTTATCAAGTTCAATAAAGTTTGAAGTGCGATTAAATTTAGCTTTT